>NZ_QYZD01000100.1:0-1257 GCF_003591545.1 Paenibacillus thiaminolyticus
AACCCGCGACCCTCGCCTTGGCAAGGCGATACTCTACCACTGAGCTATGTCCGCATTATTTTACAACATTAATCATTATACCACAACCTGCGTTGAATTTCAACATCTCTTCCCGCAGAATGTAGAGGATGGAGCGGGTGATGGGAATCGAACCCACGCTACCAGCTTGGAAGGCTGGAGTTCTACCATTGAACTACACCCGCAAAAAAATGGTCGGGACGACACGATTTGAACATGCGACCCCCTGGTCCCAAACCAGGTGCTCTACCAAGCTGAGCTACGTCCCGATGTATGTATCCATTTATTGAAAAAGTGGCGCGCCCTGAGAGATTCGAACTCCCGACCTTTTGATTCGTAGTCAAACGCTCTATCCGGCTGAGCTAAGGGCGCATTTATTCTGGAGCGGACAACGGGATTCGAACCCGCGACCCTCGCCTTGGCAAGGCGATACTCTACCACTGAGCTATGTCCGCATCATGTATATTGTATGTTTTTTGTTGCATGTTGTTTATTATTGCACAACGTAA
Organism: Paenibacillus thiaminolyticus; assembly: GCF_003591545.1. Classification (GTDB taxonomy): domain Bacteria; phylum Bacillota; class Bacilli; order Paenibacillales; family Paenibacillaceae; genus Paenibacillus_B; species Paenibacillus_B thiaminolyticus_A. The sequence continues at coordinate 528 of NZ_QYZD01000100.1, forward strand.
ATATAATAACATATTTCCTGCCGAGTATCAACAATGAGTTGATGCCAATTTTTGAGTACAGATAGAAACCGAACCACAAGTCAGCAGCCTGGAAGCATTTTCATTCCCGTGTAACCTTTTCCCATGCCAACTTCCCCATAATCCCGGATGCTCATTCTCCGAGTCATTTTCAAACCATTAGATCCGGCATAATTAGAGTACCCATGCTCAACACGAAACCCGATTCGAGCATTCGCCGATCGGGTTTTATCATGATGGTCAAGCAATTACGCCCGCCTCCTGCGATGCACGAATTGGCTGGCCGTACGTTCCCAAAGATGCTCTCATCCTCGTTCCCTGATGATAAGGGCCCTCTGTTACGTTCCACAGCTGCTAAAGCCTGCAAAATTGCAGCATTCTCGCCGCTAAACTTTTCGGTACAAGAAATTCCTGCAAATCTCCATCAATTTCCCACTATTGCGTTCAAAATGACGATTAGACTGACAAAAAACGGCACTTTTGCAGGAATCCTCTTGATTAGCTGCCTGGAGCCAAATAAATACTGTAAAATCGCAGGATTACTTTACTTTGGCAGCATCCTCCGCTCGAAAAGTAGTCGTTGTCCGATTCCTCAAGCAGACCAGCTTGCCTTTAAACGCAACAAAACCGCCCTATGGCGGTTAACTGATGTTAAGTATGGAGCGGGTGATGGGAATCGAACCCACGCTACCAGCTTGGAAGGCTGGAGTTC
>NZ_QYZD01000101.1:0-1255 GCF_003591545.1 Paenibacillus thiaminolyticus
TTTTTACGGCGAAATGAACCCTACGGGAAAGCAGAACAGATTTATCATAACGAGCAAGGATTAGAGAGGCTCAGCACATTATGCACAGAACTAAAAGCAAGGACAGGCACGGAGCCCGTAGTTATTATGGAAGCTACGGGACATTATCACCGTGGACTTGTTTGTTACTTGGCTCGGGAAGAAATCCGTCATATCATCCTTAATCCGTTACAGTCCAAGCGAGCAAAAGGAATGGGGCTTCGTAAGGTGAAAACCGACGAGGCAGATGCTTGGAACTTGGCCGAAATGTTTTACAGAGGAGATGCTTTGCCACACCGAATCTGGGATGAGGCGTACATGGAACTTCAACACGCTACCCGCCAGCATGAGTTTGTCACATCATTATATGTACAAGCCAAACTCAATACCAGGGCATTGTTGGATCAAGTAATTCCGGCTTATGAAGGAGTGTTTAGTGACCTGTACTCGGCTACATCACTAGAAGTGTTGCAGAGCTGTTTACAAGGGCAAATGGATGAGGTGGAGATTATAGAGAAAGTCCTAATAAAACATGCTGGGAGATCTCGCAGTCAAAGCTGGATAAGAGAGAAGTCGATACGATTAGAAGAGGTATTACGCAAGTGGAAGGAAGGGTGGGCAAGTCCATCTCAAACGGCGGCACTGAAAGGGATGGTGGCGTTACTCTTAACATTTCAAGCCCAATTGAAGCAATTGGAGCAGCAAATGGAGAAAATATCTGTTCATCTACCGGAGGTTCATTTATTGAAATCCATTCCTGGAATTGGGGAGAAGCTTGCAGCGGCTATAGTGGCGGAGATAGGAGATATTAAACAGTTTAGACATGCTAAGCAGCTAGTAGCCTATGCCGGACTAGATCCGAGTGTATATAGTTCAGGGAAATTTACAGCTAGCAGCAACCGGATCACGAAACGCGGCTCAAAACGTCTGCGCAGATCGTTGTATCTTGCTGTACAATGTGGACTTCGGCAAGGAAGTAATAGACGGTTAGTATCGTACTACGAACGAAAAAAGAAAGAAGGCAAGCCTTACAAGGTAACGGTGATCGCTTGCGCCAACAAGCTACTACATCACATTTACGCTATCTTGAATAGAGGCCAGCCTTACCAAGCATAAACTTATTCAATTCTAAAAAAACTCCACGCCAATGGAGTTTTTTTGCCATGCTCAAAAACCAGTATATCAGTAATTCATTAAATCACCAAGGGTGCAGCTTGACAAACATTAGCTGGTTTTT
>NZ_QYZD01000102.1:0-1200 GCF_003591545.1 Paenibacillus thiaminolyticus
CTGAACATTCCTGTCAGAGCCAAGATTCTGGCTTTGAAAAAAAAGGAGCGTCCCTTGTACAATGGGGGTGTCAACGGGTCATAGCCCTTAAAAAACCCATCATCCAAGGAGGACGCTCTATATGAAGTTTAAACAATCTACCGTACATAATCAACGAGTTGAACGAATTACCACGAGTCATCTTGTAGTTGGGATTGACATTGCTAAGAATACACATGTTGCACGAGCCGTCAATTTCCGTGGAATCGAACAGGGCCGTGGATTAGCATTTGAAAATAATCAATTCGGTTTCAGTAAATTATTGAACTGGATTCGTGATTTACAAAAGAAAATTGGACTGTCTAAAGAGATTGTTGGCTTGGAGTCTACGGGGCATTACTGGCTTAATCTTGCCGACTGGCTTTCAGAAAAGGGGATTAAAGTCGTTTTGGTCAATCCACTTACCACGAAGCGGAACAAAGAAAATCGGGATAATTCGCAGTCGAAAAATGATGCCAAGGACGCTCTCGTGATTGCGGATGTCGTTTCACGAGGGTATTACAGCGACTATACCAAGCAGGAGCCTTTTTACAGACGTCTTCGCGTAGTCGTTAACGAAAGGGAATACTGGGCCGACATGCGCGGAAATATCATGAACCGTCTCATTCGCTGGATGGATATCTATTTTCCTGAGTTCACTCAGGTCTTCAAGTATTGGGAGCAGCCTCGTCCGCTTGCTACGTTAAAGGACTTTCCGCTTCCAGCCGATGTTCTGAAGCATACTGCTGAAGACCTCGTCCATGCCTGGAAGAAACGGATGCAACGTGCCGGCGGGAGAACCGGCCTGCAGAAGGCACAGGAGCTATTGGAGGTAGGCCGTCTGTCTGTTGGTGCTGCGGATGCTAATGAAGAAGCGAGACGAGAAGCAAGCCGCCTGGTGGAAGATTATGAACGCCTCACTGAGCGCTTGCAGGAAATAGACCGTGAGATAGCTGCACTGCTGGAGGAAATTCCGGAGACCGTGGAGTTATTTTCCTCCATTAAGGGGCTAAGTCCCCTCTATATTGCGGTCCTCTTAGCCAATGCAGGCGACTTGCGGCAATTCACTCATGGCCGCCAACTGCTGTCGATGGCAGGCCTAAATCTGGCCGAAAGCATGTCAGGAAAGAAGAAGGGGCAAGTCGTCATCTCCAAACGCGGGCGGAGGCAACTCCGTAAGTA
>NZ_QYZD01000103.1:0-1105 GCF_003591545.1 Paenibacillus thiaminolyticus
ATTTGGTTCAGCAGTGGCGAGACAGCGTGTTGTATATTAACGCCTATGGTCCGACTGAAGACTCGATTGTGACCACGATATGGCCGGCAACGACGGTCGTTCCGGCCGGAAATGCTGTCGCCACGGCCGGAAATGCGGTGGCTCCGCTCGGAAATGTTGTGGCTCCGGCAGGGAAGCTGGTACCGATTGGCCGTCCGCTCCCGAATCATCGGGTGTATATCGTGGGGGCGAACGATCAATTGCTGCCGGTCGGTATCCCCGGGGAACTCTGCATTTCCGGCGTGGGTGTGGCGCGCGGGTACTTGAATCGTCCGGAGCTGACCGAAGAGAGGTTCGTGGACAACCCGTTCGAACCAGGCGAGCGGATGTACCGGACGGGGGATCTGGCCAAGTGGCTGCCGGATGGCACTATCGAGTATCTGGGCCGGATCGACCATCAGGTGAAGATTCGGGGGTACCGGATCGAGCTGGGCGAGGTGGAGACCCAACTGTTGAAGACGGCTTCGGTACAAGAAGCGGTCGCGATCGCTCTGGAGGACGGAGACGGACAGCCGTATTTATGCGCCTATGTCATCGCGGACAAAGAAATGACGGCTGGCGAGCTGAGAAGCGCGTTATCTCAAGAGTTGCCGGGCTACATGGTGCCTTCCTGCTTCGTGCAGCTGGAGCATATGCCGCTGACACCCAACGGAAAAATTGACCGCAAAGCCCTGCCGGCACCCGATGGAAGCATGCATACCGGAGCTGACTACGTGGCTCCACGCACAGCGGTGGAAACGCAGCTCGCGCAAATCTGGCAAGAGGTGCTAGGGCTTCCGCGCGTTGGAATGAAGGACAACTTCTTTGACATCGGCGGACATTCGTTGCGGGCCACGACTTTGGTGGCCAAGCTGCACAAAGAGATGGGGAGCGAGATGCCGCTGAGGGAGGTCTTCCAATACCCGACGATTGAGCAAATGGCGGAAGTCATCACGGGCAAGGAACAGCATGCCGCTCTTACGGATAAGGAACGCCAGGCCGCGTATAGGTCGATCCCGATCACGGAGGAGTGCGCCTATTACCCCCTCTCCTCCGCGCAAAAACGATTGTACATTTTGAGCCAGCT
>NZ_QYZD01000104.1:0-1024 GCF_003591545.1 Paenibacillus thiaminolyticus
GCACCGGTAGATCTCGCAGATTTGATCCGCGGACTTATCCCAGACATTCGTAAGCACACGGTATTGACGATTCTTATCATCGGTATACTCCACTAACCGGAGCTGGACTTCTATTACATGGCCTTCTTCATCTTTGTAGCTCACGATCACGTCAGCATCACGCGACACAGGCGTCGTTTCATCAACCTCACGCTCGCAGATGATCGCTGTCTTGCTGCTTTTCTGAATGCGCGCCACGAAGCTGAGATTATGATCCAGCCACTGCTTATAGTGACGATAGTTGATGTATCCGCGATCCAAAACATGAATGGCATCTTCGTCGATTACCAAATCCAGCGCCACTTCCTTGTCGCCAACACCTCGTGTGGAACAAACAATGTTTTCGGGATAGACGGTACTTGGGTCGCACACAACAAGTTTGGTGTGAATCTTCACCCCGTTGCTCTTTTTGGAGCAGTAGGCCCATTTTCCAGCGACTTTAGGGAGTGTAAGTATAGTTGAATCGACAATACTCAGTTTCCCAATGCCGGGGATACCCTGCTTCGGATAAAGTTGTTGCAAACGCTGTGTCACTTGTATCCATAGCTGCTGCAACACCGGTAAAGGCAACGCTCTGAGCGTACGTACGAGTTGGGAAGCACTAATGGATTTCAGGTTGATCGCCTGCTGCAGTTGTTCGTCCGCACGCAACGCATTGCAGATATCTTCGAGGTCCGTGCGTTTGTTCAATTGGGCATCAATGAGTAGTTTGATCGCTCTCACGAGTGTAAACTTTCGTCGATAATTAAAGATTGGGAATTCGTCGTCCGAGAGCTGAATCAAATTTAGGCATTTACAAATGACGGTCTGATCTGGTATATTACCCATGGTCTTTCTCCTTTTGCTGAGGGATTGGGTAACATGCCTATCCTTCAACATTAGGAGATTTTTTTTATGAATTACCAGACTAATCGTTCAAGAAATACAAGAAAAAGTAAATTATTAGAACTATATTTCTCATGTTAGGTTTGGTGCAAGGCTAGTG
>NZ_QYZD01000105.1:0-864 GCF_003591545.1 Paenibacillus thiaminolyticus
TCTTCGATTCAGCGTCAAGCACTTTTTTTAAAATCTTTTTTCGCTTCAGGCGGCTGATGTCGCTCTGTCGAAGACAGAATATAAATATATCACGCTTCTAATAGAAAAGCAACCTCTAAATCTATTATTTTTCTTCACACGCTACGACATCATGAAAAGGAACATCAGGCAAATGCTTAGTCCCAGTTGGTGTATACAGTGACATCACAACAACAGGTAATATCCACCCATCTATCTCTTCATAATAGAACAGGGGACATTACCTGTTGCTGTTAAGTAATCGGCTTCAGCTACCAATCCATGGCATACCTTGCGGACGCTGCTTCCTGCTTGAAGCTTTGGCCTTCTGCGCACTCCGGGGGCTCTTTTTCCCGGAAGCGCTGCGAATCGTCGCTTTCTTTTCCGTATCGCTTGAATTCTCAATTCTTTCTTGCGACCCGCCATCCGTCTCGGTAGAGGAAGCATTTGCTGTCTCCGCTTCAAGCTCCTCTTCGCGCTGATGAACGCTGCCATCGAATTCCTTTCCTTTTTCCCAACCATCCATCTTCCAGTGAGGCATGCCCCAGTATGGCTCCGGACTATGCCAGCCGGCTTCCGGCGACATATAGGTAGGATAAGTCTGATACATCCCCGGGGAGACATGACCGGTATGAGAAAGCCACTCCCCATGTCCGGCCATTCCACGATGAGGGTCCCATTCCCCGTGCTCCGTCATCCCATGGTGCCAATCCCATTTCCAATGTTCGCCCATTTCGTGATGCGGATGGCATTTCCAATGCTCCGACATCCCATCATAGGGATCCCATTTCCCATGCTCGGTCATCCCATCATGGGGATCCCACTTCCCGTGCTCGCCCATTCCAT
>NZ_QYZD01000106.1:0-835 GCF_003591545.1 Paenibacillus thiaminolyticus
TAGAGCGTGTCTTCAAACCTAATTTAACCATAACAAAATAGAAGCCAACGATAAAAAGGCTGCAAATGTACAGGTTAGCTTATCGTAACGAGTGGCCAGTCTGCGATAGTGTTTAAGTTTGTTGAATAAACATTCAACCAGGTGGCGCTCTTTGTAAAGCCACCAATCGCACGTTCGTTGAATTTTTCGATGTTTCCGACTCGGAATGACAGCGGTGGCGTGCTGCTTCTCGATCAGTTCCAAAATGCGATTCATGTCATAACCTCGATCGGCTATCACCGTCTTGCCGGTCAGATCCATATCTTGAAGCATTTCATAGCCTTTAACACAGTCGTGGCAGTTGCCAGCGGTCAACTCAAAGCGTAACGGATTTCCAAGCGCATCTACGATTGCATGAATTTTGGTCGTTATTCCGCCTCTGGAGCGCCCGATGGCCTGGAATTGCTGCCCCCTTTTGCGCCCGCTCCATGTTGGTGGACGCGGACGATGGTAGCATCGATCATGATATTTTCAAAATCAGGGGCTACGGAAACATGCTTTAGAATTTCATCCCATATTCCCGCCATCTGCCAGCGACGGAAACGAGTGTACACCGTTTTCCATGAGCCGTAATGTTCAGGGAGGTCTCGCCATGGCGCTCCGCTTCTAGCGACCCAAAGCATGGCATTCAACATCATTCGGTTGTCCTTGGCAATACGTCCACCTTGACGTTTTCGCTCTGGTGGAAGTAAATCTTTAATTTGGTCCCATTGATCATCGCGTATTTCGTATCGTCTTCTCATAGGTTAAGTTTACCATGTTTTAATGTGAGCTTATAGTTTGAAGACACACTCTA
>NZ_QYZD01000107.1:0-830 GCF_003591545.1 Paenibacillus thiaminolyticus
CTTGTTGATTACCGACATTATTCCCCCATGATCGTAAAGTTGTTAATGGCTCCATCCTTCTCCGGCTCCGCCAGAAGCAGTTCCACGTTGCCTGTCACGCGATCATACCGATATACACCGCGCTTATCCTTATATATACCTAATACGAGCAGCACATTTGAATCATCGGGTTCAAAAAAAGCATCACTTATCGCTTCAAACACAGTGAACAATTGCTCTTGTCCCGTGGCAAGGTCAACAATTGTATAGTGTCTCGGGTCATTTGCATGGGGAGCGCTTCCGTATATAGCCGTTCTCCCATCGTGGGCTAAGGCAAAGAAGACTAATTCCTCTTTTGTCTGAAAAATTTTCTTGATCTCATTCCCTTGCACGTCATATTCTTTTACGGTGTAAAGGGGAGGTTCAGGTTTGATGTGCAGTTTATTAGCTTTAACCACATTTCCGAAATCTTCTTTCCAAGAATAAGTTGCCGCATAAATCGTCCCGGCTGCTTCATTGTATTTTAAATCCCATATGGTCGTGTCGTCTTTGTTCAGATCCCACCAAGGCTTCAACTCTTTCGTCTGCGGATGATACGATACGATAGGCTTAATATGATTATCGTAGCTGTCTTTAAAGGAAGCATCCATGATGACCATACCATCTACAACAACAATATGGTTAATGGCATACAGTTCCGTCGTCAATTGATCAATCTTTCCCGTTTTCAAATTCATGGAAAATAACTGATCCGACTTGCCATCGCTTGTTCGTGAAGAATAATAAATGATCTCGTTGCCTGCATCATAGGCTCCAAGCGGATATTGTGACGTATACGGAACTTCCCCGGC
>NZ_QYZD01000108.1:0-791 GCF_003591545.1 Paenibacillus thiaminolyticus
TGGGGCAATGTGTTGGCCGGATTAGCGGTGGTCGCGGTGGTCACGCTTGTTGCCGTTGCCACAGTGGCTACGGCGGGAGCCGGTGCTGTCGTCATCGCAGCCGTTGCTTCGACGGCGGCCATATCCGGTACGGCAGCCGTAGCCGGAAAAGCGATCTCAGACATCCGTCGTGGGGAAGTCAGCGACGTTACGGCTTATATGTGGGATGCGTTTCGAGATACGACGATAGGAGCCGTATCCGGTGCAGTCTTTGGTCCCTTTGGGGGGATCTGGGCTTCCATGGGTGGCCGAATGACGTTTCAAGGAATGGTCGGCGCCGCAGAAAGCATCATGAGGCAAGCAATGGACGGGGAAGAACTAAGCTGGACAACGACGTTGATCGATGCGGCAATAAGCTTTGGAACCGCAGGACTCCTTGATCCGAAGGTGGTCAAGCCGGTGGGCGGATTCATCAAGAAGCAGGTTGGCAATACGACCCGATGGATCTCGGACAGTGTAGGAGACATTTCCCGAAAATTCAGCAACTATATGGGTGGACTGAGTCAAAACGGCAACACGTTAGCCCGAATCTATGTAGAAAACGAACAAAAAGGGCTGGCCGGTCTCGCGAAGGAGTTCGGGGAAGCGTTAAAGAAAGATCTGAGTCACCTTGGCAGCAATGCAAGAGAACAACTGGAGAAGCTTAGAAATAGCTTGAATCTCCCGCCCGGATACCAACTGGCGGGTGTACCGCATATGGGGAATGAAGCGTCCGATCTCTTCAAGAACATGAGCAAGGAATTGAAGGAAAG
>NZ_QYZD01000109.1:0-650 GCF_003591545.1 Paenibacillus thiaminolyticus
CTCCCTCTAGAGGCAGCACATTTCTCTTGCATACTCGCTTATTCGCAGGATTTCGTGGTCCTTTGAGTAGGAATAACAGGATTGAAAATCGGCAGATGACCCCGGAACGGTTGAACGGCATGCGGGAATAGAGGGGTAGTAGAATACCCCATTTTATTCCTTTTATGATGCACGTTTCTCCACAATCCTTCGAGGATTCACGCTCCCATGTCTCAACGGGTCTACGCCCTTGCCTTCCTTCGTTAAATCTGCTCAAGGAGTGGAGGTCGATCATGTTCAGGTAACGGGTCCAGGCCCTTCAGCGATGGGAACTCGATCCTCCGTGCTTTTTGAAATCCTGCGAACGAGCCAGTATGCAACGACCTCAGATAAACGATTGTCCAGACGCCACTATGCAGCTCTAGTCAACGGATTTGCCCTCCCTTCTTGAAATGCTTCTCCAGTGCGAGCCATGGCAACAAGAATACGCGCAAGTTTGCCTATAAGCTTGAATACCGATCTCTGTTTTTTCATCTTCCGTACCTCTACGTTCTGCCGATGCCATTTTTTAAAAGATGGATGGTGAGCGACCAAGCTCATGACGGCCAAGTACAAATACTTACGGAGTTGCCTCCGCCCGCGTTTGGAGATGACGACTTGCCCCTTCTTCT
>NZ_QYZD01000010.1:0-169319 GCF_003591545.1 Paenibacillus thiaminolyticus
TGAGGTCCTTGAGCGCCAGTTGCCCCTTGAGGTCCCTGATCGCCTTGAGGCCCTTGAACGCCTTGAACGCCTTGAGGCCCTTGAGGTCCTTGAGGTCCAACTCCTCCATCTGTCCGTGCAGCCTCCCAATGATTCAAAATGGGATCGGCTACTACTCTAACCACTCCGGCGTTGGGTACAAGAAATACCCTCATACTGTCACCCGGATTGAAATTCATTTGAGCGGTGAAGTTTACTGTGAAAGGAAAATCAGGTTTATCCGTATTTCGGATGAATAACCTTCCGGAGTTGTTAGGTCCTTCCAATACGAGTGCAATGAATTCGACTTGAGGGTTCGCCACAAGCACAAGGCTGACGCTTATCGTATACACGCCACCCTCGCTGGCGACGAAGGTAGAAGTCGCTGGGTTGTACTCGCCGTTCAAATCATACTCAACGGTTTGAAAGAATAAATTGAACGGTCCTGGATTTAAAATAATTTGATCTGCACTCGCACGAGCTCTAAATGCGGATTCGGCCAACTGGATGTCACCTCCGTATACTGATGCAGCTCCACTCCCAAAAAACTTAAGATAGTAGAGCCTTTAATATAATATGTGGTAATGCGCAGCGAGCCTCGGCTTTTACCAGAGGTGAAATCGTATATTGTGAAATGGCCGTAAAAGCTTCATTTCCGGGTAACCTGTTTTTAACGAGAAAAGTACGCCGGCACGAAGGGAGCAGCTTTGGGGAAGCGCTCGGTCACAATGTCTGCAGGAGCATCTAGAGGAAATCGTGCTGTTCCTCGACGGAGACATGATCATTTCGATGGGGAGCTGATTCCGTTCATCCAGTCAGTTGAGGGAAGGGATGGACGTTGCCTTGAACCGACATTCCAGAGTAACAAACCGCAAGGATGCGCCCGGCTATGCGCCGATATCATTCACGCGCATCAGGGGCTTTTACCTATCGGGGAAGGGGCTGTTGCTTCCCGGAAGCAACCAAGATTTCGCCCGTTTCACCCGCACAAAAAAGCCGTCTCCCAAGCGGCAGCCGGCTCTTTGCTACGGGGGACAGTCGATTCATGGTGCAGGAACAGTCTGCTTGGTCCCGATATACAGCGTATCTTTCTCGGACAAACCGTACAGATTTGCTTCCTCGACACCGTATTTTTCCGCCAAATTAAATAAAACGACATGAAATCCGGCCGCTTCCAATCGGCCAACGAATCCTTTCCGATTATAAATGCGTACATGATCGTCTTGGCCGAAGTGTTCTTGTCTTGCCTGCGGCGAGGTCACCGCCGGGTCCTCTAGAATCTCCTCGAAGTTTAAAGCGATCGGCACTTGCAGGATGCTCCAGCCGTTCGGTTTCAATACGCGGTAGATTTCTCCCATCGCTTTGTGATCTTCGGTAACATGTTCCAGTACATGGCTGCAAATAACGGCATCGAATGTTTCGTCAGCGTAAGGCATAGCCGTTAAGTCCACCCGTTCCATTTCCGAATCCTGAGGCATTAAATCTCCGCATATATAGGAAATGTTCGGATACCCCTTTAACCAATTTCTTAAATTTTTCTCGGGTGCAATGTGCAGTAATTTTTGCGGCCTTGCGAGCAGATCCGTTTCCCGTTCAATATAGAATTTATACAACCTTTCCCTGTCGAAAGAGGAGCACACGGGACACATGGCGGTCTGCTTGTTCCACATTTCATACTGGCACTTGGGAAAATCGTAAATATCCGGCCACGGGCGAAACCGTACAATCGTATTATTGCAATAAGGACAATAGTAAGGACCTTGGTGTTTGAGATGGTCAACCAAATGATTTTACTCCTTTCCTATTTCTCATCAAGCCTTTTTTTGATGACGGCTGGCACCCCCGCAGCCATAGTAAAGTCAGGGATATCGCCTCTGACAAAGGCTCCGCCGCCAATCATAGACCAGGAGCCGATGCGGCATTTCTCCCGAACCGAGGAGCCGATGCCGATGTAGGCTCCTTCGCCTACGGTCACATTGCCCGCCAGATTCACACCCGGGGCGATGGTGACATAATCGTCAATGACCGTATCATGACTGATGTTGGCGCTTCGATTGATGATCACATGGCATCCGATCCGGATATTATCGGTAAGGATGGCTCCTTCGCAGATCATGGTGCCTTGCCCCACGATATTTCTCCTCGACACACGGACACGCGGATGGATCAGCGGATCTGCGACGCGGAATCCCGACCGGATGGTATCATAAGCGAATCGCTTCTTCAATGCCGGGGCTCCGACCCCGGCACAGATGATCTCGATCTCATGCCGCATCGCTTCGATATCGTCAAGCGTTCCCAATACGGGAACTCCATTCACCAGTTGACCTTTCATTTCAGGCCGTTCGTCCAGGAACCCGAGCACACGCACTCCCATCTCTTCGCAAAGCCAGTTGACCTCGCGGGCGTGTCCGCCCGATCCCCAGATGATGATCTTTCTCATATGGCATTCCCCTCAGTAATGCTTCCGAGCACCTCCACAATTCGCCCAACGGTAGCCTCATTCATTTCCTCCCAGAGCGGCAGACTGATAATACGGTCTGCAATCCGTTCCGTCACCTGAAGATCGGAATGTGGGGAGCTTTGAAACTGCTTATGCTGATGGCATGCCGGGGAGAAGTAAGTCCGGGCTTCAATCGAATGGGAGGCTAACCGCCGGATGACTTCCCGGTTACCAGGAGGGTCCGGGCTCAGCATAGAGAAAAATTGCAGGGGCACCCGGCCTTGCATCTTTTGGACAGACCATCCCCGCTGCATTATATCCTGTTGCTGCAGTTCACGGCGATAATAGCCAATGATCGTTTTTCTTCTCTCCTGTACTGCATGGAACCCTTCAAGAGTGGCCAAAGCGATAGCGGCGGTATATTCCGATATTTTGCTGTTTAAGCCCAACATTACGGATTCCCTGGAGCTGGAGAAGCCGAAGTTGCCGGCTCGGCGGATTCGCTGAATGAGATCCTTGTCCGCGCTATACACAAGCCCGCCTTCTCCGATGCCAAACGTTTTGGTCGCATGAAAGCTGAACACCACGGCTCCGCCGAAGCCTTTGCCGAATTGTGCGGCATCCTCCGCAACGGTCGTTCCAAAGCTGGCAGCCGCATCGATGACGACCGGAATTCCTTCCTGCAGCAGTTTATCATATATGGATAAATCGATAGCCGAACCGAAAGTGGCGTAAGGGACGACGACCGCGATCTGTTCACCCAGCCGCTCGACCGTTTCCACCACTTGCGCTCTGTTCATTTGCCAATCGTCCGGTTCAATATCCAAGAAATATGGCTCAAGCCCGCACCACTCGGCGGCAAGAGGGGTCGCTGCAAAAGTAAAGCTGGGCATCACCGCATATTTGCCCCGGGGTCGCTTGCTTTGCGAAATCGCCAGCATCAGCCCGAGAGTAGCATTATGCACCGTCACGGCTGCACCAATTCCGCCGAACATTCGGGCAATCACGCGCGTTTCAAACAGATGATTCAAGGGTCCGTAATTGGAGTAAATCCGGCTTGCTTCTATTTTTTCAAAATAAGAAAGCAACCGCTCCTTTTTGACTAAATTCGGTCGCAAGAACGGAATTTCATACATGAGGCAACCTCTTCTCACTGGAATCCTTTTTTCCAATCAATGTGTACACCTTAGAGTATGAATCCCATGAACCGGGGGAACGGCGAATACCTGGCTCTCCGATTTTCGCGTGCCTCATTCTATTGTATTCAGGATCGTATCGATCCGCTGAATGTCTTCTGCAAATTGCGGATATCCCTGCACGCGTACGCGGTAAGCAAGAAGGGCGGTTTTGTACAACTTCTCCGTTTCCAGAAAACCCTCCTCTCTGGAGGCGATCGTTATATCGAGCCATTCGCTGAACGCTTTAAAGCCAAGCACGCTGTTGTTTTGGCTGGCATGTAATCGAAAATAGCTGAGCGCTTCCGGAATATAAACCGCTTTTCCTTTGGACAAGAGAGATAACCAGGCAGCCATATCGTTGATCAGCGAGTATTGCTTCCCGCGGTATACTCCGAACGGTTCGGTAAGGTCTGCTTTTTTAAACAATACGGTCGTCGGTTCGCCGATCATATTTAAGCAACGGGTTAATGCGATGTTCCCCAGCGTTTTTCCATCCATCACTCTCGTCTCTTCGTAGAGTCTGACCGTTGCGGCGATAGGCGGAAGAAAGCTCCCCGATTCATTAATGGTTTGCCGGTAGGACGTGACTAGCGTGATGTTTTCGAATTCGTTAAAAAAGTAAAGCATTTTGGAGATCTTTTCTTTATGAAATACGTCGTCATCCATCAAGTAATTGATATATTCTCCCGAGGCCAGGTCGAAGCATTTGTGCCAGTTTTCAAGAAAAAGGTTTTTCTCGTTTTTATGGTATTTAATCTGGGGATAAGACGGCAGATAAGCTGCTTCCAGCATTTGTTGCACTTCGTTATTGGAGCTGTCGTCGCAAATGACGATTTCGATATTCGGGTAGGTTTGTTCAAGTACGCTGTCGATGGCGATTTTTAACGTATGGGGCCGATTATAAGCGGGAATCACGACACTAACCAACGGATGTTCCAAGATAACTCCACCTTTCATTAAAAATGAGTTGTGTCCCTCATTGTACGATAGGATTTCTACCTCTCAGACTATTCGGTCTCAAGCGAATTGTGCGTTCATATAAGGCTTTTGGGTGGACAAATAGGAGAGAAGCGGAATACACTGCGTATGTGAAAGAAGAGAATGGATCAACACTTGGGCTCCAGTTTTGCGTTCGACATTTGAGAAAGGGGAATCAACTCTTGTCATCGGACTTCATTCCTTTATTGACGGTTCATCTGTTTTTGACAGACAAGATTTCGAAGGATAAATTGAAAGAACCGATCTTGGGGTTGGAAGAAAACCACATCACCGTGAAAATGTATGGACCTGATGATCCATTAGTCGATACCGGCCCCCGAAAGCCGCGTGTTTATGTGTCCATCGGAGATGATTGGGAACCTTTTGCAACCCTAAGATCGCTGCCTATTCAGGAAAAAAAACGTTGGCTGCACTTCCATTCGCCGGACGAACTCGAATCGCATAAATTGTTTTACTGCTGGATCAGAGCGACGGATCCTCTCCCCGAAAACAAAGCTGTTCCTCCTGCCCGTTTTTCTTCCGATACGCCTCTCATATCCGTGTTCACGGCCAGCTACAGGTCAAAAGAAAGAATTCAACGTCCTTATCGATCGCTTTTAAATCAAACTTACCCGAACTGGGAATGGGTCATTGTGGACGATTCCGGAGATAACGAGGAGACTTATAAGAATGACTTGCTTCCTCTGAAAGACCCTCGCGTGCGCAGATATCGCCAGGATTCCCGCAATGGCTATATTGGGGCGCTCAAAAGGTATGCCGCAGGCCTTTGTACGGGGGAAATCTTAGTAGAGGTGGATCATGACGACGACCTGATGCCCGATTGCCTGGAGAAGATCGTTCGGGCTTTTCAGGAAAATCCCGAATGCGGCTTTGTGTACGGGGATTGCACCGAGGTGTACGCAGAGAACCTTCATGCGCATTGGTACGGCTGGGATTGCGGTTTTGGATACAGCGTATTTTATCGGGTGTGGCTGCGTGAAATGAACCGCTGGCAAAATGCGCACAAACATACGACGATCAACGGCAATACCGTACGCCACTTGGTCGGGCTGCCGAATCATCCACGCGCATGGTCCCGGGATTGTTATCATCTGGTCGGGGGTCATCGCGATGAGTTGCTGGTGGCCGACGATTACGATATGCTGATTCGGACGTTTCTTTGTTCCAAGTTCGCGGCCGTTCCCGATTTGCTCTATATCCAATATCGGAACGAAAGAGGAAACAACACCACTTTTCTAAGAAATAAGCAGATTCAGATCTTGGTCAGAGAACTGGAACGGGTATACCACGATAGAATTCATTCGAGGCTGACCGAGCTGGAGCTGCCGGAGCATCTGCCGTACTGCCGCATATGGGAGACCTCCGTACACGATCCCGCCCGCAAAACGGCTCATGTCATTCATGAAGATACTTCCCGAGTTTCGATATTGTTCCCGATTCCTTACTCTCATCCGGAAACGGAGCATACTCAATTAAGAAAGACCTTCCAAAGGGGGATGGAGTCGGGCTTTAAGAACACCGAGGTTATCGTTGTGGGCCGTATCCCCAAGGAAGTGGAGTTTTTCGCTTCCCAAGCGCCTGCGGGGGCGATCCGCTGGTGGCCGATGGAGGCGGGCGATTCATTGGAAACTTGTATCCAGTATGCGAAGTATTGCGCATCCTGTAAAGAGAAAGTGGTTGTGATGCCTTAAAAGGCCTGGCAGCAAAAAGCGGAAAGGGGAGGGGCAGTCGACGCCAGACAGAAGGGATAGAGCGAGCTGAAGGCATAAAGGTTGGCCCCTACGGTACCTATCAAGTACACCCCTTAGAATGGACATTGGATAATATCCTTGGTTAATCCGATGATTTCTAAGGGGTGCATTTTTATGGCAAGAAAAGGACAGAAGGATCCACATGAGATGGAGGTGGAGGCAACCTGGATAGTTTTATCTGGTTCTTCTTTATTGCATATAAACATACATATCAAACGTTTGTCTCAATTATATGGTTAGGAGAGATACGGAATGAGTTCTTTGGTTCTCGGTTTTCAGGAAATGAAAAACACGCAGCTATTGCACGTTGGCGGAAAAGGGTTGAATTTAGCGGAGTTATCAAAAATTGAAGGAATACAAGTACCAGAAGGATTTTGTGTGACAACAGTGGGATATCAAAAAGCAATCAAGCAAAACGAAACGTATCATGCTTTGCTCAATCGACTAACGATGCTAAACGTAGAAGATCGAGATCAAATTGGTGACATCAGCAGGAAGATTCGACAAATCATTTTGGAAGTAGAAATTCCTTCTGATGTTGTGAAAGCAGTAACTCAATATCTCTCCCAGTTTGGCGAGGAACATGCTTATGCGGTGCGTTCTAGTGCGACTGCTGAAGATTTGCCATATGCCTCTTTTTCTGGTCAACAAGACACTTATTTAAATATTATCGGCAAAAAAGCCATCCTGCAGCATATCAGCAAATGTTGGGCCTCCCTATTTACGGATCGCGCAGTAATCTACCGTATGCAAAATGGATTCGACCACAGTCACGTTTATTTAGCCGTTATCGTTCAAAGGATGGTGTTCCCACAAGCTTCGGGGATTTTATTTACCGCTGATCCGATTACTTCTAACCGAAAGGTGATATCGATCGATGCGAGTTTTGGACTTGGAGAAGCACTGGTCTCTGGCTTGGTATCTGCCGATTGTTATAAAGTAAAGGAAGGGGAGATCGTCGATAAGAGGATCGCGGCCAAAAAATTGGCGGTCTATGGACGAAAAGAAGGGGGAACAGAGACACAACAGATCGCTCCTGAGCAGCAAAAGACTCAAACCCTAACTGAACAACAAATTTTACAATTAGCACGCATCGGAAGGCATATCGAAGCATATTTTGGTTGCCCGCAAGATATCGAATGGTGTCTGGTTGATGATACCTTTTATATTATCCAGAGTCGGCCAATCACGACGTTATACCCGATTCCTGAAGCGAATGATCAGGAAAATCGCGTTTATGTATCTGCCGGTCACCAACAAATGATGACCGATCCCATGAAACCGCTGGGATTGTCTTTTTTCCAGTTTACAAATCCAGCCCCCATGCGTAAAGCCGGTGGTAGGTTGTTTGTTGATGTGACACCAATGCTGGCTAGCAGTGACAATATATTAAATTACCTGGGACGATCCGATCCGCTTATCAAAGACGCACTGATGACCATAATAGAGCGAGATTTTATAAAAACGTTACCAGATGATAACAAAACACCAAGTCCGATCAAAAGCATTGCAGAGACGATGCGTGAAATTGAAAGCAATCCGTCAATCGTTCCTGATTTGATTCAGCGTAGTCAAGCATCGATCGAAGAGTTAAAACAAAATATCCAAACAAAATCAGGATCGGATTTGATTGATTTTATTCTTGAAGATCTCCAGCAATTAAAGAAGTTTGTATTTGATCCGCAAAGTTTACGTGTGATTCTGGCTGCTATGGATGCTGCAACATGGATCAATGAAAACATGAACGAGTGGTTAGGTGAAAAACACGCAGCAGATACACTTTCTCAATCTGTACCGGGCAATATTACTTCGGAAATGGGACTGGCGCTATTGGATGTCGCAGATGTGATCCGTCCTTATCCGGAGATCATTGAATATTTGCAACATGTCAAAGATGAGCAATTTTTGGATGAACTGCTTTCGTTAGATGGCGGGCCGGAAACCCGAGACGCGATCTATGCTTATCTTGACAAATACGGAATGCGATGTGCCGGAGAAATCGATATGACGAGAACGCGCTGGATCGAAAAACCAATTACGCTTGTCCCGTTGATTCTTGGTAACATCAAAAACTTTGAGCCTAATGCTAGCCAGCGGAAATTTGAGCAAGGGCAGCAAGAAGCTTTGAAAAAAGAACAAGAGTTGTTAGAACGACTAAAGCAATTGCCTGATGGTGAACAAAAAGCGAAAGAAACAAAACAAGCGATCGACTTCATCCGGAATTACAGCGGGTATAGGGAATATCCGAAATACGGCATGGTTCATCGCTACTTCGTGTATAAGCAGGCTCTGCTGAAAGAAGCCGAACAACTCGTGCAAGCGGACATCATTCATGAAAAGGAAGATATCTTCTATCTCGCTCTTGAAGAACTTCACGAAGTCGTACGCACCAATAAACTGGATTACCACATCATCAACAAACGAAAAGACGAGTACAACTATTATGAAAAACTAACTCCACCACGTGTTATCACGTCTGATGGTGAAATCATTTCAGGGGAGTATAAACGAGAAAATCTGCCTGACGAAGCTATTATAGGTCTGCCCGTGTCTTCCGGAGTTATAGAGGGACGCGCACGTGTCATCTTGAACATGGAAGATGCTGATCTAGAAGATGGAGATATATTAGTCACCGCCTTTACGGATCCTAGCTGGACACCATTGTTTGTATCTATAAAAGGCCTGGTCACCGAAGTTGGCGGACTGATGACCCATGGAGCAGTTATCGCACGTGAATATGGCCTGCCTGCAGTTGTCGGAGTGGAGAGTGCTACCAAACTGATAAAAGATGGACAACGAATTCGCGTGCATGGTACAGAAGGGTATATCGAAATATTGTAAGGGTTGAATACGTCAAGTAAGAGTCTCTGCCATAATGGACGGCATTAAATGCAACCTGTCATGGATAAAAGGGCGGTTATCCCGTTCGTTCTTTTATCTACCTGGACGCATGCACGGTCCCGACGAACGAGAATAAAGCATTGGACAACCATAAGCACTAATAACAATGTGGACTAAATGCTAATGCTTCGATAGAATATCATTCTATATTGTTGTATTCATGATTTTATTAAGGCAGATTGGAGAGGTAATAATGGGAAATACGGATAAGTTTGAAATGATAGCTAATATATATGACACTTCTGAAAGAATTCAAATTGCAAAGGTATCATCTGATGCCATTCGTGAGTATTTAGTTGACGCTAATAGTAAGCATGCTATTGATTTTGGGAGCCTAAACGTATATCCCGACTTGCGCGTTATCCCAATAACACATATCGAACACGAACACTCTGCGCTATTGAGCCCAAAACAATGTAACATTTTTCTATGAACAAATACAGTTAAAATGATCCATCCAGTGTCTATATGCCATATAGCGAAGAAATGAAGATAAGGACATTTAGTTTTTTTTATTGTTTCTTAAAATTATATTCATAGAAAGTTGAGTGCAGAAAGAACAGCTATTGGTTAAGAAAATTAAATCGACAAAACAATGGCTGCCAAGCTGCAAAAAGCAGTAAAAGAATTTGCGGGGAAAGAGATTAAGCTGAATCTGCAGGATGCTTCCCTACACATAAGCGGTCTAGTGGAGGTTAAGTCGGCAGACGGAAAATACGGCATTGACTATCAACAAAAAACAGGAGAAATCATTACTATTACAGGCAACCAATCCATCGACAAAGTCAGTATGGAGGATCAGAACGAAGTTCTGAAAGTGTTAAAGGGTTGGATGCGAAGAAAAACTATACATTTGATAAAGAAGTTCATGTCAGTCAGTACAATAACAATAAAGGAAAAAAGACGCCTTTCTAGACGTATGTGTTAAGAGGGGAAGGATTCACTGTCTATTTATGGCAAAATAATCCAAATCATTCGACAAAGACTCATGTAGGGGCCCAAATCGAAATTGCCAAGGACGAGCTTGATCCAAAGCTTCTGGAAAAGGCAACCAAAGCAGTGGAAACGGCATTAGGCCGTGATTTTGACGTAACGAAAGCTCTGCTTAGGGGTGACACTAAAAAAATCAATGGCAGCTCAGAAGCGATGATGTTATGCTGGCTTTGGATGCAAAGACAGGGAAAACAGAATATGTCTATGATTTTTCGCGAGAACGGGTGATGTCGAACAAAGATATCACGGAAAAAGAAGTGAAAGAAATCGTTGCACCGATTGCGAAACAATTGTTCAATATGGACATCCAGGGACTTGAAGTGAAATGGGACAACTCGGCCAGAGATTTCTGCTTCGTCCAAAATAAGGAGACAAAGATGGTAGCGGCGCTGGATGCCGACAAAAAAGTAGTTTACTTGATGTCCGGAGAAAGAGTGTATATTGAAGAATAAGCATCATGAAGACGGATTGTAATATGAATTGCGACAGTTACCAGTAAATAAAAAAATGGCTTATGATTGATTCGTGTAAAATGGTGTCACCACAACAATCCATTACACGGAGGAATCAATCATGAGTTACTCACATTTTAGTACAACAGAAAGAGTGAAGCTTGCTACACGCTCAAGGTTGGTCTATTGCTTAGGAGCTAGGACGACATCATTCAAGTATTGCACGTGAGTTGAAGCGCAATCAGGATGTCAACATGTATAAGGCTGACAAAGCACAAATGTCTTATGAATACTTTAAAACGATCTATCGCTGGCTGTAGCAGGCTTGCTTGTACAAGGTTCTGTTCAGGTGCTTCGCGCTTCCTCGCTATAGTTCATGGGTTATGTCTACTTACTAGAAATGTTGTCGGTCCTGCTCATAAGACAATTAATAGGGCGTCGTATTCCTTGAGCCTGGAGAAAGGCGTCAGTGAAGAAGAATTGTTGTCCATGATCAAGTCAGTGCGGTAATACTTTCAAACTTTTGGGACCATAATAAACGCATCCGCATGTAAGTGTACCCGAGAGGCGGAGATAACCTCCCAATGGATGATACGTGAAGCGTGTGATCGACTGTGAAGGCTCGCCAAAACGTTTACCACTTTGCTCAACATAAAGTTACCCACCCGGAAGATTGAACTCTTTGTTCTCGTGTCCATCCTCAGTTAACACTGTTGCGGCAGCCAGAGCCAGATCACTATGGCTATCCGTATTCACTTTCCCTTTCAGTGGCATTTGTAATGATCGTCCCGATCCCTACATTTACTTTTATGACGAATTAACAAAACTCTGTTAACCACCGTTACGTAAGAAGTTGTATCGAATATTCGTAGTAAAAAAAGCATACTCGGTAGTCAGATGAACAAGAGCGAATGGATTGTCCTCAGCAAAAGCGAAGCCGGTATAGGCAATGTGCTTAATACCTGCATTTCGGGCGGATTTTACACGTTGGTATTTTGAACGACACGTAACGGATCATCAGTCTCTGAACTTGAGATAAACAGCAGTTTTTGAACTAACCGCTAAGGCTAACGAGCTCGTCTTGTCGTTGATTTCAGGGAATGATACACAACAGTTAAACTCACACCAATTGTTATTTATATATGGCATATTTTCCTAGTGTTGCTCCGGAATCTTGAATCCCTTCTTATCTCTTCTCAATGATTTTAAAGTTGGACAAACTTGTGAAGAAGGCACTTACAAGTGGCCTCTCCACTTGTAAGTGCCTTTGCCCAAATATAATAAGCAGTGGTTTTATTTACGGATCGGCTGAAAGTGTTTGGACAGACGAGTCTCATGAATTAATGAGGAATTAAATTAACGAAAAATCATTCTAAAAGAGAAGGAAGAAATGTTGCCTCAACCTTCACCTTCCTGGACGATATTGCTGAGTTTCCGGTACTGCACTAAATGACGCCAGAGGGAATTCGAAAGGTAGTCGTCGCCGCCGTTACGGAGGATACGGATCTTCAGGGACCGCACGGGATATTCATCATACGGATTTAAGAGTAGTTATCCTTGCGAAACTTTTAGTTACAAATAAAAGACTACGGTTGCGAGGTTGGTTCAGTAACAAGGAAACGTGAGTTATCCGATGACAAGAACATTATATACTTTGACGATTAGTTGATTATCAAATAAATTTTAATTATCGAATTGTTAGCGTCCTCCTCATATGAATTTGATTATTTCTACACGAATCGGTAACATAAGTAACGGTGCCGTGACCCTTCCTGGCATTAGTAACAAAAGAGACGGGGATTAAGATGAATAATGCAAAAATTCTCATTATTGAAGATGATATTGCGATTGCCGATCTACTTTCATACGGACTTTCTATGGAGGGCTTTCAAACCCGAACGGCGGCAAGTGGAGCAAGCGGAATGATCGAACTGCAAAAATTTCAACCCGATCTTCTGCTTCTCGACTGGATGTTGCCTGACGAAAGCGGACTGGATATTTGCAAAAAGGTAACAGCAAATTATAACATACCGATCTTCATGATTACTGCGAAATCCGATATCACCGATAAAGTGCTTGGCCTTGAATTCGGCGCAGACGACTATATCACGAAGCCTTTTGACTTGCGCGAAGTTGTTGCCCGAATCCGGACGATTCTACGGAGAGTGGATCAAGCGAACAGTGGACAACAAAACGAAGCGAAGCATGGTGTGATTCGTTTCAAACAGATCGAAATTATTCCAGAAGAACGACTTGTAAAAAATAATGGTCACGCTGTTGAATTGACACCAAAAGAGTTTGATCTTCTCATGACCTTGATTGGAAATCAAGGCAAAACGTTCACACGTTCGGAATTACTTGATATGGTATGGGGATACCATTTTGTCGGCGATACCCGTACTGTCGACACTCACATACAAAGACTTCGTAAAAAACTTGACGCCAGCGAGTTCATTACTACCGTTTTCGGGATTGGATACAAATTCGAGAAGCAGGCGGAAAGGGAATGATACGGAAAATCAGCATAAAGTTTCTTATCGGATTTTTTTTGATTTTTTCACTTTCGTTCATTGTCCTTAATCAAACCGTCAAAGAATTCATTCGGACAAGCAATCAAAAATTAGTTACATCTGAATTAGTCGGGGTTAAGAACAACAGCAATGTATACGTTCGCCAAGCGTTCCTGATCAACCATTTTACAAGTAATGAGCTGTACTTTGGCGAGATGGCTCTCGAAATGGCGAATGATCTGAAACACGCCACCGGCAGCAACGTCAGTGTCTATACGGTGGATGGCGAATTGCTGTATTCTTCGGACAAGTCCATGTTCCCATACCAGAAAGATAGCGATTTGAAGCAGGCGATTAAGGGCAGAACTGCATACAGCATCACCTATGATCATAATACAGCATCCGTTCTTTTTTCCTATCCGGTCGTGATTGATGGGTCCAAGGTGGGGATCTTGCGTTTTTCCAAAGATTTCAGTTTAATCTATGCGCAAAGCGGAAGGATTTTGGACATTATCTTTTTTATTACGCTTGCGATTTTTGCAGCGGCATTCCTATTCTCGTATATTCTTTCGAGGCACATCACTATCCCTCTTGTCAAACTGACCTGGGCCTCGACCGAGGTGAAGGATGGGAACTTGGACGTTCGCATCCGTTTTAATCGTAAAGATGAGATCGGCAGGCTGGCCGATAATTTTAATGATATGATCGATCAAATTAGCAGGCAGATCACCATTATTAAAAAGGATCGGGATTATCTCAAGGAACTTCACCAGCAGGAGAAACGTTTTTTTGACAATATAACCCACGAGCTTAAAACTCCACTAACCTCAATTCTAGGGTATGCGGAATTGATCAGAGAGAATGGTGAAAAGGACCCGCATTTTTTTGAAAAAGGAATGAACCATATTATAGAAGAAAGCAGACGCCTCCATACCATGGTATTAAAGCTGCTTGAAGTATCGCGTAACAATTCCATGATAAGTGAGTCCGACAAGATCAATGCTGGAATTATCCTGCAGGATGTGTGCGATTCGATGGCCATTCGTGCACAGCGATATAAGAAAAGCATAAAGTATCAAATCGAAGATGACTTGGTCGTATTCGGTCAAGGAGACAGGCTGCGCCAGCTCTTTATCAACCTGCTGGATAATGCGATCAAATACAGCTTATCGCTTTCGGAAATATCTGTGAAGGCGCTGCATGTTGACGGAAAGGTTCGCTTTGTATTTGATAATCCAAGTGACCCTATAGAGGCAGATCAGCTTGCAAACTTATTTCATCCATTCTATTTGGCTCATCCAAGTGTTTCAGAAGAGGGTAGTGTAGGGCTGGGGCTCAGTATTGTCAAATCCATCGTCCACGACTTCGGGGGAACGATCTCCTTCGATAGCCAAAATCGTCATGTGACCGTCACTGTGGAATTTGACGGTTTCAACTCCAAGAGGACGGAGAATCGATCATGAAGAAAAAACGGTTTATTTTATCACTAGGGATCCTTTCGTTGATGCTCATGCTGTTGTCAAGCTGCAATTTAGGACCCAAAACTGAGACGATTATTATTCCGAGCAAAGAAGAGGAGCATACCGAAGATCAAGGTTCTCGACCATTTCAGGTGAATAAGATCTATCGGCTTCCTGATGATTTCACGAGTGCTGGTCAATTGCTTGGCTGGACCTCTACCAACTCCGTGGTAGCTTCGTATAGGAAAAGCTCGACAGACCGTATGATGATAAAGCGTCTAACCCATCCTTACGAGCAAAGCGAGTTCGTTCCAGGAATTCACATGGAAGTTCCAGATATAGAACTGTCCCCGGATGGTAAATACATCTACGAAATATCCAGATCGAGAGTTGTTCTGAATCTAATATCATTAGAGAACGGCAAAGAAACCGAAGTGGCAAAGATCAATTCCCTTGAGCAACTGTATGTGCAGGATGTTGCTTGGTCAGGCAATGGCAGGTATCTAGGCTATCTGGTGGTGGATCCGCGTGATAACGGAGTCACCAGCCTTGGTGTATACGATGCCGAGACTCAAAGCTCCAAGACTTTTAAGCTGAAGGGAATTCCCTCGGGGAAGACGCTCCTAAAGATCAACGTTTCCGATGATGGGCGCAGCGTGCTATTGACTAGTTTTCAATATGATCAGCCTTGGGAAAAAAATTACATCATGATGGGGACAAATACGGGGGAAGGTGAAATCGAGATTCAATTCGAACACCAAATTGGGCGCGAGCAGAATGCGAATGCATGGATCAACAACAATCAGTTTGCATTCCTTGGAATCGATGGAACGTTATACGAATACGATCGGCGAAACGGCGAACTTTCCGTACTACTGGATAAGGTGGGCAACTTTAAATTTTCTCATGACAAGAAAAGCATTGCTTACTCATTGTACGACCAGGATATTATCTATGCAGGTAAAATTCAAGGGAAAAATGTTTTGTATAACGAGCCGGTTTACCGCGGGATTCTCCCTAGCCATATTTACTGGAGCCTAGACAATAACAGTTTATTAATTCATGGACAGAAGCTGTTTTCCCCTTCACAAATGACACAAACGGATTCCACGGTCGGGCAGTCATTTATCATCGAATTTCAATAGCTGCCTGGAGCAACGACAACCCAATAACGCTCTTCAAGCCTACAACCTTATCTCGGACTTCGGACCGGAGTAAGGTTGTTTTTGTTTGGGCAAAAAATCGTACGTATCGGCTGTGACATTTTGTTTACATGTTGATCAAACTTTAGTGACATCTGCTAGCTATATTAAAATATGGCCCTCCATCCCCCATCGGCCACCTCTGGTCACTGTCCATTGAGAAGAAGTCAATCCCTTTATCGATATCAATTTATCGGTATACGATATGTGGAAGCTGGCTTCAGTGGGATATCAGAATACGGTAGAAAGAAGGGTAAACTCGCCAAATTAGGTACTAAAGAAGACCTATGTGGGAGGAGTAGCTGTTCTATCCGTAACGATAAAAAATTGAGCTGAAAGAATTTTTTCGAGAACGAAAGATTCTGATCCGGTTAAAAATGACGTCTATGTACGTGATTAACCGACATGGTTGTGAGAACAATCGTCGGTGAGATATCGCCGAGCGGGGAAGCCGCCCAGTAAGCCGGAGATGGAACAAGGGGGCCTATGGAGCGTTATTTGGTTCATGACTATTTTTTGCATTAAAAGTGAGCCTACGAGAGAAGAGGAGGAGAAAGGTGTTTAAGAACTTGATCACAAAGCGTTATTTGGCGTTGATTTTGTCGTTTGCGATGCTACTGGGTGCTATGACTCCAGGCATTGCGATGGCAGAGGTTGTGCAGGATATGGGAATCACTGCTTCGTCCGATCAGCAGGCGGAAATAACGACGCTAAACCTGAAAAAGGTTAATAACCCTCAAACGTTGGAACTGGACAACTATGTTGCATCGATGACAGAGAAAAGAACGCTTCATGCTGCGTTCAAGCTTCCGGAAGGTGTTGATGTGAAAAGCTTAAGCTGGACGTACGATGGCAAACCACTGTCCCAATGGAAAAAATATCAGGATCGTGGTTATAATGGTGCACCTTTTATTACAGTTGACAATGTAAAAGTAAAGGACGGTGAAGTTACTGCAAGCGTTACGTTCGATCTTCCTTACGATACTGTCAACCTGTCCGCACCTCGTTTGCAGTACCCGTCACTAATTGGCACATTTGAACTGGCAGCGGTAGCTAACGGACAAGTCATTGCTCACGCGCCTGTTAAATTGACGCCATATGACAGTTTCCGCAGCTACGATGAGCTAAAGCCGGAGATAGATGCAATCACGGCAGGAGCAGCTCAAAAAAATGACAGGTACATCAAAACTACTTCAATTGGGAAATCGGCGGAAGGCCGCGATATCTATTTCACTGTACTTGCCAAGGATCAAGCTACCGTTGACAAGTACCAAAACGTGACGCATCCTGCAATGATGAATGATCCTAAGCAATTGCAAGCCGACATCACATCCGGGACATTTGGGGATTACAAAGTGCCGATCTGGATTAACAATATTCATCCGGATGAATCGCCTGGCGTTGATGCGATTCTGAATTATTTTAAGACGATGGCATTGGACAAGAGTATTACATATGATACAACCTTGCCAAACGGCCAGCGAACCAAGGTCACTTTGAATATGGACGATGTGTTCGAGAACGTTTTCTTCCTGTTCGTTTATACGGACAATCCGGATGGTCGGGTTCACAACACACGTCATAATGCCGAGGGTTTCGATCTGAATCGAGACAATTCCTATCAAACACAGCCTGAAACGCGTATCGTCACGGAACAAATCGCGAAATGGTCGCCACTGTCCTTCCTGGATATGCATGGATTCGACCCGAACTTTCTGATCGAGCCGGCTACACCGCCCCATGCCCCCAACCTCGAGTATGATTTGCTCATTGAGCACATGTTGGAACAAGCGGCCGCTATGGGCGAGGCCGGCATCGCAAACACGAAGTACGACTACTATCATATCCCTTACGAAGAACATCTCAAATCCGTAAAGGATGCGAACTATGTTTCCAAAGGCACTGCCTCCGGATGGGATGATGCATCCGCAGCATATACAGCCGTATTCGCAATGCATCACGGTGCAATGGGGCATACGCTTGAAATACCCGAGTTGAACGAGGATTCTGCCAAAGCGCTGTATTATGCTGCGGCGGGAGCTACCGCTTATGTCAGCGGAAAAAAAGAAGAGCTGTTCATGAACCAATTGAAAATATATGAACGCGGTGTGGACAATATCGATGACCGTGCCGTAGATAAGTACCTTGTTAATGCCAAAAATGAAACAATTGGCCGTCCGCGTCAAGTTAACCAAAACTTCTTCCCGGAGTACTATGTCCTACCGATCGACAAAAGTGTTCAAAAGAATGTTCTGGAAACCTACCGTATGGTTGAATACCTGCTTCGAAATGGAGTTAAGATTGAACGTTCGACAGGAGCCGTAACCGTTGCCGATACGACATATCCTGCAGGATCATTTGTTGTAAACATGCATCAGGCTAAGCGTGGAATCGCGAACCTGGTCTTGTACGATGGAATGGATGTATCCGATTTTGAATCGATGGCCGGTGAAATCATTCAAAACTTCCATGATATGCGCGGATTCGATCGTTACGCAGTAAGAGAAGCCGGTGTATTCACCAACAAAACTTCTCCAATAACATCCGTATCGGTTCCGGCGACACAAATGCCAAATAACTCTGTTTATGTTCTGATCCAGAACACAAACAATGATGCTATAAAAGCGGTCAATGAGTTATTGGCAGCCGGCAAGACCGTTACGATGCTCACCAAAAGCGGGTCAGGATATGAAGCGGGTGACTTCGTGGTTGCCTACAGTGACTTGTCTCCATTGGCTTCCAAGTATTATCTCGACGCGAGCGAATTTGGCAATACCGGGCCAAGCGGTAAAGTCCTTAAGCCTGCTACCGTTGCAGCTCTTGGTGAAACGGCCTATGTGCTGAAAGGGCTGGGCTTTAAGGTGACTACACGCCAGTCGAATGCAGACGTACTTGTTAATACTTTCGGCTCTTCCAGATATGTAGAAGAAGGAAAGCCTTACATCGCATTTGGATACTTTGGATTGAGTAATATCCAAAACTGGATACCTGGATTTTCTTTCGAAGGTCCGAAACAATGGGAAAGATACGAAGGCGTATTCTTGGCAAACGTCATGCAAGATAATCTTATTACAGCCGCTTACGATGAACAGGAATATTTCTACACAGTCACGGGTTCTTACATTAGGACAGTTCCCAAAATGGCAAAAGTGCTTGCCGTTACCAGTGATCGAGACGACTTTTTCAAAGCAGGCTGGTGGCCGGGACATGAGGCTGCCAAAGGAAAGATCATAGCTTTCACATACCATGAAAACAACAAGAACCTGACTGTTTTTTCTAACGATTTCATCAATAACGATCATCCACGGCATCAGTACCGTTTGCTGGCGAACTCGATTTTCAATGCAATTACGGACAAAAATGATGCTGATCAAGCACCATTAGTACCAGGGTCCGGAATAGTTCCTAAATTCAGCGACCTGCAAGGCGCAGAAGCGTGGGCGGGCGATAATGTTCGTGAAATGGCTGCTCTCGGCATCATCAAGGGTGTCTCCGAACACCAATTTGCACCGATGAAGCAAGTAACTCGTGCCGAATTTCTGGCGATGATCGTTCGAGCCCTCGACCTGTCCGACAATCAGGCGACCGTATCGTTCACCGACGTTCAGCCGTCGGACTGGTATTACCCGTACGTAGCGGCCGGGGTTAAAGCCAATCTGGTCCGAGGCGTAGACCGCAACCGTTTTGAGCCAAACCGGGCAATCACGCGTGAAGAAATGGCCATCATGGCCGCCAATTCCCTGAAGCTGACCCGGAATGCTTCGACCGGCAATATCGGCGCAACATTGGCCAAATTCACTGACAGAGGCAACATAGCTTTATACGCTAGAGAGGCTATCGCCCAGTTGACCGAAGAAGGTGTCCTCCAAGGATTAACCGGTACAACTTATGGTCCAAAAGAAATCGCCAACCGTGCGCAAGCTGCAGTCATTATCAGCCGCATGATGCACCTAGGCAAGTAATACAATCCATAAATGAAAATATTTACAAAAACCATCGCTTCGGATTAATTCGAAGCGATGGTTTTTGTGGACTCGAGTTAGCTCCGTCATCCCTTCAACTTGTTTCTACAATCCGATAGGGAGGCGCTGATTTTTATATATTTAATCAAGATATCTGCTCGGTATGAGGGAAGAGCATTGAAAGAACACATTTGTGATTCATGCATTAATTTCCTTAAAATATATACATACTGTTACTCCACATATGGCCCTTTTCTGGAATAACACAACCTGCGTAAATACGCAGCAAAAATTCATACAAATATTACCGGTTTACCAAGGGATTCTACCTACCCATATTTACTGGAGCCTAAACAATAACAGTTTATTAATTCATGGACAGAAGCTGTTTTCCCCTTCACAAATGACACAAACGGATTCCTCGGTCGGGCAGTCATTTATCATCAAATTTCAATAGCTACCTGAAGCTCAACGACAACCCAATAACACTCTACCTGCCTACAACCTTATCTTGGACTTCGGACCGGAGTAAGGTTGTTTTTATGAGGCATAAAATCGCACGCATCGGTTGTGACATTTTGTTTACATCTTGATCAAACTTTTGCGACATCTGCCAGTTATAGTGGAATAAGCATAACAACCACTACTTGCAAGGAATTGAAGAACACCTAAAGAAATAACCATTTTGAGGAGGAATGCTAATTGTCAGTCAGTATCAAGCTGTCGGACGAGTCCGGAAGTGAAAATGAAACAGGAGCAACCATCAAGGATGTAGCGGATTCAAATAACAACGGACTGAAAAACAATGCGGTTTTAGGCGAATCAAACGAGATGTTCGTAGATGTATCGGCTCCACTTCAGGACGGTGGGCAAGTTGACATCGCCAACGGGGAGTCTGCCGGAGTAAGGAAGGCACGGGCTAATTCGAGGACGGCCGGACGTCTCGTTGCGCTTGATGCAGCACGGGGGTTAGCGGTCATAGGGATGTATTTGCAGCACTTCTCATCGAATGAAACGATTTCTGCGATCGTTTCCGGGAATACGACGCTGCTGTTCGTGCTCTGTGGCGGCATTTCTTACTCGATCATGGCGCAACGCATGAAGGATCGAGAAACGGAGACGACCGCGTTCCGAGCACGGATGCTCGCTCGAGCAGTGTTCATTGATGTGATTGGGTATCTTCTCATCCTGCTGAATACCCCGTACGGGGTGATCTTACCCGCCTATGCGGCAATGTTCGTGCTGGCGTTGGTGCTGGTTCGTCGTTCGACGCGTGTGCTCGTTACGACAGCAGCCGTTTTGGCCGTGGTCGCCCCACCGCTGATGATTCTTGGTTTGAGCGCCCTATCGGGAGCGTACCTCCTTTATGATATTGCGGGCGGTCCGATGTCCGCGCTCGCGCTCGCTCCCGCTTTCGTTACCGGTATGGCGATCGGGCGCCTTGACCTCACCAAGGTGCGTACCGCACTCTCACTCGCGGGCGGTGGCGGTATCATGCTCGCCGTCGGTAAGATGCTGAGCGCTTTCGTTATTCCCGGGCTGAGCCGTTCCTTCGATGCGTGGCTCATTGGCCTTCAAGGCACGGTCAGTGCCGTGCCGACCATGCCGGACCCGAATGCAATCTGGCCGCTCAACACGGAACCGCCGCTGTGGAACATGCTTCTCTGGACATCTCCGCACAGTGCGTCGACGTTCCAGACGCTGATTGGGCTGGGAGTCGCATTCCTCGTGCTTGGACTGGTATGTCTCGTACCGAAGAAGTCCTCTGTAGTGTTAATGCCTTTCGCTGCAGTCGGACGCGTGGCATTGACGATGTATGCGGCTCAATTCGTCGTGATATGGTCTCTCAAACTGGTGGGGATAGAATATAGTGTCGGAGGGATTCCATTCGGTGACCTTCTCGTCGCGGCCGCAACGCTGCTGACAGGGTGGTTGATCGCGCGGCTCCCTAACGGTCCTCTCGAGTCATTGATGAGACACTTCGACCGCGCGTTTAGCGCCTCTCGAACGGCACCATCGTCGAGGTAGGAGGTTCGTTCTCGACGGCGGCTTTCTAACTACTTGCTTTAGTCTTACGGGGAGGAGTTCCGAGATATAGCCTGGTACCCAATGGATGAGTATTTCTGGATCAGCGTATGAGAAAGTTGGAATTTGAAATCTGTTGTTAACCTGAACTGAGATGAATATTACGTTGTATCGAAGAATCGTAGACCCTGCTAGAACAGCTCACCCTTGGGTGGCTTTTTTATAAACGCTTATCTAATCACTATACCTTTTCCGCATCTACGTAACACAGTGGAGTATTATGGTCAATTTCAGAGGAGAAAATTAGGTGAAAAGGCAACAGTTAACCCATTAACAATGCATTCGGTCAGATGGTTTTGCATTGGGAGGGGGCGTTAGAGGGGCTGGTCAATGGAATTTTGCTCCTAAAACGTTTAACACCTTCTAAAAGAAAATGATTAGGAGGAGCAACATGATTGGGATTGGAAAAGGAAATCAAAATAATCGAGCTAAAAAAAAGAAGGTATGGATGTACGCTTCGATCAGCATTGGCGTTTTATTACTGTGCATCGTCAGCCTTTTTACCTATCAGGCCATTGGGGCCTTCAATACACTCGATAGTTTGGATAAACCGAAGGACACGATACCGATAGGCCAGTATAAGGAAGATGAGTCAATGAAACCCGTCAAATGGGAAGGCACTGAACGAGTCAACATCCTGCTGATGGGTGGTGACAATCGAGGGTTAAAGGAGAACGAGAAGGCTCGCTCCGACTCTATGTTACTTGCAACTTTTGATCCTGTCACGAAAAAAGCGCATCTGCTGTCCATTCTGCGTGATACCTACGTCAGGATTGAAGGCCATGGCGAAGGACGAATCAACACGGCGCTTGCACTAGGCGGACCGAACCTTGCGATGAAAACGATTGGTGATTTGCTAGGCCTTGACATTCAATACTACGTCTATACTGATTTCGAAGGATTTAAATCACTTATTGATGCGATCGACGGCATCGATTTCTATGTTGAGAAAGACATGACCTATACCGATAAAGCCGATGGCAACCGGTACGATATTCACTTGAAAAAGGGGCAGCAAAAGTTGGATGGCGATAAAGCGTTGCAATACGTGCGTTTTCGTCATGACGCAATGAGCGACTTCAACCGTACCGAACGGCAGCGCAACCTGCTTTCGGCCGTAGCCGATAAGTTGAAGTCCGGTTGGAATCTCATGAGGATGAAGCAAATATTAGAAAGCGTGGCGCCTTACATCAAGACGAACTTGGACATCTCCGACATGTTGAAACTGGCTACGCTCGGTGTGGAGAGCCACATGGCCGGATCCGCGCAAATTCCACCGATGGATCTTCTCGCCGGCAAGTCAGTGAGGGGCGCCTCTGTCCTAGGCGTGAAAAACAACGAGAAGCTTCGTGACTATGTGCAGGAAGTGCTGTTGAAAGACGACAAGGGCAGCGTAAACAGCGGCGGCAGTAGTGATAGGAAATAAGCGATATGTGGATGAGATTTTGACAATGTATCTGGGGAATGCCTCGTCCCACCAACCACATAAAAAACTACTTTAGTAAAAGGGAGGGGAAGTGAAATGTCAGTAACGATGGGGAGGTTGGATAAGCTTCATTCGAATAGGCCTCAAGATGTTATGAAAGACAAACGACGCTATATGCCGGGACTAGATGGACTCCGGGCTCTAGCCGTTCTCGCTGTAATTGCTTATCATTTTAACTGGGGGGTGGCCTCGGGGGGATTATTGGGAGTAGGTGTCTTCTTTGTACTCTCAGGCTACCTCATAACGGATTTGCTGATGGAAGAGCGTAAGAGAAAAGGTCGAATCAACATGAAACAGTTCTGGTTGAGGCGCATGCGCAGACTGTTGCCGGCCATGCTACTTATGCTGTGCATTCTAACCGCCTATCTTGCGATTGTTGATCCAGGAAGGCTGTCTTCGATTCGCGGGGATATTTGGTCATCGTTAACATATACGAACAATTGGTATTTAATTTACCATAATGTATCCTACTTTGAAAGCTTTGGTCCCCCTTCACCTATCGGACATCTTTGGTCGCTCGCTGTGGAGGAACAATTTTACTTGATATGGCCGTTTCTTCTAATGATAGTGATTTCTACTTTTGCCCCAACGCGCGGCAAACTTTTTTTGCTAATTCTTGCGGGAGCAGCCGTTTCGTTTGCATTGATGGTATTTTTGTATGAGCCAGGCACAGACCCGAGCCGAGTTTATTACGGAACGGATACAAGGGCTTTTGGGCTGTTGATTGGAGCAGCACTTGCAATCATATATCCAAGCCACAAATTTTCTGAACCATTTTCGCGAAAGGGAAACGCTTGGGTTAACATTTTGGGCGTTGTCGGTCTCTGTATCGTGATGTATATGTTGACAAAGACCGGGAAATACGATGAATCATTATACCGCGGCGGTATGGTCGTCCTCTCCGTAGCATCTGCATTGGTCATTGCGGCTGCGGCGAGTCCGTTCAGCGAAGTAGGCAAACTGCTTGCCTGGAAACCCCTTCGCTGGATCGGAGTCCGATCTTATGGCATATATTTGTTGCATTATCCGATTATTGTCTTAACGGGATCTGCAGATCCAAACGTAGGTCCGAATCTTATTCTCCAGCTAGCCCAACTAATGATAACTGTTGTATTAGCCGCGCTGTCCTATAGATTTGTAGAGGAGCCCATTCGGAACGGGAAGACATACCATTTAAGGAAAGAGGTTAGATATATGAAAAAATCAAAACCGATCAAACATTTGTTTATGCTGTTTTCCGTCGTTATGATCATCTTCATTTGTGTAGCTTGTGCAAGGGCAGGAAGCGAAAATTCCATCGAAAATTCGAAACAAACTGAATCGGCACCATTGAATAATTCAAAATCGGTGTCATTTAATGCCGACTCGCAAGTCACAAAGTCAACACCCAAGGATGAGAGCCCCTCTAAGTCATCCGTAGAAGTTACAGCAATTGGTGACTCCGTGTTGGTCGGAGTAGCGCCTTATCTGAAAGAACTAATACCCGGCATTGACATAGATGGTAAGGTAAGTCGGCAAATGTCTGAAGCGAAGGATGTCGTGGCACAACTCGATTCGAAAGAGAAGTTAGGAAAGATTGTCATTATTGAGCTTGGCACGAATGGGCCATTTTCTTCCGAAAAACTCGAAGAACTACTCAATACAATCGGTGAGAATAGGCAAATCTATCTCGTTAACTCCCGTGTGTCGCGAGACTGGCAGGATTCAGTAAACGAAACATTGGCCAAAGCGGCCGAGGAGCGTTCCAATGTCACATTGATCGACTGGCACTCGCTTAGCGCAGACAAATCTGAATGGTTTGCGAAGGACGGCGTTCACCCGCAACCGGAAGGAGCTAAAGCATACGCTTCGCTTATTGCTAAGTCAATTCAGTCCAAATAGCATGAAATTGTTATACCAAAATATTCCTGTTACCGTAGGAAACAAGCTATGATGAAAATGTCAGCATGGGCTCCCGCCAACATTTTAACGAAAATAATACGCCAAGCCTTCGGACATGGCCGGCTTGGCGTTTTTTCTTACTCTAAGCTAATTATTCCGAGCGGTTCAACCCGTACCGACGGTTTTTCAGATTCCTGTTGTTTAAGCGGTCGCAATGAACTAAACCCGTAAATTTGAGACTTGTTGTAGCATTTGGGTGGTTTTTACACATCATGGACTAATAATGAGTAGAAGATAGAAATGAGAGGATTTTTTATGTTTATAGGAAAAGTTCGTAAGGTTACCATCACCTTGCTAGCAGCTTATACCGTTGTGATTCTCTACTTCCTGTTCTTCGCCTTTGACAGAACAAGTCGTATTAATAACCAAGAGTATTGGTATAACCTAATACCAAATGGGATTCCTTTGTATTTTCCATTAGGTAGAGACTTTCAAAGTTGGTTTTTTAACTTTGCCAACTTCGCAGCTTTTTTACCTTATGGGATTTTAATCCCGCTACTGTTTCCTTGCCGGTTTTTACGATTTATTATTCTATTTTGTGTGTCTATTTTTATGATTGAAATATTACAAATGATAACACATTTAGGATGTTTTGATATTGATGATATTTTCATTAATACATTAGGCGCTACGATCGGATTTTGCGCACAAAAACTAGTACCTCGTTCTAAAAATACAATAAAGGGTATGAGTAAAGTAGCCATAATAACGCTCCTCCTTTCATTTGGTACAACCGTAATTGTTGAAGGAGTGAACAATTTTTTTGAAATACATCAAAAATAGAAGAAGGCATAGAGATAGGGCTGAATGACTCACTTTGAAGGATGGTTCTGTATCTTGGGATGCAAATCTCACCAGTTTAGAAGTTTACTCCCAATTAAGTGGAGCTCAAAATGAATCTGCTGCGCAGTAGAAAAAGTCCTAGAACAGTACGGGGTGCCCCCCGTTTGTGAGACAGGGATAAAAAACAAAACACCTTGCAAGTTTTATCATCCAGTCGTCGGAATTGAATTGGCGGGTGGTTATTTAGCTTCGTTTGAACTAGAATTGTTAAACGATTGTTGTTGGCTCCCAATTAGTATAAAAATCCAGTACAAAAGCAAGCAGGAGGATTAGTCAAAAAGAGGAAGTGCGTTTGCCGCGCATATTCGGAAGAGACGAACCCTCATGATGAGACGTACGCATATGACGGACGATGACATGAAGGAAGCAATCAATAACATGGATAACTAAAAGTGACACAAAAGTACCCTCATAGTTGGAGAAGTTGCCCCCCTCATTAGAGTAACTGTGACACAAAGTTACCATCTTGCTTGGAGGAGAGGCCAAAGCTACCCTCAATAGATTAATTTAGACCAAAATTAAAAGGGGAACTTTGTGTCAAAGTAAACAGAGTGAAGACGCTTGTTATGCGAGATCTATTCGTCTCAACCAGCTTAAACATGGTTTCTGCAAGTAGGGGGGCGATCAGTTTTAGCGTCGGGTTACAGACCTCAGGGGAACGACCGTTCTGCCCCGGCTACACAAATACATCACCAAAACAAAAGTGGTCAACCAGTAAAAACTGGCTGACCTCATCATACGACTGGGAACGATAGTTCAAAGCTGCCGGCGTCGGATCCGGCAGCTTTTGTCGTTTAGGAGGTCGAATATTTCGGGAACGGGTTTCGCTACATGTTCTTGTCCTTTAACGATTTATGTTCTTGTCTGGGCCGAGCAGCGCCGATCGTAATTAATTACGTAAAAGAATAGTTTAACGAGGAAGTCGAGAGAAGACGCCGGCTTATCGAGCAAAGTCGAAGGCTTAAAATCAATGGTGTCTTAATCGAAGAGTTAGTTGCAATGAAATATCTGGTATGTTACTATTGCGCTAACACTTACGATAGGAGTTGAAGAGGATAATGTAAAAT
This sequence comes from Paenibacillus thiaminolyticus, assembly GCF_003591545.1. Classification (GTDB taxonomy): domain Bacteria; phylum Bacillota; class Bacilli; order Paenibacillales; family Paenibacillaceae; genus Paenibacillus_B; species Paenibacillus_B thiaminolyticus_A. The sequence continues at coordinate 27,292 of NZ_QYZD01000010.1, forward strand.
TTCTTGCTTACGTTTAAAGAATAAAACAAGTTCTGTTTGTTCTGTTTTATTCTTTATATTGGCAAGAAAGTTACCTTATTCTTTTCACTCAAAAAATATACCCTTATCTGACTCTGCGTAGGGTTGGATTTGCTTTATTTTTTTGAGCTGTGAGAAAGGTCAACTTTCTTGCGGCTCTTTTTTATTTGTGAACCAAGGAGGTTTCTGGAATGTCATTGATCAAGGTAACGAACCTGACGTTTGCCTATGACGGCAGTTACGACAACATTTTTGAGCATGTAAGTTTACAAATCGATACCAACTGGAAATTGGGCTTTACGGGGAGGAACGGCCGGGGCAAGACTACGTTTCTCAATCTGCTGCTCGGCAAGTATGAGTACAGCGGAACGATTTCCTCTAACGTCAGCTTCGAGTATTTCCCGTTCCACGTCGAACACAAGGAAAATTATACATTCGATGTGGTAGCCGACATCTATCCGGACTATGAGCACTGGCAGCTCATGCGCGAATTTTCGCTGCTGAAGTTATCAGAGGATGTGTTGTACCGGCCGTTCGACTCGTTGTCCAATGGAGAACAGACGAAGGTAATGCTGGCGGTCCTGTTTTTGAAGGAAAACAGCTTTTTGCTTATCGACGAGCCGACAAATCATCTGGATCTGCATGCTCGGAAGCTAGTGAGCGATTATTTGAACGACAAGAGCGGTTTTATTTTGGTGTCACATGATCGGGCGTTTCTCGACAATTGTGTGGATCACATTATTTCGATCAATAAGACCAATATCGAAATCCAGAACGGAAATTTTTCAGACTGGTGGGAGAATAAACAAAGACAGGACAATTTCGAACGGGCCGAGAACGAAAAGCTGAGGAAGGACATTAAGAGGCTGTCCGAAGCGGCCAAGCGAACGAGCAACTGGTCGCACGAAGTAGAAAAAACGAAAAACGGCACGCGTAACTCCGGCTCCAAGGTCGACAAAGGATACATCGGTCACAAGGCCGCCAAAATGATGAAGCGATCCAAATCAATCGAGCAAAGACAGCATTCCGCGATCGAGGAACGATCCCAGCTTCTGAGAAACGTCGATAGCTCGGAAAGCCTGAAAATATCGCAGATGACTTATCATAAACACCAATTGGTCGAGCTTGACCGCATTTCGATTCATTACGGAGAGAAGAACGTTTGCCGCGACATCAGCTTTACTGTCGAGCAAGGGGATCGCATCGTGCTTTCCGGTCCGAATGGCTCAGGCAAATCCAGTTTGCTCAAACTGATTTGCGGCGAGGCGATTCCTTATTCAGGCGTGTTTCGAAAAGGGAGCCAGTTGAAAATTTCCTGCGTTTCACAAGATACCTCGCAGTTGCGGGGCAATTTGTCGGAATTCGCCAGATCCAGCGAGATTGACGAAAGCTTATTCAAAGCGATTTTGAGAAAACTCGATTTTTCGCGCTTGCAATTCGAAAAGGACATCGCTTCTTTTAGCGGCGGTCAGAAGAAGAAGGTTCTGATCGCGAAAAGCCTCTGCGAACGCGCTCATTTGCATGTTTGGGATGAACCGCTTAATTTTGTCGACGTCATTTCCAGGATGCAAATCGAAGAACTGCTGCTGGAGCATTCGCCGACTATCCTTTTTGTGGAGCATGACAGCGAGTTTTGTAAACATATCGCGACAAAAATTGTGGAACTGAAAGTGTAACACACTCTAGGAGGATGAAAACGATGATCATTGAGGTTGAGGTTGTAGATGATTATGTGGACCGGTTCCTTCCGGTTGACCCGGTTCACAAAAAAATAAATCTGTTGCCGGAGGCTTACCAATCTATCGACAGATGCACGTAGCGATTATGTCCGCAAGCGCATCGTGTTTTTGCCTGCGTAGTTGGTTAATGACGCATTAAAGCGCCGTTCGACGGTTGCTATTTTGCACTTTCTCCGGCGGTAAGGAGAACACATGACACCAACCTCGAAATATGAAACGATTGGGCAGATCTTGACCGACTTCAAACAGCCTGCGTACCGGTATGGGCAAATTATGGACGCTATTTTCAAACAAAAAATTGCTGAATACGAACGGATCACCATACTGCCTAAATTTTTGCGTGAGGAGTTGGCCCGGACGCTTGGCCCGGACGTCTCCAGCGTTATTCCGGTAAAAGAATTCACATCGCAGCAGGTGAGCAAGGTGTTGTTTGCCATCGGTGGCGGCGAGCGCGTAGAGGCCGTAAGACTTTCCTATAAACAGGGGTGGAAATCGTATTGTATTTCCACTCAGTGCGGCTGCGGGTTCGGGTGCCGCTTTTGCGCCACGGGTACCATCGGCCTGAAACGAAATCTGACCGCCGATGAAATTACCGACCAATTGCTTCACTTTCACTTGAACGGCCACGCCTTGGACAGCGTGTCCTTCATGGGCATGGGGGAGGCGCTCGCCAACCCGCACCTTTTCGATGCGCTGGCGATTTTGACCAACCCGCATCTTTTCAGGTTAGGACATCGAAGAATTACGATTTCCACCATCGGCCTGTTGCCAGGAATCGATAGGTTGACGCGGGAGTTTCCACAGGTCAATCTAACCTTCTCGATGCATTCGCCGTTCGACGATCAACGGAGCGAACTGATGCCGATCAATAAGCGGTTTCCGCTCTGTTGAGGGAAAGGGGATCTTGGGAACATCTCTACCACGTGAACCTAATTCCCTACAATTCGACTGAAGTAACGCCTCAAAGCTACTTGCCATCTGACTCCGAAAGGATTAAAACGTTCGTTCGAACGTTGAAAATAAATGGTGTGAACGTTACGGTCCGAACCCAATTCGGATCGGACATTAATGCGGCATGTGGTCAGTTATACCGAACTGAATAGCCGACGTTTGAACTTTAACATACAATGCCTGCCGCAATGCATTTGCGACAGTTACGAGAAGCGGTTGCCGTGAAGAAGGCAGCCGTTTTCTCTATGTTAAGAGACGCAATAAAAAATTCAGGAAGTCCGTCAAGGGAACGACGTAGTAATTCAAGCACTTAGAAAAGGGACATAGGAGAACAAAAAACTCAGATCAAAAATAGCTTGATGTTTTAAATAAACGAGAAACTATGCCCCACGGCGATGAAGGCATTGCCATTTTTCTGATCATGTATGCGTAATATGGACAAAAGCCGTTATCCAGATAAAGGGGCTAGAATAATGTAGGATGGAGGTGAGTACATGAGACATAAATTCATCAATAGCAAAATGCTAAAAGGAAAGCCCTTGTCACAGGATCACGTCCTATCTCGTCACGTTCCGAAAACCCATTGGTATCATGCTGCGACTCTTACCAAGATGCTCAAATCCTTCCCTGTATTATATATCAAACCCGATAAAGGTTCCTCAGGAACGGGGATTATCCGGGTCAAGAGGCTTAATAATTCCGAAAGCCTGGTTTCATTCGAGGCATCGTCCAAAAAGTACCCCAATACAAAAATCGCATCCGAAGTAGCAAAGAGAATGCACCGCGGAAAAAAGTACATTATCCAGCAAGGGATTCCACTAGCGACCTATCGAAAGAAACCTTTTGATCTGCGGATTGTGCTACAGAAACCATCCAACCAGTGGTTGCTTACCTGGATGAGCGCCAAAGTCGCGCCTAGATCCAATTCCATCGTCACGAATGTGGCAAAGGGAGCTCGCGATGCAAAGATAAAGGAAGTCCTTCGAGGAGCCGACCAACGGCTAAACGTACCCACAGTTCTGAAAGAGTTAAGCGGTGTTTCCTACAAAATCGCACGTAAATTGGGTTCTCGTTTCCCCCTTCGAATCGTCGGATTGGATATGGGGATCGACAAGAAAGGAAAGGCATGGTTTATCGAGGCTAACACGAGACCTAGCTTTCACGGATTACACAAGTTCGATCCTGTGCAGTACCGAAGATATCTTCGTGCAAAGAAGCAGACAGAAGCAAATAGCTGATAAGTTCGTGTAAAAATCAATCAAATTAAGAAAATAATCGACCGCACCGTGACAAAGCAAAGAGTATATGAAGAATAAAAAAAATAGTTCGTTATTTCTATGAGTTCCAACAACGGCTTTTGCACGATTGGAGTAACAGATGATGGCAAAGGATTCAACATTGAAGAATGTTCACAAAATAGTTTAGGTTTATCTATTGTAAATAGCTAGTTAGAGGATAAACTAAAAGGGAGCATGCAATTTGAATCTACAGCGTGTGGAACAACAGACAGTTTCATTCGCGTTTAAAATGTAATAGAGGACTACAAAGGCGTAGTCTTACTAAAGCAAAGAGGCTTAAGGTTATAGCATTCCTACTTGATAGGAAGCGGTATAACTTTAGGCCTCTTTGTGTTTATTCTCTGGTATGGGAGATGAGGAAATGGCAGAAGAATTGTTGTCGTATCCAAACTTTATATCCAGAATATGGCGTCATCGTTTTCCGTTCCGCGTATTGTGATTACGGAGAAAGAAGTCATATAGCGTAGTGAAATTTGTTTCATACCTCTTTTAGCCGAGAACAGAATCGATGTTCAAAAGTGTATCACAGCTGTATTGGTCGCTATGCTCATTGCAAGTAAAATGGTTCCAAAAGTCTGCACCTAAGAAGTAGAGGAGGGTACACCCATGAGTATCGATAAAAAGATGATTGAAGAGATGGTTCGTAAAATTATCATGGAAAAAGTAGGGGCTGATGCTATTGAACAGAACGTTCATAGAGGTCCTGGAGGGATTACTTCTGTTAAAGTGCCAAATATGAAAGTAACAGAAGAGGATCGTCTCGATACAGGCAACCCTAATGATATCGTCTATTGTAAAGATCTTTTTTCGCTAAAGGAAAGTCCAAGACTTGGCTGCGGTATCATGGAGATGAAAGAAACAACCTTTGACTGGACACTTAACTATGATGAAATTGATTATGTGATTGAGGGACATCTGGATGTTATCATTGATGGAACAAAGGTATCAGCTGGTCCAGGTGAAGTGATCCTGATTCCAAAAGGAAGCAAGATTCAATTTTCTGTGCCAGAATATGCACGATTTATCTATGTAACATATCCGGCTAACTGGGCAGAACAAGCGTAACATTTGTCGAGGGACAAGAACATGGTCCCATTGAAAGTCGCTATTTTAGCGGCTTCCCGATTGCAGGGCAAGGGCAGCGCGCAATATTCGTTGTGGGAGGAAGCGGAAGACCTGACGGCGATCCGGTCGATGTTCGAAGAAAACGCGCAGCCGGTCAGATTGATTAGCTGCGCAAGCATTGCAGGGGTACAGCCTTGAAGCTCAAGTCAAAGAGGTTAAGGCAAAATAGCAAAATATCGGCAGGAATCCAGGAAGTTTCCAGCAACGATGACGTACCTCGGAGCTTCCGATGTGACGCCGTAAACGTTTGTCAATTCCACTGTCGATTCACCGACTGGAGTGCCCCGCGTCGTCTACGACATCACGAGCAAGCCGCCGGCGACGATCGAATGGGAGTAATGAAAGAAACTCCGAAAACCATTCAAGGGTTTCTCGGAGTTTCTTTTTTAGAGTCAACCCTGCACAGGGCTGGTCTTCATTTCATAGATTTTTTGGAGCGTATGGACATGCTTCGTCTTCTCGTCATCGTCCTCTGTGTGGAGATACCACTCCACAAGCCTGTATCCGAATACGAGAAGGATCATCTCGTAGACGCAATGATCAGCGATAGGGGATACATCCGCATACTCCGAAAAGCCTTTGTAATACGCGGGGACACATCGCTGATAGTATTCGACCATATGATCGATATCCGCTTCATCCGCAATCAGGCTTGCGAGATCCTCTCCCAAGTAACCCCATCCGGATGTGTCCCAGTCGATGAGCGCGATTTTCCCGTCGGCATAGATCAGGTTGGTCACCCAGAAGTCCCGGTGGCATAGCACGAGGGGCTTTTTCGATGCGGGCGAGTATCTCGTCTGCGTGCTCATCGATGTCGATGAGCATTTGCCGCACGTGCTGCGGCAATTCGCAGTCCTCCGACCGTATATAATCGTAGACGACCGGCCATGACCGGTAATGCAGATACGTATTCTTCATGAGATCTGCATGGCTCAGGTTGGTCAGGCTCTGCAGCACAGCGGGCTGCTCCGCATACAGCTTGCCTTGATAGCGTCCTAACTCCAGCGCAGCCTGTTCATACATGTCACCGGTCAAGTCTAATCCAGTTACGCCATCGATATATTCCAGCCACAGCTGGAACTCATTTTCTTCGGCATTGATCTCGGCGTGATAACATCTCGGCCAGCGGAAAGCATCCGAGAACGTCGATCCCAAGTCAGACGCATAGAGATCATATTCCCGGCGCCATGAACCCGGATCTCCGTAACGCTCCCATTTTTTCTGGATTTTCAGCACGATACGGTACGGCAATTTTTCGCCATCCGCGGTTTCGGCGATCCCCGTTACCAGGGACACATTTCCCACAGTTCCGCCCTGTAACGGCATGGTTTGCCAGTCGGCAGAGATGATATCCTTCTTGAACCTTCGGCTTAAGGCATAGATCAGCGTTTCGAATGTAATATTCATTTCTTCCATCCTCCGTTTTTCTTCGTTTGCTTGCTCCACATGGCGATTGTTTTGTTTCGAACCCTCTTGTCGATGAGGTAGCTCGTTTTATCCTGGACATACTTGTTTTCATGCTGCTGGGCAACATATTGCTCCCACCGTTCACGCGGCAACGAACCGTCGGCAAGCGCGGCGAGAACGGCACAGCCCGGCTCGGCCTCATGGCGGCAATCCGTAAATCGGCATTGCGGGAACCATTCCTCCACATCGGTAAAGCTTGCGCGTATGCCTTCGTCGGCATTAAATAGCCCTAGCTCACGCATACCCGGCGTATCGATGACCATCGTACCGGAGGGGAGCATGAACAGCTGACGGTGCGTTGTCGTATGCCGCCCCCGGCTGTCCACCTCCCGGATCGCCTGAACCTTCATTACGTCCTGTTCCATCAACGAATTGAGCAGAGACGATTTACCGACGCCGGACATGCCGAGAAAGACGACTGTTTTACCAGGCATCAAGTAGGGATCGAGTTCGTTCAGCCCCAGGCCTGTATGACTGCAGATCGCGTGAACCGGCACATCAGGGATGCTTTGTGTGACTTCTGCGAGCGGGAGATTATAGTCTTCAACGAGATCAGCCTTGGTCAGAATGACGACCGGCTGGGCGCCGCTCTGCCTGGCTTGTGTCAGGTACCGTATGATGCGGGTAACCTTGAAATCCCAATTCAGAGAAGAAAGGATAAACACATAGTCAAAGTTGGTTGCAACGACCTGTTCCCGCACGGTTTTGGCATAGCCTGCGGCATGCCCTGAGTAATCCACGCGTGAGAACTTGGAGCGGCGGGGCAGTACCGTAACGATGAGAGAATCTCCGCTCTCGTTGTAGTGCAGCAAGACAAAATCACCGACGCATGGAAAGTCTACACGCGTTTCCGCGCTGTGATAGAACGCCCCTTTGAGCACCGCCGTTACTTCGCCGCGCTCGGTCACGACCGTGAAGCGCTCGCGCCGAAGCTCCGTCACCCTGCCGGGCAATAATCCATCGGGAATTGCTTCTATTTCTGTGTAGCCATAGGTTTTCAAATCCATCATGGTTTTTTGTAAGCTCCTTTAATGTTGTTTTTTGGACGCAAAAATGCCACGGACAAGCAGCCTCTAAAAAGCTGCTATCACGCGGCATCAGGACGCAAAAAGATACGACCTTCATCGTATCCTGCAAACAGCAATATTCACGAAAGGTTACTTTGAATGGCATACCAAATAATACGGGCGTTTTCCCGCTTTTTTCGCGTATGCCTGCTATTCAGTTTTAAGACCAAACCACCATATAAGTAGTTGCCATTAAAACACATCCCCCTTCGTGTCAGGAACTTGCTTATCGCTAAGCTGTCTATAGAATAAGCTCTTTTGGAAAAAAATCAATGCCTGACAGCACAGATTGTATCGGCCTGCTCCATCGATTCTATCGTAGATAAAGAACTCGCGAGCATCACAAGTCAGCGTGAGCGCTTCCTCAAGTTGTTTGAAGGAACGGCGTCGATGACGACCTGTTCTTCGAACGACTCGGCGAGTTGAATGACCGTCAGGAGCGGCTGTTGTCCAGGAGGAACGAGGTCGAGCGCCAACTGGAGGACAGCATTGCGGAGTCCATTCCCCTCCAGGTGCCTCATCGTTTTGTGGCCCCCAAAAGCTCGCAGAAGCCCGCTGGGCAGGATAATGCGATTATTAAACGAAATTATTACTTGAATATTATTTGAATATTGTTGTTTGGGAGAGAGGAAGTTGAAATGAATAAAGATAAATTATGCTTAGAAATAAAAGAAGCAGAAGAATCCCAGTTGAATTTCCTTGTTACTCAGTTTTCACCTGGTAATCCTATGTTTCAGCACAACCGATATGATACACAAAAGAGGGGTGAGGGACTATACTTAATCGCTTGGCATAATAACACCCCTGTTGGCCATTTCTTACTACGATGGAGTGGTCCTAATGATGAGCCTGTAACTAAATTAGTAGATATTACCCATAGCGCTTTCTTAGAAGCTGGGTTATCAGTATATGAATATCGGAGACAAGGTGTTGCAACAGCCATCATCCAAGAAGCCGAACGTTTAGGAAAAGAAAAGGGATGTACTTGTATAGGGTTAGAGGTGGGAATAAATAATCCGAAAGCCAAACGACTTTATGAAAAATTGGGCTATGTAGATTTTTTGCTGACTTATTGAACTAACGGGAAACGATAAAACAACTTTCCAACCACTGGAAACGTTTTAATCAAGGGAGGTAGCTGGAAAACAACGCATTAATATTTTATAACGGAAGAATAAATGATATGTAAAAATGGAGGAATAGTTATGGAGACGAAGGAAGAAAATTTTCCAAATGATAGCACCATGCAATCTAAAACTTAGAAGATAAAGAATTATCGTGGTCGATGTCTCCGGCATTTTCCGGACTGACTGTTTCACAAAACCCGTATTTTGTACATAAGTCAGTCGGTTGAATTTATCTCTATTCTACTTTGTACAGTGACACAAAGTTCCCCTTTTTATTTTGGTCTAAATTAATCTATTGAGGGTAACTTTGGCTATTTTTTTGAGTAATCTTTCAAATTAATCAGAGTTAAGACTCTCCTCCAAGCAAGATGGTAACTTTGTGTCGCAGTGACTCTAATGAGGGCAACTTCTCCAACTATGAGGGCATTTTTGTGTCATTTTTAGTTATCCATTTTATTGATTGCTTCCTTCATGTGATCGTCCGTTAAATGCGTATAAATCATTGTTGTTTGAATTGAAGAATGGCCCAAATGGTTTCTTAGTTTTGGAACATCATTATTCTCTTTGTGATACCGAGTTGTTCTTTATTTCCTCTTCTGATCACACGTATCAGACTTTTCTTTATGTCGAGATCTTCTAGATTGCAACCGGCCACTTCTGATAAACGAAGCCCCGAACCTAATATAAGTGAAACGATGGCCGTATCACGTTCCCGGTTGTGTTGATGAAATCGGTATATCCTTTTATTTTCTTTATGTATTTCACCATAACCATTCGATATAAATTCACGAAAGGAATCAAAATCATCATCTCTTAATATGGTTCCACCTATTCTGTTTGCTACTGTTTCCTGACTTTCTTTATAAGCGTCAAGCCGATCACACCTATCCAAAGGTATACAAATCCGTCACAATGAATCCATCATGCATACGAAAGGATGGACAAATGGAGACGAATTTGCAAGCGTTATGGAAGGAGCGCATTACCGCTTATCAGGCCAGCGGTCAAACGATGAAAGCCTGATGCGAAGAGCATGACCTGACCGTTCATCAATTAAAATACTGGCTTTATAAGGCGAAAAGGCAACCACCAGTTACCTCGGCGAACACTACATTTCGTCCAGTTGCTGTCGCCGGCCGAATCGAAGCAACCGAGTCCCTTCAGATCCAAGTCGGCGTTGCCCGGATCGACGTTCGTCCCGGTTTTGAACCCGGACTGCTTCGTGACGTTGTTGCCGCCCTTACGCCGTTATGCTGAATTTCACCGCTGCTTCACCTGTTTATCTTGCTTGCGGCGCAACAGACATGCGCAAATCGATCGATGGACTGGCCGCGATTGTACAGGAACAATTTGAGCTCAATCCGTTTTCCTCGGCCCTGTTCGTGTTTTGTAACCGCTTACGGATATTCTGGTTTTCCCGGAAACTTCGCCTATCCAAGAATATAATAAGGTCTACTCCATTAGATGAGTAGACCTTATTACATATATCTATAAGTATTTGAGTAATTGAAGGATTTCTTTTTTAAATTCTGCACTTGATGATTTTAATAAGGACGGGACCTCTAAAAAGTGCACAATAAGAGCTCTACTAACTTTGTAAGAGTAGTCTTTTTTATCTCCTGTAAGTAGATCCACGATATCTCTTTTTAACGAATTACTAACTTTCCCCCATAAAAATTCCGATTCTTCCAGGTGTTTATCAATGAATATTTTAACATGATTAATAAAGGGATCATCTTTATGCTGGATAGTAACCCGTAACTGAGTAATCGTTATTTCTTCTGCTTTAAGTGATTGGTTCACATTAACCTGGTTCTTATTTTCAGCGGCACTTACACTCGTTGCCAATACACCAAGACTACTAAATCCAATTACACTTGCTAACGCAATTCCTGTACATTTTTTCACTAGCGATTTTGGTCTTTTTGTTTTCAAAACTATCCCTCCCAATTTGGATGTAATCCTTCTTTCAGGTAAATCTTACCACGAAATAAAATAGGAGGAATATATAATATGTTACGATATTGTTAAAGATTGGAACATTGAAGTATCCCTGAATCCGTGAAACAAAAAACTGAAAAGGTTAGAAAAACAGCCCCCGGTGAAGTAAACTAACGAAAAGGGAAGAATTCCCGTATGTCTTGAATTCACCTGGGAGGTGCACACATGAACCCTATACGTTTTCAACTCGATCAGTCCGTGGAGTGGCTCACCGCTCACTCCGGTTTGGCTCTCATTGGCCTGCTTCTTTCTCATACTCGAATTGCCAAACGTCTCATTCGGTACTCTCTGCCCGGTGCACAGCACCCTACCGTCACTCACCCGGATGTGGTCCTGGCTTATCTTGGATTGCTGTGCCAGGGGAAAAGCGATTTCGACCAGATCGAGCCCTTTCGGGAGGACCGGTTTTTCGCGAAATCCTTAGGCCTGAAACATGTCCCGTCCTCTCCCACTCTTCGGCAGAGGCTGGATTTAGCCGCCGCCCACAGCTACGACTGGCAGACGATTCTGCTCGAAGAGTCGGCGGACTTGCTGCATGCTCTGAACGCACCGCTGACCCCTGTTCAGGTCACACTCCCTGAAGGGAAAACGTTGTCCTGGCTCCCCCTGGACCTGGACGTCTCGCCGTTCGACAATAGTCATACCCGGAAAGAAGGCGTGTCCCTGACGTACAAAAAGGTGGACGGCTATGCGCCGTTTTTTGCCTATCTAGGGCAGGAAGGCTATGGCATCAACGTCAATCTGCGCGAAGGCAGCATGCATGTGCAAAAAGAAGCGGCTGCGTTTCTATCGCACAGTCTGGACTATGCCCGTCGAATCACCGATTCGCCGCTGCTCGTGCGCATGGATGCTGGCAATGATGCGCTCGAGAATTTGAACGTGTGTCTGAACGTTGGATTTTATCGTCAAGCGCAATCTCCGCCGGGAGTCGTCCGAAGAATGGCTGATGATCGCCAGACAGGACGGGATGTGCTGTGAAGAACGGGAAGGCAAACGCGTGTACTTAGGCTCCATGGAATGGACGGACAAGAAGTTGGAACGTCCGATTCACGCCGTGTATCAAGTCATTGAGCGGACGATGGAAGCCGATGGTCAACTCCTGCTGGTGCCTCGAGTAGAAGTACAGGTGTTTTTCACGACACTGACCTGTTCGCCTTGGCAAGTCATTCGGCTCTACCGTGACCATGCCACGAGCGAACAGTTTCACAGCGAACTCAAGACGGATCTGAATTTGGAGCGCCTGCCCTCGGGTAAATTTGCCACAAATGACCTGGTCCTCTGTACAGGTTTGGTTGCGTATAATCTGCTTCGAGCCATTGGGCAAATTTCGCTGCAAGAACCGGATGCTCCGGTGCGAACGAAGGTCAACCGCAGGCGGGTAAAAACAGTCATTGAGAATCTGATCTGGTTAGCTTCGCGCATGGTGGAGCATGCACGGCAAACGAAGCTTCGCTTCAGCAGGCACAGTCCCTGGTTTCCGACGTTTCAGCGCATTTATAGGAGCTTGTCGGGCTGAAAAACAGAGAGCAAATGTTCGGGCAGGGCTTGGTGCAAGGCAAGCTCTGTTTCCCTATGCCTCAAAGGGGACAAATCCACTCTCCCACTATAATTTAATGTTTTCTCTCGTTTTCTCACTTGTTCTTAGATTTTCAACCATCGACCACCTCAATAGATGGGGAAATCGTCTAGCTATGACATAATTTTCTGAAGGAGCCGGTGGCGGGAATAGAGATTGGAATGTAATTTCCAATCTGTGGATGAGTCGTATGACCGCACTCTGGATATCCACGCCATTCCCCGACGACTTACCCTCCCATGTCACGCTGGGTCTTTGCCCTTACATTCCTTCGTTCTGCCTCTCGAGGGGTGGACGCCGTTTCTTGCTCCTCTACTGGGTCGTTGCCCTTATGGAATTAGATCCTTCGGCTGTTCCGTGCTTCAATTGTTGTTGGTTTATATCAGTTCTGTTGAGAAACGTGTTGGGCGGAACCCAGTATACAGAAGGTGCTTTTTTCATTCAAACCTCGAATTCATTCATTACAGGAATGGCTCCTCTTATTATTTATTCTATCTCTAACTAACATTAATATTCTGTGTCACATTATATAAAAGTGTTTTTGTAATACTTAATCTTAGATATTTTACTAACTTAAAGTAATACGGGTTTTGTGTATAAGCCGAACCCGATAAAGATACTACTTGCACTACTTGCCGGCTATGTATTTTCCTGTCCAATCTCTCCCCAATATATCTCTGTTTCATATATATAAAAGCTACTTTACCGTTTTCCTCATATCGTTTAAATAACTTTCTCAATTCTTCCATCGTAGGTCCGATTCCTATGTTTCTCCAAATATCTTACCATGACATGCTGCCGAAGGTTGGCGCCCAAATCAGCGTTTGTATTGATATCCCCTATTAATAGCAAAAAATGGACTATAAAACATAAAGAACTCCCGCGGTACAGTAGTTCACGGGAGTTCGTCTTCAATCTGAACCCGGCCTAAGGCCGGGTTGTATGAGATTGTTCTTAGTTTTGCGTCCACTTTTTAGGCAAATATTTATTGATCGTACGAATTCCCTCATCGTTAATCGCATAGTACATACATAATTCCCCGTTAACATCCAGCTTGTAATGGACCTCGTCAATCAGTCCGTTTGCCTGCAACGACAGCATATGATCCAGAAAGTTTGCTCTTGTAAATTGACGCTCTCCACCGTATTCGCTTTTCAAAGCGTCCATTGCATCATCAATATTTGCTTGCTGAACAGTGGACATGAAAAGCAGCACCCGGGAGCGGATCGGCAACAATGGCATTTACTTACGCCTCCTTCTTTTTGAAGAAATCCATTGGATTCATCGAAACTAAAAGCGCTCCAAGTGTAATGATAATTGCACCGGCAATTATCGTAGGAGTCAACGCATTACCGAGGAAGATAGCTGCAAAGACAACCCCCCACAGCACATAGGTAATGTTAAGCGACATTCCGACAGCAACGCCAACCATATTGTTGGCCATATACCAAGTCAGGAAAGAGATTGCCGTAAACAGGGCCGCAGCCGCGATAATGAGCATAGGCGATACGGAGCCAAGCGCGGAAGCAAAGAGATCCGTCGCGCCGAAGATAGGGATCAGCACGGCAATATAAACGATTCCGGAAACGCCCTCGCGAATGGTAATGGCGATATTGGAATCAAGCATGGACATCCCGAAAGTGGCAAATACGCCTTCCAGTCCCCAGCCAAGTGCGGCCACGAGAGCAAAAATAATGCCTAGTGTGAAATTATCCACTCCACCTTCAGGCTTGACATAGGAAATGAGCGCCGCCCCGATAACACAGATGAACATGCCGAGGGCCACCCGTTTATCAATCTTCTGCTTCAGGAACATTCGAGCGAATATAGCCCCAAACATCGGACACAGCGCCGATATGGGAATAGCCGCCGCTCCGGCCATATCAATCCCAACCAGATAGGCCCCGTTGGCGATCGGGCCGCCAAACACCGCAGCAATTGCGACCATTAACCCCGGTATTGTTACCAGACTGCGGCCGATTTCTTTGACCTTCCCATTCTTTATGTTCCAGATCAGAAGCCAGATCGCCGCCAAAGCATCATTAATCGCAGATGCCACTATGGGCGCCGCAAACGCTCCTACGACCCCCAGATAGGGCTCCTTCATCATGGCGAGGGCAACGACAGTACTGTAAAGGCCGAACGTTAACCCGGAAATCAGTCCGTAAGCGATTCCATTTCTTCGGAAACGACTATTCATCTTTTGTTTCAGCATGCCGGCAGAAGCCACTGCTTCCTTCATCATCCATACACCTCTGTTAAGTAGATTTGTCTTCGTAGATGTATCTTCATTGTATAGTAAAGCGGCCATTGTGCCTGTCACTAACCGTACCTCTTGTTGGACTTCCTGAATCACTTTTTTCTCCAATCTGGTACTATTCGTACTTTTAGGACGACATAATAAAAAAACTCCCACCCGACATTAGTCGGGGGAAGTTTCCTTGATTCTATCTATAGAGAGCGTTTTTTTAACCTCGAACTAGAACGCTTTTTTTGTATTCCTTCGGCGTCATATTCATTTGCTTGTAGAATACCCGGTTGAAATAAGACGGATCGGTAAAACCGCATTCTGTGGAGATGCGATAGGCGGGATACCCGGTAGTCTCAAGAAGCTTGCAGGCATGTGCAATCTTGAGCTTGTTCACATAATCCGTGTAAGTAACGCCGAGCTCCCTTTTGAATATGCGGCTAAAATATTGGGCATTCATGTACACATGACATGCCACCATTTGCAGGGTCAACTTATCTTTGTAATTCTGATGAATATAATCGACGGCTTCTTGAATAAAGCGCTGACATTCTTGAGCTGATTCTTTCTGATAAGTTTCTGTTGCACCACTTTCTTCTGATTGAGCGGCCTTCTCCAGCCCCTTACGAATGATTTGCCGCAATTTTTCCGGCTTGACCGGCTTAAGCAGATATTCGTGTACCTGCAGACTGATTGCCGCCTGTGCAAAGGAGAAATCCGAGCTGGCCGACAAAATCGTCACGCATGCGTTAGGGAGAAAGCTGCGAATTTCCTGTAACGAGGATATTCCATCCATTTCAGGCAGCATGATATCCATAAAAATAATATCCGGTCGATATTGCTTGGCGAGCTTAATCGCTTGCGTACCGGTATCGCAAATAAGAAGCTTATCTTCAGCACCTAGAATTTCCTGCGCGATGGATTGAAGAAATTCCTGTTCTATCGGCTCATCTTCAACAAACATAACTACGCTCATTGCATCACCTCGCAATTGGTTGGGTGGGGATGCGGATGTTAATAGTGCTCCCGCTGTAATCAGATTTCACGATCGATAACCCATACTCTTCTCCGAAATAACGCTTCAAACGGCTATCGGTACTCCGGAAGCCCACGCCGATCTTGCTGTCCGGCTGATGAATGAGCTTTAGTACCTCCGGCGAGAATCCGTTACCGTTGTCTATAACAGAAATGGTGATATCATTTCTGTACTTCTCAGCAATCAGACGAACGGTTCCCCCGTCTCGCTTGGGGGTAATTCCATGAATTACTGCATTTTCCACAATAGGCTGAATCACCATATTCGGAATACGATAAGCCTTTAATTCATTAGGAACAATAATTTCATACTGCAGACGGTTCTTGAAACGCGCCTTTTGTATATACAAATACTTCTCAATGTTATCCATTTCTGATGCGATAGTATGAAGCTGATCATCCTGCTTCACATTGTATCGCAGCAAGTCGGACAGGCAATAAATCAATTCCTCCGTCGTATGGGACTGTTCGAAATAGGCGATGCGGGCAATGGAATTCAAAGTATTGAACAGGAAATGTGGATTGATGACGAGAGACATGTTTTTTGCTTCTAAGTCAATCACTTGCTTCTCCAGTATTTCCTTTTCTGCAGACAGACGATTGATAATCCCTGTGTTGTCCTGCTCGCTTTCGGCGATGTCGAGCGCAATATTCCTTGCGATATGATGGCAAAGCTGCTCGTGAATATCTGCTTTATCCTCGTCAATGGTTGGAAAAGCCGATATCGCCTTCGCGACAACCTCCAAATCCAGCCCCTTCATTTCGGCCAATTCCGCCGTATTAATCAGATACTTCTGAAATTCCCTCTCCTGGGAATACGCCTGCATCCCCGATATGAAGCCAACAACCTCATCTTTGACCATAATGGGCAACAAAAAATTCTCCAGGCCGTAACAGCAAACAAATCTCCCCTGTTCACCGGTATTAAAGCGCTTCAAATAATCCGCGCAAGGTCGCGTAGGATTCTCCCAACAAAAATGCCTGCAGAAATCAGGGGACGGATTGAACTCTAGCAAAACGTCTCCATTGTTATCGTGCAGCAGCAGCGAGAACTTGGATAGAGATAGGATGCCGCTGTATCGTGCGTATACTTTGCTTGCGATCGGACTATTGGTTTTCAGCATAATCTCGTTGCACCCTTTCACCGAAAATGAACGGGAAAATAGATGTTTCATGCTAAATTTTTCACAATATATCATCTCTATTATAGCAATTTTCAACCTGTTTGGAAATAGTACATCCCTCCTCCTCAAAACCCTATTTAGAGAAATGGACCACTACTACAACCGGGATCTCGCAGACAAAAATAAACAGGCCAAAACTCGGTAAAACGAGTTTTGGCCTTTTGCAGAGTATCGAAATAAATTATAGCTTAGCAGCGGGAAGAATGTGTTCCACTTCGCTGTGAGGACGAGGAATCACATGTACCGACACGAGTTCCCCTACACGCTGTGCAGCTGCGGCACCAGCGTCTGTCGCCGCTTTCACCGCTCCTACATCGCCTCGTACCATTACAGTGACAAGTCCGCCACCTACCATCTCTTTACCGATCAAGGTGACATTGGCCGCTTTGACCATAGCGTCCGCTGCTTCGATAGAACCTACCAGACCTTTTGTTTCAATTAAACCCAATGCTTCCGATTTCATGTTACATTCCTCCTAAAAGTTTTGTGAGATTAAAGCGCTAGCTCACCGAACAAAACTTGCTTCGGAAGCATAGGCTTAGTTTATCATTTTTTGAATTATGCCTTTACAGACGGAAGGATGTTCTCCACTTCACTGTGAGGACGAGGAATCACATGTACCGACACGAGTTCCCCTACATTCTTCGCGGCCACGGCGCCGGCATCCGTCGCCGCCTTCACCGCTCCTACATCGCCCCGTACCATCACGGTAACAAGGCCTCCACCTGCCATCTCTTTGCCAATCAGAGTGACATTGGCCGCTTTGACCATAGCGTCCGCTGCTTCGATAGAACCTACCAAACCTTTTGTTTCAACCAAACCAAGAGCTTCTGATCTCATGTTCATTTCCTCCTAGCGATTTTTTATGATTTTGACAACAGACGCCGATGTCAGATCCATCGCGTTAGCCTCTTCAACGTCGATATGACAGTCGAGAGCGGCGTCATTGCTAACTCTGATTGCGACCTGATTGTACCCTCCGCCCCGGAGACCATCAAATTGAATACTGACCATTTCTCCGTCGGTTACGCCAAAGAAAAGGGCATCATCAGGCGTCATATGAATGTGGCGCTGTGCAACCATCAAGCCGCAGGTAATATATACGCTTCCCTTGGGCCCAACCAACGTGACGCCCGGTGTGCCTTCAAGCTCCCCGGACAAGCGCACTGGAGCTTTCGCGCCCAACTTAAAACAGTCTCCACGCATAATTTCTACCTGGGTCTGTTTCCGCACTGGGCCGAGAACCCGCACTTTTTCGATGGCCCCTTTGGGACCGCAGACCGTAACGGTCTCATTACATGCATACTGTCCAGGTTGGGACAAATCACGCATTTTGGATAGCGTATATCCAGCTCCGAAGAGCGTCTCCACATCAGCCTGGGAAAGATGCACATGGCGGTTTGAAATCCCTAAAGGGATGGAGCGCGGCTCCTTTTCCGCCTTGCCAGCACCGGATACAACCTCCATTAACAATGAAAGTACTTGGTCATAGTTCCCCATTAGCTGTCACCGCTTTTCTGCAAAATAGACATCAGCTCATCGACCAGATTCAACAGCAGCGCATCCTCCTGTTGCTTTGGCTGTTGCGGAGAGGGAGCAGAATAAGGGCTTTGTGCTGTACAGTCCTTAATGCCATAAGCCACGCGCTTGATATTAATCAAGTGCTGTGGTCCCACATTATCTGAAGTGGCGCTGCCGCCCCAGGTTCCACATCCCAAAGTGAAGGCCGGAGCAAGCCCGGTGCTTGCGCCCACGCCGCCCTGAGTAGAGCCTGTATTTACCAAAATGCGGAATACAGGTTTTTGTGCAAATTCCATGACCATATCGTGATTCTGCGTATGGATGGAGAAGCTATGGCCTATTCCTCCATTACGCAGTAGTCCAACACTTATATCGCAAGCCTCACGCCAGTCCTGTACGGTGTAAAACGCCAATACCGTAGTAAGCTTTTCATAGGACAGCGGGAATTTCTCTCCCACGCCCTGCTGTTCGCCTAACAGCACCTTGACCCCTGCTGGAATTTGAATACCAGCCGCTTCTGCGATCACCTGAGGTGAACGTCCTACCAGTCTTGAATTCATGGCATGGCCTTTCACAAACAGCTTGGACGCGACTTTAGTCGTTTCCTCCTGATTCATAAAGTAACCGCCCTGACGCTCAAACTCCGCGATTACCTGAGAACGGATGGATTCCTCCACGATAACAGCCTGTTCAGATGCGCAGATTGTACCGTAATCGAAGGTTTTGCTGGCAATGATATTAGCTACTGCTTTTGGAATATCAGCGGTGCGCTCAATATAGGCCGGTACATTACCCGGACCCACCCCCAGCGCCGGCTTACCTGCGCTATAGGCGGATTTCACCATCGCCGAGCCGCCTGTGGCGATAATCATGGCGATTTCATCGCACTTCATCAGTTCCTGCGTCGCCGGCATAGAAGGCTTGGTAACACAGCCAATGATTCCTTCGGGAGCCCCTGCCTCGACAGCGGCAGCGTGCATCAATTCCGCAGCCCGCATGATGGATTTCTTTGCCGAAGGATGCGGCGAAAAGATTATTCCATTACGAGCCTTTATCGCAATAATAGATTTGAAAATCGTAGTGGATGTCGGATTGGTTGATGGAATAATACCCATGAGCAGTCCGACAGGCTCGGCAATCTCTATTAATTGATTCGTCTTGTCCTCGCGGATAACCCCAATCGTTTTCGTATCCCGAATGGATTCATACAGCTCCGTGGAAGCCAGACGGTTTTTGAAGATTTTATCCTCAATCTTGCCAAATCCGGTTTCCTCCACTGCCAGCGCAGCCAGTTCGGCGGCGTTGACCTCCGCTGTCCGCACCATGTTTTGTACAATTCTGTCAATCTGTTCAGCATCGTACCCGGCAAGGATATCAGTGGCCGCTTTGCCTGCACGGGCCAAGTCCCGGGTTTCCTGAATCGATTGCAAGTCATAATCAAAATTTTCCAAGTGAAATATCCCCCTCTCGAATACGGCTTACTGTTGATAATAATGGCGGAACCGCTTGAGCAGTTTCACCTTGTTGGCCTTGGAAATGGTCGTCATGCTCATCCCATACTCAGGACCGCACTCTCTGGCCAGTCGGCGCAGCTTCACGGCTGTCATCGATTCCAGTTGCTCCATTACTTTGTCAAGCCCTGATTCCTTTACCAGCACGTCAATCTGGTGTTTGAATGGACTATCTAGCACTGGCGGATCTTGTTTGTCCGTTTCCGGACTGGCATCTTCTGATGCAAGATCCTGATTCGGATCGACCGCCAGTATAGGGAGGCCTTCTTCGCCACCGCTATCGATTGAGACATCGGGCGCCGAGTCCAGCGGAACATCAAGCGCTGCGTCAAGTGGAATATCAGACACTGCGTCCAGTGGAGCATCAGACAGTGCATCCGGTTCCGAAGTCTGCTCCGTCATCTGTTCTGCCGCCTGAGTATGCTGTACTGGCAGCGCCGGCTCGTCCTTCTCCTTGGCAATGTTCGAAACATTGCGCCGGCCGATGATGCTCTCAATGTCGCTGTGGGGTCTAGGAATGACATGCCGGCTGACCAACACATCACTGCCCAATTGTTGCGCCGCGGAGGCACCGGCTTCCACGGATGCTTGAACAGCGCCGACATCGCCGGTTACCGCGATCGTCACTAGCCCGCCACCCACATTGCACTTTTCTATCAGTTCTACCTGAGCTGATTTGAGCATGATGTCCAGACATTCAATCGCCGGAAGAAGTCCCCGCGTTTCAATTAATCCAAGCGCCTGCATGCTATCACCTCCTGTTACTGTAGCTTCCGATCAGGACCGCCCGCCGGATAAGTCATATAAAACATCCTCGCGCAGTTCGACGATCCCTTGGTCGCTTTCACCCCTTTGGGGATGAAGAGTACATCTCCCTCATGGGCGGTGAAGGTTCTCTCATTCAAAGTGACATCGAGCGTACCTTCCAACACGATATAAGTTTCTTCGTGGGCCGTCTCCTGCGCGAAGCTATCGTGATCAACAGTCAGAAACCCTGCACTCATGGAACAATCCGGCTTCCCGATTACCTCTTGACGAAATACCTTGGCACCAGATGTTCCCGTTTCGTAAGCTTCCATTTTTACAGTCCGGCCCCGCACAAGTTTCAAGCCAGTCGGATCCGTCTCCGCCTGATAAGGTGGCTCAAGAGTCGTCCCCAACAGCTTTTCAACCATTCCTTTTTCCGATAGAATCTTGAAAAATTTGAAAATGGCATTCATGTCGAGATCATCCTGGGTTTCGCAGCCTGCGGCCTCGGAACTCAAAGTGCCACATGGCTCATCGGTAAACTCCAGCCCCAGCTCCCTTGCCTTATCATGGGCTGCCGGTGTCACAATCGTGTTTCGGTCAATGCAGCACCGCTTCTGTCCGGAAGCCACCCATTCTTCCACATCCGCAGCGCATATCAGTTTTTTCACAGTTCTCGCCCCTTCTCGCTGCATTCGATTTCTATTCGGATATTTATTCGAACATGCAGTCCGCGTCGATGATGCCGACGACGACGGCATCCACAGGAACATCGTCTGTATGCAGCATTTTGCGGGCCGAAGAGCCGGTGCAGACAATCACTCGATCGCCTATGCCAGCGCCGATTGTATCGACTACAATCAAGCGGCGCCCGTCGTCGCTTCCACCAATCACCTCGGCCAGCATCAGTTTCATTCCTACAAGGGAATCTGCTTTACGGGTAGACCAGATATTGTGAATCAATTCAGCCGCAATCATGGCATTCCTTCCTCCCCGCTTTTCCGCTCCTCTGCTTAATCTCGGCGATGGCGTCCTCTACGGAAGCCGTGTCACCAAAAATAGCGAGAAGAATCATGTTCTGCGGGCAGCTGCCGCGAATATCCTCCACTGTCACGCCCACCACTTTTTCAGCTACATCAGCGGCCCATACCATGTCAATCAGCCTTCCCTGCACCAGACCGACCGCGTCGCATTGGGGAACTTCCCGACTACTGGGCGCTCCTCTGCGACGAAGCAAAATGTCCAGCGTCCCCTTGGAAGGAGATTTGATAATCCGAAATTCCACTCACATCGCCTCCCGCGTACAATTCAGAGCAATGCCCAGCGGCGTGACAAACAGAGGGTTGCTAGGCTTATAGGTAGAAATGCCGGTCTTCTGCTCAATAATCGTCTCCATACCGGACAAGCAGCAGGTTCCGCCTACCAAGTACAATTCATTGACCTCATAGCCCACCACATGGCGGTTGATGATAGAGGAAACCTTGTCAATAACCGGCCGGAGCAGCGGCAGCAATTCTTGGTGATGGGCAGGGTCGCGCTTGAAGCAGTCAGCTTCAGAAAAACTCATCTGGTATGCCCCGGCAACCACCAAAGAAAAGTGGGTGCCTCCCGTTGCTTCATCGGCGACATAGACAACCTTGCCATCCTTCAGAATTGAAATGCCTGTCGTTCCGCCGCCAATGTCTACAATGGCTCCGTCGGATATTTGCAGCACGGCATTAGCCGCCGTAGGTTCATCCAGTAAAGCCGTAACTTCAAAACCCGCACCTTGGATTACATGCTTGATGGCGCCAGCATCCAGTAAATCGGTTCCCGGAGGAATCGCCGAAGCCGCATATTCAAGTTCTGCACCCAATTGCTGCTCCAACTGTGCTTTAAGCTCCCTCACAATCTGAATCGCTCCTAGGTAGTCCACCACCATTCCGTCGCGTACGACATCGGCGTAGCGGTAAGCTCCCGCCACCGGTTTCCGAGAATCATCCAACACGGTAAGCACCACACAGGCCGTTCCCAGATCCACACCGGTATAGTAGAACGAAGACCGTCCTGGAATCGGTTTCTGGATGACAGCTTCAAATTGCTTTACGAGTTGGTCGCAGTATGCAAAGGGTTTTGTCTCTGGCATGTTCCACCTCCTGTAGTTCTGCAAATAAACGAGCTCAATGCGTTAATCATATAGTTGATTCCAGGAATAACAGGTTCCTCCGGCTTTTCTTGGGGACTACCTTCTGCGGCTTCCAACACCGCAAACCCAAGCTCCCGCAAAGCGCTGCGCAGACGGTGGAGCAACGCAATTACTCTGCCTTTTTCCAATTGAATGTGAAACTCGGTTACCTCAAAGCAATCTCCCGCATCCTCAAAAAGAACATCGGCAGTAATGCCGGTACAACCCTGGAAAGATAAGTCGGCCGTGGATGTGCCGCCTTGGAGGGCCGAAAACAGCCTTGACAGCTCTAGCACCTTCTGGGCCAGCAGCACATCCCGCTCCAGCAGCTCCTGCCCGGTTAACAAGAACAGGGCTGAGACGGATTGCATCTGACAGCGCAGCTTCCCACGCCGCCAATCCTGCTTTTTCGCCTGTCGCTCCGGATTCGGGAGTGGCTCTTGCTTTTGTTCTTGATTTTGCTCTTGCGTACTATAGGACACGGTGATTTGGCGATCCGTCAAAAACTGGCGTGCCTCCGGCGTCAATCGGCTTCCATGCTCCACCATGTATGATGTAAAAGGCTCAATCCTGTACACATTGCGCAATTCCATTTCGGTAATAAATTTCATGGTATCAACTCCACTCTTATTACCCGAACAAATAACGTTTCAATTCCCCGATTCCCCTTCCCACGGGAAGACTAATGCGGAAAAAGGGTTCGGTTATCCCGGTACGTTTTAAAACTTGTACACAGTAATTCTCATTTTCCAGCGCAAGATCGGTTTTCGTTATTACCCCGACAACCGGCTTTGTGAAAGAAGACGCAAATCCGGGCGAGTAGACTTCCAGATGCCGGGACTGATCCACCAATATCAAAATATGGCTCGCAATATACGTTTTTTCATGTCCGTGTAATTTCCGCCGTCGCAAAACCCAGACTATTGCAGAACGTCTCAATAATGGCTCGCAGCGCCGTTTCCACACTGGCTATATCTCCGGTGAGAAGCACCGAACCAGCAAAGCGATCCAGAAAGCCGATTTCCACATCTGCCACCTTGGTGGCGATATCGGCGGCAATAATGGAGGTTTCGCTGGGCGACAGTGTTAATATGCCAATAGCCCCCGCTTCATCGATGCCCAGTCTTTCATACATGTCAGGCACGGGTGAAGCAATCATATGGGCCAGCGTCACTTGTTTGCCCGGCACCGACTCCTGAATAATCCGCCCGAGATCCGGCCCAGCAGGCTGCTGCATAAACGTCCTCCTCCTGTTTGCGAGTTTGTAATGCGCTAGCTTTACCGAACAAAACTGGCTTCGAAAGCATGCTCTTAATGTTTGATAACCCGTACCGGGAAATCGTATTGGCTGATTTGACGTTCAATACGCTCCAAATCCGCTTCATTAAGGCTTAAATCGCGTTCAACGCTGTAAACCATGTCCAATTGCCTGTACTTGTTAATCCCCAGCTTGTGATAAGGGAGCAAATCGATGCCTTGAAAATTCCGGTATTCCTTATAGGGAAGCAGAAACTCCACCGTTTTGCGGATGGTGTCCGCATCATCATTGAGCCCCTTCATCAGCGGCATCCGCACCATCACGTTATGTTTGCGGGTAATCAGTTCCCGCAAATTTTCGAGAATGCGCTCGTTGCGTACACCCGTCAGTTGATAATGGCGGTCTGAATCCATATGTTTCAGATCGTACAATATCAGATCGGTGAATTCGGCCATGGCCAGAATCGCTTCCGGTTTGGTATGCCCAGAGGTTTCAATGGCCGTATGGATTCCGGCGCGCTTGCACTCCTTGAGCAAATTGACCGCAAATTCGGATTGCGAACATACTTCGCCGCCGCCCAAGGTGACGCCGCCGCCGGACGTCGTGTAGAACAGCATATCCTGCTCTACAATTTCCACAATTTCCGATACTGTCATATTCATCCCGACGATAGAGAGCGCCCGCGCGGGACAAACCTCCTCACATTTCCGGCAGCCAATGCACTCGATCTTCCGGTCAACCACATGCTGCGGCTTGGACGGCTCCTGCGAGCCGGAAGTGTCCAAACGGTGGATTTCCCGGGGACACGCCGCAACACATGCGCCGCAATCGTTGCACAAATCCCGTTGGTACATCACCTGATACTTCTTTTCCAGACCCTCCGGGTTAGCACACCACTGACAGCGCAGAGGACATCCCTTGAAGAATACAAGCGTCCGGATACCGGGGCCGTCGTATATGGAGTATTTTTGAATGTTGAAAATACGTGCCTGCCTTTCCGGCATACCTGAATCCATAGCTGTGGCTCCTCCCTTTCCGCATATCTAAATGCCAGAATGTCTCTTCCCCGACGTACAGCGCCGGAGAAGAGGCACGGGGCTATTTTAGAAATGCTCAATCATCGTTCTGCTGATGATCTCATCCTGCACTTCTTTACACAATTCCACAAAGTATGCGCTATAGCCAGCAACCCGAATGATCAAATCACGGTATTGATCAGGATTTTGCTGCGCTTTAATCAGCGTTTCATTATCCACATAACTGAACTGCATTTGGCCGTTTCCGAGAATGGAGGCCGTCCGCAACAGATTAATCAGTCCGTTCTCTCCCTCAGGTGTTTCCAGCAAACCTCGCAAAAGCTTGAAGTTATGCACCATACCAATATTCATGGCCTCGACATCTATCTTGCTCACCGATTTGATGATAGCCGTCGGTCCCTTCTTGTCATGGCCCTGGGTAGGGCTGATACCGTCGGACAGCGGCAACCAAGCTTTACGCCCATTGGCGGTAGCACCGGTCATCTCGCCGAAAGGCGTATTGTTCGAAATAGAAAGCGTGCCATGGCTGAAGGTAGAGTACAGCGTTTTAAATTTGCGATGATAGTTCTCAGTCCATCCAGTGATATCGGCGGCGATGCCATCGGCATAATCGTCGTCGTTGCCGAATTTTGGCGCGTCCAGACAATCCTTGTGGATCTGCTCATAACCTTCGAAATCGGCCAGCAACGCGTCACGGATTTGCTCAAGCGAATATTTTTTGCAATCGTAAACCAGCTTCTTGATGGCAGCCATCGAATCGGCGTAAGTTGCCAGACCGGACCATATCAAGCCAGGTCCCCAGTTATACATGGCGCCACCGGCAGAAACGTCGCGACCACTTTCCATCGTGCCTTCATACATGATTGACATAAGCGGCTTCGGCGCATAATCGCGGTGAACGCGCTGGCTGATTACAGTACCCACTGCGGAGAGCTCGGTGATGTATTCTACCTGCTTCTTAACCGCCGCTTCAAATTCATCATAGGTCTTGAAGTTGCTCAAATCGCCCATGTCCAATCCTGGATTGCTTCCGTGCCAGAGCATTTTGCCACGGTTAAGGACGAACTCAATGGCAATCGGCCACTGGGTGTATCCGGTGGAGGTCCACTGATACAAGCGTCCGGATTTTTGCGGTTCCACACAGCCCATCAGACAGTAATCACGGGCATCTTCGATACTGCAGCCCTTCATCAGCATCATCTTGATGTGGGAATCGTCGAAATGGCAGGCCGGGAAGCCCAGACCAGCACGAACGACATCCACTATCTTCTTCAAATATTTCTGAGGAGAACTATTGTGGATACGGCAAGCGAGCGAAGGCTGATAAACGCCGACATGACGTACTGCATCCATGAGCAGATAGGTCAAGTCGTTGGTGGCGTCGCCGCCCTCTCGTTTTTGCCCGCCGACACACATATTGACGAACGGTTGGTAGCCGGCAAAAAACTTGGAGCCACCCGCGCTGGAAACCCACATCATTTCCGAGCATTTGATTAGGAAACAGCCTGCAATCTCGAATGCTTCAAACTCTGTCAGACGGCCGGCTTTTCTGTCCGCCTCATAGAAAGGATACATATATTGGTCCACACGGCCGACAGACATGCCTGTCTGATTTTCTTCCACCACGAGCAGAGATTCTACGGTCCAGACCGATTGCATTGCCTCATGGAATGTAGTCGGCGCATGAGCCGGTACGCGAGCGTTGATCTCGCCGATTTTTTGCAACTCCGCCTTGCGCTTCGGATTTGTTTCTTTAGCAGCCAGCTGGTATGCATATTCAGACATCCGCTTGGCATACGCCATTACGCCTTCGGTCGTGTCTAGCACGGATTTATAGTAATAGATTTTGTCGATGTCTTCCGGGTTTTGCATGGACAGCTTCGCAAGATGCTCCTTGGCTTCCCGCTGGATATCCAGCATCCCTTTCTTCATTAGAATGACATCGTAGCCTGGGTTGGAGTCTCCGCCGCCGTTGATCTGATGATAGGAAAGATCGCTGACGAATGCTTCGCCGGAAAACTCCCAAAGACCAGCATCCCGGTATTGCTGTTCACATATTTCATCCACCGATTTGCCTTCCCAGAACGGGAACAGTTCCTCTTGCATGATCCGTTTGTCTTCCTCGGAGATGTAGAACGGGTCCTGAGGACGGTTGTGAATGGTGTCGAGCTCATCCCGGGTCCAGCGCCAAGCAATGTCAGGCGAGAAAGCGCCCGCACGCGGAGCACCGCAAGGATGACCAACGATCAACTCGTTGTCCTGGATGAGCAGCGGAGCCTCTTCACACGCTCTACGGAAAGCCTTGGCACGCAGCATAATCTCTGGAAGACCTGGATTTTCCTTATATACCTGAGTAAAGGCTTTGGCACGGTAGGTTGTAATGCTTGGTCTAATGGTCAAATAATGTTCTTTCAAAGCCCGCAAACGCTCGGTCATTCCTTCCGGGTATGTGCATTCTTCCTTGGGAAGCTGGCCGAGGCTCTGTTCGAGCTGCGGCTGAGCTCCCTTATCCGAAAGCTCTTTTGAAATTCCCTGGAATAGCTTCATGATGGCTTCTCGTTCTTGGGGAGCCATGGCCTTCGTTGCTTTGGCAAATTTGCTTGAAAACTCATGAATATCCAATATTTTTCTCCTCGCAATCTTGTAGGATTAATATATTTAATAGCTTTTACGGTAAATGCGCTCCAACTCTTCTTCCGTTGGCTGACGAGGATTGGTTGGCGTACAGCGGTCAGCCATCGCGGTCCGCGCCATGCGTGACAACGCCTCATCAAAAGCATCCTGGTCAACGCCAAGCTCACGGATTCCGTTTTCGATACCGATGGACCGTTTCAACTTTCCAATTGCCTGGATCAAACTTACGGTTCCTTCACGGGCGGTTCGGGCCGGCAAGTGCAGCAGTGAGGCAAGCCTAGCATAGCGTTCACAAACCCTGTCTATCGCTTTTCCGCCCAAGTTGGCGTTATACTCCATTACCGCCTCTAGAAGCAGGGAATTCACCCGTCCGTGAGCAATGTGAAACGTTCCGCCAAAGGCGTGGGACATACTATGAATGATACCAAGACCGGCGTTAGTGAACGCCATTCCCGCCATACAGGATGCATTCTGCACCCGATCCCGCGCCTCTGCATCTGCCGGATCATGGTAAAGCGTTTCCAGATGAGCAAATACGAATTGGACAGCCTTTTCGGCCAGCGCATCGGTAAAGTCGGTTGCTTTGGTAGAGACATAAGCCTCCAGCGCATGGGTCAGAACATCCATTCCGGTGTCCACCACGACTTTGTTTGGCAATTGCTTGGTAAGGGTGGAATCTAGAATCGCTAAGTCCGGTGCGATAAAATCGTCCACGATAACAATTTTGTCTCCGTCCACCGTAATTACCGAAAAGTCGGTCACTTCCGATCCGGTGCCGCTGGTGGAAGGAATGGCGACAAACGATGGTTTGACAAAAGGCGCGTCTTTCTCCTGTGCATATTGCCGGGCGAAGTACAGAACGCCCTTCGCTGTATCAATGACGGAGCCGCCGCCCAGTGCCAGTAACACATCAGCGCCGTTTTCCCAATATACTTGAAGCGCTTCGGCTACAATACTCACGTCCGGATCGGGCTTAACACCGGTATACACTGCAGTGGAGATTCCACCGCTTTGCAGTAGATCAACCACCTGCCCCAGATAACCCAACTTCTCCATCATCTGATCGGAAACGATACAGGCTTTCGTGCCTTGAATTTCCGCCAGTTTCTTCAGTGACTGTTCTCCTGAATATACCTTCGATTTTATAACAAAGATGTCGTTTATCACGGTCACCTCCCTTGAATTTCTGTCGATAACCTGCCCCTATGAAGGAAGGGCATAACGGGCAATGATCTTTTCAATGTCTGGGTGTGGGTTAGGAATAACGTTTGAAGAGTAAACCTCAGTCCCCATCGCCTGTACTGCGGCGACGCCAGCATCTACTGCAGCCCTTACAGCCCCTACATCTCCGCGAACAAGGACAGATATATAACCGGACGCCACGTTTTCATAACCGATCAAATCTACATTGGCCGCTTTGCACATGGCATCCGCCGCTTCCATGATGAATACAATTCCAAAGGTTTCAATGAAACCCAGTGCATCATGCTTGCTCATGAACCTCTCTCCCTCCCCGGAAATTATGCGTTTATAGAATGCGCTTTCACAATTCCTGCAATAGAACTGAGCGGACGCGGCATCACATTATGGGCAGTAACTTTGCCAATCTTCGCTGCCGCTTCAGCGCCAGCCTCTACTGCCGAACGAACCGCCGCGACATCACCTTTTACCATTATCGTTACGAGCGTGGAACCAACATTCTCATAGGATACTAGAACAACATCTGCTGCTTTAAGCATAGCGTCCGCTGCTTGGATGGCAGGAACCATGCCCAATGTCTCCACAAGCCCGAGAGCTTCTTCTCCCCGGTATTCCATTCGAACCTCACCTCACCTGGGTATTTGTATTTGTGAATCCGCTGTAATATCAGATATTCAACTCCTACTAGCAGGTTAACATAGGTTCGTCCCGTTATTATGGAGGATTCAGTAGCTGATTTTAGTATTCTAATGCCCCCTTTACCAACAATCTGGTACAAAAACGTCTTTCTTGCACCACAAGAACCAGAACGTCCTCAACCTCGTTCATTTCATTGAATTTTTCCAGCTATCTTGTTATAATTGTGGCAAAATCTGTGCGGCAAATGTGTGCCATGTTAACGCATGCATATGGAATGCCGAGAAAAGGCCATCATGAAACCTCTAACCGACTTTTTAACCAAACAAATGAATATGGAAGACCTGGTGCAGCAAAAACTACGTCTTTTTTTTGAAGATGATCGTATTGTTTTTGACAAATCTCGATTTGCGGGCGGGTTGACCAATTATAACTACATTATGAATATCCACGGCAGGGAGTATGTGATTCGCAAGCCCGGTAACCTGACAGATCAAATGATCGACCGCAGGATCGAGCGTGTGAACAACGGCATCGCCTCGGAGTTTGGCGTGAATTCGGAATGTATATATTTCGATGAGGAAAGCGGCATTAAGATCAGCAAGTATATTCCCGATAGCACAACGCTTGCCGCGGCTGACCCCTCGGCTTTGCAAAGCTTGCAGGCCGTTTCTTCTTTACTGAAGAAGATTCACGGTAGTCCCAAGCACTTCCCTAACAAGTTTGATTGGCTCAGTGAACTTGCCAAATATGAAACCATTGTCACGCAGATCAACGGTGAGTTGTTTTTTGACTACGCCTCCTTAAAAGAACAATTGCTTCGTTTCATGCAAGTGAATGTCAAGAATGAAATTTCCGTACCTTGCCATAATGATACGGTTCCCGAGAATTTTCTCGTAGATGGGAATGGCAGCGTCTATTTGATAGATTGGGAATATTCCGGAATGAACGATCCGGCCTTTGATATTGCCGCATATATCATCGAATCGCGTTTGACAGCAGAGGCGATTGACCAACTGTTTGAAGCCTATTACGGCAATACGTTCACGCAGGATGATCTGATGAAGGTCAAATGTTACATGATGGCCCAGGATTTGTTGTGGACTGTATGGGCCCTGCTGCGTCATTATACGGGGGATGATTACCTGGATTACTGCTCGCTGCGCTATAACCGCCTGCGTCGAAATATTCAAGTATTAAGCATGCAGCCGGATTACCCTATTGCCGACATGGTGATGCGATAGCACTAGTCGTTGCTTGCTCTGGAATGAGAAACTTTCGGAGGTTTAACCAATCCCTTTCAAAACGATTGACCGTTTAGACATATACAAAAACCTGTACTTTCTTATCTGCATGGATAAAAAAGTACAGGTTTTTTGTAATTTGACAATGTGATTCCTGATATAACCCCAAGATCGCGTGCCTATACGGCTGTAAATCTTGGGGTTACTTGCATACGTAAAGAAGTCATCATCTAGGCGAAATCCGCATAACTGCGCGATTGTTCCAGACACGCCGATTCGGTAAGCTTGTTCGGTAAGCAAAATCCTGCTAAAATACAGCAATTCGATATGGACGTCTTCAGCAGAAAGGGAATCCTGCACAACGGCAGCAATTTCACCCGTTTCCCTTCAACTTAGCTCAAAAGGGCCTAAATTGATGTAGCTGTGCAGCAATTTCTCGGAAGGTGGACTCATTGAGCCGAAATTCCTGTAAAATCGCATCAATTCCCTACAATAGATGGCGAAAGACCGCCACAGCTGAAAATAAATTTCGTTCATTACATCTTCGATTTCATTTTTTTCCGTCATCAAAAAGACAACGGAGCGGTAGATTCCGGGGAATGACCATTCATAAATCACTCGATATCCAGATGGCTCCCCCTCCTTCATCCGTTCATCCAATGCTCAATATTGATGTCTTTCATGAAAAAAGGGCCCTCCTTAGTAAGCTTACAATCTATATTGCCTCGTTCATTCGAAAAGGTTCGATGGAAGCCCTAAGAAAATTAAATAAGCACGCCTTCCCAGAATGAATCCTTGATTGCTTTGCAATATCGAGTGCCGGTGTGCAGCTACATTCGGGAACGATTAGTCCAGAACTATTTTTATTCCGATTGTTTGGTTCTTCTGTGATAATGTCACCCTACCCTACTGTTACTATGGGACAGGAGATAATGACATTGACGAAAGCAGAAATGAAGAAGGTACTCCTTGTGGAGAAAATCATAGATACCAAAAAGAAAATCTCCCCAAATGAATGGGAAGATTTTCTGAACTGACTATTCATGACTAATGGATGCTGATGGATGTAACGTTGTTCCCCAAATCGAAACTTTTATATTGCTGGATAACGGAACGTTTGTTTCATTTACAACTGTTCTCCACCATTCCCAGGCAAGACCTGTACATTCTCTTGCAAAGATTTTTATGTTCTTGGCATTAGGCGGAAGTGGAATCTGTGTCGAGAAATGCGCTGTTTTATCTTGCCAATTTCCTTCCCAATTTTTATGAGTAATGATTTCTTTTCCATTTTCATCAAATGTAAACTCGTCCCAAGTTACTTCAAACTGAGCTACATATGCACCACTATGATCAAGCGTTATTTTACCTTTCGAATATTCTGTCGTTTTCGTCTCAATATAGTCTGTATTGTTGTGAACCGCAGCTATGGAATTGTCTTTCAAGAAGACACTGGTATAAGAAATAGGGTAACCTGGATTCTTACTGCTAAATTCTGCATTGTCCTTGATAACATTTTGGATGACATTGAAGTCTTTCGTGACGACCTGGTTATGTGTTTGTGCATCGCCGCCTAATACAACAGCCGTGAACGAGCTGTTTTCATAAATATCTTTGTACTGTCCGCTAGCTTGTATGCTCGGATTATTGAGCAATAATTTAAATGCTGTTTGTACATCATTGCTCTTTGAGGTCGTCTCCAATTTCACGTAAATGGTTCTTCCATAAGCTACATTAGATACCATCAGTGGCGGAGCCTCATTACTTACCCCTTTACGGACTAATTCAGCAAACGTCACACTGTCATCAAACAATTCCGATGGATTGTTAGGAAGCGCTGCGCTTACGGTATAAAAGATTTGCTTATAAGCAGCAATCATCACTTTTTTCTCGCCGCTTATGACCGCGTTAAAGTCGATTCCGAGCGTACCGTTAAGCACTTTAGAATTCACATTCAGTGCAGTCGCAATTTGATTTTGGCTGTAAACCATGGATTCTGCGTACTGTAATCTCGCAGGCAGTGTATGCGTGTCGGAATACTTCTCACCCCAAGTCGACACGAGCTGATCAACGGCACTAGAAACACTGCTGTAAGTTGGATTTTGAACGGTAATTGTATTTTCACTCTTCAACCCGGGCAGATCAATGCTAATATCTAATGGTTTTCTCGCGGCCATAACCAGACTAGGCTGATTATCCGCAAAATCCTTATTTGCAAGCTGTATTGCGCCTGGATAAGTACGATTCGTGATCGAATCAATAATTGAAATATCTACGGGCGAGGTTGTGAGTGATTTTTTCTCCCGTTCAACCACGATAAATTTACCATTGGACTGGACGCCTTCTTTGGGAACATAACTACTGACTTGATCACCATTTACGGCCAAAACTTCATTGCGATCATAATTTAGGCCTGCGATCCCGGCATCAATGTCATTAAGTTCGCTTGTAGCAGCATAGGAAATACTTGAATAACTAAACACTTGTAAACCAATTAATAGACTTAAGAGAACTTTTACTCCTTTCGCATGTTTTGTTTGCCTCTGTTTTGTTTTCCTCATAAATATCTCCTCCTTTTATGTAAAAATTGTATCGGTCTTTTGGTATATAATTATGAGATTTCTAGAAAAATTACAATGCTCCGTAACTTTTATAACACTACTTATATTATTTTGAGTCTAATTAAGAATCTTGTGTAATATATGCCTATTCTTGGGCTTCCCGAATAATTCTAAAATCGTATATGCAACACGATATTTCTAAAAAATACTTAGACTGAATGGATTGCGTATTTCCATTTTTAAAAACGAGAAATGGAAATTTACTTGGGAATCCATCCGATCCGACGTAATTCGGCATACCTTCCCCCTAGAAATCATAATGTCCAATTAGCAAGCCGGCCTCTTGGAAATATAAAGCCGATTTTCCTACTCTAAGGAAGGAAGAATCGGCTTTTGTTCCTTTAATATGCTATCGATATCAGTTACTTCCATCAATCATTCAATCCTAGACTTCGTTTATACGCGAAGATCTCCTCGACGGCTCGATGATACCCACCCGCAGATCGGAACGAATCGCCAATTTCAACACATGCCTTTCGAATTGACGCATCTTGGAGCACACGTTCCGCCGCCTCTCTGAGATCTCCCGCGACTAAGTCTTCTTGATTTAGGTAAATGCCTACACTGATTTCAGCGACACGTCGCGCCACAATCGGTTGATCAGCGCTTTGGGGAAGTACAATCAGCGGCACTCCATAATAAAGGCCCTCACTGGTGCTGTTCATGCCGCCGTGTGTGATAAACAATTTGGCATGTTGCAGTACTTCGAGTTGCGGCACGTAGTTGCGAACGATAAAATTCGCAGGGATGTCTCCCAATTCCGCAATCTGGGTTTGACTGCCGACGGATAAAATCACAGTGTACTTCGTTTCGGCGAACGCCGCAAAACAGAGCTTGTAAAAATCCTTTGCTTGATTGAAAACCGTACCGAGTGAGATGTAAATCAGGTGATCCGTGTCCACATCAGAGAAATCAAATGGACTGTGAGAACGCGGCACGATTGACGGTCCAACAAACTTATACGTCCCATCGAAGCTTTCTCCATCGGGTTGGAAGCGTTTCGACGTGTAGACGATGGTCAATGGCGCGGGATTGCAGAAAACCTCGTAGCCGGAGCTAATCTGCACCTTGTATCTTGATTGCACGTTACTGACCAGTTGTTGAAACTCTTGTTGTGCACGTTCATTCACGTCTGCTGGGAATTGGCGCGAGAGGTGATCTTGCAGATTGTCAAAGCTGTTTTGTTGAATTGCAAAACTCGTGCACGAATTGATTGCTGGCAGGTCGAGTATTTGTGCAAGCAACCGCCCGCAGCCGAACATCGAGTCATGAATGATATAGTCAAAGCGCGCTCCTCTGATTTGCTCCAGGGCACTGGGAATGACGATGTCAGCGGTGCGCAAAAGTCCCCCCACTCGTGCCCAAGGATCTCGTCCTCCGGCAAGGAACGCCTCCACGAATTTGCCGCCATCGAATGTGATCACCTCTGCGCCCGTTGGCTCGACGCGATCACGATATTGTTCCGCGATAAAGTAAACCACCTCTTCGCCACGTCGGATAAGCTCTTGAACCACACCAAGAGTTGGATTGATATGTCCTTCGGAACCTCCATTGATTAGCAAAACGCGTGCCATAGTCATCACCTTTCATAACAAAGTACACCGCTCTGAGCGCCCAACAGCTGCGGTTGATCGGAGCTTGTCCAACCGATGCCGAAGCCAGATCAGAATGTATGCCGTTTAGTTGCTTTTAGTATATCAAAAGGATAACTTCGTTATAAAAAACATCACTAAGCAGATCGACCACCCCAGCGGAGCTGTACGCACAATACGATTGGTCGGGTCATGATGGAACCAGAATGTTCATAATCCCGGCTGATTCGGCGGATTGGCCTGGATATAAGCAATTAACTCTCGGGATGCATAAGAAAGGTATTTATCCCGGGGATAAATAAGCGCCAACTCCCAAGCAATCTCCGGATGGGAAATCGAAACGGCATGAACGGCAAGATGATGCAAACGGTTCGCCATCGATCGGGGGATCAATGAAATTCCTAATTGAGACGCCACCATCTCACAGCAGAAATCCCACAGGGAGGTCATATGAGCTACCTCGGGTTCGAACCCGGCCTGCAAGCAGCCTTGCCACACTACGTCATGAAGGGCGAATTCCTTGGTGAACAGGATAAACGGCTCATTCTTTAATTCAACCAAACTGACGGATTTTCTTCCGGCAAGCCAGTGGCGGCTGCTTACAATGACAACCAGCTCTTCCGTTAACAACGGAACCGTTCGATACATTCGAGTGTTCACCGGCAACACCGTAACCCCAAAATCGATCTTTCCTTGCTCCATCTGCGTCTCTACCTGTTTCGCACTGTACTCTACCATTTGAATCTCAATCCTGGGATATCTTTTCTTGAACCCGGCAATTATTTTGGGGAAAAGCAATGCGCTGATTGTAGGCATGATTCCCATCTTCACTTTTCCCCTTTGTACTTGGACCAGCTCATTAACAGAAGAAGATAACTCCTCTAGCTGTTGCAAAATTTTTAAAGCCTTCTCGTTAACCAGCTGTCCTGTATCCGTGAGTACAACCTCCCTCTCTGAACGATCAAGCAAAATAACTCCCAATTCGTCTTCGAGGCTTTTGATCATCTTGCTGATAGATGGCTGAGAAACAAACAGGACCTGCGAAGCTTTTGTAAAATTTTTATGTTTGGCCACTTCGGTAAAATAATGAAGCTGTCGAATATCCATCTGATCCGGATCTGCCTCCTTCCCCTATAGGCAAAGTGGTAATCCATCCAAACCATTCATCCTCTGGCTCAACATTATGATATGCTGTCAACGCAAAAAACAGCACCGTGCGCCGCTAAACGCTTGGTGCTGTTCGGAAATGCCAGCCAATTATACCGGATATACCGGATGCTTCCGCTCAGAGAAGACGACAACCTTGGATGAATAAGCCTCGAACCGATTCACTAACTCGTCACGCAACGAATTGGCCGGAATAATCCCGTCAATAATCATTTCGGAGGCCAGCCGGTAAATATCAATATCCTGCTTATATTTCTCCCGCTCTTGTGCAATAAAAGAGGCCCGCTCGTTTTCCGGAAGTTGAGCAATTTTATTCGCATAGACGGCGTTGACCGCAGCCTCCGGTCCCATCACCGCAATTTGAGCCGTTGGCAATGCGAGACAGCAATCCGGTTCAAACGCAGGACCAGCCATCGCATACAGGCCTGCTCCGTATGCTTTGCGGACGATCACCGAGATTTTGGGGACGCTCGCTTCGGACATGGCCGAAATCATTTTCGCGCCATGACGGATAATTCCTGCCCGCTCCACCTTGGTGCCGATCATAAAACCGGGAACGTCGGCGAGAAACAGAAGCGGGATATGAAACGCATCGCAAAGGGTAATAAATCGAGCGGCCTTATCCGCCGAATCGTGAAACAGCACGCCTCCTTTTACCCGCGGCTGATTGGCAATAATCCCGACCGTTCTTCCGTTTATTCGGGCCAATCCCGTGATCAGTTCGGCGGCAAACAGCTTCTTCATCTCAAAGAACGAGCCCCTGTCAATAATCCGGTCAATCAAGTCATACATATTAAACGGCGCATTCTGATTGGACGGGATGATTTCTTCTAATGATTGCTCAAAGTATTGAGGTGCCGCTGCTTCCACGACCGGCGGTTTTTCTGAAAAGTTGGCGGGAAAATAGGAGAGATATTGTCGTGCCATCGAAATGGCTTCTTCTTCGTTGTTGGCCAGCACATCGCCGCATCCGGAGACCGAGCAATGCATGCGCGCCCCGCCCATTTCTTCTAACGTCACCTTTTCTCCGATAACCATCTCCGCCATCCGCGGGGAACCGAGATACATGGATGCATTTCCGTCCACCATAATCACGATATCGCAAAATGCCGGAATGTATGCTCCGCCTGCAGCCGAAGGCCCAAAGAGCAGGCAGATTTGAGGAATTTTACCCGACAATTTGACCTGATTGTAAAAAATGCGGCCCGCCCCGCGCCTGCCGGGGAACATCTCGACCTGGTCCGTAATGCGAGCGCCTGCTGAATCCACGAGGTAGATCAACGGCACTCTCATTTTCTCTGCCGTCTCTTGTATGCGAATGATCTTCTCTACCGTACGCGATCCCCAAGAACCGGCTTTTACGGTGGAATCATTGGCCATCACACAGACGATTCTCCCGTTAATCTTGCCAATCGCCGTAACCACGCCATCCGCCGGAAGGTCTTCCGCCGCGCAGTTGGCAAATAACGCATCCTCCAGCTCGAAACCCGGATCTAACAATAGCTTCAACCGGTCGCGAACAAATCGTTTTCCTCGCTCCGCATTCTTTTGATGATAAGCCGGCGTCCCCCCTTGGCGGATCCGTGAACTGCGTTCCTGCAGCTCCTCCCGATTAATTTCCATGGACATCCCCTATTCCTCCTTATCTCCAACATGCTTGTTACTCGCCCTTAAATATGGGGGGACGCTTCTCTTTGAACGCCTGCAGTCCTTCCGAGCGATCCTTTGTCGGAATCGTGACGTCATAGGCATGTTGCTCAATCGCAAGCCCGGTGCTCAGATCCGCATCATATCCCTTATCGATGGCGAACTTGGCCTGCGCCACGGCGATAGGAGCATTTCGAACAATGTTACCTGATATTTCCAGTGCTTTATCGAGAAGGGATTCAGGCGGCGTGACAACCTCTACCACTCCCATGTCCCTTGCCTCGTTGGCATCGATTGTTCTTGCCGTGAAAATGAGCTCTTTGGCGCGCCCCTTCCCGATCATCCTCGGCAACCGCTGCGTTCCGCCTGCGCCTGGAATAATCCCTAGCGAAGTCTCCGCAAGGGCGAATGCTGCCGTGTCGGAAGCGATCCGAATGTCACATGCCAACGCCAATTCCATTCCCCCGCCCACAGCGGCTCCGTTCACGGCGGCAATGACAGGCTGGGGCAGGGCTTCTACATCATTGACAGTCTCGCGGATCATAGTCACCGTCCTCCGCACCCGGTTCATGTCCATTCCCGCGCGCTCTTTTAAATCGGCGCCTGCGCAAAAAGCTTTCTCTCCTGCCCCTGTGACCACGATACAGCGAACAGACCGGTCAAATTTACATGCCGCAGCCGCATCCCGCAATTGTTCCAGCATCTGTATCGATAGCGCATTGGCGGCTTCCGGCCGGTTTAACGTCATGAGCACAATTCCATTTCCCATGTCAGAGACCAATACGGCTTTTTCCATGCTCCCCCTCCTTCCCTGAACCGAATCATGAGTCTGCCTATCCGTTCGAGCTGCCGGCCTGAAGATTGCGGCTTGGCAACTCCCTCCCTATCTTTTCCTGAATAAAACGGGCCGCAGAGAGCAGCTTTTCCTGATTTACCCCCGTGCGAATCCCCATCGCATCCAGCATGTAAAGCAAATCGTCCGAAGCCACATTGCCCGAGGCCCCCGGCGCATACGGGCATCCGCCCAAACCGCCGACCGAGGCATCGAACGTCGTGATCCCCATATCCATAGACACCAGAATGTTTGCCAGAGCCGTCCCGCGCGTATCGTGAAAGTGCAGGGCTAATTTGTTGGCATCAAAACGCTCCAAAAGAATATCCAATACCTCTTGCACCTGCTTCGGATTTGCAATGCCAATCGTATCCCCGAGAGATAACTCGCCAATCCCCATTTCGAACAACGTGTCCGACACCCGGATCACCTCGTCGATGGACACAGGACCTTCATAGGGACAACCGAAGACGGTTGACACATAACCGCGGACTGACTTTCCTGCAGCAAGCGCTTCTTGCGCCACTTCTCTTAGCATAGGAAAGGTAACGCGAATAGACTTGTTTATGTTCCTAAGATTATGAGTTTCGCTGGCGGACATAAAGACGGCTGCTTCATCCACATCGGCTTCCAGCGCCCGCTCCAGACCTTGACGATTCGGAACGAGAGCGGAATAACGGATGCCAGGCATCCGTTCAATTCCTGCCGCAACTTCAGCGGCATCGGCCAGCGCCGGGATCCACTTGGGATTCACGAACGAAGTGATTTCAATGGATTTGAGTCCGGTGCCGGACAATTGGTTGATCCAAGCGATTTTATCCTCTGTTGGCACAAAGACCTTCTCATTCTGTAATCCATCCCTCGGCCCAACCTCTTTGATCGTCACACTCGCCGGCCAGTTCATCTCCCCAACCCCCAGCATACGTTTACTCGAGCTCGATCAATAGATCTCCTTCATTAACAAAGTCGCCTTCGCTCACGATTACTTCCTTCACCGTCCCGCCGGAACCAACCGTGATCGCGATCTCCATTTTCATCGATTCCAACACGACCACGTTTTGTCCCGCTTCGACTTGGTCCCCAGGCTTGACAAGAATTTGATACACATTCCCCGCCATAACCGCCACGATTTTGCTCATCTGAATAACCTCCTGTTCTACGAATAGCCTTCCGGAAGCTCGCCGAGGCTTCGTCATGTCATGTCTTTTCTAGTACATACTTCGCAACGAAACTCGTTGTCGTATCGCCTGAACGGAATGCGGGATGCGCGATGACTTCTTGGAGCATCGGGATGTTCGTTTTGATGCCCTCGACCTGATAATCGGCCAGCGCCTGTTGAAGCCGGTCAATCGCTTCGTCGCGATCCTTCCCTTTGACTATGAGCTTAGCAATCATCGGATCATAGAAAGGAGTGACCATGGAACCATCATGTACAGCCAACTCATGGCGGATTCCGTCTCCTTCAGGTATAGCCAACTTCGTGATCACTCCCGGTGATGGGAAGAACGTCTTCGGATCTTCCGCATAAATTCGCACTTCAATCGCATGACCGTCTCGTGTCACAGCGGATTGGCCAAAATTCAAGCAATGTCCGGCCGCAATTCGCAATTGCTCTGCAACCAAGTCCAAGCCGGTAATCTCTTCTGTAATCGTATGCTCCACCTGTAGACGAGTATTCATTTCAAGGAAATAGAAATTTTTATTCCCGTCAACCAAAAACTCGATGGTTCCTGCATTCCGGTAGCCGATGGATTGAGCCGCCCTTACAGCCGCTTCTCCCATTTTGCTTCTCGTGAGTTCGTCCAAATAGGCAGAAGGGGCTTCCTCCACTACTTTTTGATGACGGCGTTGAATGGAGCACTCCCGTTCCCCTAAGTGGACTGTATTCCCATAGGAATCGGCCAAAATCTGAATTTCGATGTGCCGGGGATTTTCCACAACCTTCTCTATATACATGGCCCCGTCTCCGAAGAAATCAGAGGCGCGTTTCCGGTTCCCTTCAAATGCTTGCTTCATTTCCGATTCGTTATAAACGATCTGCATGCCGATCCCGCCACCGCCGGCCGAAGCCTTGAGCATGACCGGATAGCCGATACGATGGGCTTCCCGTGCTGCTTCTTCCGCATCCGCTAATGGATAGGAAATGCCGGGGACTACAGGCACACCCGCTTTTTCCATGCTATTCCGGGATTCAATTTTACTGCCCATGCGGGAGATGACATCCGCGGATGGACCGATGAATACGATCCCGGCCTCCTCACAGCGGCGGGCAAATTCGGCATTTTCCGAGAGAAGGCCGTATCCGGGGTGAATAGCATCCGCTTTTGAAAGACGGGCGATTTCTAAAATTTTGTCGATTTTTAAATAGCTATCGGTTACTCTGGGATTTCCGCACTCGTAGGCCTCATCCGCCATTGTGACATGAGGGGCTTCCTTATCCACTTTCGAGTATATGCTGACGGTGGCAATGCCCAGCGATTTGCACGTACGGATCACTCGAGCCGCAATTTCGCCCCGGTTAGCGATTAGAATCTTTTTGAACATAGTACCAATCCCCTTTAACAGCCGATCTGGCGTGCAATCACCATTCGTTGCACCTCCGAAGTTCCTTCCCCGATCTCTAACAGCTTGGCGTCCCGGAAGAACCGCTCCACCTGGTATTCCTTCATATAACCATACCCGCCATGAATCTGAACGGCTTGATCGCACACCTTCATACATATTTCCGAAGCAAATAATTTGGCCATCGCCGCTTCCTTCTTAAATCCTCTTCCTTGATCCTTAAGCCATGCCGCTTTATAAACCATGTTGCGTGCGATTTCAATATTCATGGCCATGTCGGCCAGTTTAAATTGGATGGCTTGAAAGGCAGATAAGCTGTGGCCAAATTGTTTTCTTACTTTGGCATATTGGAGCGATTTTTCATAAGCTCCTTGCGCGATCCCGACCGCCATGGCTCCGATCCCGATTCTCCCTCCGTCAAGCGTAGCCAAAAATTGCTTGTATCCATTTCCTTCTTTCCCCAAGAGATTTTCTTTGGGAACGGTTACATTTTCCAAAACTAACTCCGTTGTATTCGAAGCGTGAAGACCCATCTTTTCATAATTGCTAAGGACTGTAAATCCTGGCGCATCGGTAGGCACGATAAACGCACTGATTCCATCCGTCCCTTTGGAGCGATCCGTTACGGCCGTGAGCGCCAGGCTTTTGGCAAAGCTTGCATTGGTAATAAAGCATTTGGAGCCGGAAATCATCCACTGATCCCCATGCAGCTTCGCTGTCGTTCGGGTTCCGCCTGCATCGGAACCGGCATTCGGTTCCGTCAGCCCGAACGCCCCCAAGTATTCTCCTGTACATAGGGGGGTTAAGTATTTTTCCTTTTGCTCGTGCGTTCCGAACAAATGGATGGGTGCCCCGCCTAACGAAATATGGGCAGAATAGGTGATACCCGTGGATGCGCATACCCGGCTTAATTCTTCTACAGCGATAGCAAAGCTTATTGTATCTGCTCCCCCGCCGCCATATTGTTCGGGAAAAGGCAGGCCCATGACTCCCAGCTTCGTTATTTTATCGAACACATCCTCCGGAAATTGCTTTGTGCGATCCCGTTCATCTGCGCCCGGGGCAACCTCGCCTTCCGCAAAATCACGCATCATCTTCTTTATCAACGCTTGTTCCTCGGTTAAATCAAAATACATGATTTCATCGCCCCTTTCCTTTAATCGAGTCCGGTGTCCGCGCTGTAACTCTCGATCTTTTGCTTGACTGTATTCAAGAAGCGGCCGCATACCAGACCGTCCAAAACCCGGTGATCCATGGAAAGACAGATGTTCACCATATCGCGAACAGCAATCATGTTATCGATGACGATCGGACGTTGTACGATGGCTTCCACACTTAAATTCGCCACTTGCGGAGGAATGATGATTGGGGCGGAAAGAACGGAGCCGAAAGAGCCTGTGTTATTAACGGTAAAAGTTCCTCCGGTGGTATCCTCTGGCGTTAACCTGCCCTCCCTCGTCTTCTTGACCAATTCATCTACTGCTTTGGCAAGATCGAAAATGCTTTTTTGGTCGGCGTCCTTAATGACGGGAACGAATAATGCTTGATCCGTGGCCACGGCAATCGAAATATGAACCGCTTTTTTGACGATAATGTGATCATCTGCCCACTGCGAATGTAAGATGGGGAATTCCTTCAAGGCTTCTACTACCGACTTGATAAAGAATGGCAAATAAGTTAAATGGATTCCTTCTTTTTTCTGAAACTCCTCTTTGATCTGGCCCCGATAACGTACCAGATTGGTGACATCGCATTCGACCATAAGCCAGGCGTGGGGGATTTCCTGCTTGCTTTTTAGCATTCGTTGGGCAATCGTTTTGCGGATGGCGGTAACCGGGATCGTCTCGTCGTCAACTGAACTCTTTCCTTGCAAAATCTCCAAGATGTCTTTCCGGGTGATGCGTCCGGCAATGCCTGATCCTTCGATACGGGAAAGATCCAGGTTGTTTTCTTGCGCCAGTTTAAGCACGGCCGGCGAATAGCGTTGGTTCTTGGCTGCTTGCGTTGTCAGATCACTGGTTCCCTGCGTTGTCACATCATCGGCTTCCTGATAGGGAGCGGAGGTCTTGGATTCAACCGGCGTGATCGCATTATCTTCCGCCGCAATACAGCAAATCAAAGCCCCTACCTCTACCGTTTCGCCTTCTTGAACGACAATTTCGGATATCGTGCCGCTAAAAGAAGAAGGAACCTCCGCAATCACTTTATCGGTAATCACTTCGCATACAGGATCATACTTTTTGACTTTATCCCCGATGTTGACGAGCCACTTGGAGATGGTTCCTTCCGTTATACTTTCTCCTAACTGGGGCATAATGATTTTCTCAGCCATATTCTCCTCCCGATCGGATCATAATTGCGCCAATTCTTTCATGGCTTGGTATACTTTATCCGGATTGAGCATGAAGAATTTCTCCATTGGCAAACTGTAAGGTATAGCGGGAACGTCTGGACCGCAAAGGCGTTTGATTGGAGCATCCAATTCAAAAAGGCATTCCTCTGCGAGCACAGCTGCTACTTCAGCCCCTACCCCTCCCTCTTTGTTGTCTTCGTGAATAATCAGCACTTTACCAGTTTTACGAGCGGCCTCTACAATAGATTCCTTATCCAGAGGATAGAGAGTACGCAAATCGAGAATGTGAGCGCTGTATCCTTCTTGGGCGAGCTTTTCTGCCGCTTCCAACGCAAAATGCAAGGCAAGTCCGTAAGAAATAACCGTGAGGTCTTCTCCTTGCCGCTTAATATCCGACTTCCCGATGGGAACAATGTAATCCGAGTCCGGCACTTCTCCTTTGATCAATCGATAGCATCGCTTATGTTCAAAGAAAAGAACAGGATCTTCATCGCGAATGGCTGCTTTTAGCAGTCCTTTGGCATCATAAGGAGTGGAAGGTGTGACCACTTTTAGACCGGGTATGTTGCAAAACATGGCTTCGACGCATTGCGAATGATAGAGGGCGCCGCGAACTCCTCCTCCATAAGGAGCACGAATGACCAAGGGACAGTTCCAATCTCCGTTCGAGCGGTATCTCATTTTGGCTGCTTCATTCACAATTTGATTGACGGCTGGCATGATATACTCGGCAAACTGAATTTCTGCTACTGGCCTCATTCCATAAGCGGCTGCCCCAACCGATACACCTGCAATAGCCGCTTCGGATAGGGGCGTATCGATAACCCGTTGTTCCCCGAACTCCTCATAAAATCCCTGTGTAACCCGAAATACCCCCCCGCGTACCCCAACGTCTTCTCCTAGTACAAATACCCTGGTATCTCGCTGCATTTCCTCCCGAAGAGCTTGAGTCACTGCATCAATATAAGAAATTACAGCCATTTCTCACTCCCCCTATTCTGCATACACGTGCTTAAGGGCA
Organism: Paenibacillus thiaminolyticus; assembly: GCF_003591545.1. Classification (GTDB taxonomy): domain Bacteria; phylum Bacillota; class Bacilli; order Paenibacillales; family Paenibacillaceae; genus Paenibacillus_B; species Paenibacillus_B thiaminolyticus_A. Next base: position 71,872 of record NZ_QYZD01000010.1, read on the forward strand.
TCTTCCGGAGCCGAATCCGGGGCAATCTCCGCATATTCCGTGGCCTCATCGACTTCCATGAGCATCCGGTCATGGATTTCCTTTTCTTTTGATTCATCTAATAGCCCCGCATCTTTAAGATAATTGCTGAAGGTTACTAGCGGATCCTTCTTCCTGGCTTCTTCCACTTCTGCACGGGAACGGTAGGTGCGATCATCGTCGTCGCTGGAATGAGGGACCAAACGATAGACGACCGCCTCGATAAGCGTTGGCCCTTCTCCTCTTCTTGCCCGATCGGCCGCCTCTGTCGTGACCTTATATACCTCCAAAGGATCATTGCCATCCACACTGATGCCGGGAAACCCATAGCCTTGTGCCCGATCCGCGATACTGTCACAAGCCGCCTGCTTTGAAAAGGGGACAGAAATGGCATACTTGTTGTTCTCGCACAAGAAAATGACAGGAAGCTTGTGCACCCCCGCAAAGTTCGCCGCTTCGTGAAACTCCCCTTGATTGCTGCCCCCGTCCCCAAAGGCCGTTAATACGACGAGTTTTTCTCCTTGCATTTTTCCAGATAAAGCGATTCCAACACCATGCGGCACTTGACTCGAGACGACACTGGACCCGGAAAGAATATTCAGTCTTTTACTTCCGTAATGTCCTGGCATTTGGCGTCCGCCACTGTTTGGATCTCCCGCCCTGGCAAAAGCGGAAAGCATCAATTCCTTTGCCGTCATCCCGAATACAATAGCCATACCCATGTCCCGATAATACGGACAAAGAAAATCTTTCATTCGATCCAACGCATAAGCCGCTCCTACTTGTGCTGCTTCATGACCTTGGCAGGACACGAGAAAAGGGATCTTTCCCGCACGATTTAGAATCCACATCCGTTCATCTACTTTGCGCGCCAACACCATATGCTGATACATTTCAAGAACCTGCTGATCCGATAAACCTAGTGCTTTGTGCCGGTTCTTAACTTGGCCAATTTCGGCATTGTTCATATCGTATCCCCCCGACAATTGTACCGCTGCATACTGCGGCTTCCTTTATTTTACACACCCTCATTTCCATCGTGAAATATATATTGTGCATAGAAACTATGCCTAAAAAATATAGGCCGTATTAGAATGCCGGCCGTCTCAATCCTCGGATTACGTCCTCATAATGAAGACAAACCCCCGCGAATGTCCTACATCCGCGGGAGTTCTATATGGTAAGGTTCGGTTTAAGATGCTGACGACATGCATTCATCTAGCATTCATCCATTGCTGTTCGAATATCATAATCATGGATATCAATATCCAGATCCATTCCCAATGCCAGCTTTGCGAGCTGCAATCCAATAAATGGGCCCATCGTCAATCCGGACGCTCCAAGTCCGTTGGCCGTGATCAGGCCATCCCAGCCAGGAACAGCGCCTATTACCGGAAGAAAGCCGGGCGTAAAAGGACGAAAACCGACTCTTACCTCTTGCACCGTGCTGTTGGCTAAGCCCGGTGCCAATCCCAACCCTTTATTCAGGATTTCCTGGATTCCGCCTGCTGTTACCCTTGTATCGTAACCTTCGATGTCATCTTCGTGCGTCGCGCCCATCACGATCTTTTGTGCGTCAAAAGCTAGCAGATATTGATCAGACGGCGGCATCACTACAGGCCAGGTCCCCGTGTCTTGTCTACCCGGAACCTGCAGATGCATGATCTGCGCTTTTTGATAACTTACCTTAAAGTGAATACCTGCAGGCTGCAGCAGTTGATTGGCCCACGCCCCTGCACACACGATGACTTCGTCAGACGAGAAGCTTTCAGCACCGACAGCTGCTCCGGTTACACGGTTCGCTTGATAGTAAAGCGCAGCATCCCCCTCGATCAGGACGGCCCCATTTCTTTGTGCCGATCGGATCAGCGCATCGCGCAGCGCACGGCCATCGATACGGGCTGCCCCGCTAATATGTACAGAATGATACCCTTCCGCCAACAGAGGAAACAGCTCCTGGGTTGCTTGTTCATTCAGCCGGGTAATGTCACCGATTTCCGGCGCATCCGCCTTTCGCAACTGTGCCCGCTCCTCTATCTTGCTGATTTTCTCCATATCGTCATGAATACTTAGTGCACCAACTTGAGCATAGCCGGTTTCTGTTTCGCTCTCGCTGGTCAATTCTTGAATCAATTCGGGGTAAAAACGTGCGCCCGCTGTAGCCAGCCGGTACCAAGCCTGATTGCGCCGCTGCGAGAGCCAGGGGCAGATAATGCCGGCCGCGGCATCCGTAGCCTGCCCTGTATCTTTGCGGTCTATGATAAGGACATCCGCACCCATTTTGGCCAACTGATAAGCTGTCGCTGCCCCAAGAATCCCTGCCCCGATTACGATGACTTTCTTCATATTTACATTCCTTTCCTCAAGCACTGTATCCATTATAGCGAATCCTGCCTGCGTTCCTCTACTCCGAACGATGGCCGGTATAAATCTCCCCATAATATGTAAACTAAAAGCAAATCGAACTAGGAGCTGCACACATGAATACAAAGATTACATCGATATTGTTGTTCGTCATGATTACATTTGCTGCTGCAACACCTCACACTCTGTCCTATGCGCTTGCTCCAACTTGTAAACAACAATTAGAGAATCTGGAACCGCCATCTCCCGTTACATTGCCTAATCCGCCCTTTCATCAGTCACCGGTACCCGGAAATTTACTGCCAATCTCCGATGTAATGAAGAAAGGAAAACCACTGGCCTATGTCGTGATCGCAGATCTTCCCCAATGGACAAGACCGTCTTATTTGCCTTACTGGCATAGCACCTATGAACGCTGGTCGTATGTGCCCAATCGAATACACTTCGCTAAGCATCGGTTATTTACGTCCCCCACGAACGCTTCCGTTCTGTATGACTTTACTCATAACGTGGGCATCGTGACAGAAATGGAGAACGCATATCACAACTTAACGGCGTTACAACTGGATAAAATCCTTGTCGTGATTATGAATACCGATGTGAAAAATATGAAATATCACAACCAGCAAGTCGTCATTGAAGGCAAACCTGTGCATTCCGGCCTGAAAATCGTTACGATCGATAATCCGGCACCTGGGAAGCCAATTTATTTTCAGCTGTCTACATCAAGCGGTGACGAGATTGACTACAGTATTTTTTAACGACAAACGCCGCTAGGCTTCCATACTTGGAAGTCAGCGGCGTTATTAGGCATCCGAAGTGCCCTAATCAATTACGGTATAGCTAAATTTCTTCTTGCCGAATTGAATGGCAGCCTGATAATTGGCTGTAGAATACTTCCCAAAATACACATCCACCCATCTGTAGCTAAGCCCCTGAGTATTGTTCAGATCACCTGTATCCTCCACAATAAACGTGTTCAAGGAAGAGCCGTCGGGAGTCACAATCCGGTTATTTCCTGTTAACACCAACATGGTGCCGAAGGGATAAATGGGTTTGTTCCAGTTGCTGCTCCCCCAGGAGTATGGATGTACGGCGACCCCTCCAATATAGGCAGAAGCGCCGCTGGCGAACACGGGCTTACTCACTCCGGATGGACCCAGATATGCTGTGAAATCTTGATTCGTGTAAGTCGTAGCAGCAGAAGCTGAAATTGGTGATAAGGTTACAAGAGCAACGAGAAGAATCGCCATAAGACTTTTTTTCATTTGCTTACCTCCAAATAAAAATGAGTAATACAACCTGGTTCGATAACCTGTTCCTCTAGAGAGACAAATTCCTTTCGTTACATTCGCCTTTTATGTATACACCACCACCTTACAAGAAAATGTTAATTCATCGTTACGCTTGATGAAGATTCAAATACTATCTTTTGTTGATGTAACGCCTTATCCAAGCCAATCACCGTAATGGTTGATTGGCCATCCAGCACTTGCAAGACAAAGTGATACCCGTTAGCCCAATCCTTACCCGGCAGCAGATCATGCTCTGTCTTGCTCCTGGACAATAATTCGGGGCTATCGAACACAACCTCTTCCCTATTGATGACATGAGTTTCTACAAATGGTCCGACACCTGGATACAGTCCTTCAATAGCGCCTTTACGAATAGCAATAACCGCCCGCTTGTTATCCGGAGTTCCTACTTGCAAATTCCATCGTTCTCTCTTGCCTTGATGTCCGCTACTTGTGCCCAATTCATCGTCTACGCTGGTCAAATAAAAAGGCACAGCGGACGAATCCCATTCCCATGCTGTCGCCATGCCAAGCTCAAGGGCCTCCTGTAAGGTTAAATCTTCGGATTCAGTTCGAGAAGACATGGGGCTGCTAGCTTGCAAGTATACCGTGGTGATAACTGCTGCGATGAAAAGAATGATTGGAACCATGATTTTTTTACTCAAGATCATCACCAACCTTATGATCTAGTAAATTTTACTAGTAATAGATTCAATTTACCATTTCTATTCGTTAGATTCAATAGCTAAAAATGTTAGAAATCGTCGGATTTGATTTTTCTATATTATGATCCTTATCACTGAGGTATCCGGCGATTTCAAGTTTCCCACTAAAAAAGGCTTCCCTTTGGCGAAATGGCGTCGTCGTGACAAGGTGTATGGTTACGAGGGGTTAGAAAAACGAAAACATAAAGATTGCGAGTAGAACTTTACACACTCGCGCCCTGCCCTAAGCTTCATGGTATCCATAGTGTCGTGTGTTGCGTTAGTATACTTTGGGGCAATGGAATATTTGATAGACGAGGAAAACGGGAAGACGGGTTGGCTTGTGGCCGCATTCTTGGGATGGGGTCTAGGAGTGATAAGTAGGCTATTTGTAAAGGACGAGCCACAAAACGGGTGACTGGTCTCGGGTAAGTACTCCTTGACAGGACATAAAAGTAGTTACAAAGCAATTTAAAAGGAACACCCAAAAGGTTTTTTATGTCTGCCTAACCTAAGTTGTTGTTAATGTTTTTCGCCTTTACTATTTTGATGCAGTCAATAACGGCCCGCAAGCGTTAGAGATGATTGGTTCCCGCGTAAAGAAGCAACCTGTCTACGCCACGCCCCACCGGCACTTCCTACGGAATAAGGAATAAGATTACGGACACAGTGAAGTATATTGCAAAATTGATAATGTTGCCCATTCCTTTAATTTCAATCACTCTTATGAAGAAAATGAGTGACACTAAAAGAAAAAACCAAGAGAACTGGAAACCATCAGGACTTGCAAATGAAATTACTGCAAAAACAACCACGCCCACAGTTATGATTAATTCCAAGGTGAGATAAGTTTTTTTTCGGTTTTTGTACGGGTTAATAAACACGACACGTTCCTCCTTATTGAACATTTGATCCCTTCTTATGATTGTAGGCGAACTCGTGGATGTTTTACTGCCAATTATACCCTAAGCGGGCATCACTGAAAATGAAAAAGTCGCAATTCACTTCCGTCAACAGAAGTGAATTGCGACACAAATATATTAGCCAAATACAATAAACGCAGGAGCGTTTGTTTTATGATTTAGACTTCCATCCTTCAATCCACGAAGGCTCGGTAGTAGAAATAATTTTATTGTAACTAGGGCCATCGTAAAACATTAAGACTGTAAATGTCCCATAACCCCAGACACGATAATTCGCTGGGACGTAGTATACATCTTTAGCATTGAAACCTACTGCTCCACTTATTGCAGTGATAATTGTACTGTATGGAACTTTCAACAAAGTAGATAAAGCTGTTGCTACTATTGAAAGAGTTGCTACGTCATTTTTTTCATTTCTCGCATCAATTTTAACCAGTTCTCCAATGTTCTTTCCATCAGGTGCAGTTGCATACGCTCGCGCCCTGCCCTAAGTTTCATAGTATCCATAGTTTCGTGTGTTGCATTAGTATACTTTGGGGGCAATGGAATATCTAATAGACGAGGAAAATGGAAAGACTGGTTGGCTTGTGGCCGCATTCTTGGGATGGGGTCTAGGTGTGATAAGTAGACTATTTGTAAAGGACGAGCCACAAAACGGGTGACTGGTCTCGGATAAGTACCCCTTGATAGGACACAAAAGAGTTACAAAGTAAAAAGGAACACCCCAAAAGTGTTCCTTTTTACTTTAATTACGAACGTTATTGCTTCACCAGCACAAGAAACATACGTGTTTTCCGACTAATACGATAGTGGAGTGTATAACATAAAGCGCAAAGACTTTCATGGCGCAGGACAGATTGTTAAGTCATTAAAATGATTGGAGGTATGTACGTTTAACGAACAAACAAGAATATTGTCAAAGGTGCTCTTGTTTGTTTTTTACATTTTTTTTACCATAGCCTTTATTAGGCGATTTTGACCCTGACTGACCTTGTGAATAACACACTCCCCTAAAAAGGAGGGCATTAAAGCCCTATGGTTCCACAGAATCCGTCATAAGTATAAATTGAACAAGGTTGAAGACAAATAAAATCAGTAGGAATATTACAATCGTCCAAATGATTTTTTTCATTCTTGATTTCTTTTTGTCGTTGTTTTCCATATGATATGAACACCTCCTGTAATCAGTATATAAAACAACGAGCGACTTTATGAATCATCGCTCGTTGTTTGATGTGTATTAGAATCTCATGAATTTATACAATTCCTTCGTCATTATTTTTCCGATGCCCTCAACAATAATATGGAGAGTCAAGTCTCCATAAATATTGGCGTGACCACCAGTCCTATCATCATTCACTATAGCATGAGACCTTTTATCATTATGTTCCCAAGAAGTTCCTGGATGGAAGCCATAATAACCACTATCGGTTTTAGGAGTACCAATAATTTTATCATCCTTGTTAGAGACTTCAGCAATTACAAACGCTTTCATCCAAGATATACCAAGGTCGTTCCACGTCTCCTCGAATATTTTAGTGCGCGTACCTGAATCCGCAAATGTTTGAACAGGGTTTGTCTGTTGGGATTCTACGACCGTAGCGTTTTGTTGCGGCAACGCAGTCAAGTCATTGAAGTAGTTCAAAAGTGCCGCGTACTCATCAACTGAGTTCACAATGATAGCCCCGTTGTTCGATGCGTGTAATTTGTTTGTTCCATGCGTTGGTGCGGCTGTGGAGTATCCAGTTGCTTTATTCACTTCCGCAAAACTACTAAATTTGCCTGCATGCTTTGACAAATACTCAGAAGGCACGATATCACGTACAGACACCTGCTGTTGTGATAAAGAGACCGATCCCTTAGCTGGAGTCGCTGCTGCTTCTGCCCCCGCAGAGAGGGCAAATAAGCTGGGCGTGAATGTTGCAAACGCCATACTTACACTTACTAATGATGCGATCAACCTTTTCTTCAAACAAATCTCCTCCTTTTGTTTAGGTAAAGATATCTCTTCAAAATTGAAAGCAGACTGTGCATCATGTTTTATGCGGAGGAAAAACATTGTATGTAATAGCACTATCTTTTTCTATTGATGGGATGAAGAGCATCTTTCCTAGTAACCTACCATTTATGGTGAAATATAACAAGATCAAAATTATAATCTTATTTTGTTGAAACCTCTTACAAAGCACTTTTTGGCTTCCTTTTATTCGAACTTCTTTTTATGTCTTTTTGAATCTCAAGTATATAAATATCTAGTTGTTGACTAACTCGGACTACTTCGTCATCTGTAAATTTCCCTTTTTCATGTACAATCTCGATTAACTCTTGTTTCAGTCCATTAACTTTATTTAGTGTATCGTCGTGTACAATTGTTATCACCTCACATCACAGTTCTTGATAATGGGGTTATTTATAATAAGTATAATAGGAGTCGTAGGAAATACCATTAAATTCAATTGAAGGAAACGGAGGGGGAATAGCCAAAAAAAAGAGTACCTAATAGGTACTCTTACCATGGATACGTCCCACCAACACCCAAAAATGCGCTCGGAGTTATACCATGTTAATGAAATATTCTGCTCGTAGGTTATTTACCAAGGATGAATTCCGTCCCCACTGAATGCTATTAAAGAAGTTACAGCTTCCCCGATAATGGCAGCGCTCAGAAGACCGATATATAATTTTGCCACGAAATGCTTCACTTTAATCCCTCGAGAAACTCAGTAACACCTCTGTCGAATTCTCCAACAATAATGAAATACTCCGCTCGATGGTAATAATATACAGCCAGTTGTGAAATCATGATGGGATTTTTGTCGCTGATCTGTTGTGGATTAATTGGGTAAGAAAGCAAGTTTCCTTCAATTTCATCTATTCCATGTTCCTTTAAATAAAGAATCATTAAGTGATTCAAAGATTGTAAGGCTATATTTTGATCACACGTTTTTAACAAAGATGTAAATTGGGCTAACGCTCTGCTAATCTTACCCTTCTTGGCATCAAGCATTGCGTTCATCAACAGGGTATTTTCTTTGATGTAAGGAACATCATACTGTGAATAGAGGTGAGTGTAATATTCGGACTTATCGTATTCCCCAATGCGAAAGTATGCCCCCCGCAATATACCGAGAGCATATATATAGTACTCATTGTCTGACTTTGCTTCCTCAATAATAGGAAGGAGAAGATCGATGCTCTGTGAGTACAAAAATAAATTATACGCATGAATACCCAGCTTGTAATAGAGCATGATACGGTCTTCCAAACTTAAAAATTGTGCATACATTACGATATGCTTGCCATTGTCGTATACCTTTCGCAACCGAGTAAAGTCATCCCGTTCGATTAAGTATACCTGAAACATCCCTCTTGCTAGAAAAGGCATGATTCCATGGTCGCGAGAATAGTCAACGATGACTTGATATAGGGCTAATTTAATCTCCTTACTTTCCACGTGGCCCGCGAAGTCATAAAGCCGTTCCACCAAGGCGTGACTATCGTCACTGGGGGTATTCTAAAAATTTTCTCCCTACTTTGGTCACCAGCTCGGCAGTGCCAGAATGCTGAATCACGTCCTGCAACACGAAGAGGAGGGTGTCTGCTCTGTTTTCCACAGTGATGTGCAGTTCGACCAAAGTCTCTAAAGGTATCTGCAATGTTTCTACAAGCGGACGGATGGTCTTATATTCCGGCCTTTTAACGTCCCCGTTTTCGATTTTTGATATTGTACCTTTATGTAAGCCTGTTAATTCAGCTAATTGCGATAAAGTCATGTCCCTTTTATGTCTGTAGCGTTGTATTAATTCCCCAATGGACAATACTTGTGCCACGCTATACACCTTCCCCCATTTCCAATAATTGACCGCCTATATTTTACCATTTCTATTTTAAAATGTAAACATTCCACTTTACGTAAATAACCTATCCGCCGTGCTCCTCCGAGACCCGTCCCCGAGACTTTTTCCCTCTCTCGCTTTGTAACACCCCGAGACCGGGAGACAATACGTTCTAACGCATCAAAGTTCACGAAAAATTTCCCGTAGGTGTCATGGCACTCCTGCGCTGATTAAGAGATTGCAAATAAACCCGCGACACTGGGGGGAGTACGAATTTAGAGGCTGAACAAATAAAAAAATTAAATAAAATCTCTCGTCAAAAGGCTTGTAAACAGTTTACATCGCAGTTTCTTGCGAATGCACAATATGCCGCTCAATAGATGAGCGGCATGCTGCACACAAGAGTTATTCCGTATCGCTTGAACGACGATGTGGCTGTCTACGTATTGCTTGAACCTCACGATCTTCCCGCTTTCCAGCTCCCATATATGGACGAAGTCAGCGCGGATGGATTTCCCCGTAGCTTTATAGACGCCGGTATAGATGCCTTCCGCAATGACGATTTCCTTGTCCTTCACCTCATGATACGTATGCACGGTGGCCGTAAAGCCATCCCATTCCGTACCGAGGCGTTCAAATACATGCTTCTTGATGCTGTCCACGCCATAGTAAGTACCCCCATAGGGATAACCTGCTGCCTCGGTCCACTCTGTACGGTCGCTCAGAGCGGCCAGCAAATGCTCGGGCCCGGCATAGGTACGGCGGATAGTATCGGCATTGTTCGGTTGATTAGACATATTCAATACTCCATGAATCGGTATGATTTGGCCCTTATTGATGGAACTTCACGACATCTTCGAACGGCAAGAAGCTGCGCTCGCCCGGCTGTTCGTCCGGCTCGCCGAATGGCATTTGCGCAATCAAGCTCCATTCTTGCGGAATCCCCCAAGTGTGCTTCACTTCTTCATCGATAATCCGATTGTAATGCTGCAGGGAGGCACCGATACCATCGGCTTCCAACGACATCCATACCGCATATTGCAGCATGGCACTGCCTTGATGGGACCAGAATGGGAATTGTTCCTTATAGCTAGGCGCATTTTCCTGCATGCGCTGAATCGTCGCTTGATCCTCGAAGAACAAGATCGTTCCTGCACCATCGCGGAAGCCCTGCAGTCTTTGCGCGGTCGCTTCAAAATTATCGGCCGGAACGCGGGAACGAAGCGTCTCCTTGACGATATCCCACAATTTCTCATGCTCGCCGTCCATCAGGACGACCATGCGCCCGCTTTGCATATTGAACGAGGACGGAGCATCAGCGATGTCTTCAAAATGTCAGCGATGCGATCCGAAGTGATCGCGGCATTTTTCGTCACTTTGCGATCGCTGCTTCCCGCTCAATGGCCTGAGCCAATCGCTCTTTGCTCGCGAGCCCTTGAATGACTTGGTCGCCGATGATGAAGGTCGGCACGGCCGTAATTCGGGCTTCCTCATACGCATGCTGGATCGCTTCCTGGTGGGCTTCACGGTATTGGCGGGAGACGAGAGCCTCGCGGAATGAGTCGGTGTCCAGCTCCACTTCCCCTGCCAGCTTCGTCAGCACATCGATATCTTCAATGTTTTGCTCCTCCCGGAAAAAGGCCGCGAACACGCGATTCATATAGACGTTGCCTTTCCTGTGCTCTGTCGCAAATTGATATCCTTCAAATGCCAAGTAAGTATACGGATGCGGAGACACGCGAGGTAAACGCATTTCAAGCCCAAGCTTCTCTGCTGTCGGCAAAATAAAGGCATCCCATGAGCTCAGCTTATCCGGCTCGTTCCAAGGATCGATCTTGGGATAAGGCGCCGGGCGCAGCTCAAATGGCATCCACTCTACCTCGACATCCTTTTCTTTCATGATTTCATCCAACGGGCCTTTTCCCAGATAACAAAATGGACATATAAAATCGGAATAAGCCTTGATTTTCACCGTCATTATCGTTCCCTCACCTTCTGAACATTCCGCGTTGTAACTTCTATAGTTACAACTTACTAAAAAGGAGAAGCCGTCATTCACGGCTTGGTGTAACAATTATAGTTACAACATGATGAAAAGTCAACCTCTGTGAATCATGTTCAGCAACGATGAATGAATAATACATTTGGACGTATTTTTTTGCAAAAATAGCCTTCTTGAATCTTGAAATTTTGACACTTGCGCTTTAAAGTGTTTATGTAGCCTTATTATGGCATATTCCCAAAAATTGAAGGAGGAATTATTGATGATCGACTTTTTAAGGAGGAACGTGTGGGCATCCGTGCTGCTTTTGGTAATCCGCATATATGTGGGCTACACCTGGATATCGGCCAGCATTCACAAACTATTCGCCGGAGGCTTTGATGCGAGCGGATTTTTGAAGAGCGCCGTGGCCAAAGCCGGCGGGGAAAGCCCCGTCGTCCAAGGCTGGTGGGCGTCGTTCCTGGAGCATGTTGCGCTTCCCCATGCCAATATGTTCAGCCTCATGGTGCAATGGGGAGAGCTACTCGTTGGCATCGGACTCATCCTGGGGGTTCTGACCCGAACCTCAGCATTCTTCGGTATCGTGATGAATACGTCGTTTTTGCTAAGCGGTTCCATCAGCATCAACCCGGTGATGATGCTCCTTACCATGTTCATCCTGGTTGCCTATACGAACGCCGGCCGCTTCGGTCTTGATCGCTACTTGCTCAGCAAGCTGAAGCCGGCTCGAAGCCAATCACCTCATAGCGCCGCACCATCGGCATAACCCGGCCACGAATGTCCGTAACAGGCAATCGCTCCACCTCAGACCTTTTTTTTCGGCGCATAAATTAAAGCGTATATACTCCTGTCAAAGATAGGCCCATCATACCATACGTGTTTCACATTTATCCAGTCTTATCCGAACGCTCCCCGTGAAGGAACACTTTGAGTCACCAAAGTGAGCTTCTTCACGGGTATTTTTATGAATGCATGAGGCTTGATTCCAACGTAATTGTATGTAAATTTTATCGGCCCGCAATGAGATTGAGCAAGCGCCGCCCGAGACATTTCAACGGCCCTGAGCATGGCGGCCGTTCTGATCGCGCGCCGCCGCTTCCGGACGGCCTAAGCCCTCCCCTCGCCGCCACAACAAAAAGCCGGCTGCCCGATAGACGTCGGTGCCGGCTATGTTTCATCAAATATTATTGCTCGATTGCTCGATATTTTGCGCTGCAGCCGCTTCCTTTCTTTTGAGATACCTTTTGCGAAGCAGCAGAAATACGACAATGATCGGGACGGCGATAACGCAAATGTAAAGGGAGACCTGGTGAACCATCCCTTCAGCCGAACGGCCATAGAGGTAGAACAAGATACCGATGGCATAGAACTTGACCGCTCTTCCCAGCGCAGCATAAGCGATAAGGCGCCATAAAGGGAACTTCAGGCAGCCGGATAAAATGGTGAACACTTTAAAAGGAATCGGCGTGAACGAACCGATGAGGATAGCCGCCTCCCCCCGCTTCTTGAACATCTCGGTGGCGGAATCGACCCATTCCTTTTTGAGAAATTTGTACATAATGGAATGGCCGAGCCCCTTGCCGATCAAATAGCCTAAAGGCGTGCCGAGCAGACAGGCGATATAGCCGATCGTCGCCAACCACAGCGCGTTAGACGGATCGAGCAAGCTGAGCGACACCTGCAGGAAAAACGCCGGTATCGGAAAAATAACCGCATCGGCGAACGCGTGGATGAACAATCCCCAGGCCCCATAATCCATAAAGAAATCAATGATTTGCTGAAACATACTTTGCTCCTATCCGGAAACCCACTTATTTATGCTTGCATCCTTCCCCGCCCTTTCCTTCCTCTCTATAAGCTCTATTCAGAATGAAAAGGGAACAACTTCAACCTAACGCGGATCCGGGGCGATCGAATCAATAGACGAATCCGAAAGACGGCTCCCCTTCACGATGACTATGACTTTTCCCACCGATCCGATCGTTAGACTACCAGCATGCCAGCTCTATTTAAAAATAACATTAACGCAAGCAGAAGAGAACCGTTTTTACGAGAAATGGTCAGGTGCCGCAGGGCAGTCGCTATCCCCTTCCCGTTGAGGTACAATACAACAATAACAACTTTTTCTGAAGCCCGAATAAAAGAAATGTGAAAAATTATGAAGGCTCGGCCGCCCCCCCGCTTCACAATTCTTCATTATCGCTTTATTGTTTTTATAGTTTTTTCGCTTACAGTAGAAGGGGAAAGGATAGCTGCAAAGTGAGGAATAGCAAATGATGAAGCCATGCGTATTAATTGCCGATGATGATAAGGAGATCGTCGATTTGATTGCCGACAGTCTGGAGGACGAAGGCTTTGCTGCCGTCAAGGCGTATTGCGGGCAGGACGTGTTGGAGCTGACGAAGGATCGCTCCTACGCCCTGCTGCTGCTCGATATTATGATGCCGAACGGGAGCGGGATCGAGATCTGCCGCACCATTCGGGACCGCGTGACGGCCCCGATCGTATTCATCACGGCCAAGAGCCGCGATCTGGATAAGGTCGTCGGGTTCGAGATCGGCGCGGATGACTATATTACGAAGCCGTTCAGCATCGATGAACTGGTCGCCCGGGTGAAGGCCCATATCCGAAGGGACCATCGCAGCCAGGCGCGCCGGCAGGAGCGGATTTACGGAAATCTTATCATTGACAAGGATACCTACGAGGTGCTCAAGGACGGCGTAAAGATCGATCTGTCGACCAAGGAATTTCAAATCCTGTCTTACCTTGCGGACCATCACAATAAAGTGCTGTCCCGGGAGCAAATCTATGACGCCGTATGGGGACAGAGCGAATTGGGCGATATGAATACCGTCACCGTTCATATCAAAAATATCCGCAACAAAATCGATCCGGAGAACCGGCTCATCGTGACGGTCTGGGGTGTAGGCTATAAATTTACGGGAGGACTGGCTCCTTGAAATTCAGCATCAAAACCAAAATCGTTCTTGCCTTTTTCATTGTCGCCCTGCTTAACGGCGCTTTCGTCTTCGGCTATTATCAATTCTACTTGGCGGATAAGTTCATGGAGAGCACACAGACCATCGGCAAGGAAAATGCCCAATATCGGCAACAGCTGATAGAGGATATCGTGGCGCTCTACCCCGATGAGGGGGCCATCTCCGCCTTAATCCGGACGGAAGCCGGGACTCAAGATATCCAGATGACGGTGACCGATCTCGATGGCCGTGAAGTAGCGGCAACGGCGGAACACAGGGAAGGCAGCGCCCTCTTGCAAACCAAGGAAGTCGTGCGGATTCAAGGCGAAGCCGTCTATCTGATCGACTTCCAATACCCGGACTGGTACGAGCAAGTGAAGCCGATGAAGAGCCTGCTCCTGCTGGTCATTTCCGTACTTGTACTCTCGGTAATCGGGCTCATCTTTTATTTGCAGAGCCATATCGTGAAGCCGCTCACGTTGCTTCATACCTATATGAAGACATTCCATTTCCAGAATATGAAGCTTCCCAAGCTGGAGCGGCGCCAAGACGAGATCGGAGAGCTGATGAAGGATTTCGCGGAAATGGGACAACGCTTGGAAACGTCGCATAACGAGCAGGTCGACATGATCGCAGCCGTATCCCATGATATTAAGACGCCGCTCACCTCCATTATCGGTTACGTGGAGCGGCTGTCCGGAAGCAAGACGCTGACCGAGGCCAAAAAAGAGGACTATTACCGGATTATTCACCGGAAAGCAAAAGATATCGAAAAGCTGGTCGAGGATTTCTCCGCCTTCAGCGACATGGAGCATGATACGCTCAAAATCGTGACGGAGCGCATCCATGTACGGAGCTTTATCCAGAGCATCTGCACGGAGTATGAGGAAGAGCTGCAAGCGCATCAAGCCCGGCTGGAATGGACCTGTCAGGTGCCTGAGGATGTCCATGTGGAATTGGATATGAAGAAAATAAGACGGGTGTTTGCGAACATCGTGCATAACGCGCTGGTTTATGTCAGTCCACCGGTCCATCTCCGGTTGAGCTGCGAGATTCAAGACGGCAGCCTGTGCATCTCTTTCGAGGACAATGGCGAAGGAGTGCCGGACGAGGAGCTGGAACGGATATTCGATAAGCTGTACCGGGTCGATCCAGCCCGATCCCGCGCTGGCGGCGGCAGCGGGCTGGGCTTGGCGACATGCAAGAGCATGATCGAAGCTCACGGCGGCAGAATTCACGCGTACCGCAATCCGCTGGGAGGCTTAGGAATCTATTTCACCCTTCCGCTGTAGCGCCCCTCCGCATGCCCGGACAAAGCAACTGCTCTCTGGATTCTTCCAGGGAGCAGTTTGTTGTTCTCGGCAACATCGAACATCATATCGGATGGACCGTATTTTGTCACGCCGTGCATTTAACCATCCTGGAGCGCTGCGCGGACGTAGTCCCGGAATTGAATCCAAGCAGATTGGCGCGATTCCGGGCATGACGCTACTTCCAGCGAACCTGCGGCTGCGGTTTTGCAAGGCTCAACCAGCACCTAGAAGGTACGATGTTTCGCCGGACGGCTGAGTTGGGCCGCCTGCTTGAGGCGCTGCGGTGAGCCGGCTGAGCCGCCCCCAACCTCTGTAAAAACAGGAACGACTTTTGCTGGACACGCCCAAGTCTCCATGATTTTAATACTTTGATGTGGAAGGTAGGTTCGCATTGTTCGTTCCGTTTGTCTGGTGCATTCGGCCTCACTATGCTTCCACGGTTCGACTTGCCGAAAGCTGCAAAAATGCAGTTTTCCCTTATAACGTTGATTCCTTAGGAGGAATTCCTGCAAAACAGCATCAATTTCAGCCATGCCAATGGGTCGAAAGCAAAAATTGGCGAAAATGATGTACTTTTGCAGGAACCTCATCAAATAGCGGCTCAAATAACGAAAAAACCTGCGTTTACGCAGGATTTCGACAGTTCTCGGGGATATTCAGCGCTCAGCAGTCTTGGCCGGATCCGGTACAGTTCTTCGCACTCGCCGCAAACAACGAAATCAGGACGCATGGCGCCGAGGAGGACTAGGAAGACGCTGCAAGACGCGTCAAGACGGGGCCAGCGCTGCAGGCAAAGACGCCGAACAGCGACAGCAGCTGCTTCACCTGACCGACACGGTGATCCCGATAAGCTGGACAGGATTCATATACCGCGATTACTGCTCGTATTGCCGCCATGGTTCTGAACCTCTCCCCGCGTTTCATCCTTTCTCAATACGATAGGAAGCAGCAACATCGCACCGGCCATAATCAAGCCACCGCTGATCACATATACCGCGAGCAGGGAAAACGTATCCTTCAGATAGCCGGATATGAACAAGCCAATCACCATCATCCCCATAAAAACTGGCGTGATAGCCCCGGATACCCGGCCAATAAATGCCCCTTCCGTGTTCCGTACAATGAGCGTCTGGATTCCGCCGTGAATACAAGGGTAAAACAAACCGCTGATCATCAAAAGAACAATGGTCAGCCAAATCATCGTAGACGCGCCTATTGCAATTGTACAGACGGCAGCGACAAGCAAGCCTAGCATGAGCAGCAACTGCGGCTTCACCTTTTTGGCTATCCCCATTACGGCCACTCCGCCTGCCAACATGGCTGCCCCATTCGTCATAACAAACCACTGCAGAGATTGTTTTTCTAGTCCTAATTGCTCGATGACAATAAAGATCTGAAGCGGCTGAGTCAGTCCTGACGCCAAGCCGACAGCCGAGAAAGTCACGCTGAGTGTACTTAAAATTGGATTGGACCCGATATAGCGCAGCCCGGCCATCAACTCCTGCATGAATCCGCCAGCATCGCCAGACCGCGGTTCCTCCGCATCACGGGGAAGCGACGCTAATACAAGCGAAGACCCGAGGAACAGAGCGGCCGTCAGGATCAGAGAGACTTCGATTCCTGACTGTATGAAAATAAACGTTCCGATGACAGGACCCAAAACCATAAAGACAGCGACAAGAGTTTGAGATATCGCCATCACACCCTGCAGTTGTTCAGCTGGCACATGCCTCTTGTACAGTTTCATGGCCGAAGGCTGAGAAAATTGGGACAGGCTGGCGGAAACAAAAGAACCGATGAGAAGCGCAGTCCATCCCCCGTCCATGAGGGCAAGCAGCACAGCCACAACGGACAAGGCAGACAACAGATCGCTCCATACCATGGTCCGCTTCGGCCGCGAGCGGTCGGCAAAGGTACCGCCAATAAAGGCGAATAGAAAAATCGGAGCAAACTCCGCAACCGATATCAGTGAGACATACACCGGATTATTATTCGTCAATTCGGTCACATAAAGAAGGACCGCATAATTCCGGATCCAAATTCCCAACTGCAACAGCGCCCGGGAAAAGAGAATCGTTCGAACATAACGATTGGAAAACATTTTTAATACCCCATATCCATTAATATTTTGATTACGTCCGGAGACGTCCGCCAATCATCTCATCATCGTCGCTCAAACCTTGGCCGAACAGCTTACTATCTTCATGAATTCGCTCATTGTCAGCGCATACCGCCACGGTCATCACACCCCCTTGCAGACCAACCCGGCCGATGACTGGCTCCCGCGGATCATATTCACCGTGCTTCGGGCGAGCCGTCCGTCAACCTGCTCATCGTTTTCTGACACGACAACAGGCTTGTGTTTGAAAGCTGTTGGTATTTTCATTTTCTCCCCCTCTCCTCATTCACAATATTACTAACCCACTTATTTACTAAATCACTAAATTACTAAATTACCGCTCCAGTTTAGCTTGCTTTTCACATTAGTCAATCCGTTTTTTGTCTAGGGGCCAAATCGGTTCTTGCGTAAGCTATAATCGGATTCCTTAGCTTGCGGAAAATATCGTTAGAAACTTCTTCTCTTTCACATAAAAGTCAGGATTCAGCGGGCAGCCCTCGTCCAAATATTGGCGTTCTGATCATGTTTCGATCCGGATGCTTTTCTCCCCCGGATGTGCGACAGGAAGGCACCCTGCTTATCGCTCGAATGGAGGTCTATTAGATGGAGTTAGAAGCTTTTTTAAGACGACAGAACGAAGCGGTGAAGGAGCGGCTTGCCAAGATTGACGAAATAGGCTGGAAAGTCACATCTACCGGCGAACAGGAATGGAATGACCGGCTGGAGCAAGCGCAGAACGAATGGAGCCGTTATTGCTCGGACACGGAGCAATTCCAGAAAGTCAAGACGTACAGAGCGCTTCCGAGCCTGTCCCCGCTTCAGCGCCGCCAGCTCGACGAGTTGCTCGCCATGTTCGGCAAGCAGCAGCTGGCTCCGGAGCTTGCCGCCCAATCGGCGGATATGACAAAAAAGCTCGTCGAGGTATTCAATAACTACCGTCCCATACTGGACGGCAAGCCGGTCTCGAACAACGATCTGCGTTCGATACTGGAGAATAGCGCGGATACGGAACTGCGCAAGCGGGCCTGGCTCGCCACCAAGCAGATTGCGGTCCGGGTTGAAGACCAGCTTCTTGCGCTCGTGGAGCAGCGCAATCGGGAAGCACGCTCCCTTGGGTACGATAATTACTATCAGATGAGCTACGCGCTGCAGGAGCTGGATGTGGAGGAATCGTTCGCGATCTTCAACGAGCTGCTGGAGTTAAGCGAGGAGCCCTATCAGGAAGTGAAGCGGGAGGTTGACGAAGACATCTGCCGCCGGTTCGGCATTCGCGGCGGCCCGCTTCGGCCATGGCATTATACGGATCCTTTTTTCCAGATCGCCCCGCCCCAAGGCCAATGGAGCATGAACGATGAACTGCAAGGACGGCGGTTAGAGGTTATCGTCCTGAACACTTTCACCGGTATGGGATTGGAGATCGCCGATATTATGGCCATAAGCGATCTGTATCCGCGGGACAAAAAATACCCGTTCGGCTATTGCACAAGCATGGGCCGGGAAGGCCAGCCCCGCATCATGATGAGCATCGATGCGAGTGAGTTCTGGCTGAGCGCGATGCTGCACGAGTTCGGACATGCGGCGTATGACAAATATATCGATCCGTCGCTGCCGTTCCTGCTGCGCAAGCCTGCCCATACGCTGACGACCGAAGGGATCGCGATGCTGTTCGGCAGAATGACGAAGCAGTCTGAATGGATGAAGCGGTACATTTTCGCGAATCGCCCGCATGCTGTGTTCATACAGGAGGAAGCTTCGGTTGAGCAGGCATTGCGCCGGGATATGCTGGTCAGCATGCGCTGGTATCTCGTGTTCACCATGTTCGAGCGCGAGCTGTACGAGCGCTCCGGCAGCGGGAAGGAGCTGAATGAGCGCTGGTGGCAGCTCGTCCGACGGATTCAGCATCTCCAGCCGCCCGAGCATACCCATTATCCGGACTGGGCGGCGAAGATGCACTTCTCGCTCGCCCCGGTCAGCTATCAGAATTACATATTGGGAGAGCTGACTGCGTCTCAATTGCAGCATTATATCGAGGCCAACATATCGCGGCCTATGTATACCCGGGAGACCGGGGCTTATTTGAAGGAGCGATTCTTCTCCTCCGGTGCGGCGCTGTCCTGGAACGAGAAGCTGCAGGAGGCCACGCAGAGCCGCTCCAGCCGCGTTACTTCGTAGAGCAGTTCGTCCGCCACTCCCGCGCGTAGCTCCCCAACAGTAACAGAGCCTTCATGACGGACATGAAGGCTCTTCTCCTTGGTCCAGGCTAATACAAACGATGGTAGATTCCCATCTGTGCGACATCTCTTGCAGCCAGTATGTTTGGGGGCACCGGCTCATTTTCCCTGCCCAGCTTCAGCAGAAGCCAGAGCAGCGAATCGTCCAGGTATGCCATCATCTCTCTACTCCTCCTCCTAGAAGGCTGCCGCCGTCTTCATCGCGGCCGCTATGCCTTGGTCAATCATGCGCTCCCGATGCTCCGGATATTGCTCATGCCCTTCCACGATGACGGTGACGATGTCTTGAATCCCCAGCAACTCCAGATTATGCTTCATCCAGCTCACGGCCATTTCCTGATCCCCCGCCGGACCGCTGGAATAGACTCCCCCGCAGGCATTCAGCAGCACCGCCTTTTTGTTGCCGAGCATGCCGACAGGGCCCTCGGGCGTGTAACGATAAGCGATGCCCGGCTGGCTCACATAGTCGATATACGTATGCAGAACGGCAGGAACCGTGAAATTCCACATCGGAAAAGCAAACACAATCTTGTCCGCTGTCACGAACGGATCCAGGAAGCTCATGACTCGGCCGACCGCTTCCTTTTCCGCCAATGACAGCTCTGCTCCTGTACGCCGCTTGGCCATGCCGTCCAGCATCACACCGTTGTAATAAGGAAGATCCTCCTGGTATAAATCAAGCTCAATCACCCGATCGGACGGATTGGCTTTCCGGTAATTTTCTAAAAACGCATGATACAGCTTTACGCTTACCGATTGATCGAGGGAACGGCAGTTGGCTTTGACGAATAAGACTTGATTCATTTGACATTCTCCTTTTGCGCATCTCTGCTACTTGAGCTTCCATCTTCAGCATAGCAAGACTCCGGACGAAGCGCGTCGGCAGGAAGGCGGGGACGAGCATACCAAAAAAGCCCGATCAAATATCGGGCTTTTCTACGACTTTAGATGTAGTTGTCACTCGGCCAATCCCCGCTTGACCGCGTATACCGCCGCCTGCGTCCGGGCATTCATCCCCAGTTTGCCCAGCAGATTGCTGACATGCGTCTTCACGGTCTTCTCCTTAATATTGAAGTGGGCCGCGATCTCCTTATTGGTTGAGCCCCGGGCAATCTGCCGCAGCACCTCCACCTCGCGGCTCGTCAGCAATTCCAGCGGCGGATCGCCGTCCTCCGGCGCTTCGCTCGGCTGCGCAGAGAGATGGGACATCAACTGCTCCGTCACATTCGGATGAAGCTTGACCTGCCCTCTATGAACCTCGATGATGGCTTGAACCAGCTCATTTGGCATAATATCCTTCATGACGTAGCCGTTCGCGCCGGCCTTAACCACGGGCATGACGTAATCCTTGTCCGCGAAGGATCCTGAAAGAGGACTACATCCCTAATTCCTTGTGACCGGATGCCATGCCATCATGCCTGAACCGCACAAAACACAGGCCATGGCCTGTGTTTTGCCGTTCCGGGACAATAAGCCGGAGCGAGGAAGCTGCTCAGTCGAACAAATCGCCCAACCGGTCGAGCACCGTTTTTTTCTTGTGCGGCTTGTAGGATGGCGGGCGATGACCCGAATCGTAATGGCCGTAATCTCCCTTATACGGACGATGGTCCCGCTCGTCGTACCATTCCTGATATTCCTTGCGTTCTCTTCGGACGTCGGACATCAGCTTCTCCAGCTCTCCCCGATCCAGCCAGACGCCCTTGCAGCTCGGGCATACATCGATCGCTACGCCTTCCTTCTCCACTTCGCGCATCCGGACATCATTGCAGATTGGACAATTCATATGTCATCCCTCCAACCGATTTTCGATAGGTATGTTGTGTATCTTCTAAGTTGACATTCAGTAAGCTGATAAGCCATCGACGTAAGCTGTGCGGATCACCCCCCCAACAGAATGTAGAACGAAAAAAGGCCTCTACCGTTAGACGGTAAAGGCCTCGATGTATACAAAAAAGACCTCTACCCTGCACATGCGGTAAAGGTCTTGCTTACAACGCTGGCGTTGCCAATAAAGCCGGGGCGCGATAAGCCCGAAATGACGACTTTATTGTAGTAGCTACTCCCCTTCAATGAAGAAAGCGCTATTCGGTTATACCGATTATATAGGTACGTGAGAGGGGATGTCAACCAGCGTTCACGGCCGCAGTCCATTCGCGTTTGCATTCATAAGCATGCTTGGATACACTACTTAATAACGGTAAAGACAAAATGTGGAGGGACATGCGATGAGCCGCCAGAAGCTCCAAGACAGACTGAAAATGAAAAAGGTCGAACCGAAACATGGAGACCAATTCAATGACCTGCTTCGCTATGTATTTCAAGTCACGAACCATGATTTGCAGACGTTCGGCTGGGAGAACCGCGAGATTGCGCAGGCGAAGCTGCCTGTGCTCAAGGAGGCCGATGTGCTCGGCTGGTTCGATGGCGACAAGCTGATCTCCCAGTTGGCCGTGTATCCGTTTCAGGTCAATATTTTCGGAGAGATCTATGATATGGGCGGCTTGACCGGCGTAGGCACTTATCCGGAATACGCCAATCTCGGCCTGATGAGCCAATTGATGCGCCAGGCGCTCGCAAATATGCGCGCACGTAAGCAATCGATATCGTATCTGTACCCGTATTCGATTCCGTTCTACCGCCGCAAGGGCTGGGAGATCATCTCCGACAAAATCTCGTTCGAGGTGAAGGATACGCAGCTCCCGAAGCTCAAGACGGTGCCCGGCAGCGTGGAGCGGCTCTCGATTGATCACCCGGATATTCGCGACGTATACAGACGCTTCGCCATGGCCCATCACGGAGCGATGCTGCGGAGCGATCTCGCATGGGAAGAATATTTGCGCTGGGATCTGGACGATCTGACGGTGGCGGTCTATTATGACGAGGCTCAGAAGCCGCAAGGCTATCTGCTCTATTGGCTTGCGGAAGAAGTGTTCCACATGAAGGAAATGGTGTTCATTGACGGAGAGGCGCGCGCGGGGCTGTGGAATTTCATCAGCGCCCATTTCTCGATGATTACGCGGGTCAAAGGCCATATTTACACGACTGAGCCTCTCGCCTTCCTGCTTGAGGACAGCGACATCAAGGAGACGATCTCCCCATACTATATGGCACGAATCGTCGATATTCACCGCTTCGTGAAGCAATATCCGTTCCTGCCCCAGGCGGCGGAATGCCAACTGACCTTCATGCTTCATGACCCGATGCTGGAATGGAATCAGGGCAAATTCACGCTGAAGGTGGATGAGCAGGGCCACGGCCACTTGACTGAGGGCGGCGGCGTCCCGGTGGCGGCCTTCGATATTCAGACGCTGACGACGATGCTGATGGGCTACAAGCGCCCCGCTTATTTGGCGCGGGCTGGCCGCTTCCAGGCGCAGCAGGCGACGATCGATCAGCTGGAGAAGCTGATCGACCGCCAGACGCCTTATTTCTCTGATTACTTTTGAACGGCTGCGCCATTGGCCCCGTGCCTCCCAGGTACGGGGCCAATCCTTTCCTTATTCGCCTTCGCCGCTATCCGATCCGTAATACTCTTCCATCGTTATCCCCTCTTCCGCTAATCGTCCGGCCAGATCCCGTCCGACATAGCGGAGATGCCACGGTTCATACTGATACCCGGTTATCTCCTCCTTCCCGCGCGGATAGCGGATAATATAGCCGAAGCGGTGCGCATGCTTCCCCAGCCACTTCGCTTCCTTCGTATCCGCGAAGCAGTCCAGGACCGCGCACCGGCCGTCGCTGCCGGACAGATCGACCGCCAAGCCGGTCTCATGCTCGCTGTGGCCCGGGGCAGCGCTGTATGAGCTTGCCCGCCGGGAACCTTCGGTATGGACATATTGGCCGTAGACCGCCGCCTGCGTGCTAGACGAGCGGTAAGCCGAGACGCTGGCCAGATATATATCTTCCCGTTCCGCCGCAGCGAACAGCCGCTCCAGTGCCTGGGCCGCTTCCCGGCGCAGCAAGTACCGCTTCGACTTCATTCCCGTAAGTGTCCGCACCTTCGGGAAGATCAGATCGCGCGGCGCATAACCAGGGGGAAGTCCGTGCCGCTTATTGACGAGAACCCCCGGACTGTCCGCCTCCGGAAGGGGGCGGCTGGCCTGCTGGCCGGATTGCTTATCCCGCTCTGCTGCGGCTTGCGAAGCTTCCGGCGAAGGCGCCTCTCCTTCTCGAATGCCGGCTTGGCCGGCCACCTGCTGCTCCGTTGCTGGCGTCCGGGCCGAGGGAGCCTTGCAGGCGAAGCACATTGTGCAGAACAGACTGCAACAGAGGATGCATATGAAAGCTCTACCAGTCACGTTCAAGGCTCCTTCCTGCATTGGCGACGCTCTACCATACGAGCATAATGATGTCATTAGGTAGTGTGCACCATTTTGCCGGAACCATGAAATCTCTTATACAAAAAAAGCACCTAACAATAGCGGTCAGGTGCTGTGTTCTACCGATATGGATACGAGTCGATTCGCTAAGCTACTTCGCTTCGCCCTCGACAGTCCCTTCTTCCGCCTCCGCCGCCCCGGCGCCGCGCGGAAGAAGAATGGAAGCCAGCAGCTCGGTGCCCGTTCCAGTCAGCTGGATGCCCGCCGGCAGCTTCAATTCGCTGGCCGTCAGCTTGTCCCCCACATTCAGATGAGAAATATCGACGGGAATCGAGGTAGGCAGAGCGGAAGGAAGACCTTCGACTTCAAGCTCTACTTCCTGGGTCTGCAATACGCCGCCCACCTTCGTGCCGGCTGCAACCCCTTGATAATCCAGCGCGATCTTAACGCGCAGCGGCTTGTTCTCGGACACCTCCTGGATATCGAGGTGGATCCAATTGCCCCAGCGCTCATGCACAGCTTTGATAACGGCAGGAATGGTCTTGCCTTCGACCTTCAGGTGGAACAATTCGGAACGACTCGTACGCGCGAACTTATAGACTTCCTTCGCATCCAGATGTATTGGAATTCCCTCCATGGACGGACCGTAGACAACGGCCGGAATCCGCCCGCCCTGACGCAGGCTGCGGGTGGAGGAACGCTTGAAATCCGTTCTCCGTTCAGCGGTAAGTTGAGAAGTATTGCCCTGTGCACTCATGACATAACAACCTCCTTCAATGTTCCCTATGCTCACAGAAGATGTGAAGTATAAATAGGGTTATAGATCAACTTACCCAATACGGAACGGAGTGAAACAGCTTTTTTCTATATTTTCTAAATATTTGATCCTTCCGTTATTTTCTCGAATGGATGGCCGCCTTCACTGCTTCGATTTCGCGTCCTCGTGCAGGTAGTACCGCTTCCCTGTCGCCGGATCATAGTACACGGTAACGATCTGGCCGGTCGACGGATCACGGGATACTTCCCGTGTCGGGATGCAGCCGTCCGGCACCTCCTCCGCCCGCTGCAAATGCAGTCTGCGGTCCTTCTTCCTGGCGACCAGAAGCAGGATCAGGAACAAAATGAGCTGGAAGCCGAAATACGCCAGTATCCACTTCAGCATGGCGTCTCCTCCTCCAGGATCACTGCTGTGCCATAGGCGACAATCTCGCTCATCCGGTTCCCCGCCTCCCCTGAATCGAAGCGCACCATCACGATGCCGTTGGCGCCCATCGTACGAGCGTTGGCCACCATCCGATCCAGCGCCTGCTTGCGCGCATCTTCCAGCATCTCGGTATATTGACGAATCTCCCCGCCGACCAGGCCTTTGAAGGCGGCGGCTATATCTTTGCCGATGCCGCGCGATCTGACTGTCAGTCCGAAGACGGGGCCGATCGCCTCTTTCACTTTCCAGTTCGGGGGACGCTCTGTAGTCACAATGATCATGGGTTTGCTCTCTCCTTATCTTCATTCATGGTATAGATGATACGAGAGAGCCGGGGGCATCGTTCACTTCAACGGAGCAAATTATAATTAATCTCATTAATTAGTTGAAAATGCTTGCTTTCTAGATTTTTAGGATGAAATGTCGAATAGCACTACATTTGGTTTACATAATTTATATTATGTTTTTATTGGCACTCCATTTACCGGCCGCGAATCAGCTGCGGTAGCAGCCTCAGCGCATGCTCCAGCTCAGACAGCGACGCATAGGCATAGGACAAGCGCAGCTGGCGGACCGCGGAACGGTCATACAGCACCCCGGGATTCAATAAGATGCCGTGCTTCAACGCCTGATTGAACAGCCGCTGCACCGGAACCGGCGACCTCAGGCTGACCCAGACATAGAAGCCCCCCTCCGGCTTCGACCAGTCGGCAATATCCGACCAGTGGGCGTCCAGCAGCGCCAGCATGGCGTCGCGCCGCTCCCGCAGCCGCTGCCGTATCTGGTTCAGATGAGGCAGATGCATGCCGGAAGCGAACCACATTTTGGCCGCCTGCTGCGACAAGGAGCTGGAGCCGTAGTCGGTTTGCATTTTAATATCGGCCAACCGCTCGATAACCGGCTCTGGGCCGGCAACCCAGCCGATCCGCAAGCCGGGACTGACCGATTTCGACATCGTGCCGACATGCAGGACGATGCCATGCTCATCGCGTGACTTCAACGGCGCCGGAGGCTCCCTATCAAGCCATAATTCCTGGTATGCGCCGTCTTCCAGCACCGGCAGCCCGATCGTCTCGCATAACGTCAGCAGCTGCTGGCGGCGTGAGTCGCTCATCACCGTTCCGGTCGGATTGTAGAAGGTCGGAATCGTATAGAGCATCGAAGCGCGATAGGTTCGCCAGCACCGCTCCAGCTCGAACAGACGGAGCCCTTCCTCGTCCACCGGCAAGCCAATCAGCTTCATGCCGGCCGATTGGAACGCATGAATCGAATATAAGTATGACGGCTTCTCCAGCAGGATGGCCGACTGGCGCTCCAGCAGCTCGGCCGAGATGAGCTGAAGCGCCTGCAGCGCTCCGGAGACAATGAGAATGGCCGATGGCGACGCCTGGATGCCTTGACGGGATAACTCCCGGCTCAGTAGCTGCCTCAGCTCCTCATCCCCTTGCGGCTGCTCGTAGCCGAGAGAGACGGGACGCTCCGCCAAGGAAGCGAACAGCTCCCGGATCTGTTCCTGCGGCAGAAGCTCGGGCGATAACTCGCCGGTGCCGAGCCGGATGATATCCGGATCGAACTCCAGCCGGTTAATGCTCTGGATCATCGGCAGATTCGGGTAATGCGCCCCTTCTTCGACGTATGCGTTCCAATCCGGCAGATTCATCGGGCGCCGGGCGCGCTGCTCGTCGGGAATGCCGATGACCCGGGTGCCCCCGCGGCCCCGTCCTTCAATCCACCCTTCCGCCATCAGTACTTCCATCGCGGTGACGACCGTGCTTCGATTGACGCCGAAGGCTTCGGCCAGCGTCCGCTGCGGCGGAAGCTTCAAGCCGATGCTCCATTCGCCGCTGCGAATCCTCGCTTGAACATATTGCTCGATCTGTCTGTAGATGGGCAGCGGAAGCCGGGCAGGTATGCTTGACCTTGTCCTGCGCAAGGCGTAACAAGCAACAGGAAGGAAGAGAATGGAACAGATGTGGGAACCTTTTGTACATGGGATATTGCTGGCATTCGGACTGATATTGCCGTTAGGAGTTCAGAACGTATTCATTTTCAATCAGGGAGCGCTGCATTCCCGGCTGTGGAAGGCGGCGCCGGCCGTCATCATCGCCTCCTTGTGCGATACGCTGCTCATCGTGCTGGCCGTTCAAGGCGTGTCGCTGCTGCTTCTCCAATGGATCTGGCTGAAAAATGTGCTGTTCGCCGCCGGATTTCTGTTTCTCCTCTATATCGGGCATAGTCTGTGGAAATCGGCGGGAGACGGCGTTCAGCAGCAGCATCGCGCGGATACGATCAAGCCGCAAATGATCTTTACCGCTTCGGTGTCGCTGTTGAACCCGCACGCGATTATGGACACGATCGGAGTCATCGGCACGAGCTCATTGCAGTATGCGGGAACGGACCGGGTGATATTTTCCGCCGCCGCCGTGCTCGTATCCTGGTTGTGGTTCATCTCCCTGGCGATTGCCGGCAGGGTGCTGCGCAAGCTGGATACGACGGGCCAACGCCTGGCTTGGCCGAACAAAGGATCGGCCGTCTTGATATGGGGAATGGCCGGCTACATGCTGCTGACGATGCTGAAGGGATAGCATGTCTCTTGGCCTGCCGTATCGCGTTGGTTAGAAGAGAGATCTGGCCCGCTGTCATCCGTTACGGTGCGCACGCCACATTCATAAGCAGAAGCGCCAGCAGCAGCACGAGAAAGAGCCTCCTTTTGTTTTGCGCACGCGTCGCCTCCTTTCGTTTTTTTATCATTATATTGCGGCCGTGTTTTTTCAATGCAATCCATTCACCCATTGTTGCCGCCTTGACAGAATGCCCTTGCGGATGACCTCACAGCCGATCGGCTTCGCCCCAATAAACCAGCCGTTCAGAAGAAGAACTGCGCAAAATCTGTGTAGGCAATCGAACCCAAATAGTCCGGGCATAGCGACGCAGCAGTGATGATACAGGCGAAGAGCGAATAATTATGAGGGAAAGAGGCATCACACCATTCATGGCCATACGGTGCCTAATCCATGTCAAGGAGGCGGTGGAATGAATGTGGCAGGGGCGGTTCAACAAGCGAATCGCATGCAGGCAGAGCGGATGAGCTGGTGGACGGAAGCGAAGTTCGGCATGTTCATCCATTGGGGGTTGTATGCCCTTCCCGGAGAAGGCGAATGGCATATGTACGGGTCGAAAATCCCGGTCGCCGAATATGAATCGCTGGCCGAGCAATTCAATCCCGTGCGCTTCAACGCGCGGGAATGGGTGGGGCTGGCCCGGCAGGCGGGCATGAAATACATCGTGATTACCGCCAAGCATCACGACGGGTTTGCGATGTACGGTTCCCAGGCCGAACCGTTCAATATCGTCGATGCGACGCCTTTCCAGCGCGATCCGATGAAGGAGCTGGCGCAGGCCTGTCAGGAGGAAGGCATCCGCCTTTGCTTCTATTATTCACATGTCATCGACTGGCACCATCCGCACTCGGTGCATCAATCCGCCAACAACATATGGGATTACAAAATGGAAGAGAAGCAATTCGATCTGTATTGGAATGAGCTTGTGAAGCCGCAAATCAAGGAGCTGCTCACCGAATACGGTCCGATAGGCCTCATCTGGTTCGATACGGCGGGCGGGTTGTCGAAGGAAGACAGCGAGGACATCGTCGCCCATGTGCGCCGCCTTCAGCCGGATTGTCTCATTAACAGCCGGGTCAGCCATTACCGGGGAATGGGCGATTATCAATCCAAGGGTGACAATGAAACGCCACTGTACGGAGAGGAGTCCCGGCCATGGGAGACGCCGATGACATTGAATGAGACATGGGGATTCTGCCCGAAGGATCAAGTATGGAAGACGGCTGACTCCCTTATTCGCAAGCTCGTGAACATCGTGAGCAAGGGAGGTAACCTGCTGTTAAATGTCGGTCCGTCGCCAAAAGGAACGATACCGGAGCCGGCGGTGGAACGGCTGCGCGAGATCGGGGCGTGGACGGAACGGAATGCGGAAGCGATCTACGGCACAGCGGCGAGCCCCTTCCCTTATGAGTTCGATTGGGGAGCCGTGACGGCGAAGCCGGGACGCCTCTTCCTGCATGTATTCAATGACAAGTGGCCGCGCGGCCAGTTGAAGCTGCAAGGGATGCGCAGCCGCGTAATCAAGGCGTACCTGCTCGCCGATCCGTTGAAAAGAGAGCTGCCCCTCACCCATACCTATCACGGCGGCACGGAACGCCATACTTTATCCGTCTCCCTGCCGGACACGGCCCCGGATCAGTCGGTATCCGTCATCGTGCTGGAAGTCGAGGACGTGAACGATCTCGATACCGGATTCACGGTGCTCCCATCCGGCATGCTGAAGGTTGACGTAACGTCAGGAGAGGTGACGAAGACGGACGGCCTCGGCGATGGGACCATGGCGGCGCGGCGTTCGGCCTGGGACATCGCGATCACCGAGCCTGGCACCTATGCGCTCTCACTGATTAGCTTCAAGCGCTCCGACGCGGCGCTCGCCGATTCCTATGCCGAAGGCATTCGGCTAACGTTCGCCGGCGAGACGATCGAGATGGTGCCGCAGGAAGATTCGATCATCGCCGAATCCGCGGCATGCCAGCATCCTTACAAGGAGGTCCATTCCCGGCTGGCGAAGGTCTTCATTCCGGCTCCCGGCACCTATGAGCTGACGCTCACCTCCAGCCTTATCAAGGATCTCAATCCGAGGTTCACCCAGATCTGGCAGGCGGACAAAGTAAAGCTCCGTTCCGTCATGCTGGAACGGGCCAATTTGCAGGAGTGATAACATCGTTCGTCCCCTGCCGGATCAAGGCAGGGGACGCCATAATGATCAGGAGCGGGGCAATCTGCCGTAGCGGTGAAGCGTCAGCAGGCGGTCGACCGTGACGCTGCCGCGCCATTCGAGCTCGCAGGCGGGGCTCACTGCCGGCCAACTGATCGTCCAGCCGCCGTCCTCTCGCTGCCCCTCCTCCAACGCATCCAGATGCTGATGGATGTCTTCTGGGCTTATGAGCCGGGCACAGTAGCTCCACGGCGATGGAGCCCAATCCAATGCTTTGTGCACATAGCCTTCCGCATGCGGGTCCAGCTCGATGACGCCCGGCTGCTGCAGGACGCGGTTCAATTCCTCCAGCAGCGGCTCCGCCCTGTCCCGATCCGGGACATGCTCAAGGAAGGTGACACACTGAATCAGATCATGGAAGCCGTGAAGATCGGGCTGTCCGATGCGGCTCCATACGAACTCGGCCGCTTGGCGGAACCACGTTTCTTCCATGACCACTTCCAGTCCGGGCTGCTTCATGAGCAGGCCGATAATCCGTCCCGTCGGGTTCAGCGAGGCGTGGCTGTCATCCTCGATCGTCCACCATGGAGCATGCGGATAATCATTCACCGGAAGGAACGCCAGCGGGAAGCCGCCGGTGTCCGGAACGGCAATGCTGCGCAAGTACCGCACGATGCCCGCCATGATGTCCGCATCCACGACGCCAATCTCGTCCATCATCGCCAGCGCCATCTCCGTCGGCACCGGCTGGCTGTGCGGACAGCGGATATCGGGCTCCAACGCATGACCGAACCCGCCATCCTCATTCTGATACGCCCGCAGCGCGGCCAGCACATCCTCGGCGCGGCCGCCCGCAAAATGATACTCGAATCGGCGCCGATCCAACAGCCGGCCGTTGGCATAAAGAAATGAAGCGGCAGCTTCCAAGCGAGATTGTTTTTCCATCCTATTAAACCTCCTTAATATTTAATGTGATTAATAATATAATTCAGAAGCCGAATAATTTCGCGAAGGAAGCCATCGCCTGCGGACTGCTATTCTGCTGCAGCCGCGCTTGCAGACGGCTTGCCGCCTCGTCCGCGGTCATCGGCACGAGCGGAATTCCTGCACCCTCCATCCAATGCTCCAGCGTCTCGAAGCAGGTGCTGTTCCAGCCGTTCACCTCGCCGGCCTCGCTCCGCGGGGCCCTGACGCCGGAGATGACGATATCGAGTCCGGATTGCAGCTCCGCCAATGCCTGATCGAATTCCTTCTTGCTCTCCTTGGCCTTCATACCGGCCGCGGCGCGCAGCGCGCGGGTCTCGATCCCCTGCTCCTCCTCAATCCTGCCGTATACCTCCTTGGCAGCCTTCGACAAGAGGCCGTCGCCATACCGCTCCGCGATGCTGCAGCTGCTTCCGAGCAGCGCCTTCACCGAAGGAATCAGATCGCTTGCGACCAAGATTGCCTTCTTCTTCAAGAACTTGCCGTACGCCGCGACGCCGTCGCCCGGGAACCGGACACGCCAGCGCCAAGGATCCAGCTCGGTGTCGGAATGCCAGCGATCAGGCAGCGTTATGCCGGAGAGAGAAGGATAATCCGGAATTAAGGGCGCCAGCGGCAGGATGCCGTAGGCGCGGACGACTTCGATCGCTTCTTCGTATGTATCAATCATTGGCTGCTTCATATTTCATCCTCCTTCGATGTCTGTCGAACGTTGAGCTCCCCCTGCCGGCTCATCCGCCGCATATCGTTCGCACATGCGTGCCGCCCGCTCACGGATTTCCCGGCGGAGAGCGCCCGGCGCAAGCACCTCTCCATCGGGACCCAGCCCATAGAAGAAGCGGACCGCCCACGCCCATTCGCTGCGCGGACAAGCAATCCCATTCCTCTTCACCGATCTGGAGCACCTGATCGCCAATATGCTCGTCCTTCTCGGCCAGGAGCGCGCCGCGGTACGTCAAGCGGGCACGGA
Source organism: Paenibacillus thiaminolyticus (assembly GCF_003591545.1). Lineage (GTDB taxonomy): Bacteria > Bacillota > Bacilli > Paenibacillales > Paenibacillaceae > Paenibacillus_B > Paenibacillus_B thiaminolyticus_A. The sequence continues at coordinate 103,911 of NZ_QYZD01000010.1, forward strand.
TAGGTATCTCGTCCCCGCCGGCATCCCGCGTCTTCTTGATGCGGCTGCGCTTCAGCCGGGCCGCTTCCAGCTCCGCGGCTTCCTCAATCCGTTCGATCTCCTGGAACCGATCGACCCGGAAGGTGCGCTCTTCCTCATGATCGAGGGAGAAGGCTTCGCAATACCAGAAGCCGTGCGCGGTCACGATGCGCAGCGGGCGAAGACGCAGCCAGCGCGCCTGATTGGCGGAGCGGTAATGAGCCCGGATCCAGATGCCTTCCGCCGCACAATCCATGAGCCGGTTCAGCATCGGGACCCGGTAATTCCGCTTCGGCATCGACAAGCTGGGTCATGCCCTGGAGCGCGCACAAGACCGTCATCGCCTCCAACGAACTGAACTGCAATGGCGGGAGCTTATAGCCATCCATCAGCCGGTACCCTCCAACAGGACCGCTCAAGGCGTAGAAGGGAACCCCCATCTCGCTCAGAGCCTGCATGTCGCGCAATATCGTACGCTTCGATACCTCGAACTTGTCGGCCAGCGACTGGGCGGTCTCCGTCCCCGTTTGCAGCGCCATCACAATGGCGGCCAGACGGTCCGAACGTTTCATGGCGGACTCCTCCTTCCGATTCTTGATGTCCTCTTTTCACTGTTGATGTCTGCATTATATCACGGTATTGGTGACAGCTTGCATGTCACCAATATGATGAATTCGTTGCCAGCCTGGGCCGGCGTCAGGATGCGCCTGTGGGCGCCTTTCTCCCATTGGACTTGCCGCCTGGCTGCGGGCATTCCATCTGCCGGCTCGGCAAGCCGTAAAGAAAATGTCGGAAAGGGTCCCCGGATCGGGATTGCGGGTATGATATGCTGAAGGTATTGACGACGGATTGAAGGAAGGACAGCAATAGATATGACGGGAACAAATAGACAGGAAGACAAGCTTATCGAGGCTGCGGCCAGCTTCATCGCACGCTGCTATCACGAGCTCGGCAAGGATGAAGCCGCGGTGCAGCGGCGTATGAGCGAGATTGAGCGGGAGATCGCCGCCCGGGGTACCTATGCCCATACATTCGAGGAATTGGAGCACGGCGCCAAAATGGCCTGGCGCAACAGCAACCGGTGCATCGGGCGCTTATTCTGGCCGTCCCTGCAGGTTATCGACGAGCGGGAAGCGTCCACGGCCGATGAAGTGCTGCAGGCGCTGCGCAGGCATATCGCCTTCGCTACCAATGGCGGCAAGATTCGTCCGACGGTGACGGTGTTCCGGGCGGATGAGCCCGGCTGTGAGCCGATTCGGATTTGGAACCACCAGTTAATCCGATATGCGGGCTATGACAGAGACGGCCGCCGCTGGGGCGATCCGCATTCGCTCCCCTTCACCCGCATCTGCGAAGCGTTGGGCTGGCAGGGCGCCGGCACCTCATTCGACATCCTGCCCCTGATCGTGCAAGTCGGCAGTGAGCCGCCGCAATGGGTGGAGCTCACGCCGGAGGAAGTGCTGCAGGTCCCGCTGACGCATCCGGATTTCGGCTGGTTCGCAGAGCTGGATCTCCGCTGGTATGCGGTTCCGATCATTGCGGATATGCGGCTTGAGATCGGAGGAATTGATTACAAGGCGGCACCGTTCAACGGCTGGTACATGGGCACGGAGATCGGCGCCCGCAACCTGGCGGATGAGCAGCGCTATCATCAGCTGCCTGCCATCGCGGCGCGGATGGGGCTGAACACCGCTTCCAATACGACACTCTGGAAAGATCGGGCTCTGGTCGAGCTGAATGCGGCCGTGCTGCACTCTTTTAAGGAAGCTGGCGTCAGCATCGTCGATCATCATACGGCGGCCCAGCAGTTCAAGCGCTTCGAGCAGCAGGAAGCGGAAGCGAACCGTCCGCTGACCGGCGATTGGACGTGGCTGATTCCGCCGATATCGCCTGCGGCGACCCATATTTTCCATCAATCGTACAGCAATGAACAAGTATCTCCTCTATTCGCCTATCAGACGGCGCCATATTAAGCCTTTCCATGCGATATAACCTTGAACAGGCCCGGAGAACCGTTCTCTGGGCTTGTGTGTGCCGATTGGCCGGGCATTCATCCAAGCACAAATCACGTTCTCTCAGCGTATGTACTATCCCCCTCGTTCAGGAGGCGGGATGCTGCGGCAGGTCCAGCTGCCACCGAATGCCGAATCGGTCCTCGACCACCGCGAATTTCGATTGCCAGAAGGTGATCTGCAATGGCATCAGAACCCGGCCCCCTGCAGACAACCGTTCGTACAGCCGGGTTACCTCCTCCTCGCTGCGGCAGGCGATCGTCAGATGGACGCGATGCTCTTCCGCATGCTGCCCGTGCCCAGGTCCCGTGCTGTCAGCGCAGTAGATCGTCTGACCGCCGACGATGAACTCCCCGTGAATGAGCTTGTCGTAGTCCTCCTCCACGATGCTCCACTCCACATTGCTCCTGGCGTCGCCATAGCGGTTCATCCTCACGATCTCGCCGGAACCGAACGCGTCGATATAATAGTTCATCGCTTCTTCCGCCTCACCTCTGAACATGAGATAAGGAGTAATTTTTGCCTGCATGCACATATGCCTCCCACTTGTTGTGAATAGGATTAATTTACCCGAATAGCCATCCTCTCATGCCCACTCCCTGCCTGTCCCTGATACGCTTCTTGCACATGGAATCAGACTCTTTTATTACGCTCTATTCTTCTTTTTTAAAATGTAATTTTTTTGACAGGATAATAAGCCTTTTTTTTCCATCATTTATTTGTTATACTATTTAAAAATGATATAAAAATGATAGCTAGAAGCGAGAGGGGTGCCTGATGAAGGATACGGGTATGATTCGTAGCTTAGATAGCCTTGGCCGCATTGTTATTCCGGTTGAAATTCGCAACGCGCGCAACATTGAGATTGGAGATGCAGTGGAGTTTTTTGTGCTAGATGATCATATCCTCGTACTGCGAAAATATACTTCGACGGAATGCACCTTCTGCCGGAGTATGGAAAGTGTCTCTTACTACAAGGACCAGTTCATTTGCTCTACCTGTCTAAAGGAACTCGCCGGAGCCCAAGACTTGACACCTATTGCCCCTCAGCCCCAGGCCAAGAAGCGAGCCAAAACGTCCGAACTGATTCAGCGTCTGCGAGAAGCATTCGAAGAACATCCTGGTGCAAGTCAGAAGGAACTGGCCAAACTTCTTGGCGTAAGCCAGGGAAGGATTAGCCAATTAAAAAAGGAAATGTAAGTTGCAGCAAAAAGAAAGCGTTCTCTTCCATTATTGACCTTACTACGCGGCTCCATGCGCCCTCTTTGCTTCCGTAAGGAGTGCATCTGGAGCCGCCGCCTTCTCCGCTCAGCATGGCCCTCCCGCCTGACGGAAGGAACTTATGGAGATGTCCTCCGTTCCAGTTCGCAGCCATCCTCCAGGCATCCGCCTGCAGGCACAATCATCCTGCGGGACGCGATCCAATCATACATTCGCTCGCCGAAGCCAAGCTTGATCGTCAACCAGATTCCTGGGAATAGCATCATAAGCAGCGGCACGCGGGAGCATAGCCGGAGTACTGCGGCGAGTCCGGAATCGATCTCCCCGCTTCCGGTACATCGGACATGCATCCGCGCCTCCAACGCATCCGGCGAGATTCCCCTTGACCTCATCTCGGATACCGCCTGCCCGTCGCGTATCGAGCGGAACCGGAGCGCATGAAGCCAGTCCCATCGTTCCAGCCTGCGCCGGATTGCGGCGCATAACGGACACCATTCATCGTAATATACTTCTAGCTCCTTCCGTTGGCGCATCGGTATCCCTCCTTTCGTTACTCTTCTCCTTCTTCTATTCAGGCTGTTGAGAAGTCCAAGGGATTTTGTGGCACTTCATTTTTTATGTGGTGGATCTCTTCTCTCAGTAGAAAAAATCGATTTAAAACGCGATGGGTCCAAGTTTTGAGTAGGAAAATGAACAATCTCCAACCCTTCGTAAAAAACAGGGGGGTTTCCAACGGCCTGAAAACTGCACCATTTCCCTAGACACGTCTATCCGGTAGGCGAAATCCGCAAAACTGCACCATTTCTACGCCTATTCGGTAAGCGAAGTCTTCAAAACTGCACGATTTCTACACCTATTCGGTAAGCGAAATCCTGCGCAACTACAGCAATTCGATATGGACGACTTTACCAGAAAGGGAATCCTGCAAAACTGCAGGAATTTCACCCGTTTCGCTTCGACTTGAAGCAAAAGGGCCTAAAATGATGTAGATTTGCAGCAATTCCTCGGGATGTGGACTCATTGAGCCGAAATTCCTGTAAAATAGCAGCAATTCCCTCCACACGTTCAAGCCCCAGGAGGCAACGATGCCTCCAGAAGGCAATGATGCTTCCTGAAGGCGATGATGCCCCCAGGATCCGACGCGGTCTCTTGGATCCCGTAAAATCAGGCCGTTGAGAAGCCTATGGGATTTTCGCCATTTCATTTTTTATATAGTGGAGCTCGTCTCTCAGTAGAAAAAATCGACATAAACGCTCTGAGTGCCAAGTTTTGATTGTGTAAATGGACATCTCCACCCCTTCGTAAAAAACGGGGGTTTTCCAACGGCCTGTTTCTATTGTATCACTTCCTTCAATATGTACGCCATGCCGCAGCGGCCCGCCCTTTCCCCCTCACACGGTAAAAGGCCAATCCTCTGGCGGAAGCGCAAAGGTTGGCCTTAAAAGGGGTGAACCGCAATTGGAAAGTTATTCTTTTCACAAAGTTGGGTGTTCAAAGCTATCATTTCTTGAGTCAGCCTCGATTAGGCGTAGTAAGCTTGCAGCAAATCGCGAGTGTCGTCTTGTTGCTCTGGAACGGCTCCATTCTCTTCCCAACACTGTTTGCACTCGTTCTCCGTCGTGCAGCGATGATTGTCGTCGCACATATAGCACAGTTGGAGGTAGTTGCGGGTTACGTTATTGGTATGCTTATGAACGTCGAATGTTTTGAAGGTTTTCATCGTTCTCACTCCTTCTTCTTTATGGTTCTACTATAACATGAATTTGCATTATAATATGTGAAAAAAATCACAATATGATAAAAGAGAGATCGGAGATAACCGCCCTACCTCCGATCCCGCTATATTATCCGTTGTTGGCCAGGTTCAGCTGCCAGGAGACGCCGAATTTGTCATTCACCCAACCGAATTTCTTGCTGAACGACGAAGGAGCCAGCTCCATCAGCACTTGCCCGCCATCCGACAGCTTGGCGTACAGCTCATCAATTTCCTGCTCGCTCTCGCAGTCCACGAACAGCGACATCGAAGGCGTGAAGGCGAACTCATGCTTTATGCTGCTATCGATGCACATAAATGTCTGTCCATTCAGCGTAAAGACCGCGTGCAGCACCTTTCCTTCCTCGCCTCCCCCGCTGCCGTCATGGCGAACGAGACTCACAATCTCACCATCAGCGAACAAAGAGGTGTATAAATTCATCGCCGCTTCAGCCTGTCCTTCGAACATAAGAAAAGTCGTAATTTTTTGCATTCAAGTCATCTCCATTTCTGAATCGGGCTTCATTCTAACTTGCGAAGGGCCGGGCAATTCATTCCGCCGCAGTTCTCATATCATTCTGCTGTACTTTTATCATACCGTAAACTATCCCTAATATCCCCGCCCATAAAATTAGGCTCGACTGCTCCGCTTCGGCATCGGGCTGCCCCATGCCACAAAACGCCCCAACCACGTTGAGGTGTTCCGCTCATCCAATATGCGGCTTCAAGGCCCCTTCATCCCTTCATGATGATTCTTGAACCTGAACCGACTTGTAACCGAGCTTGGCGATGATCTCCGGCGTAATATAAAGCGATCCTTCCTGCAGCAGGCTGTTGCCGCTGTTCAGCTCGACCGACTTGCTGCCATTCGTCAGCTTGTACCGGTAATCGGGAGCCTTAGCCGGCAGCCTCGCAATGCTCCAGCCGAGACTCCCCGCGAGCGCCTTCACCGGAATGCGCATCTGGCCCTGCTCCTCGAACGCAACAGGCACGCCGGCCTCCGCATCGTCAAGCTTCACCATATAAGCCGCGCGGACCTTCACTGGCAGCTTCTCGACCGGAATGGCATCCAGATCGAAATCTTCCGGCAGATCGGACGTCGCATCTCTCGCTTCCGCCGGCTCCGGCAAATATGTCTCCGCTTCCGCCCAGTCCTTGATCGGCTTCGATTCGCCCGTGTTCAAGTTGTACAGGAACAGCGGCCGCTCCGGCTTGTTCTCGGAGTATACGATCAGGCCGGAATCCGGATGAATTCCCTTCAGATTGCCGAGCACCGCTCGTTCCGTTTTGCCGTTCGCCGGGTTATAGACGAGAATTTCTTCCTGCTTTGCCTGATCGCTGATGCGGCTGTATACGATGCGGTTGTCATGCAGCCAGGTGGCCTGCGCGTCTTGATTCGTCTGCAGCCACTCCTTCGTCGCGCCCGTTTTATTGTTTTTCAACAGATAGCTGTATACTGGTTTTCTTCCGCCCTGCTGGCTGGTCTCGGTATATTTGCGCTGATGCAGGCCCCAAGCGCCGTTCGGCGAAGGCTCGAACCATTTGCCCTTTACCACTTCCTGATCATTCGGATCGAACGCGTACTGCATGCCGCCTTCGACATGGTCCTGATATGTAGTCTCCAGCAGAGGCTCGTTCCGTTCCGGCGCCGTATACATGCGGCGAATCTTCTCGTCCCATTGCTTCCATTGCCCATCCGTCGTCTTGACGACGACGCGTTGATCGAAGCCCTTGTCGTCCGCACGCGTTACATTATAATAGATCGCTCCGGTATTCGGGTCCCGGAACGCTTCTTCCGCAGAATAGGTGCCGGCTGCCCCGGCGATCGTAGGGAGACTTAATCCGAGCAGAATTCCCCATGCCCATAGCGTTGCTTTCATTCAGCTTCAACTCCTTTATGTACCATAGTACGAATTACTTTCCGATCAGTTTCTGGTATTTTTTTATAATGATAAACCACTTCCTATTTACCCTGCACCGCCACGATAGAAACATCCGCCCTGACACAAGAGCAGCTTCTTCATGCGAGCGCATATCTTCTCCCATCCAGGCGCATATAGCCTCCCGGTCATATAAAAAGAGAGCCCTCACAGGCTCTCTGCAATGTGAAGCGGTACGCGCTTCGGCGGTTCCTAGTTCCTATTCGACTTACAAAAATAAATAGAGCGGTATGAACAGCACCGATGTAATCAGACCGGCCAGCCCCATAGCCAGGCCGCTGAATGTGCCCTGCATCTCCGATTCAGCCAGGCTGCGCGAGGTGCCGAAGCCGTGTGCGGCCGTTCCCATCGCCAAGCCGAGCGAGACATTGTCCTTGATCCCTGTCCGGCGGAGGAACAGCATCCCGAACATGCTGCCGATGACGCCCGTGACGACGCTGAAGACGGCAGACAGCTCAGGCATGCCGCCGATCGTGCGCGAGATCTCCACAGCGATAGGAGAGCTGACCGACTTCGGAAGAATACTCAGCACGACGTCGCGCGCCCCATCGAGACTGACCATCAGCGCCGCCACGCTGACGACGCCGACGAGGGAGCCGCATGTAATCGAGAGCACGATCGCCTTGAACTGCCGCTTCACGAGATGCCGGTGCTTGTAAATAGGAACCCCAAGCGCAACAGTGGCCGGCCCGAGAAGAAGCGACAGCATATCGGCGCCCACCTGATAATCGGTCAGCGGAATGTCGCCGATCCAGAGGAATCCGATCAGGATGACGGAACAGAACAGAATCGGATGCACCCAGGATACCCGGGAGTGGATCAGCCTGGCCAGAGCATAGACGACAATCGTGGCGGCGATGCCGAACAACGGTTGCTGCGACCAGATCACGTCGGTCATGCCGTCTCCTCCTTCCCATTCACTCGAACTTCCTGGCGGGTGGGCTTCTGGACGGGTTTCTGCAGCTTCGCGGCGGTGAAGCCGGTCACCCACAAGACGAGCAGCGTACTGCCGACAATGCCTGCGGCGATGCTCCATCCATGCGATTCCAGCACGGGAAGGAAGGCGATGACACCCACGACATAAGGTATGAAGAATAAGAGCATATGGTCAAGCAGGAACTGGGCCGACCGCTCTACCCATTCAAGCTTCACCCAGCCGAAGCCGAGCGAGATCAAAAATAAGATGAGACCAATGACGTTCCCCGGAAGCGGCAGATGAAGCAGCGCATGCAATCCGGTCCCCACAAGATGAAAACCAAGCAAAATCGCAAATCCAAGCATACAAAACCACCCTTATTAAGTCTACCGATGATGTCTTTTCCTTACCATTGTAGCAAAGCAGCCCCGAACCGCCCAGAGGCAGATGCGGGTGGAAAGCGGCGTTGTAAGCGGTTTTCTCCATAAAAAAAGACCGGGAGGCGCTCCCAGTCCTTTTGAGTGATTTTCCTAAAAGTTTCATTTCCTCATGCCGGACGATCCTTTCCGCACCTGGCTGAGCGAGCGCGTGATGCGCCATATTGTCCAGTTCAACTGCCGCTGCTTCAGGAAAGCGATATACTGCGGCTCCCAGACGACCGGCCCGAACGCTTCCCACAAGGCGCGCTGCTGAGACAGCGGATACAGATCGCGAATGCGGCGGAATATCGCGGTCGCGGCCCGCTCGGACCAGAGGCGCGGAGCCCGGTTCGTCTCCACATGGGAGAGCGGAATGAGACCGGATACGAGCCGGACGCAGTGATGGCGCTGCCCCTGCCACAGCAGCAGATCGCGCAGTTGGCCGAGCGGCTCCTCATGCTCCGGACGCGCCACGCTGAATCGGGTGCGGATATCCTCGACGATCATCGCCTTCCCGGCTGGGTGAATGCGGTAGACGGCATATCCGATGCAGCGATCCGGTTCGCCATGCAGCAGAAGCAGCCGCAGATCCGGGTCCTCGGTCGACAGCAGGCGCCGAAGCGAAGCCAGGTAGCCCGGGGGCACCGCCTCGTACTGATGCTGGACGACATGCGTCAGCTCCCGGAGGCGCTGCGCATCGAGCGGCAGCGGCAGCAGCTCATGCGGCGCATGGGGCAGGCTGATGCGTGTACCGGGAATATCGAGGCGCGCGCTCTCCCCCATTTTGAAAAAATCATTGCCGAAATCATGCAGCATCGGCATCTCTTCGACGCCGGCCTGCAAGAAGACGATATCGAGGCCGTAGCGATCCGCCTGCTCGTACAGGTCGGCGAGCGATAGCTGCATCGCTTCCGGATGACGCCGGGACGGCGGACATCCGAATAGAATCGCTCTCCGGTTCCGGATCAGGAACGGAAGCGGAAGCTTGCCGGTGCTGGCATTGAAGACCCGCTTGCCCGGCAAGCGGCGGTACAGCCAGCCGTTCGGCCCCTGGAGGAGCGCATCATCCTCCGGAATCCAGGCTCGTCCGAGCGGCTCCCGCTGATGGCGCTCGAAGGCGAAATACGCCATTGAATACAAAAGCAGCGCGGTCACGAGCCCCGTCAGCAGCGTCGTCGTAAATTCCGCATAGCTCAATGTCGAGCTCGCATACGCCGGCTCGAGATGGATCTCGCCGAGCAGATAGCCCATAAGCGCATAGCTGAGCAGGAACAAGGTCATCAAGATGCTAGTGACAATGATCGTCGCCTTCGTGAGCGGGTAGCGGTAGCGGTTGAACTGTGAACGCAACAGCACGAAGACAAGGAGCATACCGACGAGCCACAGCGTATGCCGAATCGTCGTCCCGAGCAGGAACGTCATTATCGTGCATAGGCCGAGCGACAGCAATGTCACGATATAGGCACGGATCGTCCGTTCGAACAGCCCCTTGAGCATGAGCATAATCAAGAGGCTCGCCCCCAGCACGATTCCGTTCACCAGCGGGTAGAAATCTCCGTGATCCCCGTAGATCAGCGGGAGCATGAACGCGCTTCGCTCCCATTGCGGCACGGTGAGCGTGTAGAGCGTAAGAAAAAATGATGTCATGAACATCAGAATGACGACCGACCAGGCGGACAGCGAATTCCACAGCGAGCGCTGGATGAACCAGATAATGCTTCCGGTTTCTATGTAGGAGCCGATCGTCGGATGATCCTCGAACCGCTTGACCGCCACGCCGCCGAATTCGAAGGCGGCGAAGATCAGCCCCAAGGCAAAAGGAATGAAATAATAGACAATCCGGTACAGCAGCAAGGCCGTAAAGACGGTGCTGTCGGCCACGCCAATCGCTTGGAGCCCGATGAGATAAGTAATATCGAAGGTCCCGAAGCCGCCGGGAACCATGCTGATCAGGCCGGCGATCGCGCTGACCGTGAACACGCCGATCACCTCGGGATACGTGACCTCGCTGCCCAGCATGTACAAGATCAGATAAGCGACCGAGCCCGCTGCCAGCCATTCAGCGAACGACACGATCGTATAGCCCAATGTAATCTTCGCATTGGCATGCCGCCGCCCCTTCCATTGCGAGAACAGGATATACGCCGGGAAGAACAGCGCCACCCCGATCAAGGTGATCCAGAGCCATCCTTTGACCGCGAGCAGACTGAACGCGGGAAATACGCCGAACATCACGAGAATGCCGAGAATCGACAACCCGCTAATCATCGACGGAGCCATCCAGGCGATAGCCAGCAGCAAGCGTCCTACTTCTCCGACCGACTCGCGGTAGAGTATCGTCCGCACGCCGACGCCGGCAATGCCGCCGAAGCCGAAGATGCCGTTGAACGTATTGGCGATCCAGGAGACGCGGAACACTCTTCCCCAGCGGAACGGCACCCGGATGGAGCACAGCAGCAGCACATCATAGAAAACCATGCAGGAAACGGCCAAGCCTCCAGCAACAATTAATCCCGTAAAATAATCACCGGACAACAAACGGATCGCATGCAGCGATTTTTTGATCGAGAAATGCGCCAATTCCTTTTTGCCCTGGAAAATAACAAAAACAATAACGGCGATCGGGAACACTATTTTAATGAAATGCATCAGCCTTTTATTCCGAAGCAAGGCTTGCGCGCGCAGCTTGATCAAATTCATCGTGTTCCTCCTCCCGGATTATAGTTTACATAATATATATTATGTTTATTAATAGACGCGAAGGCAGAATCCGGTGCAGAGTGTTCCATTTCACTGTTCCTTAACCGTTATTTCCATCATGCTCGATTTCAGTTCCCTTCATTCTTATATAAGGAAGCAATCGCTCGACCGCTTCTTGCTTCTGCTTGTCAGATACATGAGTGTAGACGGTCGTCGTCTGAATCGAGGCATGTCCGAGCATATCCTGCACGGTGCGGATATCCGCGCCGCTTCGCAGCAGCAAGGTCGCGAACGAGTGGCGCAGCTTGTGGCAGGAATAGGATCGTCCGCGTCCCGGTGTTATGACGCCCTCTTCCGCTGCCAATCCTTCGAATGCCTGCTCGGCGATATATTGAATGTTGCGGATGGACAGCCGGCGTCCTTTTTGCGAGATGAACAGCGCATCCTCGCCCGCTCGCCACGGCGTCAAGCGCTCTTCCAGCGCGAGTTGGAGCTGCTCCGCCACCGCCGCCGGAAGCGGGACGGTCCGCCATTTGCGCCCTTTCCCGAGTACCTCCAGCGTATGCCGCTCCGGATGATAATCGCCCACATTCAGCCGGTGCACCTCCCCTACCCGCAGGCCGGCATAGGCCATCAGCATTAAAATGGCGAGATTCCGGTTATAATATTTGCCCCCTGCATGCGTCAGCATCGTCTGCAGCTGCTCCGGCTCCAAATAGACGGGAGCCCGGTTCATTTCCGTCTTCGACTTCTTCACGCCGAGCGCGGGATTGACGCTGGTCCATTCCAGCTCGTTCAGCGCCCGGTAGAAGCTGGTCAGCGCGCAATGCTTGCGGTTCCGGGTCGCATCGCTGACGCCGGAAGCCTTGACCTGCGCGAAGAAAGCCAGCACCTGCATCTTGGTCACTTCCTCGACGGGCTTGCCGTTCAGCGTGCGCAGGAACTGCCTCACATCGCCTATGTAATTGCGCTGTGTATATTCGGTATACCCCGCATTGGCCATCCATAATCGGAATCCTTCCAGCGGCTCTTCATACAGCGCGGTTAACTCATGACGGGTCAGATTCATTGCCAATCTATACTCCTTTATCGTCATTCCGCAGCGCCTAAATAACTGCGTATAATGATTATTATACGCAGTTTTTGTTCAGAAGCGCAAACTTCAACAAGCAAAGACAAAGGATCACGAACTTTTCGGCTCTATTTTTCCTTTTTTTATGGTCATCCTATATTTCTTGCCGTAGCGTAATAAATGAACAAGCTGATGCGTTTGCGGTTGTTATCTTTTTCTAATTATTGTGACACACTACTATATAACGCCGGTTACTAACAAGGAGGTCACTATGAAAAAACTTGCGTTCGTATGTATGTTGGGAAGCGCGCTTATCATAAGCGCCTGGAGCTTCCAAGCGGCTGCCGCCGACGACAATTCGTCCGTCGCAGACGTAAAAATCATTAACACCAAAGGCGAGCAAATCGGAATGGCTAAGCTTATGCAAATCGGGGATAAGGTGCAGGTTACCATCAAGGCGCACAAGCTGCCGCCGGGTCTCCATGGCTTTCACTTCCATTCCGTAGGCCGATGCGATCCGCCGGATTTCAAGACCGCCGAGGCTCATTTCAATCCGCATGATAAGCAGCACGGCTTCGACAACCCGAAGGGCTTCCATGCCGGCGATCTGCCGAACCTCGACGTGGACGCAGACGGCAAGGTAGAAGTGACCATGTCGACCACGGCCGTTACGCTGGAGAAGGGCAAGCCCAATTCGCTTATCCGTCCTGGCGGCACAGCCTTAATCATCCATGCGCAACCGGATGACTATGTTACCGACCCGGCCGGCAACTCGGGCGATCGCATCGCCTGCGGAGCCATTAATTAGCGATTCCGCTATCCGTCACACCGTGAAGGCGCATCTTCAACGATGCGCCTTCTGTGCTGCTTGCCTTTCTGCTCTATTAGCCGCGATTGACGGATAGCAGAAGTCATAGTACGGTATGGTAGAATTACATAATCATGGGAGATAACTACGATGTCTTTTAGCTCCTATGGGGAATTATGCACCGAGGTCTATGATCTGAGGAAAGAGGTTAGGCAATCGATTGGCGGAGATATCTACTACCGGGAGCGGCTTGCGGCGTGCCTAGGACCGATTCTGGAAGCGATGGCCGGTTTGGGCCGCATCCTGATCGCGCTGTTGGAACCGGCTTGAATGTGGAGGGCGTCGATTACTCCCCGAAGATGCTGGCTTCATGCCGCCGCCGGTGCGAGGAGCGCGGTCTGCAATCGAACACGAATGCATCTCCGGGTTGGACAAGACCGGAATACACTTTCGTCCATTCTTTTTGCCGCGGCTGCACCTGGCGAACAGCATGCCGCAAGATTGCGAAGTACTTCATTGGCATCCCTGCTTCCTCTCTGTCTGTCGTATCCTTTTCCGGCAATCCGCCTTATCATCAGAAATAACACTTCTGCGAGCGCAAGCGGGACACTGCCGACACCACTGCCACATCTGCTGTCCGCTATGTCTTGCGCTGCCGTCCGGCGCAGCTTTCATCTTTAGAAATCATTCAGAATTTCTTCAGAGGGATCTTACTTTTGTCGGATACGATAAGAGCAACAGGAAGAGATGGCAGAGTACGGCCGGACTCGCTGCTCGTTCCTTCATCAGGAAAAGCTTGGATGATCTCCGCTTGTTCGGGGAACCATAGGATACATCATACAAATCAGGAAGGGATTGTTATGAGACAAAAGATAACTTGGACCCAATACAGGCCATTGCTCTGGATGCTGGCCATCCCCGTGTTGAACATATTCTACGGAATTCAGAACCGGCCCGGGCCGCGCACTTACTCGCTGTCTACCGGCTGGGATGAACGCATTCCTTTTGTCCCGGAATTCATCGTTCCTTACATCGTTTGGTATCCCTTTATCATACTAACGCTGTTTTTTCTGTTCCGCCGGCGGCCCTCCGTCTATTATCGAACGCTGCTGGCGCTCTGTCTTGGACTTGTCATTTGCTATATGACCTACTTTTTCTTTCAGACTACGGTTGCGCGTCCAGACATTGAAGGCTCGGGAATGTTCGATACGTTAGTAAGGATCATTTATTGGACGGATATGCCGTACAACTGTTTTCCAAGCATTCACGTCTTGACGAGCTGTCTCATGTACAGAAGTTCATTGGTGTTCCAGGCGAGGACACGCCATTTCATCCGCTTCACCGCCGCGGCCATAATATTGTCAACGCTTTTTGTGAAGCAGCATGTGATAGCCGATCTGTTCGCCGGCTGGTTCGTCGCCGTCTTCACGTACTGGATGGCCGGAGTCATCCTCGCCTCAGGGGCGAACTACCGGGAATTACTCAAGAAAAGGAGACAAGAGCAATCATGATACACGAAAAACAGTTATTTTTGCAAAAATTCATTCATCAGCCAAAACAAATCGGGAGCATTATTCCAAGCTCAACGCTGCTCGCCCGCACCATGACCGATGCCGTTCCATGGGAACAGGTGAGGTATGCGGCGGAGCTGGGCGCCGGCACGGGGGCTATTACGGATCGTATCCGGCAGGTTGCGGCTCCTTCTACGAAGGTGTTTTTATTCGAGCAGGATCAGATTATGCGCGAGTTTCTGGCCAGCAACTATCCCGCTTTTTTATGTTACCCGAGCGCGGAAGAGATGCTAACGGTTATCCGGAAGTATGGCGTCTCTCATCTGGACTGCATTTTGAGCGGCCTGCCCTTCTTCAATTTCCCGCAGACGGTGCGCGATCAGATCCTCGGCCAGATCGAGGCCTCGCTCACGCCTGGAGGGTGGTTCGTCGCCTTTCAATATTCGCTTCAGATGAAAAAGCAGCTGGCGGCGCGCTTCGAAATCGAAGATATGAAGTTCGTTCTGCTCAACCTGCCCCCTGCCTTCGTATACGTGTGCCGAACAAAGGGCAATCTCCATGAATGCTGATCTTCTGCTTCATTGGGTCGGGCAATTCGGATATGCCGCCTTATTCTTCGCGCTTTGGCTCGGCATTGTCGGGATGCCGGTTCCTGACGAAGTGATCGTCTTGACGGGCGGAGCCGTCTCGGGAATGAATATTTTGCTCCCGCTGCCCGCCTTTGTTCTGACCTATCTCGGCGTCGTGTCCGGCTTGTCGGTCGGGTTCATGATCGGGAGAGGCATCGGCGTCCCAATTCTGGATCGGCTCCGGCGCAGAAGCCGGATGGATCGCTATCTTGAGGTATCCGAAAGCTTGATTCGGAAATACGGCAGCCTCGCGATCTGCCTCAGTTATTTTCTTCCCGTCGTCCGGCATGTCATCCCGTACCTGGCCGGCGTGAACAAGATGACATTCAGGCGTTACGCCCTGTATGCCTATTCGGCCGGCTTCGTATGGACCTTGCTGTTCTTCAGCATGGGGCGGGCATTGGGGAGCCGGGTGGAAGCCGTCGGAGAACTGCTGTACCGGTACGGCCTCTATGCTGCGGCCTTGATCATCGTGGCAGGAGGTGTGTATTGGGTTGTGAAAAATGCCTGGAACAAGAGGTTGAATGAGCCAGGTGGTTGAATGGCTAATATGGCCCGCAGCCGTCGATACAAGCGCCGCGGCCGCATCAAAATGACGGTCGCCCAAGCGGACCTCGCCGAAATCGATGATATAGACCCGTCCCTTAAGCAGAAGCAGGTTCCATGCCCCAAGATCGCCATGGATATAACCGCTCACCTTCTCGGCATAGCCAAGGCACCGCTTCACTGGTTCCTCCAGCAGCCGAATACGGCGTCCCCGGCATGCGAAGCGGAAACCTCGTCCCACATGCGCTGCAAATCAAAGCGATCTCTCTGCCCGGTGAGCGTCCGAATATCTGTCATGGCACCCGTGAACAGCGATAAGGTCCTCCCGAGCTCGGCATCATTCCGGTGCTCGTCATCCAAGAGATTCTCATGCTCGGTGAACCGCTGCAGATTATAGCAGGCATCGCCCAACTGAACTATACGGGAGACCCTCCTTCGCGGTAAGCACTTCCGGAGCGATATCGAGCGGATAGAGCCGACGGGAAATTTCATACTCGGTTCGCCCTTGCTCCTCATCTCTTATCCGGCGTAGTATATACCGGCCCGTATCCGTCGTGACGAGCTTGGCATCCGAGGTCGTACCTTACGCCACTGGCTCGATCCGCGCCCAACGTCCTATGTCATAATGGTCGGAAAGACTCCTGATCCGGGAATCCATACTCATATGTAATGCACACCTCCTGATAGGGATTGCAGCCGCCTCGGTTATCCCGGCAGCAAAATGGAAATATTGAAGATAAGATCATGCATAATACAAAGGAGACAACATGAAAGCGGAACAAATCAGACCGGATTCATCCAAAGCCCTCTCCGCTTCGAGACGAAATTTTCTGGTCAGGCATCCTGTTCGGTCTCGGGTTGGTCGGTTTTTTGGATGAAACGGTCTTTCATCAATTATTGCATTGGCACCATTTCTATGACAAGTCCACGAGCGACATCGGCTTAGTCTCGGATGGCTTATTCCATGCCTTCAGTTGGTTCGCTACGATCGGAAGCTCGTTCATGCTGGCCGCTCTGCACCGGCAAAGAGCTTGGCAGGCAGGCCTGTGGTGGGGCGGCGTGCTGCTGGGCGGCGGCGCATTCCAACTTTACGACGGAATCATCCAACACAAGCTGATGCGCCTTCACCAGATTCGGTACGTGGATAATGTGTACATCTACGACTGGATCTGGAATCTTATTGCAGCAGCCATGATCATCTCCGGCGTTATTCTCCTCATTCGCGGACGTCGGACATCAGAGTAGGAAGGATGGACTCGATTGCATTCGCATTTTCGCATTGACAGCGGCTCGGCGGTTGAGCTGTGGGCGACCGGGTTGTGGGCACTCTTGGCGTTGCTGTACAGTACGGCTGCGGTCATATCCGGCGGCAAGCACAAGCCGTGGCCGCTGTATCGACATCTATGCTGGTACGCGGGACTCGCCTGCGCCGCTGCTTCGATCGCCGGACCGATCGCTGCTCGCGCCCATGACGATTTCACGGCGCATATGATCGGCCATCTGCTGCTGGGCATGCTGGCCCCGCTTCTGATCGCGCTGGCCTCCCCGATGAGGCTTCTCCTGAGAACGCTGCCTGTCGTCTATTCGCGCCGGATTGCCCGTATCCTGAAGAGCCGCCCCATACGACTGCTGCATGATCCGGTGATTGCCGCCGTGCTCAATGTGGGAGGATTATGGGCCCTTTATACGACGGACATCTACTTATTGATGCAGCATCATGTCAGCGTGCATGCACTCGTTCACCTGCATCTTTTTCTTGCCGGGTACCTGTTCACCGTATCCATCATCTATATCGATCCGATGCCTTACCGGACAAGCTTCATGTACCGGGCGGTCGTGCTGGTAACCGGGATGGGCGCGCATGCCGTCTTGTCCAAGCATCTTTATGCCCGTCCGCCTGCAGGCGTGCCCACGGCGCAAGCAGAGGCAGGCAGCATGCTGATGTACTACGGCGGCGATGCGATCGAGATTATGCTCGTCTCGCTGTTTTGCTGGCAATGGTTCAAGGCGTCCCGCCTCCGTATGCTGGTCCCCGAACAGATCTCTTATCGGAAATAACCTCCAATGGACAACAACCGTTCCTAATCGTATGATAGAAACAAATGTTCCCGTTCAAAGGAGTGCTGTCATGGAAAAGCTGGGGACAAGCTTCGTACATCTTCATGTTCATACGGAATATAGCTTGATGGAAGCAACCTGCCGCCTGGAAGATCTGCTGCAGCGGGCGGCAGCGTGGAGTATGGATGCGCTGGCCATCACCGATAAAGGCGTAATCAACGGGATGATTCCTTTTTGCCAGCTTGCCGAGGAATACGGCATTCATCCGATTATCGGCTGTGAAATGCAGGTCGGCGATACGGGAGACTCGCTCGTCTTGTTGGCCGCTACCAGCCGGGGCTACGAGCACATCGTCGAGCAATTGAACGGCGCTTCATTCCATCCCCCAGCCTGCCATGGCGATATTATTGCGCTGAGCGGCGGCAGAACCGGTAGCATCCATCGCCTGCTCGCGAGCGAACGGCCAGATGAAGCAGCCAAGCAAGCCCTTCAATATATACAGTGGTTCGGCAGCGAGAATTTCTTCCTGGAGGCACAGCATCACGGTCTGGCAGACGATGATGCAGCGCTCGCGCGAACCGTTCATCTAGCTCGGGAAATGAAGATTCCGTTGGCGGCTACCCATGACGTGCATTACCTCGATCCCGAAGACGCCCCTTTACTTCACCTGATCCGGCAGCGAAAAACAGAGCCGAATCCGGCTGGTCCCGATGCCACCGGACCGTTTAATCTCCCTTCCCCTCATGAAATGAAGGCGAAATTCAGCCATCTGCCGGACGCTGTGGCCAATACGGTTCGAATCGCGGAGCGGTGCCGGTTCCAGCCGGAGCGCGGGACGAACAGGCTGCCAGCCTTCCCCGTGTCCCAAATATGGAGCGCAGATCGCCCTTCATGCACACACCCCGATGCTGAGGGGAACTCCGCGAATCCGCCGCGAAGCTCAGATGAAGCGCTGCGCCAGTTATGCCTGGATGGGTTGCGGCAGCGGTTCGGCTCGCCTGGTCAGACGCTTGATCATGCGGTTGGTACTCATACTCTTGAGCTTGAGCGAATGGACCAAGAGCTGGAGACCATTACGGCGCGAGGGCTCGCCGACTATTTCCTGATTGTGTGGGATATTGTGCGGTATGCGCGGAGCCGGAACATTCCCGTAGGCCCGGGAAGAGGCTCGGCCGCCGGAAGTCTGGTGGCGTATCTTCTTGCAATCACCGAGGTGAATCCGATCCTGCACGGCCTGTCCTTTGAGCGTTTTTTGAGTCCGGATCGGGCCGACTTGCCGGATATCGATATCGACGTCTGTCAGAGACGGCGCCACGAGCTGCTGCAATATGTGAAGGACAAATACGGAGAGGAGCGGATTGCTCATCTTGGCGTATTGAACACGTTCGGCGCACGCGGAGCAGTGCGCCAAGCCGGGACCTATTTGGGCTTGCGCAAAAAACAAGTCGATGTGCTGGCCAAGCTGCTCCCCTCTTTTAGCGGAAGAGGCGGTATCCGCCACAGTCTGGACACCCTGCCGGAGCTGGCCAAGCTGCCAACCGGCAAAGAGCCGTTCAACTCGCTGTTCCAGCTTGCCGAACGGCTGGAAGGGCTGCCTCATCAGCACGCTGCTCATCCTTCAGGAATCATACTCGGGGATGAACAGTTGGCCCGGACCATTCCTCTGCAGCGGCGTCCGAATGGAGAACCGATGACTCCTTTTACGAAGGAAGATATCAAAGCAATGGGTTTATTGAAAATCGATCTCCTCGGATTGCGCAACCTGACGATCATTCATGATACACTCGCTTCGATACGCGAACGTACGGGCAAGCAGATCGATTTGAGCGTTATTCCTCTTGATGATCCGGATACGTTCCAGGCCGTCGGCAGCGGCAATACATTGGGCTGCTTTCAGCTTGAAAGTATGGGAATCCGCCGTTTACTGCGCCGAATGCAACCGCGTAGCATCGGACATTTAGCCGATCTGCTCGCTTTGTACCGGCCTGGAGCATGGAATGAAGGAATCGTGGACACGTATTTGCGCCGGCATCGGGGTGAAGAGGATTACAAGCTGCTGCTTCCTGTCTTGGAGCCCATTCTTGCGCCGACATATGGCCTGATCTTGTACCAGGAGCAAGTAATGGCTATTGCTCATTCGGTAACTGGCTGCTCCATGGGGGAAGCCGACTCGCTCCGGCGCGCCCTATCGGCGAAATCAGTCGAAGCGCTATCCCGTCATCAGGAGCGGTTCCTTCAGGGAGCCGCAGCACGAGGCGTGGCGGACAAGCAAGCACTGGCCGTCTTCGATTTTTTGGTCCGGTTTTCCGGGTACAGCTTCAATAAAGCCCATAGCGTGTCCTATGCTTATCTGGCCTATTGGACCGTTTATTTAAAAACGCATTTTCCGAAAGATTATATGGCCTCCTTGTTAAGCATGGAGGGCGGGTATTACGACAAAAAAGTATATTTGCGGGAGATCTCCAAACTCGGTCTTTCCCTGCTGGGACCCGATATTAACCGGAGCGGGCTCGGGTTCCATGCGGAAGAGGAAGGGATACGCTGCGGGCTGGATGCGGTTCACGGCTCGGGTCCGGAATCGGTGATCGCGCTGCTGCGTTCCCGCTACCGCAACGGGGAATTCCACACTTTTCCCGAATGGCTTGAGCGGATGCAAGCGGGCCGGATCAAGAGACCGGTGCTCGAAGCCTGGATCGCCGCGGGCGCCTGCGATCGTTTTGTCCTCCATCGCAAGGAGATGATCGCCTATGTGCACGAATTGACGCAGGGAGCAAGCATCGATGCTTCGGCCGCAGCGATTCCCGATTTTACCGAGACGGAAAAAAGAAAGATGGAAAAGGCATTGCTTGGCTTTGCTTTGCAGCCAACAGCCTCGAGGAAATGGAATGAGTTTGTGCAGCACTTCCGTATCGTTCCGATCCGGGCACTATCCGAATGCTGCGATAACGCTCGTGTCCGCATCTGCGGTACCGTCATTCACAGCCGGCGTTATCCGACCCATGCGGGAGAATACGTGCTCACGCTCGTCCTGCAGGATGATACGGATATGATCGAGGTCGTGCTATACCCGGCAACATACAAGACTTTCTTATACGAATTGAATCCGAAGGGCATATTACTGGAAGGCGATGTCCGGAAGCAGAACGGGCAGACGCGCGTCGTAGCGGACAAAATCAAGGCGCTTGGAGGATAACAATGCTACTCATCGGAACGGCTGGCTACAGCTATGAGGATTGGAACGGGGTCTATTACCCGGAAGGCTTGGACAAAAAAGAACGGCTTTCTTTTTACGCCCGGGAATTTCCGTTTACCGAGGTGAACTCATCGTTCTATGCGATGCCCAACCGGTTCATGCTCTATCATATGCGGGAGAAAACGCCTGAGAACTTCCAGTTCGTCATCAAAGCCTACCGCGGCATGACACACAAACGGGAAGATAACGAACAGCATTTTCACGATTTTAAGGAAGCGTTGAAGCCATTAATCGAGGTTGATAAGCTGGGATGCGTCCTCGCTCAGTTCCCTACCAGCTTCCGGAACCGGGATGAGAACCGGGATTATTTGAAGGAATTCAAGGAATTGATGGGCGACATTCCGGTCGTTATCGAATTTCGGCATGAAGAATGGATCGACGAACGGATCTTCGATCTGCTGGAGGAAGAGCAGTTGGGTTATGTGTGCGTGGACGAGCCGCAGTTCAAAACGCTTGTTCCGCCGATTATCCGAGCCACCGGCCCGATCGGGTATATCCGGTTCCACGGACGAAATTATAAAAAATGGTGGCATCACAAAGAGACGCATGAACGGTACGACTATTTGTACAGCGAGAACGAGCTTGAAGATTGGGTTCCGAATATTCGCAAGCTTGCCAAGCGGACGGAAAAGACATTCGTCAGTATGAACAATCATTACCGGGCACAGGCCGTCATCAACGGGCGGATGCTGCGCGAGATGCTGAAGGAGGAGGTTGTGCCTACATGATTGCCGGAACCGCCATACCGGAAGATTTGAACACAATCGGAAATCTGGACGCGTTGCATGCCGTCTGTGAGCGTGTGTTTGTGCCGGAGCCCGGAGAACGGCTTGTATTCGGCGAAGGACCGGAGCACGCCCGTCTCCTGTTGCTTGGGGAGGCCCCCGGGGCCAATGAAGCCGAGACCGGCAGGCCATTTGTCGGCAACTCGGGAAGACTGCTGAATAAATATTTGCAGAAGGCGGATATTCCCCGGGAGAACGTCTATGTGACGAACGTCATCAAAGTAAGGCCGCCCGGTAACCGGAAGCCCAAAACCTCGGAAGTTACCGAAGCGCTTCCGATTTTGCTGCGGGAAATCGATTTGATCGCTCCGGCCATCATCGTATGTCTCGGGAGCATAGCGGTACAGGCGCTTATCGATCGCAAAGCGAAAATTACGGAAATACGCGGAACGTGGGTGGAGAAGGACGGAATCCGGATCATGCCAACCTATCATCCGTCCGCCGTATTTCGTGACGAACAGAAAAGGGAACTTCTAAAGCAGGATATCTTCTCCGCCGCAGAGGCCTTGAAAAAGCTGGAGCCATAACTGTCAGCAGCCGGTTATGGCTCCTTACGCTCTGCTTGCAATCTATAGACAGACGCTGCTTTTCGCTAGGATTTCTGTTTCTCGCAAGGCTGGCTGTTTCACTTCTATGCCTTCGACATAACGTCTCATAGCGGAGATCGCCGATATAGATATCGAGCTTCCTCATTCCGGAAGCGGTCAGCTTGAGACCGGAAGGCAGCGCCACATTGGCTCCGAGGTTCGGAGTGGGTCAAGGCATCTGCTCCTTCAGCAATATTCTCGATTCTCCGGTCTTTTGGGGAACATCTACATAGAGAGGGGCGTCCGGCATCCCGATTTTGCCCTCTACGCCGCGGAAGGTAAACGCCCGTTCCCTGCCTCGATCGTCCGTAAATTTCACATCGAACACCGGGCTCACCTCCCATCGTTCCGATTCGGTTGAGGCGCAGCCGGCAATCAATGCGATCAGGAATAAGAGCAGAATGCCCGTTTTCCCTTCATCAACCATCCTCCGCTTCCCATTCTTTATGGAATTGCTCCAAATAATCGACCATCACGCGATGCCGTTCCTTGGCCAGGGCTTTGCCACCGTCCGTATTCATGAGGTCTTTCAATCTTAGCAGCTTCTCATCGAAATGATTGATGGCGGTGCCTGTGTGGCTCCGGTACTCCTCTTCCGACCGGAATGACGCCGGAGGCTCCTCCGGCTCATGCATCCGATGGCCGGCCCAGCCGGCATAGGCGAACGCGCGCGCAATTCCGATCGCGCCCATCGCATCGAGCCGATCGGCGTCCTGCACGACTTGTCCCTCCAACGTCTTCATCGGCGAATGATGCCCGCCGCTGTAAGACAGGTTCGCCACGATATCCATGACATGGGATACCGCAGCCGCGTCGGCGCCGTTCGCCACAAGCCATTCCTTCACCTTGGCGCAGCCGGCCTCCTTCGTCGGATTGAACTTGGCGTCTGCCACATCATGCAGCAAGGCGGCCAGTTCGCATACCCCGGCATCCGCCCCTTCTTCCTTCGCGATCCGGACCGCCAATCGCCGGACACGATGAATATGCCACCAATCGTGGCCGCTACTGTCGGACTCCACCTGCTCGCGCACATACACTTCAGCGCGCGCGATCAGCTCCTGACACGCATCCAATCGCTATCCCTCCCCTGCATAATGGACCGGCGTCTCTACACACCGGCAGCGGCTTAGCTATACTGCGGCCGAATATCCACCCACTCGGCAGAGGCCGGATGACGAAGCGCTTCCAGTACGACCTGTGCATCATATCCATCCTGGAATGTAAAATAACGGGCCGGCTTGCCTTGAATCGAATGGAGCACCTGTCTTAACACCGGCAGCGCATCAGTCGATTCTTCTACTTGCACTGGTTCTAGCGGTTGACCAACCGCTCCCGTAAACAGCTGATCCCAGTTCTCCAGCGCGATCGTTCCCTCTGTCCCGTACAGAATGAGAGAGACCCGTTCCTCCCCCGCGAATCCGGAAATTCCGTTCACATGAACCGGAACTCCGCTGTCCAGCCTCAAGCCGGCACGGATTCCCGTCTCGCAGCGCCCGTTCTCGGACGGCAGCTCCAGCTCGCTCTGCACATGCGTAATGCGGCCAAGCAGCTTCTGAATGACATGTATCCAGTGGACGCCGACCTCCAGCACGAAGCCGCCCTGCTGTCGTGACCCAATCCATGAATTGTGCTGCCATGACCGCGGCCACTGCGGGAACTGCAGAATTAGATCGAGCTTCCGAATCTCGCCGATCGCCTTCTCCTCCAGCATGCTCCGCACCCGCTCCACCGACGGTTCATGCGGCATCGAGAAGTGAATGGCGTGAACGACCTGCGCCTCGCGTGCTTGCTGCAGAAGCTCTCTCGCTTCCTCCATGCTGTTCGCCAACGGCTTCTCGCAGAAAATATGTATCTTCCTGCGGAGCGCTTCCATGGCGATCTCATAGTGGAACGCCGGAGGCACGGAGATATACGCCAGATCGACGTCCGTCTCCTCCAGCAGCGCCGCGTAGTCCGAGTACCATGCCGCATGCGGGAAGCTGTCTTGATACGTATGTTGGAAGTGCTCGCGAGCTTGCTCGTTCGCTTCGCAGATGGCCGCAATCTCTATCGCTTGCGCGAATTCCGGCTGAGCTGCCAAGCGCAGCATATATTGTCCCATATGGCCCAGTCCGATGACCGCCAGTCTGATTTTCTTGCTGTTCATTGTTCTCTCTACCTATTGCATTGTGCAATTATCTATAGTCCCGGCCAGCCATAGGGCTTCCCGATATAGCGAATCAAATCGCCTGTCAACGCCTCGTCCTGCAGCTTGCCCGGATCGGAATTCGTCATGACGACGATGCCGCTTCGCAAGCGAGGATACGCCAGCAGCTTGCACTGGAAGCCGACTCCCCAGCCTTGGGAGAAGGCACGCGGCTCTCCTGAGGCGGACAGAACGAATACCCCCAGTCCTACCTCATCTGCGCAGCCGCTGCCCGCCAGCATCTGCCGGGCCAGCTCCGGCTGCAGAATCGAGGCCGTGTCCCCGTTCCAGGCTGCCATCAATTCCAGTGCGAGCAGGGCGAGCTCCGTCGGCGTCGACCACAGGCCGGCTGCGGCCAGACACGGGTAATACGCCCGTGATCCCTCCACGACATGACCCGCTGGATCATGTCCGGCCGAGGCGCTTGCTTTTGCCTTGATTTCTTCCGCGCGTCCAATTTTCGAATCATAATAATTCCAGTAAAACGTCCGCTTCAAGCCCAGCGGCGTCATGACGAGCCGCTCCATCGCAACGGCGAACGGCTCTCCTGTCACATCCTCGATCAGCTGTTCAAGAACGCAGTAACCGGCATCCGAATAAGCGAATCGGCTCCCCGGCACATTTTGGATATGTACGGGTTCAGTATGATACGGAGTAGCGCCCGCCAATATCTCCTTCACGGCAGGCAGCGGATCGGACGCCCGGTAGATGCCGAAGCTCCCCGGCGGGTCCACAATCCCGGACTGATGCGCGAGCAGATGACGCAGCGTAACCTTCACATCCGCCGTATACGGACTGTCCGGAAGCCGCCATGTCCGCAAATAACGGTTCACCTCCGCGTCCAGTTCCAACACACCTGCCTGCACTAGGCGGAGCACGCCAACCGCCGTAACCATTTTGCTTATCGAACAGGCATGGAACAAGCTATTCGCGGTTACCTTGCGCGCCGAGCCGGCTTCCAGTTCCCCATAGCCGCCGCTCCATTCCAACCGCCCATTACAGATCAGGGCGATGCCCACGCCCGGCACCTGGTGCTGCCTCCTCAGTGCCTCAATCCCATTGTCGTCCCTATCGATGATGTGCTTCATGAACTCAGCTCCCATTCATCTCGGAATGCAATGCATCGCGCTCCTGACGAAATGCCTCCGCCCGTGCCTTCCGCAGGCATGCGCTATTCCCTCGGCCGGCAAGCGTTCCGCCATGGCGCGTACTGACTTCAATGTGACGATATCTAGCCGCCTTAGTCCCACACCTGGTCCAGCTTGTCGGCATAGAAGCCAATCGCCCGGCTGTAGGCGCGAATGCCTTCGTCTTCTGAAGTGTTCGCCAGCTCAGTCAACAGCAGCCGCATCGCCTCCGCGTGCTCGCCCAGATTATGCAGCGCCATCGCGTAAAACACGCCAAATTCCTTGCGATCAGGATATT
This sequence comes from Paenibacillus thiaminolyticus, assembly GCF_003591545.1. GTDB lineage: Bacteria > Bacillota > Bacilli > Paenibacillales > Paenibacillaceae > Paenibacillus_B > Paenibacillus_B thiaminolyticus_A. The sequence continues at coordinate 129,749 of NZ_QYZD01000010.1, forward strand.
CGCGCATGCCCTGTCCAAGCGTCTCCTTCGCCTCGGCGTACCGCCCGAGCGTCCGGTAGGTGCTGCCCAGGCCAAGCAGGGCTTCGGCGCGGTGCTCATCGTTGAGCGGACAGCGCAGCGCCTGTTCGTAATACGGTACTGCCTCCCGTTCCCGGCCGAGATGATCATGCTCCCAAGCGAGTTGGCATAGAATCTCCCCATTATCCGGTTCATGCTCCAGCAATTCGGCCAGCAGCGAAATCGCTTCCTCCGCCCGTCCGGCCGCTCTCAGATCGATGGCACGCTGCAGCGCATCATTCATCGGTCGTTCATCCTTTCATCCTATATCGCACGACTTGGAGCGCTCATCCATTATACCACCTTTCCACCCGAGTCAGGCTGTTCTTCTGCCCTTTGCTTCACTCTCCCTTTCAATCAGAAAGGACTTGTCCTTCATGAAATAGAACCTCGTCAATTTTGCTTGCGATCGCCCCGGCACCCTTCCCGTTATTCGACAACACATGCGCCTGTGTATTCCGTTTAGGATAGAGGGAGGATTCCATTTTAATCCCTGGATCGCTTCCCATCACATAATATTTGAATATCTCGTTATACAAGATTAATATCCATACATCAAACCCGTAATATATGTAGTTATTTTTTTCTGATGAGGACACAGCATCATGTCTGTCAACCTTTTCGATAATAGCAAATGACTCATTAACGCACTCCAGAATTTCTCCAAATCATAAACCGTCGTAACTACACCTCCATCCGGTCCTCCGATCACAGGCACCGAGTAAATATTGGAACGCCAGGTATCCCCGAACTGTGCGTTCACAAATGACGCACAGTAATACCTTTCGACGAGCAAGTTGACACTCCCCGTACCTAAGGCTGGGGATTCTTGGGTAGTCACTCCTAACGGAGTGAAATCCATCAAGCTATCCCTGTGTGTCCCACAGTTCAGTTGGCTATGCCAACAGTCGAAGTCCTTCTTGCTCAATATTGATTGCAGCGTTTTCGTCACGATCGTGCTTAGCACCACATTTCGGGCAATTCCATTCTCGCAAGTTGAGGTTTTTCACGTCTTTATTGCGGTATCCACAATTTGGAGTGGAGCAGAGTTGGCTTGAAGGGAATTGCTTCCCAACGATGGAGATGGTTCGACCGTACCATTCCGTCTTATACTCTAGCATCGTACGAAACATAGACCACGAAGCATCTGCAATGGATTTTGCTAACTTGTGGTTTTTGAGCATATTTTCCACTTGCAAGTCCTCCAAACAGATCACTTGGTTTTCGTTAATCAACTTGGTTGACAGCTTATGTAGGAAGTCATTGCGGGTATTTGCGATCTTCTCATGCAAGCAAGCCACTTTGAGGCGTGCTTTGTAACGGTTTTTACCGCCTTTTTGTCTGCGTGAGTGAATTCGTTGCCACTTCGCCAACTTGCTTTTGAATTTGGGATAGCCTTTTTTCTCTTTGAAAAACTTTTTGTACGAGGAATCCAAATCTTTCAAAGCGGATTGCAGGGCAGTCGAATCCACTTCTTGTAACCATTCAATCTCTTTTTTAAGTTGTGTGAGCATGGCAGAACATTCGTGGTAATTGAGCGTTTTCTTTTCCTGTTCGTAAGCATCTTTTCGTCTTGCGAGGAAGTGATTGAATACAAAGCGGGAACACCCAATCGTTTTGTTGATGAGAGCAGCTTGTTTTTTGTTCGGATACAAACGGAATTTGTAGGCTCTGTGCATGTTCAATCACTCCTTTCTTTTTGAGACGCAATGTACTTTTTAATCATATCCCGTTGAACCGTCCCGACTGTAGCAACAAAGTAGGAGTTTGTCCAAAGAGAAGGGAGTCTGCTTTTCAGGTATCCAAATTCCACCGCAACACTCTGGATGTATAGCCCTTCAAATGCTTCACGACTCAGTGAATATCCCCATAACTAAAGTAAGGGGTTGTACGACACGATAACCAACTCAAATTCCAATATCAACCACATCATGATTGATGAAGCATCGGTGCACGGTTTTGAGGCTTTTAAGGCGCGTGTCTAAGGAACTCGCTCGCCGGTTTTACCTGTCATGTTATTGGGCTGCCATCACGAGCCGGCATTTTTGACAACAATGGATCCTGACCCAAGGGGAGAATGGTACTAAGAGACTCTGCATATTCCTGCTCCTGTCCAAAAGGAAGAACGGTACTAAGAGATTCTTAATTGGGACAGTGCTGCGAAGTTAACTCAACGTCTACACTCTCCTGACCGGATGGGAAAATGCTTGTAAGGCGCCTTCCCCCTAGCCCCTATCCATCCTGCCGGGCATCGAAAAAAAGCCCGATGCACAGCATGCATCAGGCCGAGCCAAGTCAAGCCAGGTTCAAGCGACAGCAACTTCGCCTTATTCCTTAATGGCGCCGATCATGACGCCTTTGACGAAATATTTTTGCAGGAACGGGTACAGCAGCAAAATGGGGACGGTGGCGACGATGATGGTTGCGTACTTGATGGTCTCCCCTATCGGCATTTTGTCAGCCGTCCCCGCCGATGTCAGCATGCTGTCCGTGCTGTTCGTAATCAGAATCTCTCGCAGCACGAGCTGAAGCGGATACAATTCGCGATCGCGAAGGTAGATCATGGCGCCGAACCAGGAATTCCAGTGCCCCACGCCATAGAACAGGATCATGACGGCAATGACCGGCATCGAGAGCGGAAGGATGATGCGGATCATAACGGTAAAGTCGTTCGCGCCGTCCAGCTTGGCGGATTCCTCCAGGCTGTGCGGAATCGACTGGAACGCCGTCCTCATAATAATCAGGTTGAAGGCGCTGACGGCTCCCGGGATAATGAGTGCCCACAAGCTGTCCAGCATGCCGAGCCCCGTCACGAGCAGGTAGGTCGGAATGAGCCCGCCGGAGAAAAACATCGTGAATACGATGAAGAACATGATTGGGTTCTTCCACATGACATTTTGCCGGGACAGACCGTAGGCGCCAAGCGCCGTCATGAAGACATTAAGGATGGTGCCTACACTGACAATGAACAGCGTGTTCAGATATCCGCTCGTAATCATCGGGTTGTCGAACACGAGCCGGTACGCTTCCAGGTTCAGCCCGGAAGGATGCCATATCAAGCCGCGCTGCTGGACGACCCAGGCCGGCTCGCTGAGCGAAGCGAACAGGACGTAGATGAAGGGGTACAGCGTGACGAGACATAACAAAATAAGGATCAGAATGTTGAACACTTCAAAGATGCGTTCGCCGAGCGACATGTTGTTCACCGCATAACCTCCTTGTATCGGAATGAATCGGCGTCATCTGCGCCAGCCCGCTGGTCGTCACCACAGCTTCGAGTCGCTTGTCCGGCGGCTGACCGTGTTCGCGAGAATGAGCAGCGCGAAGTTGATGACGGAGTTGAACAGGCCGATCGCGGTACTGTAGCTGTAGTTCGCTTCGAGAAGCCCTTTGCGGTATACATAGGTGCCGATGACGTCGGCCGTCTCATAGGTGGACGAGTTGTACATCAGCAATATTTTGTCGGTGCTGACGGACATAATGCTCCCCATCTGCAGAATAAGCAGAATGACCACGACAGGCATGATGCCCGGAATTGTAATATGGATGACCTGGCGCCATTTGGAGGCGCTGTCCACCTTCGCCGCTTCATACAGGGACGGATCAATATTGGATATTGCCGCCAAATAAATAATCGTCCCCCAGCCGACGCCCTGCCAGATGCCAGAGCAAATATAGAGTGTCCGGAACCATCCCGGCTCCCGCAAATAGGCGACCGCCTCCACGCCGAACCAGCTCAGGATGTTGTTGATTAGACCGTCCCGGGCGAGAAAGTCGACCATCATCCCGACAATGACGACAATCGAGATGAAATGCGGAATGTACGTAATCGTCTGCACAGCCCGCTTGAACAAATGATGGCGAAGCTCGTTCAGCATGAGCGCGAGGATGATCGGCGCCGGGAATGAGAAGATCAGCTCGTACAGACTAAGCAGCAATGTATTGCGGACGATGCGCCAGAAGAAATGGCTGTTGAAAAATTCTTCAAAATATTTGAAGCCGACCCAAGGGCTGTCCAGGAAGCCCAGCGCCGGAGAGTAATCCTTGAATGCGATCTGAATGCCGTACATCGGCCCGTAATGGAAAATCGCGTAATAGGCGACGACAGGCAGCAGCATCAAGTAGACATATTTGTTCAGCTTGGCGTCGCGGATGACCCGCTGCAGGAAGCTCCGGTCCGCTCTTGCATCCGGACTCCGCTTCGCGCGGGAGCGAGGACGCGCCGCCGCTTGCTTGGGGGTGGGCATGCCGATTCCTCCTTCTCTGAACGGTTCGTGCCGTTCGATTATCCGTCCCGGCACGAACCAGTTGCTTTATCGCTTATTGAACCGATCCAGAGCGGCTTGCTGAATTTGGATCGCCTGCTCAATCCCCATCGATTGAATCGTCTCGACAAAAGCATCGAACCGATCCAGCGGCTCGGCGCCCATGACGAATTTATTGAACATTTCCGATTTGTACGTATCGATATCGGCCATGATGGAAGCGTAGGTGGAGCTCTCATCCGACGTCCGCGTTAATGGAGGCAGCAGCTTGCTCCGGTCCGCATCAAGCCAGTTCTTCATCGCCTGCTTCTGCTCCGGCAGCTCGATATACTGCTCGATATAGCGTTTGTCCTGCACGAACGGCCCGGACCAGTTCACCGGCATATATTTGGCCATCGCTTCCGCGACCGGCAAGCCTTCCGGATTTTTCATAATCTCGTCCGTATATTTCGGGTACCCGTTCTCCATCAGATAGCTCACGCCTTCGACGCCGAAGTTGAACAGGAGATGCCCTTCCTCGCTGTATTTATAATCCATCCATTTCACGATCTGCTCCGGATTCGGCGCAGTCGCCGAGACGGCGGCGCCAATGCCGGCGAACGGCGAATCGGCTTGGCCAAGCGCCTTCTTGCCCGGAATGGCAGTCGGATAAGGCGCGCCGACCAGATCGAACTCCGGGTGGGAGGCCTTCATCAGATTCGTATACCGACCGACGCCCGACCCATTATACGTAACGAGCGAGCCAAGCACATTGCTCGTCATCTTCGCATCCTGCAGCTTGCCGTCGGTCGTCGCGTAATCTTTGTCCAGCAGTCCTTCCTTGTACCAGCGGTTCAGCATCGTCAAGTAATCCTTATATTCGGGTTGGATCGGCCCGTACTTGATCTCATTGCCTTCCCGGTAGAATCCGTCGGTAATGCCAAACGCGCCCACGAACGCGACATTGATATCGCGCAGCAGGAACGGGATCTCATCCTTCTTGCCGTTGCCGTTCGGATCGCCGTCCCGGAAGGCGATGAGCATCTTCTCCCACTCCTCGATCGTCGTCGGCACCTGCAGGCCGAGCTTGTCGAGCCAATCCTTCCGGATCGTCGGCCCCATGAACGTCAGCAGCTCTTCATCCGGGCGCAGGAACGGGAAGACGTAAATGTTGCCTTCATCGGTCGTGACCAGCTTTTTCAGATCGGGCCGCGCATCCAGCACCGCCTTCAGATTCGGCGTATGCTGGTCGATCAGCTCATTCAAGCGGAGTATGCGCTTCTCCTTAATCGCCTGATCCGGCCCCTTCGCGACGCCGCCCCATGTGTACTCGATGACATCCGGCAGCTTGCCGGAAGCGAGCATCAGATTGAACTGATCGGCTTCCTGCCCGGCGGGCGGATGCTGGAACGTGACCTTCGTTCCGGTCCGCTTCTCCAGCTCCTGATACGCCTCCATATCGCTGAAGCTCTTCATTACGGTGCCGGCATTCCCGATCGGGGCCCAGTACGTTAAGGATGCGGGATACGGCACTTCACCCGCCGGCGCATCGGCCGCAGGCTCCGCCGCCTGCTCCGTCTTCCCGCTGCATGCAGCCAGCATCCCCGTCAGCATCACGAGAGACAGCAGCGTCAGCATCGTTCGTCGCCATAATAATTGTTGCATGACATGACCTCCCATCGAATGTGTTATTCCAATTTCGGTGATTGGCGAAAGCCTGCTTCCACTATAGCGATCCGTTCAGCGGTCGGTAAGTAAACGTTTTCAATATTAATTAGCGGATGGTACGATTCCGGGTATACCGTTGTTAAGATCGGTTAACCGTTGTTCCGATCGTCTTGTCCGGCCAGCATCTCGCGGTATTTGCCGGGCGTGACGCCCTCGTGCTTTTTGAAGAAGCGCAGGAAGCCGACATCGCTCGCATAGCCGACCCGCTGCGCGATGTCCGAGATCGTCAGCCGGCTGTCCGCCAGCAGTTGCTTCGCCTCCTCGACCCGCAGCTTGGCGATATATTCGGTGATGTTGCGTCCGCCGTATTTTTTGAAGAAAGCGGAGATGTAAGGCGAGGTCATCCCGAACTCGTCCGCCATGACGTTCAGGCTGAAGTTCGGATCCCGGTAATTCGCCTCGATATAGGCCGTCATCTTGCGGAGCAGCCGTTCATGATAATCGCTGCGTTCTCTCCATATGTACTGGCAAAGCGTATTATACTGCCGCATAATCCGCTCCTGCATCTCCTCCCCGGCCACGGGCCGCGCGGTCAGTCCCACCGGGTCGATCGGAGAGCCGAACACCTCCCGATCATCGACTTGAATGCTGTTTATGATTTTCATTAATGTCGTTAATAACTCGATCGTCAAGCAGCGGATCCGATCCGGAGTCACCTGCTCCCGCTGCCAATTCAGCTCGAAAATATGCTGCAGCAGCTTCGCCGTCTGTTCCGCGTCGCCGCTCTTGACAACGTTCATCAGCTGAATCTCCGTCTCAATCGGATAGTGATAGTACGGAGATTGGCCCGCGTCAATCTGTTCATACATCATCGTCGATTCCGTCCCGTGCACGATCCGGTAATCGAGCGCCATCAGCGCCTCGCTGTAGGCGGCCGCAATCCGATCGATCCCGCGGTGAATCGAGCTGACGCCGCAGGCGATGGACAGCTTGAAGCGAAGATGCGCCGTCTCCTTCATCGGCAGCAGCAGATCGTCCCGGATCGCGCTGACGGAGGCCGACGATTCCGGCACATTCAGCAGCACAGCCAGCCGATCGCGCTCCAGCTCGACGATATAGCCCCGCCCCTGCAGCAGCTCATGACCTAGATTCGTCAGCACGAACCGGACCAACCCCCATTCGCGTTCGGTGTCCCCCTGAATGAATTGCGAGCAATCGGCGATATCAATCAGAATGATGCCGAAATACTCGTGATCGAGCCGGATGTCCATGAAAACGAGCGTCTCGTTCATCCCGTAAGACAGGTCGACATGCCCGCGAATGAGGCGCGACAGGAAATTCGCTCGCAGTACGGGCGCTTGCTCGGACAGCGTATGCCGCAGCTTATCCTCCTCCTCCAATGTCCGGATAACCGATTGCTTAATCAGATCGAATTCGTCCCGATATGTCTCGGCAGATGACCGTTCCCGCTGCGCCAACACCTTCACCACGCTCTTGATCGGCTGATAGTAGCGATAGGCCATCGCATAGGAGCCGCCAAGCCCCGCCGCCAGGCAGGCCATCAGGAGGATCAGCGCCCAGCGCTTGATGACGAGCACCTCCTGCAGAACCACCTTCTTCGGTATGACCGAGACGTATTCCCAGCCGTTGCTTCCCTTGACGCGCGACAGAACCATCGGCTCTCCGTCGATCCGCATCTCGTTATTACCGTTGTCCTGCTGCAGATGACGCTGAATGGCGGAGGCCTTATCGCCGTGAACCGTTGACATCAGCCCCTCCTGCTTATCGTTCAGGATCATGAGCGAGCCATCATTGACGCCTTCAATCTGCGTCAGCATCGCTTTAAGCTGCTGCTCATCGATCTCAACGATCAATTGCCCCTTAATATCGGATACATACTCATAAGGAAGAGATTGCACGAAGGTGACCATGTTGGATTGGACATTCTCCCGCCTGACAGGTTCGGAAGGCGAATAGTGCTTCGGATGGTGCCCCGTCAGCAGTTGATGGCGGACCCATTCGCCGCTACGGGAGGTGTAAATGGCGATGCGCGAGAAATAAAGAGAGGCATCCGTCTTCATCTCGGGGGTCAGAATCATATCGCTCCCTTGGAAATAGACCGCAAAATCATGGATGAAGCTGCTGATGTTTTTGTATTTACTCAGCTCCTTCAAGGCGTCAATGACCTTCAATTGCTTCTCCAGCCCTTCGCTGCCGGCATTGTTCAGCAGCCATCTGACCTTGGGATTAAACGCCACCTGGGCTGTAAGCTGCTCCACTTCCTTCAATCTCGAATCCGTAATCTGGTTCAACTGCTTCAAGAGACCGTTGTTCGTACGGATCGCGTGATTGATCATAATCTCCTCCATGCGGTAGTAAAAAACTCCTGCCACCGTCACCGGCAGCAGCAGAATAGCCAGGTATGACAGCAGGAGGGTCAAAAAAACGCTCCTCCTCGTCATGGTTCCTCTCCAGACGCGGATGCTCCAGCGATCCTTCACCCCTGTTCCCCCTTCCCTTTTCTTCAATAATGTGATGGCTTAAATATAATCAATGAGAAGAAGATGCGCCATTTCCAATATGGTAAAATAACAGATACTTATCGCATCAATCCAAGGAAATGAGTGAAGGCCATGCTGACATCATTAGAACATATCCGGATGTACAGGGAAGGACGCGACGATCCGGCGCTGCTGTCGGACAATCGCTGGCTGCAATATATCGTTACGGCCGAGGAGCGCATCGTCAATCTGGAGCGGATCCAGTCGCTGCAGCAGCTGGCGAACTCCAATCCGGTGCTGGATTACGTTGAGCGCACCTTGCAGGTGCTGGATGGGCTGCCGCTATCGTTCTGGATTAAGGAAACGATCGAAGAGGTATTGAAATGGTCGGAGACGGCCAAGGGCGGGAGCGTCCGTCAACGCATCGCCTGGCAAGAGCAAGGGATCTCGTTGTTCGCCCACAATGTAGGCTCGGCGCAGCTATACGGCCAACATACGCGGAATCAGCGGCAGGAACGCGTGCTGCTCACCCACACGCTCATTTTTACGCATGGCCTGATCGGCCAATATTTGCGCGGCGAAGTTCCGCTGGCGGAGAATGCCCCGCTCTATCATCTCATCGAGCGGGGCATCGTCACGGCGCAGGAGATGCGGGATCTGCTTCTGCCGCTGAACCAATGCATTATCGCGGCGGTATCCCCTGAGCTGTGGGATGCGCTGAAGGCCGATACCAAGCTCGTCATCGAGCAAATCGCAAGCGGACGCTTCGCCGAAGGGTTCACCCTTCCGGAGCGCATCCGCCGGCTGCGGGCGATGTCCGAACGGCTCGGCGAGAACACGGAAGCGGAGCTGAGGAAGCTGGCCGAGCAGCCGCGGGCGCTGGATTCGCTCCGGGCTTTGGAGCCGAAGACGCTCTGGTATGTGGAAGCCGCGCTCCATGAATGCACGTTCGAGGAATTCGTGAAGATTTTCTTATTAGCGTTGGCCGATCCGGAGATGGGCACCCACATCCGGCATATCAGCTTCGAGCGCCTGATGAATGGCATGTATTATGATTACCGGGGCCGGAAGCATTTGAACGTCTATAAAAAGCGGATGATCGAGCAGGCTCTCCGCTCCTTGAGCTGCGATGACATCGCGAACGGCGCGAAGCCGGACAGCCCGCATCTGGACTTACGCATCGAGCGGGCGGACGGGATGGCCGACAGCGTCTACGTGGACTTCGTCTTCTCCCCCGCCGCCGAGAAGCTGATTGAGTTCTGCATCGAGGCCGAGAAGACGCCTCTCTACGAGCGGGCCATTCTGATGCTGTTCGATCTGTTCGAGCTGCGGCGTGACGCCTATGACCGCTTCCACAACGAGGAGGCGTATCTGTCCGATCTGAACGGGTCGGCCGATTATAAGCAGGTCATCCTCGACTACGTGACAGGCTCCCGCGTCATCGATATCGGGCCCGGCGGCGGCGCCATGCTCGATCTGCTCGAAGAGCGGCTGCCGGAAGCGGAAGCGATCGGCATCGATATTTCCCAAAATGTCATTGAGGCGCTGGAACGGAAGAAGCAGTTGGAGAACCGGCGCTGGCGCGTTATGAAGGGCGATGCCCTCGATTTGAAGCGGTACGTGGCTCCCAAGAGCATCGATACGGTCATTTTCTCTTCCATTTTGCATGAGCTGTATTCTTATATTGATTATGAAGGACAGCGGTTCAATCCGAAGACAGTCGCTGCCGCCCTCCGCAGCGCGTTCGATGTGCTCTCCCCGGGCGGACACATCATCATACGCGACGGTATTATGAGCGAGCCGGAAGAACAGATGCGGATAATCCGCTTCCGGAGCGCGGACGGCCTGCCATGGCTGGAGCGGTATGCCAAAGACTTTGCCGGGCGGCGCATCTCGGTCGAGCGCCTGTCTCCGTTCGAGGCGAAGCTGCCGGTCAATGACGCGATGGAATTTCTGTACACGTACACCTGGGGACCCGAAGCGTATGTGCATGAGGTGCAGGAGCAGTTCGGCTATTTCACGCCGACGCGGTATGCGGAGTTCATTCTGCGCACCCTTGGCGAGCGTGCGGCAATCCTCCGCTGCGATCATTACTTGCAGGACGGATATACCGAGGCGCTGGCGCCGAAAATCAGATTGCTCAATGAACACGGGGAGCCTGTCCGCCTGCCGGACAGCACCTGCTTGATCGTGATTGAGAAACGGTAGCGCGGAAATAGCGGACAGGCCGATATCCTTCTCCTGCGCGGGAAGGCATCAACTGGCTGCAGCGGATGTTAGCGGAACTTCCGCGTTGAACCAGCGGCAAGGGAAGCCGTGAAGGAAGAGCTGGCAGCCGACTCTTCCTTCACAGCTGTCTTGAGTCCGGCCGCTTATCCGATGCCCTGCTCCTTCGCATAATTGCCCCAATGCGGACGGCTTCCGTCGACATCGGTGAACGGGTACCGCTCCGACAAGCCCCATGTGCTGAAGCTTTTCCCCGACAAGTCCAACTTGTCCGGATCGGCGGCCAACGCCGCAATCGCCCGGCCGATATAGACCGGCGTCTCCGACATCAGGAAATGCGGCTCCTTCTTCCCGGCTTCTCTCCAATTCTCCGCCGTCACGCCGAAATGATCCAGCATCTCCTCGGAACGAAGGAAGCCCGGCGTAACCGCGACGGCGGTTACCCCATGCGGGCGCAGATCCTCTGCCATCGCGGCTGCGAGATGAATGGTAGATATTTTGGCCAGACTGTAATACAGATTGCCGCGGTAACGATAATCGATGCCATCCGTAATCTCAATGATGATGCCCTGCCCCCGGTTCACCATGAGCGGTGCGCCGTAATAGCTCGTCATCATATGGGAATGTACGGCCTGCTGCTGCATCCGCAGCCCGTTGGCCAGCGAATGCTCCCAGAAGGCGGTTCCCCACTGGGTCAGCGACTCGCCTCCCCATACGTCGTTCACCAATATATCCAACTGACTGTCCTGCTCGGCCCGAATCCGCTCGAACAGCGCCTTCACTTCCTCCTCGACCGTATGATCGACACGAACCGGAATGCCCTCGCCTCCATGGGCCGTCACCAGCTCCGCCGTCTCCTCGATCGTTTCGCTCCGACCCATGTCGGACTGCCGGCCGCGAACCGAACGGCCCGTGCAGTATACGGTGGCCCCGGCCTCTCCCAGCATCGTGGCAATTCCTCTGCCCGCTCCCCGCGTTGCGCCAGCTACGACGGCCACCTTGCCATGCAATGGCTTCATGTTCTCATCATCCTCTCTACATTCTTGTACGAACCTAGTGTACCCGACCCTATATGACATCTATTGTCATATTGATATGATAAGATGAGATTAGATGAGCACGCTGCAAATGAACTGCGTCAGAAATAAATTACACGGGAAAGAGGATGATAGGATGCGGGCAGATAGGCTGTTAACCATTGTGCTGCTGCTGCAGAATCATGGCAAATTAACGTCGAAGGAGTTGGCCCGGCAGTTGGAGGTATCCGAGCGGACCATCATGCGCGACATGGATGCTCTCAGCGCCGCCGGCATTCCGGTGTATGCGGATCGGGGATCGAATGGCGGCTGGATGCTGACGGAAGGATACCGCACGACGTTGACGGGAATGAAGGCGACAGAGCTTCTGTCGCTTCTGCTGATCCCCTCCACCCTGCTCGATGATCTCGGCCTTCGGGAAGAGGGAGACAGCGCCCTGCGGAAGCTGCTCGCCTCCACGACCGCCGAGCAGCGGCGGGATGCGGAGATTGCCCGGGAGCGCCTCCATATCGACGGAGCGGGTTGGCATGAGACGACGCAGGACTCGTCGCCCTTACTGTCTCTGCTGCAGGAGGCTGTATGGGAAGAGCGGGCGGTTCGCGTGGACTACGAACGCGAGGATGGCGTCGTGACCCGGACGCTCCATCCGCTCGGGCTCGTGGCGAAGCGGAATGTGTGGTACGTCGTCGCGGAGACCGGCGATGCCCTGCTGCGCACGTACCGCTTGTCGCGGCTGCGGCATGCCGAGCTGCTGGACGAGACCTTCACGCGCCCCGCTGGCTTCGACCTTGCGTCCTACTGGGCGCAATCGACGGCCCAGTTCACCGCAAGCCTGCCGCGCTACCCGGCGCGTATTCGGCTGCGCGACGATATGCTGGAGCGCTTGTCCCTGGACCGGTACGTGCGGGTCGGCCCGGTCCGGGCGGCAGACGGCGGGTGGTCCGAGGCCGAAGTCGAATTCCATACGCTGGAATCAGCCGCCGAGACAATTCTCCGCTTCGGGCCGCGGATGGAGGCGATTGCACCGGCTGAGCTGCGCGCCGCAGTCATTGCGGAAGCGAAGGCGCTGCTGGCGCAATACCGCGAGGAGCAGGCCTGATGCCGCTTTTTCGAATGCCGCCTATGTACTTTTTTTCTTCCATCGTATAGGTGGCCATGTTATTTACAGGTATACTGGAAGCAATTCCAATGCCGGAGGTGCATGTATCATGCCGCAAGATTCGAAGGAGAGCGTGGCTCAGCATTATTTGCGGATCGTCATCGATAAATTCACGAGCCTAAAAGCGGACGCCGAGCGTGCGATGGCTCAGCTTCAGGAGCAGGATATCCATTGGGCGATGACGAGGACTCGAACAGCGTCACCATTATCGTCCAGCATATGAGCGGCAATATGATATCCCGCTGGACCGATTTCCTGACGAGCGACGGAGAGAAGCCGAATCGCAACCGCGACGATGAATTCATCGATTCGATTCGTTCCAAGGACGACCTGCTGCGGGTATGGAACCGCGGGTGGGACGTCTTCCTGAATGCGCTCCGCTCCCTGACCACGGACGATCTGTTGACGACGGTCACGATTCGGAACGAGCCCCATTCCGTTCTCGAAGCGATCGAGCGCCAGATGTCGCATTATTCGTATCATGTGGGCCAGCTCGTCTATGTCGCGAAGCAGATTCGAGCAGAAGAATGGAGCACCTTATCGATTCCCCGCAAAAAATAAGGCCTCGGCACAGGGCAGGCCTGCCCTTCGTTCCGGACCGACTCCTGGCATCAACTGTCTTCAGACCCGTTTCCCTGATCGCCCCATCTACCGTTGGCATATCGCTCGATCATGTCCGCCAGCTTCTCTATCGTGCCGATCGCATTGCCTGAGTGCGAATCCATCCGCTGCACATACTCCTCCCTTTTCTCCGCTAGCGTATGCACCATGCGCAGGAAGGCGTCCGACGACACGTCTGCATCATCCAGCACCTCGGCGAAGCCTCTGTCCGCGAACGATCGGGCGTTCAAAATCTGATCGCCGCGGCTGGACCCCTTCGGCAGCGGAATCAACAGCATCGGCTTGCGCAGCGACAGCAATTCAAAGATTGCGTTCGATCCGGCCCGCGAGATGACGACATCGGACATCGCCAGATGAGGCAGCTCGTCATGGACGAATTCGAATTGCTTGTAGCCCGGAAGCTGCAGAGCTTCATCCACCTGGCCCGCGCCGCAAATATGCACGATCTGGAAGGTGTCGAGCAGAGAACGCAGGTTGGCCCGGATCGCCCCGTTGATGCTTTTGGCGCCCAAGCTGCCGCCCATGACGAGCAGGACCTTCTTCCCTGCCGGGAATCCGCAATGCAGCCGGCCACGGGCGGCATCCCCCTGGCGCAGCTCCTCGCGCACGATCGCGCCGACGTATTCCGCTTTGCCGCTGCGGATATGGTGAAGCGTCTCCGGGAACGTCGCGCAGATCCGGGTAGCGAAGGGAGTGGCGATACGATTCGCCAAGCCCGGCGTCATATCCGACTCGTGGATGATAGCCGGCACGCGCCGCATCCATCCCGCCGCCACCAACGGCACGGACACGAATCCTCCCCTTCGAGTGGTCGTTCAAAAAGTTCGATTTTGATCACGAAGAGCTACAGGGAGCAACTCTGCATCGAATCTTGCATTCACTCTTGAAGTCCGCTGCTCATGTAGTCCCGCCTACACTCCGCTGCTCCTTCTTCGAGTTCTTGCAACCTTCTCGGTGCTGAAAATCGTCCTTTTTGAACATTTACTTCAAGAAAATAATGCGCGGCCCAATGCGCCTCAATAACGCGTAGGCTTGGCCACAACCTTTTAAGACCTTGAACGGGTCCTTCACATTGTTCCAATCCGCATAGCGCCTTAGCTTCCCCGTCGAGATGCCGTGATAGGTCACTTCGGAGAAGGCGGACATGATCTTCCGTTCGATTCCTTCATACGACCCGATATAGTGAATATCCCAATTCCGCTCCAGCAGCTTGGGAATCAAGGCGGCATTGACGCTTACGTGCCCTGCCGAGCCACCTCCGGTCAGGACTATCTTTTTATTCTTCATCCGCTTCCTCCTCCCGCGCCCCGTTGACCAATCATCATGATACCTTGCTGACAGGCTTCGGACATGCGAATTTCCTGTCGCAACGGAATCGGATGGAATGCCTGTCAGCCATAGCGGACCTATTGGTTTACATAATATTTATTATGATAACTATATGTCTTACTCTTACTGGACCTGGATCATTTCGCATAACGAGGAATACCGCAACATACTCTTTACTTGCCTCATTGTATTCTACCGCTTCCCGTACTGGCAAATAAAATCGATTACCTCTTCGGCAGCCGTACCGTGAAGGTGAAGTGTCCGTCCTCATGCCGGAGCTTGATCGTGCCGCCATGCAGCTCGACGATGTTCTTCGCGATGGACAGTCCCAGACCGGAGCCGGATTGAATCGCATGCGCCGTGCGGGAATCATCGGCCTTGTAGAAGCGTTCAAACAGATGCTTCTCCTGCTCCGCCGTAATCGGCTTGCCCTCGTTCTCGATCGCAACGCTCAGATGGCCGTTCCCGGATTGGAACGAGACATGAATCTGACCCGGCCTAATCGAAAATTTCAAGGCGTTCAGCAGCAAATTATCGAGGGCTGGGATGATCTTCTCGCTGTCCACTTGAACGAGAGCAGGCACGGGTTCAAGCTGGCAATGCAGTTGCACCCCATACTCCTGCGCAATCGGCTCGAATTCCACGAGCATCTGCTCCAGCAGATCGACCGGCTCCTTGTGGAGCTTCACATCGGATGAAGTGAGGCGCGTGATACTCGAATAAATCTTCAATCAAATATTTCAGAAGAATGGCCTTCTTGTGCGTATTCCGAATAAATCGCTCCTGCTCTTCCGTGTCTTGATACGATTTGCTCGTCAATAGATCCAGGTACCCGATAATGCTCGTAAGCGGCGTCCGCAGATCATGGGAACTCCCCGTAATCAGCGCCATTTTCGCTTGCTCCTGCTGCCGTTCATTCGCTTGCTGCAGCATCTGCGCCTCCGCCATCGCATTGATGCTCTCCGCCACCCTCCCCGCAGAAAAACTAAAGAAATTCTAAAGACGCCCGCTGGGAAGGAGCTGCGTTCTCAATCGGCATACGGCACGGTAAATCTGCGTCCGGATCAACAAAGCCATCCAGCATGCATACTTGGATGGCCTAAAAATCCTTATTTTCGAAGCAGAACGTTCTTCTTCAACAGCAAGTCCTCGAAGACAGGCCGTTGGACGGTACTGATCTGTGCGGTATCGATCTGCTCCAGACGCTTGAATTCCAGCGCCGCCGATTCCCCCGCCTCGTCCCGAAAGCGCAGCGTCTTGCCGTCTTCCTCCAGCTTCCCTTCCAGATTCACTGCCGCATTGAACAGGAACATGACGAACACGACTTCATTGCCGTCCGGGTATGTATAATGCATTCGTTCGCCGCTGTAGATCGAGTACAGCTCATACCGCTCAACCACAAGCCCCGTCTCTTCATTGACTTCCCGAATCATGGTGTCCTCGATCGCTTCTCCCGGCTCCATGCCGCCTCCTGGCAGCCCCCAGTTGCCGTAATCCGATCGCTTCTGCAGCAGCACTCTGCCGGCACGATCGCGGATGATCGCTCCCGCGGTCACGATGATTTTGCTTTTTGCCACATTTTCCACCCTTATCTTTGTATATTTCGACGTTGCGCAGCGCATGCGGCAACCCGTGTCTAGCGATGCCTGCAAGCGCCCCTCCCTGTCGGCATCCAGCCGCGCCTATTAATTAATCACATTTATGATTAATGTCATTAATTATATTATAACGCCTATTTTCCTCACCGCATCGATAAATGGCTTCATTTCTTCACCCGTTCCGATCGATACTCTCAAGTAGTTATCGATTCTGGGCTGAGCGAAGTACCGGACCAGTATGCCTTGCTCGCGCAGTTCCTCGAACAGTCGCTTCGCCGGAATCGCGGGATGGGTCACCATGACGAAGTTCGCCTTCGATTCGATAACGGAGCACCCCAGTTCTTCGAGCTGCTTGACCGTCCATTCCCGCGTCCGGATGACGTTCCGGCAAGTCTCCCGGAAGTAATCCTCATCCTCCAGCGCCGCCTTCGCGCCGCGAGCGCGATCGGGTCCAACGTACTAGGAGTTGAACGAATTTTTGACACGTTCCAGTCCTTCGATCAAGTCTTCCTGTCCGAAGGCCATGCCTACCCGCAGGCCGGCCAGCGACCGCGACTTGGACAGCGTCTGAATGACAAGCAGGTTCGGATAGTCATTGATAAGCTTCACGGCGGATTCCACGCCGAAATCAATATAGGCTTCATCGAGGATGACAACGTGCTCCGCATGCTTCTCCAGCAGCGGGCGGAAGGAATCGGCCGCAACGTATTTCCCTGTTGAAGCATTCGGATTCGGGATGACAACTCCCGCGCATTCCGGATGAAATGCGTCCAGCCGCACATGAAAATCATCATCCAGGGCGATTGTTTCATACGGCAAGCCATACAAATTCGCATATACTTTGTAGAAGCTGTATGTAACATCGGGGAACAGGACCGGAGCTCCCGGCGTAAAAAATGCGGCGAAGGAGAAAGCCAGTATTTCATCGAGCCATTGCCGATGAATACTTGCCGCTCGCTTAGCCCGAATCGTCCAGCCGCGGCCTGCCTCAGCTCCTGGCATGCCGAGTCCGGATACAGGCGCAGATCCGCCTGAACCGCCTGTTCGATGGCAGCCAGCACGCGGGGAAAGGGAGGATACGGATTTTCATTTGTATTCAGTTTGATATAGGTTTTGTCCTTAGGCTGCTCCCCAGGCACATAGGGAACAAGCCTCATGGTCAGGTCGCTCCAATATTTGCTCATGCTCTGCTCTCTCCTTTACTGCGTCGGATCTTCTCACGATGTACTCACAACGTGCCGCGGTACGAGCCTCATCTCTATCTGTGAACGAATTTAATTAATATCATTAAATAAAAAGGCCACAGCCCCTATCCCCGGAAAACAGGCGCCTATCCAAAACGGCTCGAATCAACGAACCTCCCGCCCGATGTCATGGGAATACGTCTCTTCCTGAATAGACGGCCGGGCCGGATCCAGCAAAGTGAGGAACTGTTCATAGAGCAGGTCCAGTTCCGGCTCCCGATACAGAGGTCCCGCCGCTTCCCGGTAGGCTTGTTCGCTTGAAAAGATCTGAATCTCTATCCATAGGCCGGGCTCATCGGAGCTTGGAGCATAATGCAGCGTATAATCGATATGTGCCCGGTATACGGCATCGGCACGTGCCATTAGCTGATGATAGGCCTGCGTCTGCGACGCTTGTATGTAGTAGCGGAATATTTTGTAATACAGAGTTATCCCTCCCGAGTCCGCATTTTTGATTCGAGATCGGCCGTACCCCAAAAAATGACGTTCGAGCATGATTTCGCCTTCTCCACTTTTTCCCTGTCTTCATCATAGAATAGTAAACGTCTATCTGCAATCCCGGATTCTGAGTCATTGGGAGTAGGACGAACGGAGCATCCAGACGCACAAAGCCAGAGAGCCTGACGCCCTCTGGCTTATCTTCTTCTATTTTGATCAGACCAAAGTCGCAAACCTACCCTACCTACCGGGATCCACCAACCACATCGGGACGCACATACCGCGAGAACAGACCGTGCCTCGGCGAGCCGATAAAGCTAATCATGAATACAATGCCGGTGGCGAAGGCCATCGAACCGGAAATCGACGTGTCCAGCCATACCGCAATATAGTAACCTCCGGCTGCGGAGAGAATCCCGAAGGCAGAGCTCAGCACGAGCATGACGGACAAGCGGTCGGTCCACAAATACGCGGCTGCCGCCGGTGTAATCAGCATAGCTACGACCATAATCGCTCCGACCGCATCGAACGAGGCGACGGTAGTCACCGAGACCAGCCCCATGAACACGTAATGCATAAGCGCCACAGGGATTCCGATGCTTGCGGCCAGCGCCGGATCGAAGGTTGTAATTTTCCACTCTTTATAAAATGCCAAGATCGCAATCAGCACAGCCAGCAGCACGATGCCGAGAATCAGCGTCGCTTCCGGTATTGAACCGATCCCGGGCAGGTCAACCGTATTCCACGGCACAAACGTAATCTCCCCCATCAGCGCGTGCTTCACGTCCAGATGGGCATTGCCCGCCTGCGTCGCGATCAGGATCACGCTAATCGCGAACAGCGTCGTGAAGACAACGCCGATCGAGGCATCCTGCTGCACGCCCCGGGAATGGAACCACTGCACCAGCAGAGCGGTCAGCAGTCCGGCAATAATCGCGCCGATCAGCATATGGATGCCGCTTAGCTCCCGGGTGATAAGAAAGGCCGTTACGATGCCAAGCAGCACGGTATGACTGATCGCGTCGGCCATCATCGCCATCCGGCGCAGAATTAGGAAGACGCCGATCAATCCGCAAGACACCCCGACCAAGGAGGCGGTCAATACTATCCACGCTGTATAGCTCATGTCAGTTCCCCTCCTCGAGCACATGGCCTAGCGGCTTGCCTGTCCAGGAGCGGGCCAGCCGCTTTTTCTGGGCGCGCAGCTGCAGCGATTGAACGAGAAGTCCTTTTTGGGCCCCAAATACGAGCGACACGAGGAAGAGCGAGGAGGACGCGACGACGATGAACGGACCGGTCGGCCAGCCCTTGCCCAGCGTGCTGATCACGGTTCCGAAGAAGCCGGAGCCGCCGCCGAAGAGAGCCGACAGGATCATCATCCACTTGAAGGAATGCGTCCAGTAGCGTGCGCTGACCGAAGGAATGATGAGCAGCGCGGCCATCAATATGACGCCGACGGCCTGTATGCCGATGACGATGACGAGCACGAGCACAGTCAAATAGACGGCATTCATCAGCCTGCCCGACAATCCTAGTCCCGCGGCAAAATCCGCGTCGAACAGGAACAGCTTCCATTCCTTGAACGCAATGATGACGACGAGCATGACGAGCAAGGCGACGACGAGCATCGTGTACACGTCTTTGCGAACCATCGATGCGGCTTGGCCGAATATAAAATTGTCCAGGCCGCTCTGATTGCCGGCGCCGGTCCGATTGACGATGGTGAGAAGCATAATCCCGAATCCGAAAAAGACGGACAGGATCATGCCCATCGCCGTGTCCTCCTTCACGCGGCTGGATGAGCGTATCCATTGAATCAGGGAAGCCCCCAGCAGCGCGCTGACGGCCGCTCCGGCGATCATCACCGGCAAATTTTTGCTTCCCATGACGGCGAAGCCGATGACGACGCCGGGCAGCGCCGCATGGGACAGCGCATCGCTCATCAGACTCTGCCGCTTCCAATAGGCAAGGCATCCGATCATCCCCGACGCCATCCCTAGAATGAGCGTGCTGAACAGCACCCACTGCGCGTTCGGAGACAATAAGGCGTTCAACATGACTATGCCTCCTTCATCCAGTGCAGCGTTCCGCCATAGGCACGGTGCACATTATCACTGGTGAAGACCTTACCGGTCTTGCCGTGCGCGACGACCGTCCGGTTGAGCAGCAGCACATGGTCGAAATAATCTTCCACCGTCTGCAGATCGTGATGCACGACCATGACGGTCTTGCCGGACAGCTTCAATTCCTTGAGCGTCGTCATGATCGCCGTCTCCGTCGCGGCGTCGACGCCGGCCAGCGGCTCATCCATGAAGTACAGATCCGCATCCTGAACCAGCGCCCGCGCGAGGAATACCCGCTGCTGCTGGCCGCCGGACAATTGACTGATCTGGCGTTCCGCATAATCCGCCATTCCCATCTTCGCCAACGATTCCATCGCCAGCTCCCGGTGGCGGCGGCCCGGCCATCTGAGCCAGCCGATCCTGCCGTACAGGCCCATCAGCACCACATCCAGCGCATTGGTCGGGAAATCCCAATCCACAGATCCGCGCTGCGGCACATAGCCCACTCGCGTCTTCATCTTCGCCAAGGTCGATCCGAAGAAGGAGACCGAGCCGGACAGCTTCGGGTGCAGCTCCAGCATCACCTTGAGCAGCGTTGACTTCCCCGCCCCGTTCGGCCCGACGATTCCGGTCAACGATCCTGGCTTCACGTCAAAGGCGACATCGTGAAGCACTTGATTTTTGCGGTAAGATGCCGTTACGCCCTCCACGTTCAGAACAGACATATTACTCACCTCTCTCTGTCAATGCGTGATAGATCGTCTCCACATTGTGGCGGTACATTCCGAGATATGTTCCTTCCGGCGAGCCCGCATCTCCCATCGCGTCCGAGAACAGCTCCCCGCCCAGCTTGACCTGAAGGCCCTTGCTTGCCGCTCCTTCGATGACGGCCTTGATCGAGCTCTGGTTGATGCTGCTCTCGACAAACACCGCAGGAATCCGGTATTCGAGCAAAATCGCAATCGTATCGTCGATATCGGAGATTCCGATCTCGTCCTCCGTGCTCAGCCCCTGGAGACCGACCACTTCCACGTCGTGCATGCGCCCGAAGTAGCCGAATGCGTCATGCGCCGTGACGAGGACGCGCTGATCTTTCGGTATGAGCGCCAGCTTGCCCTTCGATTCCTCCTGAAGCGCATCCAGCTGCTCGAAATACTTCGTCTTATTCGCTTCAAAATAATCGGCATCATCCGGCGAATACCGCTTCAACTCCTCGGTCGCCGCGCCGATCGCCAATTTCCACAGCTCAATATCGAACCAGACATGCGGATCGATTGCCCCCGCATCGTCCTTCAACAAGCGTTCGGCTGGAATCGCTTCCGCTAATGCCCGTACAGGCCTCTTTTTGCCGATTTGCTCGAAGACCTTTCCCATATTGCCTTCCAGGTTCAGGCCGCTGTACAGTACGATATCCCCGCTCTCCAGCTTCTGAATGTCTCCCTGTGTAGCGTTATACAGATGCGGGTCCACCCCCGGGCCCATCAAGCTCTGCACATTCACCCGCTCCCCGCCGATGACCGATACCGGCTCCGCGATTTGGGCGATGGTCGTAACGATGTTGATTTTTCCGTCCCGTGCTGCTGCCGGCTTATCGGATCCGGTACCGCATGCCGATACGATGATCGACAACGCCAAGATCATGATGCTCATCAGCTTCCATCGAATGTTCTCCTGCTTCACTTCCTATTCCTCCTCCATCATTTGCATGCAGCACTGGTATCTATAGTATGCATTCAGGAAATAAAATTTACCTAGTGCAACTCTAATGCTAAGTATAAAATTAGTTTCCCAAGGCTTATTTGTCAAGAGCCCAATTTTCCAGGATTGGAGCCGTTTTCTGCTCACTTATGCTCCTATTCTTTTTGCTTTTCCATGAAAAATCCTTATGTTAAAGGAACTTCCCCACGCAGCCTGACACTCACAACTTTCCTTTGTCCAACTTATTTTGATGAATTTAATTATTTTTCACACCGTCTCATCGTCGATTCGTATCCATGTCCCGAGGCAGATGCCCCATCGGTTCTGCTTCATTTTCCCGTCCACAACGACACAAAGCCTCCATTCCCGTGAATGAAGGCCACAATAGCGGACTGCCTATTTCGTTACAAAATATACAATGGTCACCACCAAAAACGGAATCGAGCATATGAACGCGCTCCCAGACCATTGATTACGGGCTCGCAGTTCTTCTGTTGAGCTGGAGTGGGAGTTGGCTCGCGACCGATTCCCGCTTAGGAGCGCACCGGATAGGATTGCCGCAAGAATCACTAGGATTCCCCCAGGCCACGCATTCGCTTGGGCCGCCAGTTCCCAGCCTCCCCTCGCATACGCAAGTGCCGTTATTAGCAGACTTATAATACATGCCAATCCGAAATATTTCATTCCCGATCCCTCCTCTGCCTTGATGCTGTCGCCCATCTGTCTCGGCAATATTCACCTTTTCTAGTGTAATACGTTACAGAGCGGATTCGGTTCGACCTATATTTATCGAGCGGCCCGATCAGGATGTAATAATAGATTCGCGGCTTGCTTGCCAGAATAGCTGATTCATGGAAAAGTGAAGATAAGTCACGGCTTGACAGCACCGATATATCGTACAGTCCGCGACGCGGGCGTACCACCGGCTCTCTATCGTAATTATCGCATTTGCCAGCGACTGACCGAAAAATCGATCCCGCTCTTCCTCGCTCATATCCGGTGTGGCCCTGACGACAATCCGGGGACAGTTCCTCGGAAAAAAATAAGTAAATTGATGCTCCTCATCAATCGCCCATACGACCGGAGGTAAGCCTTCACGATTCTGGTTCTCCCTCGGGACGAACCGCTTAATGCCGGGTTCTTCGCTGAAATGGTACAGCATTGCGTCCCTTCTCATTCTCTGCTGGTCATTCTCAATGCATGTCTCCGTCCAGTTGGGCGCGTCTGCGCCGAAAGATGCCGCTGGCTTGCTCGTACAAGGCAAAGTCCATCCCGAACTTGTCTGTTATCCAGTGCCTGAGTTCATCCGGCTCCAGCTCCCGCTCGATCTTCCGATCCGGGAAATACTGCTTCAGCGTGCCGTTCGTCAATGAGGTCGGGATGTCTGCGATATAACAGAATATGAGCAGATCCCGCAGCATCGGTGACGTATTCCAATCATTCGATCGGTTGATGATCGGAAGCATTTCCTCCAGTTGGACTGGTTCAGGAGTCAATGTTTTGGTCGGACCCGGCTGCCGAACAATGGTAATCCCGTCCGCCGCTGCGGTATAGGTGAAGGTCTCCCTATCGTCCGCAGCAACGAATGACTGATGCAGCGGATAGGCTTGAAATAAGGGTGCGCCATAACCCAGATCGACATAATAGGGCTGATCCAGATCCACGCGCAAGCAGAGATGCCCCGGGTCCATGTAGAGATAATACGCGTTATATCCAAGCTGCCGCAGCAGACAGTGGAAGCCGATAGCTATCGTCCAGCAGGTACCGCCATACCCTTGTGTCACCATGCGATTGACATAGACCTCGATAGGAGGAATATACTGCTTCCTCGCGGCGCCCGCCTCATAATCGATGATCTTGGTCAAGTTCTCCCATCGCACCTTCCGCTGGAACCGATCGATCAACCTGTTCAGCAGGGCCAAATCTGCCTTGCCCCGCGGCACCTCTACATATGCCAAAAACCGCTCAACAAGCGCTGCTGCTTCCATTACATCTCCCCTTCGATTGTTGACTCATTTAGTCATTCCGAATCTTGCGCCGGGGCCGGCTGCCCGTCTCTCACATTCAGCGGGCGCTCCGGCATACCCGAGCGGCACCAGCACTCTCACGGCTTCTACTCCGCTTGCTTCCCCTATAGAATATCCCATTTTATCCCTCCTGTCCCGCTACCTGTATTGTAGAGGAGCGGGGGAATAATTCAAGTCTGTTCTAACGCCCGTGTTCAGGAGCGGAGGAAAATTATTCTCCCTGCAACTGGTCTGCCAGCACACGTTTGCACGAGGGTTTGTGCATGCAATGACCGTTGTCTTCCCTCTGCCTAACCTTAACCGGCGCAGCTCGGGTTAAAGGAACTGCCCCGGTGCGAAGAACGGCAAGCTCGATCGCAAAAAAGACTCTTCCATCCCCTGCAAGGGACAAAAGAGTCTGGATGCCGCCAAAGTCATTCATACCGGACCGAGCCGATATAATCGACGGATAACCGTTCATTCGCGGCATGCCGCACATGACCGTTGTACGCAAACTTATACAGCAGAATAACCGCGTTCCGCTCCTCCGGGAATGGTTCAGGGTGAAGCTGCATGAACCGAGGAATCACTTCCTCCTCATAGGAACAGCCTGCCAGCAGGCCTGCCAGCCCGACGCCGGGACTATCTGCAAGATACGCTTCCCGCAACGCTCCAGCTCCTCTTCCGAGCCGCATCGTCCTACCCAGAGGGACACGATGCGGGCTGCTCCCAAGCTTCCTCTTCGTTCATGCCTCTTCCCCTAACGAATCAGGGCGGAGCTCCCTATCCGCCCTGCTTCATCACAGCTCCACAAGCCGTCTCTGATATTTCTGAATATCGCCCGCTCCCATGAAGACGAGCACCGAATCCTCATAGGATCCCAGTTGGCCAATCGAGCTTTCGGACAGAAGCTGCGCACGCGGAATCCGATCGCGCAGATTTTCAATCGATACGCTGCCGGCCCGCTCGCGCGCCGAGCCGAAAATCGGACAGAGGAACACATCGTCCGCGGCGATCAGCGATGCGGCGAAGTCATCAATCAACCGTTCCAGGCGAGTGAAGGTATGCGGCTGGAACACGCTGACAATGCGCCGATCCGGATATTTGCTGCGGGCCGCATCCAGCGTCGCCCGAATCTCGGACGGATGGTGAGCGTAATCGTCAATGACGATATTGGTCTTCCATCCCGTTTCCGTGAAGCGCCGCTTCACACCGCCAAAGGAAGAAACGCGCTGCCGGATCGCGGCCATATCCAGCCCGAGCACGAGCCCGACGCCAATAACAGCGAGCGTATTCAGCACGTTATGGCGCCCATAGACCGGGATCGTGAACCGATCCAGCTTGGCCCCCTGCCAGATAACATCGAAGCTGACGCCTTGGCCATGCACGGAGATGGAATCAGCCCTTAGTTCATTATGATCTCCGAACCCGTAATAGAGAATGGGCTTCGCGGACTGAAGCAAGCGCACCTGCTCGTCATCTCCGCAAGCGACGATCTGCTTGCCGACGGTGGCAGTCATCTGCTCGAAGGCATGTCTCACATCGTCTACCCCCCGGAAGTAATCCGGATGATCAAAATCAATATTCGTAATTATGGCAATATCCGGCTGATAGGCCAGGAAATGCCGCTTATATTCACAGCTCTCGAAGACGAAGAATCGGGCGTCGGCCGTACCGGACCCAGTCCCGTCGCCGATCAGGCTGCAGGTCGGCCAGGAGGAGCCGAGCGCATGCACCAGCATCCCCGTCGTCGTGGTCTTGCCATGCGATCCGGTAATGGCGATGCTCGTATAGTCCTTCATCCAAGCCGCCAGGAAATGATGGTACCGGTGGATGGTCAACCCCTGTCTTCTGCATTGCTCCAAGCTCAAATGCGCATCATCGAAGGCATTCGATGCGATTACGATTATATCGTTCGCCAACGGCGCCTCACCGAAAGCGTATATTGGGATATTCCTTGCCTCCAAAGGAGCCTGTGTAAAGATCGCCTCCTCGACATCTTCCCCTTGAACCCGATGTCCGAGATCATGCAGCAATTGTGCTAACGCACTCATTCCGCTTCCTTTTATCCCAATAAAATGATAGCTGCCCATTGTGACCTCCCTATACCGATTACACGATGTTGTACAGTATATGTATTTATACAAAATATGCGCTTGCCTACGTGCGCGCATACAGACATTATACGTAATTACGCCCCCGTTTCCAATGTATTCCCTTCATTTGCCAATCATATGCACAAAAACACCGGCAGGATGCCGGTGCTCAGCTTGTCGTCTTATTCTGCATGACACGCCTGTTCTCTATCTATGCTGTGATGCCTTTCGGGCGACAATCATAAAACGAACATCCGTTTGATACCCATATTTCCAATATTGCAGTGATTGCTTATACCCGGGAAAATAATCGGTCCGGACGATATCGATTGTAAAGCCTGCCTGCTCGAGTGCTTCGATATCGGCCTCCGGCCGAGCGGCCTGCACGAACGGCAGCCGTTCCAGCGCCCGCTCATCGCGGCCCTCCCGTGTGCTTATTCTCCGCTCCGTCAACAGGATGAGCGTCCAGGCCATGGCACGCCGCAGAAGGTACCTGAGGCCTCGCTGCTTCTGGTACAAATAGTTGCCGTCAAATAGGAGCAAGCGTCCGCCCGGCCGAAGCACTCGCAACCATTCGCCGTACGCCCTGGCCGGATCCGGCAGCGTCCAGACGACATCGCGGGATACGACCGCATCGTAGGATTCATCCTCCTCGCGCTCCAAATGGGCCGCGTCGCCTTCATACACCTGAATATCCAGTCCCGCGGCCTTGAAGTTGCGCGCGGCGGTATCCACCATGCCGGACGAAGCATCTACCGCAGTCGGATGATGGCCCATCTCCGCAAGGAGCAAGGAGAAAAATCCGGGCCCGGTCCCTGCATCCAATATGCGCTGCGGCTTGTGATCGCTCAATCCTTCCTGCAATAACGCCTTCCATCTTTGTACGGTCCGCTGGCTGCGGAACTGCGCCTGAACGACCTTGTTATAGCCGGAAGCCCCGGACGTCCAATAGCGGGAAATTTCATGTAGCAAGCTTCATCACTCCTCCATTTCGATTGGGCGGACAAGCCGGCTCCGTCAGTACTCCACCTGAAGCTCGTTCCACGCAATTGGCGCATACGTCGTATAGCCCGGCTTGAAGTTCCGGACTCGCTGGTTCACCACAAAAATATCGTCCGGGTAATAAATAGGCGCGTATATCGCCTCTTCCTTGGCCCTGGCAAACCACTGATCATACAATGCCTGCCTGTGGCCGGTGTTCGTGGATATAAGCGCTTGATCAAGCAGCGCCTCTAACTGCGCATCCGACCAGGCAACGGCAGGCGTGCCGCCCGTGCGATGGAACAGCGACAGTAAAAACGCATGCGGATTGTAGGCATCCGAATAGGTTCTGTACAGAATCAGATCATATTTTCGGCTTTTCCACAGCGTATCGTAGTACGCATTCGGTTCCAGCACCTGAAGCTGAACTTGTATGCCCACTGCTTGCAATTGGGACTGAACCGCTTCGGCAATCGGCTTCCACTCGGGATACTCTGCCTGCTGCAGCACGAGCTTCAGCTCCAGCTTGCGGCCGTCCTTCTCTAGCGTCCCGTCTCCATCGGAGTCGGTGTAGCCCGCTTCCTGGAGAAGCCGTCTAGCCTCATCAAGGTCATATCCATACCAACGGTTGTTGCGTTCCGTGATGTACGGGACGGTCAGCGGGAACAAGCCTTGCGCTTCCTGGCCAGCGCCGCCGAGCAGCTGCTCGACGATACTTTGTGTGTCGATGGCGAGATTGATCGCCCTGCGAACATTTACATCCTGAACCATCCATTGATTTTCGTTGAAAATAAGAAAATGAGAGCTAGTCCCTGGCGCTTGTTGAACCGATAACTGCGGGTCCGCCCGCAGCAGCTCCAGATTGTCAAAGGGAATTGTGCCCGCTTCCCCGCCGGAAATGTCGACTGCGCCGCTCTGTAACGCAAGAACCCGCGACTGGGCGTCCGGAATCACCTTCAGAACAATCTTCTCCAGCTGCGGCGCATTCCCCCAATAAGCCGGATTGCGAACAAGAACCGCTTCTTGATCCTTCGTGTAACTGTCAACCATCCATGCTCCGGTGCCGACTGGCTTCGTGAACCGCCCGTCCGGATCGCCGAACGGCTCAACCGCCGAAGGGCTGATGATGCGAACGGGCCGGGCAAAGGCCATTTCCGTCAACAGCGGGTAAAAAGGCTCCTTGAATGTAAATTGAATCGTCGCCCCATCGATGACCTTGATGTTCTGAAGCCCTGTGGCGACATTGAGCGAAGAATATGCCGGATCCCGGTACCAGCGCTCGAACGAAAATTTCACCGCCGCCGCGTCCAATGGCGTGCCATCGGAAAAAACGACGCCCGATCTCAGGTGAAAGGTATAGGTCCTGCCATCGTCCGACAGGTCCCATGACTTGGCCAGCGACGGGACAATGCTCCCTTTGTCTCCGTATTCCACCAGACTGTCGTACACCATAGGGTGTACCATAATAGAGCCTCCATAGGTGCCCGCGTCCAGTTGATCCAACGCCGGATCCGAGGCGACAGCCACTACAATCTGCTTGCCGGTGCCGCCTTCGCCAGTCGACGCGGGTCGTGCAGCCGGACCGCACCCAGCCGCCAAGACAAGGACGAGCGCAGCCATTGCCGCGCAATACCAACGCATTGGTTTGATTCTGGTCATTCGTTTTCTCATAAGCAGGTCTCCAACTCCTGGTGTCTTTTTTTCCGGTGACGAGGATCTTGGGCGGGAACCGCCTCTAGCAGCTGACGCGTATACGGATGCCTGCACTCTTCCACAGCCGCCGCCGTCTCGATCACCTGGCCGCGGCGCATAACGGCGACCTGGTCACACAGTTCGGGAATGAGCGATAAATCATGGGTAACAAACAAGTAAGTCAGGCGCAATTGCCGCTTCAATCTCTGAAGCAGATGCAGCATCGATCTGCGAAGCGTAAAGTCCAGGCTGGAGAAGGGCTCGTCGCAGATGAGCAATTCCGGTCCCGGCGCAAGGGCGCGCGCAATTCCGACTCGCTGCTGCTGGCCGCCGCTCAGCTCATGCGGATAGCGCTTCAAATACCGCTCGTCCAGCTCCACGAGACTTAGCAGCCTAAGCACCTCCCTCCGGCGTTCCTCTCGCGACAGCTTTTGATAATAATCCAGCGGCTCGGCAATGATCTGTTCCACGGTTAGCAGCGGATCGAAGGAGGCGAAGCTGTTCTGGAACACCATCTGCATCCGCGATCTCAATGGCCGCATCCGCCGCGGGCTCCATCCGGTAATGTCCGTCCCCCGGTAGAGGACACGCCCCGATGTTGCGCGCTCCAGTCCGAGCAGCAGCCGCGAGAGCGTGCTTTTGCCGCAGCCGCTCTCCCCGACGAGTCCGAGCGCCATTCCTTGCGCAACCCGCAGCGATACCCGGTCGACCGCCACTGCTTCCTCAGCCCTGGAGAACCACCTCCGATCCTGTCGATACATTTTGGTCAGCAACTCCGTTTCGATAAGCATGTTTTCCTCCCCTCGGCATCGCCGTCTCTTCTATCGGATGCGGCCGCAAGCAGCGGCTGTCCAGCAGCATCCTTGTATAGTCATGACGGGGGCGCTCGAAAATATCATACACATCGCCCGCTTCCACGAGGCGGCCTGCCTTCATTACATAGACGCGATCGGCAATCTCGGCGACGACACTCAGATCATGCGTAATCAGCAGTATCCCAATGCCGCTCTGGCGCAACCGGCCCAATTCATCCAAGATCTGCGCCTGGCTCATGACGTCAAGCGCCGTAGTCGGCTCGTCCGCGATCAGCAGGCGCGCACCCGAGACAAGCGCCAGCGCAATCATGACCCGTTGGCACATCCCTCCGCTAATCTGGAAGGGGTAGCGTCTCCATAATCCCGCGGGATCGGGCAGTCCGACGCGTGCGAGCTGAGCGATCGCGAGCGCTGTGGCCTCCCGGCGCGACACGCGGCGATGGCGGCGAATCGTCTCTATCATCTGGGCGCCGACCGTAAGCACCGGATTCAGGCAATTCGCCGGATCCTGGAATATCATCGCCATGTCCTTCCCTCTTCGTCCGCGAATCTGCCGTGGCTTCAGCCGGAGCAAGTCCGTACCGTCAAGCCACACTTCTCCGGCTGTTACCCGGCCGGACCGGTCAAGCAGGCCGAACACGGAGCGCGCCGTCACCGATTTGCCGCTCCCGCTCTCCCCAATCAACGCGACGATAGAGCCTGACCCCACGTCAAGACTAACGTCCCGTATCGCCTCTACAGCATGTTCTCCCGGCCCGAATTCAACCGTAAGCTGTCTGATGCGCAGCAGCTCGCTTTTTTCCATATGCAGTCCTCCCCTCCGCTCCATCATCGCCGGTTGTCCGTTCGATCCGTTCTCCGCAATCCCTCGCCAAGCAAGTTGAAGCCCATCGCCACCGCCATGATCGCCAACCCGGGATACAGCATGAGATGCGGCGCCGTCTGTATATACGGACGACTGTCGTTCAGCATGACGCCCCATTCGGGCGTTGGAGGCTGCGCCCCCAATCCAAGAAAGGAAAGCCCCGAAATGGCCAGCAGAATCGCCCCAATCTCGAGCGAAGCGAGCACCAGCATCGGCCTCGCTGCATTGCGGATAATATGCCGCAGCAGGATTTGCAGATGTGTCGCACCAGAGGCGCGGGCAGCGGTAATATAGTCTCTCTCCTTGATCTGCAGGACGAGGCCGCGAATGATGCGGGCATACCCCGCCCACCATACGAGGACGAAGGCCAAGAGCAGGTTCGGCAAGCTGGGCCCCAATACCCCCGCAATGGCCAAGGCTAAAATGAGACTGGGAAACGCCAGCAGAATATCGATAATCCGCATCATGAAATGATCGATCCACCCGCCAACATATCCCGAGACCATGCCAATCGGCACGCTGATGAGCAGGACAGCCCCCAGCACCATCACGGAATAGAACAGCGACACCCGCGTTCCGGCAATCAACCGCGACAATATACAGCGCCCCAAATGATCGGTTCCGAGCGGGTAATCCAGCGAAGGGGGGCTCAACCGGATATCCAAGTGAATCTGGAGCGGGTCCGACGGCATGAGATAAGGAGCCAACAGTCCTATGAGTGCCGTTAGTCCGACGATTCCGGCCCCGGCCCATAAGGAGACATTTTTTAGAAAATATCTAGCACGATACATATGGTTGCTCCTTTACATGCGTGTTCCAAAGCGGACTGTGGGGACAACCTCTTCACACCGGCTTGCCGAGACGAATTCTCGGATCTGCCATCTGATAGCCGATGTCGACCACGAGGTTGACGATGACAACGTTCACGGCCATGAACAGGACATAGCCTTGAATCACAATGTAGTCCTTCGCAAAAATGGCATCGACGGCATACTTGCCGAGCCCCGGCCAAGCGAAGATCGTTTCCACGACGACCGCTCCGCCAAGCAAATGCCCGATGTGAATGCCGAACAGGGTCATTACCGGCAATAACGCATTACGCAGGGCATGCGACCCGACGACAGCATGCTCGGCCAGCCCCCTTGCTCTGGCGGAGCTCACATAGCTTTGGCGGAGGGCATCGATCATGCCGGCCCGAATCAGCCGGATATAGGTCCCCGCCAGCCCGAAGCCAAGCGTACAAGCAGGCAGCAGCACACCGGAATAGCCAGCTGTCCCGGTTACCGGGAACCATTGCAGCTTGACCGCCCCGTAATAGAGTAAGAGCATGCCCAGCCAATAACCGGGCATGGTGACGCTGATCATCGCCACTGCCCTGCCGATGCGATCGATCCAGCCATCAGGGAATACCGCTGAAGCGATGCCAAGCGGCAGCGCGATCAGCAGAAGGATGACGATCGCCCCCGCGGCTAGCAGAAGCGTAGCCGGAAGCCGGTCCAGCAGTTCGTCGATGACGGGTCTGCCGCTGCTCACAGAGACACCCAAATCAAGGTGAAGCACGCGCCACAGCCATTGTCCGTATTGCACATAGAACGGCTTATCGAGGCCCAATTCGGAGCCCGCTGCCGCAACCGCCTCCGGCGACGGCTGCACGCCGCCGGACCGAAGCATGATCTCCGCAGGATCGCCAGGGGTCACATGCATCACGCCGAAGGAAAGGAGTGAGATGCCTAACAATACAGGCAAGGTCTGCAGCAGCCGCAGCACAACATATTTGATCATGACCACGCTCCCCATGTTCAATGAAGCGACCACAGCATAAGGGATGGATCGCCCCTTGATCTTTAATCGTAATATTTACGAATAGAGACTTTGCTATTATTACTCATTGCTTCTGGCTCTGTCAATTCTTTTTTATGAAAAAGGAAAACGGCCCATTCCTTCGTTCGGAATGGACCGCTTTGGTATAAGATCGTTTTCGAGTGCCGTGATGCAACGCTAAGCATATGCGGCGATCTGTGCTTCGATGTAGCGCCAGGCGCTCTCCCTGTCCCGATGAATCCATTCGAACTTGTCGATCGATTCGGTGCTGTGAAGGCCCAGCAACAGTGTTCTGATCGCTTCCTCGCAATGCGGTCCGACGATGACAGCCAGCGGAAAGGGCTCATCCGCATACTTAACGCTCCCAATATCGAGTACGGTCTCCAGCATGTCTCCCCACTCATAATGCAGCTCCGACCAGTCGAGAAGACGGCGCTCGGCTCCCATGCCTCCAGCGCGGCGACCCCCATCGCACTCATATATATGGCATTGCTGTTGCCGGAGGAGCCGAAGCCGTATTGGCCGGCATAAGCAATAAGCAGGATCTTATCATTGGGACGGTTCGCCGCCGCTCCGGTGTAATACTTTACCTCAATGCCGCTCATGTCCGCAAGCTGAACTTCGCTAAAAGGCAATGTCATTTTCCTTCTCCCTTATGCTTCAGTAACCATAAGCCCGTTTTGGCAGGCTTGCGGCCGCTCCGGCCTCAATCGCCTGCTCACTCCTGACCCGCAATCGCATAAAAGCGGAGTCGGTGCAATTCACGGAAGCCGGCTCGGCGATACAAATGCAGCGCCTGCTCGTTATCCGCCCGAACGCACAGCGTTATCTTTTCGATCCGGGGGTCTTCGAATAGATAACCTAGCCCCCGCTGGAGCAGCGCCGCCCCGATTCCTCTCCCCCGAGCCGAAGGAGCGACGGCAATGAACTCGATCCGGCCTTCGTCGAACTCCGGCTCCCGCTCCACGTAAATATATCCTTGCAAGCCATCCTCGTCTTCAAACATAAAGACGCAATAATTCTCGTTGATTCGTTCCAAAATGTCCGGACCGCTTCGGTACGTTCCGGGAAATACACTCTTATGCAAGCGAAGAAATTCTTCTGAGCGAAGCGATGATATTTCCCGCACGGACGGGTGGGCATGCCTGGTATGGAGCGAACGCTCTGCCTCGAGCACCACCTCCGTGCTCTTCAGCTCGGCCCCAAGCTGCATCATCCATTGCTGGGCATTCCGGTTCATCTCGTGATAAAAGCCGTAAAACGTATCCACCCGATGCGCCAGCTCGTTCCTCATTCGGTGCCATAGCTGCATTGCGCGCCGCTGCCATTCATCCTGCGGACAACTTAGGAACGGCCCCCATATCTCCGCTGACCGCCCGCCCGCATCGATATCCAATCCAAGCGCTCCAACCAGCTCGCCTCGTTCCATTTGTACGGCGAAGGCTTCAACCAGAGCGGGGAATTCATGCTCCAGCGCATGCTCGATCTCTTCCGGCTCCTGACCGCAATAGCCGACATGATGCTTCGGATCCCGATTCAAGCCGGCGATGAACGAGGCGAGCGTATGCTTGTCCGGGAACGCGCCGGCACGCTCAGCCGCGGAAGATTCGCTTGCGGATTCATTGCCGGTCCAGCCTACCTGATCCCATACCATTGCAATCTCGGTATGCCTGCTGTCTCCAATCTGAATCTCCTTCGTATGCCGGGCCCAGCCTCCCATCCTCTGGTAAAAGGCAATCGCTGGATTCCCTTCCAGCACCCATAAATGCAGCGAGGTATGTCCCTTCTCTCTCATGTCGGCAACCATCCGCTCGAACAGCATCCTTCCCCAGCCTCTTCCCTGGACTTCCGCCAATAAATAGACGGCGTATAGTTCAGAGTCATAACCCATGTCCGGCTCCCGGCTGCTGCCGGCATGGAGGAAGCCGATGATCCCGTGCTCCTCCGTCTCGGCGACAATGAGTGTCTGATCGGGGGGCAATTGGGTCAATATCCTGTCCCACACTATCCTGCGGCGCTCAACGCGCAGGGATTGGAGAAATATTTCCGACACCAAGCCCGAGTATGTAGTCAGCCAGCTGTCCACATGAACCTGGGCGATGGCTGCCGCATCGTCTGCGGACGCGGTTCTTATCCTCATAGCCCAACGAACCTCCTAATCGTGGAATGCACTGCTGATCCGGTAGCAGAATCATTCCTTCATTTTATTTAACTACATTAATAATAATGGTCATTAAATAGTTCCGTTATATAGGCTAGCTACATCTTGTCGTACGGCTCGCTTCGTTGATCTCGTTCTCAGCATCCCAAACGCAAACAAGCCCTCGCAATATCCTCAAGCCGGGTGTTAATTTGCCGTGCCTCCCCGGCACGAACATCATAGTGTAAAGATAAAGGAGGGGAGCACCAATGGAAGCTTATCATAATTGCTTATATTGCATGAACAAAAAAGTCCGAATTCTGACCGTAGACCGCAAGGAATATGTCGGAACGATTGTGAATGTGGATAGAGAGAATGTCTATTTGCGTCCTGAAGCGAGTGGCGGCAAAGTCAAGACTTCCGGATTCTACCCCTACTCTTCCAGCAACGATATTATTACACTCAGCTTATTCGTCCTGCTTGCTATCGCATTGCTGTAACATGACTAGGCCCGGCATGCTGCCGGGCCAGTTGCTTGCCCTATGAAGAAGCTCTGCGTGAAGAGACATGACTGCACTTCCGCCCCCTAGAGCTTAACCGCCACGATGATATAGGATTTCGGTATGCCCTTATCGAAAAAGTCACACGAGAGGTTCGGCAGTTCCTTCAGCGTTTTCACATAAAGCCCTTCCCCCGCGAAGAAATCAGCTTCGTCGATACGGGATGGAAATCTTGCAGAATCAACCGGCCTCCCTGCGCCAACAGGCGGAAGACCACGTCGAACAGAGGGCCCATCTCCTGAAAATAATGGAGAATCCCCTGCATATTTAATAATTCTCGGATCCGCTTCGCCGGGTCTTTTTTGATCCGGGCCGCTGCTTCTTCCGGCTGGCCGAACCGATTCAGCCACGTTTGATAGGCATTGGCATTCCATGATACTTGATTCCCTTGTGTCGTCTCCATTCGACATCCTCCATCCTATTCCGTTCGATGTTATGCGGTTGCGGAGATAGAATTGAACAATGGAATCACCTAGTCCTTCTGATTGGGTAGTGGTACGGTAACATATAGGATATCTGCATGAATGGAGACGCAGCTTCGTTATTCCTTGCCTATCGATCGGTCAATCAAATACTGCGCCGCCTCCCAAAGATCAGCGGCGGCTTGAAGCAGCATGCCGATGCCCGGCTTCCTGCAGGCGCAGTTGGCCCACATAACACACTCCTTCGCAATAGGATAAAGCACTGATAGCCAGAACATGCGAACTTCCGCGTAAGACGCAAGGCGCTGCACAGCCCGCCCTAAATGGAAGACTTGGGGCTGGAGACGTTAGAATACAGAATCGATACGGCGATCTCGCAGATTTCATCGGTGTTGTTTTTGTAGATATGTCCGGTCTCCGCGGAGAACGAGATGGCATCCCCCTTGCTTAACGTGCTCGTCTCCGGCCCGATCTCGATCGTCAGCGTTCCCTCAAATACGGTGATCGACTCAATCACCCCCAGGCCGTGCGGCTCCGATTGATAGGAGCAGCCCGGAAGCAGCCGGGCCCGGAACGTCTCCAGCGAGACGCCAGGCGCCGCATACGTGTTGTACGCCTCGAAGCGCTTGTTGTCTTCTCGGAACTGGGGCTGATCCTCCGCCCGCACCACTTTCAGGGACGGATTCTCGAATATGAACGCCGTGAGCGGCACCTGCAAGCCGGAAGCAATCTTCCACAGCGTAGCGACCGTAGGGTTCGAGCTGCCCCGCTCAATCTGGCCAAGCATCGGCTTGCTTACGCCCGTAAGCTCCGCCAGATCATCCAGCGTCAGGTTCAGCTGCTGCCGATAGTGACGAAGCCGCTTGCCGATCCGGTCTGAGATTAAATCTTTTTCCATAGCTTCCTCCTAAGATGCAGAGATGTTCAAAATTCAAACACTTTCACAATAAAATGACAAAAATTTGATAGAAAAGTAGTTGCTTCCGCCTGCCGGTATGTTATATTATATCTCATGGCTTACGATAACATATTAGAGGAGCATATCGGAATGGCGGGCTATGTATCATCCACAATACCAAAGAATATACCAATACGAAAAGGGTTTACGAAAGCCGTTTTCGATGTATTTCCGCTTGCGGTGAGCGTGTTCACGTATGGTCTTGCGTTCGGCGCGCTGGCCAACAACGCCAATCATTTCACATGGTTGGAGACGATTGCGATGTCCTTTTTTGTCGTCTCCGGCGCGGGGCAATTCACGATCCTGTCCTTACTTCAGCAGGATGCGGCCCTGTGGACGATTGCACTTAGCACCTTTCTGATCAATGCCCGTT
Source organism: Paenibacillus thiaminolyticus (assembly GCF_003591545.1). Taxonomy (GTDB): domain Bacteria; phylum Bacillota; class Bacilli; order Paenibacillales; family Paenibacillaceae; genus Paenibacillus_B; species Paenibacillus_B thiaminolyticus_A. Next base: position 166,361 of record NZ_QYZD01000010.1, read on the forward strand.
ATATCATCTATACCTTGTCCGTGGGCCGCGAGCTTGAATCATGCCGCCGGGGACAGCCGCTCTGGCTGTGCCACATCATTACGGACGAGAGCTACAGCGTGTCCATGATGGAGGCGCAGCGCGGCAAGCTCAGGGTCGGCTACGTTGCAGGCGCTGGCTGCAGCGTATTCCTATCATGGGTTCTGAGTTCGGCTGTCGGGTACCAGATCGGTGGATTCATCCAGGATCCTGCCCGGTTCGGCCTGGACTTCGCTTTCACGGCGGCCTTCCTCGGTCTGCTCGTCGTCATGCTTAAGCGACGCAGCCACGCCGCGGCAGCCGGACTCGCGATTGCCGCCTCCGTGCTAGCGTTTCCTTGGTTCGGCACGTCCGGAGCGGTGTTCGCCGGAGCGGCGGCCGCATTTGCCGTAGGAGTGTATGCCAAATGATCTCGCTGCCAATCCTTATCGTCATCTGCGTTGCCGCCGCAGCGACCTACCTGACCCGGTATCCAAGCATGGCGCTCGCCCGGTACATCAAGATGTCGCCCAGCATCGAACGCGGCTTCCGCTATGTGCCGATTGGCGTATTCGCCGCGCTCGTCGCTCCAGCCATCTTCTACCACCCGACCGTCGACGGCCGGATCGAATGGATGTATTATGTAGCGGTCGTCGTGACCAGCCTGACCGCTTGGCTTAGCAAAAGCCCGCTCTGGGCGATGGTCGCCGGCGTGCTCGTCATTGCGCTGCTGCGGCTGATATAGTTCAGCGGCCGCGTCCCGATTCAAGCGCATTCCAGCAGAGGAATGCGCTTTTTAGCTGTTCCTACGATTGCAGATCCTGCCGGGCGAAGCGGTATAGCCCCTCGCCTTCCGTTTGCACAAGCTCTTCGTTCATGAAATACACGCCCGTGCCGTCATCCATCCCATACCCAATGGATACCCCGGTCCGCAGAACCGCTGCCTTCAGGTTCTCCTCCTCATTCCATTGCGTGTAATGGACGCTGACTACGGCATCGCGGAGCAAGCCCAATCCTTGAAGGCACAGATTCGTATTGCTGGCATTATCGATCGCCGGGATGACACAGTCGGCCGGGATGATCAGGGCGCCGGCAGAGAATCCTGCCACCGGAACGCCCTTGCGATACATGTCCTGGATAACGCTCCCCAGCACCGTATCGACAATATGGCTCCGATACCGCTCCGTCTCTCCGCCGCAGATGACGATTCCGTTGCAGCCGAGCAGCTGCTCAATCGCCGTCCGCGAAGGCTGGGGAGTTAGCGCCAAATACATCAATTCGGTCAATCCGTTCCGTTCCAGCACCTCTGTGCAGGTCGGCATATACTCTCGCCATCCGTCTCTCTCGATGAATAATATCGCTGTCTTCCCCTTCCTGGCTGAAGCGATTGCCGCGAACTTCCTTCCCAGCTCTTCCCCGAACGGCGGTCCCCCGCCAAATAGAAACAGATGACGATCCTTCATTCCATCTACTCCTTCTTGTACACTTGATAATTACGATAATATGGCTCCTCGCGATGATGCCGCTTCCCGATTCCGGCTGCGGTGGACGGCAGCTTAGGAACCGCATCGACAATGCAAGCATCGGTAATAAATAGCTTGACTGCCCTGCCCGTATGTCCCTCCTTCCCCCTTGTTTGCAACCGCTGTCTTTCTTTACCATAGCAGAAAAAAGAGCCTATTAGAAGGCTCTCTTTCAACATCCATATTCGCTCCCCGGCGCAGACCGCTGGACGCATCCCTTCCGGAGCGGCGCGGGATGAAGCCACTGGCCGCCATGCGCCATTGTTAGTAGGCCCGCTTATAATAGATTATCTCCGGGTCCCCTGCATCCAGATTGTCAATCATGCCGCTCTGAGCGATGCTGTATGCGATGCGCAGCCAGTTGTTGGTGGCGGCTGGTTTCGCCTTCATCCGCCTCGCCTCTATTCCAACAAGTTGGGTTACAGCGCAATAATCATATGAATATCATGAGGCTCTTTCTCGAACAGGTCGGGATCTTTGTCCCGGGTCAGCTTGCTGCCGCAGGAGTGATAGAACTGAACGGCAGATTCGGTCTCCGTCGAGGAAATATATAAATATTTCGCTCCGCGGTGCCTCGCCTCATCTGAGAGCAGCTGAATAATCCGGCTCCCAATGCCTTGCCGGCGGTACGCCCTGGAGACATACATCAGATCGACCTGTATTCGATCGTTGTCGGGACCTCTTAATCGATGAGCCAGTACGCCGAATCCGGCAAGCTTTTCCCCGTCAAAAGCGCCAATCGCCAGACCGCCATGCTTCAGCTCATACTGGAATCTCTCCTCCAGCTCCTTCAATTCAGCCTGATTCCATGTCGGGCATTCATGGCCCGCCGGTTGTTCCACGATCGAATCTCCCTGATTGACATATATCAAGTTAATTTGTTCCGAACGGTCGATCTCTTTAATTTTACGATATTCCTCCAGCTCCATCTTTCTGATGCGAATCATGATGTGCATCCTCCTTTGTATTTCTCTCTTCTCTTCATGAACATGAACCGGGCTCCTGTTCATTGCAGAATGCAAACCAGCTCCTTCACGAAATAATAGCGGCAGTAACGCAATTCATGGCGCCGTTTATGATAATCAGGACGGAGCAAGCCCCGCTCGTACCTATAGATTCCAGCATGATTGGCTTATATTGGAACGGACTTCTTCATCTTACCACGGCCCCCTGCCGAGAGAACAGCACCAAAAGAATTGCCAAAACGTGATAAGTTGGGAGTAATTTCAAGAATGGAGGGTTACGTGTGGTAGATAATAACCGAGTTTTTTCTTTGTACATCTAATTGGATAATGCAAAGACTCTGCCGGCGGCGGAGGACTCGGGATTGGTCTCCCCTTTTGAAAGATAACGCCAATCGTAATCTCATACAGGATGAATAGGAGCGTGGTGCGATTTGTTCTGCTATAACTGCTACACAGCAGGAAAAGCAGGGGTTC
>NZ_QYZD01000110.1:0-627 GCF_003591545.1 Paenibacillus thiaminolyticus
TCTGGCAAACGTTCCAGGATCGCTTGGTGATCGAACTGCGGCTTCTTGGCATCAAAACGCTGGAAGAGGCGAATGCGGCTCTGCCCAGCCTTTTGCAGAAGCACAATCACAAATTTGCCATAGAGCCTAAAATGACCGATTCGGCTTACCTGAAGCTTGATCCGTCTATCGATTTAAAGCATGTGTTCACGCTTCGCAATTATCGGCAACTCGGGACCGGAAACACCCTCTCGTACAACGGAAAGTGCTATACCCTTGCCCAGCCTGCTTCCCTTCGTCTAGATGCAAAAACGACGGTTGAAGTGCGGGAGACGTTAACAGGGGATGTATTCTTGTGGCACCAAGGCCAGCCCTGGGCACTGAAAGAAACTCAGAAGCCACAGCGCAAGACGTCTGGATCAAAAAAGGCGAGTTCTGCGTCGCCACGCAAACCCGCCCAGAATCATCCGTGGAAAACCACGTATGATACCACTAAAAATAAGCGTACCACAAAAAACAGTTCGTTCCAAGATGCAATGTATTCACAGCATAATAGCTATGCAGAGGTCACCTGGTAGGCTGACCTCTGATCACACAAGTGACATTTTCATAGCACAGTTAAAGTGACATTTTCACAGACGATTGACA
>NZ_QYZD01000011.1:0-165547 GCF_003591545.1 Paenibacillus thiaminolyticus
AAGACGACATACGAGATTATTTCTCCGGAGACCATCGGCCTCAAGGAAAGCAAGCTCGTGCTCGGCAAGCACTCGGGCCGCCATGCGTTCCGCGAGAAACTGATCGATCTGGGCTACACGCTCAGCGAAGAGCAGGTCAATGCCGCCTTCGCCAAGTTTAAGGATGTCGCGGACAAGAAGAAAGAAGTGTCGGATGAAGACATTCGCGCCATGATCGAGGAGAAGCTGATCGACACGCCGGAAATGTTCAAGCTGGAGACCGTCTATGTGGAGTACGGCAACCAATCCGTACCCTCGGCGAAGGTTCGCCTCGTTACGATCGACGGGAAGGTGCTGGAAGAGGAAGCGAGCGGCAACGGCTCCGTCGACGCCATCTATATGGCGATTGACAAGGCGTCACGGGAAGACGTTGAACTTACCGATTACTCCATCAAATCGGTTACGCACGGCAAGGACGCTCTCGGCGAAGTCCATGTCGTCCTGACGCAGGACGACATGCCCGCACTGGGACGCGGCGTCAGCACCGATATTCTCGAGGCAAGCGCCCGCGCTTACGTGGATGCGCTCAACCGCCTCATCGATAAGCGCAAGCTGGGCGGCAGCAGCCGCCACGACAAGATTGGGCTGATCTAATATTTTTTCATGGTTGGTTTCGGCCCATCCGGCCCAAACGGCTTTGCCGATGACCTCTTAATAGGGGTCATCTTTTTTTGAAAATAAACCGAAAAAGTTGGAGAAACAGAGCGAATATACAACTAGCAACCCCAAAAATGAGCACTAACTGAATACCAGACATAAAATGATGGATTGGTTTGATGATAACAAATATCATCCCTAGCAAGACCCCAACAAAAAAATACTGTGCGATTTGTTTAAATTTGTTAGTATTCTGGATATTTTTATCTATATAGAAAGAAATGGGGGTTCCGATAAAAAAATAAATGCAAAACAATAATAATGAACCGTTGAGAAATTTAGTGGAGAATGAATAATATAATACCCCTTCACTATTATTATGATTAATTATTGTGAAAATAAAAGAAAGTACGAGAGCCGACACAAGTGAAGCCATGATTCGAATCAATGTTATTCCTCCCTGTAATTGAATGTTTTTCAATCATTCTTAGAGGTTCAACCATTGAACATCCCAATAGCAATTTCTAGAGGAAACTGTGTTGAGAATAGAGATTGGTTTGCTATTCCTGCTCTGTTAATAAGTCTTGTGATCGTATTTCTGGTTATCCGCTCCGTTCCTCCCTTCGTCGACTCCTCTCCCATATTACGCTGTGTCTAACCCCTTATATTCCTTGGGTTCAACCTCTCGAGGTGTAGACGCTGTCTTTGCTCCTTTACTGGGATGTTGCCCTTGATCATACGGCTCCTTTAAGTGTGATTTCACACCGTAACCGTAACATTTTCTCACATAGGAAATTCGGCTAGTGGAAATCAGGAGTATCCACTAGGTCGATCCCCGAGTTGAAGTCCATTTTTTCACTGCTGCCGCTGAATCTCCTTCGTCACAAGTTTCGTTAGCCGTAATGAGTAATAACGAACACAAATTATAATCGCAATCCGCTTTCGCAATAATTGACGGAGCGGGGACATGGATTTTTGTTCATGAAGGGGGTTACTCCTGTAATTTGTTGAAAACCTATACTTATTGTAAGGCGCTTTTTATTATACAAGGAATATAGAAGTACTTTAGTCCAGTTTATAACAAACGCCTGTAGACATCAAAAGGTGTCAACAGGCGTTTGTTCTTTAATTTGTTACTTTAAAAGATCTTGCTAAAGTACTTGGTGCTCCCAAATACTCGAATCCCTCATGAGGATGATTGAATATCGTAACAGTTCTATCATTACTAAGTCGAACATATAGTTCATGAGAGGGAGCTCGGTCATGAACTCCTTCAAAACTGTAGGAACCTCCTTTTTGTGTAATAACTCTCATTTGATAATCTATTTCCGCCCCTTGAACAGCGTATGGATTTCCGGATTTGTGGAAAACGGTAATATCAACTTTACTTGTAGATGTACTGTTTATAATCCGATTAATATATGCACCCGAGTCTCTCTTTGAGCCTACCAATTTTTTATTTTCATCATAAGCATAAGTTGTGGAAACATCTTTAAAGAAAGCTTCAGAAGCTACTGTTGAGTCGGTATAGAAAATGCTGTCTCCTACAGTTTTAGTTCTGTATGCTTCTGAGGTAGAACTGAATCCTCTATTATCTCCTTTAAAATATTTTATGTTTTCACCCCATGTTTTGAAATTATACCAAGGATCTTCAGCCCATTCCATTGGGATAAATGTTTTATAAGTCCATTTAAACGAATTATTGATTGCGGCAAGTTGTAATTCAGGAATAACAATAGAGGCGTCAACAACTTTAACAATACTGTAAGGTTTTTTTGCAAGGGTATTTAACTCATTTTCGCTAAGTTTTTTTCCATTGCTTTCATAAAAAGCTTGTAACTCTTGCTTCTCGTTATTGGTTAAAGGGACTTCAAATTGAATTTCATAAATGTTGTAGGTATTAATCATTTTTGAATCATCTATGAAAATGGTTGATTGGACTTCACCTATAAATTGGTTGTCTTTATATACTTGGTACTTGTTAACCCCAGGTACATCTTTCCATGTAAGTACAACTTTGTCTCCTGTTACAATGGCATCAGCAGATAAGCTTATGTTTTCACCAAAACTCATAGTTTCAAAACCACTATTTTCTGTTTCTGTTGAAAAATAATAAACAGTCTCTTCGGATCCCGAATTATTCAATAAGTTAACTTTGTAACGATATAATGTATTAGATTCCAGATTATCTAGTACGATTTTTTGATCGAAACCTTCATATACTACTTTACGGTCTTGGTCTAAGTCCTCTACAACGGTCTTGCCCTCATGGTTAAGTGTATTTATCTCGATCGCATTTTTAAAACTTTTAATCTGGAGGACTGCTTCATTCTTTGCAGAGACAAATGATGGGCTAGAACAAACCATAACAAGGAATAGAACTAGAAAAAATAAATTCCTTTTCATTACTAATCACCTCCCTTTGTGGATAATTTTTCTTTATAATCAGAATATAATTATATTTTCAAAAAAAGTCAATATAATGTAATTTCCCTGGGCTGTTGGTATACAGCAAAAGCAGCGGTCGTAACATTATCTAAAATGAATCCCGATTCATTAGCAGATGTATATTCTTGCATGTTATGAAATTCTCCTTCCACAGTGGAAAACAAAGGAGAATGTCTTCCAAATAGTAGACATATTTCTGTGAAAGAGATAGTTTGCACTGTATATAGAGTTTTTTTGCGCGATATCAGCACTATATATAGAAAGTTGCCTCGCTAGAAGAAGAACCCCTTCATGTCCACCTTTATATGGAGAATTGTGTTTTTTTCCACTCTGGAAGTACAAAAACATTGCGTTTCCCCTTGGTCATCCAAGTGGCGGGATAGCCCAATTCGTCCCGATGGTGTATATTGGAATACAATATGTTTTTCCAATACTGGGTGAAAGGTATACGCAATGAAATATATGTTTGAGACGAAGCCAAGCGGCTATGAAGATTTTGCCAGCGGAAGGGTGCTGTATAATGCGCGGGGGACGACGGCTTTTCCGGTAAGGCTCGCCAGCGAGATTATGCAGAGATGCTTCCTGCATCTGGAGGGCAAAGGGCATGATGAGCCGTATTCTGTCTATGATCCGTGCTGCGGCGGCGCGTATATGCTTACGGTCGTCGGGCTGCTGCACGGCCATCGAATGAAGCGGATCGTCGCCTCCGATGTGAACTCGGAGGTGCTCGGCATCGCCGAGAAGAATCTGTCCCTGCTGTCCGCGGACGGGATGAGCAGGCGCAAGGAGGAGCTGGCGCAGCTGCTGGAGCAATACAATAAGCCCTCTCATCGCGAGGCGCTGGACAGTGTCGAGAAGCTGGCCTCGCTCATACCGCAATCCTACATAGAAGAAACTTGCTCATTTCATCATGATATTACGGCAAATGGAGACGCGGATATGGCGCCACAAGCAGGCGGAATCGATATTGTTCTTACCGATCTCCCCTATGGGGAGCTTGTTCATTGGCACACCGAGTGCGGCAATCCGTTGAACCGTTTTTTTGAAAATATGTATGAACGGCTGGAGCCGGGGCGTTCCGTCATGGCCGTCATTGCGGACAAGCGCCAGAAGCTGCGGCATAATCAGGGAAGCGGCAGGTCGCCATTTTTGAACCGATAGGAGAATAATACAGAGTATAGGGCAGCTTAGTCTGTCCTTTTTTGGTTTCGTCCGCCTGAGAACATGCCTCCTCAAGAACATGATCATATTTCCGGTCTCGCCATCTTGGGACCCGCAGGTGCGCGTCGCGAAGGACAAAGCCGGATACAGCAGGATGAAGCAATTGTAAGCGCCTGCATTTATTTTCGCAGGACAATTTTCTCGGCGGATGCCTCTGAATAGGATAAAGCAATATGAGATTTTGGAGGTATCGCTATGACAGAGCGGTCAGTTCCTTTCATTGGGGAACGCTTTCCTGAAGTGACGGTTCAGACTACGTTCGGAGAGTTATCGCTGCCAGGTGCTTTTCAGGGACGATGGTTTATTCTGTTCAGCCATCCCGGGGACTTCACGCCGGTGTGCACGACGGAATTTATTGCTTTTGAACAGTTGCATCCGGAGTTCCGAAAATAAAAATACCGAGCTGATCGGTTTGTCGGTGGAGCAGGTATTTTCTCATATCAAATGGATCGAATGGATTCGTCAGTGCTTCGGCGTGACATTACGTTCCCGATTATCGCGGATGGACTGGGCAACTTAGCGAAGAAATTAGGAATGATTCATCCTGCCTTAGGCACACATACAGTACGCAGTGTATTTATTGTCGACCCGAGGGGCATCATCCGGCTGATGCTGACTTACCCTGACGGTAGGGCGCAATGTTTATGAAATCTTACGGGCCGTGCAAGCCTTGCAAGCCGTGGATGCCAATCAAGCAGCCACACCTGTGAATTGGCCGAATAATGAGATTATCGGCAGTCAGTTGATCCTGCCTGCGGCACGAACCGTGCAGGAAGCCGCCGAGCGAACGAAAATGTCACAAGCCGGCCAATTGAAATGTTATGATTGGTGGTTCTGTATGAAGCAGGGATAGCCGCATTCGGCTTCGAACGGACCGATTAGCTGGATTCTAACCCAAACGGTCTCCAGGGGGCGGGGATTGATTTTCGGGAGGAAAGTCTAATTGGCTATTTGGGCTGAGAAAGTTCCAGATTAACTTCAACTGAGGTGTCAGGGGAACCGGAGCCCGGGGCGATCTCGCTTCCGGGTTTTGTTGCGCCCGTTTGCTGGAGCATGAGAGAGGAATCCTGCAATAATGCAGTATTTTCGCACTAGCCTTTCATAGAACCTGACATGAAAAAAACTTCATGCCCCTGATATGGGACGAGCGGTCAGTATTTATAAATATTTACATCTGCTTTTTTTGAAAGAGCAAAAAGTCGATCTCCCACTAAACCATAGGGACATGTTACCAGCAAATGTATATATGCCATTTTTATCTACTTCACTACCACTTTAACAGTCTTATACTGCTTTGGATGTTTTCGCGACCGACCACCCTTTCGTTTCTTTCGCCTACCCTTCGAGTGCTTGGTCGGTTTGCGGTGCAGCGCCAACAGAAATTGGTCCCACGCCTTGTTCATGTAGGCCCGAAGCAGCTTTAGAAATGACCATAGCGTTTGAGTGGTGTCGGCCTCCTTACGGACCAACATGACTAAACCATACGCGATCATGGCTAAAAAAATCTGATTCCATACTGCCTCTGGATGTGAACTGTACAAATGGACTAAGCTGATATGCTGCTTCATCCACTTAAAGAACAATTCAATCTTCCAACGGCACCGGTAGATCTCGCAGATTTGATCCGCGGACTTATCCCAGACATTCGTAAGCCGGGATCAGGTTGAGCCAATCCGGCAGCGGAGCCGGGACATGCCCCCTCTGCTGGCCCGTGTCATTACGAAGGATTGGCCATGAACGCCCGCAAGCGCCCTGCTGAATCCGTTCCGGATCGCGCTCTATGCGGAGCATCTCAAATGGGCGCTGAAGGAGAGGCTGCAAGGTCACCGCCTTCCGGATCAGGCGGCGGACCAAGAATCGATGTCCCGGGGCGGGAGCTAGAGTGCAGCGGATACTTATGAAGCGATAACAGGAAGAGCCGGGGTGGACGCCCGGGCTCTTCCCCTATCAGCATATCAGCCCGATTCCGGCAGTGAATGCGGACGTACTGTGGAGACCGCACCTGACTTGAGCGACTTCCAGTTTATTATTCGTAGGCGGCTGAAGCCGGGAGGCCAGGGCATCCCTGTTCGGGGCGAATGAATTTCATCAGACGGTATTTATTCGACTCGTACATGCGCACGTTTTTGGAGCTGTAATACAGCTGGGATTCCCGCAGCGGATGCGAAGACAGCAATATAATATTAGCTTCGCTCATGCTGGAGTTCGGAATCGGCACCTTCACCTCCTGCCGGTTGCCGTTACGGCGGCGACCGTTACGAGAACGGACTGAATCTGGTAGGCGAAGATTTGATTGAAAATATCGGGAAAATCATCCGCGCTGTCGGTAATGAACGATATTCCGCCCGTCTGCTTGGCGATCCGCTCCAGCTCTTCCTTGTTGACTGAGCGGTCATGGTTCAGGCCGATCGTGTAGATGGGATAGCCTTGCGATTGGACTTGCTTCACGTCCCGGTTGGAATCCTCCACCGTTCTTCCCCGGGAAGCATAGCCGAAATCAGTGCCGCCATCGGACAGCAGGATGAGGAACGGAACGCCGCTTTTCTGAGGTTATGAACCCAGATTCCTAAGCCGACCTAGGTTTTTGAGCCGGTAAAGTATTGCACGGCTGGCACTAACATTTCGTTGTCGCACGGATTGCCTTTATATAATTCGTATTCGGTGACGAACCCGCTTTCCGTTTCATCGATCCGGGCGTATCCGAATTCGGCCGTCTTGGAAAGAGCTTTCCCTTCTTCATTGGTCTTGCTTCCGGATTAAAGAAACTGATGATTCGGTCGGGAATGATTCGATTACCTGCTACCACTTGCTTCGCCTGATTCACCAGTTTTTTGGTTAAGTCAATGGCATCGCCAAGCTAAATTTGCGCGGCGGGACAAGGGTTATGTGCTGATAATTCGAATCTCCCGTATATTACGCATGTTTCCATATTCAAATAAGCCCATAAATTGTTAAATAAGAACAAATAAACTTCATAATTCCTTTATACTTTCGCGCAAACCTTTTTAAAATTCGTTTTGCACAATGAAAATAGAGGGATGGAGGTTTTATTTGTGGGGGATGTTGTAATTTTTACGGACAGAGAGAGAAAAATTCCTTATACGGAAATTAATCGTTTCTATTCGGTTGTTTATTACGAAGAGCCGCATGCGGATATCCGGTTTAAGGCCGTACTTTGCTGCATCATCGATTATAAGGACCCCAAACGGGCTATTTATGCCTCCAATATCATCCGCGCTTCGATGCCGGAGGTTGCGCTGCTCATCATCACAGAAATAGGAGCCGCGTTAAACGATAATGATCTCATCCGTATTCGCGGAGTTGGAAGAATAAGTATGATCCAATGGAAGGAGAATTACCGGAGCAAGCTGCTGCTGGAAATTCAGCGACTCTTTCATCCGGAGTTCCTCTCGGAAGGTCCGCATACCGCTTTTATCCTCTCTGTTTACAATGAAGAAGAGCGTTTTAAGCATGTGCGCCGCTTTTGCGAACGCCTGCAGGCCTTTATTCGTACCCATATTATTGAGGGCTCCATTTATTTGATCGACGACGGCAGCGAGGATCGGACTTTGGAAATGCTTGAAGGGATAGAACGGGAGACGAACCTGACGGTAGGCAGGATAAACGAAGATGTCATTCCGCTTGTGAACGCCAGAAAATTGGGGAGGAATACCCGTAAAGCCGGCACTTATCTTGAAGGGATGCGCACCATTGAAGCCGATTATTTTGTGTTTGTGGACGCCGACGACTCTTTTTCTATCGAGGATATTGCTCGGATGATCAATATTGTCAAAATGGGATACTATGACATCATCATCGGCACGAAAGACAACTCCGCGAAGAACCGGTCGTGGTTGAGGTTTTGGATCAGCCTGTGCAAGCGCATCGTGTCCAAGCCCTTTTTGCCCGAAGGGGTCATAGACTCGCAGACCGGTCTGAAGGTGATGAGTGCCGTTGCTGTGAGACGGATGTTCCCCCATTTAAAAGAAGAATTCGGACTGGCCGTTGATCTGGAAATGATGTTCATCGCCAAGAAGCTGAAGCTTAGGGTGCTACAACTGCCTGTCGAGTGCATTGACCGCGACGGTTCGCACATCGTCGTGTGGCGGGATTCCGTTCGGTTTGTGCGTTCGCTGGTGGATATATGGCGTCTTGATCGGCGGATCAAGTAACTATGATGTGGCAGTGGCGATCGCTCGTTTTTCCGTTGTTTAATGTACTGCTGAATGCGTTCAATTTCTTCTTTCACATTGCCGCAAGCTGGTATTTGACGGAGGAACAGTATGGGCAGGCCAACGCTTTGCTGGCCTTGTTTGCGCTGCTGTCCGTACTCGGCTTATCCGTACAACTGGTGGCAGCCAAGCTTGTCTCGCAAAACTCCCATAACACGCAAAACGGGGATGGCCGCGAGTTTCCGGGCGGGGCGCTTGTTCCGGCTCTGACTGCCGCCGCTGTTTTTGTTGTGCTGGCAGCCGCCCACCCGCTGTTCGCCCGCTTTCTCCAAGTGGACGGCGGAGCGTTAGTCCTGCTGTACGTTGTTGTGTCCATACATATTATGGTTAGTTTGTTCAGAGGGATCATGCAGGGGCGAGAGCAGATGCTGGCGCTTAACGTCAATTTTTACATCGAGGTTGCGGGCAAGCTTACCGTCTTCTTCGTTTGTGTCCGGTTAGGTCTGCAATTATGGCATGTGATGCTGGCGCTTGCTATAGGCATGCTTCTGGCTTTTGCGCATGGCTTGATTGTGGGTGGAGCAAAACCCGGCCTCCTGCGCGGTTCGCTTCGCGGAAAGCTGTTCAAGAGTTTGGGCCGTGAATGGTTGGACACGCTGATCATGAATGTGTTCGTTCTGTTCTTCACTTCGATTGATATGCTCGCGGTGCAGCACTATTTGGCGGCGGATGCCGGCATCTACGCGATTGCGCTCAAGTACAGTCAACTCGTATATTTTGTGGCATTCAGCGTGATTACGGCATTTGTGCCCAAACTTGGAGCAAAGGGGGGAGATAGGGCCGCACTGAGGAAGCTGATTCTGATATTCGGGGGATTTATGCTGGGCTGCGCGGGTTTTGTTTATGCTGGATCCGCCTGGTTGTTTCCGAAGTCCATCCCTCTATTGTTCGGTCCGGATTATCAGGTGGCAGAGCATTATCTTCCGCTCGGAGGCATGGTGTACTGGCTGCTTTCGGTCGTGCTGTTTTTTGCGCACCTGCATGTGCTGACAGGGCGCAGACGCTTTATGCTGTGGCTTGCGGCCGGGGCGTCGGTGCTGCTCCTATGGTTCGGTATCCGGCATCGTACGCCGGAAGATTTTCAGCTTGCGCAGCTTGCCGTATACGGGTTGTTTGCGGCCGGATTTACCGTGGACGCGGCGCTGGGCTTTAAACGGATAGAGAGAGGGTTAGGCATGAGAAATATCCGCAGTAATTCCGGGGAAACCGTCATTTTGCTGCTGTCGTGGCGGGATGTCTTCTCCCCGAAAAGCGGCGGGGCGGAAATATTCACGCATGAAATGCTAAAGCGCTCTGCTAATCGGAGCTTGCGTTTTATTCATTTCTCGCCGTATTTCCCCGGCGCCAAAAAGCGGGAGGAGGCCGATGGAGTAACTTACCTGAGAGCCGGCAATACGTTTAGCGTGATCGTTCATGCGATGTTGTACTATTGGCGTCACCGTAAAACCATCGATTTTGTGGTCAATCAATGCAATACCCACCAGTTTTTCACCCGATTTTGGGTGACGGAGTCTAAGCGCATCTTTTTTATCCATCAGTTGACGAGGGAAATCTGGCTGCAAAATCTGGGGCCGCTCGGAGCCATCGGTTATGTGCTGGAGCCGCTGCTGCTCCGCTTGGCCAGGAAGGACCGTGCGATTACGGTTTCCCCCTCGACCCGCAACGATTTGGTGAAGTTGGGCTTTCATCCGGGCCGCATCCAGGTCATTCCCGAGGGGATCGAGTTTGAGCATTGGCCGGAGCAGCGCTTTCTGGTCAAGCAGCAGCGGCCTACGTTTCTGTATGTGGGGAGGTTTGTCAATTATAAAGGCATCGATCTAGCGATGCTTGCTTTCGGGGAATTAAAACGGGTCTATCCCGATGCGGTCTTGTGGATTGCCGGAAAAACCAATAAAGCGTATGTGGAAAAGGAATTGCTGCCGATTATGAAACGGTACGGCTTGCGGAGCTTAGAGACGGACCGCCATCAGGGAACCGCGCAGGATACGGACGTTTTCTTTCATGGCTTTGTCTCGCAGGAGAAGAAGCTGGAGCTGATGAGCCGTGCCCATGCGCTTGTCTTTCCTTCGCTTCGCGAGGGATGGGGACTGACCGTTACGGAGGCTGCGGCGGTAGGCACGCCAAGTATCGTGAGCAACACGGCCGGACTTGTGGATGCGACGGATTTTGGCAAATGCGGCTATTTGACGATCCATGGAGATGTGCACGGTTTGGCGTCGCAAATGCAAAGAGTCATCGAAAACCCCGATGAGTATGAAGCGATACGCCGGCGGGCGCATCAATACTCGCTCCAATTTCATTTCGACAATACCGGAGCCGTGTTCGGCAAATGGATGGACAGCTTGACGAAAGGAGCACGCCATCATGAAGAAAGTAGGCATCGTATTTACGACATATAATAACGGCTTCAGCGTTGAGGTGTGTCTGGACAGCTGTTTGAAGCAAAATTACCCCTGCCTGGAAATCATTATTGCGGATGACGGCTCCACGGATGATACGGTCGCGACGATCAGAAGCAAGGCGCTCGCCAGTCCATATCCCGTTACGCTGCTCGAGCTGCCGCACGGCGAACGCGGCGTTGCGCGGGTCAAGGCGGTGGAAGCGGCACAGCAGGCGGGAGTGGAGTATTTGCTCGTGATCGATTCCGATATGATTCTGGACGATCATTTGGTCCGCCGCGGCATCGAATATTTCACAGCTCATCCGCAGGTGGGCGCGCTTGTGGTGCCTGAACAGGCGTTTACGCATGCCGACAATTTTTTTTCCAAAGTCAAAGTATTTGAACGGAATGTCATCAACAACGCCGGGGAAGAGCTGGGGAAGCGGTCCATCGAGGCGGCGCGCTTCTGGAGGATGGAAGCTTTCCTTCATGTCGGGGGCTTTAACGCGGAGCAGATTTCGTTTGAAGAGATCCAGCCTACACTGCGCTACATCGAGATGGGCGGGATTGTCCGGCGCGCGACGTTCAGTAGAATATATCACGATGAGAAAAAAGTACTGCTGCGCGAGCTGCTCAGCAAAAAAGCCTATTATTTCTCAGTGATGGACCGAACGCTGACCTCGGAGCGGGAGGGCTTCCGAAAAGCGCTGGAGCGCTGGTATTTTTTCCGTCCGGTACTGTACAGCCGGGCTAACCTGCTGAAGTATATTAAGCATCCGATTTTGACCGTCGCCATGTTGTATATGTATCTATGCCTTAGCCTTATCGGAGCCGCAGCTTTGTTGAAATCACGGCTGTTCAGCAAGTAGCTGCCGCGGATAGAGGAGGACAGCCCATGAGGCGCTGGATTTACGTGTACCGCTACGACCTGATCGCAATCGGCACGATATTGCTGTTCGTACTGCTATTTCTGGCTCCCATTTACAGCCCGGGGCAAATCGTGTTCAGCGATTTGGCCTTTGGCGATCGTTCGGACCGTTACATGGAGGAAATTATTGGCGTTTGGAATGAACGCTGGTCTACATCAACCATGCTCAACGCGCCGAGGATGCTGTACATTTTGCCGTTTTATTTATTGTCCCTTGCCTTCGGGGGGAGCGGCGAGGTTCTGCTCAAGTCATTTATCACCTGTCTGCTGCTGGTCTCGGCGCTATCGATGTACCTGTTTACAAAAAGGCTGGCCGATGTGTATTATCCCGATGACTATACGCCTGTCCGCATGATGGCGTTGCTTCCGGGGGCTTTGTTTTACGCGCTCAACCCTTGGGTTGTTTTTCGCATTCAGCATATTTATTTATTGTGCGGGTACAGCTTGTTCCCGCTTGTGCTCCTATTTTTCTTCCGCGCATTTGATCCGAAATTTCAGATGCGGCGGATCAAAAATGACGATTTTCGCAGGCTGCACCGCCGCAATGTTGACTTGTTTCTGCTTGCCACTGTTTTTACCGTTAGCGCGGCGGCGATCCACTACTTTTTTTACGGTCTGATCTACTTGGGGATGTTCGCGGTTTTACTGGCAATCAAGCTGGGCTGGGTTTACCGCAAGAGCGGGTGGTCCGAACTAAGGGCGTTGTACCGGAACTTTCTGCTCAAAGGAGCCCTTTTCGGCCTCTTTTTCACGCTGCTAAGCTTCTACTGGCTGTCCTTATATGTCGGCAGCATCTTGATGGATGCACAGGTGTCCCAGAACAACATCAATGTGGTGGATACGCTGTCCCTGTTCAGCAGGAATAGCAGCCTGGTCAATGTGCTTTACTTCACCAGCTACTGGTGGCCGATGTTTCCGCTGGATCGCTTGCCGGTCTCCTTTTACGTTGGCGGCGGCGTCCTGCTGGCGTTGATTGCATTAAGCATGCTGACGGATTCACGCCGGTTTTCGATAATTTTAATTTTTACGTTGCTGACGTTTTTTTTCGTGATCGTGGCGACGGGGGTAAAAATCCCGCTGTTTGCGAATGCGTTTGTCCTGCTGGTTACCAAGACGCCAATCATCGGTAATATTTTTCGCGACCCTAACAAAATTGTGGGACTTATCGCCGTCAATTTCAGCGTATTGCTGTCCTTTGGCGTTATTCGGGCGTTGGAGTGGCTGAAGCCGCCGGGCTGCTCCCGTGTTGTGAAAGCGGCGGGGGTGTTTTTTGTTCTGGGCTGCTTGTGGGTCTATAATAATCCGCTTCGAGAAGAGTTCATTAAGGGCTACTATAAGCCGGTCAAGGTTCCTGAGGAGTACAGCGAACTGGACGCAAAGCTGACTGACTCCAAACGGCCGGGGAGCAAAGTGCTTTATTTCCCCATCGCCGACAATATGATTCAGAGTTATAACGGCGTGGCTACACCGGTGTGGAATAAAGGAAATACCTCCATGGAAAAAGCGACCGGCGACTTTCAGGTATATTCCTCGTCCGAGAACACCTTGTTTCACCATGAGGGGAATGCGCCGAGCATCACGTATTATCTCAATTTTCTCCAATATTTGCTCGATAATGGTCTCAGTTCCAAGTTGGGTGAGCTGTTCGTTCCATTCGGAATCAACCAGCTTGTTTATCATCAAGAATATGCCGGACAGGAAGAGCGGCAGGCGTTCAACAAAGAGCTGCTAAATATACAGGAGGGGCTGAACAATACGTACAATAATCGCTATTTCTCATTGTATCAGCTTGATAACAAGCTGCCCTACATGTATGTCGTCCCGCGCAAGGTGGTTACACCTTACGGCTTCGGCCGCATGGAAAGCTACAGTCATCAACCCAGCTTCGGCTTCTCCGATTTCGCGGTGCTGTTCACGGGCTTAACCCCCTCGCTGCCGATATTAGAGACCGTGAGCAAAGGGGATTATCTGGAGGCGGCTTCCTTTGATGATCTGCTGTTGTCCCAGCTTCCCGATAAATATTACCTGCGCCCGTTCGATGCCATCGAAGACGGGAACGCTTATCTGAAATGGTCGAAAACGCTGGTTTCCAACAATGAATGGCTGTGGTATTTGGCCTCTCAAAATATCGGCAATTATCCCTTTGATATGGACCTGAACGCCGGTACTGCCGTTACCTTTGCAACCAGCAAACTGGATGTCGCTCCTTATATGATGGACCGGGTCAAAGGGAAGACGGTTCTCGATCTTAACGGCATGCTGAGCCAGCAGAAATTTTTTACCGCCGATAACCCGGAACTGTTCAAGATACAGGCCGCCCCCTCAAGTCCAACGAATCGGTTGCCCGAGCTGTACGGAGAGATTATGAAAGGAGAACCGAAGAACATCTGGCAGGTCGCAAAATCGGGCTTGCTGGAGGCAAAGGAAAACAATCCGTATAAATTTTCCATCACGGCTTCAGGCAAGGGAACGAACAAATTGCATTTCAAGGCCCGTTTTTACGACGAAAACATGAATGAGCTCGGGATTAATTATATCGTAGCTCCTACGATGGAAAATGACTTTGACGGGGCCCGTTTTTACGGGGAATTTATAACCCCGTTAGGCACCAAACAGATGCGGGTCGACCTGCTGACCATGCAGCGACCGGAGCAGAATACCTATTGGTTGATTCATGATATTGATTTGGCCGATTTGGCGGCATATAAGAAACCAAACACCTTTGTTATGCATAAAACCTTTGAAAAACAGCAGCTATCGCGGATCTACGCACGGGTGCTGGTTAATAAAGCGGGCGGGAGCATTCGTGTGACGCTGCCTGACGGCACTGTCGACGTGCCGACCAAAGATGACAGCGTCAACCAGTTTCAATGGGTGGATCTGGGGCGGCATCTGATACCGGAGGGGGAGGTGGATGTCTCAGTCACCAATATCGCGGGATTTAATGCCGTCAATATGTTGGCGGTCGTTCCCGATGAGAAGCGGGAGGAGTTGGAGCTCCCCGTCAAGCAAGCGATTGAACAGGCCAACCTGTTTTTGGTGCTGGAGGCGGAGAACGACTTTACGGGTTCCGGGAACATCCAGAGCGACCGGTCTTACCCGAAATTGAGCATGGGACGCGGAATCAGCTACCAGAACGGGGAGCTGCGCAGAACCGTGGAAATTTTGCGGGACGGCGATTATTCGGCGGCGCTGCTTGCCAATTTGCCGTCCGGTTACCACGGCGGGTTGACTGTAACATTTACTAATCAGGCGACCGGAGAAATGATCAAACGGACCATACAAGCGTCGGAGCAAAGGGAAAGCCAGGCAGCGGATACAGTGATCGAGGTCGACCATTTGCAGGAGACATTCTCCAAAAAGCTGCTTCGGCTGCCTGCGGTTTTGGCGGATTACGGACGTCATGAAATCCGGAATTTGCACTTGGTTAAGGGAAGCTATACGTTGTCGATCGGCTTCAACAGTTCCGTACCGTCGCTAAGCTCGCTATCGGATTTTAAGCTGCCGGTACTCGAGCCTGACAAAGCGGCGGCCGCGCCGGTGGATTCAGAGGAGCAGTGCGTTCGTCTCGCTTTGGGGCGATCTGAGCTGCAAACATCTGAGGACCAGCTTGAAATCCGATATGCCCCCACCGATTCATGCGGTTGGTACACTTATGCCTCAGACATGATGCCTGCGGAAGCGGGCGGAGAGTATTTGGTGAGATTCGACGCAGTATCGGAGAACGCTCCCGACCGGCATTTGAAAGTGGTGTTTTTTAACGATAAAGCTGAAATTATTGAAGCTTCCTATATTGATGAAGTCGAAGAGAGTAGCAAAAACAAGTGGAACCATTATGAGCAGATCGTGAAAGCGCCCCAAGGAACGGTACAGATGCGGATTCAAGTTTTGGCGAGGGGAGATCGTCAGGAACAGGGTTATTTTCGGATGAAAAATTATTCGGTCATCCCGTATAAGCACATGATCATGCTCGATCAATTCATCCTTTACGAAGGAGACGGCAGCGGCCCCTTTTTCACCTCCCAGCCGCATACGCCCAAGGTGACGGTTCAGCGTGGAGATTCGATGACCCGTAATTTTACGCTATACAATCCGGAGAATAAGAAGGTGCTGATCAATGAAAGCGAATCGCCGAATCCGCTGTGGGAGCTTGAACTAAACGGGGAGAAACAGAGAGCCCGGATCGCAATTAACGGTGTGACGACCGGGTTCATTACGACCGGGAGCGGAAGCGGCAAGATCGTCATTATTCTCCGCCGCTTCTACCAGGTAGGCATCGTATTGCTTGTGTTAAGTCTGTTGATTGGTACGGTATGTATTTTTGCGCCGGACAAACTGTTCTCCAATAAGGGTTATAAACAGGGCAAAAAGAGGAAAAGGAGGTTTTTTCAAAAAACTCTATAAAACGTACTTGTACCCGGCACCCCATACGGTCAGGATGTAACGCGGATTTTTGGGATCGGGTTCAATTTTTTTGCGCAGGTTTGAAATATGTACATCGATGGTGCGGTCCAAGTAGGCGCGTTCACTGCCCTTGATCCTGTCGAGCAGTTCATTGCGGGTGAAGACCTTTCCGGGAGAGCTGTCCAACTGCCTCATGATTTCAAACTCGATGTTAGTTACCTCTATCTCTTCGCCTTCCACAAATAAACTGCGTCTGTACTCGTTTACGGTGAGATCGCCCTTTTTAGCCGGAAAGTGCGAGGTGGTTGGAGATTCCCGGGCGTCATGCGATCTTCTAAGCAGAGCCTTGATCCTGGCGTCCAGTTCTTTTAGGCTGAAAGGCTTGCACAGAAAATCATCCGCCCCGTTTTCGAGCGCGCGAATACGTTCGTCGAGCAGGGTGTTCGCCGAAATCATCAGAACCGGCGCGGAAGTATGGGCATGAAACGCCCGAACCAGTTCATTGCCATCCATCTCGGGCAGCATCAGGTCGCTGACAATAATGTCAGGTTCATATTGTTTCAGCATTTGCATCGCTTCCTGGGAATGGTAGAAGCTTGTAACCTGGTACCCGTTCTCTTCGAGGAAGAGAGAGAGCATGTCGGTTAAATTTTTCTCATCATCAATAAGCAGTACTTTGTTACTCATAATGTCACCCTTCTATCCGAGAGCGTATCTTGTGTAAATAGATAAATAGCAAAAAGGAAGACCTTTTTTTGACTCCGAAGCAATTTAACGATATCACGGATTTAGCGCCAGGATTAAATAAGCATTGTTATATTGTATTTCGAAAATATGAAAGTCCCATTCCCCATGTGGACACAAATGTATAGAAGCTTATAATGAGGGTATAGAAATTCCAAAATTTGATTGAAGGATTAAGGGATGAATGGGGAAGTAACACCATATGGTTTATACGGAAAGTGCTGCTGAGAACGGAAAGATTTTGGGATTAGGATTAAATCAGAAGGCTTTGGCAAATCTGTTCACAAGCCTATTTAAGCAAAATTGAAAGTGGCAGGGACGTTCCATCTAGCGCCATTTTAAATAGGTTATCGACAAAATTGAGGGGTAGATTTGGAGTACTTATTTGATGACAGCGAAACGGCAAGAGAGCGTAAAATATCTTGTGTAAATAGATAAATAGCAAAATGGAAGACCTTTTCTTGTAGAATCAAGTCACCACAACACAATTTACAGAAAAGAGGTCTTCCCTATGAATCATTTTACATCAGATTTAGTCCAAGCTCTAGTCAGGAAACAAGCTCCTATCCTAAGAAATATTAATTTGATTTAATAATTTAGAATGTATGCTCTAGTAATCAACTTACAAGGTGGGGAAAAGATGCGTCTTATACTATTATCAGGCGGCGCGGGGAAGCGTTTGTGGCCTTTGTCGAACACGAACCGCCCCAAGCAATTTTTGCCTGTTTTGCGGCATGAAGGAATACCGGAAAGCATGCTGCAGCGGGTTTGCCGTCAGCTTTCCGACGCGGGTCTGGCGGAGGCGCTGTTGTTTTCAGCCGGCCTCGGACAGAAGGAACTGATTCAAGGGCAGGTTGGCAATCTGGCGCCGATCTTGGAGGAGCCGGAGCGAAGGGACACCTTTCCGGCGATTAGTTTGGCCTCCGCCTACTTACATAGCAAGGAGGGCTGTCATCCTGACGAAATGGTAGGGGTTATGCCGGTAGACGGCTATGCGGATGATTCCTTTTTTCAAGCCTTGAGCAAACTGCCCGGCGTGCTGGAACGCTCGGGTGCCGATATGGCGCTTTTGGGCGTTGCTCCCGACTCGCCTTCCGAAAAATTCGGTTATATTGTGCTGCAGCACCCGGCCGAGAGGGACGGAAGCTGCAGGGTTCATACTTTTGCAGAGAAACCTTCTGCGCTTCAAGCTCAAAAGCTGATTGACGAGGGGGCGTTATGGAACTGCGGCGTGTTCGTATTTCGGCTTGGATTTATGCTTGGCGAGTTGAGGAAACGGGGCCTGCCGGCGAATTACGATGAACTGCTCGACATGTACAAGCTGCTTCCAAGTAAAAGTTTCGACATCGAGGTGGTAGAACGAACGAATCACCTTGTAGCCGCTCCCTATCAAGGCCGATGGAAAGATATAGGCACATGGAATTCGCTTTCGGAAGAAATGGAGGAACTGGTTAGCGGGACCGGTTATGTCTGTCCCGTTTCATTTGGCTCTCGTATTATCAATGAACTGGACATACCCGTAAGCGTATGGAAAGTGCCCAACATTGTCGTGGCAGCCGGACCTGACGGTATTCTGGTCACCGACCGGGAAGCGTCAACCGGCATTAAAGATATGGTGGATCAAATAGAAATCTCCCCCCGATTTAAAGAAACCTGGTGGGGAAGGCAAACGGTGTTGACATCCAGGCAAGAGAGCGAAATAGAATCGGTTACCAGCCGGATTGTGATTTCCGAAGGCCGTTTTATCGGCTACCATGAACATGTGCTGCGCAAAGAAATATGGACCGTTATTGCCGGAGCTGGCGAAGCATGTATTGACGGCCAAATGCTTCCCGTGAAAGCGGGGACGGTCGTTATCGTTGAACCCGGAACGAAGCACTCCCTTATGGCGCACAGCGACCTGGAACTGATAGAATCGCAATTCGGCACGAAAATACTCGAAGACAGCGACATTATTCATTATGCTGCTCCCTGGAGCACGGAGGGGGGGGGCACTAGCAAAACCAATGGGGTTGAGTTGAAACCGATGAGAGAAAAATGATTGAAGAACGACAAGACATTGGTACATATGATTTGGAATCATTACAGGAAGGTATCATTAAATGTGATACTATGGGAGTGATTGTTTTTATGAACCGCAGGCTGGAAGAGTTGTTTGGCCTGGGGGATATGACAGAACGGGAAATTACTGCTTTTACAAAGGCGATTGATGCTTACATTCAGGAGGAGGACCATAAACTCACAAAGAGAATACAGGCGTTTCGAGGAGGAGATTTGTCTTGGAATCATGCCGAGTTCCTGTATACCCGCAGTAATGAGCGCTTATTCTCATTTTATCTTAATCCGGTTTCCGATTCCGCGCAAACGATGTGCTACGGATATTTACTGGTATTCCGGGAATGCGCCGAAGAGGAGAGAGCCAATAAGCTGAGAACCGAGATGATCAGCGTTGCCTCCCATGAATTAAGGACACCTCTAACCACGCTGCTGGGCTATGTGGAAATGTTGATGCAATACGACATTTCCGTACAGAACAGGAAGCGTTACATGGAAGTCATCTCTGCGGAAGGGAACCGGTTGTCCAATCTGCTTGAAGTTTTTTTGGATAGTGAGCAACTGGAATCGGGGATCCTTACCTATCACAAAACTTATGTATCATTGGTAGAACTCATTCAGGAAGTATCCGAACGATGGAATTTGAAATCTTCGCATCTCATTAACGTACGTTCTGAGGTTGATGACGCATTTATCTACGCGGACCGAATCAGAATAACTCAAGTCTTTGACAATTTAATCAACAATGCGATTAAATATACTCCCAGCAATGAAATCATACTCATCCGGATTGCGGAAGAAGGAGGTTGTTATGTCATCGATGTGAGAGATTATGGAATCGGAATTCCCAAAGAGATGCATGGTAAGCTGTTCGATAAATTTTTTCGAGTTAGCAATTCCAAATCCCATCAAATTACGGGCAGCGGCCTAGGGCTATATATCGCTAAAAAAATTGTGACTGACCATGGAGGGAACATTTCACTAACCTCATATTTGGGACGAGGAAGTACATTCCACTTGCGTATGCCGAAGCCTGCTAATTTGGAATAAGTCCCTCTTGAGTTTGTTCCATTGCCGTGATTATACATATTCATTGAATAAAATATCGTAGATGATTTTACTTAAAACATCGTATCACGATTCCATTTGAAATCCTTTGCTGGGTCAAGTCATTGAGACAGTTCCGATTTCCGTCCCGGAACGCTTCCGCTTCGATCATGGGTGTCAATTTGCCTTGCGCGACCACCCGTCCCAGCAATTTCAGATCCTCCACCGGTGAATGCCGGCTAATTTCCTCCCGAGAAAGAAGCTGTACAAGATTCGCCCGCCCGGAATTACCAGACTCTTCATATCAACGGTAGAGCGTGAGTCGAGGAGGAAAATTCGAGCGAAACGCATACCGGCAAAGATGCGGTATATCGTTTCCTCATTCATGCCGGCTTTGCTTGGCGTCGCTTTCTGCCGCTACTCGGCACGGCCACCGTGCAGAAGGTCACGGTCTTACCTCTGCGGATCGGGACTCCGTCTTCATCATTGACGATTCAATGTTCGAACGCAATCGAAGCAAGGCGGTCGAGTTGCTCGCCCGGTTCAAGGATCATGCCACCGGCGCTTATTATAATGCGTTTCGCATACTCACCATGGGATGGTCCGACGGGCATGCCTTCTTGCCGGTGGACTACGCGTTGCTCAGTTCAAGCAATTCTGCCATCAACGGCTTGAACGAGAACATCGACAAACGGACACACGGCTACAAGCGTCGTCAGGAAGCGCTCCAGTCGCTCCGCAGGTGATCGCGTCCATGTTGGATCGCGCTTTGGCAGCCGGAGTCACCGCATCCTACGTCTTGATGGACTGTTGGTTCACGCATGCGCCGTTCATTGGCGAAGTCGCTGCCCGTGGGCTGAACGTGATCGGGATGGTCAAAAATGGCAATGAGCGTTTTGTGTTTTCCCGATACCTTCATTCTGCTGGCTTGGCAGCATCGGCAAAGCACAGACGCTCGCTCCTTCGGCGGCGTGTTATATTTCCTGTGCGACGAAGTCGGTACGCTCGATTGGGTGGTTGCCTTGCAAACGTGTATGTTTTTATTCATATTATGGGATATCAATGAATTGGTTTTTTGTCGGAGAAATAAAGCATACCAAACGAATGCCGTGGCCCCGGCCTTGTGTGTATGCCGCCTCGTCCCTACGTCATGCCCGCTATTTGTGGTAAAATAATGACATATCATGCACGCCATAGTTAGGGAGATGAAGTGAGATGGAACAACAATCTCAAGTCCGTTTGACGGCCTTATCGAGCAAAGGGGGCTGCGGCTGCAAAATCGGTCCGGCCGATCTGTCCCAAGTGCTGCGCCAGCTGCCGAAGACAGAGAAGCACCCGGATCTTCTGGTCGGATTGGATACGAGCGACGACGCAGGCGTCTTCCGGCTGAACGACGATCTAGCACTCGTGCAGACCGTCGATTTTTTCACGCCGATAGTCGATGATCCGTATTCGTTCGGGCAGGTGGCTGCGGCCAATGCGCTTAGCGATATCTATGCGATGGGCGGCAAGCCGCTGACGGCGCTCAATATTGTCGCTTTCCCGATCGCGAAGCTGGACAAATCGGTGCTCGCCGATATTTTGCGGGGGGCTGGAGACAAGGTTGCCGAGGCGGGAGCGACGCTGGTGGGCGGCCACTCGATCGATGATCCCGAGCCGAAGTTCGGCATGGCGGTCACTGGCACCATCCACCCGAACCGGGTATTGACCAATGCCGGGGCTCGCCCGGGCGACAAGCTGATCTTGACGAAGCCGATCGGCGTTGGCATTATGACGACGTCGCTGAAGCGGGATCTGCTCCGGCCAGAGGAGATCGAGGTCGTCACCCGCACGATGACGACGCTGAACAAGACCGCCGCCGAGGTGATGGCGGATTTCCGCGTCCATGCCTGTACGGATGTGACCGGCTTCGGCCTGATGGGCCACAGTCTGGAGATGGCCAAGGGCAGTGGTGCCGGGCTTCATATCTACGCGGAGCAGGTGCCTGTTCTGCCGCGCGTCCGCGAGCTCGCGGAGAGCGGAGCGGTTCCCGGCGGAACGAAGAACAACTTCCGCCATGTGCAGGACAGCGTCCGGTTCGATGAGCGGCTGGACGAGATCGCACAGTGGATTCTGTGCGATGCCGTCACCTCCGGAGGGCTGCTGCTCTCTGTCGATGCAGAGGATGCGGAACCGCTCGTGGCCGCTATGCGGGAGCGGGGCGTCGCAGCGGCGTGTATCGGCGAAGTCGTCGCCGAGCACGCGAATGAGATTCGCGTCACCGGCGCGGAAGCCGGCTCAACCCGTTAAAGGCTGGCCGTACAGCATCGCGGCCCGGCATAGCTGCTGCGAATTGATCTGCTGATGCCCGGCATGCCAGACGACCCGCCCTTGGCGGACGAGCAGAATCTGGGGAGACACATGCGGAATTCCGAGCTCTCGCGCCACGCGATCGGACAAATGCTTCTCCTCGACGACACGGATGACGCTGATCGCGAAGCGGGAGGCAAGCTGCGGATAGCGGTTCACGAAATGATTGATTCCGACATGCGCGACCTTGCTCGACCCGCACTGGGAGCTGTGCTTATATAATAGCAGCGGCTTCTTGGCGGATAACTGGAGCATGCGGGTAAGCTGCTCATCAGATTGAATGATCGGGAGTCCTGACATCGGGGCTTCTCCTCCTTGTTCCGGTCTTCGGATGACATACGGGCCATTGCTCCGCACTGGCTTGGTTCTGGTTCTAGCCCGGGCGGAAGCGCCATACAATGGAACTGATCCGCGCAGCGTTGCATCCGAGGGGGTAGTCTGATTCGTGTGGGACATATCATGGATGACACTGATATTGCTCATATTGGCGAGTTACCGTTTGACCCGTCTGATTGTGTTCGATGAGATTCTGTCCTTCGTGCGCCGTCCCTTCGTCGAGGAACGGTTCAAGACGGATGAATCCGGCATGATGTACGCCGTCGTCGATGAGAAGGGCGGCCGCTTCCATGCGTTCATGCGCAAGCTGCTGACGTGCTACTGGTGCGTCGGCATTTGGTCGGCGGCTTTTTTGGTTGCGACTTATTTGCTCCTTCCGAACCTTATGTTCCCGCTTGTGCTTCTACTGGCTATTGCGGGAGCGGCCGGCATCATTGAATCTTATGTCAAAGGGTGAGTCTTCGGCTCGCCCTTTTGCCTATCGTTCTATGCACCGCCGGACCGGACTCAAGTCGACCGGATCAACGACAGCATCGCATCTAGGCGATCGGCGAAGGTATGCCCTGCTAGCGTCCGCCGGTAGGCTCGATCGGCAATCTCGTTCCGCGCGGGGCGGTCATGCAGATAGCGGTGGATGAGCTCGGCGCATTCCTTGGGCGAATCGAAGCAGACGATCTCCTCTTCCGGCCGATAGAACAAGGGCAGGTCAGGCCGATAATCGGTTAGCTGAAAGGCCCGGCAGGCTGCAATGTCGAAGGTCCGGTTATTGATGCTGTGTCCGGGCGCGCCGCTCCGGTTCTTGTCGAGGAGCGGGTCGTCCTCGCTCCGGTGAAGGTTGAGCACGATGCTCGCGCCATTGAAATATCGGGGCGTCTCCGAGAAGTTCACCCATTTCCCCCGTATGCTCGGCACGCAGCCGGAAGACCAATCCACCGAATCCCAGAAATGGCCGATCAACTGCACCCGCACGTTCCGCTCGACATAGCGGAGCATTTCCTTCATAAATGCGAGCCGGTTCTCGTACCCTGTACCCAAAAAACATACATCATGATGATACGTCGGATGCACCACATACGGGCGGAAAATATCCGTATCGGTCCCAAGCGGCAGGTGATGGACCTGAGCGCAGCCGCTGCGCGCATAGTAAGGAACGCAGCCCGAATCGATCGTGAATACATCATCGTATTCCCGGGCAACGGGCAGGGCATTATCGATGGCATACGGATCATCCACGAACCATGCTCCCGTCCGGATTCCCATTGACCTCACCGAACGGATTATCTCGGTTGGAAGGAACGATTTCGGTCCGACCATCGTCAGCACATAATCCGGCGCAGCGCAGCGGATGTCGGGAAGCAACTGGGAATACGGCGTCCGGTTGGACAGAAAAAAAGAGACCTCCTGAAAACGCTGCGTCAAGGCCTTGATAAGCGCATTATCCAATATATCAATCGGCCTCCGATAGCCGGATGCGATGTAATATAGCTTCATAGGCCCTCCTTGCTTGACGGCATGGAAGCCGGAAAATATGAGTAAAAAAGGGGGTGGTTGAGCCCACCACCCCAAGCGAACGGCATTCGATTATTAAGGGAACGGATAAGGTGCACCTGGGAAGACGTCAGGGCATTGTTGAGGGAAAGTGACAACGCAAGGACTTTCAGGAATCGGGATTTCGGCGCGCGGCTGGCACAATTCGGCTTCTACCATCATTTTGACCGTCGCCTTCACTTGAATGCTCTGGCAAATGACGATATCCACGTTCACGAACATGTTATTGACGATATCCAGCACGTCGATCGTCGTCGCTTCCGGAACGATATGGCAGTCGATGGTGGTTCCAGGCGGGGCGCACAGCAGAACCTTTTCGAAGCGGATGAAGTCCTTCGTGAACCGGCAATGGACGACGTTAGGCGTTACCCCCGTGTTGATAATTGTCACTTCATACGTGCCGAACTTCCGCAGCACTACCCGCTGCAGCGTAACCGGTCTGCCGCCTATCGTAACCACCACATTTTCACGGGTGGATCCGACTTTTTCTTCGCAATTCACGTTAAGAACTCTGGCCTCAATACGAAACGAAAGGGGCAGAGGCAAGCAACTAGAATCTACCGTGGATTCATCAACAATTTGGGTCGTTTTCAGTACCCAGTCGAATATTTTGGGAACCTCTATACATTCCAGAGAGGGTAAAGGCAAATATTCGGGGGGCGTCTGTTGCCCTTGAACCAACTTGCTCTCCATGTATGTTCCAGGCCTCCTTTTTAGATTTCAAATTCAATTACAGTCTATGGAGGCACCTATAAAAAGGTGACGAAACCCCAGTGTTTTTTTTGGAGGAATGCGGATGGAGAACGTGCACTATTTCCATGATCTGAGCGGCTCGCATTGGGTTGGCATTACAAGCGGCGGAGCGTTGGAGCATATCCTGTACCCGGTGGAAGGGAAGCCGCTCCGGAACCTCATGTCCGCCCCTTACCCGGTTCGCCGCTTAAGCTTGCTTTTCTCGGAAGAGCATTACGATATGCTGGCGGAGACGGAAAGAGGACTGTACTATGCCAAGTACCATCCGCTAACCGGAATGCGCCGGGAAGTCCGTGTCGACAGCCGGGCCGTCAGTTCCTTTCCATATCTGTTCCGGCATCGTTCCGCCCTCCGCATGGTCAGTGTCGTGACGGGAGAGGATCAGAACCGGTGCCTTATCCGGATTCGGGCGGAAGGAGCAGGGGAGGACATTGAGATTCCTTTCCCTGATTCCGGTTCATTGAACATGCATGTGAGGGAAGCGGCTTATGCCGTCAACGGGGAAGGCAGGCTTTATGGTCTGTATCATCTGCTGCAAGATGAGGGAGGATTGCAAACGCTGGATCTTCTTGAGATGGAGCCGGATTCGGAAGAAGCGGTGTGGCGGAGGCTCTTCGCTTCCCGTCAGCCGGATCAACGATGGCGAATCTGCCTGTCGCTCGATCGAGGCGGCCGCCCTCATGCGGCTTGGTCCATCCGGAGCGGTACGGCGGCCAAGTGCTATTACGCCAATGATCGGACCGACGTTCAATCCTGCTCGCCGCTGAAGATTTATTTTGAGGGAAATGTGCCGCAGCCTTATTTTCTGTGGATGGGAGAGCAGGTTTTCCTGCTCTATATTATGGAAGGCAATCGACTCAGTTGCGCTCGCTCGCCGAATATGGGTGAGGATTGGTCCGGCTTCACCGAGATCCGCCTGGCGCCGGAGGCGAAGCTGCGCCTCGTGCAAGGAATGGAGCGGGGACAGGGCAATGCCGCTCCGCTGCCATTATTGGGAACGGGATACCCTCATCTGCGTTCCATTGCCGGCTACGATTTATTTCCGCTGCTGCAGCGGGAACTTCGGCTGACAGACGGGGAGTCATTGTCCTGGATGCCTATGCATTTGAGGGAGATGTTCGATTGGATGATGCTCCGGGCAGACGGTGCCGCGCACTCGGTACGCCGTTTGGAGACGAATGTGGCGAACCAGCGGCTTCGTGTGGAGGAACTGCTCGCTTGTTACGAACGGCTGCAGGAGAAGGAGCGGTCCATGCTGGCCGAAATTAATGAGCTGCAAAACTGGGCAGGAGCGGAACCGATCTCACTGACTTTCATATGATAGAAGGACCAGTGTGCCCGGAAAGCGAGGAGGACGATATGGACATTCAGATTAATGCGAAGCCGCTGTGCACGATAGCCGACGAGTTTCTGCCCGATGTGTATCAACTGCTGGGGAAGCATTCTTTTACTTTCCATCTGGATAAAAGCAAGCAAATCTTGAACGTGGTCAATCCGCTGCATAAATACCAAATCGTGCTGGAAAACAAGGTAGGGAGTGTGGCGTCCCCGCTGCTTCAGTTGATGCGAGATTCGTTGAAGCATGCCGGCTTCCATGTGTGGATTATCGACAAGGAGCAAGATCGCGAACGCTGCTCCGAGGAATGGGACAGCGGCAAGCAGAGCATATGGCTGACACTGCAGCCGCCCGACGGGGAGAGAAAGGAAATCGTCGTCTATTATTTCCTGCATCAGATGAAGGCAAGCCGGCAGTTCGCCAACCTGTTAGTCCAGAACATTGCCAGATATAGCGATATCCCGATTCAGGGAGTCAGCTTTCATTGGAAGAGCGGACTGAGTTATATTTTGCCCCAGCCGGGCCAGAAGTTGACTCTGGCAGGACTTGCTTCTGGCGGCTTCGACAGCATGGGTGAAGAGGAGCGGCAGCAGCTGACCGATGGCGTTGTCGGTGCGGCAACGATTTTTTTAGGCAAGAAACCGCTTATGGAGCTGATTAAGCAGCTGCGGCTATTGGAGGGGCGCCAGATAGAGGCAGGATATCATCTGCCTCGGCCTGCGGCTTCCGAAGCGGCAGCGGGCTCTCGGATGCCCGAGTCATATGATGAAGCTCTGGCGGTGAACGGGAAGGCGGGAGCCGAAGGGGCAGAGCGGGTCCTCCCTGAACCGGCAGAGGAACGGAAAGAAGCGTTGAAGCTGGAGACAACAAAGCTGGAGACAACAAAGCTGGAGCCAATCCGGGTGCAGCTCTCGGAAGCGGAGAAGTCGCAGGAGAACGGACGGGAGCCGCTCCGGAAGGAACGGGCAGAGGAGCAGGAGGAGCCCGGAACGGAGTACATTCAAGTAAATCTGGCGGAAGTGCAGCAGACGGAAGCGGCGCCCGAGACGGTTCACCAGGATCCTGCGGACACACTGGAGCCGGCAGCGGCAGTGCCGGACAAGGAGCCGGCTGCAGGTGAAGATCCTGTAGCGGCCGCCCTGCTCGCCGCGGACGGTAACCCGGCGAACGAGGGGGCACAAGTGCGGGAAGCGACGCCGGCGGGAGCTTCTATTCCGGCTGAAGCGGCTCAATCCGAACAAGAGGAGCCGCCGGGTTCTATAGGGGAGGATGCAGTGAGCGGGGAGCGTGACCAACCTGCGGATGAGGAAGCGAAGCCCCGCACGACCAATTACTCCATGTTCTTATGGCTGCAGTCCCACTCCGGCAACCGGGTGCACCGCGATCGGGAACGAAGACAGCCGCCCCAGCCGTCTTTTTTCAGCTATGTAAGCCAACTGAACCACGCGCAGCAGTCCACAGACAAGCGGACCAAGCCGGAGCCACTTCATATACTCGCCATGGACAGGGAAAGGAGCCGTAAGCCGTAACATGGATGCGATCCACATGACGGCGCAAGCCTATCGCGATATGGTAGGCCATTGCATCAAGGAAAAGCCCCTGGAAGCCTGCGGGCTGTTGTCCGGCCGCAATGGCATCGCCGCACGATGCTGGCGAATCCGCAATGCGGAGCAGAGCCCGGTCGCATTCACGATGGACGGAGAGGAGTTGACGAGGGCTCTGCACGGTATGGAGAGCCTTGGCGAACAGCTGCTGGGCATGTATCATTCTCATCCGAGCGGCTCTCCCTACCCGTCCCCCTTCGATGCAGAGCATGCAGCCTTCTCTTGCTCGTATCTCATCATCTCGCTGAGGCGGATGCGTCCGCGCGTCCGCAGCTTCCGCTTTGCAGAAGGGACAATCAGGGAAGAGCAGATTTTGCTTGTCAGCCTATAAGAGATTGTTGCATGGATGAACGATGGCTGTGTCGTGCGTGACATCGGCACGGCTATTTGCCATGTACGGATTGATAGACCTCGGCCGCGAAAGCGAACCCGCTCATATGAGGATCGCTTGAGGGAGAAGAACCGGCTTGCTCGAAGGAGAAGAGAAATTGGACATCAAGGCCTATGAGAGCCGCATCGAACTGGATCGGGATGCTGTAGCAGCGTATGAGCTGCGTTGCCTTGCCGCTGCGGCGATCGGCAGTCAGGGAACAGAACAGGGACGTGGACGACTGACCTCCGATAAGGAGGGGAACGGGGGCATCCAGCATATTGAGCTTTTCGATATTACAGAGATCGATCCGGAAATAGGTACGGGTCGGGTCGTATATGCAGCAGCGGATAAAAATAGGATCTGGGACTTCCAACTGGATCGGATAGGTCTGGGCCGCGAAGCCTTTGGTTTCGTTCCGCTTGGGCCCGGCAGGCGGCGCGATCAGTTCGGGCATCGGCCCCGACAGGAAGTCGCTGTATTTGTCGATGAGGGACGCGAGAACGTGTTCTTGCCAAGCCAGCTTGGCCGTATGGACAACGTTGGGGGCGCCTCCGGACAAGAGCTGTGCCGCCGCCGCGGTACTGTCGGCTGCCGAGATGACGCTGCGCTCATGGCTTACGATCCGCTGAATCGGAATCAATGGCATGACGGTCTCCTCCTTCAAAAGAGGTCGCCATGCCCGCAAGTGCGAGCATGGCGGAAAACATGCGGCCAAACCTGGAATGGAAAATGAGCAGTTGAATTGCTTAGATAAGGTTCTGGTAAATATCGGCGGCGAAGGCGAGGCCGGCGGTATTGATAGCGCCATTCGTCAAGTAGTTCGTCACCTGGAACGAGAAGACGAAGCGAACGCCGATATTGACAGCGACTAGTCCAAGAGAAGCCGGAATCGAATAGAAGCGGACATTTTGCCAGTTATACGGATTGGCGACATCTGTCGTAATTCCGGTTACCGGATTGAGTGAACCCGCATTCAAATCGACGTCCAGCCCCGGCACAGGGATCAGATTGATGCCGAGAGAGGAGAAGGCTTGAATATGCGCCGTAACTGCGTTGTCGGCAAATACAGTCAACGCAAGCAAGAAGTCGTTGATTACCCCGATCTGTAACGGAATCGTAACCGACACGGCAGCGAAGCCATGCGTCTCGCCTGGAATAAAGGTTGGCTGCGTCCAGACGAATTGCGGATTCGGCGCGGCTGCGAACGACGTATTGTCATTATCGAATTTGGCGAGCTGAGGCCATATAAGCGGTGCGTTCCCGACATTGACGACATTGGGTGCCGCTCCTGCCAAGAGACTGTTCACTGCCGTGACCCGATCCGCAGCGGACACGACATTCGTTGTGCTGCTTGTAAGCCGTTGGATAGGAATGAGTGGCATTGGGAAAACCTCCTTCATCATGTGTTCGAAGGACGGTGGGATGTCCTCCTACTTTACTAATTTATGAAGGAGGGAAAAGCTTGGCTTGGATGAATTTACTAGATTCATTCACACAATCTTGCAGGGCGCGGCGGGTTCGAGAGAAGGAAAATGCAGCAGTTGCACCGGATTAGACATCTGTGATGTTAACATTTTACACCAGTATGTAAGCGTGGATAGAAGATTTTCTTTCTATTAGGCTGCGCGGTCATATCGGCTGTGGCCCCATACCATCCTGGGCAGGAAGAGGCTATCCTTATGGGTATCCAGGAGGCCATAGGCAAGCGGTTGGCACAATTAACAGGATCTGAAGGGAATGGAAAAACCGAAGCAGCGGGATTATGAAGGATATGGGGCAGAGGGATCGATCCGAAGAGTGATGAACGCGGGGATCATGAATGGCCGTAATAGAGGATTCGCGCCGAACGAGCCGATTACATGGGCAGAGATTGCCGTGGCGGGCAGATCGGATATTGAAGCAGCTAGGGGACAAAGCCTAATTTTCTCTAAATGGGTCCAAGCCAAGTCAAAACCCGGCTTATTTCATATGATATGAGTACCTAGAAGAGAGGAGGTTGGCATATGAGCGGTGTTGTTGGAGGTATTGGAGGCTTCTCATGTGGATTCGGAGGCTTTACTTCTATTGGTGTAATCCTGGTTCTGTTTATTTTGCTTGTAATTATTTCTCGTGGATTTAT
Source organism: Paenibacillus thiaminolyticus (assembly GCF_003591545.1). Taxonomy (GTDB): domain Bacteria; phylum Bacillota; class Bacilli; order Paenibacillales; family Paenibacillaceae; genus Paenibacillus_B; species Paenibacillus_B thiaminolyticus_A. The sequence goes on from NZ_QYZD01000011.1 coordinate 30,514, forward strand.
CTACTAAGATTCACATGGTTGTATCCTGCGCTCATGGTTCACGTTCATCGCATGCCCTGCCACTTCAGCAGGGCTCTTTTTCTGCAAATTCAAACATATACGGCAAAGGCCCTGGATTAGTCCTATTCCAAGAAGGATAATATCTCATATACGAAGAACAACGAGATCGAACTGTGGCCAAACTCAATCCGCTCATCACACAAGGCAGTCGTAAGAAAGAAGACGAGTTTCTATTCAATAAAGATGCTGGTACGTATGTACAGCTGGTCATATGGCACTCCGAAAGGCACGTCAAGGTAAGAAAGGTGCTGGCACCAACCAGACGGACACCTACTATTTTGACGTAGAGAAATGCAAGCGTTGTCCATTCAAGAAAGGTTGTTATAAAGAGGGAGCCAAAAGTAAAACTTACTCCGTGAGCATGAAGTCCAAGGAACACACGGAACAAATGGCGTTCCAAGAAACGGAGTCTTTCAAAGCGAAATCTAAGGAACGCTACAAGATTGAAGCGAAGAACAGTGAGCTTAAACACAGGCACGGGTATGATGTCGCCACATCCTCGGGTTTGCTTGGCATGCAAATGCAGGGGGCAATGGCCATATTCGTAGTGAATCTAAAGCGGATATTAAAGTTAACGGATTAACCATACCGGACAGTACAGCGATTTAAGAATCGAAAAAGGAGGCATCCGCTCCAAATTAACTCGGGCCGATGCCTCCTTTTTAATTATTCATGCTTCAGAACTGAAAACCCAGTGAGTCTTCAGTGGCCTCAATTATTCCGAGGCTTTTTTCTTACGGATATAACACGGAGTGGAGAAAGGGTGGGCGCCCCATAAAATGAGTAATTAGCGTCTTCTACGGCGTCTGCACTCTACCAATACTCTTTGACCCCGATGCAGAATAACAGTGATTGCTCTACGATGACGTCTCATTCAAGCCACCTCCTTTCTTAATATTACAATATGAGAGAATGCTTTAATTGCTTGTGCTAAAGCTGTAGGGAAACTATCATGAAAGTTTCGCCGCGATGAAGAAGAGTTCCGCTGGCATAGTGCTCACGGGCTCCTTTTTTTGTTGCATTACGAACTTGTATTTGCATACGGGAAACCTGTTTACGACGCGTCTTGAGCGCATGCCAATGATCCGCAGACGATATGTCGTCTGCGGATCATGGCATCATCGCTGCGTCCGGGTGCTATAGGCCAGAGGCGGCAACGATATGATGAATGGCATCATTCAATTGATGGTCCTTCACGGATTCGTCAGGAACGATGATTCCGAGGCCGAATTGACTGCGGGCCCGGTGGAGCCGGAGGCGAAGCTTCGTATCCCGAAGGAAGTCCTCTACGGCAGTCAAGACGCCATTTCTCTCCCCGTACTCGTATTCCGCATTATGCACGGATGAATTATGGCCCCCTTCGACCAATTCATTGACCCCCGGCAGTATGCCTTTGCGGGCGCTCGGCTTCCGGTAAGCTTCGGGTATCGACTCCGGAAAATAATACATGTCTCTTCTTCCGTAAGGCCATTCCAAATCATGCAAAAACACGATTGGGTAGCGGCCGTGTCCTTCCAATGCCTTCAGTTCATGGTAGACGGTGTACCAATTATGATCCCCGTCCAGCAGCGCCGCGTCGCAAGCCCCCACCTGCGGCAGCACGTTCAGACTGAGATCGGGAAGCATGACAAAGGCGCTCCCGAACTGCTGCTGCAGAGCGGCGACATCGAACAGAGGCGAAGGATCGACGGCGATGAGCCGGCCTTGCGGAACCGACTGGACATAGGTAAGAAGATTCAACGTATTCCACCCTTGGGCGCAGCCGACCTCGACAACAGCCGCGGGCCGGGCAAGCTCCAGAACCGGGCGAATAATCGCGTTCCAAAAATGGATCAATCTCGCTCTCCCTCCATCGTTATCGGGCTGAATATAGCTGGACAAACTCTTCTACTCGATTCGAGAGCATCAGCGGCCAAGCGGCTTGAATCTGCTCCATCGGCCAGTCCCACCAGGCGATGCGCAGCAAGCCGTCAATGATATGCGAAGGGAAGCGGTACCGGATGACGCGCGCCGGGTTGCCGCCGGCAATCGCATACGGCGGGATATCCTTGGATACGGTGCTGCGGGCCGCTATGACGGCCCCGTGGCCGATCGTTACGCCCGACAGCACATAGGAGTCCATTCCAATCCAGACGTCATGGCCGATAACCACGTTGCCTTTGGTCTTCGGATGCCCTGTATAAGGGGAGGCCGCCGGAAAAATCGGATTAAACGGGTAGGTCGTGACCCAGTCGACATTGTGCTCCCCTCCCAGCAAAATCGTAATCCGGGCGGCAAAGGAGCAGAACTTGCCGATGGTCAGGGTGGCTCCTTCCCCCCAGGAGAACACATCGGGGTCCCCGTAGCTCCAATCCCCGATAGCGTATGCGGAATAGGCCGGGTTTTGGTTCATAAAGACGCTCATTTCTGAATCTCCCCCCTCTTCCGGCCTGGATCGGCTTGAATCGCCGTGAATCAGGTTATGCGGATCCGCTGCGCATGGCGAAGGTTAATGCTGGTGGTAGCTGTTCTCTCTCCACATGGCCAAGGCATGGAGGAGCTGCGTCACGCCCGGCTCCGGCACCGCGCTTCCCTTGATGCCGATGCCGATGACCGTATGCGGGAACAAGGCTTCCCCGGCATAATCCGTAATGACGGTATCGAACGGCTTCAAAATGCTGGCGAAGCCTTGCGGGGTGAAGCGCCAATAATCGGCAGGGTAATCATGTATCCCGAAATTCATCACCGAGCTGATGATGACGATGCCGTTCGGCTTCAGGATGCGGTGAATCTCGGTCAGCGCAAGACGCGGATCCTCGACATGCTCCAGCGTATCGAGCGAGAGCACCATCCCGGCCGTCTCGTCAGGGAGCGCGATTTGATGGAGATCGAGGATGAGATCGACCCCGGTGCCCGGCCGCATATCGCAGCCGACATACGTTTTGCCCGGGAAAAACGGGCGTAAGTCCGCAAATCCAACCTGCCCTTCCACCTGGTAGGAACCGAATTCATAAATCGGCTCTTCGCACGGCAAAATCTGTGCGCAGATGCCTACCAAATTTTTAATAATTTGTCTCATGATGCCCTCCTTTTCGACTAGCCCGAGGCGGCAAATCACCCCGGGACAGCAGCTGCTTCATTACTCTATGCAAGCGCGGAGGCAAGTTCTCTAGACGTTCGCACATAAATGCGGATCACTCAGAAGCTGCAGTGGATAGAAATCGGGTTAAGCACCGGGAAATGCGACTCCCCGGCTTCCAGGAGTCCATGGATGGCAAGCGGGCCGTCCCGCAGCCTCTCAATGGCGCACGAGACATGGAAGTCCGGCATTTCCAGCCAGACGCCCGGAGGCATCGTCAGCGGTTCGATGGATTGAATGATGTACTCCCCGGTAGCCTTGCCGTTAGCGAACCATTCATCCTCGGTGAATGACCAGCCCGATTTCCGGCCGTCCTTCCCGTAGACGCTGAAGGCGGGAATGAGCTGGGGAGAGAGAATTTTGCCGCTGATGTCGCAGGAACGGGCGGGGGTGACGGAGAGGATGATGCGAGGCTGTTCGATAGGCTCCGATCCGGCGTTGCGGAAGAGCATCGTGACGAAGACGGACACGCGTTCCGCCTCCGTGTCGAAGTCGATGACGGATTGGAACAGGCATTCTGCCGCCTGGACGGCAGCTTGCGGTTCGGTCATGCGAAGCACCTCACTTTATACGTAAGTTCATGATTGAAGCATGGGGAGGCGGGTGCCGCCTAGTTCGATGGCGGCTTGCCGGCCGCCGGCTGCAAAGACGGTTCGGAAGCGGCGGTGCGGCGGTGGGGCGTCTGAAAGGGCGGGCGTGAATGGGCGGCATACAGAGTAGAACGGAAGGAAGCTTCGACGGGGGCCTTCCCCCTCTGTCCATGTTGCCCCTCCGCAGATATCCGCCGATTGTTGTGCCGAAGCCGGTTAGCTTGCCGGATGGAACGGCGAATCCGAAGTTCCTCCTCCAAGATGGAGAGGCGCCGTTCCAGATCGGCAATCCGGGATTGAACCATTTGCTGACACTGCTCTAACTCCTTCCGCTCCTCCTCCAAGGGCGTGATGCGGCCGGAGAGCCGCTCGACGGAGGCGAGGGCCTGCTTCGCGAAATGAATGCTGGAGCGGAAGTCCCGATCGGCCCGGTAGGCGTCGAGCTCCATCCCGCTCAAGCGGATCGCTTCCCGAATGGAGGGGCCATCGGCAATCCATTGCGGTTCCGGCCCGCCGGAGCTTGTTCCGGTGACAGAGCACCAGAGAACCGGATGGGCGGAGGCGCTTGAAGACAGCGGTCCCCAGGTGCTCGTGGCCAGATCATAATCAATGCGGCAGATCATATCCTCGGCCGCCCAACTGAAGCGGAGCCGTTCATAATCGGCGCCGCAGGAGATGACGGAAGCGGGAGCGGCAGGAATGGCGATCGCTTCTTCGGCGATTGCTTGCCAGCATCCGTCCATTTCGGATTCATAGATGGCGAACGCGAGTTGACCAGCTAGGAGCCGGACGAGGAGACATCGGGGACGCTCCGGTGCGGGAACGGCGCTGGCAGGTAGACGAGCGAGGCGCGAGGGGACGCCGGCGTCTGTCGGAGGAAGATTCATTCCTTCTCCGGCCGCACTCCACGTACCGGACGAGGAGTCGTAATTCCAGCGGCATAGAAGAAACCTGCCCCGTCTCATCAGCAGGCCGCAGGCTGACAGGGAGCGTTCGCTCGTCAGCCACTGCATGGCAATGACGCGATCCGCTTCCGCCATCACGGCAGGCTCGTGCCAGTGGATTCCCGTGAGCGCCGCATGCTCGACGTGTGAAGCATACTGCAGCAAGAGGTGGAGCCGGTTCGCGCAGCAGGCCAGCTTCAAGCCGGCAAGCCCGGCGTATTCCCCGGGCAGCTTGCTTGTACGAGGCTCCTCCTGATCGGGATGGATCCGGGCGTGCACCAGCTGCTGATGGCGGTTGAGATATACAAGATGGACGTAGTCCTGATCGTCCTGACATACATCATACATGCCAGCAGCCTCGGTCAGCCGCAGCTCCGCCGTCCGGCCGCACCGGCTGTGCTCCAGCACTTCAATGACCAGTCCGTCTCCGTCCTGACGAATGACGGACATATGGCTGCCGTTCGCTACCCAATAGCGAAGCTCCATTCGAGTTCCCCTCCCTGTTCTGACCGTGTTGCCTTCTCTTCATCCTATTCAGCGGAAGAGAGAATTAGCTCACCGGGCCGCAAGGCGGACTTGGCTCCTCCAGGATCCTTCAGGTGATGCGTGAGCCAAGGTCATACGCACAGGCAAAGGGAAGAATGTGCTAATACACTAATCCCAGTATTATCCGCAAGTGCTGGAGGGATTCTTATTGATACTGATCCAAAGGCTCTACTTGTTGTTCCGATTGGAAGGCGAGCAATTCATCGCAGAATTATATAGCCAGCTTCTGAATAAGGAACCGGAATCGAACGGCATCAGGCACTTCACCCGGCTGCTTCAAGCCGGACATAGCAAGCTGTCGATCGTGGTGAGCTTCCTTCGCAGCAGCGAGATGAAGAAGAAAATGGCGCAGGGCGGAGCGGCCTGCGATGAACGTGCGGCCCTGTGTCACACCATCTCCAGCCTGATCTTGAACAGGGGAGAGGCCGAATTCATCCGCGATCTGTACGTGGAGCTGCTCTGCCGCGACGTCGAGGACGAGGCGTTACTGCATTATCAATATAAACTGCGCCACGGAAGAAGCCGCATGTCCGTCCTGCTTGGGATACTTACCTCTCCAGAGTGCCAGGGCCTGCTCGCGCAGCCGGAGCTCCCGCGCTTGAACGGCCCGATTGAGCTCGGCAGCTTCCAGCTGACTCCCGAGGAAGAGAGCGGGACGAAGCCCCCGGCGCAGCCGGCTCCGCCGCTGCAGCGCAAGGTTTCGATTGTCATCTTGACGTGGAACGGATTGGAGCATACGAAGAGGTGCCTCGCTTCATTGGAGGAAACGGCCCGTCACGAACGCATTGAGATCGTGGTGTTCGATAATGGCAGCACCGATGGCACGCTACCTTATCTGCAGAGCTTCCCCTGGATTCGAGTGATTGAGCATGGCGCTAACATTGGATTTACGGCAGGCAATAACCTGGCCATGGCCCATTGCGATCCCGGCAGCGATATTCTGATGCTGAACAACGATATCGTGGCGGAGGAGCCTCAGTGGGTGGAACGGCTGCAGGAGACGGCCTATTCGGATCCGGATATTGGCATTGTCGGCTGCCGGCTGCGCGGTGACGACGGACTGGTGCAGCACGCAGGCACCTTTATTTTCGCGGAGACCTGCTGGGGGCAGCAGATCGGCGGGCTGGAGACGGATATCCGCCAATATGCGTCTGCGCGGGAGGTTCAAGGGGTCGTCTTCGCTTGTGCTTACGTGAAGCGGAGCCTAATAGAGGAGCTAGGCGGTCTGGATACCGATTATTTCGCTTATTTTGAGGATACCGATTATTGTCTTCGGGCACTGGAGCGAGGCTACCGGGTCGTCTGCGACGGCCGGGTAACGTTGACCCACTCCCAGAATACGACGACAAAGGTGAATCAAGTCGATTTCTCCGGGTTGTTCGAGCAATCACGTATGATCTTTCGGGACAAATGGCAGGCTCGGCTCGAAGGAAGCTATGAGAAAAGGCTGAATTGGCATTCGATCGTGAATGCGCCAACCGGTTATGCGACATCATCCAAAAATTTGATGATCGCGCTTGATGAGAAACGGATTAAAATGCATTACCGTTATGTGTACGGCCCGGGGACCCCGCATGCCGCGGAAGAGCCTCCGATGAGCGACGATTACCGGATCAATATTTTTCGCATGCGCCATGCCGATCCAAATGCGCCGGAGGTCGTCTATGGACAAGGGGATGTCTTCTACAAAAATGAGGGGAAGTACAAAATCGGCTACACGATGCTGGAGGTGGACGGAGTTCCAGAGGAATGGGTCCATCAATGCAACCGCATGGATGAGATATGGGTGCCGTCCCAGTTCAATGTCGATACGTTCCGCCACAGCGGGGTAAGGGTGCCGATCCGCATTATGCCGCTTGGCGTGGACCCGAACTATTTCCATCCCCGCATCCGCTCCGCCCGCTTCTCCGATCGGTTCACGTTTCTGTCGGTATTCGAGTGGGGCGAACGCAAAAATCCGGAGGATATGCTGCGCACCTTCGCCAACGTATTCGCCCATGACGATGTCCTGCTCGTATGCAAAATCATGAACGCCGACCCGACGATCAACGTGTTGGCCGAAATCCGCAAGCTGAATCTCAAGCATGTCGAATCGAAGATAATGATTTTATACAATCAGAAGCTCCCGTCGTATTTGCTGGGGAGCCTGTACCGGTCCGCGGATTGCTTCCTATTGCCGACCCGGGGGGAAGGATGGGGCATGCCGATACTGGAGGCGATGGCATGCGGCTTGCCAGTCATTGCCACTGACTGGAGCGCGCAGCGCGACTTCCTGAACGAGCGGACGGGATATCCGATCCGGGTCAAGCAGCTTGTGCCGGCGGTTGCCAAATGCCCGTACTATACCAATTTCCGCTGGGCCGACCCGGACTATGAGCATCTGGCGTATGTAATGAGACATGTATACGAGAACCGGGAAGCAGCCCGGGAGCGCGGACGGAACGCCGCGCAGGAAGTGATGTCCCGCTGGACGTGGTCGCATGCCGCGCAGCATATTGCCGACCGCATACAATTGATATGAATGGAGAGTGACGGCAATGCGTTACATCGTTGGCATTCCGTATGTCAACCGTCTTGATCTGCTGAACCAGGCGGTTGCCAGCATTCGCCCCTATTGGCCGCATACTTACGTGCTGGATAATTCGGCAGATTCCGAGCTGAAGGGCCATGCCGGCTTGAACGAGCTGGTGAACATCATCCATCCGCCCGTCCCGCTGACCTTCACCCAGTCCATGAACTGGTTCCAGCGAATTGCCGCTGAGCAGGGGGCAGATGCGGTCATGTATATGCATACGGATGCCGAGGCGCATCCGGGAACCCCTGAAGCCTTCCTTCGCGTCTTGACGGAGCTGAAGCAGAGCGGACGGAAGTGGGGGCTGGCCTTGACGAATTTCGATGCACTGGCAGCCTACAATATGGAGGCGGTGCGCGCGGCGGGGCCGTGGGATACGGTGTTCAGCAGTTATTTCGCGGACATCGACTACCACCGCAGGCTCCGTCTGGCAGGATATGAGGAGATTTTCACGGAGCTGCCGGTAGATCATCATGAGAGCTCTTCACGCAAATCGGATCCCCGCCTCAATTTTCTTATCGATTCGACCTGGCCGCTCTATGAGCGATATTACGAGCTGAAATGGGGAGGACGGATGGCACAGGAGACCTACTCGGTTCCATTCAATCTGGCACCGTAACATTCCACGTTTGATCACGAAGTGATGCAGGAAGGAACCCGGCATTGAATCTTGCATTCACTCTTGAAAAGCGTATGCTTCCGAGACTTTTTGAACACATACGAAAAGGAGGCAAGAGCAATGCGCTTGACTGACATCAAGCGAACGTATCAGGCGGTCTACAGCCTGGGCTCGAACTGTTATCCGGCGCAGCGGCTGGAGCGGTATGGCCTGCGGCCCTACAGCGGGGTCATCGACTGGATGTACTCCAATTCGATCCCTGGGCTCTGTCTGCTGCTGCGCAACCGGTTCGCGGGATTCATGTACTCCGACCATATCGAAGTGGACGGAACGGAGTTCAATGGACATAACTATTCCTTGCTGGATCGCATCTACGGGGTGCAGTCGGTTCACGATTTTCTCGTCGCGGATCAACTGGAGGGCATTGTCCGTAAATATCCGGAATTTCAGGAGACGCTGCAACGGAGAATTGCCCGCTTCCTTCGCAATAGCGAGCAGGCTGAGTGGGTTTTCTTTTTCCGGCTGCATGCCTCCCATGAGGAGGCGGCGGCATTGGAAGCGGCGTTGGCTTCGATCGTCCGGCACCAATTCCGCCTGCTCGTCGTCAATCCGGGGGCTGATCACCGAATCGTGGAGCTCGATTGGCCATTGGCCCATACCTGTGCGGTGGAGGCACCGATTGCTTGGGATGCGGACAGCGATCGGGCGTGGAACGAATTATTCGCCGGCATCCGCTACGAGGCCATGCCGGGATGAGAACTGTTGCAGGTCCGGCTGTCATGCCGGCCTCATCATCCGTTAACATGCGGAGCAAGCGCAAAAATCGCCAGCTTACAGGGAAGCTGGCGATTTTGCATGCTGCCGCAAGCATCATACCTGCTGCGGCAGCCTGGCGTGGAACGCATTCAACAGATTGTTCATTACGCGGGGCCAATTGTAATGCTTGGCAGTCTCGAACCCGTTGGCGACGAGGAATTGGGACAATTCCGGGTTGGACAGCACCTTGACGATGCCCTGGGCCACTCCATCGGCGTCGCCCTTGTTGACAAGGATGCAGTTCCATCCGTCCTTGCAAAATTCCTCATTGCCCTCCGCTCTCGTCGTGACAACGGGCGCTCCGCAGGCCATCGCCTCCAAAATCGGGAGCCCGAAGCCCTCGTGGTAGGAGGTCTGTACGAAGACGCCGCAGTTGGCATACAGGTAGGCCAAATGTTGATCCTGAGGGTTCGAGAAATGATGATGCGGTATGCCTGAAATGCCAGGAGGCTCGACGCCGAACGTGACGAAGGAAGCATGGGGCAGTTGGCGGCATGCCGCCGTCACGGCCTGCACGGTGACATCGAAGCCCTTCAAATGCTGGCTGCGGCGGCTGCAGGCAAGAATGCGCTGCGGATCGTGATCATGGGTACGGTTCGGCTTGTAGACATTGAAATCAACGGCTATCGAAATATTGGTTGCCTGTTGATGGAACCGTTCCAGCAGCTCTCGGGTCGTCCAATCGGCAATCGTCAGCATATGGACCGGGACTCTGTAGGTTTGGCGGACCCGCTCCTGCATATCCGGCCAATTCGGATAATAACTTTCTTCGATATCCTGGACGAGGTAGAACGGGATGCCGCGCCCGCCTCTGCGCCGATCGCAGCTGTGCCAGACGACGGACATCGTCTTCCACCACGTTGCTATCTTGATGCAGTCCATCCATTTCAAGGTGTGCAGCATCATCCGGTAATTCGGGAAGCGGCGCACGGGGATTTGCAGCGGGAACCAGGAAGGCTGGCCGTCCAGCGCGAACAGATGAACCTTCACGCCCATCTCATGCAGCCGGTTCACCTGCTCCAGCACATTGCGAATGCCGCCGGACAAGCCGGTAAGCTCCAGTACATAGACAACTTCAAGCGGCGCGCTCATTGGATGTGATTACCTCCCCATTTGGCCCAGAACTTTTTGCGGGCCTCCATTTCTTTGACTCGCCAATACCGGTTTTTATTCGCTCGCGTCGTCCCGCGCGTAAATCCTTCATAATGCAGGGCGCAGGCCGTTCCGCTGTAAATGACGCGGAAGCCGTGCTGTCTGGCGCGGTAACAGAAGTCGACATCTTCGTAGGCGATGAAGAACTCCTCCGAGAAGAGGCCGATCCGGTCTAACACTTCCCGTCGGATCAGCATCAGGGCGCCTGTAACGGAAGCCGCGTCCTCCACCGCTTGCGCGGGAGGGTAATCGGCGGGCTGGAAGCGATAACGGTGATCGAAATTCCTTTTCGGCCCCTGGATGACGCCGCCATGCTGAATCGTCATATTCGGATACAGCAGCCGCGCGCCGACGATACCAACCTCCGGAGAGAGCTGCATCGCCGCCAGCATATGCTGCAGCCAGCCCGGCTCGTGGAAGATGATATCATTGTTCGCGATCAGCACATAGTCCCCGTCAGCGTGCTGCAAGCCCAGGTTCACGGTCCGGCTGAAGCCTTCGTTAGTCTGCTTGGGAATGAAACGAACGTTCATCGAGGCGGCCCAGGCGGCCAAATCCTCCTGGATCGGAGGCGGGCTGCCGTCATCGACGACAATAATCTCATATTCTTCATAGGCCGTGTTGATGAAGCTGTTGACGCAATGCTTGACCAGATCCGTATGATGGATCGTCGGAATAATGAGACTTATCATACAGGTGAATTCTCCTTTTACCGGCTGTCTATTTCCTGCAGTCGCTGCAGCATGCGCAGGGCGCTGGCCTCCCATGTATACATTCCGATGACGGTATGGCGGCCAAGGGCGGCCTTAGCTGCGGCTTCTTGCCGATGGGTATGGACGTGGCGCATCAGCTGGCGAAGGTGGGCGACGCTGGGCAAGGCCCACAGCAGCCGGGATTGCGACGGCAGGAACGGGGTGAACCGCTCCACATCGATCAGATAGCCGTTCTGATCGTTGACGAAGTCGAGGTGGGCCGACCAGCGGGTTGTGATGACGGGCCGACCGGCAGCCATCGCTTCCATCACGGTCATGCTCCAGCCCTCTCCCCGTGTCGGCAGAACGTAGCTGTCCGCGCAAGTATACAGCCGGGCCAGATCTTCCTCGGACCAGGAGTGGACCGTGGATAACAGGATGACCGATTCGTTCGCCCGCCCCGTCAATTGCGAGGCGAGGTTATTGACATAGGCGTGCTGCCGGCCGATCTCCTCAGCCGTCGAGGCGCGCGTCTTAATGATCAGGCAGACGTCCTCGGACGGGGAGAACTCCGCCAGGAATGCGCGCAGTAGAAAATCAATGCCCTTGCGCTCGTCGAAGGAGCAGACCGACAGGAAAGCATACTCCCGTCTGCCGGGAACCGGGAGCGGAGGCGCGCCCGGGTGATATACATCCGGATCGGTGCCGTAGGGCATGACTCTCAGCTTATGGGCCGGCACGCCTGATTGAATGAAGGTGTCGCGATTGAAGGTGGACGGCACCCATACTTCATCCATCATGGAGCAGCGGCGCGCCCAGGTGAAGGACAGGCGGTTGCATTCGAACATCGTCATGCCGATGGAATACCGGGCCGGATCCCGGTAAAAGGCATGAGCCGGATAATGGAACAGCACCGTATGGCGAGGCGCCAACGGTCGATGCATCAATGTCGTCAATTCAGCCGCGATGTCAGGCGCCATAGGCGTATGGACGACTTCAGGATGGACGGGGGAGAATTTGGGATATATCCCCCGGCGGATGAATTGAAGCAGCAGTTGCCGGTTTGCTTTAGCATATCCCGTCGGCTCGAATAGGGTACCTATATTGTGGATGGCAGTCTCTCCACTCATCTGCTTCCCTCCTTGGGATGGAGGATGGAATTTAAAGATAGCCCTGGAGATCCTGCTCCTCCAGACGGGCGACCAACGACTTGATATCTTGAGTCCGGTCTTTGCGGCAGACGAGGACAACATCATCGGTCGCGACAATGATCAGATTTTCGGTCCCGATTGTCGTTATTAGCTGTCCCGGCTTGCCGTGAATAATGCAGCCGTTCGTATCGATGCCATGATGAAGGCCGTGAACGATGTTCCGGGACAAATCTCGCGGCTCGGCCCGCTCCAGCGCGTTCCAATTGCCTAGATCGTCCCATCCGTATTGAACGGGAATCATATAAATAGAATTGCATTTCTCGATGACTCCGTAATCGATCGACTGGTTCTCGATCTGGCTGTAGAGCGAATGGAGCGCGCATTCATCCGGCGAAGGCTCCATCAGCACTTCCTTCATTCTCATCAATATATGGTACAGCTTCGGCAGATGCTGCTCCAGCAGGTGCATGACGGTGGAGGCCTTCCAGATGAAGATGCCGGTGTTCCAATAGTGCCTGCCGTCGGCAAAGATGCGCCCGGCCAGCGGCAGCGGCGGCTTCTCGATGAATTGCTCTACCGCTGTCACCCGCATGCCGGACATCGGCTTAGCATCTTCCCCGAGCGCTACCCGGATATAGCCATAGCCCGTCTCCGGGCGGGTTGGCCGCACGCCCAGCGTGACGACACAGGCTTCATTCGCGGCACGTTCGACTCCCGTCTGAAGCGCGGCATGGAACGCTTCCGGATCTGATACATAATGATCTGACGGCAGTGTGATGAGGACGGGGTCCTCGTCTTGCAGCAGCATATGGAGTGCGGCCAAGCCGATGCAGGCGGCCGTGTCCTTGGCCATCGGCTCCTCGATAATATGCTCCGGCGGAAAGTCAGGAAGCTGCTCCCGAATCAGAGGAACATATTCCGCGAGCGACACGATATGGATATGTTCAAGCGGCACACGTTGCAGCATGCGCTGCAATGTATCGGCTAGCATGGATTGCGGGTGAAGGATGGGCAAAAATTGCTTCGGCCGGGTGGAACGGCTAAAGGGCCAGAAGCGGGTGCCTTTCCCTCCTGCCATAATCAAGGCTTTTACCGTTGTAATGAGAACCACCTCCTGGGAACGGACTTGAGATTGACCTGATATCAGAGAGAATTATTACTACATATGTCCCGGAAGGGAAAAAGGGCACGGCGAACGTCCGGCGGATAAGGGTGCCGCTGCCGTATGAGATCAGGCATGGCTGTCTATGATAAAATAAGGTAGAGTAGATTAAGAGCATCCTTATGTGTGCAGGCGAAGTACGAGACAGACAACTAGAGGTGAAATCATGCAAGATATATCATTGGAGCAATGCCTGGAGAAGCGCGCCGCGGGAGCGACGCTGGTTGATGTTCGTTCTCCGGGGGAGTATGCGGAATTCACCCTGCCGGGGAGCATCAATATTCCGTTGTTCACGGATGAGGAGCGGGCCGAGATCGGCACGATTTATAAGCAGGTAAGCGTAGAAGCTGCCAAGGAACGCGGCCTGGCCATCGCTTCGGCCAAGCTGCCCGCGCTATACGCGCAGTTCCGCGAATTGAAGGGCCCGGTCGTCATTTATTGCTGGCGCGGCGGAATGCGGAGCCGCACGATGGCTACCGTGATGTCGCTGATGGGGCTGAAGACGTTCCGGCTTCTCGGCGGCATCCGTTCTTACCGCCGTTGGGTACAGTCAACGCTTGCCGAGTATAAGTTGCAAGCCCCGTGCATCGTGCTTGCCGGCCATACCGGGACAGGCAAGACGCAGCTCCTGCAGCGGCTGCGGGAGGACGGATATCCCGTGCTGGACCTGGAGGGCTTGGCAGGGCACCGCGGTTCGATCTTCGGACATATCGGACTGGAGCCGAGCAACCAGAAGAAATTCGAGGCGCTGCTGCTCGATGAACTGCTGAAGCTGGACGCGGAGAAGCGGCCTTATTTGCTGATCGAAGGGGAGAGCCGCCGAATCGGCAAGGTCGTGCTGCCGGAATTTCTGGTGCAAGCGAAGCGCGCCGGCACTGTATTCACCGTGCGCATGCCGGTTCAGGAGCGTGTCCGCAATCTGATGGCCGACTATCAGCCGGAGCAGCATGCGGAGAAGGTGAAGGAATCGTTCGAGCAGATTCGCCGCCGCATGCATACGCCCGCTGCGCGCGAGGTGGAGTCCGCGCTGGAAGACGGCCGCTATGACGACGTAGCGACGCTGCTGCTGGAGTATTATTATGATCCGCGCTATGAGCATGCGGCGCTCCAGTACGACCGGGAGCCTATCGTCATCGATGCGGCGGATGTCAATGAAGCCTATGCGAAGGTGGTGCCGCTGCTGCGCGGATGGAATGTTCCGCAGGCACGATCCGTCTAAGCGGAAGCTGGCTGGATAAGCACGGCCGGGAGGAGAAGGGGAGCTAGCATACGCAAGCGGGCTGCATGCGCGGTTCCCCTGGTCTGCGGCCTGTCCCGAAGCCTAGCTGCGTCCTGTGATAGGATAGCTGCAGACCGCATAAGTCATATCGTTTCAGCTGAACCGGGCGCTACATGCACATTTCCTCAATTATCGGCATTAACGTCTGGCCTGGCCTGTCGAGTAGGTTGGGATAAGAAAAATACAAACGGACAGTAAACGGTGTACTTGTACCGGAGCAGATGAGCGACGGGAAGGAGCGTAAGTATCATCATAGTAGAAGATAAAGACCTTGCTTGATAGCTGGAGGGGGGGAAGAAAGAAAGTAAAACGGCGAGGTATGCCCCCGCCGTTTCTAACGAATAAATTGTAACGTATATAAATAACGTATGTTTAATTAACGAATAAGAAAGTTATGGATAAATTATATTATCACTGGTTTTCGGTGTCAACATAAATTTTATGGAGTCTGTACAGCAGTGTATACAGGCGCAATTCTAACTTTGCCAGCCTGAGAGAGTATAATTGATTTTTTGGCCTCTCCGTTGGAAAGATGTTTCGTACCTGTTGTGATCAATTTTTTAATTTCTAATCGTTCAAGCAGCTCGCTTGCTTGTTTCGTCGGCAAGCCAAAAGACTTTGCAAATTGCTCTTTTAGGTACTTGGCGCCTAAATACCGTTCAGTTTCCTTATATTGAGCATGCCAAGAATTTATTATCAATAATGCATTATCAATATGTCCTTCTACTTCATATATCTTTACATCGACGTTTAAGAATTTCAATAAATCCTCACTGTAATGGGGATAGGTGGTTATATCGACGTGCTTTGGAGCAGAATCTGAGGTGTAATAAAGCTCTACGCGGATACCTTTGTAAACTAGTCTACTTATTACAGGAATCATATCGCTGTCAGCTGTTACAATAACGTAACATGTAGTATTGGGATCTTTGTATGTGTGTTCTATAGCGTCTATACAAAGTTCAATATCTGAAGAATTTTTTCTTTGATCTACATCTTTTCCATTGGAATAAACATGTCGAATTTGTACCCGCTTTTTCTGAAGACTAGTTAAATCAGTTTTTATCTTCTCAAAATCTGCATATGCTCTAAAGGTTCTTACTTTATCTTTCCCGTATCTATTCCATAGTTGGTCAAATAAATTCTTTTCTGGTTCTAGGTGATTAGGATTATGTGAATGATTTTGAGTCAGACTCCAGTACACGTTATCATAATCCACGAATATAGCTACATTGTCCATCTTGCTTTTACTATGCATAGCTTTAAATGTATTTACTGTGGATTTTCCAATTAAATCACCAAGTAAATTAATAGCAGTTGGACCGTCTAATGAATCACCTTTCTGTGAAGATATATCAATATCTACATCAACAACTTCTTCAACTTCGATTTCAACTCCGGTTCCCTGTCCTTTTGTTTCCTTACTTGAAGTTTGTTGAATTGACATGTTACCCCCTCCTAATTACCTAATTTTATAAAAATACTGTTTAATTCGACATTTTACAATAAAATCCTCTTCACACATAAATAAATACTTTTTTGAAAAATAAAGATATTATAAAAAATAAACCCAAAATCACACTATCTCCTGGATTAAGTACATAAAATTACCGAATCAATCTACATATTTGCACAACACTCTACACCGAAATGTAAAGTACCCCCTTGATACTTTCCTCTTTGCAACCCTCTCGCCAAACTAAACGTACCGCCTAGACCTGTCTTGCCGTCATGGGTCGCAGCCTCTATAGGTTTCTCCTATCAAAACAATAGATTTTATATCTTGGTCAATCTTCGGGGTAAATGTTACATCTTTCGGCCTAAAAAAAAGCCCTTTAGGCTCTCATCAACTAACTCCTGCGTCCACCCAATATAGTCCAGCGTGTCGGATTGCTCCCGGTGGTTAAAAATCATCATCAAGGTAACCACATCTTTATACATGCGGTAATGGTGGTAACCAAAAGTTTTCCGCATGGAATGTGTCCCGACATGGTGGAGGCCGACTGACTCACCAGCTTCCCGGAGGATCCTATAGGCTGCATGCCGGGTGATGGGCAACCGGGGCCAACGGTTGGATGCGAATAGGTAATCATCATGATGCATCCCTTTTATGTACTCATCTATCACCGGGCGTAGATGCTCATTAATAAAAAATCGACGAACTTTTCCGGTTTTCAATTCACGCGTAACCATGTGCTCACCTCTACGGACATCCCGGACGGTGAGCCAAAGCAAATCCGAAATACGAAGACCGGAGTTAATACCAAGCAGGAACATAAACTCATTCCGGGGATTTCGCGCCAAGCGTTCCTGAATCTGCCCCAGCTTCTCTAAGTCGCGAATCGGCTGAATATCATAACCGACGACCGGGCCGTTAGGAGTTTCACGCACCCGGGTCGGTCGCTTACCTTTTTTTGAGTAGTACATGCTATCATCCTTGCAAAATATAATTTTTTAGCTTTTTCTCCACTAAGTCTATTTCTTCTATCTCTTTCTTATATTGCTCTTTTAGTTCCGGGATTTCTAAAAATATCTGAATATATTCACGTCTAGAGCGTAATGCATCCATCAGGATCCTTATATCTGCAGCGTTGAAAACTATTTCTTCGTTTTTCATAGAATTAATATCCGTCAACATCATCTTCCTCCTCAATCTCAAATTGCCCAAACTCAATATGTATCAGCAATTCTTCCACAAAACGAATCACTTCTGGATGAAACTCACCTTCCAAACTATTATCACGTAACCATTGTTCCAATTTTGCTCTTGATATCATGCTATCTACTCCTGTTCTTCTATCAACTTTTTTGATTCCTGAGCGCGTCTTAGCTGCACTTCGTAATAACGGCGAATTGTTTCAGTAGGAGCTTTTGGTATCGAGTCGTAATAAAGAATGTCAATATACTTGTTTAAGGCATCAATCAGAGTGTATTTCATGTCAGACGGCAAACGCAGCATTCTAAAACCTCCTACGTGCTAGGGGATACGTTTTTTGGTTTTTGCACCCCCCCTGTTAGTAGGGTGGGGGGGTCGGCGCTTTCCGCGCCACTTCAACGTTTTTCGCTCTTCTACAACATCAAAACTTTGACCATTACTGACCTTTATTTTCACCAAATAATGACCTTGCCCATTTCATAAAAAGAACCGTAGGACAAATAATCAAAGGCGCCATCAAAAAAGCCACTAATACAAGTAGACTAACCGCGCCAAGAGATGCAATAAAGTCTTCCATTCCAAACTACTCCTTTCGCTTTGCCTCCGGCGGTCAAAGGGGCACCCCCTTTGAAATCCCTCTGCCCTATCCGGGAGTCGGGACAACAACGGGGTTGTTGTCAGGGCTTCTAGGGTTACTCGCTCGGCAGATACGGACAAGGGGCAAGCCTTCGGTCTGGCGACCCCTTGTCCTATACCTGACGCGCATCATATCGCACACGAACAAACGTTCATTTACGCTCCATATATCTATCCTTCCAATACTTTTGACACCGGGAACAATACGATGGATTTCCTTCTTTCGGGACGTCCATATCGCCGCCACACTGCGGACATTTTCCCTCTCTCTTTCTTTCCTGGACAACAATACGGCGATAGTTTGTATACCGACAACGGGAACTGCAATAGATTTGCCTGCGATCTATCGGCTGAAATGGTTTATGACATATTGGACAATCTCTCATATTCACGCCTCTACTACAAAAGTCGTTGGGCCTTCTATGTCACTTTCAGTGCCATAAATCAAAATAATATTTTCATGGAGCCATGCGGGCTTTTTCATATGATACGAATACATCCATTCCAACTTCAGTTGGATAGCACCTTGGCCTAACATCGCCCCTTTGTTATAAGAAACATGTACAGTGATAGGGTAGCGATACGGCACATACTCGGTATCCGCTTTATCAATCATCCTTTTAAAATTTCTTTTAATTGCATCAATCAAATTTTCTCCAACGATAGTAAAACGATTACTAACATGATGACGGCCCCTGATATGTACTTGGTATTCCATTTTATTTCCACCTTTCGCCTCATCCGGCTTGTCCGGCTTGTCGGTCATTTTTTTAACTCTACAATACAACCCGGCTAACAACGGCCAACCTTCAACTGTTTTCGCCGTCAAAATATACTCATAACCAACATGCACATAGGAATCACCTTCACGATACACTTCGACATGGTACGTATCATCCAGGACGACATATGTATTATCTTCAAGGCATACAGATACTTCGCCATCCTCTACAATTAGCGTACCAATCGTAAAACCACCTGCAATGTCGGCTGTTTGTCGAATGCTCGTGAAGATGTCCATGTTTCTCAACTCCTTTCCTTATGTCTTATATAGATTATACCATATTATCTATAGATTATCTATAGAAACATGGTTTATTTTCTATAGATTTTATTGTACACTATATACAAAGGAGAGACGTTAAATGAGAAAACAAATGCAAGTATATAGCTCAGTAAAAAACATTGTTCAAGACCTCAAATCCGAACTGGAACTAAAAAACGAAAGCGAAGTCATTGCCTATCTATATTGCATTTACAAACAGCGTTACAAGTCCATCACCCTGGACGAACACAAGAAGGCGACTGCCGAAATGAAAAATATCATCAATCAGTCAACTTTGTAAGCTTGCCAGAAGGTAAGCTTTTTTTTATCGAACATTATCTCGACTTCCCCGAGGCGACGGCTTCCGGCAGCTACGCTTCCGGCTCGTCCGTCGCCTCTTCTCTCCATCTAACATGATGAAGAAAACGAAAGTAATCCGCATAACTCTTAAATTCTTTCCTTTGAATAAGGTTGTCTATTTCTTCCCAATCATCTGATGGTAAGGTAATGGATACAGGCTTCTTCACACCCAACGAAGGACGGCCAGCACCTACACGCGCACCGCCACGACCTGTATTTTTATTTTTGGTTTTCTTTTTCTTATCGGATTCCAATAAATCATTTTGTTTAAGGTTTTCTTTTTCTTTCTCTTCTTTGATTTCCTTTTTGATTTCCGTTTCTTTTTTCAATGTAGATTCAACCAAATCAAAACGATCAACCACAGCTTGAGCACGTAATTTAAAATTTTCAGGCTTCAAATTACGTACCATTCCTTTTTTTAGCTTCTTAATTTCTGCAATCATAGAATCATATTCCGCATTCAAATCACTGCCGAATTCAGTTTGATTCCAACGCTCGACACAAACTAAGAAAATATCTTGTATCTTCTGCAGCAACACACCATCGTATTTCATACCTATCGAACTCCTTTGATTTAGATTTCCTATTTCTATTGTATCAAAGGTGTTTGATTTAGACAACCTTTTTCTAAGAAACAGAGTAATAATCATCGCTTATTTGTTTAAGCTGGTTAATTACCTTATGATATTCCTCCTTTGTCGACGGGAATTCCATAGGAACGACCATCTTATGGGTATCATATATTTGATGCCCGATCTGGAATGCTTTTTGCTTCTGAATACGCATCGTTCGTAAAAATTTTTCGCTTTGTATGTCATACATGTCGTAATAAAATGATGCTTTTGCCTTCCGAACATGACAATAGACATTCATTATTGACCGCACCCGAAAATCAATATTTGTAATACTCGGGCTCGAAAAAAATAGAGTTGCCCGAATCTTTCGGAGATAAAAAAGCATATGCGTAAGGTACTTAGCCACGTTCGTATTGCCCGATCTGCTATCCAAATCGGTGTGGGCCTCATCAAGACAGATAATACTGCTAGGCTGCTGTGCCACATCCAGAAACTGTTCGAAGTTAGTAAAAAGCTTTGAATGCTTAAGTCCATAATTCGAGTACAACGTGCAGCCTGTCTTTTGCCTATAGTGCTGCGCAAAGAGTGACATGCCAAACGTCTTACCGGATCCTAACGGGCCATCAAATCCCATGAGGTACATACTACTTCACTCCTTTTTCAATGCCCATCGGCACACCTGCCGCATTGGCCGGGTTGGCGTTGGCCTTGAGGAGATTTCCGAGTTTAGCGTTACCCTTGATACGATCCGCAAGGGTAAGCTTGTCAGTCATTTTGAAATACCTTGTATATGGCGTCATTTGCGTCCTCACGCTCTGCACATAAAGCGCGATATCACTCAATCCGGCCTCCTGAAGCATGAACATTCCTAGGGCTTGGTCTTGAGTGACCGGGACGCCATTCTTCCTTAAAAATTCGAGCACCTGAATCATTTCGTTATCGTCATTGCTCTCCAGGAGTTCTTCGATCATAACTTCCTGCGCTGTTAACTGACTCATTACCATTCACCTCACTTAAACAAAATAAGCAATGCAATCAAAATATAGGGCACGTACTTAAAAAAATCCGGCTTATCCTGAACGTTAAATTCAAACATGCGCTTTAGAGCCGTAGATTTCCGAAGTTGCCGAAGCTGCGCAGCTTCTATCCGAGCCGGCATATCGACATTGGCAACATACAATATGTATCCGTTAGCCGTGTCGATGTGCTTGGAAACTCCACTCAAATCATACATACCTCTTTTTGTTAATACTGCTTGGTCACTAATTTCTTCCACCTGCAGCAACTCGCATGTGTGATCGTCATTAAACACGAGCATTTTATCTTTTGTAGCCATCATTAGCACCTCACTACTTGAAGAATTTCTTTTTCAAAAACAGTCCTGGAAGAACGAGCGTGAGCAAAAGCGATATACCAATTGCCGATCCAATCTCAAAAAACGTCTTGAACACGGAAGACATCTATATCACCACCACTTAATCATATCCTTAAATTTCCTAAAAAGGCCGATATTCGACATCACAAAAAATATCAAAAAGTATATAAATCCAAGCGTGCAAACGGTCGTAATAAAGGTGATCCATGCGGGCCCCAGGAATGCAAAATGTCCGAGATACTTCCCAAAATCGAGCGGACGAGCTACCGGAACGGAGAGCGACCGAAGCGAATCGGATATAGACCCTAAAAAAGTGACAACAGGCGAAAATATGGTATCAATCAGATTCCGCATGGGTACCTCCTAGCAATGAGAAGACACGAACAATGAACAGCAGCCACACGATCGCAAGTAATCCATACGGTACAACATCGAGAAAACCAATAGGGCCGAGAACCATATCCTTTACAACGTCTATACCATCCCCTGACGCGCCTGGATAGTTTACAGGCGTCTTGCTCATGTCTATCCACAAAAGGCCCTTAATTGTCCTAAAAAAGCCGAGAAAGAGCGCGCCGATAAACTGAAACAGCGCAATGAATATATCAATCACCAATATAACGACTTGGACAAGACTGGTCAGAAAATACCATATGCCCTCTATAAGAGCTACAAGCCATCCAAGAGGGTAGGACAGAAACTCCAGTAGCTTTTGAATGCCTGATGCTAAGACGTCAAATGCGCCGGACAGGTAGCGCATTAAAGTATCTACAAACGTCATTCAAGAAACAACCGTTTAATGCCCATGGCTATACTCATAGCAATCATGGCCGTAAAGGACATAAATAAAGTATCCGCAAAGCAATCAATCAGCGCTGATAAACCTTGCATCATCAACTGCATACTGTCCATATTTTTCACTCCATTTCAGATCCAGGATCCAAATTCCGAACGTTAATTGTTGAGCTCAACTCATCCGGAATCCAAATTCCGAACAAACATTTATGAGCTCAGCTCACACCCGGCATTAATATCCGAACAATAGGGTAGGGGAGGCCCCGGAAGAAATCCGAAAGCCTCACGCGAGCAAACCTTTGACACGATTGGCGACATAAAAGGCAAGCGGAATCGCTATGACAAACGCTAAAATACGCCATATCGAGGTAAACCATGATGATGTACCAAGAGCGACATCTTGCAACTGATAACCCAAACTGATATCAGGCATAATGCGAGAATCAGGCGTCAATTCCAACACGTTTGAAGGGGACGAATCACCGATCCGATTCACAGCTACAACAGAAAATTTGTACGTTGTACCGTTTTTGAGATCGCGTACACGGAACGACGTCGAATCTGTCTCCGCAATCATTTTACCGTCCTGGATTACCTTATACCTTTCGGCGTACTTACTTGGTGCCCAGGACAAGGTGACCGAGGCAGAAAATGGCTTGCCTGAAATCGTTGGCGGCTCAGGAACAGATGTCAAATCCTTAGTCTTAAAAACTATTTCATCTGACGAATCCGAAAGATTACCAAACTTATCAACACTCACGACATGGGCCTTATATTCCGTCAGGGATTTCAGACCCGTGAACTGATAACGAGGCTCCTTTACAAGTCCGCCAACGCGCGAACCGTTCAAGTAGACAAAGTAACCGTCCAAATCCGGGTTCGCGACTTTATCCCATGTCATCGTCGCATCGTATACATCCGCATCCACTTTTAAACCTTCGGGCACGTCCAGGACTCCATCTGTCTCATCGTCGGTCGTCTTAAACGTCTTTGTTAAGGACTGCACACGTCCGTATTTATCTATGTACTCCAATTTGTACGTGTACTCCGTGTCCATCTGTAATCCAACGTGAGCATATCCGAGACCGTTACCGTCATAAAGCTTGGCATTATCGTGATACAGCCGATATGTGGCTGCTCCAACCTGAGACCATGATAGATTTAATCGATTGTGATAAGCCTTTGATTGTAAATTTGGGGCACTCAACATATCCGCCATAGACGATGCATCGATTTCATCTGAAAACATAACACCGACATTATAGACAGCCGCAATTTTATAGCGGTACATCACATCCGGCTCTCCTCCGGTGTCAATGTACGTCTGTTCTTTAATCGGCTGCGGCGTAATTTTTACATCATTCCGATACACGTCATAGCCGACAAATCTTTCATCCTCCGTCATCGTCCAGCGCAACTCTACCGCTTTTGTCTGAGACTCGGCAGACAAACCAACAGGCCGAGGAGCTTCTACGGTTCCAAAAATATCTAACTCCGCAATCCAAGTACCCCAATTCGACAGCCCTTTCAAGCCGATACTCTTAACTGATTTAACAGTGACATCCTGAAAGCCGTTATTTACAGCACGGATCGATTTCAATAAAGTCCCTGATTCATCGTAAAAATATATATTAGGCGTATTTCCTGAACTGCCACCGGCTACCGAATACACTTTTTCCACGTCCGCCGTACCCGGTAACTCAAAAATAAAAACACGACCATCCAAGCCCATAGTAATCGATGTATTCGTATCATTGTCGGTCAATTGATAAAAAACCTGTCCTGTGTTTATATCTGTCAATGGCTTGCCATCAAGCAAACCACCGGGCGCGGCAGATACAGCACCAGCAAATAGCATGAACATCAACAACGACAAGCAGATTACCTTTTTCAAAGTTTTTCACCTCCTCACGGATATTCTGACGACTTCCAGCGCAGCTTGTATTCCTCATCCTGCATCTGCAAAGGGTTATCTTGCACCATTTCCGGATCGGGCGTCAGAACTTCGTCAAGCTGCATATCCGGTTCCCTTCGCATATCTGGCTCCTTCTTCATGTCCTCATCCCGTTTCATCACCGGATCCGGTGTGATAGGGGAGTCCTGGTGCAGACGCACGCCATCATGTTCCCAGTTCTTCGGCTCCGGGGCCGCGGGCATTGCATCCGGCGTGGCCGCATCGCCAGCATCCCGAAAATAGGTCTGTTGATTTTGGTACGGTCGATCCATGACATCACCCGGATCATAAAGGTCAGGCTTTACGATCGGCTTGGGTAACTGATACTCACGAGTCGGCGTCAGCTGCCGGATGATTTCGCGTAGGCTGCCGTTAGCCTGCTGCAATTGGTCATTTGTAACAAGCAAATCGCCATGAATCAATTGCAAATCGTCATGAATAGGCTGCGTGTTGTCCCGAATCTCTTCCAGGACAGGCTTCAGGTCTTCAATACATTTGCAAATCGCATCGGCTACCGAATCGCCGCCAGTGCCGAGCCATGGCGTATTTACGTCCGATTCGCCAACCGGATTCCCGTCACGGTCACGGCCAATGATGGTATAGCTACCGTCACCCGGTAGGTCATATTCGGTATCTGTTGTGCTGCCAATTTTTTGACCATCCTTGTAAATGTCGTAGCTTTCAGCGCCCGGAACACCTGTCCATGTGACCTTTGGCAGACCGCTGCCGGGTGATGGATCCGTACATGCCGGCATTGTCACTTCTGCCCCCAGGTCATCACGAGGATACGGATCGGGATAGCTCTCGCATGTCGGGCTCTGTATCTGGCCCGTGCTCAAGTCATCCACCGTAGAAATGACGGAGCCGGACGAATCCAGAAACTGAAGCTGATAACGACCATTACACGTCAGGTAAAGCGTGCCACCGACTTCATCTATAGGCCATTCACGATCATACTGCGCGCCTGAACTTGCTGTGAAATGCAATCTGACCTGTTTTGCATTCGTCGGCAACCCCCAAAAATCTAAGCGGTATTGGTCACGCCAATCGGTGTAATAGTATTTGAACTTATCAAACGGCTTGCCGCCCGGGTCAGTACCGGGACCGGGACCAGAACCGGGGCCAGTAGTACCATCGGATCCATCTCCGGGATTGGTAGGCGTACCTTCGAGATAATACCGGGTTTCCATGTGCAACACGTCTCCAGCCCATCTCACGGCGCCATAAGCCTCGACCTCTCCGTCAGTTTCCAATTCGCACCGATACGATTTTTGCTTTGGATCCGCCTTAAGGTGGCCTGTGGCAACGGTGACATTTTTCCATTCACCGCCGACCTCACATCTAACCTTGTAATGGGTCGTGTTATTAGCCTTATAGGCGTTAATACCTTGCGTAGCCTCGGGAAAAGTGATGCTCGTCGCTCCGCTTTTTGTCGTAAAGGGAAACGTCCCAGAAGCTCCGGCCGGGGCATGGGCATAATAATAATCGTCCATATACACATCATTCGCGGCATGGGCCATCGTCAATGGCAAAAAAAACAGCAACGGCAGCAATATCAAGATTCTTTTCATAAATCAAGTTCAAGCACGGCCTGTGCTGTAGACAAAGCATCATTTTTTATTAGCACAATAAAAAAACAGACTAACAAAAAACCAATCGCAAGTATGGCTGCGGCTCGAATACTCCTCTGGAGATTCTTACGTAAATACTCCTCTACAGCTTGTTTATCAGGAAATGAAATAAATTGAGCGATATCATGTCTAATGCACATAATTCGGTTCATCTCTAATCCGATTGCAAGAGCGAGTGCACTACCGATACATAACCAAACCATCATACGATCATCTCCGATCGGGTCAAACTACAGAAAAGAGGGACACTATAATAAGGCCCCTCAAATTCCGCGCACGTGCATATAAACCTTTCGCAAGAGCCATGTTCCAAACAGAGTGCCGAACAAGACGACAAGCACCGTTCCAAGGTGATACCAATTGTTCGCGAGATTCGCAAACAAGTCGGTTACGGGTGGCCCGTCTGGTATCTTCGGCATCTTATCACTGTGTAGGTTAATCATGATCCTTTCACCTTTCTAATGATTGTAAAAATCACGAAAAGAGCGAATCCGGCTCCGGCGTACAAGTAGACAATCGGGAGGAAGCTCCCGAAAACATTAAAACCATACTGCATGATTTGCGTCATATCTAAGCTAAAGCTCATTTACATTCGCCCCCATCGCTTTAGTATGCCGAGGACGGTCACAACACAGACAACAAACGTAATTCCACTCATTAACATGGCCGCTACATAATCACTACCGAATACAAGCGTCATGCCCTCCTTAATCAGTTCAATCATCGTCTCATCAGCTCCATCCAGCGACTAGCCAGCGCTCCAAGCACGAGGATCAAGAAGGGAATGCTAAGATAAAAATAAGTATCAATCAGATTTTTAATATCGAATCGCCTCCCAAATCCATTTGAATGTAAGAAGCAGTAGCAGTGCCGCTAAAAGGATGCAAATAAGGATCTCCCCGACTGTTAGTGAGTGGAATATCTGGAGGTTACCCTCTATATGGCTCTGATAGTAATCAGTTAGCCCGGTAACAACCGTGTCCTTAATGGCATAAATCAATGCCGAATTGTCGCCGTAAACCTCCTGCGTTACCGTCATATCCATAGATGTAACCTCCTATCAAATCATTAGGCAAACAAACCTTTGACGCGGTGGGCAACAAAAAACGCCAGCGGAATAGCTACAGCAAAGGCCAAAATCAGCCAAAAGCTGGAGAACCAGTTAGACGTGCTGGTTGCGACGTCAGCAAGGTCATATTTTAAATCGACTACAGGAATTGCAGAAGCCAATACGTTCACCCCCTTTCAATGGAGTAAGCTTATGTCAGGCTTAGGCTTTCGCCGTCACCGGAAGCTCGAAAGTAACAGGCTCGATAAAACTGAAATTCGAAACCTTTGCTTTTATATTTTTACTAGACATGCTAAAGGTGACAGTCGCTTCATAAAGTCCGGGAACCGTGCCCAACTCATTAAAAAACGAATATTCCATAGTTTCAGCTTTCGGAATCAAACCTTTTTGATTATTCTCCGTGCTAGCAGCTATCGGAACATAGTGCACCTTACAACCTTCAATTTCTCGGCCACTCTTTTCGTCCTCGAACGCGTAACGGCTGGCACCCAATACGACCACCTTCATTTTTTGTTCCATGTGATATCTCCTTTTTGGGTTTTTAATATATTTGAACGGCTAAAAGCCATCGTTCACAATATTGTCACATTTCAATCCAAGTGAATTTTCAGTGCATAACCATGAGAATATTTATTCATATAAATGCATAAATAACAAATAAAAAAGCGCCCACCAGGTCGGCGAGCGCGCATGTAAATAATACCAGAACAAGCGTTCGGTTACGAAATCATATCTTTCGCGATATAATAACCGTAACGAGACACCTGAGGTGATGTCAGATGTCTCCTAGGGAAGAGTTCTGCACTCGCCAAAGTTATCAGAACTTCTTCCCGAATATGTTTTTTCTATATTATACACCTGCCTTACCTTGATAGCAATGATTTTTGGGGATTTTGGCCTATTTTTGGCCGTTTGGGAGAGATGTGTCCGCATCTCTCTTTTTTATGTCCTTCGGAAGGCCGTAAAGGGTCGATACCTTCTCGATTTCTCCTTTTCTAGCGCGCTTGTGTAAGTCCTCTTCTGTTTCTATCAGTTTGGCCAAGCGTTCGGCCAACTGCTTCTCACAGGCCGGGTCCATCAACTGACGTTTGACGTCTACAACTTCGGCAAACTGTTTGCCTGCTTGCTCATCATACTTATTGATATCCTCCAACAGAGTTTGAAACAAGCTCCCATCTTGCAGATTACCACCCATACGGGCCGCGTAACTAGTCAAATATCCTCGCAAACCTGGAATGATAGATTCCATCGTCGGTAACTCCCGTTGCATCTCACGACTGACTTTTGCATCCGTCTCGCTAAATTTCGAAAGACTTAACCACCATGGATGGATAGTCCAACGAGACCGACGATCGTCATCTGGTATACGATAGCTGATCCATTCGGCTGTAAGGTAGTTCCATAAGACCGCCATATATTCAATAGCATCTTCCGCCGTATCTAATTTACGTTGGCCTACTTTAAATTCCGTGAAAAATTCCCTATCGATTTGAAACTCAATATTCCATACCTTCCGAATATTCATACCATTACGTTCCCAGAGCTTGAAAAACCAAACCTTTTTTTTCGCGCGCGCCTCTAGAAATTTGTTATAGCATCTAAGGTAAAGCTTTTGTGTCATTCGAGATCCAATGTTAATACCAGTCGTGACACGATGCGTTTCTCTTGTATCTGCTGACGTATACCGTCCGACAAACTGCTTTGTGTTAAATCCTTCAGGTACATCATCCGTGTGATAGCACAAATCCATTCTATTAATCTTGCTCCGAATATACTTGCAATTCAACACATCCTCCAGCCATTCAATAACCATCCGATATTTTTCATCTAACATCGTTACGCTATAAATATCAGTCCAAAGAAATTGACTCTTAAAATGCACGTAAACCGGAAAAACTTCTTCCTTCTTGCTTCGAAACTTAGCGAGCCGTATTTCTAGATCGTCATTATGGAGTAAGTAGTAGTAGCTGCGGCTGCCGTGGTTCAGCACCCGGAAATTAAACAATCCTAAATCAATGTATCCGTCGTCCGACTTTTCGCGCTGCTCGTCTAGAGCCGCAAATAAGCGCGCTAGGTGCTTGTTTTGCTCTGGGTCGAACACATCCTTTGCATCGGCTCCAGACGCCGCCTGATAGCCCTTAAAATCGACTGTGAAGCTCAACCAATCACAATTAAAAATTCCCATTGTTAAGACCTCCTAACGGTCACATAGAGTAAGTACGGTGCTATCAGTACAAACAAGGCAATGGCTTTAGTTGCTTGCCACATCATAAATCTAAAATCTCTATCAATGCTGATGAGATACAAAAGCACGAAAAAGCTAATCATGCCAACTCCTACAATCACGGCAAACATCGTCAGGGCGACATAGATCCACACCATCAACAATAGCTCCATAACTAAGACCTCCTAATTCCTGTGCGCAATAATTCTGACAAGCATCATATAAATCAATATTGAAAAAAGAACCAAATAAAAATGTTCAGCCAGCCAAAAAAAGAAATCCGGACCAGCAAAAAGCACTGCAATCATCGCAAACATCGGCAGGGCGTAAATACAAAAAATCAACAATAGCTCCATAACTAAGACCTCCTAATCCAAGTTCCGAGCAATTAATAGGGACATCATATAAATAAATATCACCATCACAATCAGCGGAAAATATTCAAACAACCAAAGCACAAACTCAACAATAAAATGCGTTCTTATGTCATCCATTTGGATCCTCCTTATAGGCGACTCCTATTGTCGCGATAGGTTTTATATACTTCCTTCAACACCGGGGTAAATGTTACATCTTTCGGCCTAAAAAAAAGCCCTTTAGGCTCTCATCAACTAACTCCTGCGTCCACCCAATATAGTCCAGCGTGTCGGATTGCTCCCGGTGGTTAAAAATCATCATCAAGGTAACCACATCTTTATACATGCGGTAATGGTGGTAACCAAAAGTTTTCCGCATGGAATGTGTCCCGACATGGTGGAGGCCGACTGACTCACCAGCTTCCCGGAGGATCCTATAGGCTGCATGCCGGGTGATGGGCAACCGGGGCCAACGGTTGGATGCGAATAGGTAATCATCATGATGCATCCCTTTTATGTACTCATCTATCACCGGGCGTAGATGCTCATTAATAAAAAATCGACGAACTTTTCCGGTTTTCAATTCACGCGTAACCATGTGCTCACCTCTACGGACATCCCGGACGGTGAGCCAAAGCAAATCCGAAATACGAAGACCGGAGTTAATACCAAGCAGGAACATAAACTCATTCCGGGGATTTCGCGCCAAGCGTTCCTGAATCTGCCCCAGCTTCTCTAAGTCGCGAATCGGCTGAATATCATAACCGACGACCGGGCCGTTAGGAGTTTCACGCACCCGGGTCGGTCGCTTACCTTTTTTTGAGTAGTACATGCTATCATCCTTGCAAAATATAATTTTTTAGCTTTTTCTCCACTAAGTCTATTTCTTCTATCTCTTTCTTATATTGCTCTTTTAGTTCCGGGATTTCTAAAAATATCTGAATATATTCACGTCTAGAGCGTAATGCATCCATCAGGATCCTTATATCTGCAGCGTTGAAAACTATTTCTTCGTTTTTCATAGAATTAATATCCGTCAACATCATCTTCCTCCTCAATCTCAAATTGCCCAAACTCAATATGTATCAGCAATTCTTCCACAAAACGAATCACTTCTGGATGAAACTCACCTTCCAAACTATTATCACGTAACCATTGTTCCAATTTTGCTCTTGATATCATGCTATCTACTCCTGTTCTTCTATCAACTTTTTTGATTCCTGAGCGCGTCTTAGCTGCACTTCGTAATAACGGCGAATTGTTTCAGTAGGAGCTTTTGGTATCGAGTCGTAATAAAGAATGTCAATATACTTGTTTAAGGCATCAATCAGAGTGTATTTCATGTCAGACGGCAAACGCAGCATTCTAAAACCTCCTACGTGCTAGGGGATACGTTTTTTGGTTTTTGCACCCCCCCTGTTAGTAGGGTGGGGGGGTCGGCGCTTTCCGCGCCACTTCAACGTTTTTCGCTCTTCTACAACATCAAAACTTTGACCATTACTGACCTTTATTTTCACCAAATAATGACCTTGCCCATTTCATAAAAAGAACCGTAGGACAAATAATCAAAGGCGCCATCAAAAAAGCCACTAATACAAGTAGACTAACCGCGCCAAGAGATGCAATAAAGTCTTCCATTCCAAACTACTCCTTTCGCTTTGCCTCCGGCGGTCAAAGGGGCACCCCCTTTGAAATCCCTCTGCCCTATCCGGGAGTCGGGACAACAACGGGGTTGTTGTCAGGGCTTCTAGGGTTACTCGCTCGGCAGATACGGACAAGGGGCAAGCCTTCGGTCTGGCGACCCCTTGTCCTATACCTGACGCGCATCATATCGCACACGAACAAACGTTCATTTACGCTCCATATATCTATCCTTCCAATACTTTTGACACCGGGAACAATACGATGGATTTCCTTCTTTCGGGACGTCCATATCGCCGCCACACTGCGGACATTTTCCCTCTCTCTTTCTTTCCTGGACAACAATACGGCGATAGTTTGTATACCGACAACGGGAACTGCAATAGATTTGCCTGCGATCTATCGGCTGAAATGGTTTATGACATATTGGACAATCTCTCATATTCACGCCTCTACTACAAAAGTCGTTGGGCCTTCTATGTCACTTTCAGTGCCATAAATCAAAATAATATTTTCATGGAGCCATGCGGGCTTTTTCATATGATACGAATACATCCATTCCAACTTCAGTTGGATAGCACCTTGGCCTAACATCGCCCCTTTGTTATAAGAAACATGTACAGTGATAGGGTAGCGATACGGC
Organism: Paenibacillus thiaminolyticus; assembly: GCF_003591545.1. Taxonomy (GTDB): domain Bacteria; phylum Bacillota; class Bacilli; order Paenibacillales; family Paenibacillaceae; genus Paenibacillus_B; species Paenibacillus_B thiaminolyticus_A. Next base: position 62,175 of record NZ_QYZD01000011.1, read on the forward strand.
ACATACTCGGTATCCGCTTTATCAATCATCCTTTTAAAATTTCTTTTAATTGCATCAATCAAATTTTCTCCAACGATAGTAAAACGATTACTAACATGATGACGGCCCCTGATATGTACTTGGTATTCCATTTTATTTCCACCTTTCGCCTCATCCGGCTTGTCCGGCTTGTCGGTCATTTTTTTAACTCTACAATACAACCCGGCTAACAACGGCCAACCTTCAACTGTTTTCGCCGTCAAAATATACTCATAACCAACATGCACATAGGAATCACCTTCACGATACACTTCGACATGGTACGTATCATCCAGGACGACATATGTATTATCTTCAAGGCATACAGATACTTCGCCATCCTCTACAATTAGCGTACCAATCGTAAAACCACCTGCAATGTCGGCTGTTTGTCGAATGCTCGTGAAGATGTCCATGTTTCTCAACTCCTTTCCTTATGTCTTATATAGATTATACCATATTATCTATAGATTATCTATAGAAACATGGTTTATTTTCTATAGATTTTATTGTACACTATATACAAAGGAGAGACGTTAAATGAGAAAACAAATGCAAGTATATAGCTCAGTAAAAAACATTGTTCAAGACCTCAAATCCGAACTGGAACTAAAAAACGAAAGCGAAGTCATTGCCTATCTATATTGCATTTACAAACAGCGTTACAAGTCCATCACCCTGGACGAACACAAGAAGGCGACTGCCGAAATGAAAAATATCATCAATCAGTCAACTTTGTAAGCTTGCCAGAAGGTAAGCTTTTTTTTATCGAACATTATCTCGACTTCCCCGAGGCGACGGCTTCCGGCAGCTACGCTTCCGGCTCGTCCGTCGCCTCTTCTCTCCATCTAACATGATGAAGAAAACGAAAGTAATCCGCATAACTCTTAAATTCTTTCCTTTGAATAAGGTTGTCTATTTCTTCCCAATCATCTGATGGTAAGGTAATGGATACAGGCTTCTTCACACCCAACGAAGGACGGCCAGCACCTACACGCGCACCGCCACGACCTGTATTTTTATTTTTGGTTTTCTTTTTCTTATCGGATTCCAATAAATCATTTTGTTTAAGGTTTTCTTTTTCTTTCTCTTCTTTGATTTCCTTTTTGATTTCCGTTTCTTTTTTCAATGTAGATTCAACCAAATCAAAACGATCAACCACAGCTTGAGCACGTAATTTAAAATTTTCAGGCTTCAAATTACGTACCATTCCTTTTTTTAGCTTCTTAATTTCTGCAATCATAGAATCATATTCCGCATTCAAATCACTGCCGAATTCAGTTTGATTCCAACGCTCGACACAAACTAAGAAAATATCTTGTATCTTCTGCAGCAACACACCATCGTATTTCATACCTATCGAACTCCTTTGATTTAGATTTCCTATTTCTATTGTATCAAAGGTGTTTGATTTAGACAACCTTTTTCTAAGAAACAGAGTAATAATCATCGCTTATTTGTTTAAGCTGGTTAATTACCTTATGATATTCCTCCTTTGTCGACGGGAATTCCATAGGAACGACCATCTTATGGGTATCATATATTTGATGCCCGATCTGGAATGCTTTTTGCTTCTGAATACGCATCGTTCGTAAAAATTTTTCGCTTTGTATGTCATACATGTCGTAATAAAATGATGCTTTTGCCTTCCGAACATGACAATAGACATTCATTATTGACCGCACCCGAAAATCAATATTTGTAATACTCGGGCTCGAAAAAAATAGAGTTGCCCGAATCTTTCGGAGATAAAAAAGCATATGCGTAAGGTACTTAGCCACGTTCGTATTGCCCGATCTGCTATCCAAATCGGTGTGGGCCTCATCAAGACAGATAATACTGCTAGGCTGCTGTGCCACATCCAGAAACTGTTCGAAGTTAGTAAAAAGCTTTGAATGCTTAAGTCCATAATTCGAGTACAACGTGCAGCCTGTCTTTTGCCTATAGTGCTGCGCAAAGAGTGACATGCCAAACGTCTTACCGGATCCTAACGGGCCATCAAATCCCATGAGGTACATACTACTTCACTCCTTTTTCAATGCCCATCGGCACACCTGCCGCATTGGCCGGGTTGGCGTTGGCCTTGAGGAGATTTCCGAGTTTAGCGTTACCCTTGATACGATCCGCAAGGGTAAGCTTGTCAGTCATTTTGAAATACCTTGTATATGGCGTCATTTGCGTCCTCACGCTCTGCACATAAAGCGCGATATCACTCAATCCGGCCTCCTGAAGCATGAACATTCCTAGGGCTTGGTCTTGAGTGACCGGGACGCCATTCTTCCTTAAAAATTCGAGCACCTGAATCATTTCGTTATCGTCATTGCTCTCCAGGAGTTCTTCGATCATAACTTCCTGCGCTGTTAACTGACTCATTACCATTCACCTCACTTAAACAAAATAAGCAATGCAATCAAAATATAGGGCACGTACTTAAAAAAATCCGGCTTATCCTGAACGTTAAATTCAAACATGCGCTTTAGAGCCGTAGATTTCCGAAGTTGCCGAAGCTGCGCAGCTTCTATCCGAGCCGGCATATCGACATTGGCAACATACAATATGTATCCGTTAGCCGTGTCGATGTGCTTGGAAACTCCACTCAAATCATACATACCTCTTTTTGTTAATACTGCTTGGTCACTAATTTCTTCCACCTGCAGCAACTCGCATGTGTGATCGTCATTAAACACGAGCATTTTATCTTTTGTAGCCATCATTAGCACCTCACTACTTGAAGAATTTCTTTTTCAAAAACAGTCCTGGAAGAACGAGCGTGAGCAAAAGCGATATACCAATTGCCGATCCAATCTCAAAAAACGTCTTGAACACGGAAGACATCTATATCACCACCACTTAATCATATCCTTAAATTTCCTAAAAAGGCCGATATTCGACATCACAAAAAATATCAAAAAGTATATAAATCCAAGCGTGCAAACGGTCGTAATAAAGGTGATCCATGCGGGCCCCAGGAATGCAAAATGTCCGAGATACTTCCCAAAATCGAGCGGACGAGCTACCGGAACGGAGAGCGACCGAAGCGAATCGGATATAGACCCTAAAAAAGTGACAACAGGCGAAAATATGGTATCAATCAGATTCCGCATGGGTACCTCCTAGCAATGAGAAGACACGAACAATGAACAGCAGCCACACGATCGCAAGTAATCCATACGGTACAACATCGAGAAAACCAATAGGGCCGAGAACCATATCCTTTACAACGTCTATACCATCCCCTGACGCGCCTGGATAGTTTACAGGCGTCTTGCTCATGTCTATCCACAAAAGGCCCTTAATTGTCCTAAAAAAGCCGAGAAAGAGCGCGCCGATAAACTGAAACAGCGCAATGAATATATCAATCACCAATATAACGACTTGGACAAGACTGGTCAGAAAATACCATATGCCCTCTATAAGAGCTACAAGCCATCCAAGAGGGTAGGACAGAAACTCCAGTAGCTTTTGAATGCCTGATGCTAAGACGTCAAATGCGCCGGACAGGTAGCGCATTAAAGTATCTACAAACGTCATTCAAGAAACAACCGTTTAATGCCCATGGCTATACTCATAGCAATCATGGCCGTAAAGGACATAAATAAAGTATCCGCAAAGCAATCAATCAGCGCTGATAAACCTTGCATCATCAACTGCATACTGTCCATATTTTTCACTCCATTTCAGATCCAGGATCCAAATTCCGAACGTTAATTGTTGAGCTCAACTCATCCGGAATCCAAATTCCGAACAAACATTTATGAGCTCAGCTCACACCCGGCATTAATATCCGAACAATAGGGTAGGGGAGGCCCCGGAAGAAATCCGAAAGCCTCACGCGAGCAAACCTTTGACACGATTGGCGACATAAAAGGCAAGCGGAATCGCTATGACAAACGCTAAAATACGCCATATCGAGGTAAACCATGATGATGTACCAAGAGCGACATCTTGCAACTGATAACCCAAACTGATATCAGGCATAATGCGAGAATCAGGCGTCAATTCCAACACGTTTGAAGGGGACGAATCACCGATCCGATTCACAGCTACAACAGAAAATTTGTACGTTGTACCGTTTTTGAGATCGCGTACACGGAACGACGTCGAATCTGTCTCCGCAATCATTTTACCGTCCTGGATTACCTTATACCTTTCGGCGTACTTACTTGGTGCCCAGGACAAGGTGACCGAGGCAGAAAATGGCTTGCCTGAAATCGTTGGCGGCTCAGGAACAGATGTCAAATCCTTAGTCTTAAAAACTATTTCATCTGACGAATCCGAAAGATTACCAAACTTATCAACACTCACGACATGGGCCTTATATTCCGTCAGGGATTTCAGACCCGTGAACTGATAACGAGGCTCCTTTACAAGTCCGCCAACGCGCGAACCGTTCAAGTAGACAAAGTAACCGTCCAAATCCGGGTTCGCGACTTTATCCCATGTCATCGTCGCATCGTATACATCCGCATCCACTTTTAAACCTTCGGGCACGTCCAGGACTCCATCTGTCTCATCGTCGGTCGTCTTAAACGTCTTTGTTAAGGACTGCACACGTCCGTATTTATCTATGTACTCCAATTTGTACGTGTACTCCGTGTCCATCTGTAATCCAACGTGAGCATATCCGAGACCGTTACCGTCATAAAGCTTGGCATTATCGTGATACAGCCGATATGTGGCTGCTCCAACCTGAGACCATGATAGATTTAATCGATTGTGATAAGCCTTTGATTGTAAATTTGGGGCACTCAACATATCCGCCATAGACGATGCATCGATTTCATCTGAAAACATAACACCGACATTATAGACAGCCGCAATTTTATAGCGGTACATCACATCCGGCTCTCCTCCGGTGTCAATGTACGTCTGTTCTTTAATCGGCTGCGGCGTAATTTTTACATCATTCCGATACACGTCATAGCCGACAAATCTTTCATCCTCCGTCATCGTCCAGCGCAACTCTACCGCTTTTGTCTGAGACTCGGCAGACAAACCAACAGGCCGAGGAGCTTCTACGGTTCCAAAAATATCTAACTCCGCAATCCAAGTACCCCAATTCGACAGCCCTTTCAAGCCGATACTCTTAACTGATTTAACAGTGACATCCTGAAAGCCGTTATTTACAGCACGGATCGATTTCAATAAAGTCCCTGATTCATCGTAAAAATATATATTAGGCGTATTTCCTGAACTGCCACCGGCTACCGAATACACTTTTTCCACGTCCGCCGTACCCGGTAACTCAAAAATAAAAACACGACCATCCAAGCCCATAGTAATCGATGTATTCGTATCATTGTCGGTCAATTGATAAAAAACCTGTCCTGTGTTTATATCTGTCAATGGCTTGCCATCAAGCAAACCACCGGGCGCGGCAGATACAGCACCAGCAAATAGCATGAACATCAACAACGACAAGCAGATTACCTTTTTCAAAGTTTTTCACCTCCTCACGGATATTCTGACGACTTCCAGCGCAGCTTGTATTCCTCATCCTGCATCTGCAAAGGGTTATCTTGCACCATTTCCGGATCGGGCGTCAGAACTTCGTCAAGCTGCATATCCGGTTCCCTTCGCATATCTGGCTCCTTCTTCATGTCCTCATCCCGTTTCATCACCGGATCCGGTGTGATAGGGGAGTCCTGGTGCAGACGCACGCCATCATGTTCCCAGTTCTTCGGCTCCGGGGCCGCGGGCATTGCATCCGGCGTGGCCGCATCGCCAGCATCCCGAAAATAGGTCTGTTGATTTTGGTACGGTCGATCCATGACATCACCCGGATCATAAAGGTCAGGCTTTACGATCGGCTTGGGTAACTGATACTCACGAGTCGGCGTCAGCTGCCGGATGATTTCGCGTAGGCTGCCGTTAGCCTGCTGCAATTGGTCATTTGTAACAAGCAAATCGCCATGAATCAATTGCAAATCGTCATGAATAGGCTGCGTGTTGTCCCGAATCTCTTCCAGGACAGGCTTCAGGTCTTCAATACATTTGCAAATCGCATCGGCTACCGAATCGCCGCCAGTGCCGAGCCATGGCGTATTTACGTCCGATTCGCCAACCGGATTCCCGTCACGGTCACGGCCAATGATGGTATAGCTACCGTCACCCGGTAGGTCATATTCGGTATCTGTTGTGCTGCCAATTTTTTGACCATCCTTGTAAATGTCGTAGCTTTCAGCGCCCGGAACACCTGTCCATGTGACCTTTGGCAGACCGCTGCCGGGTGATGGATCCGTACATGCCGGCATTGTCACTTCTGCCCCCAGGTCATCACGAGGATACGGATCGGGATAGCTCTCGCATGTCGGGCTCTGTATCTGGCCCGTGCTCAAGTCATCCACCGTAGAAATGACGGAGCCGGACGAATCCAGAAACTGAAGCTGATAACGACCATTACACGTCAGGTAAAGCGTGCCACCGACTTCATCTATAGGCCATTCACGATCATACTGCGCGCCTGAACTTGCTGTGAAATGCAATCTGACCTGTTTTGCATTCGTCGGCAACCCCCAAAAATCTAAGCGGTATTGGTCACGCCAATCGGTGTAATAGTATTTGAACTTATCAAACGGCTTGCCGCCCGGGTCAGTACCGGGACCGGGACCAGAACCGGGGCCAGTAGTACCATCGGATCCATCTCCGGGATTGGTAGGCGTACCTTCGAGATAATACCGGGTTTCCATGTGCAACACGTCTCCAGCCCATCTCACGGCGCCATAAGCCTCGACCTCTCCGTCAGTTTCCAATTCGCACCGATACGATTTTTGCTTTGGATCCGCCTTAAGGTGGCCTGTGGCAACGGTGACATTTTTCCATTCACCGCCGACCTCACATCTAACCTTGTAATGGGTCGTGTTATTAGCCTTATAGGCGTTAATACCTTGCGTAGCCTCGGGAAAAGTGATGCTCGTCGCTCCGCTTTTTGTCGTAAAGGGAAACGTCCCAGAAGCTCCGGCCGGGGCATGGGCATAATAATAATCGTCCATATACACATCATTCGCGGCATGGGCCATCGTCAATGGCAAAAAAAACAGCAACGGCAGCAATATCAAGATTCTTTTCATAAATCAAGTTCAAGCACGGCCTGTGCTGTAGACAAAGCATCATTTTTTATTAGCACAATAAAAAAACAGACTAACAAAAAACCAATCGCAAGTATGGCTGCGGCTCGAATACTCCTCTGGAGATTCTTACGTAAATACTCCTCTACAGCTTGTTTATCAGGAAATGAAATAAATTGAGCGATATCATGTCTAATGCACATAATTCGGTTCATCTCTAATCCGATTGCAAGAGCGAGTGCACTACCGATACATAACCAAACCATCATACGATCATCTCCGATCGGGTCAAACTACAGAAAAGAGGGACACTATAATAAGGCCCCTCAAATTCCGCGCACGTGCATATAAACCTTTCGCAAGAGCCATGTTCCAAACAGAGTGCCGAACAAGACGACAAGCACCGTTCCAAGGTGATACCAATTGTTCGCGAGATTCGCAAACAAGTCGGTTACGGGTGGCCCGTCTGGTATCTTCGGCATCTTATCACTGTGTAGGTTAATCATGATCCTTTCACCTTTCTAATGATTGTAAAAATCACGAAAAGAGCGAATCCGGCTCCGGCGTACAAGTAGACAATCGGGAGGAAGCTCCCGAAAACATTAAAACCATACTGCATGATTTGCGTCATATCTAAGCTAAAGCTCATTTACATTCGCCCCCATCGCTTTAGTATGCCGAGGACGGTCACAACACAGACAACAAACGTAATTCCACTCATTAACATGGCCGCTACATAATCACTACCGAATACAAGCGTCATGCCCTCCTTAATCAGTTCAATCATCGTCTCATCAGCTCCATCCAGCGACTAGCCAGCGCTCCAAGCACGAGGATCAAGAAGGGAATGCTAAGATAAAAATAAGTATCAATCAGATTTTTAATATCGAATCGCCTCCCAAATCCATTTGAATGTAAGAAGCAGTAGCAGTGCCGCTAAAAGGATGCAAATAAGGATCTCCCCGACTGTTAGTGAGTGGAATATCTGGAGGTTACCCTCTATATGGCTCTGATAGTAATCAGTTAGCCCGGTAACAACCGTGTCCTTAATGGCATAAATCAATGCCGAATTGTCGCCGTAAACCTCCTGCGTTACCGTCATATCCATAGATGTAACCTCCTATCAAATCATTAGGCAAACAAACCTTTGACGCGGTGGGCAACAAAAAACGCCAGCGGAATAGCTACAGCAAAGGCCAAAATCAGCCAAAAGCTGGAGAACCAGTTAGACGTGCTGGTTGCGACGTCAGCAAGGTCATATTTTAAATCGACTACAGGAATTGCAGAAGCCAATACGTTCACCCCCTTTCAATGGAGTAAGCTTATGTCAGGCTTAGGCTTTCGCCGTCACCGGAAGCTCGAAAGTAACAGGCTCGATAAAACTGAAATTCGAAACCTTTGCTTTTATATTTTTACTAGACATGCTAAAGGTGACAGTCGCTTCATAAAGTCCGGGAACCGTGCCCAACTCATTAAAAAACGAATATTCCATAGTTTCAGCTTTCGGAATCAAACCTTTTTGATTATTCTCCGTGCTAGCAGCTATCGGAACATAGTGCACCTTACAACCTTCAATTTCTCGGCCACTCTTTTCGTCCTCGAACGCGTAACGGCTGGCACCCAATACGACCACCTTCATTTTTTGTTCCATGTGATATCTCCTTTTTGGGTTTTTAATATATTTGAACGGCTAAAAGCCATCGTTCACAATATTGTCACATTTCAATCCAAGTGAATTTTCAGTGCATAACCATGAGAATATTTATTCATATAAATGCATAAATAACAAATAAAAAAGCGCCCACCAGGTCGGCGAGCGCGCATGTAAATAATACCAGAACAAGCGTTCGGTTACGAAATCATATCTTTCGCGATATAATAACCGTAACGAGACACCTGAGGTGATGTCAGATGTCTCCTAGGGAAGAGTTCTGCACTCGCCAAAGTTATCAGAACTTCTTCCCGAATATGTTTTTTCTATATTATACACCTGCCTTACCTTGATAGCAATGATTTTTGGGGATTTTGGCCTATTTTTGGCCGTTTGGGAGAGATGTGTCCGCATCTCTCTTTTTTATGTCCTTCGGAAGGCCGTAAAGGGTCGATACCTTCTCGATTTCTCCTTTTCTAGCGCGCTTGTGTAAGTCCTCTTCTGTTTCTATCAGTTTGGCCAAGCGTTCGGCCAACTGCTTCTCACAGGCCGGGTCCATCAACTGACGTTTGACGTCTACAACTTCGGCAAACTGTTTGCCTGCTTGCTCATCATACTTATTGATATCCTCCAACAGAGTTTGAAACAAGCTCCCATCTTGCAGATTACCACCCATACGGGCCGCGTAACTAGTCAAATATCCTCGCAAACCTGGAATGATAGATTCCATCGTCGGTAACTCCCGTTGCATCTCACGACTGACTTTTGCATCCGTCTCGCTAAATTTCGAAAGACTTAACCACCATGGATGGATAGTCCAACGAGACCGACGATCGTCATCTGGTATACGATAGCTGATCCATTCGGCTGTAAGGTAGTTCCATAAGACCGCCATATATTCAATAGCATCTTCCGCCGTATCTAATTTACGTTGGCCTACTTTAAATTCCGTGAAAAATTCCCTATCGATTTGAAACTCAATATTCCATACCTTCCGAATATTCATACCATTACGTTCCCAGAGCTTGAAAAACCAAACCTTTTTTTTCGCGCGCGCCTCTAGAAATTTGTTATAGCATCTAAGGTAAAGCTTTTGTGTCATTCGAGATCCAATGTTAATACCAGTCGTGACACGATGCGTTTCTCTTGTATCTGCTGACGTATACCGTCCGACAAACTGCTTTGTGTTAAATCCTTCAGGTACATCATCCGTGTGATAGCACAAATCCATTCTATTAATCTTGCTCCGAATATACTTGCAATTCAACACATCCTCCAGCCATTCAATAACCATCCGATATTTTTCATCTAACATCGTTACGCTATAAATATCAGTCCAAAGAAATTGACTCTTAAAATGCACGTAAACCGGAAAAACTTCTTCCTTCTTGCTTCGAAACTTAGCGAGCCGTATTTCTAGATCGTCATTATGGAGTAAGTAGTAGTAGCTGCGGCTGCCGTGGTTCAGCACCCGGAAATTAAACAATCCTAAATCAATGTATCCGTCGTCCGACTTTTCGCGCTGCTCGTCTAGAGCCGCAAATAAGCGCGCTAGGTGCTTGTTTTGCTCTGGGTCGAACACATCCTTTGCATCGGCTCCAGACGCCGCCTGATAGCCCTTAAAATCGACTGTGAAGCTCAACCAATCACAATTAAAAATTCCCATTGTTAAGACCTCCTAACGGTCACATAGAGTAAGTACGGTGCTATCAGTACAAACAAGGCAATGGCTTTAGTTGCTTGCCACATCATAAATCTAAAATCTCTATCAATGCTGATGAGATACAAAAGCACGAAAAAGCTAATCATGCCAACTCCTACAATCACGGCAAACATCGTCAGGGCGACATAGATCCACACCATCAACAATAGCTCCATAACTAAGACCTCCTAATTCCTGTGCGCAATAATTCTGACAAGCATCATATAAATCAATATTGAAAAAAGAACCAAATAAAAATGTTCAGCCAGCCAAAAAAAGAAATCCGGACCAGCAAAAAGCACTGCAATCATCGCAAACATCGGCAGGGCGTAAATACAAAAAATCAACAATAGCTCCATAACTAAGACCTCCTAATCCAAGTTCCGAGCAATTAATAGGGACATCATATAAATAAATATCACCATCACAATCAGCGGAAAATATTCAAACAACCAAAGCACAAACTCAACAATAAAATGCGTTCTTATGTCATCCATTTGGATCCTCCTTATAGGCGACTCCTATTGTCGCGATAGGTTTTATATACTTCCTTCAACACCGGGGTTTATGTTACAACTAAAGAAATGATGATGACACGAGGAGTGACTGGCATGGCGGAAGTGAAGAAAATCGCGGTAATCGCCGGAGACGGCATCGGCCCGGAAGTCGTCCGCGAAGCGGAGAAAGTATTGAAGCGCACGGAGGAGCTGTTCGGCTATGCCTTCGAGACAAGCCACGGCTTGTTCGGCGGCATTGCTATTGACGAGAAGGGAACCCCGCTTCCGGAGGATACGCTTCAGATGTGCCAAGCGGCGGACGCGGTGCTGCTCGGGGCGGTCGGCGGACCGAAATGGGACAGCAATCCGAAGGAGCTCCGTCCGGAGACCGGGTTACTCGGCATTCGCAAGGCGCTTGGCTTGTTCTCGAATATCCGTCCGGCGGTCATCTTCGACTGCTTGAAGGATGCTTCCACCTTGAAGCCGGAAGTGCTGGAGGGAACAGACCTCATCGTTGTGCGCGAGTTGACCGGGGGCATCTATTTCGGCGAGAAGTTGCGCCGCGAGGGCGAGCACGGGCAAGAGGCGGTCGATACCTGCGTCTATAATGTGCAGGAAGTGGAGCGTATCGTGCGCCAGGCGTTCGAGATTGCACAGAAGCGCCGCAAGAAGCTCGCCTCGGTTGACAAGGCGAATGTGCTGGAGACATCACGCCTCTGGCGCGAGACGGTGAATCGTATCGCTCCGGACTATCCGGATGTCGAGCTGGAGCATGTGCTCGTCGACAACTGCGCCATGCAATTACTGCGCCGGCCGTCAAGCTTCGATGTCATCGTGACGGAAAATATGTTCGGAGATATTTTGAGCGATGAAGCCGCCATGCTGACGGGATCCATCGGCATGCTGTCCTCCGCTTCGCTCGGAGAAGGCAGCTTCGGCCTCTACGAGCCGGTTCATGGCTCCGCACCTGACATTGCGGGCCAAGGCGCGGCGAATCCGATCGCGACCATTTTGTCGGTAGCGCTGATGTTCCGCCTCACGTTCGGCTACGAAGATGCCGCGCAATCGATTGAGAACGCGGTCAAGGAAGTGCTGGACGCCGGACACCGCACCGGGGATATCGCGACCGATACATCAAAGGCGATCGGGACGGCGGCGATGGGCGATTTGATTATCGCAGCCATGAAGCGTGCCTGATCGGCATCAGACATGGACAATTCAATGGACAAGTCATAGGAAGGCCTGTCTCCTGACGGGAGGCAAGCATGGAAGCATGCGATTCTTGTATCTGCCGGGTACAAGGGTTGCATGCATTTTTTATTGCTGGTTTTCTTTTAAAAGAAGGATGCGAATTTTTCACTTTTAGGGTTAACCGTCTGCACCGAGAGATTTCCGCTCGACTCGGCGTATCCGTTCTTTTTCCGCTTGCGCGCGAGCGGCACCCGGGGTGGACGTTAGCTTCGTTCACCGCCTGGCCACCGATTAATTACGGCCTGGTGGAAGAGGGGATCGGCGTGCATAAGCATTGCGCTTCGGACTCGGAGCTGACGGATGCGGCCTGTGAATATATCGGGGCGGCGGAGGATGTCCGCCTGCTCTATATCGCCCTGGATGCCCCCGATGCGCTTGGCCACCAGAGCGGGTACGATACGCCTCCGCAGCATCAGGCGATTGCAGTGGCGGAGGAGCGCTTGCTCCGTATTGTGGCCATCGATTGCAGGGGGTGGCTGGAGGACAGTCTCATCCTGTTCGTCACCGATCATGGTGGCGGCGGGGAGAATGCCTATAATCACGGAAGCGATCATCCGATGGATTGGACGATCTTCTGGGCGGCAATCGGACCGTACGTCAACCCGAACGCCAATCTGGAAGGCTTGACCTTCAAGGATACGGCTGCCGTCGTGGCAGCAGCCCTAGGCTATAGACCATAGGCAACGGATAGTTATGGCAAAGACGTGAAAAAACGCTAGATAGACGCTGGCACTTCATGGCGCTTAACGGGTAAATGAACGGCGCGTCAATCCAGACAGCGCCTGAAGGAGCTCCTGTGCCGCATTGTCGGGCGAGAAATGCGCCATTGTATGCTGCTTCGCGATCTGTCCCTTCAGCGTGGCCTCGTCATAGTGCGACAGGACGTGGCGCAGAATGCGCTGCAGTTCGCTGCCCGACGGCTCCGCCCACAGCTGATCGGCTTGATACCCGCTGTAATAATGCTGCGGCTTGACGGGCACCAGATGATAGGGGATGACGTAGCTGTTGTACTCATTTAAGAAATCCATATGGCCGCCCCATCCGGTCGTAATAACCGGGACGCCTCTCATCGCCGCTTCCAGCGCCGGATATCCGACGCCCTCTCCCCGGCTTGACAGGACGAAGGCATGGCTGTTCCGGTATAACGCATCCATTTCCAGCTCGCTGCGAAGCTCCAGATCAATATAGACCGGAGCGGGAACATGGGGAAGCCGCTGTTCCTGCTTCAGCCGCTCGACTTCCTGCAGCACGTCTGCGTTGCCGGCCGATTTGATAATGAGGCATACTTGATCGGCCGCCGTGAACTCGTTCCAGAATGCCTTCAACAGCACGTCGATTCCCTTGCGCTCAATCCAGGAGCAGACGCTGAGGAATCGAAACGGGGGCAAGGCGTGAATATAGGGCGGCGCAGCCTGAGGGGAAGGCGGACGGTACGGCTCCATCAAGCATGGCCGTATGTAAACCAAGGGTACTGTAACGCCTGAATTGCGGAATACGCTGATATTATGCGTGCTGGGTAAAAATACGCCGTTCATTTGATTCGCTTGCCGAACCCAAGAGTCCGGTATTTTTGAGGTTTCCCAATAGGTGAATCCCAAGGAGGGACGAATTCTTCTTCGCCACAGCTCTGGAATGTAGTGATAAATATGAATCCGCGGTCCGACTGTCGGAGGCTTGGCCTTCAGATGCTCCAAGACGTCCCGCTGGTCCCGCGGAAGCTCGGTTGGAGGAAGGGCGGAATGGCTGATGAGCTTCACGTCGGCTCCGCGAGCGTGGAGAGCCATCACATATTGCCTTGTCGCCTTCGCATAACCGGTCGAATCGAATGCATTGCCGTGCCACACAATTTGAGCCATCGAACATTGCCTCCCTTACGTTTCCATTCTTAATCATCAGTAATTTTATTATTGTATACACGCGGCATGGAGGATGACGCTGTCCGTACATTTCCGGGCTATGCCCCGCATATTCATTAAGGATGCTGAGGATGGAATTCTGAACAAGGTTCATATGCAGCGAGGAGGACCGGCGATATGAAGATTGTGATATGGTGCGCAAATCTGATTTCCGTAGGCGGGGGGGCCCGGCTGCTGTCGAATTTGCTGCCTGCCATGGCCAGGCAAGCAGGCATCGAGCGGGTCAGGCTCGTCATCTCCGCCGAGACGCGATTCCGCGAGCGTGTGAACGGCATAAGCTATCCGAATATGGAGATTGCCTATTTCAGTGGAAGCATTCAGTCGGCGGAAGGGCAGGCCCTTCTTCAGGATACGCATGTCGTTTATTTTTTTTGGCCGCATGGGCCCGAATATGTTCCGATTGGGATGCCGACGATCTGCACCTTCCATGATACGACGGTGCTGGATTATGTGCCTCCGTTTTTAAGCGGCTCCGTCGTGACGCATGTCTGGAGGGCCGCCAAGGAATGGTTGGATAACATGACGTCAGTCGTCGTCTCCTCCCATCATGTCAAGGGCAGGCTAATTCAGCATTTCGGCCCTGCATGCGAAGCCGCCACCGTGATCGAGCATGCGATAGTGCCTGCCCCGACATTGGAGGCAGGTGAATTGAGTCCTGGCCTTGCTGCCCGCATCCCGCAGCACTATATTTTGTACCCGAGCAATATTTCTCCGCACAAAAACCATTACAATCTGCTGCTGGCTTACTCCCGGTTTCGCGAAAAGCATCCTATTCCGCTTATTTTGTTCGGGCATAATACGGAGCTGCTGCGAAGCGTGCCGCCGCTCTGGCCGGATCAGCTGTACATTCCGACACTGGTGTCGCTCATCCACCGGACGGGTCTTAGGCTGGACGATCATATTTATCCGCTCGGCTTCGTCCCGGACAACGATGTCATTCCGCTCGTGCGCCAGGCTCAGGCGCTGATTATGCCGAGCCTGTCGGAAGGCGGCGGGAGCTACCCCGTGGAAGAAGCATTGAAGCTGGGCGTGCCAGTGCTGTGCTCCGACATCCCTGTCATGCGCGAGCATCTGTCAAGGCATAGCGCCGAGGTCGTCTGGTTCGACCCGGAATCGCCAGACGCTATCGCAAGGGCGCTTGAACAGCTGTTCGGCAATTACGCGCATTATAAAGCTTCCGCGATGGCTGGCATCCACGATCCTTCCGAGACTTGGGACGATATCGCCCTTAAATACATTCTCGTCTTCCATCGCGCCTACCAGAAATATCACCGTATATAAGGGCGGATGTAAAGGCAGACGCTTCTCAGCCGCCTGCCGCCGCGACGTGCTGGATAAGGGCGTAATATTCGGCGGCGACATCGTTCCAGGAGCGCTGCATCGCCTGGGTTATCGCGGACTGCTGACGCGGCAGCAATTGATTCCGGTGCAGCCACAGCCCGCGGATAGCAGCCTCCATTTCCTCCAGCGAATACGGATTGAAGGCCAGAAATCCTTCCATATCCTGAATCAGTTCTTTCGTAACTTCAAGCTGGCTGACAGCTACCGGAGTTCCCATCGTCAATGATTCCAGTATCGGAAATGGGCAACTGCCCTCGAACAGCGTGGGGACAATGGTGCCGACTGAATACTGATACAAAGAAGGAATATGGGATTTTGGAATGCGGCCGATAAAGCGGACACTGCTCCGGATTTCCTTATTCCGGCACTGCTGAAGAAGCTGCATCACTTCGGCTCGCTTCGGGTTGTTGACCAAGTCGTCCGTGAACACGAGACGCAGGCGAGATACGAATCCGTCTGGCGAATGCCTGTAACGGAGAAAGGCGGCGATGAGGCGCTCGAAGTTTTTGTGAAGACGGAGGACCGTCGGGAATACAATATAAGGCTCGAAGAGCTGATAGGCCGCCCGGAATGCCGCTTCGGGAACAGGCGGGAAGGACTGGTATTCGCTGCTGGGCGGGGCCAGCCGAATGACGTGGGTCTTGGCCAGAGGCGTTCCTCCCAGGGCAACCGCGTGATGCAGCCGGACATATTGAGAGCTCGATACGATGGCCGCAGCCCTCTCCATTACATAATAGGCAGTGCGGTTCACCCGGTCGCAGAACTCCGCGTGATATGTGTAATATAACTCCGAAAATTGGTGATGGACGAGATCATGAAGGCATAGGATGTACGGCTTCTTCAGATGCAGGGCCAGATCGAGCGAGACGATCGGGACGATCCAGATGTCGACGGGAACATGATCGTTGATCCAGCCCATGTTATTGGAGCCGACAATCCGGCAGCGGCCCGGAAAGCGGGCATTCAAGCCATTGAAGGTGTTGCGGGTGTCCGCTTCATTATAATGTGTAGCTGCAATATGGACGACCGTATCGTGCCGTATCGTCAGCAAGCCCTCGATAAGCCGGTACAGAAATCTTCCGATCCCTTCGCCGTCGAGGGCCAGGGGATGGGGGTAGCCCAGGAAGATGCCGATTTGCGTCACGGGGGAGCTTCCTCCCCATCCCGCCGCAGCTGCCGGCTGCGGCTGCAGCGGAAGGTCAGGGAGAACCGGCCCGGACAGAAGCCGCTGGCATTCCTCCGATTTGGCGAAGGCACTCAGCAGGGTCTTGCGCGAGGCGCCGGAAGAGAGAGTGCGCGAATGACCCTCCAACCCGGCTGGATCAGGGGCACGCCCGAGCAGTTCTGCATATAAAGAGTGAAGGAAAAAGAGCGGTTCGGCAATATAAAAGGATTGAACACGGCTAGCGATGGTGCCCTGCTGCTGAGGAATCAGCGAGATGGCCGGGCGGTGATACAGCTGTTCGGCTTCTTCACTGCACAGAACGCTCATCGCGATCCAGGACTTGTCTGTTCGCAGGGATAGAAGACTAACGTAATGATGCAGCTCGGCTTCGCCCGGCTCACGGTGAAGCATCTGAAGGTACATATGTCGGACAAAATCATTCCCTTCCCGTCTCATCAGCTCATATAGATGATGAATGATTCGATAATGACGGCTCAACCTTCTCCCTCCCTTCCCAGCTCTAGGATTCCTTGTCTAACACGCGCTGCAGCTTCCCGCCGATCCAATGAATGTCCTCTTCGGTCAATTCCCCGTGGCTCGGCAAGTTCATCCCTTGCGCAGCGATTCGGTTCGCTACCGGGAACTCCGTATGCGGCTGCAGATGCCGATACGGCGGAAGAATGTGCATCGGGTAGAAGAACGGTCTCGTCTCGATGCCATCCTCCTTCAACCGCTCCATGACCCGGTCGCGGGTCGCTTCCGGGAACCCGTTCAATACGACGCTCATCATCCAATAGACGTTTTTGGACCATACCTTCTGGACCGGAAGCGTGATCCGTTCATCATATTGCAAGCTGTCGTAGTAATGCATTGCAACCCGAATACGCTGCTGTATATGCCAATCGATATTTTCCAGCTGCGCACAGCCGATCGCGGCCTGGATATTGGTCATGCGATAATTGTAGCCAATGACCGTATGCCAATATTTTCGGGACTTATCCATGCCCTGCCCTTTGAACAGGCGAATTTTCTCGGCAATATCGTCATTATCCGTGGTAATGATGCCGCCTTCGCCCGTCGTAATGATTTTATTGCCGAATAAGCTGAAGGCGGCCGTATGGCCGAGAGAGCCCGCTCTTCTTCCTTTGTATTCGGCGCCGATGGCTTCGGCGGCATCCTCGATGACAAATAAATCATGCTCCTGTGCCGCTTGCATAATCGGATCCATATGAGCGGGATGCCCGTATAGATGGACGGCAATAATGCCCTTCGTTCGGGGCGTAATCTTGCGCACGACCGCCTCGGGATCTATGTTCCAGGTCTCCGGCTCCGAGTCGGCGAACACCGGTGTCGCTCCGCAATACACGACGGCATTCGCGGTAGCGGCGAATGTCAGCGTCGGGACAATTACTTCATCCCCCGGCCCGACTCCGTGCGCGATGAGCGCCAGATGGAGCGCGGTCGTACCGTTGCTGCAGGTAATTGCATACTTCGTCTGGCAGAAAGCGGCGAATTGCTGCTCGAACATGCCCAGATACGAACCGTTGGAAGAAATCCACGTCGAATCGAGACAATCGGCTACATATTTTTTTTCATTCCCGTTCAGAACCGGAGCTGCTATAGGATAATATTTCTTCATGTATCTCCCTCCGACATTCAAGACTGCTTAACGATCAAAATATTTGATGACGCGGGCCGGCACCCCTACGGCGAGGCAGTGATCGGGAATATTGCGGACGACAACGGCGCCTGCCCCCAGAACCGACCATGCTCCGACCGCGATGCCGTCAATCACCTGGGTTCCGGTCCCAAGAAAGGAGCCTTCCCCGATCTGCACGTTGCCGGATAAATGGCTTCCCGGAGCGATATGGCATGCTTCTCCGATAACGGATTCGTGATCGACAGATGCGCCGGTGTTGACGATGGCATAATCCTGTATGCAGGCTTCCGCATTGACCACCGCCCCGGGCATAATGGCGATGCCTGACCCAAGGCTTGCCGAGGGGGAAATATAGGCGTATCGGCTGAGTGCGTTGATAAGGGTGTAGCCGATGTCCGCGGCGATGCGGGCCATCTTCCTGCGAATGCGGTTGTCGCCGATGGCCACGAATGCCTGATGGACCCCTTGCGCATACATCTCCGGCAGGATCGAATCATCCCCCAGGACGGGAACTCCGCCCACGCAGCCGCTTCCGGCCACGGAAGTGCAGCCGACAAGGTCGACGGCGGGATCGGCGCGAAGAATGTCAATGATGACTCTGGCATGCCCTCCCGCCCCGATAACGATTGTCCGCTGGCTGTCAGACAAGGCTCATTCCTCCTGTCAATCGGATTGGATATGGTATGTGTATGATTCCAAGCTAGCAGAAGACTAGGCCATCGGTAGTATGAGAGACAAATTAGTTATTTGTCGATAGAGAGAAGGGGACTGGTACGGACAGCATTGATAACGGCATGGGGCAGCTAGATTCCTGCCATATGAAGCACGCGCTTCAGCTTGTCAATGTCTACGATCAGGTTATCGGCCCCGCCAACCGGCTTCGGCGGCTGCTCGATATTACAGAGCACCTCGAAGTAGTTCATCCCGGCATGATTGCTTATTTTCCAGAAGTAACCATCCATAACCGTAACAGGCGTCAGTTCAATCAGGGTAGAGCCTGGATTGCAAAACACGGTATTAATGCTTCCGCTTCCGAACGGAGAGACGATAATGTGAGCGGAAGAATAGATTGCAATTTTATCCGCCGTGGACAGCGGGGTCAGCACAATGCGGACAAAGCCTAACTCGGCCAGCACTTGCATAACTTCCTCTTCATTGATGACGTGACGGACGTGCGCATCCTGCCGGCTGACATAGATTCGTTCATAGCCGGGACGGGGAGGAATGGAATGAGCGTCTTTCAGGCGGGAGCGGATGAACGGATTGGCCCAACGGGGACATCCGCCCAGAACGAACGGGACGGCAGGCACGACCAGCTTGCGCGCGGCCAGATGGAAGTCGTTCCGGTCAACTTGAATTAACTTATCCATTGGAAAACCGAGCATTTGCAGCGATTCATATTGAAAGGGATGAGTCAGTTGCCCAATCAAATATTTGTCGATAGCGATTCCGCTCTGTTCCAGCAGATGAATTCGAGGCAAAATGTCAAAAAACCAATGCCCGAAAATGGCATGTGTATATGCGGAACCGGGAATATTCCAGCCCCACATCAACGTGGCCACGGTTTCGGTTGTATATTGCGGCGGAGGAAGCTCGTTGAACGGGTAGGGATAGGCAAGTTCCACGTCAAGAAGCCGGCGGTGGTCGGGGGTAACAACGTACCCGCACCCCGTCATGACTCTTCCTTCCGGGATGACTGCCACGAAGGCCTCATCGAAGCGGCATAGCGGTGGCCAACGGGGCAAGTCCACCCCTTTGGGCGCAGGCAAGACGGCGGTTTCCTCCGGGTAAATGATTTTGTACCGCTCTTGCAGCGATTGAATATCAAAGGCATACCCGGCAGCCCAGTCTCGCGTCCGGTGATAGTAAAGATTCGGGATTGTATTCATTAATCCAGCCCTCCTTGTGCAGATTGGCTGCTGTCTTGCGGCAGAGGAACGGGTAACGCCCCAGAAGTCCGTCTACAGTTGTCTCGCGGCATAGTTCACCACAAGCGCTTCCTGATTCTCGATCAGCGGCAGCCAATCGGCAGGACATCCTTTGGGGAACAGAACGCCAAGTCCGCATGAATGAGTGAATGTGATATGGGGATGTCCCTGAAGCTCTTCCCACAGCCGGTATACACCGAAATCTCCCATGCGGATGACAATGTCATGGAACAATACGATTCCGTTCCGGGCCAGCTTCGGAAGCCAAGTTATATAGTCATTACGAACCGCTTCGTAGGTATGATACCCGTCAATATGGAGGATGTCGATAAATCCGTCTGCGAAATAATTTGCGGCTCCGTTGAAGTCGCTCCGCACCAAGATGCCGATATGCGGAAATTCGCGGGCCGTAACGGCCTGAACCGCATGAAAGACGCTATCGTTATAGATGCCGACATGCGGATCGCCCCGCCACGAATCGATGGCGAAGCAGTGGGAGTTCAGTTGTCCGTCCTTCACCGCCTGACAGAAGGCGAAGAACGAGGTCCCGTACAAGGTGCCCAATTCCGCGATGATGCGAGGCCGGGTGAAGCGGATCAGATCATACGCGAACCGGCGATGGCCGGTCCAGGCCCCATTCGTCATGAAAAGTTGCGGCAGCTCCGGTGCGGAATCTGACGCGAACACGGGCTGGTGATAGTTCCATTCCATCCTGAAACACCGCCTTTATATTTATAGAATAGTAGAGTCATTGAATAGAGTATGCAGGGGGAGGAAAGGCGGCAAGGGCAGCTAAAAGGGGGGGAGAAGCACAATTCGGACGTGGTTGCCGCGACGGGGAGAGAGCGGAAAGCGGGCAGGAGAAGAGGGGGGCGAATGTCAGCCCGGAAGGGGCCCAAATAACTGGTAGCGAAGGGGAAAGCATCTGGTTGTGAACGAATCGAAGGGGGACATATCGGTCCGGGGCAATCTGCCCGCGGGACTTTGCCCTCTTGGGCTTGTCTTATACAGGGAAGGGGTGCCATACTATGTATATCAATCATGGGAGGTGTTACGATGGATCAGCGTGCCATCACAGCGGAAGATTTATACCGGTTCGTATGGGTAAGCGATCCGGCCGTCAATCCGCAGGACGGAACGATTGCTTATGTATCGAAGCAGGTCAATGAGGAGAAGAGCGGATACCGCTCACGCATACATATCACGGCAGCAGACGGAACCAAGAGCAAGGCATTCACGAACGGAGAGCAGGACAGCGCGCCTGTCTGGTCGCCGGACGGGACGAAGCTGGGCTTCCTGCGCAAGAAGGGGAAGCACCAACAGATTTGGACGATGGCTGCCGATGGCGGCGAAGCGGAAGCGATTACGGACGCGGAGTCCGGCGTCAGCGCATTTGCCTGGTCACCGGACGGTTCCCGCCTGTTATATACATCAAGCATCGATCCGGCTAAGCGCGAAGAGAAGGAGCAGCAGGAAGACGGCCAGAAGAAGCCAGGCAAGCAGGCGCTCGTCGTCGATCGGCTGAAATACAAGGCGGACGGCAAAGGATTGCTGGACGGCAAGCGCACGCATTTATTTGTTTTTCATCCCGAATCGGGCTCGACCGTTCAATTGACTTCCGGAGCTTACGATATCTATGATTTCACCTGGTCGCCGGACGGCGTTCATGCCGCCTTCTCCGCCAAGCGCATAGAGGATGAAGCAGTCGACCCGGATCTCGTCTTCACGCAAGACATCTTCATCGTGAACTGCGAGGACCACTCTTGCCGCCGCGTGACCGAATCCGGTCTTGTCATCGGCAAGCTCGCCTTCTCGCCTGACGGACAGACGATCGCGTTCTTCGGTCATGACCGCCAATATGAGAACGCGACCTTAATCCGCCTCTTTGCCGTACCGGCCGCGGGGGGAGCCACCGTGTGCGTAACCGCCGATCTCGATCTGTATCTCGGCAATGCGGCCGTGACCGACATGAAGGCGGGCGGGTCTTCTGCTCCCGTCTTCACGCCGGACGGTTCCGCCGTCTACTCGCTCGTCTCGGCGGAAGGCAGCGTTCAGGTCGCCCGCTTCCCGCTGAAGGGAGGCTATGAGGTGCTGACCTCCGGCGATCGGGAGATTACCCAATTTACGGTGACGAAGGATGGGCGGCGGCTCGTCTTCATCTCGGCCGATCCGCTGCAGCCGGGAGAGCTGTTCGTGATGGATACGCGTACGGGCGAAGAGCGCCGGCTGGCCGCCCCGAATGAAGACTTCCTGGCGGAGCTGGAGTTGTGCCGGCCGGAATCGTTCTGGATCGAGACCTCCGACGGCTGGAAGGTGCATGCGTGGATGATGAAGCCGCCAGGGGTGTCGGCGGGAGACAAGGTGCCGACGATTGTCGAGATTCACGGCGGTCCGCATACGATGTACGCGAATTCGTTCGTGCATGAATTCCAGCTGCTTGTCGCCCAGGGCTACGCGGTGCTGTATACGAATCCGCGCGGCAGTCACGGCTACGGACAGAAATTCGTCGATGCTTGCCGTGGAGACTATGGAGGGAAGGATTACGAGGACATTATGGAGGCGCTGGATCAGGCCATCGCCCGCCACGATTTCGTGGATGAAGAGCGGCTCGGCGTCACCGGCGGCAGCTACGGCGGCTTCATGACCAACTGGATTGTCGGCCATACGAACCGCTTCAAGGGCGCCGTCACCCAGCGCTCGATCTCGAACTGGTTCTCCTTCTATGGCGTCAGCGATATCGGCTACTACTTCACCGAGTATCAGATCTGCGCCCAGCCGTGGGAGGAGCCGGAGAAGCTGTGGAGGCATTCTCCGCTCGCTTATGTAAATGAGGTGCAGACGCCGCTGCTGATTCTGCACGGAGAGGACGATCTGCGCTGCCCTATCGAGCAGGCCGAGCAGCTGTACGTGGCCTTGAAGCGTCTGGGCAAGACAACCCAACTGGTGCGGTTCCCGGGCGCGAACCACGATCTGTCGCGCAACGGGCATCCCGAGCTGCGCGTAGAGCGCCTGAACCGGATTGCCGGCTGGATGAAGCAATACGTTTAAGGCCGGCCTGCGCCCGCATGGCCGCAGGCCGCGATGGGCCGCATGCGATCGGAGCATGCGGCCTTTTTGCCGTTGTTGCGGTCGGGCGGTGTGTAGGACGCCTTCTCAGACACCGGGATGAAAGTTTGTATCAATTGATTGAGGGACGTTTCAGACACCGGCATGAAATTTCGCATGAATTGCGGGACGTCTCGGACACCGGCATGAAAATTCGTATGAATTGCGGGACGTCTCGGGCTCCGGCATGAAAATTCGTATGAATTGCGGGACGTCCTGGACTCCGGCATGAAAATTCGTATGAATTTCGGGACGTCTCGGACACCGGGATGAAATTTAGTATAAATTGAAGGGAGTCTCGGACACCGAAGCCGATATTTTGCGGGATGATGAGCAGGGAGCGACGGGGCCGACAGAGAAGGCGGAAGGGAAAAATGTGTCGGAAAAACGGAAGCGGGAAAAGCGGCAAAAGATGATGGGCCAGTAAAATCCTGCGCCAATGCAGCAATTTTCGCTATTTGAGGCGTTATTGGATGGAATTCCTGCTAAAATACATTATTTTCATCCATTTTTATCTATTATCCATCAGATATCCCGAAATTGATGCTGTTTTGCAGGAAGTCCTCTAACGGAGCACACGGCACAAGGAAAAACTGCATTTTCGCAGTTTTTTTCGGCCAGTCGAGCTGTGAGGAGTGGGGATGGGGCTGTCTCTTGGAGATAAAAAGGGATAGCCTCATCCTCTATTGGGCCAATCGGAGATTACGAGTTTGCCTTTTTTCATCATTGCCTTAGAGTGGCGGTTCCGCCGGGACCAGAAGCGGCGGGATATGATGCCCGCTCATGCTGCCGGTGCCCGGAACAGCCGTCCGCTACAGCCGTCGCGCTACATCTGTCCGCTACATCTGTCCGCTACATCTGTCTGCTACAGCTGCCGCTTTCCCTCTGCCGTCCACGCCGGGCGCACCCATAACGCCGTTACATCGGGGAAGGCGAAGGGATCGAATTGAATGTGCCGCAGCATCAGATCGAAGCGATGCTGATGCCGCGGATGATACAGAAAGACGAGCAGCATGTTGTCATGAAGATAGCGGATAATATTATCGCCAAGCGCTTCCCCCGCGAGAGGAGCCGCTTGCTTCATCTGTTCCAGCATCCCGTCGATGGGGTCGATATGCTCGTCAGCCATCCATTTTCGCAAAGGAAGCACCGGGTTATGGAAGGCTCCCATCATGGACAGAAGCGGGTCATGCGTCGAGACGTAACCGGACAAGATTAAGTCCATCCGCTCTCCGGCAGAGCTGTCATACAGCTCGTCGAGCGTATACGGATGAAGAACCAGATTGAGCCCGATCCGTGCCGCCCGCCGCTTCAGCCAGAGCCCCTCCTCCCATGCCGCAGGCAGATCTAGCAGGGATAGATGTACTTCTCCGCCCTGATAGCTGCTCTGGGCAAGCCAGTGCCGGGCCTGCCGCAGGCTCCGTGCGAACGGCTTACTCTTTTCCAGAACAAAATGCGAGGCCGGAACGAGCCCGCTTCGGCCCAGATCGCGCCACATCCCTTCCACGTCGCATAGCTCATGAATGGCGTGCCGCAGCGCCCGGTCCTGCATCAGCCTGGCGTGCCTCGTATTGAACAACAGGAAGCGGAAGCCTTGCTCGACCCGCTCCTCCACGGCCGCATGCTCTATCTCCTTGCCTTCATCGCCGGTTCTCATCGCTTCAGATTGGGCGCCGGTCCCGGCCAGGCGGTAGCCGATCTGATGGGCGGCATCCGCCCGCACATGCCAAAATTGGACGGTGTCAATATAAGGCCGCAGCCCAAAATAATCATCGAACGCTTCCAGCACGGCTTTGAGCCGATTGCATTCGGTGAGCATATACGGGCCGGTTCCGATGAAATGCCTGCCATGAACAGGGGCATCCTCCGCCACGATCGTCGTCGGCGCCGCAGCCAGGAAGCGGCCGAACATCGGGTTTGGGCGCTTCAGAACAATCCGGACGATGAGTGGGTTCATGCAGTCGACAGTGCCGATATCCTCGGCCAGCCACTGGTTGGCGCAGTTCGGGTGCATCAACCGTTCCAGGCTGAACTTGACGTCGCCGCTAGTCAGCGGCCGGCGGTGATGGCTTGCGCAGATAGACGGTCCACGTCCGGCAGTCCGCGTCCGTCTCCCAGGCGGCAGCCAGATGAGGGAGCAGCCACTCCTGCTTCGCATCATACCGGAGCAGCGTGTCGCCGATGAGCGAGACGAGCATCAGATCGTAAGTAACGGATGCCTGGGCCGGATCGAGATTCGTCACGGGCAAGGTCACAATCGCCTGCAGCACATCGGTAATTGGGTCCGGTGCCTGAACCCCCAGCAGCTCGTGAATCGGGCGAAGCAGCTGACCGCTCCACTGCTTCGACAAGGAAGCTGGAGAATATGCATCAACAGATCCATATTTTTGGCAAGCAGACTATGGCTGATCGCCGCGTCCAGATCGTCTTGAAAAAGGGAACGGAACCGGATCTCCGAGCAATTGCCCCTGCCCCTGCCGGGAATGTAGGAGCAGCTGCCGTTTTCATCCAGTTTTTTTAATTTGCGCTTCGCTTGCTTGCTGCTGCACTTCCAGACCGCGGCCAGCTCGTCCAGCCGGAACCGGACGCGGCCCTCCAACTCGCGCGGATAGAAATGGGTGCGCATTTCCAGTTAATCGGTGTTCATGTTTCACCTCTATTGTAAAAGGGGACATTTGACTCATGATTATACCCTGTTTGCAACAGAGCGAATCAGGCTCCGCAAAATGACGGAGCAGGACGTCGGCGTGTATCATAAGTGGAGAAATACGCCGGAAGCGATGTATTGGACGAACCCGGCGATGGACGTATATACGGAGGAGGAGACGGCGGGCTTCCTGAAAAATGTCATTCTTGGCTCTCCGGCTTCCAAATCATACGTTATCGTAGATGCGGCGGACGACAAGCCGATCGGCGTCACTTCGCTTATCGCGATCGATGAGAAGAACCGGAACGCCGAGCTGATTATCGATATCGGCGAGCCGGATTACTGGGGGAAGGGGTACGGACGCGAGGCGCTCTCGTTGTTGCTGTGCTACGCCTTCCGCGAGCTGAATCTGCACCGCGTGTCGCTGCGGGTATTCGATTTCAATGCAAGAGCCATCGCCTTGTACGAGAAGATCGGCTTCCGCCGGGAAGGCGTCTCCCGGGAAGCGTTGTTCCGCGACGGAGCGTGGCACCATATTATCCATATGGGCATGCTGCAATCGGAGTTCACGGACTGACCCGGCGCACGGGATCCTCGGACAGATTACGGGAAAAGAAGCATATCTTATTGGCAGAGCAGCCTGACGGGGAGACAAAAATCCGCCGTCAGGCTGCTTGTTCATAGGCGCGAAGATCGGATCAGGAGCAAGCTTGCGAAGCTTGGAGCTGCTCGTACTTAGCCACATATTTGAGCACCGTATCGATATAAGTCGCATGCGACCAAGTAAGCGGCGCGACCGATACGGGGCTGCCGTCATACGGATCGAGCTGTTCCGGCAGCAGACCGCTCGGCAGGCTGTGATCGGCGACCCAGCGCAGCGTGCGGCGCGCCGATACGAGCTGTTCGAGCGAGGTCGCGGTGGCGATGTCGTAACAGGCGAACCAGAGCGTGCAGATGATCCAAGGGTTGCCGGGGGCCACCTCCATGTCGGAGCAGCGCTGGAAATAGTAATCGCCCCAATAGCGCGCGATTCCGCCTGTGGCGCTGCGAACCGACAGCGCCTTTCTCAAGGAGCGCATCGTCGAGGCGACGCGCGGATCGTCCGGCGGCAGCACGCCGAAGGCGAAGATGCCGAAGATGCTGCTCTCGGGCGTCATATCCTGCCGCCATTGGCCGTCGACCCGATGCAGCCCGCGCGCGAACCGGCCGTGTTCCTCGTTCCACAGATGCCGCAGCATCCCGGCCTTGATCTCCTCCGCCCCCCGCGCATAGGCGTCCGAGCGCTCGTCATCGCCGAACAGGGCGGCGAAGCGGGCGGCCGCCGTCAATCCTCCGTACACAGCGGCGGAGGTGAAGGTGAAGATGCCGTACCGCTCTTCCCACAGATCATAGCTCGGGCGGGGGAGGCCAAGGCGGTCATCGGAGTATTCGAGCAGGAAGCGCGCCGCCTTGCGGATGAAGGCCCGGTACAGCGATTGCGGCAATTCGATATCGTCATGGAGCTCATAATCTTGCCAGAGTGCATACAGGACGAGCGCAGTCTCATCCTCCTGAATGGGCAGTTGCTCCTTACCGTCATGCAGATACGGATGCCAGCTGGAGCCGACCGTTCCGTCCGGATTATATTTATGGAGCAAATAACCGTCCTCAGTCAATGCATCCGCGCAGAAGCGGAAGAAGGGAGCGATCATGCCGTGATAGCCCGCGGCGGACATCGCCTGCGCGACCAGCGCGCCGTCTCTCGGCCACATGTAGCTGTAATGATCCCGGTTGAACTGCATGATGTCCGTGTCATTGGCGGCAATAATCGCACCGTTCACGTCCGTCTGGCTACGGACCACCAGCAGGCTCTGCTTGTAAAGCCGCACGAGATCCGGCTCCAGATCGGCGAACGGCTTGTTCCGCTTGTTCGCCCAGCGCTGCCAATAGGTGCGCACCCGATCGATCAGTCTCCCGGGGTGGCTGTCGGCCACATAGCGATCAAGACGCTTCACCTCTTCCAGCCGGCTGCCGGCGCTGAACCAGTAATAGGCTTCCTGCATCCCGCCGCCCGGGACGATCAGGCGCAGGCTGAACGTGCTATCCACCGAGCCCTGCGCGATCGGATTGCCCATCAGATGGCCGTCCTCCGCATCCTTCCACGTTCCCTCGGCCTGATGGAACCGCTTGATCCCGGTCGTATATTCGTATATGCCGGCTGTTGTTCCCTCCGCTTGGTCGGAGAAGCCGTTGAACATGAAGTAGCTGTTTTTTTTGTAGTGGAACAAGGTCCGGTTATCCGGGTAGAAGGCCGCGGTATCTCCCACCTCGGTCTCGTTAATGGCCAGATCCTGATGGAAAAAAATCCGAATCTCCCGCTCCTTATCCGCTTCATTCCGCAATTGAACGCGCCGCAGAAAGATATTTTCCCGCTGGTGAACGGCATCATTGATCCGCAGCGTCAAGCCGAGGCCGTCATGGCAGGCCTCCACCTCGGTAACGAGGGAGTCTTCGGCATAGGCCGGCCTGACGCGCCAGGCGGCGTCCTCCAGCCAGCTGAACCGGCCGTCCACCCATAGGCCGGTGCGGCAGCGGTAGCCGCCGACATGATTGACCTGGCCGATATACGGATAATAGATATCCCGGACAGAGCAACGATCGTCCAGGTTGACAAGGAACTTGCCGTTGCCTACGACAAGCGGTCTCGGCATCGTATCACTTCCTTATGAGAAGCTGTGTCTTCGCCAGACGGTTGGCATACTGCAGGGCCAGGCGGCGCGCGTTATCCATGCTGTCCGCCTGGGCGACGATCTGGAAGCGGGGCTCGTCGGCGTCGGGCAGAATCAGGACCCATCCGTCCTCGGCCTGCAGCCGGATGCCGTCCAGCAATTCGGCCCGGTGCTTCCCCTTCCGCACCCATTCGGTCATCCCCCGCAGCAGCGGCCCGGTCTCCTCCCGGCGGCACAGAAGCTCCTCCTTCGCCATGCACAGCGAAGGGAGCTGCTCCTGCAGCTCGCAGAGCGTCCTTCCTTCGGCGGCGGCGCATTGGATGAGCAGGCCGGCAGCGTACAGCGGATGGGCCCCCGGATGAAGGGGCAGACCGGAGGTGGCTTCCATCTGGGCGTGGAGATCCTCCTTCGTGCGGACGATCTGCAGCAGACTTCCATCTGCCGCTGCTTCTACGGCGGCGGGCGCGCTGACAGGCATGCCGAGGGAAGCCCGGACGCCGCGCAGCGCCAGTGCCCGCACCATCAGCGGAAGCAGCGCTTCCGGCTCATGCAGGCCGCCGTCCGGCGTGATGAAGTGCAGCCGGTCGTCCGCATCCCAGGCGATGCCGAAGTCGGCGCCCAGGCGGCGGACCTGCTCCAGCACCGCAGCAGGGCTGGACGTCTCCGCTCGGAGATGGATTCGGGTCCCGCCGAGCATGGCCGCCCAGGCTTCGATTTCGGGCGCGTGGGCGGCAGGGGCGTGCAGGACGAAGGCGTAGTTCGCCGCCGCGATCAGCTCCAGATCGAGCTCGCGCTGCAGCGCCGCGATATACTCCGACCGGGCGTGGGCATACGATTCGAATCTGCCCAGCCGATCGACGGCGCCCCGCGCATAATCCTCCTGGAAGTAGGCCTGCTCTATTTTGCGCGCGGCGGCGCTGGAGAGGGGCCGCCCCTCGGCATCCATCCAGCAGAGAGCGCCCCGCTCCGGACCGGCCCCTGCGGCCGGCGGGCACAGTCCGATATGCACCGCACCGGCTGCGCCGAGCTTCCGGACCGTGTACCGGGCGCAAGCCGCCGACACTTCGCCGATATCGGTGACATGGACGCCGGCGGAGCGGAGCCCGGCCGCGAACGCCGTCTGGAGCAGCGCATCGAAGTCATGCGGGCCGCGGGCCAGCACGATAGATGCCCCCGCCGGCAGCACCGAGCCGTAGGCGGCAGCCAGTTCTCCCGCGAAGGCGGGCGTCAGATCCGCATTCGGCGTGCCGCAGATGCGGCTGCCGCGGAAGAGGGAGGCCGGCGCGTCCTCGCTCCAGATGAGCGAGGCGTTGACGGTGCGCAGGCGATCGACGCGCTTCCCCGGCCACAGCTTGACCTCCGGGCGGATGACCGACTTGTCGCCGAGCGCGCAGCCGCTCCCGATGACCGCTCCTTCCTGGATGCGGACGTCCTGCCCGACCTGCGTCCGATCCATCAGTAGCGCTTCCTGCAGTTCGGCGCGGCTGCCGATGCTGCAGCCGTTCCAGACGATGCTGCGCTCCAGCGCGCTGTGCGGAAAGATGACATTGCCCGCCCCGAGAATCGTATACGGGCCGATGGAGCAGGAAGGGTGAAGGGTGCAGCCCGCACCGATGTAGGAAGGACCGATCAGCCGGATGCGCGACGGCAGGCGCACCCCTTCCTCCACGAACAGGCCGGGCATCGGTTCGGCTGCCTGAATGCGGACAGCGACTTTGCGATCTAGCATGTCGTATTGCGTCTGGCGGTACTGCTGAAGCGTTCCGATGTCGGACCAGTAGCCTTCCGCCGCATAGCCGTAGAGAGGCAGCCCTTCCTTCAGCAGCTGCGGGAAGAGCTGGAGACTGAAGTCGAAGCTGACGCCGTCCGGTACTCGCTCTAGCAGTTCTGGCTCCATAATATAAATGCCCGTATTGACCGTATCGCTGAATACCTCGCTCCAGCCCGGCTTCTCCAGGAAGCGGGTCACCCGCCCGTCGTCATCGGTCATGACGACGCCGTATTCGAGCGGAGAGGCGACGCGCGCCATCACCATCGTGGCAATCGCCTGCTTCTGCTGATGGAACTCGATCGCGTCGCGCAGATTGAAGTCGGTCAGCGCGTCCCCGCTGATGACCAAGAACGTCTCGTCGAGGAAGGAGGCGGCATGCTTGACGCTGCCGGCGGTCCCGAGCGGGCTCTCCTCCTCGAAGTAGTGGAGCTTCACACCGAAGTCAGACCCGTCGCCGAAATAATTGCGAATGACCTCGGGAAGATACTGCACGGTTACGCCGATCTCGTAAATATCGCAGCTCCGCAGCAGATCCAGCGCATATTCCATGCACGGCCGATTCAACAGCGGAACCATCGGTTTCGGGGTATGCAGCGTGAGCGGGCGCAGCCGGGTACCTTTGCCGCCGGCCATAATTACGGCTTTCATCAGGGACTCACTCCTTCATATACTTCTCTCGTCGAGGCGGCGATGGCGCGCCAGTCGTACTGCCGGCGCACGGTGCGGACGGCTTCCGCGGCCATGCGGGAGGCCCGTTCCGGGTGAAGCAGCAGATCGGTCACATGCCAGGCCAAGGATTCGACATGCCCTGGCAGCGCCTTGTAGCCGTCGATCCCGTGGCGGATGATCTCGGCGAGCCCGCCGGTGTCGGAGACGACGACCGGGGTGCCGAAGCGCATCGCTTCCAGGGCGACGATGCCGAACGGTTCATACAGGCTGGGGAATACGCAGACACGGGCGGCCCGCATGTATGCGTCGCGCGTCTCATCATCCACGAAGCCGAGCAGCCGGACCTGCCCCGCGAGCCCTCGAGCCTCGATCCGGGCGGACAGCTCCTGCTTCATCGGTCCCGTTCCCGCGATGAGGAGCTTCGCGCCGGGCACGGCTTGCCGAATCTGCGGCATAGCATCGATCAGAACATGGATGCCCTTCTCGTAGACGAGCCTGCCGACATAGAACAGCATCGGCCCGTATGCTTCCGGCTCTTGGGCAGAATGTATTGCCGACGTCCGCTTCAACTGTCTAGCCGGAGCTTCGCCGCCCTCCTCTACTATGGCGACTCCGTTCGGAATCATCGAGATGCGGCTGCGCGGCAGATCGAAGATCCGCTGCACCTCGTCCTGCATCGCCGAGCTGCACACGATGACATGATCCGATTCGGCGGCGAGCCGCTGCTCCATGCCGTGAATCCGGCGCTGCAGCCCACTCTCGATCCGACCGTGGTTGCGCCCGTATTCCGTCGCGTGGATCGTGCTGATGAGCAGCCAGCCGTATGTCTCCTTCAGATCGTGTGCCGCCGGATAGACGAGCCAATCATGCGCATGCATATAATCGAAGCGCAAGCCTTCCCGCACGAGCGCATCCGCGCCGTCGCTCAGGGCGGCGTTCATCTGGAAGACCCAATCCATGAAGGCGGGAGGAGTCAGCGGGGCCAGCATCGCTACGCGGTGGACATGGACGCCGTCCATCTGCTCGTACGCCGGAGACCCGGGGACATCGCGGGTCAGGACGTGCACCTCGCAATTCCCGCGCGCGAGATGCCGCGACAGGTCGTAGACGGCGCGCGACAGTCCGCCGACGACGAGCGGCGGGAATTCCCAGGCGAGCATCAGCACCCGGGTAGCTGGTTCTTCCGGGGCGTTCATCGGGACGAAGCGCTGCTCAAAGGCGCTCCCCCCTTCATCTCCGCCGAGCAGCGTCCGGTAATCGAGGGCGGGGAAGCAGGGATATTCCGCTTCCCATTGCCGGAGCAGCTCCTTTTCTTCCTGTCCCGCCATGACGCCGTCCAGCAGAATCCGGCAGCGGCGCAGATGCTCCCGTGTCCGTGCTGCTGCATATTCCACCACGGTGCCGGCATCCATGATGAAAGCCCAGTCGCTGCTCGCGGCAAGCATCCACTCCTTCAGCGCCCGGTTCATCATGCCGTCCAGCACCGGACCCGGGTCGGCCTGCTTGCGCAGTCGTTCCGCTGCCTGGACCAATCGGTCCTCCGCTTCATGCAGCAGCGGGTAGATCCAAT
Organism: Paenibacillus thiaminolyticus; assembly: GCF_003591545.1. Taxonomy (GTDB): domain Bacteria; phylum Bacillota; class Bacilli; order Paenibacillales; family Paenibacillaceae; genus Paenibacillus_B; species Paenibacillus_B thiaminolyticus_A. The sequence continues at coordinate 94,841 of NZ_QYZD01000011.1, forward strand.
CGTTGCGCTCCTGCAGCCAGACTTCGCCGTACCCTCCGCGGCCCCAGCTCCCGAACGGAAGCTCGGCCTCGGGCGACGGCGACAGATCCGCTTCGGCGAGTGCCTCCCCAAGCGTGACGAAGGCGAGGCCGCTTGCCTGGCTCGACTGCCGTTCATGCAGCTCCCGGAAGAGTGCCTCAAGCCAGAGCGGCCCTTCGTACCACCAATGGCCGAACAGCTCCGCATCGTAAGGGCAGACCGCCACGGGGAGGCGGTTCATGTCGGCCCGGACCTCCCGGAGCTGCCGTTCCCGGCAGTCGAGGAAATGCCGGGCATGCTCCCGGGCCTTGGCGAGCGCCTGCTCCGGACAATACGGAGCCTTCGCCGCCTGCGCTCCGGTAATGCGGTAATACTTGAGCCCGGTATTGAGCCGGCTGCCATCCTCCAGCAGATAAGGGCGGATATAGTTCCATTCCGCTTCGTCATGCCAGCCGAGGTCGAAGCCGATATCCCGGTAATATTCCCGGTAGTCGGCATCTCCGGGATAGCCCTCGCGGCTGCTCCATACTTGGCGGGACGACTCCGGATCCCCGGCGAACGCGGCGATGCCTCCCGTCGTCATGACAGGAGCGTACGGCAGGGACGACGGAGCCGGGTGCGCCTTCGCCCAGGTGTCGTACGCAATGGCAATGTAACGGATGCCGCAGGCCTGCAGCTGCGGCGCGAGGGCGGGCGAATAGGCGCACTCGGGCAGCCACAGCCCCGCCGGCCGCCGGCCGAGATGGCGCTCCGCCTCCTGCAGCCCGGCCCCCAGTTGGGCACGCACCAGCTTCTCCTGCTTCACGTAAGGCAGGAAAGCGTGGGTTGCGGCACTGGTGATGCACTCCAGATGGCCACGCTCCAGATAATGGCGGAAGCCGTCGATGAGACGCCCGCCCCAATCCCGGTACAGCGCTTGGTAGCGCCGCCAGCGCTCCAGATACATGGCGGCGGCTTCCCGCAGCGCTCCCTCCGCCGCCAGCCGATCGAGCTCGGCGGATGCGAGGCGGATGGATTGGGCCAGATGCGCTTCGAACCGCTCGTGAAGCCGGCGGTCGTCCATCATGGCGATCAGGGTTGGGGAAAGCGAGATCGTCAACCGGAACGGGATGCCGTCCCGCTCAAGCTGCCGGAACCGATCCAGCAGCGGAAGATACGTTTCCATCACGGCTTCGAAGTACCACCGCTCCTCCAGCGTGCCGCTGCGGTCCGGATGACGCACATAGGGCAGATGGGCATGGAGAAGCAGAGCGATCTGCCCCGTACTTGCGGGGGAGGTACGCTTGCAATGCGGAACTGTTGTTATCATGCGTGGACTCCTTCATCCTTGGAATATAGCGTATATACGGAAAATTGCTCGAATAAAGTGCCGGCCTCGGACTTGGGCGCCATGATTCCGGATGAAGCGGAATGTAGCCGGGCCGAATGGGCATATGCATGTGCGGACATAGGGATGCATACAATGGAAGAACGGACAAGCGGCACGAATTGGGAGTCGTCATCCAGAATGCCGAAATCGGCCGCATGGGCTCCTCCAGGCAGCACAGGACGAAGATATGCCGAAGCCGCTTCATCCCCTTGGACTCTAGAATCGCGGCAATCGTGATAGGGAAGCGGCGTATCTCCGCTCCCGGACTGCAGCCTTCCAGGATGCGGCGCGGCGTACAGACGGATGTTCTTCGTCATCGTGCTCCAGGGGCGGCCGTAATGCCGTTCCGCGGCAGCACGTCTGCGCGGGGAGATATGCCAGTATGCGAACAGGGTGTCCGGGTTCTTCACCATCAGGTGAATAGCGGCGGACGGGCGTTCACGGATGGAATGGAACAGCTCATTGCGGATAGAAATAAGAGGGTCCTCCTTTCAGGTATATAGGGGGGTGCAAACGAACGAAATCGAACTACACCCTAATACTATCCGACTTCAAACCAGAATATTCCAAATTAAAAAGGCGATAAACCAGTGTTTCATTTCCGCGGCGAACAGGTATACATACATGAAGGGCCCTAATTTGAGCTGCTGCCCCTTTCGACAGATACGGCTCCTTGATCACTTAATTCCGGGCGTGAGCGAGCCGTCAACTGAACGACATCGTCATAACGATTCTCAGAATGGAGCAGTTGCTCATACCAATGCGGGGTCACGGAGCAATAGGCATCCGTCCGTCCGGTTGCATAGTGAATATAGAGCTGCCCGCTTGCTTCGTCATACTGGACATAATCGATCTGCTTCGAGCCAATGAACAGCATGTTAGGCTTCATCGACGAACCTCCCTTTGAAGATCGTTAATGTCACATCTATATGCCGGCAGAACGTATGATTAGACGTGACAGGCGTAGGGGGACGTGGGACGTTAGGAGGAACTTCGCTGTTATTGAAGGAATTAACGGCGTCCGTATCGAATAAGCTAACAAGACGACGGAGAGACGGCCGTATGCAGAAGCCTTGTATTCATGCCGAGGAGGGAGAACATGAGTTTCTGTTGTGGAGCAAGCATGATCGGAACGAAGGGCACGCTTCAGCATTACCGCACTCGCATACAAAATGTTCCCCTGTTGCTGTGTCCGGTGTGCCACCGTATCGAGGTGCATTTTCTGGTGGAAAATGAGTACGAAATTTTGGCGGAGTATGCTCAAAGCGATGGGGTAGAGGAGGTGAACTTCAAGGATTACGTCACCACGGACGACAGTCAGCTGTTCGAGAACTGCATTAATCATGAGAATGACGATCCGCTTGAGCTGGTCCGCAACCAAATCGACAATGCGCTCGATCTGCTGGCATTGGCCAAGCAGTGGAAGGATACGCAATGGGAATCACAGCTGAAGCGGCGACTCGCTCTTATGAGCCGGCGCAAGGCGCAGCTCATGAAGCAGTAGAGAGGATAGGAGCCAGTCTAATGGAAGAGTTCGACATAAAGAAAGGCGACACGCGGTCGTATGGGACCGTCGCAGGAACAGCTGCGATGACGGGGCATCGATACATGACTGGGTCGCCTTTTTTTAGTATGGGGCAGCGGTTGTCTATCCTTTAAGTTACTTTTATGGGATACGAGTTTTTTTGTACATTTTCGACATTATCTAGGGTTGACGTTTTTGCCAAAAGTTTACTATGATGGAACTGTTGGAATTGGTCTTGCCGAACGGAACAGGTTGCCGTAGATGAGGTGAGTCCCGCATGAATTTGATAAGCGCACAGGAAGAGTGTAAACGGTCGGAATGGAAGCTTCGATATGTCAAAGGACTCAGGCGTTATATGCTGTACGGCGGAATAAGGGAGTTGAACCTTGCACGCGAGACTGCCCGTGCCGCTCCGCTGAATCCGGAGATTGTATGGAGCTTCCACGAGGAAGCAATGTTTACCGTGCTGTCCCATGTTGAGACGGATGAGGCCATGAAAATGATGCATCGTTCGTTTCTGTATTTCATGGAATGGATTACGGCTAATAAGGCAGAACAGGGAAGCAAGGAGGGGATCACATTGGTACTAGACCCGATTCGCGAACCTTGGTTTCGGTCCGCACAGGCATTGTACTCCACCCAGATGGCGCGCAATAAATATGAAAGTGTGCTTCAGCAAATGGATAGCGGCATTGTATTGTTCGATAGCAGCGGCGTTCTTTCGTTTATCAATGTGGAGGCCGCCAAGCTGCTCGATATTCCCCGCAAGGCGCTCATTGGCTGCAGTCTTCGGGAGTTACTGTTCCATCCTCTGCTCAAAAAGGACAAGCGTAAAAAAATTTTGCGGTTGTACAAAGATACTATTTTGACGAGAAAGCGCTATCATGAGTTCTCTGACCGGAACGACAGGCACTACTTAATTACCGTTACTTACGGGGATCAGATGGACGGCGATTTTTTATTCAGCATCAAGGATGTATCCGATTTCAAGCGGATTGAGCAGACGGCGTACCAGAATGACAAGCTGGCGATACTGGGCAAGATTGCGGCTGCCATCGCCCACGAGATACGGAATCCGCTCACGTCGATTCGAGGATTTATCCAGCTGTTGCGTCCGCATCTGATGCATCTGGGCAAGGAAGAGTATGCACGAATCATCCTCGCGGAGATTGACCGCGCGAATGACATCATTTTTGAATTTCTGAATTCATCCAAACCATCCGCCCCAAAGACCTCAGAGATTCCCATCTCCTCCCTGCTCCGCGAAGTCGTACTCCTTACCGAAAGCGAAGCGTTGATGAAAGGCTGCGAAATCGAGCTGGAAGAGGATCTTCACGGCGATACGCATTGCATCTCGATTGACGTGAAGCAGATTAAGCAGGTCATTTTGAATATTATCCGCAATTCGATTGAAGCGATCGGACATGTGCAGGAAGTGCGCCAGGGCCGGATTCACATCACATCGGAGAAGGAAGGCAGGTATGTCGCCATCCGGATACGGGACAACGGAATCGGCATGGAGAAGAAGACGCTGGAGCATTTATTTGACCCCTTCTTCACGACGAAAGCGGAGGGCACTGGCTTGGGATTGTCGGTCAGTTACCGCATTATTAAAAATCATGGAGGGATCATTGACGTAGACAGCAAGGCGGAAGAATGGACGGAATTCGTCATCAAGCTTCCTTTGGTCACATCGTAATCACCCGAGTCAGATCTGCTGCGGCACCGGTACAATGACCGAAAAGCATCCGTTGCCATGCCCGAATCTCCGAAGATATGATAGTATGGATACGATGGGCACTTCATTATAAGTAAAAGGGATGATACATACGTGAACTTATTGAATGTAGCTTGGCTGGACAAGGTTACCATTCAGACGGCAGCGAAGGCTGCAAGCGACATTGAAGCGGACGGCATCGTCGTCATTGGATCCCGCTCCGAATTGGAGCAAGCTTCCGGGTTCCCGGGAGCGGAAGCTTGTCAGGCAGCGGTGAAGGCCGGGCTGTTCGAGGCAGGCTGCTGCAAGACGTATGTCACGGCGACAGGACAAGAGAAGGCTCCCGTCCTGATCGCGGTCGGCCGCAAGGATGAGGCGCTTGCGACGAAGCAAGTGCGCCTGATGCTCGCGGAGGCTGCGCGCGAAGCGGTCAAGCTGAAGCTGTCCCGCATCGCGGTTATCGTGCCGGACGAGCTGAAGAAGGCAGCCGGCGAAGAGGCGGCTGCGATGGCGCATGTCATGGTGGAAGGCTTCTTGCTCGGAGCATACCAGCGTGTGACGTACAAGAAAGACGCAAAGCCAATTCACTGCGTTGAAGCAGTGACGTTGGCCGGAGAAGGTATCGATGAGAAGGCATGGAACGAAGGCGCTGTTCGCGGACAAGCCTATGCCTTTGGAACGACCTTTGCGCGCGATCTGACGAATCTGCCAGGCAATGTGCTGTACCCAAGCCGTCTCGCGGAGACGGCGATGGAACTGGCGAAGCAGTTCGGCTTCGAGGCGCATGTGCTGGACGAGAAGGAGATCGAGGCGAAGGGCATGGGCGCCCTGCTGGGCGTCGGCAAAGGCTCGTCCAACCCGCCGCGCATGATCGCCTTGAAATACCAGGGCAAGCCGGAATGGACGGATGTGTGCGGTCTCGTCGGCAAAGGTATTACCTTCGACACCGGTGGCATCTCGCTGAAGCGCGCTGGCAATATGGACGAGATGATCTGCGACATGGGCGGCTCCGCGGCCGTATTGGGCGCGATGGCAGCTATCGGCCGTCTGAAGCCGCAGGTGAACGTGGTCTGCGTCGTCGCTTCGGCCGAAAATATGCCGGCAGGCAACGCCTTGAAGCCGGGGGATGTCCTCACTTCCTACAGCGGTCGCACGATTGAAGTGTTGAATACGGATGCGGAGGGCCGCCTCGTGCTGGCGGACGGCATGACCTATGCCAAGGAGCTCGGCGCGAGCAAGATTATCGATGCGGCGACCTTGACGGGGGCCGTAGGCGTGGCGCTCGGCAGCATCTCGACGGGAGTCGTCACGAACGACGCTGCCTTCTTCGCCCGCTTCCAGGAAGCGGCGGCACGCACGAACGAATACGTCTGGCAGCTTCCGTCCCACCAGGAATATTGGGATATGCTGAAGAGCGACGTAGCTGACGTGCGCAACGCCATTCCAGGCGGGGCAGGCACGATTACGGGCGGATTGTTCGTCGGCACGTTCGCGGACGGCCTGCCTTGGATTCACCTCGATATTGCGGGCACCGCCTTCCTGAGCAGCGGCCGCGGGGTCGATCCGAAGGGCGCTACCGGGGTCATGGTCCGCACCATTACCGAATATGTATTGTCGGAGGCTTAAGCGTCTGCCGTTCGACATGACAACACAGAATAGCCGGAGCCGGCGTAGAGTCGGCCTCGGCTATTTTTGTGTTTTCTGAGGGACGATTGCAGGAGCAGGATCGAGTGCAGGGGAGAGGCGGGGCGACTCTTGGCTCTTCGCAGGTCCGGACCAAGCGCGAGGCGATGAGTGTTTGCCCCTGCGGATGCGGTACGGTGCGTGACGAGTAGTTGGCCTCATGGCGGATGCGGTACGGGTGTGGAGTGAGTAGTTGGTCTCGTGGCGGATGCGGGGCGAGTACGGGGAGATAAGATGGAGAGGGGAGTCGGGATTGAGTGCAAGTAGATAACGAGATTGTTGCTTTATAATGCGCTGGTTGCGGGAAATCCTGTAAAAATACAGCTTTTTCCCTGTTTTTAATGTAATTAGATGAAATTGCTGCAAAAGTGCATCTTTTTCGCCTCTATAGCCTCGGATCGAAGTCAAATGGGAAAAATTGATGCACATTTGCAGGAATTCTTTTTTCGGATAGAGTTGGGAGAGCAGATACTGCATTTTTGCAGCATTGGATGAGTACTGAATTGTGATATGCAGCAGTGGATGCGTACTGAATTGTGATTTATAGCATTGGACAAGTACTGAATTGCACTATCAAGCATTGAATAAACGGCGAATTACGTTATATGGCATTAGACGAGTACCAAATACGTTATGCAGCCGAGTACCAAATGCGTTATGCCACGTTGGATGAGAACCGAGTGCATTATGCAACGCTGGACGGTGCCAATGCATTATGCACCGCCGGACGAGTGACGAATTGCATCATGCAGCAGTGGATAATGAGAGCTGAACCGCATTTTCATCTTAGAAAGAGCCGACGTAAAGTGCCAAGCTGTCATGAGGCTAAAACACAGTACGATTACGGGAAATTTAAGTGCCCGGAAAATGCCCGCTGAGTCCCGGCAATCCAGATACGGGGAGGGACAAGCAGCGGGCAAGGAGCCCTGTGCGCTGCATGTGCGAAGAGAAAAGGGAGAGGCGCGCTTGGCGTCTCTCCCTTGTCCAATAGATATGTTGTGAAAAGTGTGTTATCCTGCTGGCACATGTGATTGCTTCTTGGCGGGCCGGAGTGCTGGCGAAGGACGCGAGGCCGCCGGCTTGCGCGCTTCCAGGGCGGATTCCCGCCGCGTAATCAGATTATTGGCGATCAGCGCGCCGACGATAAGGAGCGAGCCGATAATCTCGGCTGCGGAGACCGCATAGCCCTGGATGACCGAGATGATGAAGGTCGTCGCAGGCACGAAGTTAATGAACAGCATGCCGTTCACCGAATTGAGCTGCTGAATGCCCTGTATCCAGCTCAGCAGGGCCATCAGACCCGCTACGACGATCATGAACAGCATTTCCGGGATGATCCGGACCACCTGGGATGCTTCCGGGACATCGAGGATGCCGAGTAGCGTCAGGCCGAGGACGGCGGCCATCGTCGTGGCTCCCCCGTAGATGCAGGTCAGCGTAGAGAAACGAAGCGCCGACCAGCCGGAGAATTGGCCGCTGCCGACGGTGAAGACAACCCATCCGATGACGCCGGCGAATACCGACAGGAGGGGGAGCAGCTTCAGGCCGCCATTCGCGAAGGCCGTGAAATCGCCCTTCGTGACGACGAAGAGCACGCCGATGAAGGCGACGGCCACGCAGCCCAAGGTCCGGATGTTCGGACGCTTGCGGGTCAGCGACCAGACGAGCAGCACGGCGAGCATCGGCATGAACGATTCCATGATGGACGCCAGCAGCACGCCGGATTTGCCCAATTGATGCTGGCCCCAGAAGACGCCAAAGTTATATACCATAAAAGCGAGTGTTCCCAATCCCCACAGCTTCATGCCGTGGCCTTCGGTCCGGAATGCCTGTCTGCCTTCCTTCCAGGCAAGCAGCAGAACGAGCAGCACGGTGACGGCGCTGTAGCGTATGCCGGAGAACCAGAACGGATCGATATGATGCAGCGCACTCTCGGCCACAGGGAACATCGCTCCCCAAGCGATTGCGGAAAACAAACAAAATAAAGCACCTTTCCAAAAACGGGACTTGCTCATGATGTTACTCACTCCTGTATCCACTATCCTAATTAAAGCAACCAACCTACATCATAGTGCGGTTCAGATATCTTGTAAAATAATTGAAAGTGATTTAAGATATCACTGATAATGATACCTAGTTTCAGCGCGGATCGGAGGGACAAGCCAGCGATGGAAGTAAGCGATTTACACATTTTTCTGGCCGTCGTCGAGCATGGGAGCGTCAGCCGGGCGGCGGAGGAGATGGGATACGTCCAGTCCAATGTGACCGCCCGCATTCGCCTGATGGAGCAGGAGATCGGATATCCGCTGTTCCATCGCCACCGGCGGGGCATGACCTTGAATGCGGAGGGGCGGAAGCTGCTCCATTATGCGGAGCGCATGGCCCTGCTGATGGCGGAGATGAAGAAGGCGTTCCAGGATCCCGACGATCCGGCCGGTTCTCTGCTTATCGGCTCGATCGAGACGGTCGTCGGGCTGCCGGATATTCTCAGCCTGTTCTACCGCAACCATCCGAAGGTCGATATCTCTCTCGTGACGGGAGTGACCGAGAAGCTGACCGAAGAGGTGCTTGATTATAATTTGGACGGCGCGTTCGTCTCCGGGCCGGTGAGCGCAGCCAATATTGAGACGATTCCAGTCTTCGAGGAGGAGCTGGTGCTCGTCTGCGGGCCGGACGCATGGGAAGACAAGCCCGGCAAGCCGCTTCCATTCCGGGAGCTGCTGTATCTGCCGCTGCTTGTGTTCCGGCGCGGCTGCGGCTACCGGGCGCAGCTCGAACGATGGCTGCAGCAGGAAGGCATTCAGCCGACGAAGGTGATGGAGTTCGGTACACTGGAGACGATTATCGGCACGGTTGCGGCCGGACTCGGCATTACCGTCGTGCCGCGAGCCGCTGTGAAGAAGCAAGAGGCGGACGGCTCGCTCCGCGTGTTTCCGATTCCGGCCCCGTTCAACAGAGTCTCTGTCGTCTACATCCGCCGGGGAGACTCTTATCTGGGCAGCGTGGAGCGGAGATTCATCGAAGCGATCGGGGCGGTTCGAAGCCGGCGAAGTGCGTGAAGCGAACATGAACAAGCCAAGCAGCGAAGCGGGGACGGAAGTCCCGGCAGTGCGGCGAGAAGCCGGCGAGTAGCGAAGCGGCTTGAGATCGAAGAAGGAGCGGCCCATTGCGGGCGCGCTCCTTCTTCGATTCTATTCGGTTACCTTATGCTCCGGCTGAACCTTCGGCGCGGAAGCGCAGCTTCCGGATGAGCAGGAGCGATTCAGGGCGCATGTGGCGCACGCGCCCTGCTTGCTTTTGCGGATATGCCGGATCAGCGTCCAGCCGGCATAGCCGAAGATAGCGGATACGAGGGCAATCTCGAACCAGGGCATCACCATCATCCTTTCTTACATATAGCCAAGCCAATGTCCGACTGTCGTTACAACCAGTGCCGCGGCATAGGCGAGGACGAGTGAATATCCGATAGAGAACCATGTCCACCGCCATGAAGCCGTCTCCTTGCGCAGGATGCCGACGGTCGCGAGACAGGGGACGTACAGCAGCAGGAACACGCAGAACGTATAAGCGGACAACGGCGTGAAGGCTTGGGCAATCTGTGCCTGCAGCATCGCCGCATCCGGCGCATGATAGATGATGTTCATCGTGGACACGACGATTTCCTTGGCCAGGAACCCGGTCAACAGCGCGGCCCCGGCTTGCCATGTCCCGAAGCCAAGCGGTGCGAGCAGCGGGGCGAGGAAGCCGCCGATCAGCGCCAAATAGCTGTCGTCCATCTCTACTCCGAGCCCGCCGGGGCCGGCGTAGGTGAGGAACCAGATCAGGACCGAGCCGCCCAGAATGAACGTGCCCGCTTTGCGGACGAAGCCTTTGCCCTTCTTCCATGTGCTGCGGAACAGCGTCTGCCATTGCGGCATGCGGTAAGGCGGCAGCTCGACGACGAAGATGCTGTGCTCTTCCTTCATCAAGCGCTTCGTGAACAGCTTGGCCAGCAGCAGCGACAGCACGATGCTGAGCAAGTACAGGCTGAGGACGACGATCGCCTGATGCGCCTGGAAGAATACGCCGGCGAATAATGCATATACCGACAGCCGGGCGGAGCAGGACATGAGTGGGACGAGCAGCGTCGTGACCAGACGCTCCCGCGGCTGTTCGATGGTGCGGGCCGCCATAATGCCCGGCACGTTGCAGCCGAAGCCGATAACGAACGGAATGAACGCCTTGCCGTTCAGGCCGACCGCTTCCATTAGTCGGTCCATCACGACGGTGACCCGGGCCATATAACCGGAATCTTCAATGAACGAGATGAAGAGGAACAGCAAAAATATTTGCGGCACGAACACCAGCACGCCTCCGACCCCGGCGATAATGCCTTCCTCCAGCAGCGCATGCGTGAAAGAGGAGGCTCCTGCCGCATCCAGCAGCGCCGCGACTCCTTCGGTCAACGGGCCGGAGAAGAACTCGTCCAGCGCGTCCGACACCGGCGTGCCGAGCCAGTCGAAGGTGACTTTGAAGATCAGAAACATAATAAGGATAAATATTGGAATGCCGAGCCATCGATTCGTGACGATATTATCGAGGCGCTCTGTCATTGTGCGTGCCTGCCGCTGCTCCGCATGGACGGACGAAGCGATGACCTGACGGATGAATTCCATCCGGATGCTGCGCAGCCGCTGGGGAAGATGAAGCGCGGCTCCGCTGTCCCGCAGGTGCTGCTCGGCCTCTTCGATGATGCGCCCGATCTGGCGGGCCTGTTCGTCGCCTATCCGCCTCTGGACGGATTGGCGGACCGTCTCGTTCTGCTCGATATATTGCAGCGCCGTCCATCGGAGCGGCACCGTGTCATCGCCGGGAAGAAGCGCGGAGATGCGCTCGATCGCCTGCTCCACCTCGCTGCCGTAATTCAGCACGAGCGGGCTGCGGCGTTGGCCTGCATGCCCAAGCGGTGATGCTGAGCCGCCTCCAGATGCGCCCCCGCGAGCAGAGTCCTGTAGGGGTATGCCCTCGGCCTCGGCCGCTTGCGGCTGCAGGCGCTCCAAAATGCTGGCGATGCCCTGCTTCTTGCGGGCATTCACCGGAATGACCGGGACGCCGAGCGCGGCGGACAGCTTCGCCGGATCGATATGAATGCCTCTTCCGGCAGCGACATCCGTCATGTTGAGGGCGACATATACAGGCACGCCATACTCGAGCAGCTGCACAGTCAGCATGAGATTGCGCTCCAATTGGGAGGCGTCCACGACATTGACAATGGCGTTCGGCCGCTCGTCCAGCAAATACTGTACGGCGACGCTCTCATCTCTTGACATCGGATGAAGCGAGTAGATGCCCGGCAGATCGATCAGGGCGCCTGCTTGACGATGCAGCCGCCCCACTTTTTTCTCCACCGTTACGCCTGTCCAGTTGCCAACATATTCGTAAGAGCGGGTAAGGGCATTGAACAAGGAAGTCTTGCCGGTGTTCGGATTGCCGACCAGTGCGGTTGTCTGTGTGCTCATACCGCATTCACCCCGATCCGACGGGCATCGCTGCGGCGTATGCCGAGCAGCTGGCCGTTCGCCTCCAGCGTAAGAGGTCCGCCGAGCAGGCCGGCGTGCATCACCTGCACATGCGTACCTTCCTCGACGCCGAGCTCCATCAAGCGCCGGCATACGGCAGAATTGGCTTCGGACAGATCGCAAATACAGCCTGTCTGGCCAGGCTTGAGTTCACATAATGGGGTGGTTGATAGAGCAGGACGGGGAATATGACGGCCCATCGTGTTCATCCTTCTTTCTCTGTGCGGAATAATAATATCAGTCAACAAATGGTAATGATAATCTTTATCAATTGGTGATCGGATTTTAGCATAGAGAGGTCCGGGCTACAATGACTTTGATCACTTTTATTGCGGGGAGTAACCTCGCATTGAATCTTGCACTCACTCGCGGAAAGTGTAGTTTTCTGATGTATGTTTTCCTGCGGAAACCATTTTCAGCTCTCTTGCAGTCTTGTTTACACTGCGCTGCCGCTTCGAGTTCAAGCAATTTTCCGGTGCTGAATATCGGCCTTTTTGAACACGCACTTAACAAAGGATGGTTTGTAAAAAAGTAGAATCGTTGCGGAGAAAGAAGCTGGATTTCCTTTACTTTCGGAGGTCTTCTCTATTAGAATAGAGAGAAAATTATTTTTGAGAAGGAGATAGCGGGATGAAAACGAATCATTGTAAAATTATCGACTGCACCATTCGCGACGGCGGTCTCGTCAACAACTGGGATTTCAGCGTCGAGTTCGTGCAAAGCTTGTATGCCTCATTGAACGAAGCGGGCGTCGATTATATGGAAATTGGCTACAAAAATTCGCCGAAATTGCTTAAAGGCGCTGATGAAGCAGGTCCTTGGCGTTTTTTGGATGATGATTTCCTGCGTAAAGTCATTCCGCAAAAAGGAACAACCAAGCTGTCGGCGCTCGTTGATATCGGACGGGTGGACGAAAATGATATTTTGCCTCGCTCCGAGAGCATGCTCGATCTGATCCGTGTCGCTTGCTACAGCAAAGATGTTGACAAAGCGCTCGATCTGATTCAGCTTTTCCACGATCGGGGCTATGAGACAACGATTAATATTATGGCGCTCTCCAACGTGATGGAGAACGATCTGATTGAAGCCTTCGCCATGATTAAGGACAGCCCGGTAGACATTGTCTATATTGTCGATTCCTACGGCAGCCTCGATCATAACGATATACATTACTTGGTGCACAAGTTCAAGGAGCATCTGCCCAACAAGCGCCTGGGCGTGCATACACACAATAATATGCAGCTAGCCTTCTCCAATACGCTCGTCGCAGCCGAGCTGGGCGTCGAGATTCTGGATGCCTCCGTCTACGGCATGGGACGCGGCGCAGGGAACTGCCCGACCGAGCTGCTGCTGACGCATCTGAAGAACAGCAGATACCATATGCGTCCGGTGCTGGGCTTCATTCAAAATCATATGCTGAAGACGCGGGAAAAATGGGAGTGGGGTTACCTGATTCCATATCTCGTCACCGGAACGCTCGATGAGCATCCGCGTTCGGCGATGGCGCTGCTCGCATCGGACGAGCGTGATCAATATGTTGAGTTCTACGACCGGATGACGACGCCGGAAGTCAGTTTTTCCCAGAAAAAGCCGGAATAATTAGCTAGAGTAAGACAGCCCGTTCCCATGATAGGGATGCGGGCTGTTTTCTTTTGAAGCCAAATGAACCTCAATCGTCATCAATCCATGCGGATATATTGTCTTTGGCCCGTTTTGGCATTGTAGTATACCTGATATTTATAACCGTCGCGAGGATCGATAAATATTTCTTTGGTCGGGGCATAATCGGCGTTGATGCCGATCACATCGCGAGGATTGTCGACTTGCTTGTAGCGCTTGTCAAAATAGGTTTTGCCGATGATGATGAGGATGATAAGGGCGAGCAAAGGGAGTCCGTATACGACTAACGCCGTACCTATCACGATCCACATAGGCCCGCCTACCTTTGAGCCGGTCTCAGCTTGACGACCGTTCCGTAAGCCACAATCTCGCTCATATTCTGCGCGACATCGCCGCTATCGAAGCGCATCATCGTGATAGCGTCGCCGCCCATCGCGTGCGCGTTCTCGATCATCCGATCCATCGCCTGACGCCGGGCGTCCTCGATCATCTGCGTATATTGCTTGACTTCGCCGCCGACCAGCCCTTTCAAGGAAGCCATAATGTCTCCGCCGATGCCGCGTGCGCGCACGACGACGCCAAAAGCGGTGCCAAGCACTTCAGTCACTTCATAGTTGGGGATATTCTCGGTTGTTGCTACGATCATTCTTACCATCTCCTTCGTGGGGCAAATGTATGCATCCACCCTATATATAGCTAATACGCCGTAACTTGAATTGTGTTTCAAGGCGGCGATTGGCGCAAGCCCACTCTAATTCATAGTATACTCAAAATGAATAGCTGATTGCTGCAGATTTTATTGGAATGCAGCGCTAAATTGGTTATTATGGATACTAGATGACAACAATGTGGCTGGCAGGATGACGATGACAATGAGGAGAGAAGGATATGAAAGTCAGTATTTTTGATGTGGCCAAAAAAGCTGGCTTGTCTGTCGTAACGGTATCCCGTGTCTTGAACAATGCTCAGACTGTTCGAGAAAAGAATCGCCAGAAGGTTCTGCAGGCGATGAAAGAACTGGACTATCACCCGAATGCGGCGGCACGAAGCTTGGCGAAAGGCAAAACTGGAGTCATCGGCATGATTGTCACGACGCTGCAGGATTCGTTCCTGGACAGCATCGTGCAGACGGTGTCTTCCCTCTTGAAGGATCACGGATATTATCTTGCTTTGTCAGTCGCGAATTATCCCCAAGAGGAAGGCGTTGGAAGGGATTTTATTGAGGAGGATCGGGTGGACGGATTGCTACTCCTGTCGCCGATTCATGAATTATCCTACTTGACGGAGCTGCGGAACCGGAATATTCCGTTCGTGCTTATCGATCATCAGACCGTTCAGCCGGATGTGCATGGCGTTACCGTTGATAATTATAGCGGAGGCTATGAAGCGACCCGCCATCTCGTGGAACTGGGGCATCGCTCCATCGCTCATATCCAGGGTCCGGGCTTCTTCCTTAGCTCGATCGAGCGGGAGCGCGGATTCAGGCAAGCGTTGGAGGAAGCGAGCTTGGAGCCGTTCGCGGTGGAGCAGGGCGAGTTCTCGATTGAATCCGGATATCAGGCGGTTCGCAAATGGCTCGACCAAGGGCAGCTTCCGACCGCCCTGTTCGCAGCGGACGATTTCACGGCGCTGGGCGCCATCAATGCGTTGACAGAAGCGGGCCTGCGGGTGCCGGAGCATATGTCGATCGTCGGCTATGACGATCAGGTGCTTGCCTCCGAGCTGCGGCCGCGCTTGACGACGATGCGGCAGCCGGCCGAGCAGATCGGGAAGGCGGCGGTGGACATGCTCGTCAAGCAGATGAACGGCGTCTCGCTTACGAACCGGACCGTCCGTCTCAATTCGGAGATTATCGTCCGGGAATCAACGGCAGCGCCGCAATCGCAATGAGAACAGTCAGGGCCATCGTCTCATCGTCTGCAGGAAGGCGGCATGAGTTCCCGTGCGGGATCTCATGCTTTTTTGCTGGAAAGCGCACCCGGGAAAAGGGCGGCAGAAAGGAACGGGATGATCATCGTCCGGCTGCAAGGGGCTGGGCGGCAGATTGAGCGGGGAGGATGCACGAATGAGCGACAAGATGATTAAGCGGTTGATCTTATGGATTCCGACATTGACGATTGGGCTGTGGGAATATGTCAGACATTCCTTTTTGCTTCCTTATTTGTCGATGGATATGGGCAATATATTGGCCCCGATCATCGTGTTCATCGTCTCGGCGACGCTGCTGACGCGGCTGTTCAAGAAGCTGGACGATACGCAGGCGACGCTCCGGCGGGAGCAGCGGATGACGGCGGCGCTGGAGGAGCGGGAGAGGCTGGCGCAGGAGCTGCATGACGGCATCTCGCAGTCGTTGTTCATGCTGTCGGTCAAAATCGATCGCCTCGAGTCATGCCCTTCGGAGGAGAAGCAGGGTCAATTGGATAAGCTCCGCCAGACGGTGAGGCATGTGTATGACGATGTGCGGCAAGCGATTGCGAACCTGCGGACCGTGCCGCAGGAGAAGGATTTTACCTGGTCCCATCCGTTCATGCAAATGATCGAGGACATTCACAAAGATACGGAGTGGGAGATGGATGTCGCATGGGCCATCCCGGAAGAATCACTGACCATCAAGGAGAAGATCGCCTTGTTCTCCTGCGTACGGGAAGCATTGACCAATGTGAGGAAGCATGCGGATGCGAAGCGTGTGCGGGTTATCGGCCGGTTGAATGGGGACGGCTTCGAATGCGAGGTGCGGGATGACGGAATGGGGTTCGCGGGCGATCCGTGTGCCGCTGCCGGGAAGTACGGATTGAAAATGCTTCGGGATCGGGCCAGGACGCTGGGCTGGCAATTCGAGATGAGGCGGGAGGCCGGGCAGACGATTATGCGCGTCTCGAAGCGGGGAGCAGCCGAGCGGCTGGCCGAGGCGCGATAGGCACGACTCGAGAGGAGAGGGGTACGATGAGAATGGCTGGACAACCGGTATTTCGTGTGTTGATTGCTGACGATCATGAGCATGCGCGAGAAGGGATGCGGGATATTTTGGCGATCGATCCCTCCTTCGCCATCGTAGGGGAAGCGGTGAATGGCCAAGAAGCGATCGCGATGACCGAGACGGTCATGCCGGATATGATCCTGATGGATATCTCGATGCCGGTGATGGACGGGCTGGAAGCGACGAAGCATATTAAGGAGCGGTTCCCTTATGTCAAAATCGTCATGGTAACCGTATCCGACGATATTACTCATTTGTTCGAAGCACTGAAAAAAGGGGCCCAAGGCTATCTGCTGAAAAACTTGCAGCCATCGGCATGGCATGAATATTTGCGGGCAATCGCCATCGACGAGGCGCCCATGTCGAAGGAGCTGGCTTTCCGTATTTTGCAGGAATTTTCCACCAAGAACAGCAAGGTGCCGGCGCATTCCCCGTTGACGATGCGGGAGCGCGAAATATTGGAGCGGGTTGCCCGGGGCGAGTCGAACAAGGAGATTGCCGCGCAATTTTCTTTATCCGAGCATACGGTCAAAAATCACCTGAAAAATATTTTGCAGAAGCTTCATTTGGAAAATCGCGTGCAGCTGACGCGATACGCATTGGAGAACGGCCTCGTCGACTCGTGAAGGAGCGAGGGGCCGTTTCTTTTAGAGGTCGTGACCAGTTACGTACTGGATATGGGTGATTTTACTGGTTCATTTTTTCGTAAATTGCCTTGCATGAGACTCAGCGATATGGTATATTAATTCTTGTGAAAAGTTACTTTGCTTCGGGACGTAGCTCAGCTTGGTAGAGCACCTGGTTTGGGACCAGGGGGTCGCATGTTCAAATCGTGTCGTCCCGACCATCTGTTGTTGATTGGACACACTCGGTCAGTTTTTATGGGATCAGGGTGTGTTTTTTGGCCTCTCGCGGGTGTAGTTCAATGGTAGAACGCTGGCTTCCCAAGCCAGCAGCGTGGGTTCGATTCCCATCACCCGCTCCAATTTTTTCTTCATAACCTTTTACTACTTTTGCCTTGGTCGGTCCGACCGGGGCCTTTTTTGGTTTTTGGGCAAATGTTACATATCGTGTAACTTATTGATTTGAAGTTACCCATTGGGGTGAAATTGGGGTGAACCCGACGTGCCGGTTCTCTTTTTACTTGGGTCGAACGAGTCGAAACTTTTTATTACGTGTTGGCTCATTTTTTTAGTTACGTGAGTATACGTATCTTAATAATTCAATTAATAAAGAAGCACTTGTGTGTCGCAGATCATGCAATCTCACATGACGTAGGTTGTTCCTCTTCAGAAATTTGGACCATGTTCCTGTCGGGGTCGTAAAGTGATACGGTTTGCCAACGCCTGAATGGAAGACGAATTGCCGTTTTTCACCCAACCACTTATCACCAAGTGCATCTTTTGATTCAAGCCATTTGAAATGGTGTTTTTGAAGTTCCTTCATATACCATGTGCCATGCTGGCATTGCTACAATTCCATTTGAAGCATCCGTTTTGGTGTCATCTATAATAGGCTGTCCGTTTTCAGTAAGTACAAGTGCTTGATTGATGTCTATATAGTTCTCGGGAAAATTTACTTGTGGCCATTCAAGCCCCGTCAATTCTCCCCTCCGAAAACCACCAAGAATGCAACCTATAAAGTACAGTCTCCATGTGTCATTCAATGTACTTAAATGTTAGATTACGTCTTTTGCTTCATCCGTATCATAAAAAGGCATAGTTCGGCAACCATTCTTCGAGAGCGAATTTTTTAAATATGATTTTTCCAGGGGTAACGTATTCTCCGGAATATACCTCAGCAGCAAAGATTGCCCATATTTTTTCGGCTTCGGTTTTATTCTTCGCTTTCACGGTCTTCCGTTCCCTGCCGCGTATGCCATTCTCATCAGGCGGGAGGGTTGCTGGTGCAAGCGGCACGGCTTGAGCATTGATAAGGTAGTCCCGCACAAGCACTGGAGCGGCAAGGCTTGTCCAAGCCGGATACTGCCGCGATGGTCCGAGTTTGTGAAAATGATTGAGAAGGAGCTGGGGGCAATGGAAAAACCGAAGCAGCAGGATTATGAAGGACATTGGGCGGAGGCGTCGATCCGACGTGTGATGGACGCAGGGATCATGAATGGCCGTAATACGGGATTCGTACCGAACGAATCGATCACGCGGGCCGAAATTGCTGTTATCGTGGATAGCATGTTGAAGTCTTCGGGTAAATAGATTATATTGAAAATGTATCGGTTAATCGGTACGGGTTGAACTGCTTCAAAGCGCTGTTCCCTAGTTGTATAAGGAAAGCCCATGAACCAGGCTGGGTATAAACCGATTCATGGGCCTAGGTGCTACGCTAGGTGTTACGCAAATTGTTGAAGCAGTTCAACCAGCTTAGGAATGGATTCACCTATAAATTGCAAAACAGCGATAAAAATAGACATATTAGTCACCTCCTTGATGTAATGAAAGAAACTGTAATGTTCCTTACACTAAATATATCGGTATGGAAACCCAGTTTTTGTAGGGGTTTTATTATGTAAAACAAAAAAATATGATTTTTTTGCATGATAGTAGTTCAACAAAGAATAACGTGCCGTGGGATCATTCCTGCGGCTCTTACTTAGCGCGAAATGAGAGCGTGTATCCATTACCACAATAAAAAGAAACCTTGAAAGGAATGAAGCCAATCAAGGTAAGGTTGTTAGTCACCCTTAGTCTCCAGACTTTTCGCCGACTTATAAAAGTCACTTTTTACCTTATACAAAAAATCTGCTAGTTGATTAGGGTCTTGCTTGTTATATCCCTCAATAACCCATGCCAAAGTCTGTGACGGTGCGTTAAGCCAAGGGGGACTTGATTTCGGCATAAAAAACACCGTCAGGTCCTCATCGTATTCATGATTTATAGCCCAAGCTAAAAACTCAATTGTGTGCCATCCCTCCAGGGATTGTTCAACATCAAACTTTACATACCAAGTTCCTTCTTCCCACTGACTGGGTAAAGGGTTAGGATGTCCGCCACAACTACCTATAGTCTGAATAGCATCAAATGAATTTAATACATTTACTAATTCTTTTATATTAACATCCAGTTCATCCTGCGGTGCTTTAGTTAAGTAGTCAGCCATCTATGTCCTCCATTTTCTCATTTACCTTTCTTCCTACCCTTATATTTGTCAGCAGCTGTCCATTGGTCAGGGTAATTCTTAGCCCCTTTACTTGTATTACAACTTCTGCAAGCTGTATTTAAGTTCGAAGGGTCATTTGCCATTTAACCCTTTCTTCTTTAGTCGTGTTTTTTCCGCCATTTTGGTAATGTGACTTAAGAGATGGGTTATGGTCTGCCTGGGGGTGATCCTTGCTACCACAATACTGACAGGTATAGTTATCTCTCTTTAAAGTTTCATTTCTTGCTTTTTTTGAAGGGGTGTTGCCGTAATGTTTAGTACGATTATACGCTTCTCCCGTCGTCCCATTCAACGTATTATTGGCTTTTTCAAATAAACTTTTAGAACCGAATTCCGCAGGTGGTTTTATCTGCTGAACACTAGATTTAACTACAGTACCTGTGCCCTTAGACGCCTTGCTTGAGCCTCCGCCCCCTCCTGAAGGTGCCCTCATCGGGATATTTCTCATTCCCCCGGCCCCACAATTATGCGTCCATATTTCCAGTTCCGTTACGAAATAATTATGTACTCCTTCGACACGGAAGTTATACACGGTGGTGATTCCGTTCTTTATCTCGATACGGTTGATCGGATAAAGTTTGCCTTCTGGATTTTGAAGCAGGTCACCTACCTTAAGATGTCTTGCCTCTATCCAGCCCCGGCCAGGAACCCAGAACGGATGCTCTTCCGTCGTCGTTATCGTTATTCCTTTGACCGTAATTTTATACGTTTCGTTTGTTTGTCTCTGGAACAATTCAATAACCGTATTATATCCTGTTTTTCCCGTTGTTTCATCTTTCGTCTGAACGAGATCTCCAACGCGAATTTGTTCAATCGGTTTAAATCCCGCCTCGGTTCGCACTGGCGTACCAGCAGAGAAACAATGTAAATTGCAATTAGCAATGGATTGAGCAGAAGCAAAAGGTATGCTTGTGAATATTGGATGCATTCACGATCGGTTAAGGAATGCTGGCGTCCATACATTTCATGTTCACGCTTCGGTTGATATTAAGCAATGTCTTCCCCCTTATCTCGTCACACAGCTAAATTGTCTATATATGGTGCTGGATGACGTTATTCCTTGTCAAAAAATAACGTTTCCGAGTTTACCAAAAAATGCCGTCTTGTGCCCTTGTTTTTGAAAATACTTTAAAGATTTATAATAAATTCCGAAATGATGGGTTCGAAGCAACGACAAGAAGGTTGCTGAGGGAAACCTGAATGGATTGATTCTCGGGCCGGTCGGAGCGGTAGGGAAAGGATGGAGAGTGGGGGGAACCAGCAGACCACGGCATCAATCAATAGCGTGCCTGTACCGGGAGAGTTGATCAGGGGCAGCGCATACGCCCATGTCCGGGCGGTTGCGGAGGCGGGCGGGGCCAGTGTACGATGGATTGGCGAGGTTCAGAAGGTCGTCCTTTCAACGGATAAAGCCTAAATATTTGTATGTGGGATATAGGCATTTAACAACGGAAGTAACTTCAATATTATGTTGTCATGGGAGGGACAGAAACAAGAAATGCAAGAGTAGGAGAAGCATACAGCACAACAAAAATATTATAGGGCTAGGTCATAAAATATGTACCCAGCCCTTTGTAGTTAAAACGTATCTTTTAACAACGTCTATCAAAGATGGTGGTTTGATTTATTTGATATTTGCTTGTGTAACAAAATATCCTTTGAGGGTGACGTAAAAACTTGAAGGATCATCGTTAATAATTTTCACATAGTATTTGTCTAATTTTATCACTCGAAGTAATAATGGTGTTTAAATTGTATGATTTCACACGTGAATCCCTTGAAAATATGCCGCCCTTTTTCCAAATTTCAAAAGTAATATTCGTACCCATATCTTTATTACGTTCATAATATGCGCTTTCAATGTTTAGCTCAATATAATCTGCACCAACTTGAAGCGTTTCGCTTGTAATTACATCTTTTTTTGTCATAGTGGTATCGAACTTGTATGGTACATATATTGCTGATGCCGCAAAAGCACTTGATACAAATAACACCAATGCGACAAACATCATAATTGTACTACTACCTAAAACCTTTTTCTTCAAGATAAAACCTCCTAAGTAGAAAATTATAATCAATCTAACTTATATCAAGGAGGTTCAATTTAGAACTAAGATTAACATGGTTGTATCCAATTTGCGCTCATCGTTCACTTTCATCGCATACCTCGCCTTTTCAGCAGGGCTATTTTATTTGGTATAATGTATACAAATCCGGAGGAACCGGTGAAAAGGAGCTCTGCTGGCGTTATGCTGGCGGTGCTCTTTTTTCTGCAAATCGAACATATACGGGAAAAGCCCCGGAATTATTCCGAGGCTTTTTTCTTGCGGTTAGACACGGAGTGGAGCGAGGTTCGACGCTTCATAAAATGAGTAATTAGGTTAGCGTCTTCTACGGCGTCTGCACTCTACCAATACTTTTTGGCCTCGGTGAAGAATAACAGTGATTGTTCTACGACGGCTCATTCAAGCCACCTCCTTTCCTAATATTACAATATGAGAGAGTGCTTTAAATGCTTGTACTAAAGCAGGAGGGAAACTAACACGAAAGTTTCGCCGCGGTGAAAAGGAGCTCTGCTGGCATTGTGCTGGTGGGGCTCTTTTTTTGCTGCAAAAAAACATATACGGGAAAAGATCCGGATTGTTCCGTGACCTTTTTTAATCTATTGTCTGCCCACACTATTATCCACATAATAGCTGTGGGGGACGGATTGGGTCAGACTCAACGCCAGCACATAATTATTTGTATGATTATGTGATATGCTATTTGTACTTCAATAATTGGCTTAGGAAGGATGTTCACCATTGTCAAATGAAAACAAAAAAAATGTAATTTATCTCGTTTCAGGTCCAGTCGGGGTTGGAAAATCTACAACATCAAAAAAACTTGCTCAAATGGTGAAGAAATGTGTTCTTCTTGAAGGTGATTCTATCCTGCATATGTTTGAATACGGATCAGAAACATCTTGGGAGGAGCGCCTAAGTCTAACGTGGGAGAATATTCTTACTTTGACCAGGAATTTTATTCAAAATGACTTCAATGTCGTCATTGACTTTGTAGTAGAAGATGAGCTTGACTGGTTCTGTAAACATATATCCGATTTGCAAGTAACATTGAAATATATCGTATTGAGAGCAGGTAAAGAAAAACTAATCGAACGTATACGTATGAGGGGGGATATTGATTCAACAGAACGCTCTTTGTTTTTGTTAAACAAACTAGAATCAACCCCCTCGAATCAACAATTTCTGTTTGACACCACTCTAAGAAATTCAACAGAAATAGTAGAGGCAATAATTAATGACACTGGATTTATTGTTAAAATTTAATCCAGTATTCAGTTGTACGATTTGAACGGCGCGAAGTGGTCGGCGATGCAATAAACCCGTATACGGATAAGCAAAAGCCCCGGATTTCTCCCGGGCTTTTATGATGTCAAGAATTTGACGAATACCGGGTCGCGTAGCATGCTCACCTTCGTCCAATTCCGCGTTTTCACCTTCGCCCTTATCGCCGGTTGCAGATAGACATTATTCTTATCCTCACCGATCACCAAAGGCTTCGCAACGCCGTAAAACGCCCGCTTATGATCCTGATTCGCTCCCAGTTCTATAACTCCAGCCGGCCGCAATCTCCTGTCCCCGTCTTCCACAGCAACAAGCCATCCGAACTCTTCTTTCCGATACCCGCTGATCCACACGTCTACATAAGTCCAGTTGATGACCTTTTGCCAAGCTGGAGAGCGCCTGCTGACGTATCTGCTATTCTTTCGCTTGCAGACAATTCCTTCCATGCTACGGGCGCAGATATCGTCGTAGAGAGCTTCCCCGGCGGCCTCGATAAACGGGCAAACGGTTATGTGTCCGTTGGTCGGGAGCGAGGCTGTCGCAAGTATTTCCTTGCGCTGCATTAAAGGAAGTCTTCGTAAATCCTCGCCGTGGTACATCAAGATATCGAACACCACAAAAGTGGCCGGTAGCTGCGAACTCAGCCTCTGGATACTGTCAGAGCGGCGCGCCTGGAACCGCGTCATTACGGCCTCGAAATCAACGGCGCCCGCGGGAGCGATACATACGAGCTCTCCGTCAAGGATCATATCCTCCTCGAATGGTACCGCAAGCAGCTCCGGGTATTGTCTGGTGCATTCGTTGTTATGGCGAGTGTAGATCCTTGTTTGGCCCCTGATACACGAAAGGATCGCCCTATGGCCGTCAAATTTAGGTTCGTATATATATTGTGGGTCGCTGAATGGCTCCTGGGCCGTCTCCAGCAACATAGGAGGTATAAACATAGTCATCACCTCCGGTAATTGTACCAATAGATCATATGTGTCGTAGGTAGTAAGTTTTGACTATTGATACATGCGAACGTCGTATGATGCTTTCGCAGCATAAAGAGGCGTTGTTGAAACCTCAGCGGGCTCAGAATCGCAGGGAACGGCCTCTTCTGGACGAACAGGCATGGGAAGATATCAGCAGCCGTTTACAGTGGTCTATGGAAAACAAGGAGCCAATTGTACTGGAGCTCTATGACCCGTTCGAACGAGGCGAAGTGTCCGGTATCGTAGTTGACATTGACATGATTGGGCAGCGGATACGGCTGCAGCAAGACGAGGAGCGGCGCTGTATACGTGTAGAGGATATATTAGGAGTGAGGGACAAGTGAAGGACTGGAGAGAGGGCTACAGCGTACATAGCTAGATGTCAAAAAGCCGAGAGAGTCGGCCCTAAACCAGTGTAAATTATGTATAATTTCTCGTACACGAAGTAAGGTTTACTTTTGCGAAAACCTTTTCAAAAAAACTTGAAAACCAAAAAAAGTTTGATTTATAATAGAACATGAGAATATATTCACATACTATTATAAGATTTTTTAATGTATCTTTTACTGAAATCATCTGATTAGTGTAATAGTATGCGAAAGATTATTCTCAACTAAAAATCTTATTTTAGAAAGGATTGGTGTGATGAAAAAGTTACAAAAGAGATTGGTCACACTAGGGTGACAAATCTTTAAAAGAAACAAAAAGTATAGAAGATTGGATTTATCCTATACGTGATGTGGTTTGAGAAGAATTCGCACATGGTTTTTTAATAAAATAGCCAACTGCTACATTTCATCTCTAACGAACAACTTGCCCATTGAAACAGTTTCCTTAAAATGTTAGCGATACCTTTCGGAGTAAAGTGATTAAATTGTGCCGTATATTTGGCAGAAAGGGTGATTTTATGAAACGTAAATTATTTTCAGTATTGCTGTCAGCCTGTATTCTAATAGGCACTTTTGCCACAACAGCGTTTGCTGAAGGAGCTGGACAAGGAGACAACTATCTTGAAGTGGAAAATGGTGGTGCAAGGGCTGAATTATCGAGAGCCGCCGCTACAGTTAATACAGGTTTGTTGGACGAAACCGAAGAAACTGTTGAAGAACAGGTAGCAGCTATAGAAGCTAGCGATCTCACTGATGAGAACAAAGCTGTTGCAATCGAAAAGCTACTGGCCGAAGGCGACGATAACGAAATTACAACAAGAGCGACAACATGGAAATATCTTGACGGGTTCCTTGTTTGGAAACAGTCCGAAAGGTATTACTGTGTTCCAGCTTCCTGTAAAGCCGCCGTACATTATCTTACTGGTAGTTCTGATAGTCAAGCTACTATTGCTAAAGCATTGGGAACAACCTCAAGTGGTACTCCTTTTAGCGAAGCCAAAACTTATCTTAACAATAAACAGAGTGCTAATACCTATGTTAGCAAGGCTTCAAGTACAACACTATCCACCATGCAAAGCAATTTCTATTCAGCAATCCATACCTACGATGCACCCCCACTGATTAGTGTTAAACTTTCAACATCAAGTGGATGGGCCTACAACACAAGCGGACACACAATGCTGATTACTGGTGCAAGAAGTGATAAAGAACAGTTCAGAATTGCCGACCCATACATTCAATGGGCAGACAGTAGCGCAAACATGTACTATTCAAAAACTGCTAGTGCAATTCAGACAGCTATCTCTAACAGGGGTAACGGATACATCTATTAAAATTGCATTGCTAAGGGGAAAGGTCTGTAACCTTTCCCTTTTCGTGTTATTATCTATACTCTATAGATTGGAGGTTAAAGATGAAAAGTAAACGCATTTACATTCTTATTTTAAGCCTTATGCTTATGCTTAGTGCTGTTGCCTGTACTGCTCAGGTACAACAAGATTTTATCGTTGTTGACAATAGTATCTTTTTGCAAGAACATGACGAGGATACAGGACAAGATTTTTCTTATCTAAAGCTAGAAATTAATGAGGATGTAGACAATATAGTTGCTCTGGTACAGAATAGCATTATATATTACAGTTATGGTGAAGATGGTCATTCAATCTCATATTACAAATTTGATTTGGATGCCAATACCACTTATGAATTAGGAAAAATTGATAATCCCTATATTCACACTGGTAGTATAGCACAGATTGAAGATAAATTATATTTCTACATGAATGAAGTAGTAATTGATAATGACAATCCAGACGGGAAGTTAGAAACCACTCTTTATGAAATCGACATTACCAACAATTCAATGGACAGTGTATTTTCTGAAACCGTTGACCAGACTTTAATCTATGTAAATGTCTTGAATGAGGATATAATATCTTTTAAAGGCAAGGTAGACGGAGCCGCAGGAACAACTTACATTGACGCTGTAAACGTCAGTGATGATAATTCTGATGAAACGGATCACAGCGTTATTCTTTCTGTTGATTTTGATAATGACAAGGGTTCTGGAGAAGTTATATATAATTTCACTCAATCTAATGGCTATCTGTACACCCTTAATGTTGAAGCCGAGGGCATGGACAATAGAGAGTATCTCATAAAGAAATTTGATAGTGAGGGAAATCGTGTAAAAGATATTAGACTGGAAAAGGTTATTGAAGATTTGCTTGCTAATGAACGCATATCTACATTCACTGTTATAGGTGATTATGCTTTTATCCGTACATTTAGTAGTTCAGGGGTTCTCTGTAACATATCCGATGATATAGCCAAAGCAAAACTCATAGGGGTTGAAGAATTAGATATGGCTTATGGTGCCGCAAACAGTTTGGAAACACAACACGCTCTAATATATAATAGAAATACAGGTATAACATGGGTTTTAGACGTTGAAAAAGATACCCTTAGTGAAATAGATATGGATTATGAATATATCGAATACATTGCCGTAGATAACCAAAGTAATGCGCTTATATCCGCCAGTGATATGATCTATGTTGATTTTATGGACTTACCGATTAAGGGTAATCATCAACTTACGGAATTAACAAATCCTCTCGTTTATTAACACAAATGACTTAGCTTGCAGAGAAACGCCGTATAGGGTTTTAAATGCCCAGTACGGCGTTTAGGATTTATATATGGGGGAATTATCCCACCTTGCCCCACAAAAACGCTTACAGGGCAACTAAACGGTAGGTTTCGGCCGGTCTCCCTCCGGCCATCATCAGGCGGGTAATACTTTGGTAATATGAGAAACATGTGAGCGTGCGCCGTTGTCCAGTGCGAAGTAACCACCATACCATTCCGTGATTATCCCGGCTGTTCCATCGTTGAGCTCCACTTTTGTTACTCCCCTTGTGACTTGCCATCCATAAAGATTTTGTCGCTCCATTCCCACCGTATCAGCGATAAAATGATCCCTGTTTTCGATTACCCTCCCGCAACCCTCACGCGTTTTTTTCAAATATAAATATGGGGGGAAAAGTGGGGGGAGATTAAAACGTACCCCCCAGTTTTAGAACATATTATATCATTGTCAGTACCCGAAAGATGCTATTAAACAAGGCTATATCCCACTGAATAATAACAAAACATAGTGGGTTCGATTCCCATCACCCACTCCAATTTTTTCTTCATAACCTTTACTACTTTTGCCTTGGTTGGTCCGCCCGGGGCCTTTTTTGGTTTTCGGGCAAATGTTACATATCGTATAACTTATGGTTATAAAATTAGCTCCAACTGCTAACAAACCAACTTCATTTGATGAGGCAATAAATAAAGAGCCGGGAGAATTCCACGGCTCTTGTTTTTTATGAAAATATCAACAGTTTATTCTACAGTAAACGTAGCCGGAGTTTCGGAACTTGCAACATATGTTCCATTTCTAGTGGTAATTGTTCCCCCCAAGGTAGCACGGTAAAATCCCGAAGTTAATATACCAATGGAAGCTTGATCCTCGATCACAGATTTTGCTCGATTCACAGGATAATTAAACGTTTGTTTAGATACGTACTCCCAAGTAAATGTTGCACGGTTCAATTTTTCAAACGTTACTGTCACATTAGAGTAATTTATCTTCTTAAGACCAGCAGCTATCCGCCAATCACATATTGCTCCTCCAGCGGATGTGGGCACACAATCGATTCTCCCCATTGGGTTTGCGAATGTGCTAGTATTCTCGGAGGATGTTGCTTGTTGTTCTTGTTGAGGTACAAAAATAGTTTCTCCTGCACGAATCTCAACCTCAGAAGCGGCTGAGACAATCGATACTGAAAAAATTGTCACCAATAATAAGAGTGCGGAAGCAAGTGAGAAAATTCTTTTCATTTGATTCAGCCCTTTCTATTTGTGTGATAGTTGGCCAACCATCCGTTCCATAAAGGGACATGTTCCTTAAAGTCATATTACCACTAAAATATACAAAATAATGTAGATAATTGTAAAACCCAAGGTACTATTTTGATATGAACTGTGGGACTAAATTCCTGTGAATAGATTAAATAGGGCTTGCTGAACGAAAAAAAGACCAGTAGAAAGAAGGAGTTGACGCCTTATTTGTTGAAATCAAGTGCAAGGAAAATGTGGGCTGACAAAACTCGCATGAGATAACCGTTGGGTGTTCCTCGCTTAGATGATTCCATGGTGGAGACTCGAAGAAAAGTATGCGAAGAACTTCAAGAAGAGTCTCAAAGCTCAAAAAGCCTTAACCATCCGCGTCGCGCTCGGTGCGCTCATTATCCAGGAACGGCTGGGCACCGACGATGGGGAGACACTTCGTCAGATTCTGGAGAACCCCATTTTCGCAAGCGGCTGGGCGGCGAAACTCTTGATGAAGTGAACGAGTGGATCGCCCGTGAAAAAGCGAGCAAGTCCAGTGAAGCGAGGACTCATCGGACGACGACAACGATGAACCGGGCAGCCGAATTGCTGCCGCGTCCGATAAAGCGGCCAGAGTGGCAGCCACGGCAGATGGTACTGACGAACGAGGGCGAACTGCTGCTCGACGCGACCTGCCGCGCCAGCGGATATCGCCTACCCGATGGATCTGTCGCTGCTGAATCAGGCCCGGGAAAAATTTGGAGCGTATCTTCGATGTCCTGCATGAGCCGGAGCGAGGAAAATCCCGTAAGCCTAGAACGTACCGGGAAGAGCGCCCGCAAAGCGTATCTGGCGGTGGCCAAACAGCGGCGGGTGAAGCCGCGTACGATGCGCAAAGCGATCGGCAAGCAACTGCGATTCGTTGCTCGTAATCTGCGTATTATCGCCAAACTTGCCGAAACGGGCAATGGCCTGACTTCTGCCGTGCCGCGTGTATAAGGAACCTGCTGGTCATTCAGGAGTTGGTCGCCAGCAGCATGCGATGTACGAGAAACGAACGCATAGTGTGCTGGTTCGCATCGTGAGTACCAGCCGCATGTCAGACCGATCGCACGCGGCAAAGCCCGGGCGAACGTCGAGTTCGGCGCGAAGCTGGCGATCAGCGTCGTGAACGGATACGCAATCCGGGAGCATCTGTCCTGGGACAACTACAACGAAAGTCAGACGCTGCAGTCCGTAGTGGAACGCTACCGTGCTCGATTCGGCTATTATCCCAAAGCGGTGCTGGCTGACCCGATATACGCAAACGCGACAACTTGTGCTTCTGGAAGGAGAAGGGAAATCGGCTAAGTGAGCTGCCGTTCGGACGGCCGTCAGCCGATCGGCAAGAGTAAAAGAAAACCGCCAAGGCAGATGCAGCCGCGCGTACTGCGGTGGAAGGAAAATTCGGTGAAGGCAAGCGCAGCCACGGGCTTGGCCGTATTCGAGCGCGCCTTCAGACGACGAGCGAAACCGTGATCGGGCTGCAACTGCTGGTGATGAACCTCGAGAAGAGACTCCGGGTTCTCTTTTTGCCGCTTTTGCGATGGCTGTGGTCGAATCTTGCATTCCACCTGTCGTAATATTTGACTCGTTCAGCAAGCCCTAAATAATGTTGAGGAATTAGACAAAAAAGTCATCAGGTTCAGAAATATTATTCTCAATAATTGAAAGAACTTCTCCCTTAATTCTTGAGAGAATAAATTGCTCATCAATTCCGTGTTTTTTAAAGTGACATACATCATCAAAGTTTCCAACTTTAATCATCGTATTTTCACGTAAATTAAAGGTAAGAGTAGCGATCAATTTTTCTTCGAAAATTATATTGGTGGTTATTTGTTGCGCTTCTAAATCTACATCTGTGAACACTGCTTTCAAATTTAATGGCACAAACTCTGTGTATCCTGTCATTGCAAATCATTCCCTTCCCTTATAATTTCCAATTAATCTATTGTTCAATAATTACATAAACTCATCTAAAAAAGCAATCCTATTACATAAGCATTAGTAAACGAACATGATTTTTTCGCCTACAAACATAGCATGTAAATCAGCGGGTTTATCGACTCTCTCACGCTCCAATATTGCAAATACATGCTGATACAGTACGTTCTTTTTTATGGTGGTTGAACCCCGTTAAATAAACTGTAAGGGTTGGCACTGTGTACAAACCGTTGCAGCTTTGACCGCCCAGATCAGAGGACTGCGAACAGAAAAATGCTAACGATCGAGCCAATCCGTCACCACGATATTTCTTTTGTTAGAGGTTGTTTGCTATGGAAGTCTTAAATCCAAACTGTGCCGGTATGGATGTTCATCAAGAGAAAATTGTTGTTTGTGTGTTAAATACGGATACAGAAGGCAACGTCCCCAGCGAGGTGCGAACGTTCTGAACGTTGGTTTGAGCTGCAAAGTTGGCTGGAGTCCAAGTCTATTACTCATGTCGCCATGGAAAGCACGGGTCTCTACTGGGAACCGGTCTACAACATTTTGGAAGGTTACTTTACTAAAACATTCGCTAACGCTCAGCGTATCAAGAACGTTCCGGGCCGCAAGACAAATATCAGCGATGCCGAGTGGATTGCCAAACTCTTGCGCGTAGGATTGATCGAGGCCAGTTTCATTCCTCACGAAGATCTCCGGGAGATGCGTGACTTATGCCGATAGCGCAAAAAGCGTGTTGGTAATCTTACGGCAGAGAAAAATCGATTCAGAAATACTTGGAATCTTGCAACGTCAAGCTTGGTACCGTTATTTCGGATGTATTCGGTGTATCCGGACGAAACTTGCTTGACCGCCTGATCACACAAGGTTACGTCGATGCTGACGATGTAGATGCATGCGTAAGAGGCTCGATAAACAACAAAAAAACAACAAGTGACCGATTCCTTATTCGGGACGATCACTCCTCACCAGATGGAGCTGATTCGGGACTGCTGGCACAATATTGAGTTTCTTCAACAATCCATTGCAAGTCTGGAGGAGAAGATCGACAAGCATCTGCAGCCGTATCAAGATGAATATGAGCTGCTGCAAACCATACCTGGTATCAGCGAAACAACAGCCGCGGCACTGATTGCGGAGATTGGCGAAAGATGGATCAGCTTCCTTCCGCCGAACATTTATCCTCTTGGGCTGGCGTAGCACCCGGCAACCACGAGAGTGCCGGCAAAAAAGTACAAAAAGCGTAATAGGCAATCCTCATGCCAAAGTAGCCTTATGCGAAGCGGCTTGGTAAATCGCTCGCTCCCGAAACACAGAGTTGTCAACGAAGTTCTGGAAAATCGCATCCAGACGCGGCAAGAAAAAAGCTTGTATTGCCATTGCACGGAAGCTAATCGTTATCAGCTATCATATGCTAAAAAACAAGCAAGCTTACATTGAAGGCGGACCAAAGCAAGTTCATCAAGCAAGTTGACGTAATAGTATTTCCAAATAACGCTTCGTGCATACGTGAGGCCCTGAAAATAAAGGGACCGGGCATCGAAACCCATCTGATATGCTCCCCTTAAACAGGTGAAATAACAATAACCTTTTGCTATAAGGGGAGCATATCAAGGAATCCTACGGCTCTTTTTCATTAGCTTCCGGTCCCTCTGCTTCTTACAATGCTTGCTTGCCTGCACGTTCGCGCCAATAGTTCAGCAAATCCTCCAGCGTCCGTTCCAACGGGATCTCGGGCTTCCAGCCAGTCTGCCGGGAGAATTTGCTGTTATCACCCAGCAAAATCTCGACATCCGACGGCCGCATCCGGCTCGGATCCGGCACGATATCGATGTTGACGTTGCTGAAGGAGAGCAGCATGCTCAGCATTTCGCGAATCGTGACGCAGGAGCCGGAGGCGATGTTGTAGCATTCGCCGGGCTCGCCTTTTTCCAGAGCAAGCCAATAGGCCCGCACGACATCCCGCACATCCGTAAAATCCCGCTTCGCGTTCAGGTTGCCGACATGAACGACCGGCGGCCGAATTCCCTTCTCGATCTCGGCAATCTGCTTGGCGAAGTTGGACGTCACGAACTGCTCGCCCCGGCGAGGGCCCGTATGATTAAAGGTACGGGTGCGGAGCACATGCAGACCGTAGCTTTTGAAGTATTGGTATCCTAGATAATCTTGTGCTGCCTTGCTCACAGCGTACGGACTGAGCGGCCGAAGCGGATTGTCCTCGGTAATCGGCGTCTCATGAGGCTCGACATGCCCGTATTCTTCACTGGAGCAAGCGAGCTGGATCTTGCAGTCCAGATCGTGACGGCGGACCGCCTCGAAAATATTCAGTTGCCCCGCCACATTGTTCGTAATCGTATCGACGGGAGAATTCCAGGAGGTCGGGACGAAGCTCTGCGCCGCCAGATGGAAAATCAAATCCGGCTTCTCCTGCGTCAGCAGCGTCTCGACGGAGAAAGGATCGCGCAGCTCGCACTCGGCCAGATGAATCTTCGATTCGATATGGCGGATATGCTCCATCCGGCTCCGGTTGCGAATCGTTCCGACTACCTCGACGCCCCGATCAAGCAAATATTCTGCCATATGGCTTCCGACAAACCCGGAGACACCGGTAACCAGCGCTTTCATGTAAGGGAATCACCTCTCTCATATAGTTGCGGCATGGGGGCGGAGACTACGGGCTCCGCGCACCCGGCACAGACCTACTCATCAGATGCCACATCTTATGGGATTCACCTATAAAAGGCCACGGCATTCGTACCGGTTTCTGATTTTATTGCCTATGGAACTGCATCAAGCTCCCGTTGAATATCATGCGAATCTCCGTAAGGAAGGAACTTGGCGACATCAGGCGGAATGCCATGCCGCATGCAGTAGGTCTCCTTCGTGTCGCCAGGGAGCGCCACGGTGCTGTCCAGGAGCAGCCGGAGCGCGAACTCGTTCGCCTGCCGCTCGTACTTGCCGACGGAGAACAGCGTGTTCCGCTCGATGAAGAAATGGCCGGTTCCCGTATGCAGCCGGTCATGCGCCAGCTCATGCGCGCAGACGAAGCGCTGCCACTCGAACGGCAGATCGGTATTGATCACGATATAGCGGCGGCGCAGCTTGCGGTAATAGAAGCCGCGCGTCGAATTGCCGAGCCGCGCCTGCTTGACGATAATGTTCAACCGCTGCGCCAGTTGAAAAGGACAGTTCGTTTTGTATTTTCGAATCAGCTTGCTTACGATGTTCTCAACATCCATGCCATGCACCCCGCGGTTTCAAGGTTCGAATGCTCATTCCGTTCGCTTCGGCTTCCGTTTGTTCCTCTTCTTCGCATCCCAGAACAAGGCTTCCAGCACTTGAATGACCCGTTCGCGGTCGTCTTCGTCCATCGGCACGCCATCGAACATTACTTCCGGATCTTCCTCCAGCATTTTGCGGAAATCACGCTTGTCCTTGGCAGTGGCCCATTCCGGAATCGTCCCCGCCGCATGCAGCGCGAGCGGGTTGTCTGTCCGCCCGAGCAGATAGTCGGCAGAGGTGTGCAGCATATCGGCCAGACGACCGATAATATCGCTCGGCGGCGTCGTTCGTCCCGCTTCATAGTTGGCCACATTTGCCCGCTTCATATCCAGCGCATGCGCGACGTCATCCTGGGAGAGGCCGTGCTTCAAGCGGAGCTGCTTGATGCGTGAACCCATCACTTCTCTGTTCTTGCCAGTCATCGTTATCACCCTCGTCCTTTAATATATGAACATCAATTCATCATTGACGCTCAATTCGGCGGTATGGTATGCTTGCAGTATAACATTACGAACATTTGTTCTCAATAGCTTTGCTGTACGTTGCTAGAAATAAATTTCTTACAGTATAAATCGTTATTGTAAATAACGGAAGAGTTACAATGCTTATTTATGCAGGCGGCATGACCTATCATTATTTTCTCGATGTTGTTTTTAATAACTTTCTATATTTATTTTATATTATAAATAACGTATTGGGGAGTGGTTCACGATGTTGGCAACCATTAATCGGACAGAGACGCGCAAGCAGGTAGAATCGGTGTTGGCTGTGGCGAAGCTGTACCGCAAAGCCGGAGCGGTTCGGCGGGAGATGCGGACGACGCTGGCTTATATTCCCCGTTATCATGGCGCGACGCACAAGGTTGGGAAGCCGGTCGAGGAGACCGCGGTCCACAATGTTGAGAGGGAGCAATATATGAAGACCGTTCATGACAATGTGACTAAGGCGATTGCGCATCTCGGCGAGGCGGAGCGGGGCGTGATCGAGCGTTGCTATCTCAGCCCGCAGAACAGCACGCCGGATTATTTGCTCTGCCATGAGATGAATGTTAGCGAGCGCACCTTCCGCCGCATTAAGGCGCGCGGCGTCATGGAGCTGGCCTTCCTGCTCGGGCTGGAAGTGTACGCGGAGTAGCGCTGGCATGGGCCGGAGGGGAGCCGCGTGGCGCAGGCTGTTCCGCCGCTGGCCTGCCCTGTGTCCGCTCGTTGGCCGGATGCTGGCACACGGAAGGTCGGCATCGGGTGATAAGATGATAGTGTGAAGTGGTGTGCCGCTGGACCTGCTGTCAAGGTGGGCGAGTGGCAGACCGTTAGGAGAGACCATTCGGATGATGATGCCGGGTGGTCTTTTATTATTGGCTCGCTTCACGGGAACGTACGCCGGAGCTGCAGGGGGGGAGAAGAAATGTACAATGCCGAGGTGAGTCATGCGTACCCGGAGCATACGCTGCGCTTCCGGGTACAGTATGCGCTTGCGCTGCTGCGGGAGCGGGAGCCGGTCAGCAAGATGGAAGCTATAGCGCAGGAGGAGCGGATTCGGGATGGATAAGCATCTGGAGGGGGCTTCGTTGCGCAATGTTATCCGCCAGCGCTTGATCGATCGGATTCCGGCTGTCAACGGCAAGGTCTTGGACACAGGCGCTGCGGAGGCGGGCGAAGCGAAGCCCTACCTTGTTCTCACCATAGGTTCCGAGACGGTAGAGAACGACTGGGCCGGCTCCAGCTGCAAGATCGAGGTGACGCCGTATGCGGCGCCTGCGGAGCTACCGCATGTGGACAGCCTGGCCGGCGCCGTCATCTCTGCGCTGGATCGTCAACGATTGACGGACGCCATCAGCGGCCAGTCCATCCTCTGCCGGTACACAGGCACAGGCGCGGACACGGTGGATGAGAAGCTCAAGGCGGTCACCCGAAGTGTCCAGTTTGAAGTGTTTTCCCTTGGGTGGATGTCACATGCGCCGCTGGATCCGGATCCGGTCGCGGCGATGGCCGTATGGACTCGCGATCGCTTCCCGGCGATAGAGACCGATCCCGCAGTCTGGAACCCATCGGAGGATACTCCCGCTTTATATTGGCGTGTGGCCGCCATCCGCAGCATCCAGACGGTGAGTCAGGGGGCCTGGATTGATGCGACGCTGCGCGGGCATATGCTGGTTCCGCATGCGGAAGCGCGCAGCCGCTGGCTGGATCTGACGGTGCGGCAATTGGCGCTCGACGGGCAGGTGCGCATGCTGGATCAATCCCCGATGCTGATCCAGAGCGTATCGGCTGACGGAACCCAGGACGCTTGCCGCAGCGGACAGATCTCGTTTGATGTCCGGTTCGGCATCCTGCAGACGGCGGCGTCATCGCCGCTGCTCGACCATATTCATATCGGAGGTGCGTAACATGGCGGAAGCCATAGAGTCCAAACCAAGAAAGCGGCAGCCGGAAGCCTCTTATACGAAGGCAGAAATTATGGCTGCCCCAGCTCAATTCGGTGTCTCGGCCGATGCGATGGCGGGAGCCTTGCGCCGGGTCCCGACAGACAGCTTGACCCGAGCGGAAGCGGAAAAGGCAGTTCAACAATTTCAGAAAAGGCAGGTGTAGCCCATGTCAGGGGCAACGTTTATTTTAGGTGAACAGAAGATTCGGCCGGACGTCTATGTCCGTTGGCATAATGCCGGCGGCGCCCGTGTCGTCACAGGAACCGTCGGCGTGGCTGCGGCCGTGATCCAATCCAACTGGGGACCGCTTGCGCAAGTCGTAACGGTAGAAGCACCTGGTGAATTGGCCGGGAAGCTTGGCGACGGCCAGGGCCCGGATTGCATCCGGGAAATTTTTGCGGGCGGAGCCAGCACGGTGTTGGCCGTTCGCGCCGGCACAGGGGGAACCCAGGCAACGCTTGAATTGAACGACAACGCGGATCCGGCGGCCAAAGTGGTCCGGCTGCTCACCAAGTATCCAACGACGCGGCAGATGACGGTCACGATCCGCGACTCCCTGGAGGATGTGAGCATGCGGGAGTTCGTGCTGCATGAAAATACACGCCAGCTGGAACGGCTGCTGTTCGCCAAAGGGAGCGAGCCGGAGCATCTAGCCGCGGTCATCAATGAACAGAGCCAGTACTTGACGGCGGCCAAAATAGCGGACGGAGCCGGGGAACTCGATGCGCTGCTGGATGCCCCGCTTACGGGCGGTGCAGACCCAATCGTTACCGGTGCAGACTACGCGAATGCGTTTGAACGTCTCGAACGCAAATTTTTCGATACCGTAATTGTGGATTCGGAGGACGCCTCCGTTCATGCCTCCCTCCATTCCTTCGTGAAGCGAATGCTGGCCGAAGGCGGCGGGCGAATCATCGGCGTGGTCGGCGAACCGTCCAGTGTTCCGTTTGCGACGCGCAAGACGAATGCCATAGCATTCAATGATTTTGCCATCGTCTATGTCGGCAACGGATTTCGGAGCGCCAACGGTTCCGTGGAAGGTGCAAGAGCGGCTGCCCGGGTTGCCGGCGTCATTGCTTCGAGCGCGTACAATGCCAGCTTGACGCATGTTCCTATGACCGGCTCCATCGACCTGGTCGGGGAACTGACGAATGCGCAGTACAAAGAGGCGATTCAATCCGGGATGCTTACCTTCTCGCTCAACCCGGACGGCATGGCGCAAATTGATTACGGCATCAACACGAAAGTGACGCTTCTGGCCGACGAAGACGAAGGCTGGAAGAAAATTCGCCGCACCCGCACGCGCTATGAGCTGATCGATCGGATCGTGTACACGCTGCACCCATACCTCGGCAAATGGAACAACAACGCGGATGGCCGCGCCTTTGTGGTGACGATTGCGAACGGCATCATCCAGACGATGATCCGCGAGGGCGGGCTCGAAAGCGGTCAACTGATTGTGGACCCTAATTACCCGCCGCAAGGCGATTCGGCCTGGTTCCGCTTCTCGGATCTGGTCGACCTGGACAGCATCGAAAAAATATACCTGGATTTCGGCTTCCAATTCTCGCCGCAATCTGCGTAACCGTAAGGAGGAACAACGATGGCACAAGACGCACGTTATATTTTCCGCGACTGCGTTCCTGATGGAAGCATCGACATCGCCAATGTGCAGGTAGGCGAGATTATTAACCGTTCATGGAGCTTCCGGGTCAATAGCCCGCCGGACATTCAGCAGATGGTGGATCGCGGCGCCTTCGATTTCCGGAATGTGTCCAGAGGATACAATGGTGAATTATACGATGGCGAGGGCACCTTCCTTGCCGAAGTCAACACTTGGCAGGCCCAGCTCAACGTGACGAACAGCGATTACCAGCCGGCAGGTCAGAAGCATACCTGGGCATTAATGCAGAGCTACAGCATGACGCTGACCTTTACCGAGACGGTGGTCCGCGATGCGGTACTGTTCAAGCGCCTGGTCGACAGCTTGCGCTCGCAAGCGCCGGATGCCGTATTTAATTTCACCGGCGTGATCCGTGCAAGCCGCTAATCTCGAGAGGGCAACCCACTTAATGGAGGATAGATATTCATGAAAAAAGACAATGAACCGATCCAGTCCGAAACGCTTTTGGCCAACGAAACGGATATCCTGCGCGGTCTTCTGGATGCGGCGGCGAGCACGGAAGGAGAACGGCAAGCCATCGAAATCGCCCGCAAAGGAAAGGTGTTCTTCCGCTTCAGCATTCGCCCGTTGGCGGAGGCGGAATATAACGCGTGCCGGGACAAGGCGACCAAGTATAAGAAAAACCGCCGCCTGGGCGGCATCAAAATGCCGGACGACACCGACACGGCGAGATACCGCTCGTATCTGATCTATGAGGCGACGGTGCCCGAAGATCAGCAAAAAGTATGGAACAACAAGGCGGCCTGGGATCAGCTCAATGTCATCAGCGGCGTACAGCTTATTGACAAGGTTCTGCTCCCTGGCGAAAAGGATGCGATCATCGAGCAGATCGACCGTCTGTCGGGCTATGATTTGGATGATGACGAGAGCAGCGAGGCGGAGGAAGTCATAAAAAACTAATAGAAGCGGGAGGGGTTGCCACCCTCCTGCATCATATTTTCCAGCGCCAGGGGAAATTCCCTAGCGAGGTGATGAAGCTGCCCGAAGGAGAGCGGCTTTTTTGTCTTGTCAGCACCAAGCTGGCGCTGGAAACCGAGATAGAGGAACGGAAGCGAACTGCATCGCTGGGAAGAGGGTGATTGCGGGTGGCGAAAGAAGCCTATCGCATAGATATATCCGTGGCCGTCGACGATCGTTCCGAACCCGCTCTTTCGAAAATAGAAGGTAAAGTGAGCAAGCTGGACAAAAGCGTAGAACGCACGCGCAAGCAGCTCGAACGGATGAACCGGACCCGGTGGCAGATGGCGGTCCATGTAGCAGATCGGGCATCTGACGCGCTGGTCGCGATTAATGCTCGAGTGCAGTCCATATCAGGGAAAACGTTCCGGTTTACAGTTCGCATCCTTGATTACGCTACCCGGCCATTGCGCATGCTTGGCCGGCTGGTCAGCGGCGGCATGGCCTTGCTCGGTCCGGCGCTTGGAGCCGCTGCATCCGGGCTGGCGGGTCTGTTCCGGACCGCCGCGAAGTTCGAGCAGAGCATGGCGAATGTTCGTGCGGTCACCAATGCCAATGAGCAAGACTTTGCCGCGCTCAATCAGCGTGCCCGTGAGTTGGGCACATCGATGCCTTTTACGGCCACTGAGGTTGCCGATGCCATGGGATCTCTCGCTGGCGCCGGCTTCACCGCCAAGCAAGTACTCAACGGGATCGGCCCGACCTTGCTGCTTGCCTCTGCCGGCCAAATGGATCTGGCGGAAGCGGCGAACCTGGCATCGGGCGTGCTGTTCGGCATGCGCATGCCCGCGGCGCAGCTGGAGCGGGTCGTAGATGTCATGGCCAAAACGGCCGCGACGGCGAACACGAGCATCTCGCAGTTGGGCAGCGCGTTCTCCCTTGCGGCTCCGGCTGCGGCAGACGCGAACGTCGCTAT
This sequence comes from Paenibacillus thiaminolyticus, assembly GCF_003591545.1. Taxonomy (GTDB): domain Bacteria; phylum Bacillota; class Bacilli; order Paenibacillales; family Paenibacillaceae; genus Paenibacillus_B; species Paenibacillus_B thiaminolyticus_A. Next base: position 134,321 of record NZ_QYZD01000011.1, read on the forward strand.
CGAGCAAATGTCTGCCGCTATCGGGGTGCTGTCCAGTCATGGCATTCAGGGCGAACGCGCAGGTAAGGCCATGAGCCTGACGCTCTCGCAGCTTAACGACACATCGAGTCCTGCGGCGAAGAAGCTGAAGGAGATGGGGCTGAACCTGTGGGACGCGCAGCACGCGTTCAAGGGATTGACTCCATTCATGGCGGAAGTCGAACGCAAGGGATTGCGGCTTGCCGATGTGGCCCATGCGTTCGGCACGGAAACAGCCGATGCTGCTGGCATACTGCTGAACATGGGATCGGAAAGCTTCGCAGCCTATATCAAGCAACTGGAGCAGGCGCAAGGCGCCGCCAAGAAGATGTCCAAAATTCAGGAGGATACCTTGCTCGGTTCCATCCGGCGGCTGTCAGGGGCATGGGAAGGCATCGCGATCTCGATTGGAATGCAAGCCGTGCCTGCCTTGAGAGCCTGGATCGACCGGATTGCCGAAGCGTTTACGCAAAGCAATGGGCTGGCGGACATGATCGGCGGGAAAATCAACCATGTCTTTACGAAGCTGCTCGACATTATGGATTCGGATGCCTGGAACAACGCCGGCGTGTTCGGGAAAATCCGGTTGCTGTGGGATGAAATTGTGGTCGCTCCCTTCAACGAGTGGTGGAGCGGCGGCGGACGCGAACGAGTGATTGAAGCCGCGCACAAGATCGGGGCAGCCCTGGGCGGAGCGCTTGGCGGCTACCTGATGGGGGTGCTCGGCATGGCATCCAAAGACGCGGATGTTGATGCTTCACCATTCGTCCAAGCCGGTTCCACAGCCGGACGGGCCTTCCTCGAGGCATTCCTTGAAGCATTCGATGCGGGGAAAATCGTGGGCAAGGCTCTTGAGGCGTTCAAAAATGTGCAGCCAACCTGGCTCGGCGGCGACACAAGCAGTCCGCTGGGTCAGACATTGGCGCTGATGATGGATGCTTGGATCTTATCCAAGACTGTCCAAGTCCTGGGTAAGGGGAAACAGTTCTATAAAAATGCGAAAAAATGGATTGGAGGAGGATCATCCTCCACCATGGCCGAGACGACAGCAACTGCCGCTACGCGAACCGCCCGCGCTGGCACCGCTAAGCGTTCGCCATGGTACCGCCGCTGGCTTGGCGGCACCACGGCAGCGGACGCGATGCCGGGCCCGGCGGCACAGTTCCCGCCGGATTACCGTCCCGCCGGGAAGCGGTACTGGCGCAGCATCCCGCTGGATCGCACATATCGCCGGGACGAAGTCGTGCGCATGGCCAACGCCGGGCAGCTCGGGCGGTATAGTGAGCTGGAGAGAGCGTTTGGCGGCCAGCCGGGTCCGGCGGCGCAATTCCCGCGGAATTATCGTCCCGCCGGGAAGCGGTACTGGCGCAGCATTCCGCTGGATCGCACGTATAGCCGGGACGACGTCGTGCATATGGCCAACGCCGGGCAGCTTGGCCGGTATAATGAGCTGGGAAAAGCGGTCCACGGCTCGGTTCCAACTCCGAAGGCAAACTGGATGCCCAGATGGTTCCAAGGTGGGAATGGCAAGGGAATGGGCTTCCTTTCTCGAACTGTCGGTAAAGTGAAGCTCCCTTTTTCAATTCTTTTTGATGCAGTCAATATCGCTGCTGCCGAACCAGGAGAAGAACGAAATCAGGCTATCGGCGGAGCGATCGGAGGTTGGGGCGGATTTGCGGCTGGATCTGCTGCCGGTGCTGCTATTGGTTCCGTGATTCCTGGAGTCGGAACGGTTATCGGTGGTACGGTGGGTGGTATTATCGGCTCGTTGGGCGGTGGCGCACTTGGTGAATGGGTTGGGAAAGAGTGGGGAAACCTCGTATCCTGGTTTGATTCATCCGTGTGGTCGCCACTCAAGGAAGGCGCCGCTGCGGCAGGACAGTGGTTAACTGACCAATGGGGCGAAGCCAAAACTTGGATAACGAATCAATGGAATGGCATCAGCGACTGGTTCGGCTCGAACGTCTGGACGCCACTCAAAGACGTAGGCATTAACACGATTAACTTTACCGTCGGCTTGTGGGACATGGGAAAAGAAACGGTGAAATCCATTTGGGATCCGTTTGCTTCCTGGTTTGACGAGACGGTCTGGCTACCGATCAAGGAAGGCGCGGCGATTGCAGGTCAATGGTTTTCCACCCGTTGGGGCGAAACGAAAGAAGAGCTGAAAAATACATGGTCGGATGTGTCTGGCTGGTTCGGAACGAACATATGGGACCCGATCAAAACAGGGGCGGAAAATGCTTCTGGCTGGATTCAGGACAGGTTCGGAGAAGCGAAAAATTGGGTGCAAAATGTGTGGTCTGATCTAACGAGCTGGTTCGACCAAAACGTGGCCCAGCCCGTGTCAGACTGGGTTGGTGACGTGAGGGACCGGGGTTCGGAAATTACCGGTCTTCACACAAGCGACCACCATGGGGTTAAAGCTTACGCCCACGGCGGATTCATAACCCGCCCCCACATCGGGCTGGTTGGCGAGGCGGGGCCGGAAATGATCGTGCCTCTCTCTCCAGGCAAGCGAGCGCGGGGGCTGTCGCTGTGGCAGCAAGCGGGTTATATGCTTGGCGTGCAGCCTTATGCCATGGACGGCTTGGCTGGCGGACCGCAATTGAACCTCAGCGCCCCGGCGTTGACGGAAGAGGCCGGGTTATCAACCGCCAGCTCCTCCAAGAGCCTGGGCGGCATCCATCTTGGCGGCGTGACGCTGAACTTCACGCTGGACGGCAGCAGCGATAATCTGCTTGAATCTCTCCGCCGGAACGGCGAAGAAATCGCGGACTATATTGGCGGCGTGATTGCGCAGAAGATCGAAGACGCAGCGCAAAACCGTATATAAAAGACCGGGGGAATCGACTCATCGCCAAACGCTTCAGGTTCAAGCCACCTTCTTGGTGCTGAGCACCGGCCTTCTTCTATTTTTCACCACGCGATAAAGGAGACGCATATGGATTTCTACTTGTCGGATGGTTCAAGAAGACTGCTGTTTCCGTTGAACCCGCAGCAGGTCACGGCTGCCACGGCGGCGCGTATGGTCACGTATCAGAGCATTGCGCTGGGCGAGTTCACGATGCCGCGCGGCACGGTGCCGACACGGTTCAATTGGGAGGGGATCTTCCCCGGAGAAACGCGGAAGGACAGCGTGACCGTCAAGTCCTGGCAGTCCCCACAAGCGATTGCGGGGCTATTGTCCGGCTGGCGCGATAAAGGTCAAAAACTGAAGCTGCTGATTACAGAGACACCGATCAATCACGATGTGTATATCCAGACATTTGACCATACGTGGCTGGGTGGGCATGGTGACGCTCAATATTCGATTGAGCTGGTGCAAGCCAAGATGATCATGGTTCCGGAAAAAGGCCAGAAGGCGAAGTCAAGCGGATCAGCCGCGTCTGCCGGACGCGCCGCGCCGCCTCCTCCGGCAACCTACACCGTGAAGCCGGGTGATACGCTGTGGGGCATCGCCAAGCGGTTTCTTGGAAATGGCGCACGCCACGGCGACATCTACCGCATCCCTGAAAATAAAAAGCAGATCGGCCCGGATCCGAATCAAATCAAGCCGGGCCAGGTCCTGCGGCTGCCAGTGTAGGAGGTGCCGCCATGATCAATATCGCTGACGTGAAATACGACCTATCTGTTCTCCTGCCTGCAGGGGAACAGATATCACTCACCACGCTGGCCAGCGGCTTAAGCTGGGAAGAACAGCCTAATGAACTGGCTGTCCGCTTGTCTTTTTCGATACGGAACCAGAAATGGAATGGGAAATGGCTGCATCAGCAGCTGCAGCTTGGCGCCCGGACGATTTTAAAAGCGGATTGGGGCCAAGGATGGAAGGAAATCCATCAGGGCATCATTTTCGACTGGGATTATACGCAGGATGGCAACGGCGTCTTGAAAATTAAATCGTATGATATGCTGATCTACCTATTGCGGAGCAAGGACGATCGCTGGTACAAGAACGGCACGCAAGCCTCCGTCATTATCAGAGATATTGCGAAAGCCTGGAATATTCCGCTCGGCCAGATGGATCTGCCCGCTGTTGCCTTAGCTGCACAGCCGTTCCGCAGCCAGACCTTGGCTTCGATGATGACATCCGTCATCGATCAGGTGCGCAGCCGCGGCAAGGGCCAGTATATTATCCGTGCCAGCAACGGCAACATGCATGTCGTCAAAGCCGGGCAAAACAAGCCGATTTATCAATTCGACGCAGACGTTGTGAGCAGTGCCAGCGATCAACAGGATATTGAAAATCTGGTGACTCGCGTCAAAATCGTTAGCAAGCAAGCCGGAGAAGTGGAACATGAGGGGCCGGGACAGGGGATGAAAAAAACTCGGCTCAAAATCGATGATACCGTGGATGGTCAGACGAAATACGGCATTTTGCAAGAGATCATCTATTCCCAGCAATATGACACGGTCGCGGCTGTGCGGGAGGCTGCGCAGGAAGTGCTGAAGGAGCGCGGCAAGCCGCGCAGGCGGCGGAGCGTAACGGTTCCTGATCTTCCTTTTCTGCGGCGCGGGGACAAGGTCTATTTTGCAGCCGGCACGCTGCTTGGCTATTACACCATAGACGGGATTCAGCATGATGCTGACAACCGCAGCATGACGATGGAGGTGGTCGACCATGAGTAAAAGAGAGTGGGCCGGGCGCTTGCTGTCCGCCATGGACGGGGTGTCCCGCTGCGTGGATACGTTCAACGTCATTGACTTGGGCACGATCCAGGACGACGGCAGCCTGCTGCTTGATCAGTTCTCCGTTCCGATTCCGGCGGAAGGGTATTTGTTGGCCGATTGGGATTTCACTGTCCCCGTATATTCCCGAGTGGCCCGCCTGGCTTCGCCTGTTGTCGAGACAGGGGAGGATACGGCAGAGACGACCTATTCCGCATTGACCCGGTTTGATTTTGTCACTGGAGAGGATGGAAGCCGGCTCGCCGATGTCAGTCCCCGCTTCGTAACCGGAGACCGGGTCCTGGTGCTGTGGGTGTCCGGAGAGCCTATCATTATGAGCAAGGTGGTGAGCGGCGATCATGCCTGATTTATTTCCTGCGTTCTCCATGCCGTCTCTGGTCGAGAATGAGAGCTCGAATGATGTTCAATATCCCGAGAGTCCGCTGTTCGATTTCGCAACCGGTGATTTTGTCATCGATGGAGCCGGGCGCTTCGTGATGGCCGATGGCCATACAGCGTGGGCGCAATGGTGCCAGAAGGCCGTCTTGACCGAACGCTTCGCCTGTCTCGCATACTCAAGCGACTACGGAAGCGAGATCCAGACTGCGATTCGGCAGCCGACCCGGGCCGCCGCTCGTTCCGAACTGGAACGCACCATCACCGAGACGCTTCTTGCTGATCCCCGGACGCAGATGGTTACCGATTTTGAGTATGAATTTGAAGGTGATTCGGTCACGGTATCCTTTACGGCCGTGCCGGTCATTGGACAAGAGCAACGAATGGAGGTGAGCGTATGAGGGAATTGCCTCCTCTTTTACAGGAAGACACGGAAGAGGTCATCCGAGACCGCATGCTGTCGCGGTTGCCGGTCAGCCTGGATCGTTCGGAAGGATCGTTTCCGTGGGATGTGCTGGAACCGGCGGCGATCGAATTGACCCAGGCAGCCGACTGGGCCAAGGAGGTATTGCGGCGCGCATTTGCTTCGACGACGTTCGGCCCCTATCTTGAAGAACGCTGCGCGGAGCACGGAGTGACACGGCGGCCTGCCGCCACAGCCCGTTCAACGGACAAAACAATCCGCTTTACAGGCAAGCCCGGCGCGGCCGTCCCGGGCGGGTACGTGATCGCGACCGAGAGCACGGAGTCAACGCCCGCTCTGCTGTACCGGGTGCTCCATGGCATTTCGCTTGCGGAGGACGGCGAAGGCTTTACCGATGTGGAGGCTTTCGATGCAGGCCGATCCGGCAACGTGCCCGCGGGAGCGATACACCATTTGAGCGAGCCTGTGCCAGGCATTACAGCGGTGACGAATCTGACGGCACTGGAAGGCGGAACCGATGAAGAGAGCGACGATTCGCTGCGGGAACGGTTTCTGCTGAAAGTCCGCACTCCGACCGGAAGCGGGAACAAATCAGATTATGAGCAATGGGCACTCTCGATTCCCGGCGTGGGCGGTGTAAAAGTTATTCCGTTATGGGCAGGTCCGGGTACGGTTAAAGTGGTACTTATCAATGAAGAGAAAACAGCCCCTGCTCCATCAGTCGTGGAAGCCGTTGAGGCTTTCATCCAAAATGGGTGCCCTATCGGTGCGATTGTAACCGTTGTTGGAGCAACCGAGGTTCCGATTCATGTTTCCGTCACCGTGACGCTCAGCAGTGAAGGCTCTTCTAACGAGGTACGAGAAATGATTCAGGACGGTGTCCGCGCATATTTAAAGACGTTGGCATTTGCCGATCCGCTTGTTCGCTATACTCGGATTGCAAATATCATTTTGGATATCCCTCCTGTTATTGATTACGGAGCCCTCAAAGTCAATGGAAATGAAACCAATATTGAAATTGCACAAGATGCGGTTGCGATTCTTGGGACGGTGACGATTAATGTCAGTTAATTCGCCGTTCAAAAGCAACCGGGGTCCAATTATGTTGGGCTATTTGCGGAAAAAACAATATGAATTATCCCCGTTCATGCTCTCGATACTGGATACACAGGGGACTGAGTTGGATGGTCTATGGCAAACCTTCGACTCAATACTGGATCAGTGTTATCTTGAACGTGCCACTTGGGGGCTCGACATTTGGGAAGAGGAATGGGATTTACCCACAAATTACGAGGAAAGCTACGAGACTCGCCGTTCCCGAATCAAGGCCAAAATTATCGGAAGCGGTACCTTTACGGAACAAACGGCCCGTGACTTGGCGAATGCGTATAGCCAAACAAGGAACGCACTGTTCCTGCCATTGCATGAATCGTATGCTTTCAAGACGATCTATGATATTGATGACCTAACCAGTTATACCGGTCTTAAATTTGCATTCGAGGAAGCGAAACCGGCTCATTTGCTCCATATCGTAGAACTGATGATCGACTTATTCAACTCTTTTCACATAGAGGCTTCAGCCAAGGTGAAAAGCCGTATAAAGCTCGATTACGCCCCGAAGATCATCGGTGGGTCTAAATTAAGAGGCTCATACTTGTACCTTGGATTTAGCCGATATGAAGTTGATGATGTTGACGAGCTTGTTTTTAATGGGGCGTGGAAGTTTGATGGCAAGCAATCATTTAGCGGGATGAATCCGTTCGGGCTCGATTTTTATCTGGATAGTGCGGATCAGTGCAGCTTGCGCCACATTCGCGCAGGTCAGGTTATTGATGAGGAAGTCTTTTGAAGGGGGCGAAGATATGGCAACCGCAAGAACGAAAGTATATCGCGAGAAGCTGGCTCGTGCTGCGTCCGGAATTGATCCTATGGTGAAAATCACACATATCGCCATCGGCACCGGCGGCGTAGATGCGTCCGGCGTTCCAAAGTCGTTGACCGGAGACGAAACCGGTCTGTTCAATGAAGTTTTTCGCAAAGAAGTAAGGACAACTATGCCCGAACCGACTACGGTACGTTATTCTTTATCCGTCCAGGCCAAAAATGACGGTTTAGCTGGTACGGGAATCAACGAAGTGGCCGTATTTGATGCTGACGGGGCACTGGCCGCAATCAAAACCACGACGACCAAAAACCTGGAAGCAAATGACGAGCTTGAATTTGACTTCGATGCACTTTTTTAATAAGGAGTTGAATCACCGTGAGCATTAAAGGTGACGTTTTGCCAGGGGGAATAAACCAAGAAATTCAAGGCGTGACGACGCAAACAAGGGCACATCCTGATGACTTTAACCCGAATGTCCTAAAACCGTTGCTTGATAACGATGTCACAATGAGTAAGCAGTTAGAGACTCTTCCTTCTGAAGCTCTTACCTTCAGGCCCGGTTATCAAATTGTTGAATCCGAACAAGATACGCCGTTCCGGCTAGGGGAGATTAAGGGGCGGACGTTGGTGAATTTGTTGGGGCGGGCGGGGGCGTGTGATAACCTGTCCCTGATTGGCGGTTACAGAGGCACAAACGCGATTGAAAATGGGCGACTAAAGCTGACCATAGGCAATGATACTGGTGCAGTTGCCTTCATCGGCATTAGCGGAGTCATCAAAGCAGGCAAGTATTATTTACTGGCCGGCGTAGCCCGGAACGGTAGTTCCAATGTGGCTGCCTTGGCATTTGGCGGTTCTGAAGGCGGAGGGCCGTCGAAAAACACAACAAGAAAAACTGAAGATCTGCTCTATATGACCAAGCATGCCGACCGAGATCTAAATGATGTTAATATCGATATAGTTGTCTACGGCACTGAAGGCCAGTACGGATATTTTGACGACATTCGGTTGTACGAAATTACGGAGGCCGAGGCCAAGGTGATTGACTCCATGACACCGGAGCAGGTTGCCGAGAAATATCCATACGTAGACAGCATGACCAACGTCAAGAACCCATACGCCATCGTAACGGGAGGCAATCTGCTGCCACCGTTTTATGAGTGGAGAGTCCATAGTGTTGCGGCTGTTGTTGAGCCGTATACATTGCTTTCAAGACCCACTATGAGTGCACAGGCAACAGAAATATTTTTGCCTGTAATTAAGGGAGCGGTGTATACACTCTCCTATGAAACAAATGATGCGAATACTGGTTACATGAACTGGGCCTGGGTTGATAGCTCGGGAGCAACCCTCTCGTGGACACCACCACACAAGCTAGTTCACACGGAAAAGGCACCCCCAAATGCTGTGCGGTTAAGAGTAATTGCCACGAGTATTAATGCAGGAACATTTACATTTCGTAGTCCAGTGCTCACAATCGGCACCGATCCCAAGCCCTTCGCCCCACAGCAACGCAGCTTGCTCGCCTTTGAGACGGAATTCGCCGCTCATCCGATAGACGGCAGCAATCCCGATACGCTATTTTTTGGAGATGATGGGCTGCCGTATGTGTTGGAACAATGGGGAGTCTTTTCATTTGAAAAGGGAAAATCGTATGGTTTCTACAAGAGTTCAACTGGATTCAAGTGTCTCCTTATTGGAGGGGGGCTCCCCGATGACAGAAATAAAGATGTGTACCCTTATGTTTGTAAATATGACGGTACTCTATTAAAGGCAGGCGCACCTTCGTTAGAGCCGGAGGAGTTTTCCATTATCAATTGGACCGCTGGTAATGATGGAAAATTAGGTATATCCGTCATCAATACAGACAGTGGATGGGGGCCGGATTACACTCCGACGGGGGACGAGATAAAGGCGTATTTCTTGGGATGGCGGCTGAGTGTGCTTGGGCAACCTAGAGAGACTATTTACAATGGGGCAGGGGAAAAAGTCTGGATTAGATTGGATAGAATGGATAAAAACAAGCATCCGACTTTAACATCTGGTGTGGACTACTTTACCACTGTTCCCAACTTCCAAATCCGAGTATCCGAAGAATGGCAGCCATATCGCCTCCAATACCTAAAGGCGAAGCCAACTGTCGAACCCGTCCGGAATTACGAACTGGGCGCGACGTTAACTGCAGGCTCGAACATGGTCGAGGTCGGTAGCGGTATTGTGATTCGGGAGAAGGCGAATCCTGTGTACTATTCTCCCAACGGAAACTACTATATCAACAACACTGGAGTAAGTGGTAGTTTATTAAAGAACAAGGTATCACTCATATCGCGGGTTTACCGTAACGACCAGGTTGATAGTTTTGCAAAGAGTGAAAATGATGCTAACGCGTACGGCAAACAGCACATCAGGTTTTTATCATCAGATTTCGACCCAACCGCAGTCTACCGCGTCACCTATACGATGCTCGATCCAACGCTTCCGGCTCCAATCAGCGGCACCGTGGCGGCGAACCTGCGCGGGACTGTAACGGAATTGGTGCAGGATGTGGGCGATGTAGAGCGGCGGCTGTCGGTGGTCGAGAATCATAAGACAGATACAATTGAGGACACGGGGTGGATCCCGGTTACGCCACTCAATGGGTGGACACACTATCCGAACAAGAATTTGCACTTCAGGGTATTGGGCAACAGGCTTTATTTGAGAGGTATGATTCAGGATGGACAGGGGGCAGTAAAAACAATAATGTTCTACCTGCCAGTAAAAACCCACTATGGAGTTTGGGAGAAGGTTGCAACATGGAGTGACAGCACAAATGTAAAAATCATGCAGGTTAATTTCACCCCTTCCGGTAACATGGTAATAAACTCTGGCTCCGCTTTAAAATACGTTAGCTTTGATGGTTTAGTATTTGAGTTTGATAGATTGGAGTTGGTATGATGACTGCTTTTATTGTTGATGTTGGTGGGAAGTTAGTTCGGCCAACCATGTTTGGGGATGACGCCCCTGTCTCCGAACGCTTTGAAACTCCTGAAATTGAGGACGACGGCCAAGAGGACGAATCGAAAACGCTACTCGTAGGCTACACAATCGCCATACCGATGCCGGATGGACTCTATCAACCTATATTCGATGTCGAAGGTTACCGGGAGGCCGAGGCAGACTACAATGCCAGATACGCCGACTACCTAGCCACCGCGACCGAATCTAACCCAGAGAGCGACGAGCCGCAACCAGAGCCACCTCAGCCCGTGGACGGACCAAGCTTCTGGCGAAACGGCCTCACGGACAAGGAAATAGAAGCACTCAACCCGCCGCCGGAACCATCACAAACCGATGTGCTGGGTCAAGAACTGACCCAAATGAAAATCAAAAATATTCAACAGCAGAGCGTCTTCGACAGCCTTGGGGCGGAGTTGGCAAAGGCTAAACTCGAAATTATAAAGCTTAAGGGAGGCCAGTCCGCATGACTTTCTGGAAGCTTGCATATGAATGCAAATGGATCGACGCGGAGGGGCTGCGCGCAGCCGTGAAAACAGACTCCAACCCTTTCGGAGAAATTAGACCGGAAGAGTACAAAGAGATCACAGGAATTGATTTTAACTAGAGGGACTTTCCCCGGATCAAGGTGCACGTTGTAATGAAACTCCTTGAGCTTGAAGTGAACGATTGTATGGGAATCTCCCCACATGCCGTGGCACCCTAATCCGTCTCTGGCCTTCGGCCTGTCCGACATTTGGCCGGATGGTGGCACGCAGACGGGCGGTTTCCGGTGATAAGATAATAGCGTGAAGTGGTGTGTCACCGGGCCCGTAGCTAAGACGGGACGGGGGCAAGCCATAAATAGAGACCATTCGGTTCAGATTGCCGGATGGTCTTTGTTATTGGCGAGGATGCAGTGACCGCTTCACGGATTCTTACGCCGGATTGCAGAGGGGGAGAAAACGTGCACAGTGCCGAGATTCGGCAAGGCGTGATGCGGCGGCTTGGGGAGATCTTCCCGGATATGGCGGTCTTGGATGCCGAGGCGGCAGCGGACGCGACGGCGCCGTATTGCGCCGTCCGCATTCGAAGCGGAAGCAGGCAGCGTACGGGGGAGCGACGCTATGCGGCAACATGGCAAGTGGAGGTCGACTACGTGCCGGGAGAGGCCGGGAATCGGCCGCATCCCGATGAGGTCGCCGATGCGCTGTATGATGCGCTGGAGCTCGTCGACTTCGGGACGATGCGCTGCCGCGGCGTCGAGATGAGCCACGAGTACCCGGATCATATGCTGCGCTTCCGGGTGCAGTATGCGCTCACGCTGCTGCGGGAGCGGGAGCCAGGCAGCAAGATGGAAGCAATGAAGCAGGAGGAGCGGATTCGAGATGAGCATTGATGGGCACGAGACGGCTTACACGAAGGCGCAATGGCTGGAAGCGAAGGCGGACAGCGGACGGGAGCGGGACATGCTGCATGCGCTGCTCCGTGAGGACGGCATGTATACGAAGGCGCAGGTTGCTGCGCTGCTACACCAATTTATGATTCAGGAGGTATTGTGATGGCTGGAGGAACATGGATGACGCAGAACAAAGTAAGACCGGGCGTATATGTCCGCTTCGATTCGGAAGCGGGCCCGATGGGTACGATGGGAGAACGCGGGGTTGTGGCCCTGCCGCTGAAGCTGAGCTGGGGGCCTGCTCGCCAGGTGCTGGAACTGCCGGCTGGAGAAGCGACTTTCGAGCTTCTCGGCTATGAGGTGACGGACAAGGCGCTGCTGTTGGTGCGTGAAGCATTCAAACGGGCCAAGACGGTGCTGTTGTACCGGCTGAACGAAGGTACCAAGGCGCAGGCCACGCACAAGGAATGGAAGGCGAGTGCCCGCTGCGGCGGCGTTCGCGGGAACGACATCGTACTCGTCGTTCGTCCGAACGTCCTCGACGATACGAAGATGGATGTTATCACAAAGGTTGCCGGGCGCGAGGTTGATCTTCAGACCGTCGCCCAGGCAGAGGAGCTGAAGGCGAACGCTTGGGTGCAATTCGAAGGCAGCGGTGAGCTGGAAGCGATCGCGGGCTTGCCGCTGACTGGCGGCGAGGACGGCACGGCGACGAATGAAGACCATATGAACTTCCTTGATGCGCTAGCGGTACAGGATTTCCATACGGTGGCCTTGCCGTCGGAGGAGAAGACGCTTGCTTCCGTCTATACAGCCTTCATCAAGCGGATGCGCGAGGAGGAAGGGAAAAAGGTACAGGCGGTGCTGCCGAACTATCCGCTGGCGGACAGCGAAGGCGTGATCAGCGTGAAAAACGGGGTCAAGCTGGCGGACGGCACTGTGCTGGACGCGGCAGAGGCGTGCGTGTGGGTGGCAGCGGCTACGGCTGCGGCGGCGATGAATGAGTCGCTGACCTATACCACTTATGAGGATGCGATCGACGCGGATGTGCGGTTAACGAACCGCCAGGTCGAAGCCGCGCTGGAGGCGGGCGAATTCGTATTCGTTCATCAGCGGGGCCGTGCGGTCGTCGAACAGGACATCAACAGCTTTACGTCTCATTCCCCGGATAAGGGCCGTGTTTTCTCCAAAAACCGGGTTGTTCGGGTGCTTGACGGGATTGCTAACGATATGAAGCAGTTGTTCGAGACGTCCTATGTTGGCAAGGTGAACAACAATGGCGACGGTCGCCAGTTGTTCCGCGGCGAATGTATCGCTTACCTTGATCAACTCGTGCGCTTGTCCGCGATTCAGCCATTTGATGCGCAGACCGATGTACAGGTTACGCCTGGCGATACGAGCGACAGCATCGTCATTCAACTGGCGGTGCAGCCGGTTGACGCCGTAGAGAAAATTTATATGAAAGTGAAGGTGAAGTAACATGGCATTGTTGCAGGCGAAGGATACCATTTCGGGCCGTGAAGGCCGGGCATTTGCCCAAATTGACGGTCAAAACGAGGAAATGTTCTATGTGAAGACGCTGGAGGCAAAGATCGAAAAGCAGAAAGCGGAAGTCAAGGTGCTTGGCAGCCGCAGCGTGCAGCATAAGGCAGCGGGCTGGACGGGAACCGGCAGCATGACGATCTACTATATGACGCCGCTGTTCCGCAATATGATGCTTGATTATATCAAGAATGGCAAGGACACAAACTTCATTATCCAGATTACGAATGAAGATCCGATGTCCTCGATTGGGACACAGACGGTCTGCTTGAAGAACGTCAACCTGAACAGCGTCGTCATGGCGAAGCTGGATACGGAGAGCGACGTGCTGGAAGAGGAAGTCGAGTTTACATTTGACGATGTCGATATTTTAAATAACTTCAATAGCATTTCATAATTATAAATAACATGCGAGGTGAAAGCAGCAATGAGTTCATTGCGATATTTTTTGGCCCAAAATGCGGAGGCGAATACGGAGACGGCTTTTGTCGTCTCTACCCGCTTCAAGGATGAACAGGGAGAGCCGGTGCCGTGGCAGCTTCGCAGTATCAGCGAGGTCGAGAACGAGCAGTGCCGGAAGGCCGCGACCAAACAGAAGAAGGGCAAGGGAGGCGCTGTGACGCCGGAGATTGATTTCAATGAATATACGGCCAAGCTAATCGTAGCGAGCGTCGTCTTTCCGGATCTGAAAAACTCGGAGCTGCAGCAATCGTATGGCGTCATGGGCGCGGAGGCGCTGCTTCGCAAGATGCTCCTGCCTGGAGAGTATGCAGCCCTGCTGCAAGAGGTTCAGGAGCTGAATGGCTTCAATCAGGACATGAACGAACTCATTGATGAAGTAAAAAACTAATTCGGGAGGGCGACGGTGAAGCGAACTATGCCTATTACGCCCTCCACAAGCTTCGCATTCTGCCGCATGAGCTGCTCGACCTGCCCGAGCGCGAGCGGGCAGCCATCTATGCGATGATCGACATCCGCGTGGAAGAAGAACGCCGCGCGCAGCGCAAGATGAAGAAGCGGTAGAACATTCGCAGATTGCAGAGCCTTCTCTCTCTTATCGAATGAGACAGTAGATGGGAAGGCTTGGCGTCTGCCGGGGAAAGGAGGAGAGTTCATGAACGAGAAGCAGCTTATCATTTTCAAGCCGCCACAGCCGCCGGCTCCTATCGTGCTCCCCCAGCGTGTCAACCGGATGCAAAACGATTGGAGCTTCGAATTCAACCCGATGCTGAAAATGATGGGGATGACGCATCTGAGAATCATGGCTTCGATTGATGAAGTCGTTAAGAAGTCATTTCATTCGATGACAGAGTCATGGAAGCAGCTTGCTGCGCACGCGGGTAAGGAATGGAGCGATGCGGCCCACAGCTTCACTAAAGCGGTTGAAGCATCAGGCGCCTCCGCAGTGGAAGCAGGAGGGTCCATAGAAGAGAAAGGCAAGGAACAGCAAAAGAAGAAGGGCAAGGATAAAGAAAAGATAACGGTTGGGCAGAAAATGAAAAACGTGGCCCTTCCCTTATTGAACGCGCTCCAGACGATGGGCGCCCAAGCGATTCAGAATGCGGCTGCGGCGGAAGATTTCCGTTCCCGCTACCAGGCGCAATATGGCAATGCGCAGCAGGGAGCGGCTGTGTTCGAGACGATGAGGTCCCAAGCGCTCAAGTCGGGGCGTGATGTGAACCAGTCATTGGAGTCCGGGCTTGTACTGACTTCGATATCGAAAAATGCCAATGATGTCACCAAGATGAATGAAATGGTCCAGCGCTTGGCCGCCTTCCGGCCGAATGAAAATGCCGCCGGACTCGCTGTCTCGATGAAGGAGGCTTACTTCGGGAAGGCGGACGGTCTGCTTGGGCAGTTGAATCTTCCGATCAATGAGGATCTGCAGAAAAAAATGGAGTCCTTCGGCCAGACCGGGAATCTGGACGGCTTCCTGGAAGCCTTCGATGAACTGATGACCAAGGCCGGGATGAGTCAGGAATCTCTTGCCCTCTTGATGGAAAGTCCGGTGAAGCAATGGGAGCTTGCCGTCAATCGCTTCCAAGGCATGCTGGCCTTAATGGGCGAGACGGCCATGACGGCGTTCGGCCCCGTACTGCAATTATTGAATCAGGCATTTGAGGAAGGACGGTTCAATGGATTTTTCGAAGCGATTCATGGCGGATTAAGCTTGCTTGGATCCATCACAGAAACGGTCGTGGGCTTCCTGCTGGAGAATTGGAGTCTGGTCGAAAATGCTCTTGTTGCCATCGGAATCATTGTGGCCACGGTCGCTGCGATCTGGCTCGTTCAGTGGCTGATTGCGGCTTCGCCGATTTTTGCGATAATAGCGGCGATTGTGCTGATTATGGAAGCGTTGAATAGTTTGGGCGTATCGACCGGAACCGTGGTCGGTTATATTGTTGGCGCATTTTTTGCTGTTGGTGCGGCAATTATGAGCGTGGCTGCGGTTATTTGGAACGCCATCTTGTCTTTAGTGGAAACTTGTTTCAATCAATTTAATAATTTAGGAGAGGGCATCGAAAGAGTTTTCTGGGAGATATTGAAGAACGTACAAGATCTAGTTTCCAATATTGCAAACGGAATTATTAGAGGAGTCAACAAGGTGATAACGGCCATAAACAATTTGACCGGCTCCACCATGGATACCTTTGATGAGTGGCATCCCGAGTGGGTGGATGAAAGTAAACTTCAGTCCGACGGAAACAAACTGGTCGACTTATCCAAATACCGTATGGAACAGACGGATGTTACAGCCGCGTTCAAGAAAGGTCAGGACTTCACCAAAAATAATAATCTTCTCTCGGGCGATCTGTTCAAAAAGGTAACCGATCCCGGCCCAACAGGAACGGACCAGTTCAAGCCCATCGCTACGGGCATGAATGCGCCGCAAATCTCGAAGGTAGGAGAAGTCGGCAAAATTGGCAAGGTCGAAGGCGAGGTTGACATTTCCGATGAGAAGCTGATGATGATGCGGGAGCTGGCGGAGATGGACAGCATTCAGAACTTCGTGACGCTGACCCCGACGGTGCAGGTATCCACGGGCGACATCCACCAAGGCTTTGACTTCGATACGCTCATCAACCGCATCGAACAGAAGCTGGAGGAAGAGTTCGTCTCGACGGCGGAAGGGGTGTACGGCTGATGAATGAATACCGCATCTTTCTAAGCATCAACAATCAGGAGCAGGTGATGGAGCTGCCCGTCAATCCTCCGCAGCTGCAGGTAAGCGAATCCGGGAATCTGTCCTCCTTCGACATTATCGGATTGGGCGAGGTGAACGCGATTCAGCCGATGAAGCTTGCTGAGCTGCAATTCAGCAGCCTGTTCCCCGCAGGACCGGCCCCGTATGTTCATGTTCCCCCTGAGCGGCTGCTCCAGCCGAAGGACTATGTCGAGATGCTGCGCAGCTGGATGAAGCGCCAGCGTCCGATCCGCTTCGTGCTGACCTCGCCTTCCATGCGGATCAATCTGGCGATGGTTATCGAGAAGTTCACCTGGTCGGAGTCGTCCGGCAGCGTAGGGGATATCGATTATGAACTCGGTTTGAAGGAATATCGCTTTTTCCATGCGCACAAAATGACGAAGTCCGCGAACACGGACAGCACCGTCACGATCCAGAAGGCCCCTCCGGAGCGGCCGGATGAGCGCATGATTCCTTCCACCTATACCCTTGGCCCGGGCGAATCGCTATGGGCGGTAGCCAAACGGTTTTTCAATGATGAGAGCAAGGCTGTTGAGATTCAGCGCCTGAACGGCCTTCGGAGCGATGAAGTCAAGGATCTGGAGCAAGGCCGGAAGCTGCGGCTGCGGTAGGAGGTGCAGGCATGATCGAAGTCATTATTGATAACCGCAATAAGACGATGTGGGATATTTCCGAACTGATTACCGATATGACCTGGTCGACGTCCCGTTCAGGAAAGCCGGCTAAGATGTCCTTGACTTATGTATCCGGAGCGCTGTTCCAGAGCCGTAAATTCACCGTCAACAATGGCGATGTCGTGCGGGTGAAGGTCGACGGCAAGCCTGTATTTTACGGATATGTGTTCACCATCGAGACCAGTGAGGACGATAAGGTGAAGCTGACCGCCTATGACCAGATCCGGTACTTGCTAATGAACGATACGTATGTGCTCGAAAATGTGACGGCCACGGATCTCATCAAGCGGATAGCGAAGGACCGCGAACTAAAGATCGGCGAACTGTCCGACACGAAGCATGTCATTCCTCTCGTGATGGAGGATAACAAGAAGCTGCTCGATATTATCTGCCGCGCGCTGGACAAGACGCTGATTGCGACGCGCAATATTTTCATATTTTATGACGACTTCGGCAAGCTGACGCTGCGGGATGCGAAAACGTGGACAACCGATATCATTTTCGGCGAAGAGAGCCAGATGCGGGGGTTCTCGCACAAGCGGTCGATTGACGATGAGACCTACAACCGCGTGAAGCTGTTCCGGGACAACAAGGCGTCGGGCAAGCGTGAGACGTTCATTATACAAGACAGCGCGAACATCGCGAGATGGGGAAGACTGCAGTTGTCCGACAAACTCGAAGAGGGCATAAATGACGCCCAAATCAAGGAGCTTCTCGCATCCTATATGAAGCTTCACAACCGCGAGAAAAAAACATTAAAAGTAGACGCCGTAGGGGATGTGCGCATTCGGGCCGGAATGTACATCCCTCTTTATTTGCCCGAACAACAGATTCAGCAATATATGCTCATCAATGAATGCTCCCACAGCTGGGACGGTTCGGGACATAAGATGTCACTAACATTGAAGGTGATCTAGATATGGGGATGCTGGATATTATCAAAAAAGCCGGAGTGGGCGCCGTCGAGGCTTCCAGTCCGGTCTCGCTGCTGTTCGGTGAGGTGCTGAGCAGGGCGCCGCTGCGCATTCAGGTCGATCAGCGGTTCACTCTTCCTGCCAGTGCCATAGCCTTAACCGAGCGGCTGACCGAGTATAAGGTACGGATCGGCACGGAGGAGGTCGTCATCCGGCACGGCTTGAAAGCCGGTGACAAGGTGCTGCTTGCCCGCGCGCAGGGCGGCCAGATGTATATTGCCATCGACAGGGTGGTGGGCATGTGATTCCACAAGTGCTGATGGATATGGAAGATACTTTTGAAGTTGCCGAGGCCAGCCAGCCGACAAGGACCTACCGAATTGACCGCAGAACGGGCAGGGTTGCAGGCATAACCGATGGTCTGGATGCGATGAAGCAGGCGATCGACAAGCTGCTGCAGACGGAACGGTATGAGCATCTCATCTATAGTCCGAATTACGGAACCGAGCTGAGAGCAAATCTCGGATATGGCGCGGGCTTCGTTCAATCTGAATTGGAACGGGCGATTACCGAAGCGCTGATGCAGGATGATCGGGTGCGGAGCGTGACGTCATTTGAATTCCATTCGGCAGAGGATGCCATGCTGGTCAGCTTCACGGTGGAGACGACGGAAGGGACGGTACAGACGATGAAGGAGGTGACCGTCAATGGATAATGGAATTGGAGGACTAGAGCGATTGCAGGAGACGCCGCGATATGAGGATATTTTGGCGCGCATGCTGGAGCGGGTTCCCAATGCGGTGGACAAGCGGGAAGGCAGCATCATCTACGATGCGCTCGCGCCGGTCGCGGCTGAAATGGCGCAATGGTACCAAGAGATGAGCCTGAACCGCGAGCTATCCTATGCCGATACGGCCACAGGCGCTTATCTGGAGCGCCGCACGGCCGAGTTCGGCGTGCGGCGGCTGCCTGCCGTCGCCGCCAAGCGGCGAGGGAGGTTCTATGCTGCGGATGGCTCGCCAAAGAGCGTTCCGGTCGGTAGCCGCTTTGCGATTGAAGATCTAACGTGGCGGGTAACGGCAGCGATATCCCCTGGGGAAAGCGAGCTTACCTGCGAGACGGAGGGTGCGGAAGGCAATCGACTCTATGGAGAACTGACACCGATCGACTATGTCGCCGGTCTGGCACAGGCGGAGTTGGGGGACATACTCGTTCCTGGGGAGGACACGGAATCCGATGACGCGCTGCGCGCTCGCTATCTTGAAGCAATTAACGAGCAGCCGTTCGGGGGCAATGTGTCCGACTATCGAACGAAGCTCACCGTGATGCCGGGCGTAGGCGGAGTAAAGGTGTTTCCGGCCTGGCAAGGGGGCGGAACGGTGAAGTGCACGCTCATCTCATCGGATTATCAAGTTCCGTCGGCGGAGTTGATTGCCGAAGTTCAGGAGCAGACCGATCCGAAGGCGGCGGCCGGCATGGGCGGGGGCTTCGCTCCCATCGGGCATCAGGTGACGATTGCGGCGGTACGTCCTGTCGAATTGCAGGTCGCGACGACGCTTCAACTGGACAAAGGAATGACGCTCGGGCAGGTGCAGAGCGATGTCGAACAGGTGCTGCAGCAATATATGCAGCTGCTGCGGGAGTCGTGGAAGGAACAGGAGAAGCTGATCGTCCGCATCAGCCAGATGGAAGCCCGCATACTCAGCGTGCCGGGGGTTGCGGATGTAAGCGGCACGACGCTGAATGATGACGCGGCCAATCTGGAGCTGGGCGAGGAGGAAGTGCCTGTACTGCGGGAGGTGAAGATCAATGGAACGTAATTATTGCTCCTATTTGCCTCCCTATTATGAGGGCATTCGCGAGTTCGAATGGCTGGGAGAGACCGTCGATGCGGAACTTAAGGGCGTCGCGGCCGGGGCCGACAAATGGCTGAACGACCAATTCGTGCTCACGGCCAGCGAGGCCTCGTTGAAGCGTAGGGAAGAACAGCTCGGCATCCAGGCCGACCCGACACAGGAATCGTTGGATTTCCGGAAAAAGCGAGTCATGAACCGTT
Organism: Paenibacillus thiaminolyticus; assembly: GCF_003591545.1. Classification (GTDB taxonomy): domain Bacteria; phylum Bacillota; class Bacilli; order Paenibacillales; family Paenibacillaceae; genus Paenibacillus_B; species Paenibacillus_B thiaminolyticus_A. Next base: position 154,478 of record NZ_QYZD01000011.1, read on the forward strand.
ACTCCACCAAGCCGCCGTTCACGGTGCGGTACTTGCAGGAGCGGCTCGACTTCTTGCTGGGCGCCGATCGGGCCAAGGTTGATCTCGACGTCGCCCGCTTCGAATTGACCGTCCGGGCGAAGCTGACCGATGCGGCGATTTTCAAGGAAGTGGAGCACACGGTGCGCTTCATGAAGCCCGCCAACCTGCTGTACCGGCAGGCAACGTCCTTGTCGGATCGGATTGAGGTTCAGGAGCAATTGAGCCGGACCCCGCTTAACCGCCGGACGAAGCTGTCGACGGGCTGGAGGCTGGGACGGGCGCCGTTTGCCGAACGGGGACAGGAGGTCGTATTGAAATGATTAGTTCTATTTTATTGCAGGAACTGGCTCAGCACGTCAACCTGAGAATTGCCAAGGTTGTGCTGAACCAATCCGTGGAAATTACGGATTTTCAGATTAAGGATGTATCGGAGCAGGAAGTGCTGATGGAATACATCATCCCTGCGGGCGCGGCGGAGACTGTGACGCTGATTGAATTGCAGGATGAAGCCGGAACGGTCCTGACCTCGAATCCGGTATTCATTCCGCTTACAACCGATACGCTCATCAAGCATCCGATTACAATCAAGGAGGTGGCCTAGATGCCATACGAGGCAAAGACCGACTGGAAATACGACGACCTCGTCACCGAGAAGGACATGAACCGCATCGAGCAGGGCCTGAAGGACGCCCATGTCCCTGCCTACCAGCCGCTGACGCTGAACCCCGGCCTCCAGGTGGTAGAGATCGAGAATGATACGCCGTTCCGCATGGGGGAGGTGAAGGGGCGGACGTTGGTGAATTTGTTGGGGCAAGCTAATAAAGAGAATGCTTGGTCTAAAACACCTACAGCAACAATTGAATTTCAAAATGGGATATTTAAGGTGACTCCGTTAAATACAAACGATGTTTATGTTGGATTAAGGAAGATCTCTGTAAAAGCTAACTCCTATTATGTATCAGTTGCGGATGCAAAAGTAGGGAAAGGTTCGGTAGGATTACGAACTGTCTTTTTTAATTCAGATAACGAAGCAGTCGCTGAAGAACTGGGAGATTTCTATACTTCCGGTGGGTTTTCCCCAATATTCCTCCGATTTAAAACGGCCAGTACAACAAAAAAAATAATGCCTAGATTTCAGTTGGCGAGTGTAGATGGGAATATGGGAGTTGTGCCACCTGATACAGTTGGGTACTTCAGAAATTATCGCGTTTATGAAATCACTCAATCTGAATACGACGCCATCGGCAAGATGACACCGGAGCAGGTAGCCGCGAACTACACATACGTAGACGGCATGACCAATGCCAAGAACCCATATGCCATCGTAACGGGAGGCAATCTGCTGCCGCCGTTTTATGAGTGGGAATATCTGAACTCCTTACTGTCATCAATTGTTGTAAGAGACAAATATGAGGTAATGGTAAGCAACAGTGACGCAGGAAGTGGCGCGGGGGTTAGATACTACGCAAAGGTAAAGGGAGGACTCGCATACACGCTGAGCGCAGACCCGATTGAAGGCGACGTGTCAGGCGGAGAAATATACGCATATGGATGCGACTCGGCTAAAAGCAGGCTAACCGGAAAGTTAACAGGCACGTTTAATGTCGACTCGAATGTTGATTACCTTGAAGTCGTATGTAACTCTACAAAGAATGGTAGTGCTGTAGTAGGTACGTTCGTTTTTCGGAATCCTATGCTTGTACCCGGCACCGAACCGAAGCCCTTCGTTCCACAGCAACGCGGCATGATCGCCATCGAAACGGAACTGTCTGCTCATCCGGTAGATGGAAGCAATCCCGATACGCTCTTTATGGGAGACGATGGGCTACCGTATGTGTTGGAGAATTGGGGAAAGGTTACGTTGGATGGCGGTTTAGAGTATAGATACGACTCGGGCACTACAGGCTACAAGATTGTAACCCTAGCTAATGATATGCTGCCCCTCGCAAAGTCAATCCCCTATGCTACTAAGTATGATGGTACTACTTTGAAGGGATGGCACGCAACTGAAATCACAGGCGATCATTTTTGGTTTCAAGGCAATAACCGAAATTTTTACCTTACCATTTTCAACACAGACAGCGGATGGGGGCTGGATTACACTCCGACGCAGGATGAGATTACGTTCTATTTTATGGGCTGGAGAATGGCTGAGAATATTACAGGCTTCCCTCCCTACAACGGGACGGGAACTAAGTGCTGGTATAAAATAAACACCAACTCAGCGCCACAGACGGCACAACCTACGGAATCATATCCAGAATGGACGCCATACCGCCTCCAATACCTAAAGGCGAAGCCAACCGTCGAACCCGTCCGGAATTACGAGTTGGGCGCGACACTCTCTGAAGGATCGAACATGGTCGAGGTCGGCAGCGGTATTGTGATTCGGGAACGTGCGAACCCGGTATATAACGGGGTAAGCAACTGGTTTATTAACCGAGACGACTCCGGATTTACTGCCTCGCGATTGAATCACAAAGCGTCAAAAATCAGTAACGTGTATAGGGATGGGCAGACAGATAGCGCATGGGCATGGACTGCTAACGTAACGTCATACGGCAAGGATGTGCGCTTTCTGGCAGATGGGCATTATGATAAAACAGCAGTCTACCACGTCACCTATACGATGCTCGATACAACGCTTGCGGCTCCAATCAGCGGCGCCGTGGCGACGAATCTACGCGGGACTGTATCGGATTTGGGGCAAGATGTGGGCAATATCGGGCGGCGGCTGTCGGTTGTCGAGAATGGGAAAGTGGACGCTGAAGAGGACACAGGATGGATTAAGATAACGCCGTTAAATGGGTGGCAACATTATCGATACTCGACTTGTTATTTTAAGGTGAAGGGAAAGAAGTTGATACTTAGGGGTGTACTTGAAGGCGGCGCAACAGAGAAAGGGACTACTCTATTTGCGTTGCCGATAAAAACAGCAGATGGATCTGGTATTTGGTTTTCACTACCAACATGGTCAGGCAGCCAAAACTCTGCTGTTCTAGGCGTCTCGATTACGCCCAGCACAGGAGAAATTTACGTTAACGTTGGTACTCCTATGTACCACATAGGCTTAGATGGAACGATTTTAGAAAGCAATGGGTGGGAGGTGAAAAAATCATGAAATATGCGTGTATCACCGACCTATCCGGTCGCTACATCGAACCAACGCTCGTTGCGGACTCCGTGACGGGCGTTTTTGATCGGCGGGAACCGATTGAACCGGACGAAACCGGCGCGCTCCCGCAGCCGGAACCGAAGTTGCGCGACGAACAGCCGGACGAAGCGGAAACGCTACTCGTGGGCTATCTCGTAGCCGTCCAGATGCCGGATGGCCTGTATCAGCCTATATTCGATGTCGAGGGCTACTGGAAGGCCGAGGCGGACTACGAGGCCACATACGCCGAATACATGGCTGCCCTGGCCGAGCATGACCCGGAGAGTGACGATCCACAGCCAAAGCCGCCACAGCACATAGACGGGCCGAGCTACTGGCGGAATGGTCTCACAGACGAGGAAATTGAGTCCCTGAACCCGCCGACGCAGCCTTTACAGACCGATGTCCTCGGGCAGGAATTGACGCAAATGAAAATCAAGAATATCCAGCAGCAGAGCGTCATTGACAGTCTGGGCGCGGAACTGACCAAGGCCAAGCTTGAAATCTTACAGCTCAAAGGAGGTCAATCAGCATGAATTTTTGGAAGCTTGCATTTGAATGCCGTTGGATCGACGCGAAGGGGCTATGCGCCGCTGTGAAGACGACTGCCAATCCTTTCGGAGAAATCACACCGGAAGAGTACAAGGAAATCACAGGAATTGACTTCAAATAACGCCCCGATAACAGTACAACAGTAAGGTGAATAACCCGCAGGGTCATGGACGAGAACGGCACTCGTGTTAGCCAGGGGAGTCCGGCTTGAACATGAAAATCTCGCCCCAATCCCGCTTCCGGTAAAGACGACACAAAACCCGCCCCGACGCCGAAACGTCCGAGGCGGGTTTCTTCGTAGCTAACCCCGCAATTCGCGGCAACCTCGCTTATATCGTCTGCAGCACAAAATGCATGACGAACAGGAGCGAAATGATATAGAACAGGGGCTTGACTTGGCGCCCTTTGCCCACCGCGAGGTGGAACAGCGCATAGCTGATGAAGCCAATCGCGATCCCGTCCACGATGCTGTGCATCAGCGGAATGAACGCGATGATGAAGAAGGCGGGAAGGCCTTCCTCCAGCCGTTCGAAGGAAATATTTCGGACGGCGGGCATCATCAAGCCGCCAATGAAGATCAGGATCGGCGCTACAGCCGGATCCGGAACGAGCGTGATGACTGGCATCGCAATGAACGTCAACAGGAACAGTACTCCCGTTACGATCGAGGTCCAGCCCGTTCTTCCTCCGGACGAGATGCCGGCTGCCGCTTCCACGGTCGAGACCGTCGGACTTGTACCAAGGATGCCGCTCAGGAAGACGGTGGCCGCATTGGCCTGCACGACGCGCTGGAAGCGCTCCTGTCTGCCGCTCATGTTCAACTGCGCATTAATCAGCCCGACGCTCTCGAACACGATGACAAGCGTCAGCGAGAAGACAGCGACAATCAATGTCATGACAGGTAAGCCCTTCACAGTCAACTGCCCGAACACATCCCCATAGGTGGACCAGGAAAAGCCTCCGCCCCCGGCCGCCGCATTCGTCTGCACGGCTCCGAACAGGTAAGCGAGCACCGTTCCTCCGATAATCGCCAGCAGCAGATTTCCCGGAACCTTGCGCATGTACAGTATGCATGTCAACGCCAAGGTCAACAGCGTAACCAGCACGCTCGGATCGGCAAACGATTGCACGGCAATAATAGAGGAGCGATCCGACACGATGACCCCGCCCTTTTGCAATCCGATGAGGACGAGCATGAGACCGATTCCGACCGAGATCGCTTCCTGTAATGAAGCGGGAATGGCCGTTCTCAGCTTCTCGACGAGCGACGTCATGCTAATGGCAATGAAGCAAATGCCGGATATCGCGGTGACGGCCAACGCCTGCTGCCACGTCAACCCCATGCCCTGAACGAGCGTGTAGGTGAACATGGCGTTGATTCCCATTCCCGGAGCGATGATCAGGGGCGCCTTGCCCCACCAGCCCATAATGAAGCAGCCGATCGCGGATGCGAGCACAGTAGCGATAATACCGGCTTCCTGCGGAATCCCGGCATCCGCCAATATCGATGAATTGACAATAATAATATAGACAATCGCAAAAAAAGATACGGTTCCCGCTAACAGCTCCCGCCGCCAATCGCTTGGCTTCAGGCGGACAGCTGGATTAGATGAAGCATTCTCCTTTGCATGCGACGGTCTCTTTCTTTCCTGGTGGACCAATCGAATACCTGCTTTCCATCGTAGCCCCTCACCCAACCCTTTCAATAATATGAAAGATAGACGGCATGAAGCCGCTATTGCGCTTATTGTATCACATCCTGGAAGGAAATAAACAAGAGGAATTTCACTACCTGATAAAAGGATAGTCTGCGGCCAATTGTTGCTGCTGTTTTTTGAGAAGGGAGATCGGTTTTTCCTGTGAAAAAGGGAGAATGCCTATTCTATAAACTCCTTACTAGCACTCTCCCATACGGTCAGAAGGGGATGCCCATGGCAATGGAGTCATCTACATCAGCTAAAGGCGGAACCGTTCGCATGAAGGAGTACTTTCGCTGCATGAGAACTACTGCGTCTTCTATTAATCTGCCAGATTCATAGGAAACATTGGGGCAATCTCTCGTCTACAACTTACGCCTATGTGGTTCCACCCTCAACGGCAGCTTGTATGGCGGCTGCGAATTGTATGCGGGACATTCAATTACAACTTCGTTAGAACTTCAGCGGTTCCGTAAAAAACGCCCGCGCAAGCGGGCGCTTCAGATTGTTCCCGCGTAATACTGCAGTTGCGGGAGTTCTTTACGTTTTTTATCCATACTTACAAATACGAAAGAGAACTTAGGAGAGGTGCGACCGGTCTTCCAGAGCCTGGTCGCTATTTTTACAGATTGCCGGGTTCGAGCGATACATTTTATAACCATCACGGTTCGTTGTTTCGTAAGACAGTACCGCATTTGCTGGACATAGGGAACAGTTATAGTGCTCATCGTACACGTATTCATGCTTTTTAAAGAAGCCTCTTTCGTTTGAGGACGGGTATAGGGCAGATTAGGATGAATCTCTCGTTCTTACAGCGTTTTGCAAATAGCTGACGTCTTGCAGCCTGCATCCGTTGCTACCGCTTGTGTAGCCGGAACTAGACGAGCAGCCTTTTCGAGAACATCTTCGAAGACTTGGCTGTGATGAAACTTTCCAGGTGTTACTTTAACCCCGAGTACAAACCCGTTTCGACAGAGGCAGAAGCTGCAATAATCCCTTCGCTCTAGTCATCCCACTCCACTAAGGCTGCAGTATCTCCCGTCCCTGTAGTCATCTGCTCCGCCAATACTGCAAGAATGCAGCAATTTCACTGACACGAGGTTGCGAAAATAAGATTGCTGCCAAAATACAGCAATTACCCTACGGCAAGGCATAAATAGCGTTCAAAATGGAGAAATAATGTAATTTTGCAGGATTTGCTCAGAATTTAGCCTCTTGAGGTTAAAAATGCTGCGCCTGTGCAGCAATTTCATACGGGTGACTAGCTTGCTTCATGCGCGGACCATCTATTCACGCAGGGACCAGCTTGCGCCCTAACCTAACCTGTCCTGCCTCCCCCGGCCCCGCCCTTCCTGAGAAAAAAGACTGTCGACAGGACTTAATCGACAGGACTTAATCGACAGTCTGAAACGCCCGCGCAAGCGGGCACTTCTCTCTATGGGTTACACAGATATCGAATGCACGGAAGCCTTGTTCCGGCTTCCGAGCAGCAGCTTCGCCTGAGCGGCAGCGATGCGGGCGAGCGGGACGCGGAACGTCGAGCAGCTTACATAATCGAGCCCCGTCGCATGGCAGAACAGGATGGAATCCCGCTCGCCGCCATGCTCGCCGCAGATGCCGGTCTTGAGCTGCGGATTGACGGCGAGGCCGCGCTGCACCGCCAGCTCAATTAACTGGCCGACGCCGGACGTGTCGAGCACCTGGAACGGGTTCGCCGTCAGCACGCGGCGGTCGACGTAGTGGGCCAGGAACTTGCCCTCCGCGTCGTCGCGGCTGCAGCCGAACGTCATCTGCGTCAGATCGTTCGTGCCGAACGAGAAGAAGTCGGCATGCTCCGCAATCTGGCCCGCCGTCAGCGCCGCGCGCGGCACCTCGATCATCGTGCCGATGCGGTACGCGCAGCCGCGGCGCTCGGCGCCGAGCACCCGCTCTGCCGTGCGCTCGATGAGCTCGCGCAGCAGCTTCAACTCGGCGGCGTGGCCGATCAGCGGCACCATGATGTCCGGTTGCACGCGCACGCCTTTGCGCAGCATGCGGGAAGCGGCGAGGAACAGCGCCTCCGCCTGCATCTCATAAATCTCCGGGAACAGAATGCCGAGCCGGCAGCCGCGCTGGCCGAGCATCGGATTCAGCTCATGCAGGGCGCGCACCTTGGTGATCAGGCGCTCGAGATCGTTCCGTTCGCGCTCTGTTCCGGTGCCGGTCGCTTTCCACTCGGTCTGCCGGACGACAAGCTCCTCCAGATTCGGCAGGAACTCATGAAGCGGCGGATCCAACAGCCGAATCGTGACCGTATAACCGTCCATCGCCTCGAAAATGCCCTCAAAGTCCTCCTGCTGCAGCGGCAGCAGCAGTGCGAGCGCCCTCCGGCGCTCTGCCTCCGATTCGGCCAGAATCATGTCCCGAACGATGCAAAGCCGTTCCGGAGACATGAACATATGCTCCGTCCGGCACAGTCCGATGCCTTCGGCCCCAAGGGCCCGCGCCTTCACGGCGTCCGCGGGCGTATCCGCGTTCGCGTAGACGCCCAGCTCGCGTTCGCGGTCGGCCCATTCCAGCAGCTGCTGGAATTCATCCGACATCTCCGCGGCGACGAGCGGTACGGCTCCGGCGATGATGCGTCCCGTCGCGCCGTCGATCGACAGCAGGTCGCCTTCGCAGAACGTGCGCGCGCCGATTGTGATGCAATTGCGAGTGAAGTCGAAGCTGACGTCCTCGCAGCCCGAGACACACGGCTTCCCCATGCTGCGGGCGACGACGGCCGCGTGGCTCGTCATGCCGCCCCGGCTCGTCAGCACGCCTTCCGCCACGAGCACGCCGTGAATATCCTCGGGCGTCGTCTCCGGCCGGACGAGAATGACGCGCTCGCCGGCGGCGGCCATTCGCTCCGCCTCGTCGGCATCAAGCACGATGCGGCCGGAGGCGGCTCCCGGCGAGGCGGGCAGGCCGGTCGCCACGGTGTCGATCGCGGCATCGGGCGCAATGGACGGGTGCAGCAGATGCTCCAACTGCGCGACGTCTAATCGCAGCAGCGCTTCCTGGGCCGTGATTAGCCCTTCATGCACGAGCGCGACCGCGATGGCGACGACGGCTTGCGCCGTCCGCTTGCCGGCCCGCGTCTGCAGGATGAAGAGCTTGCCGCGTTCGACCGTGAACTCGATATCCTGCATGTCGCGGTAATGCCGCTCCAGTTGATCGGCGGCTTCCGTCAGCTGCCGGTACAGATCCGGCATTTCCTCCGCCATCTTGGCGATCGGCTGCGGCGTCCGGGTTCCGGCAACGACGTCCTCTCCCTGGGCATTGGTCAAATACTCGCCGAACAGAATCTTCTCGCCTGTCGACGGATGACGGGTGAAGAGCACGCCCGTCCCGCTGTCCGCGCCGCGGTTGCCGAACACCATCGACTGGATGTTGACGGCCGTGCCCTCGTCATCGGAGAGCTGATGCAGCTTGCGGTACACCTGCGCGCGGTGATTGTTCCAGCTGCGGAATACGGCCTCGATGGCCAACTGCAGCTGGACATGGACGTCTTGCGGGAACGGGGCGCCGGCTTTTTCCTCCAAATATTGCTTATAACACCGGACAACCTCCCGCAAGCCATCGGCGGAGAGGGACTGGTCCGTCTGTGCGCCGCAATGCGCCTTGACTTCGGCGAAGATGCGCTCGAATTCACCTGATTCGACGCCGGACACGACATTGCCGAACATATGGATGAGGCGGCGGTAGCAATCATAAGCGAAGCGCTCGTCGCCCGTGGCAGAGGAGAGGCCTTGAACGGTCTCATCATTCAGTCCGAGATTGAGAATCGTATCCATCATGCCGGGCATGGAATGCACAGAACCGGAGCGGACGGAGACGAGAAGCGGATCATGGGCGTCCCCGAATCGCTGGCCGCGTATCAGCTCGACGGCCTGCAGAGCGGAACGTACCTCGTCCATCAGGCCGTCGGGCAGACGGTTCAGCGCGTAGTAGGATCGGCACGCTTCCGTCGTAATGGTGAAGCCGGGCGGCACGGGCAGCCCGATGCGCGTCATTTCCGCGAGATTGGCTCCCTTTCCGCCCAGCAGTGCTTTCATGCCGGCATTGCCATGCCGGAAGTGACAGATCCAAGTCGGCTTCATTCTGATTCGCCCCCGATTTTATCGAATTTGGAACAGACGGCGCAGTCGTCGCACCGATGATAGTACACGATCACTTTCTCGGTATCGATTTCCTCCAAAAGGGTTCCGCAGCGTTCGCACAGAATGGCGCCCAGCATTACCGGGCAGCTGCCGTTTTGCATGAGCCTCTCACTCCCTCCAGTGCAACGTGGCGGGCCAAGTCGACGACCCGGGCCGCATACCCCCATTCGTTGTCATACCAGGCGAGAAGCTTAATGTGATGATCATGGGCGATAAGCGACATCCCGTCGACGACGGCGGATTTGTCGTTGCCGATGAAATCGGTGGAGACGAGCGGCTCGTCGCACCATTCGAGATAACGTTCATGCCCGTCGCGGATCGCATGCAGGAAGGCGAGCCGGACATCATCTGCGGTTACGGATGTTTTCACTTCAGCCGTCAAGTCGACGAGCGAGACGTCCGGCGTCGGCACACGCACCGAGATGCCCTGAACCGAGGTCGCCAGATGCGGCAGAATGCCGGCCAGCGCCTTGCCTACGCCGGTGGTCGTCGGGACGATGGACTGCGTGCATGCCCGCGCGCGGCGCAAATCTTTATGCGGATTATCGAGATGCTTCTGATCATTGGTGTAGGAATGAATGGTTGTCATCCAGCCGGAGGCGATGCCGAACGAGCGATCAAGCAGATGAAGCAGCGGCGCGAGGCAGTTCGTGGTGCAGGATGCGGCCGAGACGAGGTGATGGTTCTCATCGTCGTACATATGCTCGTTGACGCCCATCACGATCGTCAAGTCGAGATCCTTGCCTGGAGCGGTGATGATGACTTTTTCCGCGCCGGCTTCGATATGTTTGGAAGCGCCAGGGCGATCCGTGAATTTGCCGGTTGCATCGATGACGGTATGAATGCCGAGCGACTGCCAGGGCAGCCGGGCCGGATCGGCTTCTGCCACTACCTGTACGGGCGTATCATTAATAAGGAGCGTATTGCCTTCAGCGGCGATGCTCGCGTTCCATTTTCCGTGAATGGAGTCGTACTTGAGCAGATGCGCGATGGTGGCGGCGGGATAAAGAGTGTTCACGGCCCGGATGGCGAAAGGCGAATGCGCTTCATCCATAGCGCGGCGCAGCACGAGACGGCCGATGCGGCCCATGCCGTTGATGGCAACAGGTAATGCCATAGTCGAATTCCTCCTTCAGAGTGGATCCATAATTGGTTTCTTTTTCACGATACAGTATATCATAATAAATAAATGATGTGTATTATATAATCGCATATTTTTAATATAATACATCATAATAAAAATAGGGCGTTCTTTTTCTATAGATAGCAGGTAAAAATGGCGTTATGAAAAAAATGGAAGCCTGACGGCAGGGGAGAGCGGGGAGAAGAGGGGAAAATAGCTGAGATGTCCTGTTTTTGGACCGTCAGGAATCAAGCATGCATCGGCCGCGATCAACTCCGCGAATTAGACTGTCAATCGTCTGTGAAAATGTCACTTTAACTGTGCTATGAAAATGTCACTTGT
>NZ_QYZD01000012.1:0-165099 GCF_003591545.1 Paenibacillus thiaminolyticus
TTCTCCTATTGACTTATCTTTTTTTGGTTTTTTTTTTTTTTTGCCCTTCTTGCTTTTCTGTCGGCCAGAGGTTGCTCGTGGCGCCTGCTAGCGGGGCGGGGGCGGGAGGTATGCCTTCCTCAGGAAAATGCAAGAGACAAAATAGAGAGATTGCTAGAGAAAAACGAAGCATGGAGTTCCCCGGTTCTCATCCATTCGCTATAATTCCTTTTTTCTTATTAGAAATTCTATATGTAGTATAGTACAATGATTTTCGCACACAATATATTGTGGAAAATACATACATTGTACAATGCTTCAATTATCGTGTGCGGTGGTTATCATTCAAGTAGCGAGTAATATATAGGAGGTTGTGTTCTTTGAATACGGGGCATAAGCAGCGCTTGGAAGGCTTGAGCGAAAAAATATTTCTGGATCGGTACGCATGGAAGGATGCAGACACGAACAACACCAAAGTAGGAGATGTCGTCCTGGTGCTGACCAAAGACGATCCGAAGTTCCCGGCGAAGGAAGTCGGAGAAGTGGTAGAGCGTAACGGACGCTTCGTCTCTGTCAAGCTGAGAAGCGGAGAGGTGGTTCAATCCACGGTAGAGAAGCTGACCTTGACGATAGAGAAAACACCGGAAGAAATGTGGGATCGGCTGGCGGCTGCGATGGCATCGGTAGAACCAACCCCTGAAAAACAAAACGAATGGACGGAAAAATTCCGTTATATCTTAGATGACTGGAAGCTCGTTCCTGGGGGCCGCATCGCGGCCGGGGCCGGGGCGAGCGAGGAATTGACCCTCTTCAACTGCTACGTTATTCCTTCGCCGAAGGATAGCCGCGGCGGTATTATGGAGACTTTGTCGGAGATGACCGAAATCATGGCCCGGGGCGGAGGCGTCGGGATCAACCTGTCGTCGCTTCGTCCTCGGCGCGCGATCGTGCGCGGGGTCAACGGTTCCTCTAGCGGCGCTGTCTCCTGGGGCGGATTGTTCAGCTATACGACCGGATTGATCGAGCAGGGGGGCAGCCGCCGCGGCGCGCTCATGCTGATGATGAACGACTGGCATCCGGACGTGGTCGATTTCATCACGGTGAAGCAGACAATGGGCCAGGTGACGAACGCCAATTTGTCTGTCTGCGTGAGCAACGGCTTCATGAAGGCGGTCAAGGAAGATCTGGATTGGGAGTTGGTCTTCCCGGATACCTCCGATCCGGAATATGACGAGCTGTGGGACGGAGACCTTGATAAATGGAAGCAGGCCGGCAAGGCGGTCATTCCTTACCGCACCGTCAAGGCCCGCGAGATCTGGCATACGATTATCGAGTCGGCGTGGAAATCGGCCGAGCCGGGCGTCGTGTTCATGGAATACTACAACCAGATGTCGAACAGCTGGTATTTCAACCCGATCATCTGCACGAACCCTTGCGGGGAGCAGGGCTTGCCGGCATGGGGCGTCTGCAATCTGTCCGCGCTCAATCTGTCCAAGTTCTATGACGAGGAGAAGCATGATGTCGCGTGGGACGAGCTGTCTACCGTGACGCGCTATGCGGTGCGCTTCCTGGACAACGTAATCGATAAGACTCCGTATCATTTCGAGGAAAATAAAGAGAACCAGCAGAACGAGCGCCGCGTCGGCCTCGGCTCGATGGGCTTGGCCGAGCTGATGATCAAGCTGGGCATCCGCTACGGCAGCCCGGAATCGCTGGAGTTCCTCGATAAGCTGTTCGGCTTCATCGCGCGCGAATCGTATCTCGCGTCGGCGGAGATCGCGGGCGAGAAGGGCGCGTTCCCGGCATTCGAGACGGAGCCGTATCTGCAGAGCGGCTTCATGAAGAACATTCAGGTGGTGTACCCGGAGGTCGGGGAAGCGATTCGCCAGCAGGGCATGCGCAATGTGACCATCATTACGCAAGCGCCGACGGGCAGCACCGGGACGATGGTCGGCACCTCGACCGGCATCGAGCCGTACTTCGCCTTCAAATATTTCCGGCAAAGCCGCCTCGGCTTCGACGAGCAGTTCGTGCCGATTGCGCAGGAATGGATGGACGCGCATCCGGGCCAGGAACTGCCGGATTACTTCATTACGGCGATGGATCTGTCCGCCGAGGATCATATCCGCGCGCAGGCGGCGATCCAGCGCTGGGTGGACAGCTCGATCTCGAAGACGGCGAACTGTCCGAACGACTTCACGGTAGAAGAGACGAAGCGGTTGTACGAGCTGGCCTTCGATCTCGGCTGCAAGGGCGTCACGATCTATCGCGACGGCAGCCGCGATGTTCAGGTTCTGTCGACCGACAAGGGAGACAACAAGGAAGACGGACAAGCTGACCAGACCGAAGCTGGGACCCCGGCAGAAGAGGCGGCAGAAGCGCCTGCTGTTCCGGCGGCCACGTTGGCGGCAGCGCCGAACCCGGCGGGCAGCAATGTGTACAAGCGCCGTCCGCAAGTACTGCGTGGCGCGACCTATAAGGTGAATACGCCATTCGGCATGGCTTATATTACGATTAACGATATGAACGGCATTCCGGGCGAGATTTTCTTGAACGTTGGCAAGGCCGGTTCCGATGTATTCGCGATGGCGGAAGCGCTCGGCCGCGTCTGTTCGCTGTTCCTTCGCTATGGCGATCATGGCAACAAGGTCGAGCTGCTCATCAAGCATCTGAAGGGCATCGGCGGTTCCGGCGCGATCGGCTTCGGCGCCAACCGCGTCGAATCGATTGCCGATGCGGTAGCCAAGGCGCTCGAGATTCACCAGCAGGAAGCGCTCGGACTCGGCGCCGAGAATGATCCGGCTCCGATCGCCGCGACGATTGAGACCCCGGTCATCGGCCTGAAGGAGAGCGGCAGCGCATCTGCCTCGCGCGACCTGTGCCCGTCCTGCGGCACTGCCTCGCTCCTGAACGTCGAGGGCTGCAAGACCTGTGCGAACTGCGGTTACAGCCGCTGCTCGTAGAAGACGGAAGTCCCCCTGGATGGGGGACTTCCCTTATCCGTTACGAATGCGGATGTTCAATCAAGATCTTGATAAAATGAAAAAGAATGCAAAGAGGTGTGATCGGCTTGACGCTTACGAACGTTTAAATGGCTTGTACCCAACCAATATCGGCGAGTTGTATAACGATAAGAAAACCCTCAGCTCTGTTAAATTGAACTGAGGGAAATAGACTAATTTTTTATTTTTTACCCTGTCTACTTGACAGGGGCACTTCACTGGCCGCTAGGTGGGTTTATTTGACGTTTACCTTTACACCATACCGCCCGCGTCTTCAATAATTCTCATGGCTTTGTCAAAAGACTCCTCCTCCACCACAACAGTCAGCAAAATGTCCCTTCCGGTGGGTCCACCCTGCCCCCCGTCACTCATTCCGCTTGCCGATACATTTGTAGCAGCTAGAACGTTGGTGGAATCACCTCCGAGCGTGTCCCCGAAGGTCACGGAGGTTAAACTGCCCATACTGCCGGTTAGATTCGGCGAACCGTATGAATCACTGGCTGGATACATGCTGAAACGATCAATTGACATGTCCACGACATGCAGCGCCTGCAGCTTCTTGGACACACTTTCGGCTTCTTCCGGACTTAAAAAATAGGCCAAAATATTTTTTTCTGCCACAACCTTCACCTACCTGTGTTCATGGTCTGTTTTCTTAACCAGTAAAATAGGCTTTCATCCCTTTCATTAGATTCTGCCTAACCCGTAATGAATATGCGCATACGTCGGGAAAAAGAAACATTTACTTGAAACGATAAAGTAGGGGAACCACTTACATGGCTCTCCCCTTATCGAACCGTACGTGCCCTACTAAGGCATACGGCTCACCAACGTGATTCAACTTGAGATCAATATGTCGCTAATCGTTGTGCATATTGCATTTTACGGACGTGAAGCAGCGGTGAAGCTCAGCATAACGGTGTAAGGGCGGCACAACGTCACGAAGCAGTCCGGGTTCAAAACCGGGACGAACATCGATCCGGGCAACGCCGGCTTGAATCTGAAGGGACTCGGTTGCTTCGATTCGGCCAGCGACAGCAACTGGACGAAATGTAGTGTTCGCCGAGGTAACAGGGGCTTGCCTTTTCGCCTTATATATTATAAATTGATGAACGGTTAAAGAAGTCTACTCTGCCGATCCTTGTTCCTCATGGCAACGAGGTTCAAACGAGAACGCAAACGGCCTTCTCAGAGAGTTCTTCCCAAAGGGGCATGACTTTGGAGAGGTGACGGAAAAACAGTTAGCCGATGCTATTCAATGGATCAAATGCTCGACTTCGAAAATGCCTTGCTCGGCGTTCGTCTCACGAAACTTTCATGGAAGAGGTGTCGCACTTAACTTGACAATCCGTCGTATTGATCTTATTTTTGAAATGCAGATGGCAAGATGACGCAAATTCATGCGAATCACGAATATCCGAGTGGGGATCTCAATTTGCTGAGAGAGATAGAAGAACGATACGTATCCGAGCTGAGAAACGGCGGGAATGGCTGTCGGCGCATTCGATGGCGATTCGCTTGTCGGATTCGGAGAGCAATGGAAGCCAATTGACGGATGACGTCGATCCCGAGCTTTTTCAAAAAGAGCCGAAGGATATTCATATGCTGTTGAGGCTTTAGATCTAATGAAGCAAATAAGGTAACATACGCGGAGAGTGATGCTATGAGAGAGATAAAGTTGTACAATGTAATATTTCCGATTTGGTTCATCATGTTTTATCCGCCGATCATTCTCGTTACGTTGGCAGGCAACTTCATCATCGACTCGCTAGTCCTTCTCGCTTCCGCGTATGCATTCGGTCTCGTATCAGCGGATCAAACATTGGGGCTCATTTATAAAAAGACCATATGGAAAGTGTGGGGCTTCGGATTTCTTGCCGATTTTATCGGAGCCCTGTTCTTATTTTCCTTGCTGCTGCTGGAAGGAATGCAGGTGCTGCCTCGGGAAGCGATCTCAGCGGTTGCTTATAATCCTTTTCACAATATATCCGGCTTCATGCTCGTCATTATCGCGATGTTCATCTCTTCTTCTATCATATTTATCCTGAATTACAAGTTCACATTTAAAAAGCATATTGCGAGTCCTGCACAGAGACTGAAGGTATGCTTAGCAATCGCGATTGTTACGACACCTTGGACGTTCTTGATCCCGACCCAATGGTTATATAGAGGACTGTAAATGTTGAAATATGATTTCATTGTAAGCCAGAATGAGCAGGACTACTATCCGCGCGTTGCTAGCGGAGTGGCGAGCATAATGATGTTGCTTACTTATCATAAGTTGGTGAATGGGAAACGTTTACAGAGTTGGCTGATGAGATTTTTAAACGATTTGACCTCTATAAAACGGAAGGTCAATCGTCGCTCTCAAGAACGGCGTTTTAGGATGGACATGGTCATGAAATTCGGGTAGTTACGGATCTAAGGGCGATCTCGGCAGAACAGGTTGCTGAGATCTATAAAAAACGCTAGCAAATAGAGCTTTTTTTTTCGATGGATAAAGCAGCATCTAAATGTGCTTACTTTGTTTGGAACGACGGAAAATGCGGTATACGGACAGCTTTATTCAGTCTTGATTGTTTATGTGGTCAACAGGCGTGAAATAAAACCTAAGTTTAAGGAGAATCAAGTATCATTGTTCCTTATATTTGAATAAAATAATTTTCTGTCTATATGATATATAAAGACATTAAGGACTTCGGATGCGACACTTATTGCTGAATACTATCGTAGAGTTGCTATCTTATTGCAATTTATGAATAAAGAAAGTATAAGTATTTTTTCGTGCTTTCGAGAATCATTGAAAAGGACATAGATATTCTCGATTATGATACGCTTCTATCAATCTGTCCTGATCTTAAGGAGGTAAATTTATCGGTATTCAAGCTGATTTGTTTCGGTTATATTGAATGGTGTGTTTTGATAGATAAACAACATCCAATTGCTCTTAAATATCCCGATATATATGAACCTTTTATCAAATTGTTTGAACGAGGTGGGGGGCGAATTAGTATTCATCATCATGAGTTAGTAGGAGGATTCGGAGCATTTCCGCGAACTATTGCTGCTGACAGAGGAGATATGAAAGAATTCGATATCAGCGACAATGCTCTTGATCAGGAAGTCATTAAATTAAACCTAAATTTCGAAAGCCCATAAGATTGAGGCGAGTGACGGGTCTTTCCCCCTCCCCACTGAAGAGGCAACCCCATTTTCCATATGAAATTTTGGGGAGTACTCATTCCAGATGAAGTTTTCCATGCAGCAGTGCTGATTGTAGAAGCGCCACAAATCGATCGGCTCCCATTGCAAATTGGTCGCGATCGCTTCATACTGCCCATCCGTGTCGAACAGAATTCGGCTATGACCGTCATCGAACATTTGCGCCTTACGGATGATCGCTGCCCGGCGCGCCTTGTTCCAAGACGTCGCTTTGTAGATCGAGGTAATGCCTTCAATGATCCAGTCTTCGTCGACATAACGCGTCCAATAGCGGCAAGCCTGAACTTCTTTGGCAAGCCTCCCTTTACTCCCCATATAACGTAAATTATATAGGCAGTATTTTGATATATAGGGGGGATAGTTTACATCTAGTAATAGTTAATTTTTACAAAATATGCTCTTAGCACTTCCATTCACACACCTCGCTTAAAATTTGAACCGATATTAGTATCGGATCGTGTATCGTAAATTCCTCTTCACACCAATAAAACCTCCTGTTCCCTATCCCACTATTTTCTTCCTTTCTCACCCCTAAACCACCCATTTCCCCTTATCATAACAATCTTTCCTCGATATTACGCCAGCTCCTTCAACCCTTTCCCCACAATCAAACCCCTTAAATCCCTTTCTGTAATAAACTTTTTTGACACAAAAAAGTGTTCTTAAATGCACCTTCCGATACATCAAAAAACACTCTCGATTCTATATCTTGTACATGGTCTTTCTCTTTCGCAAAATGGATAAAGTGTAAACAAATGTTTGTGATTCGCAGAGTGGCATGGTAATATATAGGTGTAAAACAAATATTTTGTTACTTAGGAGTGAGGTTGTGAGTACCGTTGCTACGAAGCCAATGAGTTTGGGGGAGCTGATACAGCATCATCGAAAGAGGAAGGAAATGACTCTGGCGAAGCTGCAAGAAGCAGTCGGCATAGATAAAGGCAGCCTGTCGAGAATTGAAAACAACGAGATTAAGCGGCCTGATTTCCAAGCCATCTTATCTATTACTTCTGCATTAAATATCCCCCATGAATCCATCGTAGAACAGTACATCGAGATTGGACATAAGGCGGAAGTACTATACGAAATTTTACAGAATGAGTTGGAAACGCTTGAGCATCCTTCGCTGATACTGAAAATCTCTAAAAAACTTTCTTGAATCGCCAAATGAAGATAGCTTGGAAGCAGTAAGTAAATTGTATCGCAAAATCGACTCTATCGACAACGACTCCATTAAACTCGCGTTGTATAACCTCATCCTTGATTACTCACGTTCCCACGGAATTATGCCTTACATAGCTAAAAGCATGTATCAACGTTACCTCATTGAACGAAATGATTTCAGCAGATTGAAGGAGACCTATCAAAATGGAAAGTATATTCTTCATTATGCTGACTTCTTATCGTCCGAGGAACGGGCGAGCCTGTACTATAAATTAGGCATACATGCATACACCCTTAGCAATCATAACGAGTGCATTGCTTATTGCAAGGAAGTATTGAAAGTCGGAGGGCATTACAAAGCAGATGCGCTCGGTGTCCTCATAGATGCATATTTTAGCATAGGGGCATACACTGAATCAGAATTGTATCTGCTTCAATATAAAAATTTTGCTTATCCAAATATAAAAGAAAATGTTGTTCTTATGGATGCGTTTTACGCTGCAAAAAAGGAAGTGTCAACCAAGCCATCGAACAGCTTACATCATTTCTTGAGATATGTAGCAATGCGTCCATTATTCCGGCGACAAAACAACTTCTTCAATTGTACTTACAGGAGAAAAACATTGAAGGGGCTAAAGCTATTTTGGAGAACGACAAGACAACTGCCTTTGTAGTCGATGAGGCTAATCCATTGGTTTGCGCTACTTATGCTGACAGTCTTCGAGTTAAAGGAGAATATTATTTGGCTTCGGGCGACATAGACAAAAGTATTACGAGTAAGGTGGAATCGGCCTTGTGGTACTCCAAAGTTGACGATGCAGCTAAAGAAAAAGAATGCCTTAACACGGTGATGTATATCCATTTAACACATAACGTTTCGCCGCAGTCTACACTAGAAAAGTTAAGCGATTACTACCAACGAAGCGTTAAAGAATTGGAGGGATTAGCGTGAAAAACAAAATTAAAAACTTAATCTGCAATGTCCTTCTTAGCACAGCTATAATAGCAACAACAGCAGCAATGTTTACTGGCGGGTCAGGAAGTGTCCATCCTTGGTAAAGCACCTTAAATGGTGGTTTTTCAAAAGTTAAACACGAACTAAAGGAACGGAGGGCTATAGTTGAAAAATTTAATCCAAAGAATCTGTGCTCCAGCTTTTCTTTACACTGCTCTTATAACAGTAGTTGCATTATCAAGTGACACTGGGTCTATTATTCCTTATTGAACGTACCTTTAACCCCTTAATAACAGTCGTTGCATTCTCTGGCGGGTCAGGGAGCATATATCCGTGATAATTTTGGGAGCATCTCTTGATGCTCCTTTTTCGACAAATGATGCAATAAAATATTTTCACAAATCAGACTGTAAACGTGCATTATACTATACATAGAATAGATAGTGTACGTGAGGTGAGCAGTCATTTCTCTAGAGAATAAAATTATCGAATTGAGGAAGAAATTAACCAAGGGAGTCGAGAATAAGGGGGATTTTAAAGATGAAGAAGTAGTCCGAGTTAGTCAATTGCTAGATATGTATATACTTGAGATTCAAAGGAAACATAAACAGAAACCATAAACATTTCACTATGCAAGGGGTTGTAACAAAATCAGATTAAGGGACTGTTCCCGGCAACACACAGTTTTGCAAAAAGTCAAAATCCAACGGAGAAGGAAATTCAGGCATTGGCTTATGAATTGGAATACATTTTCTCGAATATCCTTGTAAAGGATGAAAAGACAGGAGTCTATCTTGTCAACGAAGAAGAGTTAAAGAACTCACACTATACTGAAGAAGAACAAGAACGTTTTCTTAAATATGCTAAACAATTAATGAATCAAGGAGACTATAGTCTTAATAATACCTTCGATAAATGTATGCAGGATTTATTGGGGATCACAAGTGCTGTATGGGACGAGATAAAGAGCTATATCGACGCCGGGCAATATCTTGCAGCAGCGGGAGCTATTTTACTTGCTGCGCAGATAGCTGTTAATCCAATAACAATCGCTTTATTTGTGGCAACATGCGGACCTAGTTCAGCTAGTTAAAATATCTTCACTATGAAAAGAGAGTCTTATAATTTACTTTCATTAAGAAAATAAATGTGGGACTCTCTTTATATTCTAGATTCATTAATATATAAGGGATGCCAGCGTTTCTTTTAGCGAATTCGCATACTCATTCATGGACGTGGCCTCCTCCTGTTTCAAGGGTCTTCGCCACACATATCCATCTACCTGTTAAGTCTTGATTTTCTTTTGAAACAAAAAAAGAGCGGGCTATCTTTTCGATAACCTGCTCTTGTGCTTGATTATGGTTTCCGCGCCTTATCTTAATGAGTAAGTTCCCCTTTTATTTATCCATTTTATTCTTCTTCCTGTAAATCAATTTTTGTCTAACAAGTCGCAAAGAGAAAAGTTGAAGCCAATTATTCCTGCCCTTGAATATCGTACTGTAATAAGATATTCTTAAGACACATTTTTACATCTTCAGTCTGGAAATCATCCCTTGAGACAGAATAATGCACTCATGTCCCAAAAGAAGAATAAAATAAGCAACTGCGTAGACAGGAAGTGCAATCGAAGTGATTACATATATTATCTTTTCACTTTTCGAAAGTTCCCTTTCCCAGCTAGCTAGTTTGAGTTGCCTACGATAAATAAAGCTAGAAAAATAATCAAATCAATCACCCCTTTAGGTCTAAGGAGTTTATTCTAAATAATACAACGGACTTCACAATCGAATTACAGAAAAGACATTGAATGGTTTTTCCTTTTCATGTAGTGCTTAATAAAATCCATAATACCAACCATAATCAGCAAGAAGACGGATAGTAAGAAACGTTTAGTATAGCCAACTCCTTCGTATATAATAAAGAAGTAAGTAACTACAAAGTTGACTATGAAAAAATCAAATATCCCAGATCTCATTCATCTTGTCTCAGAACCAGGGATCTACAACAGTAGATTTTCTTATGTCTGTATCAGAAGATGCAATAGATACTTTTTTCATCTTTTCAAACCTCCTCTTATGTAGTACGTTTAGACAAATCTATACGATGCTTAGGATTTAACATAATCGGAGGAAGTTGTCTGTCGAAAAAAGGCATTTTTACAAAATATTTTTATCACTTTTTTGTATTCCAAGATATGTTCATAATTCCTTTATAAAGGGCCTTCTATTTCTAAATCCTTCAGTCCAGTTCTATACATATAAGCATTAGGCAACTCGCAGCCAGCTTCATAATAAGGTTCATTCAGTCTCAATTGTACCGGATACATATAATCCTGATACAAATATGCTTGCTCTATATATTCAACTCTTCCCTCCACTCCAAGGGATTTGATTTTTATAACCTGATCGACTTTTATCATTCAGTAAAAAACACTCCTTTAGAAATTAACAAGATTATAAGTTTCAGGCTTTTCCTCCGTTGCAGCTTGAAGATACGCACATTAGAAATTAGTTTTTCAAATTGATTCATATTGCCCCCCTGCTCTCCATTTGTTTAATCCAAGCGTACAGAAAAAATAACCATGAAATTAGACGTTTTCGATTCATGTAGGTGGAAGTAGTCCGACTTAGTCAACAACTAGATATTTATATACTTGAGATTCAAAGAAGAGAGTACATAAAAGGGAGATATATAAAGAAGTTTGAATAAAATCAAGTCGAAGAACGTGTACGATGCAATGGTTGCAGGAAAATAAGATTAAAATAGATGAATATTCGATCCTGTTATATAAAGGCAGATAAGGTAATATATTGCTAGTATTATCTTCACCTATAGAAAACGAATCCAATGGGTTCGAAATGCATCGATGATCAACTAAAGCTTATATTGAACTAAAGTTTTGGGGAGTAATGGAAGGTTGTTTCAAGGATGCTATACTTGGCCATGTTAGCATTCTTGTTTCAATAATATAGAGTCGATTCCAGATGAGAAGGGCAGACAACACTGGGAATCAACTCCGAAGCGCTCTTTCCTTGCCGTGCAAAGAAACAGCTAGGATTAACACCAACTAAGTCTTTGTAATAGCATTGGATCGGGCAGTCGTTATATCGAGGAGGGGTACCTATTTTCCTTGGTTGTAGTGATTGGAAGTAAGCACAGATTGCATCAGACATCATCGAAGAAAATGATAAGTTACAAAGTCCGATCCATGAGATATCGAATCATTATATTATTAAGGAGATGAAAAAAATGAAAAAGCAAATCATTACTTTTGTATTGAGTGTAAGCATGTTATTGTCAGTCGTTGCTCCAGCCGCATTCGCATCAGAGGCCACGGTTGCAGAAAACCTTCAACAACAGTCACAGGAAAATCGCATCCTTGAAATTGGTAAGGATGATTTCTCACAAAGTGTCTTGGAAGCAGCCCCGATGATGGACAAATACTGACGAAAGAAAATAAAGTTATAGACTGAAAAATAAAGTACTAGACTGACGCATTTGTTCTGTTTTTTACCTTGATGCCCTTCTTTATTCCAATACCAGGAGGTAATAACTTATTTCTTCAAAATATGAATCTGGTTCCTTTTAGAGATGTGATTAAAGGAATTAACGGTGCTATAAGGGAAGCTATTCTAAATATTATTATGTTAATACCATTTGGATTTTTACTTCCTATTCGTAAGAAAAAGAAATGTAATTACTATAACTCTTTTTTCATTATTATTTTCTTTATCAATAGAGCTAATGCAATTACTGTATATATGGTCAGCAGGACCAATAAGTAGAAGTTTGATGTTACAGATTTAATAAATAATACTATTGGAGGAATGATTCGCTATTTAATTTTTCTTATTTTTCGTCCACTTATTAATAAGATGCTCAAACAAATAAAGTAACAATATTTATAGAATAAACGTGTGATTCAACTAACGGGAAACGTTAGTTCAATGAAACAGCGACAGTCTAGAACTTTATTTTCTCGTCCTTAGCTGTCGCTGTTCCAATATAGACATCCGGTCTAATACTTTATTTTCTGCTGACAACGAGCCTTAGAAGTGATTCTTGAGGCTCGTTGTCTCTGACGGCCTTTTTATGAAGAAAGTGGACTTTTTGAGAATCGCTCTCTCTTTTTCTTCTGTAAAAACCAATGATAGATTTTGATTGAATTGCCATGTATTCACAGTAAAATTGCCTTTTAATAGCTTGCATGCTATAATAACCACCTAACATCTACCACATAAAGGGGGAAGAGGAATATGAGGAAATATTTCCGTAACACGTTTTTTGCTTTCTTCGTTGTCGCCTTAGTAGTTACATTCACTACACCTCAAACTGGATATGCAGGAACTAGTAAAAACTTCAAGTTCCATGTCGGGTACAGAGATGATGGCGTGTATGCAACGAAAAGTTCTGGTAAAAGGTTCGAGGTTACATTTAAGAAGCCAGTAAAATATCTATCGTTTGCTGCTGTGCTAGACGATTATAGTAAGAAAGAACTTCCACTGAAGCTTTATTTCCACATAGAAGAAAAACTCGATAACGGAAGAACACATGCTTTCAAGGACAAGAAAATTAAATTTAGTTATATTGGAGAAAGAGACTCGTCAGAAGGCTACACACAAACAATTGATCCCGGTACTTATTATGTGTATGTTTCACGAAGAGATGGTTCAGTCCATCCAATAGAGGGTAATGGTTACTTCTATTATGATTATGAGTAATAAGTAAGTAATAAAGCAGGGATTCTTTGCCTAACGAAGCAGATCCCATAATGTGAGACAAATAAACACCTTCAAGAGAATGTTCTTATATCGTAAGATATAAAGACAACCTTGGAGGTGTTTTTACATTAGCAACAAGAGTGAGCTATCCAGTAGATGTGAAGATGCAAACGATTCAGGTATGGCGTCATTTATTCCTGGAGGTCAAATCGTATCATTTTGGTCGGCGGTTGCAGGTTTCGGTGCTGCATGGTTTGCAAATGAATTGTCCTACAAAAACGATGGCAAGGGAGTTACGTTTAATTTTCATTGGCTCCCTTGGACATATTTTGTTGTAACCTCAAATAGTTTATCAAACAGAAAGGAGGGGCTATGCACAATATCTTACTACTTGTATTTGCTGTTTTTATAATAGCCGCTCTTGTAGGTAGCTTCGTTTTCAAAAAGAACATTTTCAAATCAGATCAAACTGTATTGGTATTGTTTGTACTTCTGGTCATCATGTCGTGGAATTATACATTCTTATATGACCCCGGAAACTTATACTATTCGATTGCTCTGACGGTTGTCTTGTTCTTAGTTGCACTAAAAACATTTTTGTGGAGTAAGAAGTGATGTAATCGGGTATGTTAGTCTTCACACTATCTAGCATACGTTTGACGGACATAAAAAGGAACACCAAAAAGGTGTTCCTTTTAAATTTCTTGTACGCCCAGAGAGGAGAATAAAGTGAATGAAAGCAATTGTGCAGTAACGTAAAACTTCGAACTAATATTGGTTGCCAGTTATTTATTACGAAGTTACAACAAACCAGTAAGCGATTTAACGTAGAGGAGTGAAGGAGAGTCATGGAGATCAGTCAAATTGAAGCGTTATTAATCATCATTTCTTTTCTTACTCTATACACATTAATAGTCGTTCTAGGAATTCACTTTATCTTTAGAAAGAACATTTTGCTAAGGAATTATGTTTATTTGGGACTTTTGGCAATTGGGTTAATAGTATCGTATTACAGTACGATCTTCAAGGACAGAAGTAACTGGATTCAATCTTTACTCTTTACGATTATTTTTATTGGACTTGTCAGACAGCAATTGATTTACAGGAAGAAGAATAAAATGAATAAATAAAAGGGGTACTTACGGGTACTCCTTTTTTATTATTATCATTTGAACTGTTACATATATACATAAAAGTGTACTATAGTCTGTATCAAAAAAATCGACCTTGATTGACCTTGACCTTATGGAGAGCACCCTCCCCTGTAAAAAGCCAGAAGTAATCCTGGTTCCAAGCAGCGGCCGTATCCGCCGTGAATGTCGCCGCTACCGCTCAGGCGTTAGCGCGAATGTATGCCTCACTGAGTAGCGGATTTTTCGGTTTCTATGGGGGATGTTGAATAGTGTATCTTTTAGTCATCAATATGTTTGCCTTTCTATTTTTGTTTTGTTACATCCCCGTT
This sequence comes from Paenibacillus thiaminolyticus, assembly GCF_003591545.1. Classification (GTDB taxonomy): domain Bacteria; phylum Bacillota; class Bacilli; order Paenibacillales; family Paenibacillaceae; genus Paenibacillus_B; species Paenibacillus_B thiaminolyticus_A. The sequence goes on from NZ_QYZD01000012.1 coordinate 14,506, forward strand.
TCTTCATCAGCTGCTTGTTCGAGTGATTCAGATCTCTCCATGTCCGACTTATCCCATCAAGGCCTTCATCTAAATGATGCTCAATATCGTCGTGTGCTCTTTGTGAATCTAATAGTCATCTCAAAGGAGCAAAAACATTGGCTTTCCTTAACAGGTTTTGATGACATTTTTCTTACACGACAAAGGTCAAAATTTTACCCACACAAGGTCATAATCCATCCTTTGTTCTCCCTTGTCTGCCCCTTATGATGAAGTCAACAAATTATAAGTTGAGGTGACATCATAAGTGGAGGAGACAAAATCAAGTTATCAGCTCCCACAGCAGCAGGCGGAGCGCGTAGTGAAGAAATTTTGGTCGCCACAGAGAAAGGAAGCATTATTTGGTTGGTTGTTTTTACTGCCGGAAATTGTGGGTATGTTGCTGCTTAATGTATTTGCCCTTGGGTTTTCGTTGTATTTAAGTTTTACAGATTGGGATTTATTGTCTGGGGTATCAGGTATTAAATTTGCCGGTTTGCAAAACTACATTCACTTATTTCAAGACCCGACAATATGGAAGGCATTATACAACAACTTAGTGTATACGGTGTTAACCGTGCCATTGCCGATTGCGATTGCGCTTGTGCTAGCGGTTGTTATTCATAGTAAAGTCTACTTTAAAGATTACTTTAAAGTCGTATTCTTCATACCTTACATTTCCTCGATTATCGCTGTGGCAGCAGTGTGGAGCATTTTGTTCCACCCTTCGCTAGGCCCTATCAATCAATTTCTAATGGATCTTGGTGTCTCGAATCCCCCGAAATGGCTCGTTGATCCAAAAACATCACTAATCTCGGTCGCCATTATTAGTGCGTGGGCAGGGCTCGGTTATACGATTATTATTTACATGGCGGGACTGTCCAATATTTCCGAAGAACTATATGAAGCGGCAGAAATTGATGGGGCAACGGGGATGAAGAAGTTTTTCAATATCACGATCCCGATGCTCCGGCCAACGACGTTTTTCTTGCTGATTACGATGCTAATTGGTTCATTTAAAGTGTTCGATATTATTTCGTACTTGACCGAAGGCGGCCCTGATAATTCATCAACCGTAATTGTATTCCGCATCTATCAAGAAGGTTTTGTCAACTACAAGATGGGCTATGCATCTGCAATATCTTGGCTGTTATTTGCGATTATCGGTCTGATTACGGCGGCAACGTGGAAGATGCGTCAAGAAGAATCATTTTAATAGAAAGGGAGAGAGGGAGAGTATGATGCTTAGCTTACGTAATAAGACTTCTAAAATTATCGCTACCGTGTTAATGGGGACATTGTCCATTTTTTTTATCTTTCCATTATTATGGATGGTCTCATCGGCATTTAAATTTGAAAAAGATGTGATGCGCTTTCCGATTGAATGGATTCCATCTTCCATCAACGTTGTCAATAACTTCAAGGCAGTATGGATGCAAAGGGTACCGTTTGGTCACATTTATTTGAACTCAATTAAAGTGGCGATTATCGTTACTTTACTTTCGCTACTTATATCAACGATGGCAGCCTATTCATTTACGAAGCTAAAATTTCGTGGCCGAAACCTCGTATTTGCCATGCTGCTAGCAATGATGATTATTCCTGATCAAGCGACGCTCATTCCTCGCTTCATGCTTATTCGCTGGCTGGGACTATATGACACCCATGCAGCGCTAATATTGATGGGTATGTTTTCGATTTATTTTACATTCTTGTTGCGTCAATTTATGACCGGTGTAAGTGATGATATTTTGGAAGCGGCTAGAATTGACGGTGCAGGGCACCTGCGTACCTTCACTTCGATTATGCTTCCGCTCTGTCGTCCTGTGATAGCTACGGTGGCGATTATTAAATTCATCTGGTCGTGGAATGATTATCAAAATCCGTTAATCTTCTTGCAATCGAAATCATTGTATACCGTTCCGCTAGGCATGACATTGTTTAGGGATGATTACACGACCAACGATGCGATTATGATGATGGCGGCAGTGTCAGCGATTATTCCTCTGCTGATTGTATTTATTGTTCTGCAGAAACAAGTTATTAGTGGGATTGCCCTTGGTGGTGTGAAAGGGTAAGCAATACGGGCTCATGATAAATCCGTAGATATCTTAGAATCTTCTAATAGGTCAAAATCGTTATCGCACAAGCACAAAATTATACACGCTAGCAAGTTGCAAACGTTATATACTGGCTGTAAGCGCTAACAACGGTCTTAATTAAAACAATACGATAATTAATTTTAGGAGGAAGTTGCAAATGGTAAGTAAAAGAAAACGCTATTTTCTTATTTCCACATGCATACTGCTCACATTAATGATGTTTACAAGCGCTTGTGGAAACAAAGCTGCTGACGAATCAGCACAATCGAACGGTTCTGCAGGTACGGGGACGAAGGAAGTGACGCTCAAGTACTATAACTGGGATAATGAGGCCCAAGAAGGGGCTACAGACGCAATGCTGCGTGAGTTTGAAGCAGCTAACCCTGGTATTAAAGTTGAACATGTCGTGCTCGTTCCAGGTAATTCATTAGAAATGTTGAAGAAATTAGACTTTCTTATTTCGTCAGGAGATGAAGTTGACGTAGTTCAATTACCAAGTTCATCAGCAGTCGTTGAAAGAGCAGTTCGCAGTGCATTTACGCCACTCAATGAATTCTATGATAAAGAAGGTTTGAAAGCGGAAGATGAGTATTATGTTAATCCGCAAGTAGACGGCAAATATTACGGGATGCAATATACATCAGGTTATACTTATGTAATGCTCAATAAGGATGCGTTGGATGAAGCGGGACTGCCTGTTCCTAAATTCGGCTGGACATGGGATGACTATCGTGACTATGCGAAGAAGCTAACAAAAGGCGAAGGTGTAGATAAACGATATGGGACATACTTCCATTCGTGGGAGTTATATATGAATGCCCCAGCGCAAACGGTAATGAAAGATCCGTTCCGCTATGACGATGGCAGTACAATTCTGTCTGACCCAACCTATCCGTACTTTTTCCAACTGCGCAAAGACATGGAGAGTGTTGATAAGTCAGCGAAAACATACGCGGATGTATTAGCAGCTAAGCTTAACTATCGCAGTGAATTTTTCGGCGGGAGTGCAGCGATGATCATGTCAGGTAGCTTCACGATTCCTGATCCAGGTAATCTTGAGCAGTACCCACATGATTTTGTGACTGCTTTCGCGCCAGTTCCTTTGCCTCCACAGAATGCTTTGCCTAAAGAATATGAGGGCGGTAAATACTTTGTTGGCGGTTCACAATTAGCAATGGGTTCAACAACGAAGCACAAGGAAGAGGCATATAAGCTGATGCGCTTTATGTCTACAGCAGATTCAACCAATAGACAAGAGTTTTCCGGTTGGAAGAAAGCAGATCAAACAGCACTATTGGAGCGCATGATTGGTGAAAACACGGACAAGTACGATGTAGAGTCGTTAAAGTACACGCTGTTTGGCGACGATATTAAGTATTTGGATGCTTCTAAGGTGCTTACCATTTCGAGTGCTGATTTAACAAAAGTTATTGGCGATGGCTTCAGCAAATTTATGCTTAGCAACGAGCCAATTGACAAAGTACAAGCATGGATGGTTGAAGAAGCAACGAAGATTATTAATGAGAAAGAGAACAAGTAACGATTAGTAAGTAACATAATAAATAGCAATCCGCTGAAACGGGGCGTCTCTATATTCCATGCTATATAAAGTGTAAATAGTGGAAGAGGGACGCCTTTGCAGTAAGTTGCTCAGGGATGGAGGTAGGAGTGATGAAAAGGATACTAAGCTTGTTACTAGTAGTTACGATAGTAGTCACGTTGTTGCCTGTTAGTACAGTTGTGGCGATGTCATCAGATGCATCAGATGCTGATAATTGGCGGCAAGATACGAACGTATTTACCGATGTTAATTTAGTACCGAATGGTGATTTCGAAATGACAGCGGCGCCGAGCGGTACTTGGATTCAATATACGGATACGAATCCTGTACCTGTTCATTGGGACACGTGGATTCCAGTAGGTTCTGGTAAGCCAACTAAAAAAACAGTAAATGTAACGGTCGACACCTCTACTTATTATAGTGGTCAGCAATCGATGCTGATTGATGCTTCCCAAACAAGTCGCGTATCTATTAATGCAAAGGCACCTGTTGAATCAGGTAAATCGTACCGCTTGCAAGTGTGGTATAAAACCGAAAATATTACAGGTGGCAGCGGCGCTTATTTTCGCACTTCTGTGCTGAATGCTTCTAACACAAAATTAATAGATGGACCTGGTTCAACTAAGGTCTATGGTACGAACGATTGGAGAATGCAGCAAGTCTTTATAACGGTGCCAGCTGGTGGTGCCAAATTTTTTGTTGAATTGTTTTTTGAAAATTGCACCGGCAAAGTGTGGTTTGATAACATTCGGCTGGAGGAGTATGACGGTATAACGATGTTAACGCTTGAACCGACGGCAATGGCGATGACGGTTGGGGAGACGAAGCCGCTTACATTAACCCATACTCCAAATGAGCTATTATCTCCCAAAGTAATATGGAGTACTAGCGATGAGAACGTAGCTACTGTTGATAACGACGGTAATGTAACAGCAGTTGCTGCGGGTGTAGCAACAGTCACTGTTGCAACAGAAGACCAGATGATAAAGGCACAAAGTAACATTGGTGTAGAATCCGCAGAAACAGCAGCTGCCTACAACCAATTGCGTGAACGCTGGAAGCAGAAGCTAGTTGGATCTGCAGACGCTACCCTCGCTGCTGACCCCGTTATTCAGGCACTAGTAACTGAGATGGATAATAGTGTATCCAATGCCACTAAGACGGGTTATCTCGATACACTTCGTGCTGATGATGGCAGCCGCAGATACTTATGGTCAGATCTTGTCGATAACGCCGATACGAAGGAGCAGCATGCCAACAATATAGTTAGTGAGTTTACTCGTATTAAAACGTTGGCAACCGCTTACAACACAGAATCTTCCCGTTTCTATCAAAATAAAGAGTTGCGGGATGCAATTACTGGTGCTCTAGATTGGATGTACGCTAAGCGCTATAACGAGCGTTTATCCTACAGCAGCGCCAGTAGCTGGTGGGGATTTGAAATCGGTGCACCGCAGCTGTTAAATGATTGTTTGATTCTTATGTATGATGAGTTGAACGATCAGCAAATAGGCGACTTTATGCGGACAATTGATAAATATTGTCCTAACCCAACAAAGCGGGTGCAAAATAGCTCCGTTATCGAGACTGGTGGCAATTTGCTGGACAAAGCGCTTGTCGTAACTTTGCGCGGCGTAATTGGTAAAAATAGCGCTAAAATTACGCAAGGACGGGATTCGATTGGTTCAGAATTTAACTATGTCACGAATGGTGATGGTGTATATGAAGATGGTTCACTGGTGCAGCATTCGAATATCGCTTACACGGCTGGCTATGGTGCAGTTTGGCTCAGCCGCACGGCGGACATCACTTATTTGCTCAACACTTCACCATGGCCTGTGACTGACCCGCGTGTGGCTAACATTTACAAGTGGGTAAGTGATACATTCGAACCGGTTATTTACAAAGGGCTGTACATGGATATGGTTAACGGCCGGGGGATTTCCAGAAGCGGTTCGGGTACGGCTCGCAGTACGATTGTAGCCTTAGCAAGTTTAGCAGAGGGTGCACCGCCAGAAATAAGCGCGAATATTCGCAGTATGGTTAAGGAATGGGTAAGCAAGGATACAACCTTTGATGATTACTATAAAGGCTTGCCGATTTATAGTGTGATGTTGCTAAAGCAAGTGATGAACGATGATAGTGTTGCAGCGCGCGGTGAGTTAACGCGCAGTTATATGCTCAACGGTATGGCTCGTGTTGCACATCATCGTCCGGACTACGCTTTTGGTCTAAGTATGTTCTCAGACCGCATCTCTGCCTTTGAAATGGGTAACAAAGAAAATATAAAAGGCTGGGATACCGGTCTTGGCATGACCTATATCTATAACGAAGACTTATTGCAATATCGCGATGGATTTTGGGCAACGGTTAATAGTTTCCGCTTGCCAGGCACGACGACAGACGGTTCAGGAGAAGGAAAGATGCCGGGCGAATGGGCGTACTATTACAACACGAAAAGTCATGTTGGCGGTGCAACACTAGATCATTTATATAGCGCAAGCGGCATGGATTTCTCATTATCGAAAGTAACGGGCAGTGATTTAAGTGGTAAGAAATCATGGTTTATGTTCGATGATGAAATTGTAGCCCTCGGTACAGATATTAGTAAAACATCGGCCGCTACAAAACCGGTAGAAACGATTGTTGATAATCGCAAGTTGAATAGCAGCGGTGATAACGCCTTAGTGATTAACGGTGTACAGGTGCCTACAGCATTGGATTATGCAGCAGATATTGATGATGTAAACTGGGTGCACCTGGCGGGCAATCGTGCAGGTTCTGGTGCAGATATGGGCTATTACTTCCCAACTGCGCCCACACTACATGTCGTGCGCGAGGCGAGAACAGGCTCGTGGTTTGATATTAACAACGGTCAATCGAAAGATAAGCTGACGCGCAACTATGCTAGCATCGCCTTTGAACATGGGAATAATCCACAAGCAGCTAGTTACGAATATGTGTTGCTTCCGGGTAAGACAGCGGCACAAACACAAGCTTATAGTGAACAACCAGCAGTAGAAGTGCTGAGCAACACCTCAACCGTACAGGCTGTTAGCCATAAGCAGCTTGGCATCACCACTGCGAATTTCTGGAGTGCAGATACTGTGGACAGCATCAGTGCTACATCCGCTGCCACTGTCATCATGAAGGAAGACAGTGATGAAATGAAAATTGCGATATCTGATCCAACGCAAAAGAAGAACACAGTGACGATTGAAGTCCATCAACCGGACTTGACACTGCTGACTGCAGATACTGGGATGAAAGTTACACCGATAGAAGATGGAGTTAGCATTGAAGTCAACACTTCGGGATCGCTAGGTAAGACGTATACGGCAATATTCGTTCTCGGAAATAACTGTAAATGAGAGATGGAGTGTTCATAAAGTGACGGTTACAAGTAACGTAATGAGTGCGGAGCAGGTTAAGGCTGCGGCGTTGGTGCGGCCGTCGGAGCGACAGTTGGCGATACAAGAGATGGGGTTTTATGCTTTTGTACATTTTACAGTAAATACGTTCACGGACCAGGAATGGGGCAGTGGGCAGGAGCAGCCGGATATTTTTAATCCGACGCAGTTGGATGCACGACAGTGGGTGCGCGCTTGTAAGGCTGCAGGGATGAAAGGGCTGATTCTGACTTGTAAGCATCACGATGGGTTTTGTTTGTGGCCGAGTGAGTATACAGAGCATTCGGTGAAGAATAGCCCGTGGGAAGATGGCAAGGGTGATGTCGTTCGTGAGGTGGCTGATGCTTGTCGTGAAGGCGGGTTGAAGTTTGGGATTTATTTATCGCCTTGGGATCGTCATGAGGCTTGTTATGGGGATTCGCCAGCTTATAATAAGTACTTTACCAATCAACTGCGCGAACTGTTGACAAGGTATGGGGATATTTTTTGTGTGTGGTTTGATGGGGCTTGTGGTGAAGGTCCTAACGGCAAGCGGCAAGTGTATGATTGGAATAGCTATTATGCACTGATTCGTGAATTGCAGCCAGAGGCGAGTATTTCGGTTTGTGGACCGGATGTGCGCTGGTGTGGCAATGAGGCGGGGCATTGTCGCAAGTCGGAGTGGAGCGTAGTACCTGCGCAGCTGCAGGATAAGGAGAGAATTCAGGAAAATTCACAGCAGGAAGATAATGCTGAATTCGCCAAGCGTTTCACTTCAGAGGATGAAGACTTGGGTAGCCGCGACATTATCACCAATGTATCGGAGCTTGTCTGGTATCCAGCGGAAGTGGATACGTCGATTCGTCCGGGATGGTTCTATCATGCGAGTCAAGATGATCAGGTCAAGTCGCTGGATGAGCTGCGGAATGTGTACTATGGTTCGGTCGGAGGCAATGCTACGCTCTTGCTTAATATTCCTGCTGATACGCGCGGTCTGCTCCACGAGAATGATGTGCAGCGGTTAGAGGAGTTGGGGGCTTGGATTCGCAATACGTTTGAGACGAATGTGGCGCGCGATGCAACTGCTACGGCTAGTGAAGCGATGGCTGGACATGACGCGGCCAATGTATTGGATGGCAATCGAGATACATTTTGGGCTCCTGAGCAAGGTACAGAGGTGGCGAGTATCACTGTCGACTTAGGAACAGAGCACACGTTCGACCACATCGTACTGCAGGAGTATCGCTATACGCAGAGGATTGAGCGTTTCAGCTTGGAGTATTGGCAAGCCGATGCTGCTGCAACTACAGAGGCAAGCACGGATACAGCTGCAGGCAGAGGCACGTGGCAGCCAATTCTGAAGGGTACAATTATCGGTCACAAGCGAATTTTCCATTTTCCAGCCATAAGCAGCAGTCGCTTGCGTCTTCACATCACTGGCTCACGCTGGTGGCCAAACTTGTCCACATTCGAAGTGTACAATAGTCAGGTTCAGGATGGTGAAGGTGAATGAATAATCGAAATTCTCATCCGGAAGTGGTCACCTTCGGGGAAAGTATGGCCCTATTGATCGCCGAGGGAGGAAAAGGTCTTGAATACACATCGAATTTGACGCCATCCTTTGGTGGAGCTGAGACGAATGTAGCGATCGGTTTGTCAAGGCTTGGACATTCCGCAGGCTGGTGCGGCCGGCTTGGAGATGATCCGTTCGGGCAGCGGATTTATAAGATGGTGCGGGGAGAAGGCGTAGATGTTACACGCACTTCATTCACACATGAAGCTCCAACAGGACTAATGATTCGAGAGAATGCGGCTGGAAGAAGCTCTGTTTATTATTACCGCAAGCTATCGGCGGCTAGTAAAATGACTCCTGAGCATTTGGATGAGGAATATATTGCTGGAGCAAAGATTTTGCATATTACCGGAATCACACCTGCGTTAAGCACATCCTGCGCGGAGACGGCGGCAGCAGCTATGGACATCGCGAAGCAGCACGGAGTCAAAGTGAGCTTCGATCCGAATTTGCGCTTAAAGCTATGGGATGTTAAAGCAGCCCAAAAGGTTCTTTTGCCATTGGCGCTAAAAGCGGATTATTTCTTACCGGGATTAGATGAATTGAAACTGTTGTATGAGACGGAATCGGTGGATGAGATCGTTGCCAAGCTCGGTGAGCTGTCCGCTGTAAGCATTATTAAAGGTGGCGAGGACAAAACCTATATTCTGGAGAACGGTAAACTGTCAGCGGTTCCTTACTATAAGGTTGATCATGTAGTCGATACTGTAGGAGCTGGAGATGGCTTCTGCGCCGGATTTCTAGCTGGTTTGCTGCGGGAATATAGCCTTGAGGAGGCGGTTCGTCTCGGGAATTTGATCGGCTCGCAGGTAATCCAGACTGTTGGTGATTGGGAAGGTCTCCCTAGTGGAGCACAAATCGAGCGATTGCTTGCCGGTAAGATGCATGTTGAGCGATAAGGGTGTTTTGGAAATTCCGATGAAGTGAAATAGAGATTGGTGAGGAGAACGATATGAAGAAAATGCAGCTTATTCAGAAGATTGTGCAGGAAGGTGTCGTTGCCGTACTTCGCGGAGAAACGGCAGAAGAAGTTGTTGCAATGGCCGAGGAAGCTATACGCGGCGGAATTAAAGTGATAGAGATTACGATGACAGTTCCGTTTGCGTTGAAAGCGATTGAGAAACTAGCTCAAAAATATAAATGGAATTCATCGGATGAATCTACTTATGCGATTATTGGCGCAGGGACCGTGCTGGATGCTGAAACGGCACGCGCGGCGATTCTCAGCGGCGCCCAATTCGTAGTGTCCCCTTTTCTTATCGCTGAGACAGTAACCTTGTGTAACAGATATCGCGTACCGGTTATGCCAGGAACAATGACCATCAAGGAAATGAATGAAGCGCTTGAGCTTGGAGCCGATATCGTCAAGCTGTTCCCAGGCAACCTGTATGAGCCATCCGTAATCAAGGCGATCAAAGGCCCATTGCCGCAGGCTAACATTATGCCAACCGGCGGTGTGTCGTTGGATAACCTTGGTGAATGGATAAAAGCCGGAGCGGTAGCGGTAGGGATCGGCTCCGATTTGACGAATGAAGCAGTAAAGAACAAAGATTTATCGTTGATTCGGAAGAAAGCTGCCGCTTATGTAAATGCCTATCGTCAGGCAAAAGAGATATAAAATATAAAGAGCAAGTTCTGAGGCCATATATGCCTTGCTACTTGCTCTTTTCTCTATATCTACGAGCTATTACACAGGATTCTTTAAAGAAATGAGGGTAGCTTAATGAATCATATAAGCAACTATTATTTGCTTGAGCGGACAGCGGCTAGCAAATGGACGGAAGCGTTTCCGATCGGTAACGGGCGTTTAGGGGGAGTTGTATATGGTGGTATACAGCGCGAGCAAATTCAATTAAATGAAGATTCGATTTGGTATGGTGGTGCAAGGGATAACGATAACAGAGCTGCGCAAGCGGCGTTGCCGGAAATTAAAAACTTGTTGCTGCAGGGTAACGTGCGCAAGGCAGAAAAGTTAGTGTTGAAGCATATGACTAACGTACCACAATATTTCAACCCTTATCAGACATTAGGCAACTTGTTCTTGGATTTTGATACGAATATAGAAGTTCATGCAATCAATCATTATTGTCGTGAGTTAGATTTGGATAATGCTTTGGTTCAGGTAAATTATGAAGTGGGACGGCAAGATAAGGAAGGAAGAACGGCAACTAAGGCAACGGGTGAAGTTCAGAAAGATGCAATTCAGTACAGCCGCGAGATATTTTCTAGTGCCGCTGATCAAGTGATGGTAATCCGGATGACAACGACCGATGCAGCAGGCTTAACCTTTGCAGCTAAATTCGACCGTAGACCATTCACCGGTGAATTTGTTCAGACAGATGATAGACAGGCTATTGCCATGCAAGGACAATTAGGAGCAGATGGCGTACGTTATGCCGTTGTGTTGCGGGCAGTAGTTGAGGGCGGACAGTGTCAGACGGCGGGCAATTATCTTGATATTCGCCAAGCTAGTGCAGTCACGCTTATTGTAGCAGCGCAGACTTCATTTCGCTGTGCTGATGCTTATGCTGTTGCTTGGCAACAAGCGAAACAGGCAGCTAAAGTGCCATATGAGACATTGAAGCAGCGGCACTTGGATGATTATAAGCCGCTGTTTCACCGTGTGACGTTGGATTTGGAAGCGGAGCAAGGAAGAAGAACGGAGCCACAGCAACAGATTCCTAGACAGCAATGCTTGTCCACGTCGCAGCGACTAGAACGATACCGGCAAGGTGCAGCTGATAATGGGCTGGAGGCTCTGTTTTATCAGTACGGGCGTTATTTACTGCTTGCCAGCTCCAGACCGGGAACTCTACCAGCTAACTTGCAAGGGATTTGGAACGATAGCTATACTCCTCCATGGGAATCGGACTATCATCTAAACATTAACTTGCAAATGAACTACTGGCTTGCCGAGACGGGGAATTTAGCGGAATGTCACATGCCGCTATTTGATTTTATTGAACGCTTAGTCATCAATGGACGCCACACAGCGCGCAACATTTATGGTGCACGCGGATTTGTTGCCCACACGAGTAGCAATCTGTGGGCAGATACAGGCATTTACGGGGAATATGTGAGCGCCAATATGTGGCCGATGGGTGGCGCATGGATTGCGCTACATATGTGGGAGCATTATTGTTATAACGGCTCGCTTTCGTTCTTGCGCGAACGTGCGTATCCCGTGTTGAAAGAAGCGTCGTTATTTTTCTTAGACTTCTTATTGGAGTTGCCATCAGGCCAGCTGGTGACCGCACCATCACTATCACCAGAAAACTCGTATCGCAGTGAACAGGGTGAAGTCGGGGCGCTATGCTATGGTCCGTCGATGGACTCGCAAATTTTGTATGCGTTGTTTACAGCATGTATCCGTGCTGGTGAACTGTTGCAACTGGATGTGGAAGGGCATATGGAACAGGGGTTCCAAGAGGACAAACATTTGTTGGCACAGTGGCAGCAAGTGCGCAGTAAGTTACCACAGCCGCAAATCGGCCGCCATGGACAACTTATGGAGTGGGCGGTTGATTACGATGAAGTAGAGCTGGGGCATCGCCATATCTCTCATCTATTCGCTTTGCATCCAGGGGAACAGATTATTCCTCATCGCAGCCCTGAACTTGGACAAGCTGCTAAGTTCACGTTGCAGCGGCGCCTAGCCCATGGTGGAGGACATACGGGTTGGAGTCAAGCGTGGATTGCAAACTTCTGGTCAAGGCTGGATGAGGGAGATCGGGCACATCTGAGTTTACGGAATCTATTAAGCAAAGCGGTACATTCGAACTTGTTCGGCGACCATCCTCCATTCCAAATTGATGCCAACTTTGGTGGAGCAGCAGCGATGCAAGAGATGCTATTGCAGTCGCACGGGGATGAAATCCGGTTACTGCCAGCTCTTCCGCTTGCGTGGCGGCAGGGTCATGTTACTGGCTTACGTGCCCGCGGCGGATTTACCATTGATATGGCTTGGCAGGCAGGCAAGCTGCAACAGGCGCAGATAACATCTACGCTAGGTAAGCCTTGTGTCATTTATAGTACGGCTCCGCTTACTTTTCGTAATGGTAAGCCATCAATGGCAGTGGCAGTAACACAGCCCGCGCCACATACGTATCAGCTGGATATCCCGCTTGGAGCTACGGTTACAGTAAGCTTAGCGTAGGTCACTCTTGAATTAGTATACATAATAAGGAAAAAAGAAAGTCAAATAGGCAAAAAAGTCAAAATTGTTCACGATCGAGCAAAATAATTAGCTTACTATTGTTGGTTGCATTCACTATGATGGTTGTAGATCCAATATCGAATGATCGCATTGTTCATTGTGATGATTCCAAGTCTATGAAATCGGGAGGAACTAGAAAAAATGCAAACTATGGAGACGCGCTACGCGTATGCGCCACAATCGATCGCACGCATGACAACGGAAGAATTGCGCAAGGAGTTTTTAGTGGAGCAGGTGTTTGTTCCCGGTGAAATTCGCTTGACTTACTCGCATAATGACCGTTTGATTTTTGGTGGCGTAACACCTACGAAAGAGCCGTTGGAGATTAAGCTTAGTAAAGATTTGGGTGTTGAGTATTTTCTGGAGCGTCGTGAACTAGGTGTAATTAATATCGGTGGTCCTGGGTTTATTACGATTGATGGTGTACGTGAATCGATGAACAATCAGGATGGCTATTATATCGGAAAAGAGATTAAAGAAGTGCTGTTTGCTAGTGCAGATGCTAGTAATCCAGCGAAATTTTATATTGCTTCTAGTCCGGCTCATCACAAATATCCGAATGTACGTATTTCCATTGATAACATTAAGCCAATGGAGACAGGTGCTGATAACACACTGAATAAGCGCAAAATTTATCAGTACATTCATCCCAATGTGTGTCAGTCATGCCAGTTGCAAATGGGCTATACGCACCTAGAAGAAGGTAGCGCTTGGAATACGATGCCATGCCACACGCATGAGCGACGCATGGAAGCGTATGTATACTTCGATTTGGAAGGTGACAACAAGGTATTTCATTTCATGGGCAAACCTGATGAGACGAAGCATCTCGTTGTCGGCAATGAGCAAGCGATTATCAGTCCAAGCTGGTCCATTCACACCGGCGTTGGCACTAGCAACTATACGTTTATTTGGGCAATGTGCGGCGAGAATATTACGTACACCGATATGGATATGGTCGCTATGGACGATCTAAAGTAGATATATTAACAGATATGTATCTAGAGAGGGGAGCGTTAAGATGTCACAATTTTCGGTAGATCGTTACCGCCTTGATGGTAAGGTAGCTCTCGTTACAGGTGCAGTGTATGGGATTGGATTTGAATTGGCATGCGCTATGGCGCGTGCGGGTGCAAAAGTTGTATTTAATGATCGTAAGCCAGAAGGTGTAGAACGCGGTATAGCTGCTTATAAGGAAAAGGGAATAGAGGCACACGGATATGTATGCGACGTGACCGACGAGCCAGGTGTACAGGCGATGGTGCAACAGATTGAAGCGGAAGTTGGAGTCATTGATATTCTAGTCAACAATGCTGGCATTATTAAGCGGATTCCAATGATAGAAATGAGTGCGGAGGAGTTCCGTGAAGTGATTGATATTGACTTGAATGGACCATTTATTGTCTCCAAAGCGGTTATTCCAGGGATGATGAACAAAGGTGGCGGTAAAATTATTAATATTTGCTCGATGATGAGCGAATTAGGGCGGGAGACCGTGTCTGCTTATGCTGCTGCCAAAGGCGGTCTCAAGATGCTAACCCGCAATATCGCTTCTGAATATGGCAAATATAACATCCAATGTAATGGTATCGGCCCAGGCTACATTGCTACGCCACAAACAGCGCCGTTGCGTGAACGTCAAGCTGATGGCAGCCGTCATCCTTTTGATTCGTTTATTCTTGCCAAGACACCTGCAGAGCGTTGGGGCGACACGGAGGATTTAGCAGGTCCTGCGGTATTCTTAGCTTCACCAGCTAGTGACTTTGTCAATGGGCACATTTTATATGTTGACGGTGGGATTCTTGCCTATATTGGTAAGCAGCCTTAAGTTCGAATAGTAAGACCAAAATAGAGACTAACAGGAGCATTTAGCTGTTAGTCTTTGTACTTTAGTTATGTGTGCAAGTGGAGTGATGAGGTTTGTTGTGCTGTGAAAACGGATAGAGGAAGGGAGAATAATCGTGATAGAGGAAATACGTAGAATTCAGTGGAATTATCGTGACGATGTAGCGGCAGCACTACTGACGTTAGTGGAGCCGCTAAGGTCGCGGTTAGCAAAACAGCCTGGACACTTAGCATTAGGAACCCACGGCACGATCTATACCGAAAGTCGCAGAGATGCCGAAGGATTCTTACGAATAGTATGGGGATTGGGACCTTTTCTCGTCCATTATGATGACGAGCAGCTTCAGCTGCAATGGATGCATGGACTTGCGGCGGGCTGCAACTCGGACAGCGAACATTATTATGGCAAGACGATGGACGGAGATCAGCTGCTGGTCGAGATGGCATCTATCGCTACTACACTGCTGCTTGCACCGCACAAAACTTGGGATGTTCTATCCGAGACGGAACAGCAACATTTGGCAGACTGGTTATGGCAAATTAATGAACGTCGTTTGGCACCGAATAACTGGCACTTCTTTCGCATCTTAGTTAATGTGGCACTGAAACGGCTAGGTATGAATTATTCTCAGGAGATGATTGAACAAGATTTTGCCCTGATTGAGTCGTGCTATGTTGGCGATGGCTGGTATTTTGACGGTGTGGATCAGCAGTTTGATTATTACATCCCATGGGCATTTCATTACTATAGCTTAATCTACGTTACGTTTATGGCGGATGAAGACCCGGAGCGGGCAGCTAGGTTGAAAGAGCGGGCTATTCTTTTTGCGCGCAGCTATCAGTATTGGTTCGATAGCAAGGGAGAGGCGATTCCTTTCGGTCGCAGTCTAGCGTATCGCTTTGCGCAAGCAAGCTTCTGGAGCGCGCTTGTGCTGGCCGATGTTGAAGCGCTGCCATGGGGCGTCATTAAAGGTTTGTATGCGCGCAATATGCGAAGCTGGATGAACCATAATATTTTTACGGCAGATGGCGTGCTAAGCGTAGGCTATCATTATCAGAACTTGGTGATGGGCGAGGGGTATAACGGTGCGGGTTCCCCGTATTGGGCGTTCAAAAGTTTCTTATTGCTTGCTGTTCCTGATGACCATCCTTATTGGCAGGCAGAGGAAGTACAGCAAAAGATATCACCGGGCCGACTGTCGCTGCCGAGCATGAAGGCGATGATTGAACATACGCATCATTCGCAACATGTGCTTATGTATCCGGTAGGTCAATTTATTGGCTATCAGAACCATGCTTGCGCCAAGTACTCTAAATTTGCCTACTCGACTGTGTTTGGCTTTAGTGTGCCACGCAGTAATTATTACTACTACGAAGGTGCTTTTGACAGTGTGCTTGCTGTTAGTGAGGATGGCGTACATTATCGTGATAAGCCGTTGGATACGAGCTATGAGCTGCATCAAGATCGACTTGTACATAACTGGCAGCCCCAAGTGGGAGTTATGATTCGCAGTACGATTGTCCCTTGTGGCGACAGCCATGTACGCATTCACGAGTTGGAAACTAGCCGCGCCTTAATTGCCTATGATGCCAGTTTCTCAGCGCCGTTCGCCACGGTTAGCAGTGACGACACAGCCGTAGTCGAGACAAGCTGGGCAAGTTACGATTCGCCTGTCGGGAACACCATCGCCAAGGCGGTTACAGGATTCACACAAGCGGAGATGATTCGCGTCGAGCCTAACACCAATCTATTCTATGAGCGGACATTGATGCCTGCACTGCGTGCCGAACTTCAGCCAGGCACCCATGTATTAGTAAGTGTGATGGCAGGGGTTCCGGCTGGTTGCGTGTCGCAGTTGCCTGAGGTGAAGCTGACAGAAGATCGCGTGATTGTGCACGATAACGAGCAAACGATAACGGTGAAACTTAAATAGAAGGAAAGCGAATCAAATGAAAAGGGTAAAAATTGTTCACATATCAACAAAATAAACGCTTACATTATGTGAGATGTATCCGCTATCATATAGTTGGCGTTGAGTTATTCTGAGAGAGGGCTGAAATGCAGATGTCTACAGAGGGAATGCAAACAACGGTAATGCAAGCAAATCAACTTTACACCCAAGCAATTGAGGACATTCTAGCAAAAACGCTAAGCAATATTGAGAGGTTTGGAACTCAGTTTCCGCATGTCAGCCTGAATGGGAAATATCAACTGAATGATAACAACGACTGGACCAATGGCTTCTGGTCGGGAATATTGTGGTTATGCTATGAGTATTCACAAGATGAACGCTATCGGCAGGCAGCAGAAGCTGCGGTGGCTAGTTTTCGTCAGCGGTTGGAGCAAAAAATTGTATTGGATCATCATGATATTGGATTCCTATATAGCTTATCTGCCAAAGCGCAGTGGATCATTACAGGCGATGATCGTGCTCGCGAGCTGGCATTGGCTGCCGCTGATCATTTCATAAAACGTTGGCGAAACACGAGCGATGGCAGCGGCTACATTCAAGCTTGGGGAGCGCAGGATAACGAGCAAGAAGCGGGCAGAATCATTATCGATTGCTTGCTTAATTTGCCATTGCTGTATTGGGCAAGCGAGCAAACCGGCGATCTTCAGTATCGAGAAATTGCAGAAATCCAAGCAGAGAAAACGCGGCGCTATATCGTTAGAGGGGATGATAGCTCGTATCATACGTTCTTCTTTGATACCAAGACAGGTGTTCCAATCGGCGGCGCCACTCATCAAGGCTATAGCAACGGTTCGACGTGGACGCGGGGGCAAGCTTGGGGCGTATATGGTTTTGCACTTTCCTATCGTTATACGGGAAATGAGGCATTTTTGGAGACTTCTAAGCGTATGGCGCGCTACTTCCTGGAGCATTTGCCTGAGGACCGTGTTGCTTATTGGGATTTCAATGCGCCTGTAACTGCGGATACGTACCGCGATAGTTCAGCTTCAGCGATTGTAGCTGCCGGACTGGCGGAGCTTATCTCACATCTGGATGATGCCGGCCCTGATCGTCCTTATTTCGAGAAGATGCTGGCAACCAGTATGGGGTCGCTGATTAACAACTATGCTACGATTGGCGACGATGCAGCGGAAGGCTTGCTTAAGCATGGCTCGTACTATGTCCATGGCGGTTTGTCCCCTGATGATTATATGATTTGGGGCGATTATTACTACTTGGAAGCGCTAATGCGTCTTACACGCGGTATTCCTGGCTATTGGTATGAGCGTAAATAGAAATAGGAAGATAAGGTCGCTGATTTGGCCTGAACAGTAACGGAACTTAGGTAGGAAGGGAAGTGACGTTAACCTCATGTTCCATTTAACTTATTATAAACGAATGTTACTTTCCTTCATGCTATTTATTATCGTGCCGATGGTTGCTGTATCTGTGCAATCTTTTTATTTAATTAAGGAATCGATGCTGGATAAGCTGCATGCAACGAACGAGAACATGTTGAACGTCATCGGTGCAGAATTTAGCAAAACGATCGATGATGCTACGTTTGCCTCCCATTATATTGTAAACGATGCAGGCTTCAAAACTAGCTTACGTCAATTCGCTGATGTGAAGCAGTTAAATAGTTTTGCTGATTATGAGAATTTCTCACAAATCAAAGCTGTCTTTTCGCTTATCAATTCGAAAACGTTGAATCGGCAGACGCACATGTACTTAATTAACCTCCAGCAGTTTATTATCCCTTCAGGAGATGATGAACCGGCTGCACTATTACCGCATTTACCTGAATTGTATAGCAAAATTAATTTCCAACAGCCAGAACGGCTGCAGTGGTTAGGACTACTCGAAGACGAAGGAGAGAGTAAATATTATATTGCTCGTGTCATATATGATCATGTCAGTAATAGGTATATGGCAGTGCTGCTGATTGGAATTGAACAGTCTTATTTCGAAAATGCATTACAATCTGTTAAGTCATGGGATGTTGCTCTCTTGGATGAACATGGTGACCGGATTGCTGGCTCAGCACAATTGCTTCCATCCGATACCAATAAGGCTGACGATCGTATGCGTTCGGAAGTCGTGCTGAGCAAAAACGGGTGGAAGCTTGTGTATGAGATGAGCAACAACACCTTTATAGGTATCATTTCAAGGACACTTTATATCGGTCTTGCTGAAGTCATGCTTTTTGTCATTATATTCTCTTTGTTTGCACTGCTGATCTCTAAACGATTGCATCGTCCGATTGAGCAATTACAGCAGGTTGCAAGACAATTTGGCAACGGTAAGCTAGATGTTAGGCTGCAAGTTAAGGGAAAGGATGAGCTAGCAGCGGTTAGCAAGACGATTAACTTGATGTTGGATCGGCTGCAACAGTCCATTTATGAGATGGAGCGGCAACAGGAGCAGAGACGAGTGATGGAGCTGGAGGCGCTGTTTATGCAAATTCGTCCCCACTTTCTGTTGAATACACTTAATTCAATCAAGTGTAGCTTAACGCTGCAGGATGATCGGCTGCATAGTGGCATGATTGACTCTTTAATGAGCTTACTGCGTGCCTATATGAAATTCAATGAACTGGCAACACTGCAAGAAGAGTGTGAGTTAATGGCTCACTACATTGATATTATGCAAATGCGCAGGGACATTCCAATCCAACTGCAAGTCGATGTAGAGCCACAATTACAGTTCCTTAAGTTTCCAAAGTTATTACTACAACCGATAGTTGAAAATGCAATTATACATGGCTTCGTCGACACTGATGTAGATATAGAGGGCAATGATACTAGGCGCCAGCAATCTCAAATTTGGATCTCCGTCTATCATGACTCGGATACAATCGTCATTGAGGTTGCCGACAACGGAGCAGGTATGGATGAGTCCATGTTGCATCGGCTGAATCAAAGTGTGTTACGTTGCAGTAATGAACCTGATCCTAGTTATAAGCGGGTCGGATTGGTTAATGTTGCCCAACGCTTGAAACTATCTTTCGGTTCAGAGGCTACGCTTTCTTTTGCTCATAATAGGTATGGCGGTATAACGGCACGGATGCAGATTCCAGTGACATCAAGCGGGGTGACAACTAGTGATATACACAGTGATGCTTATTGATGATGATGTGCCAATGCTCAAATTATTGCAGCAAATGATTGATTGGGAACAATTACAGTTGAAAGTTGTAGCTGCCACCTATTCCAGCGTAAAAGCAGTACACCTGTTTCAGCAGACCGTTCCAGATATTGTGATAACGGATATTGGCTTGCCGCAGACGAATGGGATTGAGTTAGCAGAACAGTTTCGCCAAATCAAACCTGAAGTGCGCGTCATTTTCTTAACCTGTCATGAAGACTTCAACTACGCGAGACAGGCGCTTAAGCTTCAGGCTGACGATTATTTAATTAAAGATCAGTTAACAGCAGAGCAGTTGCAACAAAGTTTGTCTAAGTCGCTGCGCTTACTGAAAAAACAATCATCGTCTGTATGTGTACAACCTTCAAGCTACAATCGACAGTTATTCAAACAAGGTTTATTACAGAGTGTGCTTGATCGAACGAATGTTGACGAGATCCTTAAATATGCTGCTGGCATTGGAATAAGGTGGAACTGTCCTTGGTATATGCTCAGTCTTGTACATGTACAATATGCTAGTTACGATGAACATTACTCACAGCAATCGCTATCGTTAATTTACTATGCCGTCTACAATATTGCGGAAGAGCTAGCGCGCAAGTATGAAGGTATCACGCCATTTTTGCAGCAACAGCATCTTGTCATTGTGTATAACTATCACGATAATTTAGCTGATAACAACGTGTTGCACTTCAACAGCTATCTACAAAAATTGAAAGCGCGAGTTGCACAATATATGAAATTACAGCTGGTAAGCGTCACGGTTATTGATAAGTTGCAACTTAAGCAACTTAGTACGTGTTATCACTCCTTATTACGCCATAAATATGAGTTTTATGTTGGGGAGTCGATGCTGATTGCCGATCGGCAGCAGGCGATGGGACCAACATGGCTGCAATTGCCTGCAGGGGAGTTGGACAACTATAAAGATGAACTGAAGCGGGCACTAGCTATCCATGATATAGATGGTATACAACGTATTATTGGGGATATGAAGCATAATTTTCATGCGAGAATGATTGAACCTGCTTCATTCATGCATGAGCTGCAAGTTTGCTTACGCGAGCTGACGGTTGCAGCTTCGGTTAGACTCGATGAAGCGATCTACAATTATATGGAGCACTCACGGACCCTTGTTGATGTGCTGGCATTAGCGGAACGCCCGCTAACAGCGATGGCTATGCCTAACGATAAACAGGGGAAACAAGGGCGAGGTACACTAGCTAGTAGCTATGAACCTAAGTTACAGCAAATTCAACATTATATCGAACAAAATTTAGCCGATAGTATTACTTCCATTGATATTGCGCGCTATCTGTATTTGAATCCAAGTTACTTCTCACGCTATTTCAAACGCTTGACTGGCAGCAATTTCACTGATTATGTACATCAGTATAAAATGAATATTGCTTCGCAAATGTTGAAAACATCTGGGCATACGCTGGAACAGATAGCAGTTGCACTAGGTTACTCAGACCGTACCTATTTCTCTAAAGTGTTCAAGAAGTATATGGGTGTAACACCAAGTGAATATAAGAACAAATGTTCTTAAATCTTTCAAAAAGTATTTGAGGAAAGAGATGATCATCTTATGACACCACTAACGCAGTTTACGATTGAAATTCACGATGTGAATCATACCGTATTGGCAACTACTTCTGATCAGGGGCAAGCCCAACTTGTATATCAACAACCATTCATCTAACGAAAACGAATGCAAAGCAGGTAATTAAGCTTACGCCGCGTCAGGTAGAGTCACTGACATTAAAGAACTTAATCAAGTCCGCTGACCCGTCACCGTTCCCTGCACTAACGCAAATTGAAGTTTATGGCTATGAAGTAGAGTGAGCGAATAAAAGATATAGAATGCAACCTGTTGCGAGCAGGGAGGTCTATATCTTTTTTTTGTAGCAAAGGTCAAAATTTTACCCGTGGAAGGTCATAATCCGTCCTTGGGTCTCTCTTTCTCACTGAGTATGATGGTATCAACAATCAGTTATTTGGAAGGGAGCATGTTACAAATGTTCGAGCAGAACCAGAACAAACAAGGTAGAGGGCGCCTCACCATCCCTACCGACCTTGATGTCGTAGGAGAAACGCTGAAAACGATGAAGTTGTGGGGCGCTGATGCTGTGCGCGATGCAGACGGCACAACTTTTCCGCAAGAGCTAGCTGAATGTGGAGCGAAAGTATACGCTACTTATTATACAACCCGCAAAGACAACAATTGGGCGAAAGCAAACCCTGACGAAGTACAGCAATGCTATATTTCAACCAAATTTGTTGCTGCTACAGATGCTGAACTTTCCATTCGTTTATTGGAGGGGATTAGCGAAGACTTATTACAAGTCAACAGCCGCGATGATATTTACCGCTGGTGGGAAGTCATCGATCGTACCACTGGCGAGGTCGTACCGACCAATCTCTGGCGCTATGATGAAGCTAGCGGCTGCGTTATCATTAGTAACACGATACCTTACCATGAGTATAGCGTGAGCTTCTTAGCCTATCTGATTTGGGATCCCGTTCATATGTACAATGCCGTCGTAAATGATTGGAAGGAATTCGAACGACAAATTACGTTTGACGTACGTCAGCCTAAAACACGGGAGTTTTCTAAAGGCAGACTGCGTGAATTTTTGCGGGACAAGCCTTATGTAAATGTAGTACGGTTCACAACGTTCTTCCATCAGTTCACGCTCATATTTGATGAACTACGCCGGGAGAAATATGTTGATTGGTACGGCTATTCCGCTAGCGTCAGCCCTTATATTCTCGAACAGTTCGAGCGTGAAGTTGGCTATAAGTTCCGTCCGGAATATATTATTGACGAAGGTTACTACAACAACCAGTATCGGATTCCGTCCAAACAATACTTAGACTTTATGGCCTTCCAACGGCGCGAAGTGGCACAACTAGCTAAAGAGCTCGTTCATATTACCCATGAAGAAGGTCGCGAAGCGATGATGTTTTTAGGTGACCATTGGATTGGCATAGAGCCTTTTATGGATGAGTTTACATCCATCGGGCTAGATGCAGTCGTCGGCAGCGTCGGCAATGGTTCAACACTGCGTTTAATTAGCGATATTCCTGGGGTGAAATATACAGAAGGGCGCTTCTTGCCATACTTCTTCCCTGATACGTTCCATCCTGGTGGCAATCCAACGGCAGAAGCTCAAGTGAACTGGTTAACAGCTAGACGAGCTATTTTGCGCAAGCCTGTAGATCGCATTGGGTATGGCGGTTACTTGAAGCTGGCGCTGGACTTCCCAGACTTTGTTGATTATGTAACGCAAGTTGCCGATGAATTCCGCGATTTATATGAGAAGGCACGCACGAAGCCGCTGTGCTTAGCTAAAGTTGCCGTCCTGAATAGCTGGGGGAAAATGCGCTCTTGGGGCTGCCATATGGTGCATCATGCTCTGTATCAGAAACAAAACTACAGCTATGCGGGTATTATTGAAATTTTAAGCGGCGCTCCTTTCGATGTATCGTTCATTAGCTTTGACGACATTCGTGAGCAGCCGCAGTTGTTAGATGAAATTGATGTCATTATTAACATTGGTGATGCTGACACTGCACATGGCGGCGGCGATAACTGGAAAGACCCGTTTATTGTTGAGCAAATCCGTGCATTTATTGCTGGTGGAGGCGGATTTATCGGTGTGGGTGAACCTTCTGCTGTTCAACATCAAGGTCGTTTCTTCCAGTTAGGCGATGCTCTTGGCGTAGAGCTAGAGCGCGGCTTCACCCTCGGCTACGATAAATACAATTGGGACGAAAAGCCGTCTCACTTTATTACCGCCGATATGGATGGTGACATTCACTTTGGTGAAGGCAAGAAAAATGTATATGCGACTAGCGCTGATATTCTAGCTTGTATGGATAAAGAAGTGCAGTTTGCAGTCAATCACTACTTTAATGGTCGATGTGTCTATATCGGTGGACTACCGTATAGTGCGGAGAACGCCCGCTTGTTGCATCGTGCAATATTATGGTCGTGCAGCAAAGATAGCGAATTGTACAATTGGTTTAGTTCTGATGCCCATACGGAAATCCATGTTTATCCGGAAACAGGTACGTATTGCGTTGTCAATAACACTGCAGAGCCACGCAACACGACAGTGTACGCAGGTGGCAACAGATTCGAACTAGAGCTCAAGGGCGGCGAATTGCGTTGGTTTAATATGTAAGTTTACGTCGCATTGCGATTGAATAAAAATTAGATTAGGCTGGGCAATTATTAGATAATTGTTCCAGCCTAACAATATCAAACAGCGGTCGTTTAATTATTTTCCGCCCCTGCCAGAGAGAGCAGATATTTTGCCGCATTCGCAGGCACTTCAGAGTAGAACTTGCGGATGGACGAAAGGTGTCCGTTTTTAGAATGAAGAAGCAGAGGGTTTAAGGGGTGGACTTATTGGGTAACATCTGGACAAGGCGTGAATACTCTGGATCAGTTCGCAGCATAATGAAAGTTGTGTGAAATTACAGAAAGAGTCTTTTTATAATTATTATAAAATAGCTTGACGAATTTAATTAATTAGTTAATAATAATAATTACAAAGTGTGTTTGGAATATGTTGTGTGCATGTTCCGAATATGCTCGATAATTAATAAAACACAGGTAAAGGAGATATGACCATGTCACTTATCGGAACAGAAGTACTTCCATTCAAAGCATCTGCATTTCACAATGGCAAATTTATCGAGGTTACCGAAGAAAATTTCAAAGGGAAATGGAGTGTCGTTTGCTTCTACCCAGCGGACTTTACATTCGTTTGCCCTACCGAGCTTGAAGATTTGCAGAACCACTACGGAGCCTTGAAGGAACTTGGTGTTGAAGTATATTCCGTATCCACGGACACGCATTTTACACATAAAGCATGGCATGAAAGCTCTCCTGCGATTGGCAAGGTTGAGTACATTATGATCGGCGATCCATCCCATGTAGTCTCCCGCAACTTCGATGTACTGATTGAAGCTGATGGTCTTGCTGACCGGGGTACGTTCATCATCGATCCGGATGGTATTATCCAAGCAGCCGAGATTAATGCGGGAGGCATCGGCCGCGATGCAAGCATCCTTGTTAGCAAAATCAAGGCGGCACAGTATGTTCGCAACCATCCAGGTGAAGTATGCCCGGCAAAATGGCAAGAAGGCGGGCAAACACTTAAGCCAAGCCTCGATCTCGTAGGCAAGATTTAAGGTGTGAAAAATGACACTAGACCAAGAAATTAAAAATCAACTCGCACAATACCTCCAGCTCTTGGAAGGCGCTGTGGTGCTCAAAGTCAGTGCGGGCGAAGACGCTGCATCGGAAGACATGATGGCCCTGGTCAATGAAATTGCCGGCATGTCATCCAAGATAACGGTGGAGAGAACGCAATTATCCCGAACACCGAGCTTCAGCGTCAATCGTCCAGGCGAAGATACGGGCATTGCCTTTGCAGGAACTCCTTTGGGACACGAGTTTACTTCCCTCGTATTGGCTCTGCTGCAGGTTAGCGGCAGACCTCCAAAGGTGGAGCAAAGTGTCATTGACCAAATCAAGAGCATTCGCGGCGACTATAAGTTCGAAACTTATATCAGCCTGAGCTGCCATAATTGTCCTGATGTGGTGCAAGCACTGAACTTGATGAGCGTCCTCAATCCTGGCATTTCTCATACGATGATTGACGGTGCCGTTTTCAAGGAAGAGGTCGAAAGCAAGGACATTATGTCGGTGCCAAGCGTTTACCTCAATGGTGAATTTTTCGAAAGCGGCCGTATGACCGTTGAAGAGATTCTTGCCAAGCTGGGCAGTGCTCCGGATGCATCCGAGTTCGACAATAAGGCTCCATATGACGTGCTTGTTGTCGGCGGCGGCCCGTCAGGTGCTAGTGCGGCTATCTACGCGGCACGTAAAGGGATTCGCACAGGTCTTGTTGCTGAACGCTTTGGCGGTCAGGTCAATGATACCTTGGGCATTGAGAACTTTATCAGTGTAAAATATACGGAAGGTCCTCAACTCGTAGCGAATATTGAGCAGCAAGTGAAAGAGTACGATATCGATGTGATGAAGCTGCAGCGTGCCAAGCGGTTGGAGAAAAAGGATCTTATCGAGATTGAACTCGAAAACGGTGCTGTTCTCAAGAGCAAGACGGTCATCGTATCGACAGGCGCTCGTTGGCGGAATGTCGGCGTCCCTGGGGAAGCGGAGTTCAAGAACAAAGGGGTAGCTTACTGCCCGCATTGTGACGGTCCTTTGTTCACCGGCAAAGATGTCGCGGTTATTGGCGGCGGTAACTCAGGAATTGAAGCGGCGATTGATCTCGCAGGTATTGTGAGACATGTAACCGTGCTTGAGTTCGCGCCAGAGCTCAAAGCGGATGCCGTGCTGCAAGATCGCCTGTACAGTCTGCCTAATGTTACTGTACTGAAGAACGTGCAGACACAAGAAATTACCGGAACAGACAAGGTGAACGGAATCTCCTATGTCGAGCGGGATACAGGAGTAACGAAGCACGTTGAACTGCAGGGTGTGTTTGTACAGATCGGTCTTGTTCCGAATACCGATTGGTTAGCGGACACGGTTGAACGCACGCGTACAGGTGAAATCGTGGTAGACAGCCATGGCGCAACCAATGTACCCGGCGTGTTTGCGGCCGGCGATTGCACCAATAGCCCGTATAAGCAGATCATTATTTCGATGGGATCCGGCGCTACGGCAGCATTGGGCGCGTTCGATTATCTCATCCGCAATTAATCGATATTGTTCACCAATGAACCAAGAGCCCTCACTTTTCATAAAGTGGGGGCTTTTCTTATGCCACAATTCCAGGTGAACCCCCCTTTCTACATATAAATACAATTGAGGTGGGTGAGACCGCGGCGGGGCGACTAGCGGAGGAGGGGGTAGGCAGCGAATCCTGCACAGATGCAGGAATTTTCACTAGTTTAGCTGCTATCTGATGCGAATCCTGCAAAAGTGTATCATTTTCGCCGATTTTTGCTTTTTATCCGCTCGCATGGCTTCAATTCCTGCAGTTTTGCAGGAATTCCTGTGACAGAGTAATCCGTCTAAGGGAATACTGTATTTCTGCAGTTTTTTCGGCAAAGCCGCGCAGCAAGAAGCAGGGGGGGGATGTCTCACTGCAGCAGAGAACGTCTTATGGGGACAGCCCGCGTTATGAGATCGCTTCCGCGGTCAGCGAGGACGCGGCCAAGCAGTTGCTCTACTACGTCGAGCAGGAATACTTCCGCGATCCGGCGCCTGCCTTGAAGTATAGCGAGGACGACTTCTTGAGACGGCACCGAGCTCAAAACGCAGATCGATATATTTTCTTGAGCAGAGCCTTGGCGGTGACGATGAACCTGTTCGGCCCGGGAAAGACCATTTTGGACGGCTGGTTCATGGAGTCGCCCCGATATATGCAGAGGATACATGCGCATCTTGCCAGATTTACGGTGGACGGCGGATATGACTCCAGTTGGGTCGTGCCGGCCAGCTTGGGCAAGCGCAATTATGTCATCGGCGCAGCCACGATGGTGCTGCACCAGTTGTTTAAAGGCAAAGTGTCGGTAACGTAATCGTTAGGGGCGCGAACAAGTTCATATTGCCACAGGTGAAGAGACTTCCCGAAGCGGGAAGCCTCTATTTTCATATTGAATGATTTATTCCAACCCATCGATACCAGCAACTGGTATAATGTGAATGATTGTTTTATTCTAGAAGAAATGTTTATTGAGGTGACGATTCCATTTGGCTACTCACAAGGAACTGTATGTCATTCAGCAAATTTACGGAACGCTTTTCCCGTTGGCGAACAAGCTGCAGACCAAGGGAGACGCATACTTAAGCGGCATCACATCAAGACAGTTTATGGTCATGCTTGCGATTCTTCATCTGCCGGAGGGGGAGGCGACGATCATCAATATTGCCAATAAGCTTGGCACGACCAAGCAGAGTGCAAGGCAGATGATATCCTCCCTTGAACAGAAAGGCTATATTGTCGCGAAGCCGAGTCAATCGGATAGACGTGCCGTGAATATCTCGATTACAGACGCCGGAAAAGAGATTATGCTGAAGTCCGGGGAAAGCTCAGTAAGCTTCTTTGCCGATCTGTCCCAGCCTTTCACTTTGGCAGAAATGGAGCAATTGTGGACCTTGTTGAAAAAGCTGTACCGCTTTGATGGCGGGGATCAAGATGGCTTTGAAGAAAATGTGTGTCTTGCTAAGGGAAGGGAAGAAGAGGAAATGACAAAGAGGACGTTGGAACAATTCTCGAGACAACGAGCCGCAGATGCGGAGCCGATTGTCGACAAGCTGAACGGAATTGCGAAGCGCGAAGGAGTTGAACATGATGTGTGAGAGCCGGGAAATCGGCATATTCGCGATGAGAGTCCCCGATCTTATCGATCAAGCGGCATGGCAGCAGCTGCTTCAGCTGCTCCCTTCGGATCGGCAGGACAAGATCAACCGCTTCCATTACAAGGCCGATGCCTATCGAAGCTTGCTGGCGGAGGTGCTCGTACGCCACATCATTGGCGAGAGAACAGGGCTTGCCAATTCCCAGATCGAGTTTCATTATAATAGCTACGGCAAGCCGGAGCTCGCTTCGGAGCTTCGTTTGTATTTTAATATTACGCACTCCGGCGAATGGATCGCCTGTGCCGTGCATGATGCAGAGGTGGGCATTGATGTGGAGCAGATCAAGCCTATCGATTTGAGCGTTGCGAGGCGATTTTTCTCGGCAGAAGAATATGAACAGCTTGAGAATGAGCCGCCGGAAGGCAAGCTGAAGCTGTTCTATGATTTGTGGACACTGAAGGAAAGCTATGTCAAGCTGCATGGACAGGGCCTGTCCATCCCGCTCGATTCCTTTTCCGTTCACAAATCAGACCAAGGGGAGTGCTCTCTCCGTTCTCCGGCCGATGCAGCGTCCCGCTTCTTTTTCAAACAATATCATGTGGCAGATCAATATTGTCTGTCCATTTGCGCGATTGAACCTGCATTTCCCGCAGACATTGTCAGATGTGACTATCCCGCGTTTTTGTCACAGCTAAGGAGTGGGGCACATGTCTTTCTTTAGCTTCTCGCCAAGGCAGGCTTGTTTAGCGAACTTGAGCAGATATATATACGATCCCTCTGTTTTCAAGACGGGCCAGATAGTCAATTGGCTCGTCTTTTGTTGTGCCTTGAACTGAAAAATATGAAATAGATTGCTGGACGAAACGATTGGTATGCTAAGAAAAAACATGTACCAATCCCAACCCGTGCGAAGACAAGAAACCCTTGAAGGGCATTGAAAATGAGACGGCTGGAACCCGATCATCCGGGAGCGATTAGGTGCAATTGGCTATATAGATCGTTAGTGAGCCTTTTTTAAAGGCCGACATCAAAAACTGTTTATTTCGAATTCCGTCAAAGCGAAGCATGAAGCGGCGCGGTGATCGACTGTACACTCGCAAACGGCTAGTAGACTTCTTGAACAAGAATATAAAATAGGAGGGTGATTCGCAGCGACGAGCTGATATGGATATACGCCGTTCAATGTCCGCCAAGCATTTATCTGAAATCGAATTTAAATTTTACTAAAATTTCCCTTGACAGCGTTTTATATGGGAGATACACTTCAAATAGTATGACACAATAGTTTACATCAAAATAGAAAGGAGAATTATTATGAAAAGGAAGATGTTGTTTCTTAGCCTTTCAGCAGTTATTTTAGTTATCACTTTTTCTAGTATTACAAACGCTGACACATTTAAAAAGTCACGAGTAGAAGGCATTTATAACGCCTGGTATGATTCTTCTGTATCCAGTTATGGCTACACAGGTGCTATTGATGCTGCCAGAAAGAATTGGAGTGATATTTCCTCTAATGTTTCTATTGGGTACACCAATGATAAAACGGGTTACAGTACGGATGAAGTTTATGTTGGAACAACAGCACAAGCTGACCTACTTGGTCGTGCATTACCTCATGTTATTAGTTGGCCAATAAATATCCCCGTTGACCCAGATATGTTTAACTGGGATTATTCTGTCGTTTCCTTCTATCATAATAATTTCGTTTCACATAATTTAAATACTTTTAATCTAAGAAAACACATTGCAACACATGAATTCGGCCATGCTCTTGGGTTAGCTCATACAACAGGAGCTAATCAATATAATTCAATAATGAAGTCAGGAACAAATGAAGAGGAAACGATATTTAGTCCTACAAGTTATGATAAAGGTCAATTAAGAGATAAATGGGGAAACTAATTTAAATTGGAGGGGGAACATGTGATTATCAAAAAGCGTAAAAAATTCATATATGTATTTTTATTATCTGTTTTAACCCTAGCTGGTTTATACTATTTTTTTATTTACAACAGCTATAAAGGAGAAGTCAGAGTTGACTCCACTTATATAGAATCTACTTCAACAGAAGATCTAATTAATAGAGCAGAATTAATAGTAATTGGCACGCCAGTTAATAATTTCGAGGAGAGAAAGCATGTAGTAAGTTATTATAATACAATGACGATCCAAGACTTCTATACTATCACAGACATGGAAGTAGAACAAGTTCTAAAAGGTCAATGGAACAACAAGAATATTTCTGTTATTGAACCAGTATCAATATTGCAAGGTTTTGATGGTAGAAGAAAACTAGTCTCTGACGATTATGTGGAAATGAAAAAGGGTAATCGATATATCGTAACACTTAAAAAGAACTCTTTTGGTGACTATAGCGTGATTAACATGAACAATGGTGTATTTAATCTTAACTCAACATCTTTTCATAATAAATTAACTTTTGAAGAGAACAAAAATGAAGAAATGAAAAATGAACTGAGTCGTTACTATAATATAAAATAAATTTTGGGGTAGGTAGACTTTTTAGTTGAGTCCGTATAATTGTGTAAAATAGCTTCTTCCAATTGCTATGTACTTACGCTCTGGTGGACTTTTGAGCACAACAGGAGTCAATCAATACTGACGGAACACGAGAAGTGCTTGATCACATTCTCGGCAATTCGGAATCGGAAGAGACGTGGGGAGCCTCCTTACAGGAACTGAAGTAGCGTGGTAGCGTGGGTTACGGGGCGTGGATTACATCGTCTCTGACCAGCATGGCGGGCTTGTGCGTGCGATCCAAGGCTCCATGTCATACCACGTCGGTCTTCATTTGAATTTCTGAATCATAGTATTCTAGATTAATCCAAAATATTTCTTAAAATGAGTAGTATATATTCGAATGTAATAATACTTTACACCATCGCCGGTCGCCATAACGAAGAGAAAACTCTGAACTTGAAGTGTTCATCTGCTCCACTTAAATGGTGCTCCTCTCTTTGTGAATGATGTTTAAAATAAACACCATTCTACCGAGGTTGGAGCACTTTTCGCTTTTAGATAATGCTACTCTTAAAATTCAAATTTAATTCCCTATTGAAACGCAAATCATATGGGGTGTAGAAAATGTTAAACGAAAAGTTTTATCATTCTATTAATTATGCAAGAGTCCAACATCGCCCAATCAGAATGCTTTTCGAACTGGTGTTTCGAATTAGAAAATCAAATCTTATTTGAACCAGTGAAAAAATTAACGCTAACAATTCGCGAGACAACGAGCCGCAGATGCGGAGCCGCTTGTCGGCAAGCTGAACGGAATCGCGAAGCGCGAAGGAGTTGAACATGATGTGTGAGAGCCGGGACATCGGCATATTCGCGATGAAAGTTCCCGATCTTATCGATCAGGCTGCATGGGAGCAACTGCTTCAGCTGCTCCCTTCGGACCGGCAGGACAAGATCAACCGCTTCCATTACAAGGCCGATGCCTATCGAAGCTTGCTGGCGGAGGTGCTCGTACGCCACATCATTGGCGAGAGAACAGGGCTTGCCAATTCCCAGATCGAGTTTCATTATAATAGCTACGGCAAGCCGGAGCTCGCTTCGGAGCTTCGTTTGTATTTTAATATTACGCACTCCGGCGAATGGATCGCCTGTGCCGTGCATGATGCAGAGGTGGGCATTGATGTGGAGCAGATCAAGCCTATCGATTTGAGCGTTGCGAGGCGATTTTTCTCGGCAGAAGAATATGAACAGCTTGAGAATGAGCCGCCGGAAGGCAAGCTGAAGCTGTTCTATGATTTGTGGACACTGAAGGAAAGCTATGTCAAGCTGCATGGACAGGGCCTGTCCATCCCGCTCGATTCCTTTTCCGTTCACAAATCAGACCAAGGGGAGTGCTCTCTCCGTTCTCCGGCCGATGCAGCGTCCCGCTTCTTTTTCAAACAATATCATGTGGCAGATCAATATTGTCTGTCCATTTGCGCGATTGAACCTGCATTTCCCGCAGACATTGTCAGATGTGACTATCCCGCGTTTTTGTCACAGCTAAGGGCTGACGCCTATTTCTGTATGTAAATGGTACGTCCGGTATTCATATCAAAAAATAAGCCTGCAACGGCATCTAAGTCCGTCTGCAGGCTTGCTCAGCTTTAGCAAGAAATGGCGCGCTGCCCGCGTTATTCCTAATTCCGGTTCGCCTTGTCCCGCAAAGACGCGATCAAATCAAGCACGTGACGGGCTCGATGTTCATACGTATGATTCCGGACAACATGCCGCTGCCCTTCGGCCGCGATCTTGGCGGCTTCATCCGGATGGTCTACTAAATAGTACCGCAGCTTCTCAAGCATATCTTCTTGTGAATCATAGAGAACATAATGAACTCCGTTCTCGAACAATTCCGATTGTTCGGGAGTATTATCCGTCAGGACTAATGCCCCGCACCCCATTCCTTCGAAGATTCTCATATTGAAGGCCTTAATTGTATCGGCCGTTTGGTTGAAGACGATTTTGGTATTTCCATAAAGTTCGCTAAGATCTTGAAGAAATATATTTTTCCGCAGTGACAGATTCGCCTGTCCTTGCAAGCGTGTTTCAATGACGCGCAGGCTTTCGTCCCGTTTTTGATACAGCTCATGACCGCGCGAACCAACAAAAGAAACGTCGATACGGCGCATCGCATAAGGGATATCCGAATAAAACAAATCGGGATCCACCCCGAACGGGAAGAATCGCACCGGTGCCGGGAAGCGGGATGCAAGGTGTAAGGAATGCGACATCAGCAGCATATCGGGACGATACAGTTCACACATCTTCAGGTTGTCCGCGAGACGATTTTCTCCGTGATGGATCCAGAAGAGAACGGGCGCTTGAATCTGTTCCCTGTGTGTAATGGCAACCGGGGGGCGGGAAGGACTCTCGACGAACAGAACCGCTGCATACTTTTGGGTATCCAGGGCGGAGAAATCGACGGCATTTATGATCACATCGACGCCGATCCCAAGCTTGCCGAATGCTCTTTCCAAATAGCTGCCGGGTGTGCAAGGGGTTTTTCCGTAACACATCAAAATGCGCTGCGGCAGAATACTCAATTGGTTTCAACCTCCTTTTGTAGTCTGCGGAAGAAAGGCTCCGCCAACATCTTCTTTTTTTGATAGGGGAAGACTTGTCTATCGATTTCGTTGACCGTGTCCGTATAGTTCTCTTCGATGCGGGTGGATAATTGCAGTAACTTCTGGTCGAGGGTCGAGCTATCGGTCGATAGGACATAAGGGAGCGCATCGATGGAAGCCGCGAAATCGAACACCTTGAAGCGGTATCCAAGCGCGATAAAAGGGATCCGCATGACGGCTGACAGCACAGCGGCGTGCAATTTGAAATCGACCGTAAATTTACATTGGCCTATTATGCTCATCAATTGGTACGGATTTACGGTTTCGAACAACCGTACGCGGTTCTTGCATCCTATTTTATGCATCATTCTTCGGCTGGCGGCGATGTCGTGAGGCCACATGACGAACATGAGAATAGAGTAGCCTTGCCGGATCCATTCCTTGGCGGCCCTGACCAACTTGTCCTCCACGGAAGCCTCATCATGGCCGAAGACTAGATTCATTGCGGTGCCCCAGTTGATTCCAATATAGGGCCTGTCACGCGGCAGGGGAGGCTCGTACGAGACGGGCTTCGCGTCTTCGGGCGTGAGGAGCAAAGCAGGGTCGCCGCTCACCGCGATGTTCTCCGCAGCGACTCCCCCCATTTGGAGAAAGGCTTGACTGAGAGGACCCCGGACGGCCGTGAAGCGGGCCCTTTGGAATACATCGCTGTGGATACTTTGAGCGATAAGCTTCGCAGGCAGCGGGGTGCCATTAAGCATGGCGTCCAGTCCTTTTTTAGACACGAGCTTATCGACCCCGGAACCCCAAATATAGTACGGTTTGTTGCCTTTGTCCGCCTCCGCAAGCTTCGCAAGATAGGTAGGGGCGATCAAAGAACCGCCCCCAAGCACAACGGCATCGAATGCTAACGGGTCTGCGCCGCCGGACAATGAGCCGGCGACCTCGAAGCGGCTCCCCTGGAGGTGCTTGTTGAACTGATGCCGAAACACATCCCACATAACTTGGTCCCCTGCGTTGTGGTAACCAATCTCCCCCAAATATAAGATTCTCTTCATATCAACACCACCTTCTTGCGTGCAACGCTGCTCGCCCTACTCTACAGTGATATGATAGTCACTGCCGATATGATATGGACAGCGGTTGAAAATCGTGAAATATGAAACTGGATTTCATAGATTCGGGCCAGTCCCTTCCACTCAACTAATACAATTGCTGACCACTCTCCAGACTGGGGCAAGCGGCCCGGGATTGGCAGCGATTATCACTCGCGTGGTATGGCGGGAAGAGATTGCCGTTATTGCGCTCCGCCTGGGCGACGGCGCACACTTCGAACGCGGCCGGTCGTATTCCTCTTACCGGTAACGGTCGGTTGGCCGGAATATGGATTAGACTGATAGAGAAGAAGATTGGGAGAATTCATAAGACTGGCCAGAGGTTTCTGGCCATTTTTTTCATTTAAGGTTCGTTAAAGGTAAGGTGCTTATAATTAGAAATCGTAAGGCAGCTGCCTACAAAAAAAGAAAACATGGAGGTATGAGTATGATTAACGTATTGAACACAACCAAAAAGAAAACGGGAGCAGCCATCCTGTGCGGCGCACTTGCTCTTACATTAGGAACAGGAGCAACAACAACCTTTGCAGCCGAGGGGAAGATGGATGCCCTGATGGCCAAAAATGAAAATGGAGTCATCACTTACTCTACGGATGGCGGGCAGACTTGGAGCGAGAACGCTCCTGTATATACGGAGACATTCGAATGGGTCGAAGAAGCCGGAATCAAAGCCAAGTTGATGGTGAAAGAGGAAAACGGCAAGAAGCTGTACTCTACGGATGACGGCCAGACTTGGAGCGAGACGGCGCCGGAAGGGCTGAGGGTCTTCTTCGGCAAGGGCAAGGGCGAATCAGAAGGTGTCGCCATGCAAAAGATTGGCAAGTCGGTTATGAGTGATGGCCAGACCTGGAGCGCAGAGACAGTCGAATTGGGCGAAGTGAGCATCAATTCCGAAGCCGGAATCACCAAGGTAATGGTGAAGGGGGAAAACGGCAAGAAGCTGTACTCTACGGATGACGGCCAGACTTGGAGCGAGACGGCGCCGGAAGGGCTGAGGGTCTTCTTCGGCAAGGGCAAGGGCGAATCAGAAGGTGTCGCCATGCAAAAGATTGGCAAGTCGGAGTAAGATGGAAAACGGCGTACAGCTGTTCTCGACCGACGATGGCCAGACTTGGAACGAACAAGCTCCTGAAGGCGTGCAAATCAAAAAATAACATCGCTTGAAGCAGTGCACAGATCCGCAACTGTTGGGGTGAAAACCCCAAGGTTGCGGATATTGTCATCGCAGCAGCGAACGGACCCGCGCCAAACGCTGCAGACTGGCGATATATCAGGCTTATAACCGAACAATGGAGGATGCAAGTGAGGATTTTAATGGTTGAAGATGAAAAGCATATGGCCGAAGCCATGGAACAGGTCCTGAAGAAGAAAAATTACAGCATTGACTTGGCGTTTGACGGCGAGTACGGCTTGGACTGCGGCCTTGCCGATATTTATGATATTATCATTCTCGATATTATGCTTCCTAAAATGGACGGCCTTCAGGTTCTGAAAGAATTGCGGGACAACGGGATCCAAACTCCGGTCATCTTGCTGTCGGCCAAGGGTTCAACCGATGATAAGGTGCAGGGTCTGGACAGCGGGGCGGATGATTACTTGGCCAAGCCTTTTCAGGCGGAGGAGCTGCTGGCCCGCTTGCGTGCCTTGGGACGCCGCAAAAATGTGCCGATCCATGACAGCATCTTGCAATATGGAGACATTGAGCTAGATCCGTTCTCCTTGCAGATTAGCTGCGGGAACAAGGACTTTAAGCTCACCTTAAAAGAAAGCCATCTGCTGGAGCTGTTGATCAGCCGGCAAGGGATGATTGTGTCCAAGGACACGATCATTGAGAAGCTGTGGGGTTACCATACTGATGCGGAGGATAACCATGTGGAAGTATACATCTCTTTTTTGCGCAAAAAATTAAGACATCTGCAATCCGCCGTTCGGATTCAAACGGTGCGGAGCGCAGGCTATCTATTAAAAACGTCAGAAGATGGGAAAAACTATGTTTAATCAACTGCGCAACCGGCTACTGCTGCTAAATATGTCCATCATATCTATTGTCATGATTGGCGCCTTTGCCGTCGTTTATTTTACGACCTCTAACAACATTCATATGGAAAATCAAAATAAATTGGACTCGGTATCTTCCAAACCTTACGCGGAATATTTTAGCTTGCCGGATGCGGCGGTTCCAGAGCAGAAAGTTATCGGTGTCGTTCCTTCCGAGTCTACCCTGTCATTCCATATGATTGTCGATACATATGGAGATGTCGTGAAAGTCATCTCAAATATCGACATGCC
Source organism: Paenibacillus thiaminolyticus (assembly GCF_003591545.1). GTDB lineage: Bacteria > Bacillota > Bacilli > Paenibacillales > Paenibacillaceae > Paenibacillus_B > Paenibacillus_B thiaminolyticus_A. Next base: position 51,153 of record NZ_QYZD01000012.1, read on the forward strand.
CGAGGAAATCTATTATAAAGCGGCGGAGCTTATCGAGATCGGGAAAAAGGAGAGCCGTACGATCTCTCTCGGCGACAAACGATGGCAATATCAAATCTCTCCTATGAAAGGCGAGGTTATGTTGCATGAAAACAGGACGAGTTTGTTTATCGGCGCGATCGGAGACCGTTATCAGATTACATTTTTAGATGTGACGGAGTCCTATAATACCTTGATGGAGCTTCTGACGACCTTATGTATTGTAGGTCTCCTTATGCTCTTTGTCATATTTGCGATCAGTCTGTTCTTTGCCAATCGGTCGATCGCGCCGATTGCCGAGATCTGGGAGAAGCAAAAGCAATTTTTTGCGGACGTTTCACATGAATTGAAGACGCCGCTTGCCATTATCAACGCCAATTCCGATGCTCTGCTTGCCAATGAGGGAGAGACGATTCAGAGCCAGCGCAAATGGCTCGATTATATTAAGAACCAAACCGAGAGAATGGGAAGGCTTGTGAACGATCTTTTATATCTCGCGAAGACCGAGGACACCAACCTCAAACTGAATGTTGCACCTTTTAGTATGAGTGAAATGGTAAGCGATGTGATCTTAGCGATGGAAGCGGTGGCGTTCGAGAAGGAGATTACGCTGCTGCAGGAAGTGGAACCGGATATGATCATCAAAAGCGATTGCGAAAAAGTGAAGCAGGTCATTACGATCCTGGTAGATAACGCGATCAAGTATACGGAGAATAAAGGCCATATTCAGATTACGTTGAAAAAAACAAGGCATCATGTTGCCTTTTCCATAAAAAACAGCGGCAAAGGCATCCCTCCACAACATCTGTCCAAGCTGTTTGACCGTTTTTACCGGGCTGATCCGGCAAGAACCCAGGAGAACGGCGGTTATGGCTTGGGCCTTCCGATAGCCAAAGCGATTATCGATCGGCTCGGAGGCAAAATTTATGCCGAGAGCAAGGAGAATGAGGGGGCAACCTTTACGTTCACGCTTGGATGATAAAGCGGCCTCCTCTGATGTTCCCGGAAGGTATACTTTCCCCGAATCCCTCTTTTTCACCCCGCGGCAGTCACGAGTCTAGTGGAAGTATTTATCCCTTAATCAGAGGAATGTATCCTTTGAATACACTGCCGCGTGGACTACACTTTAGGTATACACCAAGAACAACCTGCAGGGTGAACAAAAATACTTGGGGGGATTTGCAAAATGAAAAGGTCTTCATTGGTACTGATGAGCATTATGCTGTTGCTCTCCATGTTCCTCGCGGCATGCGGCAATAAGGGCGGCAGCAACGCCGGCGGTCCGGCTGAAGGAACAACACCGCCGGCCGAGACAGGATCGCAGGAAGCCAAAGCCGATCCGGTCAAGCTTCGCGTCTTCTCGACATTCGGAGGAACGGACCCGTCCCGGGAAGCGTTCCAAGCGCTTCTGGATGATTTTACGGCGAAAAATCCTCACGTCACGATTGAAAATGATCCGATGTCCGCGAATGACGACGGCTTCCGGACGAAAGTAAACACCGATATGAATAGCGGCAACGAGCCGGACTTGCTGTTCTACTTCATCGGCACTGACGCCGAAGGCTTCGTCAATGCAGGCAAGGTCGTTCCGCTGAATGAAATTCTTGATGCGGATGCGGAGTGGAAAAATGGATTCCTTGCGAACGCGCTTGAGCTTGCAAGACAAAAAGACGGCAATATTTACGCGGTGCCGTTGACCGGATTCTACGAAGGCTTGTTCGTTAACAAGAAAATCTTCGAAGATAACGGCCTAGAGCTCCCGACCGACTGGGACAAGCTGAAAACAGCGGTTAGTACTCTGTCTGGAAAAGGCATCATTCCGTTGTCCGCACCGTTTGACCAGTCCCACTATGTGGTCGAGCATGCGATTCTGTCCGCAGCAGGGCCGGAAGGTCAGGATAAAGGCTTGATCGACGGCATCGACCCGAACTGGGAAAAAGGCTACGCGGGGTTGAAGGAACTGTATGATCTCGGCGCATTCCCAAAAGATGCGGCGACGATTGATCTCGGCATGGCCGGCAACTATTACAGCGAAGGTCTGGCCGCGATGATTCTCGAAGGCTCCTGGGCCATTAATGGGTGGAATGACGACACGCGCAACAACTCGACGGTTGTCCCATTCCCGCAGGTCCCTGGCGGCGCCGGCAGCGGCAACGACATCGTAGGCGGCTTCGGCTCCGGATTCTACCTGCCTAAATCGACCTATGACGATGCAGCGAAGAAAGATGCCGCGATTGCATTGCTGAAGCATCTGACTTCCCCGGACAGCATTCAAAAAATCGCGACGGCGAACGGCGGTACGCCTGCTGCTGACGTGGAAGTAACCGGCTTGCCGCAGGTTGCGCTGGATGGATTCGCTATGGCGGCGAAGGCAGCTTCCATCAGTGCTCCGGTCGACAGCAAAGTGGCACAAGAAACGTTCTCCAATCTTCGCGCCAGCGTTCAACAGGTGGTAACGGGCAAGAAAACGCCGACCCAAGCGATCGAGGATGCGAAGAAAACCGAGGATGACAACAAAAAATAACATGAATCGCAGTATCGGAATCGGTTGAATATATGACGAACGCCGCCCCTCAATCATTATTCGGGCGGCGTAGTCATTTCGATGAAGGAAGAAAATAAACATCAAAGGTGATAAATATGAAGGGCGACCGAAAGTATATTGTGATGTTTTTACTGCCTGCAGCGGCGTTTATGTCGGTCTTTCTATATTATCCGTTCTTCAAGAGCGTCTATCTCAGCTTTTACCGCACCTCCGGTTTTTTCGACAAGAAATTTGTCGGCTGGGATAACTACAAGAGGCTATTCACGGATGAGCTGCTGGGCGCGGCAACGCTGCACACCTTGGAATTGATGATTTATGTAATTCTGTTCCAGGTAGGTATTGCGCTAGTGCTGGCGGTGCTGGTCGATAATATTCAAAAGTTGAAGGGATTTTACCGAACTGTCTTCTTTTTCCCTGTCGTCATTTCCGGCACGGCGATCTCCCTGTTGTTCGTGTTGTTCTACAACTATAATTTCGGTCTGTTGAACAATCTGCTGGCGAACTTCGGCATTGAAAAAATATTATGGCTCGATGAGAATAATGCGTTGAGAGCCGTAGCAATTCCAACGGTTTGGCACTACATCGGCTTTTATTTTGTCCTGTTCCTGACCGCCATGTCCAAAATTCCTTCCGACTACTATGAAGCGGCCAAGCTCGAAGGGATATCCGGCATCCGCAAAACAACGATGCTGACTATTCCTCTCATTATGAGCGATATCAAGGTTGTCATCACATTGGCGATTACGGGGACGTTGAAAGTATTCGAATTCGTCTGGGTCATTACGAAGGGGCAGAACGGGACGGAAGTGCTCGGAACGTACATGTACAAAAAGGCCATGGTGGATCAAAACTTCGGTTACGGTTCCACGATAGCCATTTACATGGTCGTGTTCGGCGTTCTGCTGGCGCTCATTGCCAACCGGCTGCTGAAGAGGGACGAGATTACTTACTAAGCATTATAGGGGTGTACAGTGATGGAGCCAACCTTAGTCGTGGAACGCAATGCTCGGCGAACGAAGTCTAAGCGGTTTAGCGTTAGCGCCGCCTTGATGTATGCAGCATTGACAGCGTGGGCCTTGACGACAATCTATCCGTTATTCTGGATTGTGAACAACTCGTTCAAGATGTCGCGGGATGTCATGAACAACTCGTTCGGAATCGCCTGGAACCCGGTGATGACGAACTACACCAATGCGCTGGATCGGATCAATATCGGAAAGAGCTATGTGAACAGCTTGATCATGTCCTTTGGCACCGTATTTTTTGTGCTTCTGTTTGGCGGTTTGGCAGCTTATATATTATCGCGCTTCCAATTCCGCGGCAAGAGAACCATTTATTCGATTCTTTACGCGACCTTACTCATTCCCGCATTTGCCACGGTTGTACCGGTGTATGAGATTTTGATCAAAACAAGCCTGGTCAATACGTACTGGGGGCTGATTCTGCCCCAGACCGCAGGGAACTTGACGTTCGCCACGCTGGTTATCGCGGGATATATGGCCACGATCCCGAAGGATTTGGAGGAAGCCGCATTTATTGATGGCTGCAACCGCTGGCAAATGTTCATTAAGGTGTTCGTGCCGATATCGCAGCCTGTCTTCGCGTCCACCAGCATTTTCGTATTTATGTGGTCGTACAACGATTTGTTCTCGGCCATGATTTTTGTCAACAAAGAAAATGTCCGGCCAATCGTGGCCTTGCTGAATGAAATCAGCTCACAATATGGAACCGACTTTGGACTGATGGCGACGGCCGTGTCGCTGACCGTCATTCCGGTATTGATTGTGTATCTGTTCATCTCGAAGTTTATCCAAAAAGGATTGACCGAAGGCGCTGTAAAAGGATAACGATCAGGCCTGACCTATCTAATGGAAGAAAAATTCTTGGAGAATATAACATAGCGGCTTCACTCTCTTGGCTTGGCGCTGGAAAGTCATGTCCGGGGGTGAAGTCTTTGCTTGTTGCCCGTTCCGAAGCTTCACATCAAGCAAAAAAGCGCACCACTCTTGCGAGTAGGCACGCTTTTTTAACGTCATTCTTCCACCCCGTTAAGGCGGGGCGGCAGCTCAATTAATGCTGAACCTGAAGCGTATAATGAATATCCTCATCGGTAAATTTGTACACATACAGATGGTACCGCCCGGCTTCTGCCGCGAATCCGCCGCTCATTCGGTTGCCTTCCACCTCGGACGGGTACAGGAGCGGACGATCGGTATCGCCTTCCCGGCACAGGATCCAATTCACGTCGGATCCAAGCCGCCGCTCCAACTCAATCTGAAGCTCAGCCGGCTGGTCCACGTCAATGATGAACACATCCTGCTTATCACTGCCATTGAGGGTCCCAATGACAGGCCGGCCTGCTGGAATCGGGCCATTGGCCGTCTCCTGCGTATCGTTCGGCTCGATCTCCTCGAACGGAGGAAGCTCCGGCTCCTGTTCTTGGCCTGTTCCCGGCTGGACGACCAAGCGATAGGACTGCTCTCCGTTCCCCACGAGATATACATACACATAATAGCTTCCCGGCACAGCATCTACGGAACCAGCTACGCTCTTGTCCTCCACTTGCGTCGGAAAGGCGGCATAGTTATTCAGGTCGGACTCGTGGTGGACGACCCAGGCGACACTTTGCGCCTGTTCCGTCTCCAATTCGATCATCCATTGTTCCGCCTTCGCGGCATCGAATCGATAAACATCAACCCGATCCGTGTCGCTCAGCTTGCCGGATACCGGAACGCCCGTCCCATCCAACGGAACGGCCTGTTCCCAGGAATCGTTCGGTTCATGGTCCGCATTCGGTTGTCCACCGTCATGACCGCCGTCCTCGGCTCCCTCGTTGCCTTCATTCCCGGTGCCTCCATCCGGCAATTGTACGCCGTTGTCGTCCGGGTTCTCGCCAGCATCCCCGTCTGCGGGAAGCTTGCCATGGAACACGACATCATAGACGAATCGTCCTTCATGGTCCACGCGGTAATTGGTAAAGTATGCGGTGACGGTCTTATATCCGTTCCATGGCTGTTCCGACAAAGCTTGCAAGAAGCCGTCCGTCATGCTGTTCATCGTGTGCCAATCTTGCTCTTTTCCTTCAGCTGTTCCGCCGATGTAAGTGCCGCGAAGCTCGAAGGAACGGAAGAAGCGGGATTCCCGTTCATTCGTGTTCGTATCCTGCAATCCGGCTACAGCCGCTATTTCACTGTAAATATCGCCCACCGGCTTCGGTTCCAGCGTCAGCAAATAATCGTCAGACACAAGCGGAACTGTCAAGCTGTCATAGCGGGCGACCTGCTCCCCTATGGAGTGTCGGTAGGAATCATTCGTATGCGCATCTCCGCTCATCGCCGCAAGCTGTCCTTCATAAGCGGTCGCGTCATTGAAGCGGATGGCATGATGAATGCGATCCAGTGACATAAAATCTTGATGGTACAAGTAATCGTACAATGCAAAGGAATAATCATAAAATTTCCATGCCCCGTACTGCGAATTCACCGTATCCGCCACGGAGAAGCGATCCCCCGGACCGTCATTACGCAGATTACCGACGACCGACTTGCGGGGCTGAATTCCTTCCGTCCGCGTCGCTCCGGCGAAGAACTCGGCGCCGCCTTCATCAAACCACTGCATGAGTCCGGTCTTATACAGCGGACCCTGGCCCCACATGCCCGGCACCTCATACCGGCCTTGAAGATAATGGGTAAATTCATGGCGGAACAGCTCTTCCAGGCTATAAATGCTCTGATCAATCGTCCGATCATACGTAAAAAACGTGCCGTCGGGTTCAATGTATATGCCGCCATTCTCGGTATCGTACCCGTATAAATACTTGTTCATCCGGTATTCATCCGGATTGTTGTAAATGACGACCGTCAGCACATCATCCGGATTTCCCGCCTCCAGCGGCTGGTCGCTGCCGATGACACGGTGGAATTGGGCTTGAACCTCCTTGGCAGCCCAATATAAGCGCTGAAGCTGCTCCTCGCTCAATTGGCTCCCCGTCTGGAATACGAACCGGCCGTCATCGAACTCGGTCCGCTGCGGCAAATATTGTGCCTTCCCGCGCTGCTTCAAGACGTCCATATCGACCGGGCGGCCGTAAGCATCCATCCCTGCATAATGCTGGGATATCTGATCGGCAGCTACGAAATAGAGCTCGCCAAGCGCCGGCACACCCTGCATGACATCTGTCAGCACCCGGTTCGCCTGCTGCGGCTCGCTATAATAACGACCGAGCGCGCCCGCATAGTAAATGGCGTTGTTCGTCAGCCACAGCTTGTCTTCCGAGGTAGGGCCATGCTGCGCCATGCGGAACAATTGATCCATATAACCGTCGATCGTTCCCTTGAACGCAGCTTCCCGATCCGGTTCATCCATGCGCCACATGAGCACATAACCGACACCCTTCAGCACCTCGTGGAATGCACTGGAGGCCTCGTAGTCATCGGACAAGGCGTCCACACGATCGACGAAGCTTCGAACGAGGCCCGCCAATCGGTTCACGATGTCCGGATCGACAGTGGAATTGGAGATCATTCTGCCCGTCGCTCCGATAACCTTGTTCTGCACGTCGGTGCCCCAAGCAAAGGCAGGGTTCTCCATGATCGCCTTGATAGCAGGCAGCATCTTTTCCCGGTATGCCGGCTCATTAAGCTGGGACAACCCCTTGTTGTAATACCCGAGGTAATAACCGGAACGGAGCACCTCCACTAGCGTCAAAATGCCTTGCTCATCCTCAGGAGTGAAACGCGCTCCGCTTTCCTGCAGGCGGTCCACAATCGCTTGGACACGATTCTCGTCCGCGTAAAAACGCCGGGTATCGTCATTGTATTTGAACAGCTCGGGAATCTTCCGCCATTCTATGCTGACGAGCAGATCCGTAAGCTCCTCATACGAGAGCGAATTCAGTTCCGCCATGCTGTACTGGCTGTCCGTACGCGTCTCGCTCTTCAGTGACCGAGGCTGCGGCTCCGAGATGCCGGCATCGGCAGACTCTGCCGCCGCGCTTGGCAGGTCCACTTCCGCGCCCAACGGCGCAGCGACTGGCGCAAGCTCCTCCATCGCCAGTGCGTTGGCGACTCTCGTCTCCGTCGCTCCCTCCATCGGGAGCGTCCCCTTCGATTGGGCTGCGGCGAAGCCCGCCGGACTTCCTGCAGCGATGGCCGCCGCCAGCAAAATCGAAGTCCATTTCAACCATGCTTGTTGTCTCATTTCGTGCAACATTCCCCTCATGCATGTTCGTTCATGTTCTCCAGATATGAACGACAATGCTAAATATCGGCAGCATGATTAAGAATTGACATGGAGCCAAATTCCTGTTTTTCTTGGGGAGTAGTGCTATCGACTCTCTTAAATGTTCCCGAAAGCGGGATGAAAAGGAAGGCAAGGAAAGGTTTTCTTGCGGATGAGAGCTGATCGCCAGATCTCCTTCTCCGACCGTTATCCCTTGATTTGCAGGTGCATCCGAAGTACCCGAAGGCAATCGGGTGACGACAAAAACGAATTGTCGAATATTGTCATTTTAAGATTTTGAACCTGGCAGCATGCAAGCTGAAATCGTTACTTTAAAATGAGCTCCGTATATGTGCTCTGTCTGCAAATGTCATGTGACCGCATACGTTGTGTTGAGCAAACTTCAACAGAGTCGCTTCAATTGAACGTTTTGTTGATTTATTTGCAATGGGCAGGGGTAAATATGCACACTTTCTCAACGTTTGCTGTAATATATAGCAACACTTGAAATAGTCGCAAGCCCGGGACGGAGACGTTAAAGCGGCGCGGCAGCGCAACGATGGACGGCGCGGTGCCCGTATCTTGGCAGCAACGGAACACTCAGAGTAACTATGGAGATAAGGAGGTAGTGGCTGTGTTTTATTGCATCGTATGTTCCCAGCTACACGAAGAATGTGGTGCTGAAGATTGGGTATTTGAACACGCGATTTATATCGAGCCGATGCTCGGCGAGAAAATTCAACTGGGGATGTGCAATAAGAAGGTCGGCAGAGGCAGCAGCCAATATAAATATTCGCGGCGCATGATAAAGGATGACACAGCGGGTTGGAAAAGAGTCAACAGCGAATTTCCTGTATACGAGCATATCGACCGGTTCCAGCTGTGGTGAACCGAAGCTGCTGTCGGCATCGGAATGGCATCCTATGACTGATGGGAGGGGAAAAAACCGAAGGATCGGGCGATCATCATTAACCGCCAAGGGGGATTCTTCTCGATCGGGCCAAGTACGAGGCGGGGGCCGTTACGGAGCTTGACGGTCTGCGCATCGCCTTTCTGCTCTGCGATGAGCTGGTGCTGCAAGGTCTGCCGGCCGGCGAGTCCATACGCCCGGATCTGACCGTGCACCGGATCGGTGCCGGCATGTTCAGTCAAGCGCAATTCGACGAATGGATGGACAGGGGAAGTATCGGTGGGTGGTTAGACACGAAAAAAGCCTTTCTGGAGCAGTCTCGCTTCAGAAAGGCTTTCTCCTGGGGGATCAATCCTAAGAAAGGATTAGTCGTCATCCTCGTCATCGTCATCATCGTCGTCATCGTCATCATCGTCGTCATCTGCATCATTGTCTTCCTCGTCGCCATCTTCGTCTTCGTTGTCTACATCCTTGTCTTCCTCGTCATCATCGCCGTCGTCTTCCTCTTCGTCTTCCTCACCGCTGTCTTTGACTTCCTCATCCTCGTCGTCCTCGTCCTCATCCTCATCATCCCAATCCAAGTCAACCTTGTCCCCGCCATCCAGCTCTACTTCAATATCCGTGACCTTGTCCCAATCGATGTCATTCAGGAAAGAGTCGAGGCTTCCGCCATCGGCGTCGAACTCAACGACTTCTCCACCCTTATACTCAACCTCAATACTATCGAACCCTTCCAGACTTTCGAGTAATTTTTTTACATCTTCAAGCTTGCTCATTGCGCTCAACCCTCTCCTTAGAATGAATGTGATAATTAACTTTCCCTCTATTCTATGTTACGCGGCAGACAAGGTATGGACGAATGAGAGAGGAGGAACGTGGAAAAAATGTTTGCCGGCCGCGGGGTCCCAGATGCACAAAAGTATATTTTCCCTATGAATGAACAGAAGCCCTACCTTGCTAGAATAGGAGCGCATAAGCTGGTGTATGCCTGTAACGAATAAAGGAGCGAGCGCCATGAAGGGATTAATCCTCTGTGCTGGCAAAGGATCCAGAGTTCGGCCATTCTCTTCGGATACTCCCAAATCGCTTCTGCCCGTAGCGAATAAACCGCTTCTATTTTATTGCATTGAGAAACTGGTGGAGTTGAACATTCAAGAGATTGGAATCGTTATCCAACGCGGCCACCAAGCGCTGTTCGAAGCGCGTCTAGGACATGGTGAGCAATGGGGAATCACAGTGACATATCTCTACCAGGATATCCCGCTAGGCATTGCAGATGCAGTCAAGCAAGCGGAAAGCTTTATCGCTTCGAACCGGTTCATGCTTCTTCTGGGCGATAACCTGATTGCTCAGTCTCTGTCCGGACTGTGTGACTTGGTAGAGCGCAAGGGCCATGATGCCGGGATGCTGCTGGGCAGTGTGGCGTATCCGCAGGACTATGGCATCGCCGAAGTGAAGGGAGATCTTGTCATCGGGCTCGAGGAGAAGCCCGAGCGGCCCAAGTCCAATCTGGCGTCCCTGGGGGCGTACGTCTTCACTCCCGCTCTCTTCCGCGCGATTCACTCCATATCTCCCTCTTCCCGGGGAGAATATGAGATTACCCATGCGATACAATGGCTCATCGATCACCATCATTCCATAGCGTATTCCATCACGGACGGAAATCATTCTGACGTAGGAACGACGGAGCGCTGGCTGGAGGCGAATCGCTGGGTATTGGATGGACTAGAGAGTTCAGGGCAACCGATTCGGGAATATGATTATCCGGGATGCCAGATTATCCCGCCGGTGTTATTGGATCCGAGCTGTGAATTAACCGATTGCACGATCGGCCCGTATGTCACGATCGGCCCGCGTGCCCGTCTTATCGATTGTCATGTGAAGAACAGTATTTTGCTGGAAGATGTGAACTTGGAGCACTCCGAACTGAACAGCGTGATCGCGAGCCGGCATTTCATCGCGACACCATCCGGAAGGTGGAATGAATGAACATCTTGGTTATAGGGCTCGGTTATGTCGGCGCAACGACGGCCTTGGCTTTTGCGGAGCTCGGCTGGACAGTATCGGGGATAGATACGGACAGGGCGAAGCTGGAGTCTATGCAGAACGGACAGCTTCCTTTTTATGAACCAGGATTGGACGGGCTGCTGCTGAAGCATGTTCAGGCGGGAAATGTACGTTTCTATACCAATGTGCAGCAAGCGATTCAAGATCATCAAATCTTGTTTTTATGCGTCGGGACCCCGTCAGAGAACGACGGGAGTGCGAATTTGAGTTATATTCAGCAGGCGGCGGAACAGATAGGCGAGTACATGCAAGAGTATAAAGTGATCGTCGTCAAAAGCACCGTGCCTGTCGGAACGAACCGCAAGGTAGCCGGTTGGATAGCGGGCAGCCAGCTCTCCGAGCAGCCTTTTGACGTCGTCTCGAACCCGGAATTTCTGAGAGAAGGGAGCGCGCTGAATGATGCGCTTCACCCCGACCGCATCATTATCGGCAGCGATTCGGATAAAGCCGCAGGCATCGTTCTTCAACTGTATCATACGATGTCTTGTCCTGTCCTTCAGACGGAACCGGCTACCGCAGAAATGATCAAGTATGCCTCGAATGCATTTCTTGCTGTCAAAATCTCCTTCATGAATGAGCTTGCCCGATTGTGTGACCAATGCGGCGTGCAAGTGTCCGACATCGCCGAAGGGATGGGACTCGATGCGCGCATTGGCCGTTCCTTCCTGCGGGCCGGCATAGGATATGGCGGCTCCTGCTTCCCGAAAGATGTCAAAGCGCTGCTGCATACGGCCGGTCAATACGGCGTGCGTCTAACGCTGCTGGAGAAGGTCGTTCAGATCAATCGTACCCAATACTTATACCTGATGACACGGCTGGGCCGGAAGCTGCAGACGCTGAACGGACGAAAAATAGCCGTGTTAGGCCTAGCGTTCAAGCCGGGAACCGACGATCTCCGAGAAGCCCCTTCATTGGCTGTCATCTCCTATCTGCTGAAGCATGGGGCCGAGGTGAAGGTGCATGATCCTGTCGCCCGCGTTCCCGACTCCGTCCGAACGGCGCGGCTGAGCCAATGTCTGGAGGCGGAGGAGGCGCTGCAAGGGGCCGACGCTGCCGTTATCTGCACCGAATGGCCCGCCTATTCGGCCTTGGAATGGGATAAGCTTCGGGACGAGATGAGAACGCCGTACCTGTTCGACGGAAGAAATATGCTGGATGCGGCGCAGATGGCGGCCTGGGGCTACGACTATCAAGGCGTGGGAGTCCAACCGCCAAAATAGGGATTTCCCCATGGTCGTCTCATAACATCGGAGGGGGACGTATTGTGAACATTTTAGTTACGGGAGCTGCGGGATTCATCGGCTCCCATCTCTGTGAAAGGCTGCTCCAGGACGAGCAGACGCATGTCATCGGCGTTGACGGGCTGATCGAATCATCGACTCCCCGCCGGAATCGGCAGCTGAATCTTCAGGCCCTACAGGGTCATCCACGCTTCACCTTCCATGAGATCGACCTGCTGAATGCGACGATGATGGAGCTGCTGGATGGTGTTGATGTGGTCTGCCATCTGGCGGGGATGCCCGGGGTTCGATCAAGCTGGGGCCCCGAATTCTCGGCTTATTCCGCACATAACATCGTGGCGACGCAGCGCTTGCTGGAAGGCTGCAAGCAGCGTCCGGTGCGCAAGTTTATTTATGCGTCGACCTCTTCCGTCTATGGCGAGCAGAGCGGGCGAGTCGACGAGAGCGCCAAGACGGAGCCGTTATCCCCCTATGGCGTTAGCAAATTAACGGGAGAGCAGCTGTGCCGCGTCTATTTGCACAATGACGGCATTCCGGTCACGGTGCTTCGCTTCTTTACCGTATATGGGCCGAGACAGCGGCCGGATATGGCTTTTCATCGCTTCATCCGCCAAATGCTGCATGGAGATCCGATTACGCTGTATGGCGACGGAAGCCAGACCCGCGATTTCACGTATGTATCGGATTGTGTGGAAGGGGTTGCCGCCGCGGTCTATGCGGATGGAGTTCGCGGCGAGATATTGAACATTGGCGGCAGGGAGCGGGCATCCGTGAAGACCTGCATCATGCTGCTGGAGGAACTGCTTCAACAGAAGGCCGCTATTCAGTATGCGGGAGACACGTACGGGGAACCCCGCCATACTTGGGCCGACATCGCGAAGGCGGAGTCTCTGCTGGGCTATCATCCGCGCGTTAGTCTCCAAGCGGGATTGGCGGCGGAGATAGAGGCGCTCCGGCAACTATATCCATAAATACAGGCGCCGAGCTTCCTTCGGCGCCTGTCTGTTCGTTATTGACCGTTCCATACCTCCAGTATCTCTTGTGCAACGCGCGGCCAGATGAACCGTTGTTCGGCAATCCGCCGGCCCCGCAGCCCCATCTGCCGGCTGGCATCTATATTGGAGAGGAGATGGTTCAGCTTCTCGGCGTATTCGAGCGGGTTTTCCGGATCGGTAATGAGCATGCCGTTGTCATTCAGCAATACTTCAGGATTGCCGCCGCGGGCCGTCGTCAAGAATGGAAGCCCGGCAGCCATCGCTTCGTAATGAACTCTCGCCAGCGGCTCATCCCAGATCGAGGTGCACACGAATACGTCGGCCGCGCAGAACCAGCGGTGGATGTCGCCGGCCTGAACATATCCGGTCGTAATGACGGGAAGAGGAGAGCGGGCGGCCAAGGCGCGGACATATGCGATATAATCGCTCACCTTATTGTCGCTGTACCAAGCACCGCCCACGACGACCAGAGCGGCATCCGAATGCTTGAGATGGGACATGGCCCTGACGAGCACATGCGGCCCTTTGTTGCGCGACAGCCTGCCGACGAACAGGATGACTTTCTTCGATTCCAGCTGGTTCTGGGAGCGCAGGCTGTTCCGCTCGTTGCGAGCGTAGTCGGATTCCACCCACGGCGCGAAGAGAGACAGGTCTACGCCGGAGTATATCGTGCGCAGCTTCGGAGCGGCATGCGGTTGGTATCTGCATATTTCCTGTCCGATATAATTGCTGATCGTAATGATCCGCTCCGTCTGTTCGACGATGGCGCTGCCTTCCTCTGGATGAAGCTTGGCCGGGTGGAACATGTCATTGTGCATGCTTAGAATAATCCGGGAAGCGGGCGCTGCGCTGCGAACCGGAAGAACGAGGCGCGGACGGTTGAAAATATGAATGATATCGTAATGCTCCCCTTGCTGGGAGAGGAAGCCGATAACTCCTTCCGCATACAATTCGAACTTGCCGTCCGACGGAACGCGGACATACCGTATTCCGTCTACGACTTCGGCATCCGGCAGTTCAGGATCTGCCCTTCCAAGAATGGTCAGACGGTGATGCTGGCTCAGTTGCGGAGCTACTCCGCCAATATAAGTTTGGATAGCCCCGCCTCTAATATTAGGGACAGGGAGTTTTTCCGTACAGATCATTAATACATTCATGCTGTATGCTTCCTCCTGTCTTAGGCAGTCTGGCCGAAACGGGACTTCTTGCGATAATGGCGAGCGATCCGATGCCGGCGCGCTAACCGGACCGCCTTCATACGGCGGATACGCGCAGCGCTGAACCGCCGCCTGCGGCGAAGCCAGCCCCTTCTCCGGGACAGGCGCTTCCTGCCGGCGGAAGCGCGAAGACGGCGCCCCGTTCTTCTCCGGCGACGGGGCGTTCCGGTCTCCCGCGGCCAAATCGGGGCCGGAGCCGTGTCAGGCTTAGCTGCGGGTTCAGGGGGAGCAGGATGAGCAGCAGATTCCGCTGCAGCAGGTGCCACTGCAACAGGCTCCGCGGCCACATGTTCCACTGCAAATTGTTCCGCCGCAGCAGGTACCGATGAAGGATGTACAGGTTCAGCAGGTGCCGGTTCGGCTGGCACTGCCACAGGGATGGAAGGCTCGCCTGCGACGGCTTCCTGTGTCTCCGCCTGTGTCTCTGCATGCGCCTCCGCCGCATCAGTCCCGCCGGCCGTATCCGCTGGAGAAGGCTCCGGATGCGGGAAGGCGGGAACCTCGATGACCGGCAGTTTCTCTCCATTCAAGACGGAATACGGGAGCTCCATGCGCCACGAAGCCGCCGGAGCCGGCGTGCTATAGTCGCCAGGCGCATACTGTTCCGCATCGGCGGCCAGTTCCGCCAAGGCTTGCCACTTCGTACTCTCGGTCGCAAGCACCCGCTGCAATATCGGCTCCAGTTCCATGGAGAGGAAGGTCACCGGATCGAACACGACTTCCTTGACATGCTTGTAGAATTCATTCGGGAAAGCCATATCCAAGCAAAGGAGCTCGAACATCTCCCGATCCATCGGATTCGCCTCGTGGTAGGCGCCGATCATTCCCCGAATCCAGGCCATATCCCATATGCCCATATCGTCCATCGTGCTTGTGATCAGCTTCCGCAGGTCACGGAACGGGAAGTCATAGGCGACGCCGTCCAAATCAATGACCCAGATGCCGCCGGGTCCCATTTGACCGTTCGACCATCCATAGTCTTGGTGAACGAGACCCCAATGCGGCTCTCCCATTGCCGTCATGCTGACATATTTGGAGGCATGCAGCCGTTCCAGCGCTTCCCGCGCTTGTCTCTCGAATTCATCGACGACGCCGCGCAATTGCTGGCTCGCAGGGAATTCATCGTAGGCGTTGGCAATATCGCGGAACCACCCGATCTTGGCAATAATTTTTTCATAGTATTTCGGCCATGTGTACAATCGGGAGGATTTGCCTGCCCGTGCGGGAGGAACATACCCTTTGGACAGACGGTGGAATTCGCCAAGTCCATAACAAAGTGTAGCGGCGCCTTCCAGATCGATTTTGGATACAGGCTGCATCTGTTCGATCCAGTCCGTTACAATCCAGAGCTTGCCCCCGGCTTCCACGTAATTCTCATTCCCCGTCGTTGGAATCAGGGCAGGCACGCGCGCGCCTTGCTCGACCAGATACTGCTGTGCGCCGATGCTGAACAGACTGCGGGAAGGAACGCGGTGCAGCACCTTGAGACTTCGGGGACCCTTGTCGGTATCGATTCTCCAGATGGCCCCCCCTTTGTCCGGCTTCGATGTAATCAGCACCATGCTGCTGACCTGCATGTCATATTGGCTCATGACAAGACGCGCTACTTCCTCCACTTCAG
Source organism: Paenibacillus thiaminolyticus (assembly GCF_003591545.1). Taxonomy (GTDB): domain Bacteria; phylum Bacillota; class Bacilli; order Paenibacillales; family Paenibacillaceae; genus Paenibacillus_B; species Paenibacillus_B thiaminolyticus_A. Next base: position 66,987 of record NZ_QYZD01000012.1, read on the forward strand.
GGGGCACATATTGTTCCAGTATCGTTCCGGGCGGAACGGTATGAATCAGATGTTCCCAGGGACCAATTTGATATTGTTCCAACGGCTTTCCCTCCATCATCGTTAGTAAGTCATATCACAGGCAGAACCAGCTGGCGGTAAATATCCAGCATCCGGCTTGCAGCTTGAGAGACATGGAATCGCTCCGTTACGAAGGACCTTCCGGACTGCACCAGCTCGCTTAGCTCTTCGCATCCCATCTGCCGAATCTGCTGAATATGAGCCATCAGCAGTTCTCTCGATACGGGCTGCTCTGAATGGTGATCTCCGAACCAGCAATCCCACGCCTGATCATATTTGCTGGCGTCGATGACACCGAGGAACCCTCTGCTTCCGGCGGATATAAGAGGGCGTAGGCAGGCCATAGCCTCCAGCCCGATACGGCCGGTTCCGATTACACAATCACTGATGGCGTAGCAAGCTCTCATATTCAATACTTCTCCCGGAAAAATGATAAACGGTTCTCCGGCCAACTGCCGCTCTTCCTCCGCGAGCTCCGCTACCTTTTCCTGGTCTCGACCTCCCCCTACAATCATGAGAATTAACGGGGAGCTCCCCGATCTGCGCAGTGCTGCCACCGTACGAATCGATTCCTCGCATATATCCGCCTTCTCCCAGGACAGACGTCCGGCATATAATACGACAAAGGCATGATTCGGTATCCCGAACCTCCTGCGCAAGTATTGCCGGTACATTGGATTGTAGGCGTTGTACTCGGCCACATCGACTCCATTGGGGATGGTCTGCGACTCAATGCCATGAAGGCGCAGCATGCGTTGCACCACAGGGCTGACGCTGATGAAGGTCGTGCCGGACTGGATCCTCTCCATGACAAGGCCATCGTAATAGCAACCATGAACGGTAAAGACAAAAGGGACGTTCATGTGCTCGGCCGCCTTCCTTGCCAGTTCGCCAGAAGGAATCTGGTGGGCATGCACAACGTGGATTCGTTCGGCATGGATAACCATTTTCAGCACGTTCAAATGCTCGATCAGGTTCGCCGCGTCAGGCTCGAAATTATCCTGTACGAAATCAATCTCATAGTACGGACATCCGAGACCGACAAAGGAATCCAATAGCTTCCCTCTCTTGCCGGCAACAGCCACGAACGCACCCTGACGGATGAGCTCTCTTGTCAACGACAGCGTATACGTCTCTGTTCCTCCGACATTGAACTGATCGATGACCATCAAGATGCGCAGCGGCCATGATGTAGGGGAAGGGACGAGAGAGATATCGGCAGGTACTGGATGAAGGGCAGCAGGGCTGGCCATTCCTGTCCGTTTGCGGGTTCGCTTCATCGAGGAATGTGCACGTCTTCCCGTTTTCTTCTTGACGGTCAGCGCCCGTTTGCTTTTCTGCATCGATTCACGCCCTTTATAGAGGGGTTAGCGTATATTTCATACATATGTCATAGGAACAAAAGCGACATGTACACTCGTGTATTTTTAAGGATGATATTCCTTTTCCGCTATTGACTACCTATTTTTCGAGAGCGAATGAATATATTACATCAGAGTCTGCATGTAGAGAGGTGACATCATTGAAGGAGTACCGTTTGCCCGACCATGCTGAAAAAATAGGAAGCGGACAGCAAGGGACGGTGTACCGGATTGCGGCTGATCGATGCGTCAAAATCTATGCCAAGGCGCGGTACGCCGAACTGGAACGTGAAGCATACTGCCGGGCAAAGGGCTCGCCGATTCTGCCGGAGCTCTATGAGGCCGGAGCGGATTATATCATTATGGAATACTTGGACGGGGAGACGATGCAGTCCCGGTTGCGCCGCACAGGCCGCCTGACTAGAGATGATGCGGTACAGATTCTGGATACCCTTGACGAGATGAAAAAGAGGAAGTTTACCCGCATCGACCTTGCCTTGTTCCATCTATTTTTCTATCGGGACGGCAAGATGAAACTTATTGACTTGGTTCATGCCTACACCCGTTCTTGCTCCGTTCCCTTCGTATTGGCAGGGGGGCTCAGAAGAATGAAACTGCTGGACTCGTTCCTTGAGCATGTCGAGGTCCTCGACTCGGAACGGCTGCGCGATTGGGATGAATTGATCAAAAGGAGTGGTTGAAATGGGGGCATCCCTCGATATCGGTGTGAACGATGCTTTCCGAACCACTGTGGAACGGGTTTGCCGTCACTTTTCGTTAGGCGATCTGCTGGGGGAAGCGATCAGACTTCGGGGCTCTTTTAATGTCAATGTCAAAATCAGGACGACGACAGGAAGCTACGTCATTCGCTTTGCCAATTCTTCGGTTCGTGAGGAACATCTTCAATACGTATCCAGCTTGCTGGATGCCTTGCCGCAGGAAGAGATTCCCGTGCTGCGGCCGTTACAGGATGAGCAGGGAGCCAGCATCATTTATGATGAGGGTCAGCGAATTCAAGTGACCCCATTTGTACGGGGGAGAAGCTTCCAATGCCGGGAACAGCAAGTGCGGGCGAGTGCAGGCATGCTGCGGAAGTTCCACCGTCTGCTGCGGGATATGAAGCCGGGGCCAGTTCCGGAATGGTCATTTTATCGTTCGACCGATTATTTATCCGATACGTTCCGTCACCTTCGATCGCTGCCGGCAATCCCGGCCGAGGAGTTGTCCCGCGCGTCCTATTTTCTGGAGCGGATTGTACAGCAATATGATGAAGCCGAACCGATGCTGCCTCATTCGATTATTCATGGCGATTGGCATTTTTGGAATCAGCGGTATCTGGTCAACGATGTCAATTGCGTGATGGACTTCGATTTCGTGCAGCATGGCGTCCGATTGTTCGACGTGGCCTATGCGCTATGGGTCATCTATTTGCTGCTCCCGCAATATGCGGAGACGTTCGATGCCGCCTTTGTATCAGGCTATGGGGAGCTGACCGACGAAGAGATTCGCGCTCTTCCTGCTGCGCTCTCTCGGGTAAGCTTGTTCTTCCTCTGCCAGGCGGCTTATGAGACCGATCCGGCAGCGAAATGGAGGCGGCAGTTCAAGCGGCAAATGCCTTTTCTGGAATGGATGCAGGGGGAGGGAGGCCGCCGCGTCAGCGAGCTGGCGCGTTCGGCAAGAGGGAAATCGCTTGATTGCTCAGGGGATGAGCTGAGAACGGAAGGACACATCGGAAGCGGTTGAATCGCTCTTGCAGCCCGAAGCATAAAAAACAAGCGGCGTAAACATCGCCTCCGCATGCAATTCCATCAACTTATGGGCGGCAGGCTTGCTGTTGTGCAAATATCAACATGCGGCTTCTCACGATCAACGAGCCCTGGCCCGGCCAGCCCCCTGCGCCCCGGTTCTTCCTGGGACGGACCATCGAGGGTGGTTCGGCTCTCTGCCGGATTCGGCATGATGTCCCGGAGAAGCTTGTCGCGCAACTGAAGGAATTATGCGCCGACGAACCGATCATCCGGGACTGTCGCACGAAGCCGCGACATTTTGAGACGTATATGAGCCTTTTTCACGGTGAACGCTTCACGATGGGGCCTTGTTATCTTATTCCTGACATCGTGCCGACCGGGGAGATCGTCCGCATTACGCGAGCAAATAGCACCGAATTGCTGCACGGAGGCTTCGAATGGCTGACCTCGGAAGTAGATTATGCACAGCCCTGCATAGCGCTCGTGCGCGATAACAGGGCGGTCTCGATCTGCCGCAGCGTTCGCATCGCATCCGGGGCGCATGAAGCGGGACTGGAGACTTTGGATAACTATCGTGGAAGGGGATACGCCGTTGCCGTTGTTGCCGGCTGGGCACAGGCGGTGCGGGAGATGGACGCTTTGCCGTTATACAGCACATGGGGAGAGAATCAGTCATCCCAGCGTATGGCCCGAAAATTAGCTTTATCCTTCTATGGAGTTAGTTTTACCATCATTTGACCTCATTCCGCGTTTGTAGCCGCTGACCTTTCAACCGCCTCCCAGGGCGGTTTTTTTCGTTCATAAGGTCCGGCCGGGCGGGCGATTTGAAAATCGAATCCGTGTAGCGTAAGCTGAAATATATAGGGCTAACAGCAATGGAGGAACCAGCATGAATATGATGATTGGACGCTTTGAAATACTGGAAGCACTGCAGAAGCATTGGGGCGGGTTTTTCCGTCAATATCAAATGGCGCTAAATGAGCTGAAAAGCGATTTCCAGATCATTGATTTGGAATGGAAGACAAGGCACGGATATTCCCCCATCGAGCATATCAAGGGTAGAATTAAGGATCCACTGTCTCTGATCAAAAAGATGGAACGAAAAAACATCCCGTTCAATCAGCAGGTCGTGCAGGAGCAGATTCGGGATATCGCCGGCCTTCGCATCGTGACGACGTTCATCGATGACGTCTACATGATGAAGGAGCATATTGAACAGCGGGAGGACATTCGCGTTGTTCAGATCAAAGACTATATCCAAAACCCGAAGCCAAGCGGGTATATGAGCTTGCATTTGGTCGTTCAGACTCAGGTGATTCTGTCGGAAGGCGTATTGTGGATTCCGGCGGAGATTCAGCTGCGGACGTCATCCATGGATTTCTGGGCGGCGACGGAGCATAAGCTCAACTACAAGTACCAAGGGGGAGACATCCCCGATGAAGCGAAAGTACAATTGAAGGCGCTGGCGCAGTCATCCTTTCAGATGGATCGGCAGATGTCGCTGCTGCGCAATCAATTACTTACTTCTTCATAAAATACCAATATTTTAATAATACCAATATTTTAGCATCTACGGATTTTGTCTTTTTTGCTAGGATGAGGATGAGCATAGTCTATCATCTCTAGCAAAGGAGGAACATCCGAATTGAGTTTACGACGCAAATTCATTGTTGTGGCGACTGCGGCCGCCATGTTGATTACAGGAAGCTTGGCCTTGGGAGAATCGAAGAGCGCCCCGCTGCCCTTCGATGACATCGAGGGTCTCTATGGCCAGGACGATATTGTCGCTCTCTATAACCAAGGCATTGTGACCGGCTTCGGCGACCGGACCTATGAACCGGAGAAACCGGTGACACGCGCTGAGTTCATCTCGATGGTGAACCGTCTGCTCAAGGTGCAGCCCGTGGCCAGCGAAATTCCCGCATTCGATGATGTGCAGCCCAAGGCGTGGTACTACGGTGCGGTGCAGGCGGGATTGCTGCTCCAGCTGGTGGATGGAACGGGAGCGCGTTCCTATGAGCCGCAGCGGCCGGTAACCCGGCAAGAAGCGGCGGCTATCATGATGCGGACGTTCAAGCAACCGAAGGAGTCGGCTGCCGGTTGGCCGTCTTACGAGGACGCGTCTCTCATCGCGGAATGGGCGGTTCCGTATGTCGGCATGATGCAGCAGCAGAATCTGATGAACGGAGATGGAGGCAAGTTCCGCCCGAACGATCCATTGACCCGCCAAGAAACGGCTGTCGTACTGCATCGCGCCCTTCAGCAGCCGGATTGGGCGAATGCGTTGGAAGCGGCTCCACCGCAACGCATTGAGCTGGGGTGGCAGTATGGATTGACGACGCAGCAGTACATAGCCCAAGTTGCTTCTTCGTCTGTCAACACATTGTCGCCACGTTGGTATTTTCTTGATTCTTCCCAGACGGTCTCTGATCATACCGATAGGACGCTCATCGATTGGGCGAAGCAGAATGGCAAGCAGATCTGGGCGTTGGTGGGCAACGGGTTCAATGCGGAGCTGACGCATCAAGTGCTCACTGATCCGGCACGGAAGAACGCCGTCATATCGAAGCTAACGGGCTATGTCAAGCAGTATGGGCTCGATGGCTTGAATCTCGATTTTGAAAATGTGTATCCGAAGGACCGGGAAGCGCTCACCTCCTTCGTCACCGAGCTGGCTGACGAGCTGCGTCGGCTGGGGGCGGTGCTGTCTGTTGACGTGTCTCCGGATCTGGGGACCGATTGGACTGCCGCCTTCGATTATGCGGCCTTGGGAGAGGCGGCGGATTACATTGTGCTAATGGGATATGACGAGCATTGGGATGGTGCCCCGACGGCCGGTTCGGTATCGTCACTGCCGTGGGTGCAGCGCGCATTGGAAAAGCTGCTGCAGTCGGTTCCTTCGGACAAGGTGATTGCCGGGCTTCCCTTCTATACGAGAGAGTGGAGCGTGCAGGGGGAGAAGCTATCTTCCCGCGACTTGACCTTGATCGAACAAGGAGAGCTGCTTCGTTCACGCACGACAAGATGGGACGGGAAGACGGCTCAGTATGTGGCGGACTTCACGGCCGGCGGCGTTCGGCATCTGGTCTGGGCGGAGGAGAGCCGTTCCCTCGCCGCGAAATATGCGATGGCGGCGAAGCATGATATCGCCGGCTTCGCCTACTGGTATGCGGGGGCCGAGACCGATGATATTTGGGATGCGCTGGAGAATGCGTGGAGATACAATTCACTTTCGTTCTAGCGCGGCAGGAGCGATCTGCCCGACACAACAACAGGGGTGTCTCGGAAGTCTCATAGGCATTGCAAAATGACCGGAGTCGGCGGTTAAGGGCACCGGGTCAACAGCGAATGTTGAGGCGAAATAAACGGCGGCGGGCAAAGCGGCAGATAGTGGAGGATGCAGCGAAATCGGCAAATAGTGGAGGAGAGTAGGGAAATTGGCAAATGGTGGAGGATGCAGCCGAATCCTGCGATAATGCAGCAATTTGTGCCATTTAAGCCGTTATTTGATGAAGTTCCTGCAAAAGTACATTATTTTCATCGATTTTTGTCTTTTATCCATTGAATAGTCTGAAATTGATGCAGTTTTGCAGGATTCACTGCAACGGAGTACATGTCATAAAGGAAAGCTGCATATTTGCAGTTTTTCGGCAAGTCGAGCGTTGAAAATCAGGAAGGTTGTCTCACTGTAGCCCATATAATCCTTTCGGGACACCCCATTATTAGGTCATCCAGAGTTTTCTGGCTGGCCTTATTTTTTGGTCGTTTTATGATGGCGGTAGCCGGGAGAACGTGACAGCCCCTGAGGAAATGGAAATACCTCGTACACGTGAAACATATGAAGTCATCCTCGTCAATCCTTTGCACGTGCACCGAGCTAGAAGAACAGGACTACGGACAGTAAAAACCGATGAATCGGATTCGGATCCATAGCATGTGTGAGCACAAAGTTAGCCGCGCCGTTATTGTGGCAGAGATTGGAGACGCATCTCAGTTTAGCCATCCAAACCAAATCGTTGCGAAGGCGGGGCTAGCTCCAGGTGTTTTTCGTTCTGGAACGTTCACAGCTAGTGAAAATAAAATGACAAAAGCGTGGTTCCAAGCTGCTGAGAAAAGCTGCCAATTTAGCGGTAACGTGCGGACCATGTGGATTAAGAATAGGTTTAAAATCACGTCTTACAGAGTATTATGACAAGAAAAAGCGAAGGAAAGCCCCAAGCCCCATAATGCAGCCCGTGATCGCTTGTGCGAACAAGTTAGTGCATCACGTCTACGCCATGCTCAAAAAGGGCATTCCTTCACTTTCTAGACAAGCTCTTACCAGAAACCTCCAATACATGAAGGTTTATTTGGCATGCTGACTACAGTATTATAAAAGATCTCTCTATTCTAAAGTGCCCATTGACAAAGTATTAGCCGGTTTTTTTCATAGACACGGGATGCTTTTATAATTTGAATTGCTTCACGATAGCTTGCAATTCCTGGGACAGCTCCCTCAACTGCTCCGTGGAAGCGGAAATCGTCTGGACGGAAGCAAGCTGTGTTTCTGATGCCGACACGACCGTTTGCACCGTCTGAGATGCTTCTTCAGCGATCGAGGCCATTTCCTCAACCGAGGCCGAGATTTCTTCCGTTCCCGCCGACATTTCTTCAGTAGAAGCGGACGTTTCCTGCATTTCGAAGGTGACTTTTTGGACCGTATCCAAAATAGTCTCGAACGCCTGTCCGGCCTTGTCCACGATTTCCATACCGGATAAGACATCCTTCTGCACAAGCTGCATCGATTGTGTCGTCTGCTGCATGCTGCCCTGAATCTCGTCGATTAAGCTTGCGATTTGCTTCGCGGAATCCTCCGACTGCTCCGCTAATTTGCGCACTTCCATCGCAACCACGTTGAACCCTCTGCCGCTCTCTCCCGCTCTTGCCGCTTCGATGGATGCGTTCAAGGCAAGAAGATTGGTCTGGCTGGCGATATTGGAGATGACATCTATGATCTTCCCGATTTGCTCCGAGGATTCATTAAGCTGTCCAATGGCGGCCCCCGTCATCTTTACCGAATCATGAATGGCCTTCATTTGACTGACCGCCTCATTCAATATCGCATTGCCCTGCTCCGCCTGTCTGGATGAGTAACTGGACAATTCCGTTACGCTGGTTGCTCGATCGACAATCACTTCGATGCCTTTGGCCATTTCCTCGAGCGCGATTGCGTTTTCCTTGGACGCTGCCTGCTGGTTTTTGGATCCGGCGGCGACCTGCTCCATGGAAGCTGCGATTTGTTCGGTTGCGCTGGCCGTCTCCTTGGCGTTATCGGCTACGAGGCTCGAGCTTTCGTATAGAACCTGGGCCTGCTTATCTACCGTGCTCATAATCGCGGAGAGGCCGTCTATCATATGATTGAAATCTTCCATGACCTTTCCGACCTCATCCTTCGAATCATATGTACCACGGACCGTAAGATCGCCTTGCTGCGCTTTATTCATCAACAGCTGCATCTCCTTGAGCGGAGCGACAATAGCTTTAATGATGAACAGTCCCATTGCGATGCTCACAAGCAGGGATAGTCCGCCAATCAACAAGCTATTCATTATGGCGTTTTTCCCTAATTTTGTCGCCGTAGTCGCTTCCTGCTGCGCCAGATTCTGATTCCATTCAACCAGTTCCGTGAGCAGGTTTTGAAGCTCCGCGCGGGTCTCTCTCGCCTTATCATTATAATAAACGAAGGCTTCTGCATTTTTATTTTGCACACCCAGCCCGACCACGTTGGTAATATGCTGCTGATAAGTCGGCAATAACTTACTGTACTTATCGTATAACGTTTTTTCCGCTTCATGATTTAGGATAGCAGCATAGTTTTCCAGTAATTGTGTGTTATCTTTTTGGAAATTATCAATAGCTTCTGTCAGACGCTTATTGCCCTCCGCATCGTTATTGGCCATGAGCTCGAAGATAGCGGTATCCGTTGAGCGATTATTCACCTGAATTTGTTTCAGCCAGGTTATAGACTTCAGATTGTGGTTAAAAATAACCTCGGTGCTATTATTGATTTCACGAATGGAGCTATAGGAGAGAAGTGTGCTGATCCCTAATAACAACACGCCAATCCCAACCAAGATATAGATTTTAATCGCTGTTTTCAAATGCCGGAACCGAAATTGAAATCTCGTATTCATGTTGAACTCCGCCCTTTGTCATCCAAATTAGATTTCGATGCTTGTTAGTGATTATAAACCTATGTTTTGGCCCTGTGTGTGAGTTTTTTCCCCCCTGCTTTTGGAAAATGGTTAAACATCATTTGCTGGCAAGGGATCATGCATGAGCAAATGAGGTTATCATATTTATCGACAAAATTCGATATACTTTAGATAGATCTCTAAAATTTGCGTCATTTTTTTTGTAAAATTATTCAATTATTTAGTTGTAATTAGGCAAATATACCTACTTGACTCGCTGTTTTTCCTGCTTATATAATAATTAAATCATTTAATTAATTGACAGTTTAATTAATGAATCTTTTAATAAACCTGGTGCCGCCGGAAGGAGTGGAACGATGGAGCGCATGTCATTGTGGGTGGATCGTTATGAACAGGCGATGACGGTCTTGGCACGGACGCTATGGCATGACATGACGAACGTGAAGGATGTGGGGTTGACAGTTGCGCAGTACTCGCTGCTGAACGTCATTGAGCGGCGGGGACCGGGCAAGGTGTCCATGCTCGCCGAACAATTAGGCGTGACCTCAAGCGCGGTTACCGTGATGATCGATCGGCTGCTCGACAGTGGGCTTGTCGACCGTTATTCCGATAAGTCCGATCGGCGGGTCGTGCTCGTTTCCATTACCGAAGCCGGCCTCCATCTGCTGCGGCAGGCGCAGGACAGGTCGAGGCGGACGCTGACGGCCTATTTGTCCTTGCTGGAAGAGGATGAGCTGGAGCAGCTGGTCCAGCTGAGTGAGAAGCTGGCAGCGAAATCGCTCGTGTATAAAGGCGGGGAATAAAGGGAGGCTGCCGGTCACGCATGACAAGGCAGCAGGCCCGCACAGTGGCATTGCTCGTATACCTATCCTGGAATGGCCATTCTCTGGATGGGGATGATATACCGATTACTTTTATAGGTTGGAGGAGATTTATGACTCGCACTCATAAGAAATCAAAGATGCTGGATCTTATCAAACGTGTTGTATTTATTACGATAGGTGCTGTCTTGATGGGCGTAGCCCTGGAGATGTTTCTAGTGCCTAACAACATTATTGATGGGGGAATAGCGGGGATATCGATTATTTTGTCCAAGACGACCTCGCTGAAGCTCGGACTGTTCCTGTTCCTTCTCAACGTGCCGTTCCTGATGCTTGGGTATAAGCAGATCGGCAAGACATTCGCCTTTTCGACCCTGTACGGCATCGCCGTTATGTCGCTGACGACCGCAATGCTCCATCATGTGGAGGCGTTCACGAACGAGAAGCTTCTTGCCGTTATGTTCGGCGGCATTATGCTCGGGGCGGGCGTCGGTCTCGTCATCCGCTTCGGCGGATCGCTGGATGGGACAGAAATTGTCTCGATCCTGATATCCAAAAAAATCAACGTTCCCGTCGGCCAGTTAATCATGATCTTCAACGTATTTATTTTCATCGTTGCCGGCTTCGTGTTCGGATGGGATTCGGCCATGTACTCCATTTTCACGTACTATATTGCCTTCAAGATGATCGATATCGTCGTCGAAGGCCTGAACGAATCCAAGTCGGTTACGATCATATCGTCGGAGTATGATGAAATATCGCAGGCCATTATCGACCGGCTTGGCCGCAACACGACGTTCATTTACGCCAAAGGCGGCTATATGCGCGAGGATACGCAAATGATCTATTGCGTGCTTACGCGTCTGGAAGTGGCGAAGATGAAGGCGATTGTGCAGGATATCGATCCGAAGGCCTTCATCGCCATCGAGACCGTATCGGATGTGCTGGGCGGCAATTTCAGCAAAGCGAATATTCATTAGAAAAAAGCGGCCCTTCCCGGATGAATGCGGGAGGGGCCGCTGCTGCTTCCGGACAAGCGCCGCATGTCAGCGCTCCTCCTCCTTCGGCGCATTCGAAGCGGATCGCCGGCCGGGGAACAGCACTTCCAGCATGGCAAGAGCGCGCTCCCGCTCCTCCCGGCTCATCGGCTGTCCATAATAATGGACAGGGGCGCTGCCGTTCAACACCTCCGTCAATTCGTAGAACGGCTTTTTCTCCTTGACGCTGCGAGGCGCAAGCTTGTTCCCGCCGGCACGGTAATTCCAGCCCGTACCGTCCGTCTGCATCGCCGGATGAGGCCGCTCCCCGTTCTCGTATTCGGGATCCGCAGGGTCTTCCTCCAGATCCATATACCCGGCGGCGCTCATCAGCCACTCGTATGGAACGGAATAGACCTGAGCCAGCTTCTTCAGCGTATCGGGCGTCGGCTTGCGTTCCTTGCCGGTGCGCGGGTCGCGTCCTTTTTCCAGACTGCTCAAATAGGTATGGCTGACTCCGGATTCACGCTCAATCTCCCGCAAAGAGCGCTTGCCCCGCAGCTCCTTCAATATCTTTCCGATGTTCATTTGGCATGACCTCCTTTCCCGTAATTTTTTTCGCGATTCACGACTTGCAAACAGCATACCATTGAGGTATAGTAATGGCAAGCGGCGCTATCCCTGGATACCATGCGTGTGGAGTAAAGTCCCTTACACTCTCGGTCACCGGACAGATGCTTCTGTATGAGCCGAGACTGGCACGTGCAGAATCTTGAAGACACGGCATTTGCAGGGCAAAGTATGGCACTAAAGGTTCAAAGGGTCTCAAGGGATTGAAGGGATGGTTGGGATAGAGGGGATAGAAGGGCTCGCCCGGAAAGGTTAGGTTGCGTTCCCGCAGGGGAAGGAGGGGCGGAATGAAAAGCGCGGCGGAGAACGATTTGTTGAATGCTATTCATGAATAGCGTAGTCATGACACATACAGCTTGATCAAGACGGCAGAAGCGGAAAGCGTACAATGGATGAAGAAGGTGGGAAGAGAGATGAACATTCATCACTTGGTGCACTGCAGCCAGCTCAAGACCGGACTGCTGGAGATTGCCTGTCTGCTGGACGAAGACGAGCAGTACACGAGGCCGATGGCCGTCCGGGATTTGAAGAAGCTGATCGAGCAGGCCGTGCTGCTGGAGAATGCATGCCAGGGAGAAAAGTGTCCGGTATGCCATCGTATGCATGAATGCGGGCATTGAAGGGGGCCTGAGCGGCACAGACCCGATCGAGCAAGCGGAGCCGGACCGCCTACGGCTGGCTTGATGCGCTGCAGCGGCGGCCTGCCCGACAGACGGGCCGTCCGGCTGAGCTCGAGCGGGGGCTGAGCTCGTCCTGCCCGGCTGATCCGGCGCGAGAAGGCGCAGCCCCGTGCAGGCGCCAACTCCTTAATGGCAGAAAAATTGCTGCCGGTACCGGCGCGGCGACATGCCTTCATACCGGGAGAAGCAGGCGGCGAAGTAAGCCGCTTGACGGAAGCCGACCTCCTCGGCGATGCGCGAGATCGGCAGATCCGTCTGGTGCAGCAGCAGCTTCGCCTGCTCGATGCGGTAGCGGGTCAAATATTCGATCGGGGAGCAGCCGAACTGCTTCTGCATGCAGCGGGCGATATAGACGGGATGGAAATTCAGGCTGTCACCGAGGGATTGAGCCTTGATATCGTCCCGGTAATGGCGCCGCAAGTAAGCGGCTGCCCGCTCCGCGCATGCAGCGGCAGGGGACAGGTCGTTCTGGTCCGCCGAGCCCGACAGGAGGTGGAACAGGTGCTGGAACAGCATCTGTTCCTTCCAGGGGGTATTCGGCTCGGGAATCCCCTCCCGCAGATCCTGAAGCTGGAGCAGGACTTCCCGCACCCGATCCGGCTGCAGCGGCTTGCCGAACTGCGGCAAGGCCACGAGGAATGGCCGCGGGGCAAAAGACAACGGGGAGGCCACAGCCGCTTCGCCACCGTCGTATGCGGGGGAATGCGGGACCTCCCCAACAGCCTCCCACGCTCCTTCCGTCTGGAAATGCAGCCAGAAGTACGTTGTCGCCTCCATGCATTCCTTCGTCGCCCCGTGCGTCTGATCCGGCCGCAATATAAGGACATGATCCGGACGGACCGCATATTCCCGCTCCTCCTCATACATATAGAGACAGCCTCCGGTCACGAACAGCATGTCGAATACTTCAATATTCCGGCGGCTGGCATGCTTCTGACCGGCCTCCATGATGCCGGAACCGCTGTAAATGTAATAGGGCAATGGCGGTAAAGTGAACTGCAGCGCTTTCATTGGAAGAGCCTCCTTTTTTCGAATTGAACAGGTTGGCATCTTGATAGTTCAAGTTGATATTGTGACACATCAAGATGAGTATACCATCTATAATGATTACGTTCTATCCGTCATTACAAGAGGATATGCAGCCAACATCAAGAGATAACGGAGGTTTCATTTGTGAAAAGAGAACGGAATCGGTATGCATTGGGAGTTCTGGCATGGCCGATTTTTATAGAATTGTTTTTGCAGTTTTTGCTAGGGGCGGCGGATACGCTGATGGTGAGCCGCATCTCGGATGATGCAGTCGCGGTTGTCGGCTTCTCCAACCAGCTGTTCCAGGCGCTCACGACCCTCTTCATGACGGTGGCGAGCGGAGCCGGCATCTTGATCGCGCAGAAGCTCGGATCGCGGAGGGAGGAGGAGGCGCGTTCCGTGGCGATCATGGCCGTGTCGGCGAGCGCGCTGATCGGGCTGGTGCTCAGCTTCGTGCTCTACGCGAAGCCGCGCGCGATCGCGGCGGTGCTGCAGCTGCCGGACAGCCTGCTGCCGTTGGCGGACACTTATATTTCGATTGTCGGCGGCGGCATGGTGCTAACGGCGCTCATGTCGACCCTCAGCACGGTGATTCGGAACACCGGCAATACGAAGGGGCCGATGATCATCGCGATCGGGATGAACGTTATCCATGTCGCCATGAACTACGGCTTCATCTTCGGCGCTTTCGGCTTCCCGCAGTGGGGGCTGGCCGGGGTCGCCCTGTCGACCGTCATCAGCCGGCTGCTGGCGACGGCGGTGCTGGCTTATGTGTTCGTCCAGTCGTTCGGACATCGCATCCGCCTGCGGGAGATGCTCGGCTTCGACGGGGCCCGCTTCAAGGAGATTCTGCATATCGGCTGGCCGCTCGGCGTCAACATGTCCTGCTGGGTATTCTCCCAGCTTATCATCTTCGCCTTCATCGCGATGCTGGGGCCGCAGGAGCTGGCGGCGCGGACGTACATGAATACGCTGGAATCGTTCTGCTTCCTGCTTGGATCATCGATCGCGATGGCGCTGCAGATTCAGGTCGCTCATCTGTTCGGGGCGGGCCGGACGGAGGAGGCCTACCAAGGGGCCTATCGCGCGCTCCTGTATGGATTACCGCTCGTGACGGTCAATGCGCTCGTGCTGCTGTTCGCGGGCCGGGCGCTGCTGGGGCTGTTCACGGCCGATCCGGAGATTGTGGCGCTCGGCGTCTCGCTGCTCGGGCTCAATCTGCTCTTGCAGCCCGGGAAGATGCTGAACATGGCGATGGGCAACGCCCTCAATGCGGTAGGCGACACCCGCTTCGTCATGCTGACGGCCATATTCTCGATGTGGCTGGTCGCCACGGGCTTGTCCTACATGATGGGCATTCACTGGGGCTGGGGGCTCGCCGGCATCTACGCCTGTATGATCGCGGATGAATACATTCGCGGCATTCTCGTGCTGTTCCGCTGGAAGGGGCGTCAATTCCTGAAGCGGACCGAAGCGGCAGACGCTAGCCAACCTCCGCTTCCGCGGGCACAGGCGGCAAAGGTGTGAGACCAATCCTGGAGCGACTCCAAGCGGATGATTGAATAAATCGTGACATCGATAGAGAGAGGCGCAGATGCGTCTCTTTTTCATTTCCAGCTTTCCGTGAAGCGAAGAGCTGGTATAATTACGGCATAGCTAGACGGGGCCGCGCAGCGCGGCCCGCCGATACGAACGCAGAGGAGAAACGGAGCATGATTAGAGAAGCGACTGAACAGGACTTGCCTGCCATTTTGGAGATTTACAACGATGCGATTATCCATTCTACTGCGGTCTACTCATACGAGCCGCAATCGCTCGAGCAGCGAATGGAGTGGTTCCAGCAGAAGCGCCAGGACAACCTTCCTGTTCTGGTCTATGAGGCAGAGAACCGGGTAATGGGCTTCGCCACCTTCGGCCCGTTCCGGGCCTGGCCGGCTTATCAATACACGATCGAGCATTCCGTCTACGTGCATAATGAATGCCGTCACTTCGGGGTCGGGTCCCAACTGCTGCGGGAACTTATCCGTATCGCAGCCGAGAGCGGATACAAGACGCTCGTCGCCGGCATTGACGAATCGAACCGGGGCAGCATTTCCTTGCATGAAAAGCTTGGCTTTACGTATGCCGGGACGATCCGGAACGCGGGATATAAATTCAATCAGTGGCTGAACCTGTGCTTCTACCAATACGAGCTGCCGGGACCGGATCAACCGGTGGAGTGAGGCGAATTGTACAGAAGGAGTGGATAGCCGAAAGGGGATTTTCCATGAATATTCATCTGCAGCCTATCACCGCCGGCAACTGGGAGGAATGCATCGCATTGAAGGTCGGTTCGGGATTATGGCAAGCGGGCATTGCAGCTTGTGCTGGATGAGATCGGAGCGCATCCGGACCGGATGGAGCATTGTCTGCTCGGCTATGATCCGAATAATGAAGCGGCCCGGCGGCTGTATGCCTCGGCCGGCTTCGTGGAGACCGGCATCTCGCCTTGGGGCGAGATGATGGCGAAGTATGATTTTCCCGGGCGCCTGTTGGACATGCAGAGACCAAGCAAGACGAATACCGAAGAAGCGGGCCGATGAGAGCAAAGGTATGCGGCATCCCTTTTCCCGATTGAAGAACGAAGAACGCTGTGGCGGCAACGCACATCGATCGGGTCTAGCTGACGGTACAGGAAATATATAGTACAATAATCAAGTTAGCGAGGAGCCGCTGTCGATCACGATCGGCTGGAATGGACAGGAAGAGAAGATTGAACTGACAAGCAAGCAGAAGTAGCGAGCATGATTCATGCCCTAGACCTCTTGCCTGCGCACAAGGGAGAGACGAGAAAGTGGGCCATCAAGCCATTGCGGCCGATGCGTTATCGCATTATGAGATACAATCGCCAATCATTGCGTTTATTCGCCATAATGAAAATTTGACCTATAAGATTACCGATCAGTCCGGCTCATCCTATCTGCTGCGGGTTCATAAGCCGGTTCATGCCGAGCTTCACGGCCTGGAGCATTCCAAGGCGGGCTTGACCGGGGAGATGGATCTGTTGCAGGCACTGGGCGAGAATACCGCCTTGAATGTGCAGAAGCCTGTCCGCAATCGCGAAGGAGAATTCGTCTCCCGGATCCCGGACGGGGAAGACTTCATTCACTGCACGCTGCTGCACTGGCTGGAAGGACGGGACTCGCAGCCGGATGACTTCGCATCGCGAGAAGCCGCTCTCCGCTACGGACGGCAGGTCGGCATGCTGCATCGGTTTACGAGCGGGTACAAGCCGGAACTGGCCATCAGCAGACCCGCTTACGCCGGAATTGCGGAGAACGAGGCGATGCTGGAGCGACTGACCTACGGCCGGGATCACGGCATATTTGCGCCGGGTGATTTCGGACTGATGAGTGAAGCCTTCCAGCTCATTAATGAGCGGCTTCGCCGCTACGAGCCGGAACCTGGCACATGGGGCCTCATCCATGCCGACATCAACCGGGCCAATGTCATTGTGACGGATCTGGGCTTTACCTTGATTGACTATTGCCTGTACGGCCACGGTTATTTTTTGTATGATGCGGCGGGCGGCGCGCTCAGCGTCCCATCCGATCGGCGGACGGATTTCATGGAAGGCTATGGGGCGGAATTTCCTTCGACCTGCGGCGATTCGCTGAAGCTGCTCGAAGGCTTCATGCTGCTGAATATTTTCGGCTACTATTCCTTCCATATGATGAACACCGCCGTTCATCCTTGGATGCGGGAGCGGCTGCCGTCTTTTTGCGCCAATATGGTGACTCCGTTTTTGGAAGAGCTGCCCATCTTCGCTTTGCTGTAATCTGGCGACTGTCTGCAGCCGTCCCGATCTATCGGGGCGGCTTTTTTCTTTCGCTGCGAATCTCGGGAAAAAACTCCGAATATGTCTATATTTGTAGAAGCATGGCAAGATTTTTCTGGTATAATGTTGAAAAAGTAGTTTCTCCCTAAATATTTTGTATGTTGCATCATTAATGGCGATAGTCGAGGAGAGATGAGAATGAGATGACTGTTCCCGGCGCAATGGAAGCGGCCGTCGATATGTTCCGGGACTACCCGGAGACTGCACTCGTGGTCGATACGGCGCGGCTCGATATATCGGGGCGGGTGCTTCCCGGGTTCGACCCTTATGCGTGGCTCGACGCACTGGCCCCCTATGTCTATCTCGTTCATTACAGCAATGTGCTTTACGAAGAGGAGAATTTCCAGAATCATTTGTCGGTCCTGCCTGAGCAGGATGGCGACAGCCGCTACGGAGACGCTTATGCGTCTTTGGAAGCGTTGGCAAGCCGCAATCCTGCGTTCCATGTGACCTTCGAGCATCGGGCCGATCTGGTGAGCGTGGAGGAACTGGACGCGATCTATGAGCGGGTCGCGCTATTGTTGACGTGCTCGACGGGGCATACTGACACTCCCTGTCGGAATAGAATGGAAATATGAAGAGCTATTTGGTGGAGGGAGGTGCCGAAGATGAGGTCTATCCGAAGTCTGCTGGCCGTCGTGTTGAATCTGATCGGAGAGCTGTGGATTGGCCCTTTTCGCAGGAACGGTTATTATGACAAGCATACCGCGCATCTGAGCAGGCCTGCCAATGCGGTGTTCTTGCTTGCTGTGCTGCTGTCTCTTATCGGGGTTGCGCTGCTGTATGCCCCGTAGCCTGAAATAAATACATATTATAAATAGGGAGAAAAAGTCTATGTGGGCGACCAATGCAAGTTGGGTTTGGCTACTCTTTTATTCGGTGTTCGGGATTAGTCTGGCGGCCAGTGCGTTCAGCCTGATTATCCGCAAACGGATCGGCATATCGGTTCTGCATATCGTTATTTTGGTGACGGGATTTATGGTATTTTTCCTGAATGCCATGGGTCGAAGCGAAGGCATGACGGAGCTGCATTATTTCTGGAAAAGCTTGAGGGAAGGCGCGTTATGGGCGATATACGTGCTGATTAGCGGCCTTTTTTCCATCTATTGGTGGTATGGATTCGTCATCTCCTACCGGGACAAGGGGTAGCGTCCGGACAGAATTCGGGCCCCGGCGGTGCTCACGCGGAGGATGCTCCGGTCGGATGGATGGACATACCGGAATCGGGGTTGGCAGAAGTGTTACTCGGTCTGAAGCGGCAAATGGAATGCCAGCGCGGTCTTGACTCTCACACCATGTTATACTTTACGATTAGGTTACCGGCCGGTGGAAGGAGTTAATCTAGATGCGCATCAGTGACCTGTCACGTCTGACGGGAGTCAGCATCCGTTCCTTACGTTATTACGAGGAGAAGGGATTGCTTGCTCCATCGCGTACCGACAGCGGATATCGGGTGTACGCGGAGGAAGACGTTGAACGTGTACGGCAGATTCAGTTCTATTTGCATATGGGGGTTCGTGCGGAGGAATTGGCCCGCTTGTTTCAGCAATGCGCCAGCTTTCCCGGCTATGGGGATCCGGCCTGCGCAGAGGAAGCGATTGCTTATTATGAGAGCAAGCTTCGCGACATCCGCCGCCAGAAGCAGCTTCTGGAGAAGGCGGAACAGGACATCCGCGGCATGCTGGCGCATTGGGCATCCGCCCGGACGTACGAGCCTGTTGGACAGAGGGGGATACAGCCTATGTTGAGGCTTGATCATGTGACTGTGGCTGTTCGCGATGTAGACGCGGCAGTCGAACAGATAAGCGGGACGACCGGAGCCTGGTTTACCGCCCCGGTGGAGGCATTTCCCGGCGCGCGGGCACAGGTCGCCTATTTCGGTGCCGGATTCCTTGAAGTGATCGCGATTGTGGATCCGGACAAGCTGCGGACGACGCAGCTAGGACGCGCCTTTGCGGAGTTCGCGGAGAGCCGGGAAGGCATCTTCGGCGTCTCGCTGGACATCACCGGCGGCATGGCCGCCTTCGTCGAGGAAGCGAAGAAGCGCGGCGTCGCTTACGTAGGGCCTTGGCGGCAGCAAGCTCCGTTAGAGGACGGCTCGTTCATCCCATTCGGCACGGCCTTCATCCGCCAGGATATGCCGTGGCTGATTGAATATGAACGGTCCCGGACATGGGACAGCCCGCTGAAGTTATGCGGAGTGGACGTGGCGTCCGCCGATCCGGCGGCCCAGGTGAGCCAATACCGTGAGGCGTACCGGCTGCCGGAGCCTGCATCCATCGGAGCATCCGCCTATGAATGGGAACTCGACCGCGGGATGATTCGCCTGTTGCCGCAGGAGAAGGGGCCGGCCGGCTTCGCGGCGGTTACGATTGCGGATGCGGAGCGGGAGTACCGGATTGGATTTACGCCGGAAGCGGGAATGGAGATTGCCGTATCCGGCTTGGAGACGAAGCGCTGATGCTTGCGGATGGAGGCTTGGCGGGACCCGGTGATGCATGTCCGTCAGGCAGTACTTTACTCCAACGTAGCTTTCGGGTATAATATGGAATAATTATGCTCTCATAGCAGGGCTTGAAGAGGAGGTGAGGTAGGAGATGAACCGCAACGTCGCAATGATCCGCATTAGCCAATTGCCTATGGCATTATTTGGCATTACCCATGCTGCAGTGGTCAACGGGATAGGTATGTCCATTTTTGTGAATACGAATGTGACGAATTGGCGTGAAGACTCTCCTGCCTTGACCTGAACGGGTATGATCTGGCATAAGGCTGCGGGGATGTTTCCCTGCAGTCTTTTTTTGTTCCGGTCCGGGGAGGAAGTGCGCCCGGAGGAGGACGTTGACCATGGTAATCAATTTGTGGCATGTGAAGAAATATTATGGGGCCGATCTGGTGCTCTCTGATGTGTCGTTCGAGATTGGGGAGTCGGAGAAGGTTGGCCTGATCGGACGGAACGGCACGGGCAAGACGACGATATTGCAGCTGCTGGACAGAGCATCGGCACCCGATGAGGGAGAGCTGTTCATCCGCAGAGGGGCGACGGTCGGCCTGCTCGCCCAGGTGCCGTCGGCTGGGGACGGGGCGACTGTCTATGATGTCCTGGCCGAAGGCTTTGAACAGGTGCGGTGCTGGGAACGCGAGATGAAGGAGATGGAGGCGAAGATGTCCGATCCTGCCGTCTGCGCGGATGAACGGGCCATGCAGCTCCTGCTGAACCAGTACGGACAGCTTATGGAACGGTTCGAGCAAGCGGGGGGCTATGAGATGGAGGCTTCGATTCGGCGGGTAGCCGCAGGCATGGGCATTGCCGCCGAGCAGTTCGGGCGGCCGTTCGCCTCGCTCTCGGGCGGAGAGAAGACGAAGGTGGGGCTGGCGGCCCTGCTGCTGAAGCGGCCGGACATCCTGTTGCTTGACGAGCCGACGAACCATCTGGATATGGCGGCGATCGAATGGCTGGAGGCGTTCCTCGAATCGTATCCCGGCGTCGTCGTGGTCGTGTCGCATGACCGGTATTTCCTTGATCGGGTCGTCGGCAAGATTATCGAGATCGAAGACGGAGAAGCCTTCGTCTACTATACGAATTATTCCGGCTACCAGAAGGAAAAAGAGGACCGTCTGCTCCAGCAATTTGCCGATTATCAGGAGCAGCAGAAGAAGATCAAAAAGATGCAGGAAACGATCAAGCAGCTGATCGAATGGGGCAACCGCGCCAATCCGCCGAATCCCGGCTTCCACCGCCGGGCCGCCTCGATGCAGAAGGCGCTGGACCGGATGGTCAAGATTAAGCGCCCGATTCTGGAACGGCGCGCGATGGACCTGACGCTGAAGCAGGAGGATCGCTCCGGCAAGCAGGTGATTGTGCTGGATCGCGTCTCCAAAGCGTTCGGCGAGCGGGAACTGCTGCGCGGGACGAGCGCGCTGCTGCTGTATGGCGATCGCGTCGCGTTGATGGGCGGCAACGGCGCGGGCAAGAGCACGCTGATGAAGATGATTATCGGCGAGATTCCTCACGACGAGGGCGAGATTCGGCTCGGTTCCCGCGTGGACATCGGCTATCTGGCCCAGGAGGAATCCCCGCCGGCGGAAGATTCCACCGTGCTGCGTTATTTTTGCGACGCCTTGGCGATGGAGGAAGGGGAGGCGCGGGGCGAACTGGCCCGTTTCCTGTTCTACGGCTCTGACGTGTTCAAGCGGGTGTCCCAGCTGTCCGGCGGCGAATGGAGCCGGCTGCGCCTGGCGCTGCTGATGTACCGGAAGCCGAATCTGCTGCTTCTCGACGAGCCGACCAACCATTTGGACATCGACTCGCGGGAGGCGCTGGAGGAAGCCTTGGATTCGTTCCCCGGCACGCTGCTCGTCATCTCGCATGACCGCTATTTCATGAATCGCGTCGTGCAGAAGCTATGGATGCTGGAACAGGCGGAACTGACCGTCCATCTCGGCAATTATGAAGAATGCCGGGAGAAGCTGCAGGCGCTGCTGCAGCGTTCCGCTGCGGCGGAGATCCCGGCAGAGCCTGCCCGGCCGAAGAATGAGCCTAAGGCTGAGCCGATGCCGGCCGAACCGAAGGCAGGCTCCAAGCCTTCCGATCCGGCAAGGCGATGGGAGGAAGAGATTGCGGCAGCCGAGGAACGGCTGCGCCTGCTGGAGGAGGAGATGGCCCGGCTGTCCGCGAGCCCGGCAGAGGATGCGGAATGGCCCAATCTGCTGAGTGAGCAGGCCCGGCTGCGGCAGGAGCTGGATGAGCTGTACCGCGAGTGGATGGAAGCGGAAGAATCGTTAGGCTAATTACGCAGGAAGGATATCGGGCAACATGCAGAGTGGCTGGTCCCTCTGTCCCCGATATCCTTCCTTCTGTTTTTACAGTGGAAATGGAAGTTCTTGCACCCCGAGTATGCGGGCGTACACGAAGAGCTGTCCTTTGTGATGAATCTCGTGATCGATGATGAGCCAGACGAGTTTGCTGCGCGGCCCATCCAGATTCGGAAATGGCAAATGGTAGACTGCCTCCAGATCTTCGGCGGTCAAGGTCTTGAACAGTCGTCTTCGCTGTCCACTCTTGCACGATGCGGCGCAGTTCCTTCATCGACGGGCAATCGACGGTCTGCGGAATGCCGATGTGACCCTCTCCCGTCTTGGCCATCCTGATGAACATATCGGCGGAAGCGCCGATATGCTGAGCGAGCTCGCTTACCGTCATCGCCCCGTCCCACGGCGCGAAGCTGGCGTGATGGTCCGGAATGGCCAGCAACAGCTTTTGCAGTATCGTCCGCTGCTTCAGCCACGCCTCCAGCCACGCCTCCAGCAATGCTTCTGTCTGCTGCATTCTCTTTCACCCTCCATAACCATTTCATTTGCGACGTACTCAATCCCTTGTTAACATGGGTAATATAGCAGGAGATTATCGGTGTGTATTGTAAAATGCGACAAATGAAATGCGATGCGCGAATGCCGCGTCTTATCTTGCAACGGGAGCGTGAACGATGGATACGAAGCCGAACCGCGAGCCGGACATCAGAGGCATGCTATATGGCGTTGCCGGCGAACAGAAATTCCGCATTACCCGCCATCTTCCAGCGCCTGACCTTCGCCCTTTCATCAAGTATTATTGGATGATTGCCTGGGATTTGCGAGGCCAATCTCCCTATGTGCAGGAGGTGCTTCAGCATCCCGGGGTCAATCTAGTGTTCGAGCGGGGCAACACGGCCGTGTCCGGCATTGTGAGCGGAAGATCCCAGCGGGTGCTGGAGGGACAGGGACGGGTGGCCGGGGTGCTCTTCCAGCCGGGGGGATTTTATCCCCTGTACCGCGAGCCGATGTCACGCCTCGCCGGGCAAGCGCTGCCCTTCCGCGACGTGTTCGGGATGGACAGCGGCCCGCTGGAGCAAGCGTTGTTCGCGTTAGAGGATGGTGAGGCGATGAGCCGAGTCATTGACGGGTTCCTGCGCGAACGGCTGCCGGAAGCGGAGGATAACGTGAAGCTCGTCAACCGGATTGTCGAGACCGTCGTGGATGGCCGGGACATTACCCGCGTCCAGGAGCTGGCGGATCGGTTCGCGCTTCATACGCGTTCGTTGCAGCGTTTGTTCCTCCACTATGTCGGCGTATCGCCGAAATGGGTCATCCAGCGCAGCCGCATTCACGATGCGGCGGGGCAGGCGGCCGCCGGCGCCCTGCCGGATTGGGCGGCCCTCGCAGCGGATTTGGGCTATCACGATCAGGCCCATTTTATCAAGGATTTCAAGGCATTCGTCGGCGTGTCGCCGGAGGAGTACGCCAGGAAGCTCCGCTATCCGGAGCAGGGATGAGAGGAAGAGCGATAACATAGCTTGCGAGCAGAGATGAGAGCACAAGCGATGACATAGCTTGCGAGCAGAGATGAAGGCACAAGTGATGACATAGCTTACGAGCAGAGATGAGAGCAAGAGAGATGACATAGCTTATAAGGCGAGAATGAGCTGAAGACTGCCCGTGGGGCAGTCTTCGTTCGTTGTCTAGCTCATGTGGGTATCGGGCGCATCAGGATCTGGCTCTTGAGGGCATCTGGTGCATCAGGGCATCTGGCTCATCTGGTTTAATGGGAGCTTATATCTCGGCATGCCCAATAATACTGTAAAACTGCAGGATTAGGCTGCCTGAGCCGATGGCGAAATGGAGATCCTGCGAAAATGCAGGAATTTCAGCCTTATTGGTTGAAAATAAGGGAAATTCGACGAAAGAGATGCGTCTGTGCAGGAATTTCATCAAACACCAGCTCAAACGGCTGAAATTGATGCACCTATGCAGTATTATTGTGCCGCTCCCTCATTCCGGATGAAGCCGTACCCCCGAAGGTGTATAGGCTGTAAAGGGTTTATCGGCACACGCATCTCCCTTGCTTTCGTCCAAGGCTAGCGCGGTGCCTAGCCTCCATTTTCCAAGAATGGCCTAATCTTCGGAAATACGTTCAGCGCCGTCCGGTAGAACACATCCTCATGATGCTCCGCCGGGATCAGCTCCCGGACGAACCGGATGTAGGCCTCTACGGGAGCGAGCGGCCAATCGGTGCCGAACAGCAGCTTGTCGTAATGATCGCAATAGGTTACGGCATGGCGCAGATGGGCGAAGAACAGCGGCGAGTCCTTGAGCCGGTTGCAATTGTCGGTATCGCCGACCATGAGACCGGACAGATCGGCGAATACGTTCCGGTTCTTGTAGACGACTTCCGCTCCGTCCAGCGCCCAAGGATCGCCGAAGTGCGCCATCATGAAGTTGACGTTCCGATGGGTGACGGCCACCTCATCGATCGTCAACGGATGCGAATACTTGAGCAGCCCGCGCTCCGAGTACGTATCGCCCGTATGGAACACGACCGGGACGCGATAGGCGGCGGCCAGCTCATAGACCGGCTGATAGACGCTGTCGTAGGCATAGAAGGGATAATAGCCCAGATAGATTTTGAGGCCGACGGCTTCCGGCTTCTGCAGATCGCGTTCCAGCGCTTCAAGCTCTTGCGTGCCAAGGCGGTAAGGATTAATGCCCAGGCAATAGACGAGCTGGGGCGGCAGCGCCTCCACCAGGTTGAGCCCCATCGGGGTCACGGCTTCCTCATCGGGGAAGCCTCCCGGCTTCGTCTCGGTCAGTCCCATGCCGATGCCGAGCACGACATGGTTGTCCCGGTATTCCTTCAGAATCCCGTCCAGGCTATAATCAACGAATGATTTCTCTGCGGCAGTCGCCTTGAACTCTTGGATATGGGACAGATGCATATGGGCATCAATGATCTTCACTTGCTCCACTTCCTCTCTCGTCCGGGAACCGGATCTGTTGTAATGAAGCCAAGGCTTCGAATTCGATGCGATCAGGGGAGAATAGCAGGAACATCGGCTCTGTTCGGACGCAGGCTCCGTTCGGGATGTGCCGTTCGCGATTGTATTCCACCTGACATATCTCATTGTTGGCATAGACGAGCGGATGGCGCTCGTTCGCATCCATCATGACATGAAGCTGCTGCTCCCGGTTATCCGATCCGAAGGCGAGATGCCGCGCTGCCGGAATTTCGAGCTCCCCCTTGCCTGGCCGGAATGTGCGATCGGACCCGTCATGTTCCTTCACGGATACCCGCAAGCCATCCAGCGAGTCGCCGGGCTGGATGAACATCGATGTGTCCCAGACTAGATGATCGAGACTGAGGCCAGTCTCCTGCTCGATTTCGGAAAATGCGCACAGCACGGGCACGCGGGACATCATCAGAAAATATTGGTGCAGCTTCAAGCCCTTATAGGTGTCATGCTGGCGGATGTCCAGCGTAAGCTTCAAGCCCTGCCATTGATTCCCGAAGCTGTCCCGCCGGGGAACGAATTCTACCGTGCTGCTCTCCCTCAGGACGGAGAGCGTGCTCAAGCCGCCGATATCGTACTTCAGACCGCCGATGAACGGATTCCACCATGATCTCGGCGCGTGCAGCGGATATCCGCTGGCCAGCCATTCCTCGCCGCTTGCTTGCAGGGAGTGAAGACCAGGGTAGAAGGAAGGGGCCGCCGCCACTCGCAGCACGCCATTGTCAGCCGAATAGGTCGGTCCGGCTTGTCCCTCTTGCCGCTGGAATCGGATCGGCTCGTCTGACGGGATCAGCACGATGGAGCTTCGCTTCACGTCATGCGTAGGCAGATGAACCACCGCATCGACGACCTCTATGCTCTGCTGCGGCGCCGGAAGGGGGCATACCGTAATCCCGGAGTCATCGATGTCCAACTGCCGGGCGGCTGCGTGCGGTTCCCGGCGCAGTTGAACCGAGATCGTTCCCTCCCTCTGCACCAACCGGTGATCCTGGAGCGTCACGTTCAGATTCGACTGGAGGACGGGATTATGCCCGTTCAGAATCAGCTCGATCGGATCGGTAAGCCGGAGATCGGAACGGATGTCGGGCTCCTGCATCGCGAAGGCACGGAAGCGGGTCCAGTCTGTATATCCGCCCATCGTCAGATGGATGGGCTCCGATACACCCTTCTCTCCCGGCGCCAGACTTCCGAGTGAAGCTTCGAGGCTGATGCACCATCCCTCAATATGAACGCGATGCGTCTTCGGCCAGCAGACGCCGAGCGGGACACTGCCGTGCTGGATGAATATCCACGGTTCCGTGATGTTGCGGCTTTCCCAGTAGCTGTACTCGCTGCCCGTGATCTCGTTCAGCGCGATATATTTACCGTTGTAAGGCAGGACGGCGCCTTGCAGTCCGAAGCGCGCCTGTTGGCTCACATACAGCTCGGTGACAGGCTGGGCGCCGGTATTTTCGGCTTCTTGCCAATAGGCAACGGTCCCTTCCCCATACAGAAGAAGGTTCACGGTCAAGAATACCGACGGGAACGATGCCGATTGATAGCGCAGCGACAGTCCGATGGCGCCTTCCTCCTGGATCGGATGTATCGATACTGGCTTTTTCTTCGAGAATTCCGTGGAGAACGGCTTGCCCAGCTTCGGGAAGCCCAGTTCGGCGTAGGTTTTCATCCCGGGGCAGAGAAGCCCGAAGCCGTTCCATTCCTTGTTGAACCTGATGGAGAAATGTCCGTGGAACAGCTGCCAATACTTCTCCGTCTCGCCGGCGAAGGCGGCGCCGGGACCGCTGAAGCCATCTCCGATCGTTCGCGTGAATGGGATCACGCTTCCATCGGCCAGCCGAGCCTCGGCTTCGACCTGTTGGGAATAGAAACCATAATGGCGCACCTGATAGGGAACGGGGATGGACATCCGTTCCTTCGCTTCCAGGGGGACCTCGAAATCATGGCGTCCCAAGGACAGCACCGGGCTGTCAGCCAGCGTAAAGCGAAAGACAGCCGCTTCCGCAAAATTGTTCTCGATGTCCACATGGAAGGTGCCGCCTATGGCTGGGTAGGCGCTGCGGCTCGGCCTCTTCCACGCGAGCTGGGCCGGGAACCGGGGAATGACGCCAATTTGGAACAGGGCTTCCTTCCCGTTAATGCGCATCCGAGTCGTGACGCGGGGGCATGTCCGCCATACGCTTTGCTCCTCTTCGACAGGGCCGACGAAGAAGCTCGCCCGGATCGTCGCTTCGCCTTCCACTTCGGCCTGATGCTCCCAGTCAAATTGAATATTGCGGTCGTTCTCGCCCCGCAGATCGAGATGGAGCGGGCGGCCCGACTTGTTCACGATCCGGTACTCTATCGTATAAGAACGGCCGAAAACCGGCTTCGCCTGCTCTGCTTGGGCGATGATAAGATAATCATCGGTCTCGAAGAGCCGGATGCCTCTTCCGGTGCGTTCGAATTCGACGCGCAGCGAGGCGCTGTTCTTTTCCCATGTATATGTGAAATAATCAAAGTCGTTATCCTTGCGCCCATCGGGCTTAATCTCGATCTCCCGGGTCGAGTCCTCGTACCAGTCAATGTCATCAAAATAGGCGGAGAGCGCTTCCGTAGTCAATACGGCAGGCATGAAGTTCATCAGGTGGGTCGTATCTTCCCGATCCTCCCAGAAAAAACCGCATCGCTTATACAGCGGAACGGCCTTCGTATTGCTGGCCCATGTATACAGATCGAGGCGTGGCCAGCCCAACCGTATCGTCGTATCCAACGCTTCGCGGACAAGCATCTTGCCGATTCGCCGGCCATGATAATCCGGCCTCACATTCAGCAGTCCGATATAGAGCGCTCCGGTATCCTCGCGGTATTCGAACAGGCTGCAGTACCCTACTACGGCATCCTGATTCAGGGCAAGAAAGACTTCCAGCGCGTCCGAGCCTTCTTCTTCCGTTCGCACCCGTTCCGCCGTACGAATCGTATCTCCACCGCCCCAGCCCTCCTGGCTGAGGTTCCACATCTCTGCTACTCTAGCCGCATACTCCGGCTGATAGCGGACGATTGTAATCGGATTCATTCCAAGACCTCCTTGCTCCACTGCTAGATTGGGGTAATGTGACAACATACATATATACCTGAAATTGTTATCGATGTTTCTTGGAATTATAAAAGAATATGAAGCAAAACATACAATGGAATTGACATTGTACGACTGTGGATCTAGACAAATGCGGCTCGTGGTATGATATAGATCACATACATCTCTATGCCTTATCGACGATAATTTTTCATGATTTTCATGGCCAAACTTCGTGAGGAGGTTTTCAGTGATATGACGAACAGTACAAAGGTTAAGATCATAGGGGCGGCAATTCTGCTGTTCGTAATGTCCGGAATTGGATATTTTCTATGGGCCAACGGCTCTGACTCAAGTAAGACAGCTCCGCCTGTGACCAAGACCTTTCTTAAATTCGATACGGTAATTCAATTGAAGCTGTATGGTGATGAAGCGGCGGAGAAGCATCTTGAGGACATCGAGAAGCTACTGGATCGAATCGATCAGCAAATCAATATGAGCAATCCCGAGAGTGAAATCTCCCGGGTGAATGCAGCCGCAGGCAAAGAAGCGGTCAGCGTCTCGCAAGACACCTTCGATCTGGTGAAAAAGGCCGTAGAGTACGCCCAAGCTACGGAGGGGACTTTCGATCCGAGTATCGGATCGCTGGTCAAGCTGTGGAGGATCGGAGCTGGCGGGGTGCATCCCCCTGCTGACCATCTCATTGAGCAGGCCAAGTCGTTAGTTAACTACAGGGACATTGAATTGGATGAGAAAAATAGGACGATCAAGCTGGCAAAGGCAGGCATGTCCATCGATCTTGGAGCGATTGGCAAAGGGTACGCCGGAGATCTGGTGTCTGATTTCCTGCGTCAGGAGAAGGTAGGAAGCGCGCTTATCGATCTGGGCGGCAGCACGATTATGGCGCTTGGCAGCAAGCCTGGAGGAGATGTGTGGCGCATCGGGCTGCAAGACCCGGACCGGGAGCGAGGGGAGCAAATTGCCATTGTTCAGCTTCGAGATGAGACGATCGGCACATCCGGCGTTTATGAACGCTACTTCATAGACAACGGGATTCGGTATCATCATATATTGGATCCCGCAACGGGAGCACCGACACAGAACGGGATCAAGAGCGTGACCATTATCGGCGGAACCGCCACAGCAGGCGATGCGCTTTCTACGGCAGCGATTGTGAAGGGGTTGCAGGAGGGGTTGGCCTTTTTGGAGCAGACGCCTGATGTCGAAGGCATGTTCATTATGGAGGATAACAAGGTGTACGTGACTTCGGGCTTGAATGGGAAGATTAAGCTCACGAGCCCGCAGTATATCCTTGTTGATGAGGACTGATCAGGTTGTTGCCTGGATTCCAAAGCGTTACAGGAGCCGGATTGAGCTTGAAGACAGCTCGATCCGGCTTGTTGTTATGCACAAAAACCGGTCCATTTGACCGGATGGAGCGCCCTGTGGGGCTGGTCGCTGCCATTTATAATCGATTAAGCGCGAACTGCTCGATAAGGGCGGCGATTCCGGCGACGGCGAACATCAGCAGCAGCGGGAACGATGCCGGCACGTACCAGTACAAGGCGGTGAGGACAGCCGCGCACCATATGCCGGTGCACCAATGACAGCTGAGCAGCGTTCCCATCCAGTGCCGGAAGCCCGTGCCCCGGATATCGACCTGCCGGATGACGGTCCCATCGTCTTGAGGCATGTAGGTGACGGTCATAAAAGGCGCTCGCAGCGGCCAAGTAATATCGTCATAGACGATAAGATGGGTCAGGCGGAACGATGCCAGCGCAAGAATGACCAGTTGAATCCAGGTGAACTCATCCATGCCAGGTCCTCCTTCATGAATGCGTGATACCAGCCTGTCCAGTCCTTCTCTCTACCAGCAGCATATAATAGATCGAGGGAAGAGAAATGGAGGTGACCGCTGATGTGTTTCTGCAATTCGGTGAATCGGCTCAATTCCAAGCCAGGCAGAACGATAGAGGTCGTGAATAACACGAGAGTACCGTCTCCGCCACAGCAAATTGTCGTTACCGCCCGCCCGATCGAAGGCGTAGCGAGACCGCATGCTCATTGGCAACAATAAGAATCCTGTCCCTGTGGAGAGATGTCCGTATACCGTATGCTATGTATCGGTTCCGTAATTGGTTCGCGGCGGGAGCGCAACTAGGGCCAGAAGCGGAAGCCCAAAAAGACCAGACCTGTCCATCTGGTTTTTTTGGGCTGTATCTTAAATGGCTTTCTCCTTTTTTGCAAACGCTCCAGAAAAACAAATATGAAATGTACAAAATCGTATCGGCAGGAATGATTTGCGCTGGTTAAACATCATATAATTAAAACGGTTAAACTATAGGGTGAGAACAGGGTCGCTTGAAAAAGGAGGATGTTCAATGATGACGATAACAAGGAGCGGGTGCGGGAGCAAGCTGAGAAGGGGAATTAGTGCTGGGTGGGCCATCCTGCTCTTCATAAGCGTGTTCGCCACGATGGGAATCGCCCATGCCGAATCGCGCAGCGTGCCGGCCGGGGAGGCCGCTGATGAAGTGATCGTCTGCGGCACCGCTTCCTGTCTGCAGAGCGCCTTGAAGAAGGTTACTCCCGGCCAGCGGATCGTGCTGGCTCCGGGAACCTATACGGGGAGCTTCTCCTCTGATGTGAACGGGATCGCGAGCCAGCCGATCCGGATGGATAGCGAGGATCCCGCGAACCCGGCGATTCTGTCCGGTTATGCCGTCGCTGCCGAGCATGTTGACATTAAGGAGAGAACGATCGGCACGGTGGTAGAGAACTGCACCTTCTACGGCGAGGGCATCAGCGGGGCGAACTATGCCGACAGCTTCATCGATGTGAAAGGCAACAACGCCGTCATCCGCAACAATATCGGCTACCAGAACGGCAACGGCCATATCGCCGATGCTTTCCAGGTTCACCAGGTGATATCGGGCTTGGGGATTAACAACGAATTTTCGCATAATACGCTCTATCTGACCGATCCTTCTATCTATGTCATCGTGGCCTACGGCAACGCGACGGCCACCGCCATACAGAACATAAGAACCCCGGCAGGCAATATGTATAAGGGGAATGTGACGGTTCAATAGTATGCGAGGATAGTAAATCAAGGAGAGGAATCGCCGGTTAGCTGGAATTAATTAGAGGGGATGAGGGAGATAGCGAAGGGCGGGGGTCCCCCATTGGAGTCGGCCCAAGCCATCGATTGTTTCAGCAGATTTTTTCCAATGCCATATCCCCAAAACTCTTTTTGGACGTATACGCCGAATTCTACTTTGTGCAAGAACCGCTTTAATTGACTTCCCTCGCATCGCGAAAACCCGGCGATCCGATCGTGCACGACCGCCACCAAAAATAAGTTTCTTTTCTTTTAGGAATCGGCTATTATCAACTGTTCAAAATCGAGCACACCAATGAATGCTTCTCCTGGTTCTCGGTCTAAAAACTCCGTCTCTCCATCAATTTGCACCCGTAATGCGGACAGCTTTGAACGGTAATGAAAAGAAACATCTTACGGGTACTCTGTACTCACTAAGAGATGTAATGAAATATAGAGAAAAGAGATTCAACATTTTTATCACGCTAAGGAGGGGAAATCATGTTCATCCGCAAAGCGGAAGCGAAGGATGCCCAGGCCTTTATTGATTTTTGTGCCCGTCTGGATCAGGAGACAAAGTTCATGCTTTATGAGCCTGGGGAGCGCGGCCTCAGCCTGGAAGATCAAGCCCGGCGGTTGGCGAGCTTGTACGAATCGGACGATTCGATTATGCTGTTAGCCGTCACCTATCAGGGAGGCATCGCCGGGTTCGCGGCCGGCATCGGTTCGAGCCTGAAACGGTCCAGACATGCGGTGTCTGTCGTTATTGGCATACTGCAGCCTTATACGGGCCAAGGCTTGGGCAGCCGGCTGATGGAAGAAGTAGAAAACTGGGCGGCCGCGGCCGGCAAGCATCGGCTCCAGCTCACGGTCATGACGCATAATGAACGTGCCATCCAATTATATACGAAGCGTGGCTTTCGGATCGAAGGGACATTGAGCCGCTCCTTGCGGGTGGACGATCAATTCGTGGATGAATATATGATGGCCAAGCTGATACATATCGGGGAGGAAAACAGTGACGGAAGAAGGACAACAAGCAGTAACGATACGAATGGATGATGTTTCTTTTCAGGTGAAGCAGGAGCATGATTTTTCCTGGCTGCGGGAGTTGGGCCGCGTATTCTGCGTGTTCGACCAGCAGGATTCGGGCAATCTGTCCTTCGGCGTCGTACGGGACGGTATCCGGAGCTTCGTGAAGTATGCCGGCGCGCGCCCTGTCCGCTATGCGGGAGATCCCCGGGATGCGATCGCCCGGCTGGAGCAGGCGATGCCGCTGTATGAACAATTGCGGCATCCGCATCTGATTGCGCTGCGGGAGCATTTTCGCGCGGGAGAGGGCTATGCGGCGCAGTTTGCTCTATGATTTTCAGCGTCATGCGATGAGGATCTGCGATATCGATATGTACGCCAGGAAGCCGTACACGAATACGATGGGCAGGATGTGGGGTTCATCACGCTTTATGTCGCCGGAGGAGTTCGAGCTCGGAGCGGCCATTGATGAACGGACCAATGTATTCAATATGGGGGCGATGGCATTCGCACTGCTGGGCGGGGAGCTCGATCGTTCCCGTGAGCGGTGGGAGGCGGGGCAAGCCCTTTATGAAGCGGCCTGCCGTGCCGTTGCACAGAACCGGGCCGCCCGCTACGCTTCCGTTGCGGAATTCCATGCGGCATGGCGGCAGGCTGAGCGAGTGGGATAGCAGAGGGATCATGGCGATCCCTCTGGTGGTGGAACCGTTACCTATCATTCAATTGGAAGTCAATCGATGTCGGCTTCCGTCCCGCTTTCTTCCCGCCTCGCTCCGCGGGACGGAAATATGTCGATTATGAACGTCACCAGCGGGCAGGGCAACATCGAAATCCGCGCCACATAAGGGCGGAAAGCCCCGGTTAGCGAAAATGGTCAAGCGCTGCGAATTTGACCAATTGAAGTTTGTAAGCGTTTGTACTATATATGAGAGGCAGATATGGCAATCCAAAAAGCAGATACGATGTGCGGGAGGTCAAGACAAATGAGTGAACAGGCTGGACAACTGCAAGATACGCTGAATGAAGAACACGAAGAGCAAGTCGTGCAGCAGGGCGTGCACAATTTCAGCGCGGAAGAGGAGTGGGTGAAGCCGACCGATCCGCTGCTGCTGGAGCGTCTGGAGTGGTTCCAGGATCAGAAGCTTGGCTTCATGATGCACTGGGGCCCTTATTCCCAATTGGGGATCGTAGAATCATGGGCGCTCAGTGACGCCGATGCGGACTGGTCGCGCGACGGCATCGATTGGGATGTGGATAGCGAAGAGCTGAAGCGCCAATATTTCGATTTGAACAAAACCTTCAACCCGATCCGGTTCCAGCCGGAACTGTGGGCGGAGCTGGCTGCGGATAACGGATTCAAATATCTTCTCTTCACGACGAAGCATCATGACGGCTTCTGCATGTGGGACACCCATACGACGGACTACCGGATTACGGGACCGGACACACCGTTCCACCTGCACCCGAAGGCGGATATTTGCAAGCATTTGTTCGACGCCTTCCGGGAAAAAGGAATGGCCGTAGCGGCCTATTTCTCGAAGGCCGACTGGCACTCTCCATATTATTGGGCGCCGGGAATGGAGCGCGGGACGGCGACATCGCGGGGGCCTTCTTACCATCCGCAGGAACATCCTTGGCTGTGGGAGCAATTCGTGAAGTTCACGCATGATCAGATTATGGAGCTGCTGACCCGCTACGGCCGCATCGATGTGCTGTGGCTGGATGCAGGCTGGGTCTATGAAGGGGCGAGAGGGCAGGATATCCGCCTCGGCGAGGTGGTCGAACGCGCCCGCCAGCACCAGCCGTGGCTGCTGTCCGCTGACCGCACGATCGGGGGGCCTTACGAAAATATTATTACGCCGGAGCAGACGATTCCGTCCGGACCGATGACGGTGCCGTGGGAGAGCTGCATAACGCTCGGCACGTCGTTCTCCTTCCGGTATGAGGACAAATACAAGACGGGGCGGCAACTGGTGCACATCTTGCTGGAGGTCGTGGCCAAAGGCGGCAATCTTGCGTTGAACGTCGGACCGCAGCCGGACGGCCGGCTTCCGGAAGGAGCGATTCGCTCGATGAAGGAGCTTGGCGCCTGGCTGAAGGTGAACGGGGAAGCCGTATACGGCACGCGCATTTGCGCTCCCTATTTCACGGGCCGGACCGCATTTACCCGCAAAGGGGATACCGCGTACGGATTCTACTTGTATCCGAACGAGAAGGCGGCGGTCGAGCCGGAAGTATTCCTGCCGTATACCGAGCCGGTATCGGCTGTCGAATTGCTCGGCACGGACGGCGCACTTGAATTTACCCGCACGGCGGAAGGCATTGCCATCCGGCTGCCGGAAGCGGCGGCGGCTGGCCCGGCGCCGATAGCGCATGCATTCCGCTTGCTTGCCTAAGATTGCATCAACCTCATATCACTCGCGGAAGCCGGTCAGACTGACCGGCTTCTTTGGCATGGTCCGGCTCAAGCTCCCCGGTTAGCGCTCTGAACCGCTACGCCGCCGCCTTTTCCGATGTGACCGGATTCAACAAGGCAGAAGTTCGCGGATAGCACCTTCGGGCCATCCTATTTTGGACGGGACGTGCATAGGTTCTAGTAATGGGACAATGTACTGTACATAGGGAATGGGGTGAACTCGTTGGCGAATCCTTCCTCCGCCACATGGAGTCGGCATACGCTGCATATTACGGGCATGAACTGCGCCGCCTGTGCGGTTCGAATCGAAAAGGCTTTGCGGCGAATGGAGGGGACCGGCGGAGTATCCGTCAATTTCGCTGTCGGACGGGCTTCGGTCCAGCTGGATCCGGCCCGGCTGCAGCTGCGGCAAGTCGAGGACCGAGTCGAGCAGCTTGGCTTCGGCATTCGGAAGGATACGGATGCGGGCTCCTATCTTGGCACGGACGTGAAGGGGCTGTGGCTCCGCTTCATCGCTTCGGCTCTGCTCACGCTGCCCCTGCTCTGGACGATGTTCTCCCACTACTCGCTCACCTCATCGGTATGGATTCCGAAATTGTTCTTCCAGCCCTGGTTCCAGCTGGCCTTGGCTACGCCGGTGCAGTTCATCATCGGCATGCCGTTCTACTTCGGCGCGTTCCACGCGCTGCGGAACCGGGGAGCGAACATGGATGTGCTGGTGGCGCTCGGCACCTCCTCAGCCTATTTCTACAGCCATTACTTGGCCATGAAGGCGATCCAGTCTCCTGCTGCCGAAGGACAGCATATCCCGCTCTATTTCGAGACCGGATCCATGATCATTACGGTCGTGCTGTTAGGCAAGCTGCTTGAAGGGATGGCCCGCCAACGCACGATGCACGCGATGCGCGGCCTTCAGGAGATGCAGGCGGACTATGTCCATGTTATTCGGATGCAGCGGGAGACACGGATTCCGATAGAGGAGATGCGGGGCGGCGATCAGGTCGTCATTCGCCCCGGGGAGCGGATTCCGGTGGATGGGGTCATCGTGCGCGGGCATTCGGCGGTCGACGAGTCGATGATGACCGGGGAGGGAATGCCAGCCGACAAGAGCGCCGGGGCACAGGTGATGAGCGGGACGATGAACTTGAACGGGATCCTTACCGTGGAAGCGCGGCGGATCGGTTCCGATTCCACGGTGGCGCAGTTAATTCGCCTGATGGAGGACGCCCAATATTCGAAGCCGCCGATTCAGCGCCTCGCGGACACGATCGCGAGCTACTTCGTCCCGGTGGTCGTCGCGATTGCCGGCCTTACGTTCGCCGCCTGGTATGCGCTCTGCCAGCCCGGCGACTTCGGCCATGCGCTCGGGTGTGCGGTCTCGGTGCTTGTCATTGCCTGTCCGTGCGCCATCGGGCTGGCGACTCCGATCTCGATTCTGGTCGGCTCCGGACGGGCAGCCCAGCGGGGAATTCTGTTCAAGGAAGGCCGCTTCATGGAACAGCTCCAACAGACGGATGTCGTGCTGCTGGACAAGACGGGCACATTGACCGAGGGGAGGCCGGAGCTGACCGATATCCTTCCGCTGGGGGGACATTCGGCACGGAGTCTGCTTCGCTGGGCGGCCGCTGCCGAGCAGCCCTCGGAGCATCCGATCTCGCGCGCGATCGCGGCCGCGGCCGAACGGCAGCAGCTGATCGTGCCCGAGGCGAAGCGCTTCTCCATGATTCCCGGCTGCGGCATTCGGGCGGAGGTCGAAGGGAAGCGCCTCTTCCTCAGCGCTTACGCCAGGCTGAAGCCGCAGGGGATTCAGGCCAATTACGCGGATGCAGGCGTCATCGCGGAGCTGGAGCGGGAAGGGAAGACGGTCATCGGCATGGCGGTCGATAACCGGCTTGCCGGCTTGCTCGCCATCCGCGATTCGCTGCGTCCAACCTCGGCCGAGGCGGTGCGGCAGATGAAGCGGCTTGGCCTGGAGGTGATGATGGTGACCGGCGATCAGCGCATGACGGCCGAGGCGATAGCGAGAGAGGCCGGGATCGGGCAAATCACCGCTGGAGTGCTGCCGCAGGAGAAGGTCGAATGGGTGAGCCGGCTGCAGCGGGAAGGAAGGACGGTGACGATGGTGGGAGACGGCATCAATGACGCGCCCGCGCTGGCCGCCTCCGATATCGGCATCGCGATGGGGCAGGGGAGCGATATTGCCGGCGAAGCCGCGGACATCCATCTATTGCGCGGCGACCTGCGCGCCATTCCGGAGGCAATCCATATTAGCCGCCGGACGATGGCCAATATTCGCCAAAACCTATCTTTCGCTCTCGTCTATAATGTCATCGCCATTCCTTTTGCGGTCATGGGCTGGCTCGAGCCGTGGATGGCCGGAACGGCGATGGCGCTCAGCTCGGTCTCCGTCGTCGGCAACGCCTTGCGTCTGCAGCGCTCGGGCCGGCGCAAGGGGGCGGTCTCGTGAGCGGAGAGAGCCTCTGGCTGGTTGCCGCCACCGGCTTGCTGAGCGCACCGCATTGCATCGGAATGTGCGGCGGCATCGTGATGAACTTCGCCTGGAATGCGAAGAGATCGGCCTTGGCGGCGGTGCTCGCCTATAATGCGGGGCGGGTGTTGACCTATACCGCGATGGGAGCGGCGATGGGAGCCGCCGGAAGCTTCCTCGAATTGACGGGAAGCTGGGCGGGGCTGCAGGGCTTGGCCAGTATGCTGGGCGGCCTGCTCATCCTGCTGTGGGCGTACCGCCGCGTGGCGCTGCCCTTGGAGCGGATAAGCCCGGCCCGGATTCCGTTCGTCCGCCGCTGGATGGAGCGGCTGCGGGGAAGCGGGGATCTCCGGGCCGTACTGGCGAGCGGGCTGCTGTTCGGCTTTATCCCGTGCGGCTTGACCTACGCGATGCAGATCAACGCGGCGGCCAGCGGCAGCGCTCTCGGAGGCGGAATGATTATGGCCGTCTTCGGCCTTGCGACCTTCCCGTCCCTCCTGGCCGTCGGCTTGTTCGCGGCCGCGATTGAGCGCACCATTCGCGCCCGGCTGGTGAAGGCCGGGCAGATCGTGGCAGCCGTGATCGGCGTCCTGTGCATTATGCGCGGGCTGTCCGCGAACGGCTGGATTCCGGCGCTCCATCCGTGGCTGTGGTAAGCGGGAGCATACCGGTCGCCCCGCAGCCGAACGGCCGTGCACCGAGACGGAGCAAGAGCGCATTCTTAGCGCACCGCCTCGAACCGGTGCACGGCCGTGAACGTTCCGCCATCCAGCTCGAACGACGCTTCGGCCTGCCAGGTTCCCGGCATGAGCGGAACCGCTTCGCCCGTGTAGAGGCCCGGCTCCGTCTGCTCCAGCTTCACCTGGTACGTGCCGCAGAGCATATCGGGCATGACGAGCTCAACTGCGATCCGGGCATCGCGGACAGGCGCTCCATCCGCAGCCTGAAGCGCAATCTGCAGCTCATTCCGCTTCAGGACCGCCGCCGGGCTCGCCGCCAGCTCGATCTGCGCCTGGACAGTCCCCAGCTCCGCGCGGGTGACCGGTTCGAACACGGCGGCGCTTTTCCAGGCGTAGCCGATGGCGGCGAGCAGCAGCGCTGAAGCATAGAGGGCATATCTCTTCTTGACGGACATCCGTCCACCTCCTCGCTGATATGCGGCTACTTATGTGTATCCGGCAGCAGCCTCATATATGCGGATGGACGCCCTCCGGCGGAACGGCGGGAAGCACAACAGGGCAGGCGCCCGGAAGCGCACTGCCCTGTCGTCATTGCAGATTATACATCGCCGTCAGGCGTTATGGCTGACGACCATCTCATATTTGTTCAACGAAGCGCCCAGCATATACTCCTTCGCTTCGCTGCCGCCGCGGTGGGATTCGCGGAAGGCGTCGCTGGAGGTCCAGCCGCGGAACGCCTCTTCATTCTCCCATACGGTACACACCTTCAGTTCTTCTTCGCCTTCCTTGCCTTCGCCCAGCCATACTTCCAGACGGATGAACCCGGGCATTTGCTGCACGCCCTTCGCCTCTGCGACGTGCGGCAACCTGCTTGCCGTGACCTGCCTTAATGCGTACCGTATTGGTAACGACCAACATGCGTCTCTCCTCCTCATCGTGAATAAGATGGTTATAAATAAATGACAATGTCGGATCAGGGCTGAAGCTCGTCCAGACGGATCGGCCGGCTATGCCGGACCGACAGATTGGCAGCTTCCATCAACCGCGTCAGCTCGAGGGCCATATGTATGTTGGCATCGGCGGTCGTCCCTTGCTGAATATGGCTCACCCATTGATGGAAGGCGCTTGGACGGTTGGCTGGAATGTCGCGCTCGACCCAGCCGCTGCCGCCCTGGGCTTCCAAGCGGCTGCTGCGCACGAGCAGCCGGCTCTCCGGCGTGCCGTACAGCAGCGTTCCATCGGTGCCCTGCAGCTCGATAGTGAACGGGGAGCAGCTGTTCACGAAGCCCGCTTCCACGAGACCGAGGGCGCCGTTATCATATTGGAGGACGGCGACGGCATTATCTTCGACGTCCTTGCCGGTGACATAGCCATAGTGGGCGCTGACCCGCTCCGGCTCGCCGAGGAACAGCCGCGTCAAATACATCGGATGGCAGCCCAGATCAATAAGCGCTCCGCCCTGGCATTGCTCGGCATTGAAAAAATGCTCCGGCAGCCAGCCGGCAATCGCTCCGTTATGGGACAGGCGGACTCGAACGAGCGTCAGCTTCCCGAGCAGCCCCTCTGTCAGCACCTGTTGAATCGCCTCGGTGTAGCCGTCATTCAGCCGCGGGAGCGAGACGGTCAGGACGATGCCGGCCTTCTTCGCCGCGTCCACGATTTCATTGGCTTCATGGAGTGTCGCCGCCACGACCTTTTCCGTGAAAATATGCTTGCCTGCGGCCGCCGCCTTCACCATCACATCGCGGTGCAGATTGGTCGGCGTGTCCACGATCACGGCGTCGATGCCGTCCTGCTTCAGCAGCTCGTCCAGCGAGTCGTAGAACGGGATACCGCGCGCCTCCGCTTCCTTCCGGCCCCGTTCGGGAAGCTCGTCCCACACGGCCACAATCTCCGTATCCGGATGCTCCTCCGCCTGGCTGGCATAATCATTGGCATGCACGTGCCAGAAGCTGATCATCGCTACTCTAATCATCGTTACCATTCCTTCCCTGTCGTAAGGATAAGAGCAATCAAGAACTACACCCTTACCTTATCAAATATTGGACAAGGTCGCCAATCCTGAATTCGAGCGGCGGAAGGAGAAGGCGTCACACCGGATTGCCCCGCGTCGGACACGGCCTGCCGCATAGAAAAACCGATGCCTGTCCCGTGTAACCGGCAGTGCATCGGCCTTCGTTGGTCGGTTCCTATGTTCCCGGCTTAGGTTGCTGACCTGGAGCCGGAGCCGGGGTCGGGGCCGGCTGGCGCTGAAGCCGATCCAGCCCGAGGAATTCGTATCCCTGCTGCTTGGCCGCATCGATGATCGAACCAAGCGCCTCGGCATTGTCCTTCGAGATCGAGTGCAGCAGAATGACTGCTCCCGGATGGAACTGGCTCGTTACTTTGTCATAGGCGTGGCGCGCCCCTCTCTGGGCATTCACATCCCAGTCCATGTAAGCAAGCGACCAGAAGACGTTCGTGTAGCCCATGTCGCGGGTCACCTTCAGCGTCCGGTCGCTGAAAATGCCGCGCGGAGGCCGCAAGTACGCCATTTCCTTTTGGCCGGTGACGCGGGTGACTTCAGACTTTACTTTATCCAATTCCTCCCGGATTTGTTCGTTGGACACCGTCGTCATATCCGGGTGGCTCCAGGAATGGTTCCCGATGATATGCCCTTCATTGACCATGCGCTTCAGCAGATCCGGTTGGCTCTTCACATAATGGCCCGTTACGAAGAAAGCGGCCGGCACTTTCTTTTCCTTCAGCGTATCCAGAATGCGTGGGGTATACCCGTTCTCATAGCCGTTATCGAAGGTGAGATACAGCACTTTTTTGCTCGTATCCCCAAGGAAAACCGCCCCGTGCTTATCGACAATATCCTTGAACCCTTCCTCGTTAATGGAC
This sequence comes from Paenibacillus thiaminolyticus, assembly GCF_003591545.1. Classification (GTDB taxonomy): domain Bacteria; phylum Bacillota; class Bacilli; order Paenibacillales; family Paenibacillaceae; genus Paenibacillus_B; species Paenibacillus_B thiaminolyticus_A. The sequence goes on from NZ_QYZD01000012.1 coordinate 107,841, forward strand.
GGCAGCTGGCCGTTCACGCTTTTCTTGAATCCAAAATGAAAGGCAGGTCCGTCTGCGGCAGCCGGCCAGGCGTGAATCTGAAACAGCAGAGCGAGGGCGAGCCCGATACGGATGAGTTGCTTCATGTTCATACAGCTCCTTGTCACAACCATTTCTTGATTACGGTCATATACAGAAAATTATCCCTCATTCTGCGGAAATTATCCGGGTTCCGCAAAACCCTGCCCGCTCAAGGCGAACGGTCAAGATGACCAATTCTATTCGGAGTTCATTCTTCAGTAAGGGGAGTGTCATTTTGCTAAATAGTTTTTAGTACCTATAATTGGAACTTTATAAATAATCTTAAAGTATTGATCAAATATTCCGATATAGTAAAAAAGGATTGCTAACTCCTTGAATTTGTAGGTCTTTATCACTAATTTCGTGGCCGCGCTTTCTTAAATGACTGGCCCGGCTATGTTGAAGCTGAAGGGGGATTTATATGCTGTTTAGTCGTATCGTTCAATTGCCTTCATTTATGCTGGTAGGGGAATACTGCGAGACGCTGGAAGAGATGCGGCGGGTATGCCGGACCTTGCCCTTCCTGCACGGTTCCGGTCTGCTTCCGCCGGAAGCGCATAGGTACAGCATTGGCCTCGGAATGAACGGCCTCTTTTTTGCAGGCATACCCTTTGCGCATTCGTTGCGCTGCCCGGAACCAGCGAAGCAGCTCACGTTCCTTTCGTATCAGGGAGGAATCTATCGGGTGTTCGAAGCGGACGGCGCGAGGCTGAGAGGGAAGCATAAGGGGCTGGGCGGGAAGCAGGAAGGGCTGACCTTGCCGGAAGTCGTCCCGCCGGACGGCCGGAATGTCGTCTATGAGTTCCGGCGCAGCGGCAATTCGTATGCGGAATCGAGGCTATACATTCCGGTAGGCCGGTTGTCTGCGGAGGCGTCCGCATTAAGCCGGTTCAGGGGCCGGGATGCGCGCCGGAGCAAGCTGGCGGTGGCCTGACATGAGCGTTCCCTGCTCTGGATGGTCAAAGCCCTCGTGAAGGACATGTACAGGCTCACCTTGTCCCGCGACGCTCCTCCACATAACGGCAATCCGCGATCAGCCGTGCCAGCTCCGATGCGGTCCGCAGGATGACCGTGACCGGCATATCCAAGGCCGCCAGGAATCCCTGCTCGATGTGCTGGCGAAGTCGCGGCTTCCTCATCCTCGGAGACGAACGAGACATTGCCGCTCTGAATAGTCTGTACTTGCTGCAGCCTCATTTCCTAGAAAAAAATGATCCCCGGACAGAGCGTGTCTGACCGGGGACCGGTTATTTATGCCTTCGTCTTCTCCAGATCCTGCTCCGCCTTCTCCTTCGGCTGCTTGGAGAACACGTTGACCTCCAGCAGATCCAGCAGGAACATGAAGATCGGAATGCCGAGAAGCAGCCCCCATACACCCATGAAATGCTCGGATACGATAAGGATGGCAAAGGTATAAAATATCGGCAGATGCACCTTCGAGGACATGAGCTTCGGATTCAAAATATACGATTCAATGGCATGAACGACGATAATCATGATGATGACCATGACGACCTTGCTCAGCCCGCCGACACTGAAGGCGATCGCGCAGAGCGGAATCAGCGAGATGATAACGCCCATGACCGGGATGAGACCGAGCACGAAGATCATAATAGCCAATCCGAATAATGACGGGAAGCCCATAGCCCACAAGGCCAGCGTGGACAGAATGCTGTTGACGAGCGCGATCAGGAATTGCGCTTCAATCACTTTCCCGAAGGAGAAGAGGAACTTTCTGCCGAAGTACTCCAATTCGTTATAGAACGGACCGACCTTGCTATCTCTGAATTTGTTGGTGAACGCATGAACTCGCTTTTTGTCCAGGTTGAAGAATAAACTCAGCACGAGCGCGATAACGAGATGGGTTCCCCATTGGCTGATGTCGGTAATCGACTTGACGAGGAAGCCGAAGCCCTGATCCAGGTAGCTGGCCAAATCGATGTTCTGCAGCGACTCCATAATGTACCGCATCAATGGGTTGTCGTAAACAACCGAGTCATTGTAGACAACTGATTCATTATAGAACTTGATAATTATTTTGACCAATTGGTTGATCTGGGAGATCACCTTGGGCAAAAAATTATACGTTCCCGCCCCGAGAATAGATAAAAGCGCCGCATAGAGAAGAATAACGGTCACGCGGAAATCGATGTTGACATATTTCCGAAGACGCGAATAGATAAAGGTGTGAAGCCGGTCGATCAGGAAGGTTAAAATAAAGATGAGCAAAATAAGATTAAGAATGCTTCTCACCGAAAATAGCAGGACAATCAGAAAGAGAAGGGTTACTATCCTTCTCGCGCCCGGTCCTTTGAAAAAATCTTTCAACATCTGCATCCAACGTATGGCTCCTTTAATGTATGCTATGAATATTTCTGCTCTACCACTATCCTATTCAAGAATATGATACCTCATACTTCAAAGCAAGCCTTCTGTAACGGAGTATTTTCGTAGAGTTCCCGTTTTCTTCGCGAAAAGACGGGCAGAAGGTATAGAACCGCTTCATTCATGGATAATATGGGGAGAAATGTTATCCAGTTCGTCCTCTCTGGAATAAAAAGGGAAGTGCATTCTCCATCCTTCGCTCCCCGTCTGCCGAGCGCGGCGGCCGAGGAATAGCATTCGAGGATGAATTCGTTCTATAATGGGGAGAGCAAAATCTGCAGCGGGCTGTGCCGGCCGCAAGCGCGGCAAGGGCGCAGCGGACAGGAAGGGGCGTCAAGCGATGGAAGCGAAGCGAGCGGCTGCCGAAGAGGCGGTGAAGTTCATCCGGGAGGGGATGACGGTCGGACTCGGCACCGGCAGCACGGCCTACTGGGCGATTCGTGCAATCGGCTCCCGGGTGTCGGAAGGGCTGCGCATCCAAGCGGTAGCCACCTCGGAAGCGACGGAACGGTTGGCCCGGGAATGCGGGATTCCGCTGCTGGACAGGCTAATCGGCCTTGATGTGACCATTGACGGGGCGGACGAAGTCGATGGCCGATTGAATGCGATTAAGGGAGGGGGCGGCGCCCTGCTGCGCGAGAAGCTGGTTGCTGCCGCGAGCCGGAAGCTGATTCTCATCGTAGACGACAGCAAGTGCGTCGATAGGCTCGGCAGGTTCCCGCTTCCGGTCGAAATCGTCCCGTTCGGAGCGGAGCTGACGATGAGCCAGATCGGCCGGCTCGGCTGCGGTCCCGTTCTTCGCGAGATGGAAGGGCGCCCGTTCGTGACGGACAATGGCAACTTCATCGCGGATTGCGCATTCGGATGCATCGAGCAGCCGGAAGAGCTGCAGCTTCGGCTGAAGCGGATTACCGGCGTCGTCGATCACGGGTTGTTCATCGGTATGTCGGACAAGCTGATCATCGGGCACGGCAGCGCCGCAGTCAGCGTGAGGGAGCGCGAAGAGAAAGATACGACAAAGGGGAGAGAGACATGAACGTAACGATTGTGCGGGCAGATATGAGGAAGGATGCGGACGGCTCATACCTGGGGCATGTGACGTTCCAGCCAGAAGGATTCCAGTCCGCCTATGAGGTGACCTTGTTCAGCAAGAAGGGCAAGGAATGGGATTACAGTCTGAGCTTCGCCGGCGATTCCGGCAGCGAGGAAGAGATCTTGGCGTTGGACGACAGGCTGGAGGAAGATGACGACCTGTTCGAGGAGCTGCTGGAAGCGGCATCGCGGATGCTGCCGGAAGAAGCGTAGCGAATTCGTCCCTTCGCTCCAAGAGCGCCGGGTCCCCTTGCCATCCGCATGCACAGGAGCCCAAGCAGGTCCTCAAGCGCGAGTGCGGTGTTGCTGGGGGGAGAGACCCGTGCCGCCAACGGCAATCCGACCGATATCGGCAAGCTGCTGTCCGCTCTGCAGGCGGAAGCGGTCTAATGGTCAGCCGAGCAGTAAGACAGCGGGAGGCTGCTTGCAGCACAACATCCAACATAGCCCGGAGCTTTCGGCTTATTGCCGTCGGTTCCGGGCTGTTTTTATATTGATTGATGATTCCTCTCATAGCGCTGAGAAGAGCGCCGGCTTCGTTCAAGTATTCGGATTGAGAATCCCGTGAAGAGCTGCAATGGAAGAATAACATTCCCGTATCTGCAAATGATATGATTACTGACTCCACGAAATGAGGGAACTGCAAAATGGAAGAAACATTGGAGAAACCGTTCAAATCGACTCCAAAGACTGGAATGCCTTATTACTGGAAGGTTATTCTCGTATTTACGCTCGGCTGGGTATTTATGTATGCCGACCGTACCATACTCAATCCGGTCATGCCGATTTTGGCGCAAGAATTCGGTATCAACAATGCGCAACTCGGTTTGATCAACAGTGTGTTTTTTCTCGCCTATGCGATTTTGCAGATTCCGGCGGGAACGCTTGGCGACCGGCTGGGACGCAAGAACGTTCTTGTCCCCGGCTATATTCTGTTCGGCCTCGCCACCGCTTTTACCGGGATCGCCAATTCCTTCTTCATGCTTCTCCTGGCCCGAATCATCACCGGGGTGGGCGAAGGGACGTATTACGGTCCGCAATACGCGTTGTCGTCCGAAGCGATTCCCGAAAAAGTGCGTACGGTTGGAACGGCGGTCATTAACAGCGGCCAAGCAATCGGCATTTCGCTTGGCTATATTACAGCCAGCACGTTAACGCTGGAGAAAGGTTTGAACTGGAGAATCCCGTTCTACATTATGGCCATTCCGACGATCATCACCGCTCTCTTGATTTGGTTCGTGATTAAGGAGAAGCCTCGGAAGTTTAATGTGGAAGCTCGGGGAGCGGACACGAAAAAGGGCGAGACGCGAAAAACATCCATGTTTTCGTTGTTCAAGAACCGCAACCTTTCGCTCACGTTCATCATGGTATTCTGCTCGCTCTACGGATTTTTCGCGATTCTCACCTGGCTCCCGCAGTATTTGCAGACCGAGCGAGGCTATCAGGGCAGCGATGTCGGCTTCATCTCTTCGCTCGTTCCATGGGCGTCTATTCCCGGAGCTCTTTTCTTCGGGTATTTATCAGACAAGTTCGGAAGACGGAAACCCCTGGTTTATGCTTTGGTGCCAATTGCTGCCCTGTCCATCTATCTGGTTGTGTACACACAAAGCGACGCAGCGATGATGTTGGCCTTAATCGTCTACGGTTTAACCGGGAAGCTGGCGCTGGACCCCGTGCTCGTTGCCTTTGTAGCGGACAACGCACCTAAGGAAGCGTACAGCACCGCGTTCGGTCTCTACAATTTTATCGGAATGAGCTCCTCCATTCTCGCTCCTTACATTACGGGGTATTTGGTGGATACCACGGGCAGCATGCGGTCCGGTTTTTTCCTGGCCATGATTCTGCTGTTTATCGGTCTGGCTGCGATGATTTTTACCAAAGAAAAACCAAGAACGAGAACGGCCTAACGATCCGGGTCAAGGTCAGGAAAGGGAGATTGTTGTGCTTAAAACCATTATTAAAGAAAACGTGTATCAGGATTCCGTCAGCTTAATGCTCCTTACGAACAAGCTATCTGCCATGGAAGGCATCAACCGGATCTCGGTCATGATGGGCACCCCTGCCAACCTGGATATATTCCGGAATACCGGCTTGTATACACCAGAGCTGGAGCGGGCCAAGCCCAATGATATCTGTATCGTAATCGATACGGAGCAGACGGAGAAAGTGACGGAAGTGTTGAATGAAATCGATTCTTTTCTGAAAAATCAAGCGCTGGCAGGCGCTAAAAACGATTATGACAAAGTCCGCACGTGGGACCGGGCCATGCAATTGCTGCCTGATGCCAATCTCGCGCTTTTGTCTATTCCGGGCGAATATGTCGCTGACGAGGCACATAAAGCGTTGGACAAAGGGCTCCACGTTTTTATTTTTAGCGACAACGTGTCTGAGGCGGATGAGCTGGCACTGAAACGGAAAGCGAAAGAGAAAGGGTTGCTCGTGATGGGGCCCGACTGCGGGACAGGGATATTGGCCGGAGTTCCGATCGCCTTCGCGAATGTAATCAGCAAGGGGAACATCGGTATCGTCGGCGCATCCGGAACCGGCATTCAGGAGGTATCCACCATTATCGACCGCTTGGGCGGCGGGGTTAGCCATGCCATCGGCACTGGCGGGCGCGACCTGAGCGAGTCGATCGGCGCCTTGACGATGTTGGACGGAATTGCTGCGTTGGAGGCTGATGCGAATACCGAGTTGATCGTCGTGATTTCGAAGCCTCCCGCCCTTGAGGTCAAGAAAAAAGTGACGGCGTTCCTGCAGTCTCTGTCGAAGCCGTCCGTTGCCATCTTCACGGGAGAGAAGCCGTTGGAGCCGGAAGGCAACGTTCATTATGCTTACACTTTGGAGGACACGGCGGTAATGGCCGTTCAGCTCGCCTATGGGAGCACGCCCGCATCCCCCGGCACACAAGGGACCGGCGTGGAAGGGGATCATGCATTGCAGTCCGGACAGTCCTATATTAAAGGCTTGTATTCGGGAGGCACGCTGGCGACAGAAGCCGCCATGCTCGTACGGGAGGCGTTCGGTATACCGGCTTCGCTGAAGCATGAGGACGGCTATATTTTCAAAGATCAAGGACATGAAATTATCGACTTGGGTGACGATATCTACACGAAAGGGCGTCCGCATCCCATGATCGATCCGTCTACTCGCAAGGAATTGATCGGCAAGATGGCAAAAGATCCCGATACGGCTGTTATTTTGTTCGATGTCGTATTAGGTTACGGTTCCCATGAAGATATGGCCGGGGAACTGATTCCTTCCATTCGGAACGCACTCGTTCACGCTTCCGGGGAAGGCCGAACCGTATACTTCGTGTGCTCTGTCTGCGGGACGGATCAAGATCCGCAAAATTACGGGGAGCAGAGACGAAAGCTTGAAGAGGCCGGCATAATTGTCGAGGATAGCAACGTACAGGCTGTCAAGCGGGCGCTGCAACTCGTCGGCAAATCGGTGCCGTCCAGTCCAGCGTTTTCCGCTTCGCCTGCGGGCGCACGGCACGGTTCCCCCAACGGGATTGCGGTGCCGGAAGCGACGGCCAAGCTGTTGTCCGGCAAGCCGCGCGTGATCAATCTCGGTCTTGCAAGCTTCGCGGACACGATCCACCGGTATGAAGGCAAAGTCGTTCAATTCGACTGGCGTCCGGTAGCGGGAGGCAATAAAAAGCTAGCCAATATTTTGTCCAAATTAAAATAACGATTAGTAAGGAGAACGTACTATGTACAATACGATTGACGAAGCCAACCGGGCGGTAGTCGAGAAAATAGCCAGCGCACAGCCGTTCCTGATCGACGTTGTTCCCGCCAAAACCGTTATTGAAGAATTGAACGGCCGTACGCTGCTTCATGCCGGTCCGCCCATCGATTGGCCGGATATGACCGGACCGATGAAAGGTTCCTGCATCGGCGCGCTGCTCTTCGAAGGTTGGGCCGCGACAGAGGATGAAGCCAAGAAAATGCTGGAAGGCGGGGAAATCCGATTCGTCCCCTGTCACCACGTCAACGCTGTCGGCCCGATGGGCGGAATTACATCGGCTAATATGCCTGTCCTCGTGGTAGAGAATCGCACGGAAGGCAACCGCGCCTATTGCAACCTGAACGAAGGGATCGGCAAGGTGCTGCGCTTCGGCGCCTATAGTGAAGAGGTGATCAGCCGTCTCCGCTGGATTCGCGACGTCCTTGGTCCTGGCATGTCACAAGCTTTGAAAGCTTCAGACGGAGGCATCAATCTGAATGTGCTCGTCGCCAAGGCGATTACGATGGGCGACGAATTTCATCAACGCAACATCGCTGCTTCGCTTCTGCTGCTCAAAGAACTGGCGCCGCTCTTATTGGCGACCGATGTGCCCGAGACGGACAAACGAACAATCATTAAATTTTTGGCGGATACCGACCAATTCTTTCTCAACGTGATGATGGCGTCCTGCAAGGCAATCATGGATGGCGCGCGCACCATTCAAGCCGGCACGATCGTCACCGCCATGACCCGCAACGGCAAAGATTTCGGCATACGGGTGAGCGGACTGGGCGATCAATGGTTTACCGCGCCGGTCAATACGCCGCAAGGATTGTTCTTTACCGGCTATTCGCAAGAGGATGCCAACCCGGATATCGGGGATAGCGCCATCACGGAGACGTTCGGGGTCGGCGCCATGGCTATGATTGCCGCACCGGGGGTCACCCGCTTCGTCGGCGCCGGCGGATTCGATGACGCATTGGCTATCAGCAACGAAATGGCGGAAATCTGCTTCGACCGGAACAGCAATCTCACTGTCCCTACATGGAATTTCCAAGGAATCTGCCTGGGCATCGACATCCGCAAAGTGATTGAGACGGGGATCACGCCGGTCATAAATACGGGCATCGCCCATAAAGAAGCAGGGATCGGTCAGGTTGGGGCCGGCACGGTCAACGCGCCGCTCGCCTGCTTCGAGAAGGCGCTGATCGCTCTGGCCGAAGCTATGGGCATTGCAGACTGACCTATGCTGGTCGTCCAAGGGGAGGCATACAGTTCGAATATCCCTGGGCTTGTCCGGGAGAGTCGATGCGGAACGGTACATAGCAGCTTTCGGAACGGAATGAACATTCGAATAGGACGGCGGCTTTTATTTATAGGTACCGCTCAGAATGGTTATTTGCCCTTTGCAGTTCATGTTGACCGCGAATCCGTCGAGCGAATCGGTTGCCGCATTCGTCCCGGAGACAGGATGGTTGTGGAGATACGCCCAGGCGCATTATGGCTAGGCGAACGGAATGCCGCAGTGCGTCTGGACAACGCCTCGGTGTTCTGCAGCTTGCTGAGCGGCTCTCCGGCCGGCTCTGGAATACTGTCCGCCAATTTCCGGCGGTTCGCTGCCTTGCTGCGCATGTATTCCGGGATCACGGGATTTGGCATGAGCGCCGTTGAGGTCATGGACATTTTGCGCAAAGAAACCGATCAGACTGAATTGGGGCGGGCATTGATTGCCTGCCGGACATATCCGTCTCTCCAGTGGCAGGCCGTCCGGCCCCTAATCGGTTACGGTTCGGGGCTGACGCCGGCAGGCGACGACTTTCTGATTGGGGCTTTAGGCGCCGGGATGTATACCGGCCAAGTATCTGCGCTCGTTCTGTCCAAGCTGGCTGAGCGCTTGGCGCAGCATCAAGATCTGACGACCGATGTTAGCCTGGAGTATCTTCATTACGCTGTGAGCGGACAATTCGGAAGCCGCATTCTGGAGGTGCTGAATGCACTCTGTTGCCAGATGCCAACCGATGTGGCCAGAGCCGTGTGGTCGCTAATCGGCACAGGCCGCACGTCGGGGATTGATACCGCTCTTGGCATATACTGCATGATTGCCGAACTAGAAAAGGAGGTATCGCCTTGATGAAGACCGTGCTGATTGCGCTCGGCGGCAACGCGATTTTGCAGGCTAATCAAACCGCAACTTACGAGACACAACTGCAAAATATCCGGATGTGCTGCACTACCATTTCGAATATCGTCAACAAAGGTTATCGTGTTTTACTTACTCACGGCAACGGTCCGCAAGTAGGGCATATTTTGCTGCAGAACGAAATGGCCAAGGATTCAGTGCCTATGCTGCCGCTGCATGTATGCAGCGCCGAGAGCCAGGGATTTATCGGCTATATGATTCAACAATCGTTACTGAACGAATTCACGAGGCAGGGGATCGAGCGGCAGGTCGTCTGTCTTGTGACATCCGTGGAGGTGTCCCCGGACGACGATGCTTTCGAGCGGCCTAGTAAGCCTATTGGTTCGTTCTACAATAAGGAAGAAGCCGAACGGCTCGCTGCAGAGAAGGGATGGAGCGTGAAGGAGGATTCCAACCGCGGCTGGCGCCGTGTCGTTCCCTCTCCTTCTCCGCGCCGCATTATCGGCAGTCAGGTTATGCGGCAATTGCTTGATGCGAACCACATCGTTATCGCGGCGGGCGGGGGAGGCATACCGGTTGTACGGACTGCGGACGGGACGCTGGAAGGCGTGGATGCGGTAATTGATAAGGATCGTACCGGCAGCCTGCTCGCCAAGGAGATCGGCGCGGATACGTTCATTATGTTAACCGATGTGGAACAGGTGTACATTAACTTCGGCGAACCGGAGCAGCAAGCCCTTGGCGTGGTTTCTATCGAGGACGCGACACGCTATTTGTCCGCGGGACAATTCGGCAAAGGCAGCATGGAACCTAAAATGAATGCAGCCGTCAATTTTGCCGAAAGCGGGGGGACGGCCATTATCGCGTCGCTTCGCAATGCCGATCTCGCCTTGGAAGGCAAGGCGGGAACCCGGATCAGCAAGGGAACTGGCGGATAACGTCCGCGCGGATGGTCCACTTTCATTGATTATTTGCCGACTGTCTATATACTAACTGCCGATATGCCAACGCAAAGCAACGGCTTTTCCGCAGAGGCGGAAAAGCCGTTGTTCATTTTACCATTTCTCCGATACGAGCTTCGCTTGCGTGAACAAGAGCAAATAATCGCGTCCGCCCGCCTTGGAGTCGGTGCCCGACATATTGAAGCCGCCGAACGGGTGCACCCCGACGAGCGCGCCGGTGCATTTGCGGTTGAAGTACAGATTGCCGCAGTGCATATGGCGGCGGGCATACTCCAGATGCTCGCGGTTCCGGCTGAATACCGAGCCGGTCAGCCCGTATTCGGTGTTGTTGAAAATATCGATTCCCTGCTTGAAATTTTCCGCCTTGCAGACGGCAAGCACCGGGCCGAATATCTCCTCGAGCATGATGCGGGCGTCCGGCATTACATCCGCGAATACCGTCGGCTGCAAATAATAGCCGTCTCCCTCGGCGATTTCTCCTCCGGCCACGAGGCGTCCTTCTGACGCGCCGATCGCCATATACTCCCGAATTTTGTTGTAGGCGTTCTCATCGATTACCGGTCCGATCGGGTCGTTCTCTTCCGGTAGGCCGACAGTCAACTGCTTCGTCTTCTCAATGATGTGGCCGAGCACTTCTTCATAGATATCCTGATGAATGATGGCACGGGAGCCGGCGGAGCATTTCTGCCCCTGGAAGCCGAAGGCGGACGCGACAATCGCATCTGCTGCCTCGGCCGGATCGGCGCTGTTGTCCACGACGATGCCGTCCTTGCCGCCCATCTCGGCGATGAGACGCTTCATCCAGATCTGTCCTGCCGCCGGACGCGCGATCCGCTCGTTAATCCGCAGGCCGACATCACGGGAGCCCGTGAACGAGATGAAGCGGGTGCGCGGATGATCGACGAGCAGGTCGCCGATCTCGCTGCCTGAGCCGGGTACGAAGTTGAGCACACCGGCCGGCAGTCCGGCTTCTTCCATTAGCTCGACGAATCGCGCGGCGATGACCGGTGAAGTCGATGCCGGCTTGAGCACGACCGTGTTGCCCGCGACGAGGGCAGCGCAGGTCATGCCGGCCATGATGGCGAACGGGAAGTTCCATGGCGGGATGACGACGCCGACGCCAAGCGGAATATACGTCAGCCGGTTGTCTTCGCCAGGCAGCGGAGTTAACGGCTGCGGTCCCGCGAGCCGGATCATTTCCCGGCCATAGAATTCAAGGAAGTCAATTGCCTCGGCGACATCGGCATCCGCTTCGGCCCAGTTCTTCCCGACTTCATAGACGAGCCAGGCGGAGAACTCGAACTTGCGCCGGCGGATAATGGCCGCCGCCTTGAACAGGTAGCCCGCCCGGACCTCGGGATCGACATGCTGCCAATCCCGGAAGGCGGCATCCGCAGCGGCAATCGCTTGATGGGCCAGATTGGCATCGGCCTGGGCGACGTAGCCGACAACCTGCTTCAGTTGCCCGGGATTTATAGAAGCGGAGCGCCTGTCGGTTGCGATCTCCTGACCGTTGATCTTGAGCGGGTAGGTGCGCCCCAGTTGGGCGCGGACGCGCTCCAGCGCGCCGAGCATCGCTTCTCGGTTATGCTCCTGCTTGAAATCGGTAAACGGCTCATTGCGGTAATCCACCATCGTCATAATAATGCCTCCTATATATGAATATGAAATGAGATAACTCCTACGACTTGAAAAGAGACTTCAGCACAAATCCGACGTTCGCTGGCCGTTCCGCCAGGCGGCGCATGAAGTAGCCGTACCAATCATTGCCGAACGGGACATAGATCCGCATCGTATAGCCTTCATGGGCCAGAGCGCGCTGCGCCTGGTTGCGAATGCCGTAGAGCATCTGGAATTCGAACTGGCTGCGCGGGATATTATGCTCGATTACGAATTGCTTGACATGCTGGATGATTTTATCGTCATGGGTGGCAATGGCGGCATAGTCGCCATTTCTGAGGTGTTGTTCGATGATGTGAAGGAAGTTGCGGTCCACGTCTTCCTTATTCGGGTAAGCGACGTCGGGCGATTCCTTGTAGGCGCCCTTCACGAGCCGCAGATTCGGCTGGAACCGGTGCAGGTTGTCGATATCGTCGGCGCTCTTGTACAGATAAGCTTGAATGACGAGGCCGACCGTATCGCCGTATTCCTCACGCAGCTCGCTGAAAATATCGAGGGAGGCTTCGTTGTGCGCATAATCCTCCATGTCGATGCGGACGAAATTGCCGCAAGCGGCGGCGGTGTCCAGGATGGCTCTCATGTTGCGCATGCACAGCTCACGGGATAGATCCAGTCCGAGCTGGGTCATCTTCAGCGAGAGATTCGAGCGGACGCCGCTCTTCTCTATCTCTTGAAGCGTGCGTATGCAGAATTGGGTTGATTCCTGGGCCTCTTCCTCGGTAAGAATGAATTCGCCCAGATGATCCAAGGTCGCCACGATGCCGGCTTCATTCAGTTCCCGGACGGCTGCGATGGCATCCGCAATCTGCTCGCCGGCGACGAAGCGGCGGGCGCCGAAGCGCAGTCCGTATTTCTTCGCGGCGCGGTTGGCCATGCGATTCTTCGACAGAAATAATAGACCATTTCTCATTAAGCTTTCCATCCGCGACTCTTCCCTTCTTCTGACGAAAAAGTGTTCAAAAAACAGACACATATTCTATTTATGATTAAATATAATCACAAAGGACTGGGAATGTAAACACTTTCTTTTCAATGGAATGGAAATTAGGCCGGACGGAAGCTTGGGAATGAATGCTTTTTCATTGCAATCTGATTGAGGTTTTGCCATAATCTAATAAAATTGATTGCTTGGAGATGAACGATGAGTCAGTCAGGAGTAATGGAAGCCGTGCTGAGCGTCCTGCTCGGCGCGATGAATGACGCCGTTACCGTCATTGACAACGAGGGAACGGTACTGTACTGGAATCGGGTGGCGGAAGAGACCTACGGAATCAACGGCGCCGATATAATCGGTCATAAAATAGGAGATTTTTTTCAGAGGGAATCGATTATGCTCTTTCAGGTGATGGACAGCGGCAGCGCGGTCCATCAGGTCTATCATGAGCCGCGGCCGGGGATGCACGTCATGATCAACGCGGCCCCGATCACGGATGAGGCGGGGAACCCGCTTGGCGCCTTGTCTATCGAGCGGGATGTATCGTCCTATGTGAAATTAAGCGCGGAGATGTATCATCATCCGGCAGGCCAGCCGCTGCTGCCAGCCGTCTTCCCTTCCGCCTTGCTTCAGCGGCTGCAGACGGCATTTTCCATCGGACAGCCGCTGTTGCTCGCAGGCGAGGGGGGAGTCGGCCGCACTTCGATGGCCGAATGGCTCCATCGGAGCGCCGACCGTTCCGGGCGGTTCGTGGTGGTCAGCTGCAGCACCATTCCGGAAGGGATGCTGGAAGCCGAATTATTCGGCTATCAGGGAGGAGAAGAGCGGCCAGGGAAGCTGGATCTGGCGGCCGACGGCACGCTCTATCTGAGAGATATCGACGCGCTTTCTCCGTCGATGCAGGCAAAGGTGGCGGCCATGCTGCGCCTGTCCCGCTTCGAACGGCTGGGCGGCACGGCATCCGTCCCGCTGCAGTGCCGAATCTGCGGCTCCGTCGGCCCCGAAGCCGCCGCAGAGGAGTCGGACCGCCTGCTGCCTTCCTTGCGGTACGCCTTCCAGCTCTATACGGTTCCGCCGCTGCGCGAGCGGAAGCAGGACCTGCCGGAGCTGTGCCGGGTCTTCCTGCACCAGGTGGCCGCCAAGGCAGGCATCACCGCTCCGGAGCTCGCGCCTGACGCGCTGGCGGCGGTATTTGCCTGCGATTGGCCGGGCAATCTGTCGCAGCTGAGGAACGCGATGGAATACGCCGCGGCGGCCGCGGCCGGATCCGGCGCGGTGACGTCCGCCCAACTGCCGGAATATGCTCGTTTAACCACCTTGAATGAATTAACCGAGCCGGATCTTCCCCTCAGCGTCCATTCTGGGGAGTGGGAGCGCGCCCGCATCGCCGAGACGCTCGAGCGGACGAACGGGAACAAGGCCAAGGCGGCCCGAATGCTGCGGATATCCCGCGGCGCGCTCTACTATAAAATGAAGCAGTACGGATTGGACTAGACAAGGCTGAACTGCTGGTCCAGCCCCTATTCAAGAACGAAAGGAAGGAATGGAATGAACGCAAATCCTCCCGCCGGGTCTCCCGGCGAACCGCCGCGCCCGCTTCAGCCGCTGGGGTCCTCCTATCAAGGGCTGTCGGGCTGGCTGATTGTCGTTCAGATCGGGCTGTGGTTGTTGTTCATCATGATTCTCAACTTGCTGTTTTCAGAAATTTTTCCAATCTACCAATCAAATACATGGAGTCTGCTCACGACGCCTGAATCGGAATACTATCACTCGATGTGGTCGGTGCTTATTATTTTCGAGACGGTAGCCAATCTATTGACATTGATGCTGCTGCTTATGGTGCTAACCCTGTTCTATCGGAAAAAGAAGCTGCTGCCGACGATGATTATCGTCTTATACATATGGAACATTTTATCGTCCTTTGCCGACTATTCTTTGGCCAGTCTGGTTCCGGGGGGACAGGACGCTGATAGCCTGGAAGCGCTCAAACCTCTGGTGCGGAGCTCCATCTTCAGCGTCATCTGGATCATCTATTTCATCCGATCGAAGCGCGTCAAGGCGACCTTCGTGAATTAAAACATGCTGCGGCTAAGGGGGGACGGACGATGCCTATCCTGATGGAGGAGCCTCTCCATATCGAAGCGCTAACGTTCAATCAACCGTTCTGCGCCGGTGTCATCCTCGTCCGGGAGGAGCGCGTCGTCATGACGCTCAATACGGACATGGATGCCGGGGATGGCCAGGCTGCGATGTCCGATCAGGTCCTGCGCATCGGGGGCATCGGAGGCGGTCAGGAGCCGGGCGAGACGATGCCCGCCTGCGCGCTGCGGGAAGCGAGGGAGGAGCTGGCAACCGACCGGGTGCGGTTGAGGTCCTCGCCAGTAACGTATTTTCATGACATGGACACTGGTGTAATACGCCCGGTGACAGTGCGCGACGAGTTGGCGCCGTTCCTGCTTCAGCGCGCAACGAATCCGGCGCCGGATCAGCCGTATAAGCCGGGTCTGCCTGTCGGTCCCTACATCTATTACGGCATCTATGCGGCCGAAGCGGATGAATCCGAGCCGCTCGCCCCTGGGGATGATGTCGCGGCGCTGCTGTCTATCCCGATCGGGAGCTGGGGTGAGATAGAGCAGGGAGTGACGCTGTCCGAAGCGCTGGCGCACGGCTGCACCATAACGGAAGCGATCCCGCTGCAGCGGGATACCCGACTGTATGTGCCAGACTCCGAATCGATGCGGATCATCATGCGGTTGTATCCTCAGTTCATGGAAGCTTCGGGCATTGTGCTCCGGCCGCTGGCGCTGACGGACGGCAGCGATATTTACGAGATGCTGCAGAAGATGGGGCCGGGGGAGAACGGATTCTCCAACAGCGGATACGGCATTCGCCCGACACAGTTCCGATCCTATCTGAAATCCTACCTACAGATGTCGCAAGGGCGCCGCCTCCCCGCGCATTTCGTTCCCCAGAACGTGTATTGGCTGTATGTCCAAGGCTGGCCGGTCGGCATCGGCAAGCTTCGGCATGCGCTGACTGATGCGCTGCGGGAGCGGGGCGGCCATATCGGGTACGCGATTCGTCCCGAAGCGCGCCGGCGGGGATACGGCACGGTCATGCTGCGTCTGCTGCTCGCCGAGGCGAGACGTATTGGCCTGAGGGAAGTGCTCCTTACCTGCGACGAAGACAATACGGCTTCGAGGCGAGTCATGGAGAAGAACGGCGGCCGCTTGGCCGGGACTGCAGACGGCATCTGCAAATATTGGATTGCACTCTAAAGAGAGATTAACCTGGCGTCGGCAAGGACGGTATTTTCCACTTTAACCTGGGCATAAGTGGAAAAACAGGTTGCTCATAGCCACCGTGCTCCGGTTATAATATGGAGTAAAGGTAATCCGTCATGAATGAGATTTACATTATGCAAGCGGGGGGAGAAGATGAACACCTTATCCCTAATTCCGGCCGATGGCTTCATCGGTCCCTTTTTCCGGCTGCTGCTGTTCCTGGCCGTCGGCATTATCGCTTACGCCGTGCTGCGGGGGACCGTGCAGTGGCTTCATCATTGCTGCCAGCCGGTTCGTTCGGCAGCTTCTGCCGTCGCGGGCAAGCGGATGGAGCTGCGCCACGAACGCATGCATCATGACGGGTATGTTCATCATCATTCGCTGGCTGTCCATTACGTCGCATTTCGCCTGGAAGACGGAGAGTGCGTAGAGTACAAGGTAAGCCGCGGTGAATTCCACCGGCTGGAGGAAGGGGAGGCCGGGCGGTTGTTGGTGCGGGGAGCCCGCTATGTCCGTTTCGAACGGCAGTAACGGCGCTCCGCATGGTATTGTAGCAAGTTCATCATGATATCGTTGCAGAAAAAGGGATGATTGTATGTGGAGTTATGTAGTAGCGGGATGCATCTTGTTCATCGTTATCGTAAGTGCGAATCTGCTGGGAAGCCATGTGTTCCGGCGCATGATCCTGGGCAAGCGCTCGCTTCCCGAAGATGCGTTCGCCATGGTGGAAGGCATGGGATTGATGTCAAGGGCCGACTTCGAAGCGCTGCCGAAGGAGGAAGCCTCCATCTTATCGAAGGACGGGTTCCGGCTGCGGGGATATTATATCGAGCCGCATCCCGGCGGCCGGAAGGTTGTCATTATCGTGCACGGGTATACGGCGAGCCACGGCTTTTCGTCCCAATTCATCCCGTTGTTCGCAGACGAAGGCTTCAATGTGCTGCTTATCGACCAGCGCAGTCACGGACGGAGCGAAGGGCGTTACGCAACCTATGGCTTCTATGAACGGGAAGATCTTGACGCCTGGATCGAATGGGTCCGGCACCGTGTAGGCGAGGACGCCTATATCGGCCTGCACGGGCAATCCATGGGCGGGGGCACCGTGCTGATGCATGCCGGGATGGACCCGGGAATCCGCTTCATCATTGCCGATTGTCCATACTCGGATCTGGAGAGGCTGATTAGATACCAACTGAAGGATTTGAACCGGGTGCCGATTTTTCCTTTTATGGGCATGCTAGAACGGAGGCTGCGGCGCAGGGCGGCCTTCTCCATGCGCGACGTCAAGCCTGTAGAACGGATTCGGGAGCAGGAAGTTCCGCTGCTGCTCATCCATGGCGGCAAGGACGATTTCGTGCCCACCTCGATGAGCGTAGAATTGTATCACGCGAAGACGAAGGGCATCCGGCGGCTGCATATCGTCGATGACGCGGTGCATGCGGGAGCCTATCCCACTGATCCGGAAGGGTATCGTGAGGCTGTGCGCGAATTCCTCGCCGAGGTGCGGGAGCAAGAGCGCCGGGAACGGCTGCCGGAAAGCGCGGCCGCGGTTGAGGGTTGAGATTGTCGGCCGCATGGATCCGTCCGGCAGCGGAGCGGCGATGACCATTCAGATGAGGAGAGGATAACGAATGGTTATTCAATACAAAGACACGAAGCGGGTCGCGGCGGCTGATGTCGAACGCGTGTTCTAGAACTCGGGAATTCGCAGACCGTTCCACGATCTCCCGCGGATACAGAGGATGATCGATCACAGCGGTCCGCTGATTACGGCCTGGGCGGGGCAGGAGATGGTCGGCGTCGCCAGAGCGGTGTCCGATTTCTCCTATTGCTGTTATTTGTCCGACCTGGCCGTTGACCGCTCGTACCAGAAGCAGGGCGTCGGGAAGACACTGCTGGAACGGCTGAAGCGGAAGCTGAGCGATGAAGTATCCCTTATTCTCATCTCTGTTCCCGAAGCCGAAGCCTTCTTCCTGAAGGCCGGATTCATCCCTTCAGATCGGCTATATCATTCCGCGCTTACGGTAAGGCCTAGCCTTGCCGCTCGAGTCTCGGCCCGGACTTCACCGCAGCGGCCGGCTCCGAACGGCCATCTGCCGCTTCAATCGCATTGGCTTGCGATGCGCCTTAGACCGCTGCCGCTTCCCGCTCATGCCTATCGGAGCGAGGAATCTACCCTTCTCATCTCTTCTCGTTCCCTGTTATCGCCTTGTTCCGCTTTGCCGCCGTTTGCCCTTTCCGACTCACCTCAGCGAACGGCAGCAGGGCGTCAGTTGACGCCGAGGGATGAAATATGCGATGCTTCTTGTCAAGAAAAGATACATTGTCCGTCGTACAGGTTGGGCGGCTGCTCCTTATCCGGCCATTATGGATCTATGCGAGGCGCAGCCGCCATTATTTTAATTAGAGGAGGACTGCATATGCCCTACAGAGCGATTCCCGAAGAATTGGAGCAATGGTGCGAGCAAGTGAAGTTGGATACCGAAACGGCTTATTTGTCATACGGTACGGATGAACCTTGGAAGCAATCGGGTATGTCAGGACCGGAACAGCGCTGGAAGGTGCTGCGCAAGCCGCTAGCCGATGCCGTCGAGCATTCCGGATCCTTCCTGGATATCGGGTGCGCCAACGGTTATTTGCTGGAGTCTGTCATCGAATGGACGAACGAGCGCGGCATTGCAATCGATCCTTACGGGCTCGATATTTCCGAGAAGCTGATTGAACTGGCGAAGGAACGTCTGCCCGCCTACGCGGATCATTTCTATGTCGGTAACGCCTTCGCCTGGATACCGGAGCGGCAGTTCGATTATGTGGCGACGATGCTCGATATTATACCGGAGAAATACGAAGAGGAGTATATTCATTTCCTGTTGGAGCATCATGTGGCACCGCAAGGCAAACTGCTTCTGCTGAAGACCGGAGCTTACGAAGAGCCGGAAGTGTGGCTGCATCGGCGTCTGGACCGATACGGCATCATTCATGGCCGCATACTGAACGGCTATGATCCGTTCAATAACCGCCAGACCAGCGTCGCTGTCATTCATCGGGAGGAACGGTAAGCGCGCTGCGGAGCACTGACGGGGGCTAACCGATCCCAAGGGGCGGATCGCGGACGTGAACCGCTCTTTAGGGGAAATACAGGCTGGAAGGAGACTGGACGATCATGGCATCCATGCAGGATAGACTGGAAATGCATATCGAGTTCATCAAAGAAGTGGATAAATTGAAATCGGTCTTCCGGCAATCGTATCTGCTGGATCGGAGCCGGCACGAGAATGACGCCGAGCACACGTGGCATCTGACAGTGATGGCGATACTGCTGCACGAGTACGCCAACGAACGGAATCTGAACCTGCTGCGCGTGCTCAAGATGCTTATCATTCACGATATCGTGGAGATTGATGCCGGAGACACGTTCGCCTATGATGCGCAGGGGCATGAAGACAAATTCGCCAGGGAGTCGAATGCTGCGAAGCGGCTGTTCGGCATGCTGCCGGAGGAACAGAAAAATGAGATGATGCAGCTCTGGATGGAATTCGAGCAGCGCCAGACGCCGGAGGCTCAATATGCGGCAGCGCTGGACCGGCTGCAGCCACTGATTCATAACTATACGACTGAAGGGAAATCATGGCAGGAGCATGGCGTCACCAGCGATCGGGTTGTGGCCCGCATCGGCGGAATCAAGGAAGGATCGCAGCAGTTGGGCAGGTTCGCGGAAAAGCTGGTCCAGCAGGCGGTCGAGCGTGGCTATTTGGCCAAATAAGCGGTCCTGCCGCTTCATCATTTGAATATGGGGGATGCATGAATGGGCAACATCGTCATCGGCATCGATGGTGGGGGAACGACGACGCGGGTTATGATGGCTTCCTTGGATGGCACGGTCATCGCTTATGCCGAGACCGGCTGCTGCAATCCGAACAAGGATGTCCAGGCGAAGCAGCATGTCAGAGATGCGCTGCAGGAGGCGGCGGCACGTTCCGGCCGCGCCCCGAATTGCCGCTCTGTGCGCCGGCCTGGCCGGTCTCGAATTGGAGCAAGATATGGCATGGGCCGAGGAATTCACCGACGCATTCGGCGCTGCAACCGCTTCAATCGTGTGACGGCATCTCAATGACGGGATGACAGCGCATGCGGGAGCTTTTCTCGGAGAGCCGGGAATTATGGCTGTGGCCGGAACCGGTTCCGTCGTGTTCGGGGTGAATGAGGCGGGCCGCATCGTGCGCAATCAGGATTTTCATCACTATGCGACGGCCGCCCGATTTTTATCCTATGAAGCGGTGTACAAAATCATTGCCGGCTACGCGTCTGAGGCGGATCAGGCTTGGGTAGGCGAGATCCTCCGTTACTGGGGTGCCGCGAGCGTTGATGAACTGAGCGAGATGGGAGCCCGCGGCTTCGTCCGCGACGAGCATGAACGAATGCGGCGCTTTGGCGAGATGGCGCCTTATGTTACGAGAGCAGCAGGGGCCGGTGTCCCGCTGGCCCGGCTCGTCTGCGACGAGGCTGCCTCAGCGCTCGAAGTAGGGATTCGCATCGTCGGCTCGCGCTTCAGCGAGGAAACCCTGTCCGTCGCGTTCGTAGGCAGTGTCATTCGGGATCCGTATATCCGCCGAATCGTCGCCGAACGACTGCAGCAGGCGGCCGCGTCCACGCCCGCGTGCGGTCGAAAGCGCTTCCGGGTCATCGAGCCGGCGCTGTCCCCCGTGGCTGGGGCAATCGTCTTGGCGCTGCAATCGATAGGCGTAGCCATTACGCCTGATATCCTTGCCCGATTACAGCGGCATCCGCGTTCAAAATCGTCGGATTAGCCGGATAGGTATCGTTGGATGCTCAGACTCGATGGGCGACGGGCGATTATTGACCATAAAATTGAGGTTGGGGGAAGGGAGAGTGGGGCGTTGATACAAAGTTTGCTGTCCGCTATTGAAGAGGCTTACGGCATCGATGCCCGAGGCTCAAGATTGCTCGGAGGGTACTATAACCATGTCTTCGAAACGTCAGACGGAGCTATGGTCATCAAATGCTGCCGGTTCGATCGCGAAGACCCGTCCTTCGTGGAGGCCGAGCTTGCCTGGATGAAGAAGGCGATGGAAGCCGGCCTGCTGGTGCCGGATCCGGTGCCGGCGAAGGACGGGGGACTGACGGCCAGGCTGGATGGGGAATGCTTCGCCGTCGTTACGAAGAAGCTGAATGGGGCTTCCATTCATCCGAGGGATCCGGAGCAGTGGAACGAACGGCTTTTCCGCCAATGGGGGGAAGCGATGGGAACGCTGCGCCGGGCGGCACGGCACTATACGGCCGCTTGGACCCCGCCGTTCCTGGATTGGACGGACGACCGGCTCGTCCGGGAAGCGATAGCTCCTGCCGGAACGCTGGCTCCTGCCGGAAGCGGACGCCTTGATGGAGATGCGCCCGTCTGGGATCTGTGGCTCGAGTGTGTGCAGGAGGCGCAGCGCTTCCCTAAGGATACCGAACGCTACGGCCTCATCCATCACGATCTTCATCCGGGCAACCTGTTGCGGGTTGGAGACAGGTTGGCGGTGTTGGACTTCGGTGACAGCATGCGCCACTGGTACGCGTATGATATCGCGATTGCCGCGCAAGCGGCGTCAATGAGTGTGTGGAACCGGGAGGAACGGCCAGCCTTCGTATCCCGTTTTTTGGACGCTTTTGGGGCCGGGTATGCGGAGGCGGACAAGCTGCCTGCTGAGGAATGGGGCCGGATTCCCTTTTTCCTCCGTTATCGAACCATCTATTCGTATCTGTACCACCGGACGAGCAAGCGGCCGGAGGAATGGAGCGATCAGGAGCAGGCCATTCTGGCACACATGCGGGAGGATATCCTGAGCGGAGCAGCATATGTATGAGATGCTTGTCTGGCTAGGCCCTTGGCTTCGGCAGTGAAGCCGGAGCGGCATAGCGGATCGGAAGCAGAGCAGTGGAGGAACGGGCATGAGTGAGCGGCATGGAGACTGGATGGATGAGATTTTCTCGAATTACGTGAAGTCGGGCGGCATGGACGAACTGCCCGGCAAGGGGAAGGGCCGCTGGATGTGGCAAGCGGGGATGCTCTCCAGAGCGTCATGAAGGAAGCGCATGTGCTCCCTTCCTGGCTAGAGCTTCAAAAAAAGATTCGAAGCCAGCTTGAACAGCTGCTGCATCAGATGGAGGAGCTTGGAAGCGAGCCCGTGGACCAGGCCCTCGAGGAACTGAACCGCAGCATCCGGACGTACAACTCGATGGTGCCGAATGCGCTGCTGCAAAAAGGCATCGGCACGAAAGAAAACAATCGGGCGCAATGGATGAAATGGGAATAATCGCTGCTTGGGCTTCCGCGAGGCGGGGGCTTTTTGAGCTTGTCCAATATCCCAACTCGTAAGGAAGAGTATGGAGCGGTAAGTTCTTTTGTCCAATCTCCCAACTCCTCAGGAGGAGTATGGAATGGTAGCTCCTTTTTTCCAATCTCCCAACCCGTCAGGAAGCGTATGGAGTAGTAACTCCTTTGTCCAATCTCCCAACTTGTCAGGAAGAGTATGGAGTGGTAACTCCTTTTGTCCAATCTGCCAACTCGTCAGGAAGAGTATGAATGGCAACTCCTTTGTCCAATATCCCAAAGCGTCAGAAGAGTAGGAATGGAAACTTCTTTTGCGCAGTCTCCCATCTAGTCAGTAAGCCGATGTTGCACTTTATTCATGCCCCGGTTCAAGGAGAAGGAAAGGACGAGACTCCTGTGCGATTTAGGAGGAAATCGAATGGTGGAATAGTAAATTGTTATATATTAGGGCTAATGAAGTGAGAAGCGTTCTGAACGACGGGGAGAGTGAAGAAGAAGGACTGCTGCTAAACTGACCGAATGGGATAGTAATGATAAGGTAGGAATGGACTGATTGATTGGGATAGTGAAGATAGGAAGTGGCCGACAAACCGATTGGGATAGCGGAACAAAAGAAGTGGCGAGCTGACCGATTGGGATACCGGAACAAAAGAAGTGGCGGACTGACGTACTGGGATAGCGGAACATAAGAAGTGACAGATTGACGGATTGGGATAGCGAACATAAGAAGTGACGTACTGATTCATTGGGATAGCGAAGATAAGAAGTGAAATACTGATTGATTGGGATAGTGAAGATAAGAAGTGATGAACTGATTGATCGGGAGAGCGAACATAAGAAGGAACGAACTGAGTTAGCGTGAGAAGGAATAAGAGATATGGAGGAGTCGATTGACCATTCCGGGGAATGAAAATAAGAAGTGATCCGGTTTAGTCAATTGGAAGGACGATGACAAGAAGCGGTCTGGCCTTGCAAGTCGAAGAGTCTGAACCAGAACAAAGAACCTGACTTGTTGGGATAGCGAACCTAAGCAGGCTTGGGCGGGAACCTGAAAGGATTGAGTAGGAACCCGGAATCTGCATAGGACCGGTTCCAGCCTAGTCAGTCAGATTATTCCAGAAATTAGCAAAGGTTAGACCCGGGTGGCGCTGGCATTCTTTTTGGAACTCTGGGACGAATTCCGTTCTTATGGCTCATTACAACTGGGCAATTCCAATATATACTAAGTACGGATATGGTATTATCATGTATACTAGTCTGTCGTAGAAGCAGTGCTGTCCGGTCCCCCGCAATCGGCGCCGCATCGTCCCGGATTGACCGCTCTCCCCCTGCGGGTGTAGAGTGAAATGAGACGACAGGTAG
Source organism: Paenibacillus thiaminolyticus (assembly GCF_003591545.1). GTDB lineage: Bacteria > Bacillota > Bacilli > Paenibacillales > Paenibacillaceae > Paenibacillus_B > Paenibacillus_B thiaminolyticus_A. The sequence continues at coordinate 131,809 of NZ_QYZD01000012.1, forward strand.
AGCCGGAGCGGCTCGAATCCGCATGGGAAGAGGAGGGCGCTTGCGATGATGCTGACCGTATCTTCAGGAAGGCAGGGCCAGGAGTGGTTCGACATTGATGTGTCGGAGGATTGCACGGGACTGCAGCTGAAAGCTATTCTCCGATTGAAATTGTTCGGCGAGCCGCCGCGCAATGATGTGCAATATATACTCGAAGCGAAGCAACCGGAAGGGTTGTGGTTCGTAGTACAGGAACAACATCGGCTTGCGGAAGCCGGGCTGCGCGAAGGCGCGCATATCCGCATCCAACGGGCTTACTCCACGACAACCGATTCGCTTCCTTCATACGGCAGACGAATGCTGTTTCAACCAGAGAAGGACAGGGTAGCGAATAAGTAGCGATTCAGACGAGGAGTTGTTCGCCGTGAACGTACTGTACCAGAGATCACCTAGAATCAAGCCGACGCTGCGCAGGGACAAGCTTGAGATTTTGCGCCCGCCAGCGGAACCGACCCGTCCTACATTTTCGATTATTACGATTATCATTCCGATTATTATGACGTTGGTCAGTGTCGGTTTTTACATATATATGTCAATGTCAGGCAAGATGGGCAACAGCAATTATATGATGTTCCAGATGTTGACCATTTTTATGATGCTGACGTCGTATACTCTTCCATTTTTTATGTATTTGAACAATAAGAAGGTGTACGAGCGCCGCAAGGTGGAACGCGATCGGATGTATCGCACCCAATTGGATAAGCATCGGGAAGAACTGCAGGAGAAGACAAGGGAGCAATTGGAGGCCATGCAGGCGATCCATGGCGATCCTGAAGTATGCTATCAGATCGTCAAGAACCGGAGCAGCAATCTGTGGGAGCGCGGTCCGGCGGATGACGATTTCATGCATGTGCGAATCGGCACCGGCATGGTGCCATTCTATATGGATATTGAAGTGCCGCGCGTGGACGGCTATGAGCGCGATCCGTTGATTGACGCTGCCCGCGAAGTCGCGGAAGAGTTCAAGCGGGTGGAGCATGCGCCTATCGCGCTCCCCTTGTACCCAGCCAAGGTCATCGGCATCGTCGGCGGCCGGGAAGCGGTAATGAATGCGATCCGCGTCATCACGGCGCAGCTGTCCACCCGGCATTCCCCGGATGAAGTGAAGCTGGCCGCCTTCTATGACGAGCGTGAAGCCGAGGAATGGAGCTGGCTGCGATGGCTGCCGCATACGTGGGATGACGAACGGACGCAGCGGTATTTGGCGGATCGACGCAGCGGTGCGCATCAGTTGGCGGACCAGCTGTTCAGCCTGCTGAACCGGAGGAAGAGCTTCCAGACATCCGGTCATAAGAAGCAGCATCTTCCTTGTTATGTCGTCCTGCTGTCCGATACGCAGCTGGTGGAAGAGGAGCCGCTGTATCCGCTTCTTTTGGAGGATGCTGGCCGAATCGACGCCTGCACGATTGTGCTCTCGGAGAGCAGGGAGCGCCTGCCGATGCAGTGCCAGCTTATCGTGGAAGTGGGCGAATCCCAAGAAACCTATACACATAAGACGGAAGAAGAAGGCATCGTTCGGCATGCCTTTTCCGCCGATCTTATGTCTCTGGAAGGGATGGACACGTTGGCCCGCTATATGGCGCCAATCCGCCTGAAGCGTTCGGCCGCGTCTGACATTCCTATCGTGCTGACGCTGTTCGAGATGCTGGGCGTGAAGGAGATCGGCCAACTGGACGCAGCTTCGCGCTGGCGGAAGAACCGCTATCCCGATACGCTGCCGGTTCCGGTCGGTGTACGCGCGGGAAGCAAGAAGATCATGCTCAATCTTCATGACAAGATCGAGCGTAAGGGACATGGGCCGCACGGCCTGATCGCGGGAACGACCGGTTCGGGGAAGAGCGAAGTCATCCAGTCGCTCATCGCTTCGCTTGCGGCCGAGTTCCATCCTCATGAGCTTGCGTTCATGCTGATTGACTACAAGGGTGGCGGCATGTCGAACACGTTCGTCGATCTGCCGCATGTCGTAGGCACGATAACGAATCTGGATGACAGCTTGATCGAGCGGGCCAAGGTGTCGCTCCGGGCGGAGCTGATCCGCCGGCAGCGCATCTTGAATGATGCCGGGAATCTGCAGCATATCGATGAATATTACCGATCGGACCGGCGGGCGGAGCATCCGCTTCCGCATTTGGTCATCATTATCGATGAATTCGCTCAATTGAAGAAGGATCAGCCGGAGTTCATGGATGAGCTGATCAGCATCGCCACGATCGGCCGGACACTCGGTGTCCACCTCATTCTGGCAACGCAGAAGCCGGCAGGCGTCGTTGACGAGAAAATATGGAGCAATACCCGCTTCCGCATCTGCCTGCGGGTTCAGAGTGAAGGGGACAGCCGGGATATGCTCAAAATACCGAATGCCGCCTGGATTACCAATCCCGGGAGAGGCTACTTCCAGGTTGGCAGTGATGAAGTGTTCGAGGAGATGCAGTTCGCCTGGAGCGGGGCGCCCTATCTGGAGAAGCGCCAGGATGAAGAGGCCTCGCCTGTCCAGATTTATGAGGTCCGGCTGAATGGCAAGCGGGAACCGCTGCTGACCGGAGAGGAACTCTCCTCCGCGCTGATGGAGAAGGAACCGCCGAAGCAGCTTCAAGTATTCATCGACCATGTGGCCAAGACGGCCCGCCGCGAGGGGATTGAGCGGCTTCCGGGCCCTTGGCTCCCGCCGCTCCCGGAGCATCTGGAATTGGATGAGGTTCTGGCGCTGCGCCGGGAAGAACCGGCAGGACCATGGCAAGGGGAGCAGCCGGAGACCGAACTCCGTGCTGCGATAGGCTTGGTCGATGATCTGATGCAGCAGCGGCAGGAGCCGCTCCATATGAGCATGGAGCAGGGACATCTTGCCGTATACGGCATGCCGGGCACAGGGAAGACGACCTTCGTCCAGTCCTTGCTGATGTCGCTTGCGAAGCAATTCACGCCGGAGCGGTGGCATGGCTATGTCGTGGATATGGGGCGGATGATGAAGAATGTCGCCCAATTGCCTCAGATCGGTTCGGTCATGCTGGCGGAGGAGGAAGACCGCATCGAGCGGCTGTTCCGTTACCTGGGGCAGCAGTTGGCCGAGCGCAAAGAAAGGATATCGGAAGCGGGAGTCAAGACGATCGCCTCCTACCGGAGAGCGGCCAACGAACAGGTGCCGCACATCGTCGTCGTCATTGACGGATACTTGAACTTCCGGACGACCTATCCGGAGGAGAATGAACTGCTGGAGTATTTGCTGCGCGAGGGCGGAAGTCTCGCCATCACTTTCGTGATAACGGCGAACCGCGTAACCGATATTTTCGAGAAGGTGCGCAGCAATATTCCGCAGGCGGTGTCGTTCGAGCTTGCCGATCCGAGCGACTACTATTTCGCGGTCGGACGGCCGACGAGGGCGCCGGCGCAGCTTCCGCCGGGGCGCGGGCTGGTAAAGGGGGCGGTGCCGCCGCTTGAATTCCAGACGGCGCTGCCGTCCAGCGGGTTGGACGAGACCGAGCGGAGCCTGCGGCTTCGCGTCGAGATGAAATCGATTAAGGAGGCGTGGAACGGGAAGGAAGCACCGCCGATCCGGCCGCTTCCGGAGCTGATCCGGCTGCCGGAGCTGCTCCAGGAGCCGGGAAGATGTGCTCAGGACGGCGGCGAAGGCTTGTACCGGGTGCCGGTCGGCCTCCGTTCGGACGATCTGGAGCCGTTCCTGATCGATTTGAAGGAAGGGCCTCATTTCTTGGTAGCCAGTCCGATGGAGTGCGGCAAGACGTCATTCCTGTCGAGCTGGATGCTGTCGTTGGCTTATCATGTCTCGCCGGAGCGGCTTCATATCTATACGGTCGATACCCGGTTCGGCGGGGAAGGAATCAGCCGATTGTTCGGTCTTCCTCATGTCAAAGGAGTCGCTGTGCGAGAAGAAGAGATTCCATTCCTCGTGCAGATGATATATGATCAAGTACAGAACCGGACGAAGGAAGCGCATGAACCGGCCCTCTTGCTCGTGATGGACGATGCCGATGATTTATGCAAACAGTTGACTGATTTTTCTGTAAAGGATCAGCTGTCTGCCATCGTGCGGCAGGGCCGGGACCGGAACGTCCATGTCGTGCTGGCGGGAGTTCCATCGGAATTCCCGACCTTCGGCGTCGATTGGTTCAACGATGTGAAGGCATCCCAATCGGGATTCCTGTTCGGAACGATTGACGCGAACGACCTGTCTTTCCTGCGCTTGCCGATCGCCGAATCGAACAGCGGCAGCTCCGGAACGAAGATGCTGCCGCCAGGACAAGGATATTTTATGCGACGCAAATTTACCAAACTGAAAGCCGCTTTTCCATATACCGAGTCGTGGACTCCAAATGAATGGTCAGAACGAATTCGCGAACGATGGAATGTACCGGTCTGATGGGGGGTGCATGAATTGATGACGACAGATGACGTTGACAAAGAAGAGAACAAGTTGAGAGATAGCATTACGCTGGATGCGAAGGAGTTGTACTTTCTGACCGGTATTATCGGTTCTGACCGTTTATTGGGCATCGAAGATCCGTTTCGCGGATATTTGACGGACGAGATTGCGGAAGAATGGGACCGGGCCAAGTCAGCTCTGCTGAAAAAGGGATATTTGATGGAAGAGCCGAACGGGGTGGAGCTGTCCATGCCCCCGCATGTGTTTTCGAGCGTTGCCGTTACCGGGCTGGCCAAGCGATCATGCTGGGTCAGGTACTCCCATGCGAGCGAAGCGTTCGAAGGGTACCTCCACATGACGGATGAGATGGTCATCCAGCGCGTGCGGTGCAATGAAGATCCGAATCGGTATACGCTCTATGAGATCGGATCGGTAGAAGAGGCATGCCGTGAGCTTATCGAGAGGATGCGCTGGGCCGACCAGCCGGAGACGGAGATGACCTCGGTGATCTTGTCCAAAAGGCATTTTCACAAGCTGTATGAGCAGGCGCACCAGTTGACGGTCGAGCAAATGACATGCCAATTGATGACGTTCGACGGAGAGGAAGAAGGGGCACTCGCCCTAGCCTGCTCGATGAAAAATAAGGTTGCGGAAGGAGAATTCCTATTCCTGGTCTGGAATGAGCAGGACTGGGACGTTCAGGGGCTGGCGTTCATCATTGGCGATTCATGCAACTGGCTGATCCGCAAAAGCTCTAAAGGTGACGAAGATTGGTTGACGGCCACGCCGACGACAAAGGAGCAATTTGCCCAAATGTTCGTGCAGTGGAACCGGCAGCTCGCAAAAGATGAGGGAAGGTGACAACGATGCGTATTCTCGTATATCCGGATGCGCTCCGTGATTTGGGCCGTCAGCTTCAAATTGCGGCGGAACAAATACAAACTATTCAATCGTCTCTTAGTCAGGCGCTGCATACGTTGACGTTGGAGTCTTCGATAAGGACATCCGTCATGGAAGAATGGCAGCAGGCATCGCGTCTGTCTTCCCAGATTCACGAGTTGTTGTTCGAGCTAGGCAAGCAAATCAGTACGAAAGCGGAGCAATTCCAGACGGCTGATCAGCAGACGAACAGCATTTTGCCGCCTGGGGCAAAGATCGGATCGGCAACGGCCATATTCAGCGGCATTATGATGGGGGGGACGTCTCTTATCCTTCCCGGAGTCGCACCGGGGCTCGGGACGATCTCGAATCCGAATTCAGCCGTTCGCGCGATGAACGGTGGGGGACCCAGCATCGGACTAAGCTGGAAGCCGACGGAGGCCCAGTTATATGGCTTCGGCAAGGGCGGCTATGATATGCTGCGCATGCACCGTGACAAATTCAACGTCAATGTGCGGGGAGACGGTTACGTCACCATTAGCGGGGCCCGCTCCGAGTACGCGCTGTCGGAAGGGATTCGCGGCACACGGTATGCCGCTTCGAACGGGTCCGATCACCGCAATGTATGGAAGTTCGTCGACCCGAGCATCGCGATGAAGGAAGCCTTCTCGCTCAATGGATGGAGCGCGAAGCTGGGATATGCCGGCCTCGCCTACGACACGGGAACGGCTGTGATGACGGATTATGAAGCAGGGGGAGCCAGCCGCGCGGTGGCAAGCGGCGTCGTGAACGGCTCGCTCGGCTTGGGCACGATGGCGGCCAGTGCTGCGGTCGGCGCATATGTCGGCTCCGTCGTTCCGGTAGGAGGGACCATCGTCGGGGCCGGCGTCGGATTGGCCGCGGGTGCCGTCATGTCCATGGCTTCGGAAGTCACGGTTAACGGCAAGTCATTGAAAACCTGCGCGGTGGACGCGGTAGACAGCGCCGTGGACGGCGTATCCGACTCGGTGACGGAAGGGACGAAGTCGCTCTCAACGAAAGTGCAATCCGTCTCGGACACGGTGGCTGATGGAGTAAAGGCGGTCAAGAGCGGAACGACGAAGACAGCGAAGCGCATCGCCGATTCCGTCTCGGACACGTCCGGGGGCTTGGAAAATGGTTCCCCTGGACTGGATCTTAACGGTCAGAGGCGTAATTGAACAGAGAAGGGAAGGGTGCGATTTGAAGAATCAAGCAGAACAACTCCGTCCTACACATGAAAAGACGTTACTTCCGCTGGGCTCGGTCGTATTGCTGCGCGACGGAAGTAAGAAATTGATGATATATGGCCGCAAGCAGCTTCAAATCAAGACAAATCGCCTGTTTGATTATTTGGGCGTCGTCTATCCGGAAGGATACATAGATGAGAACTTTTCCTTTTTATTCAATCATGAGGATATCGACGTTGTCGCCCATGTAGGTTTTTCGAACTATGAAGAAGAAGCCTTTCAAAAAGTTCTTCAAGAAGTTTCAATAGCTAAGTAAAAGGTTATATGGAAATTAGGACCAGGGCCTCTTACCGAGTAGGAATGGATTTCATGTACAATTGACCTAGCATTTATCCTATCCATTTCCAAAGGAGGAAGTTAATAATGGCAGGCCGTATTTTAATTACACCTGAACAAGTGGACCAGGTCGCGAATCAATTCAAGCAGGGTGGAGAGCAAAGCCAACAGGTGGTCTCCGGCCTGACGCAAGCGATTCAAGGCATGGAAGGACAATGGGAAGGGATGACGAAACAACGCTTTTTCCAGGAGTTCCAGGAAGCGAGCAGACAGATGCAGGCTTTCGTTCAGACGGTGAACGGCATCAGCGAAGAACTGCGCGCGATTGCGAACAAGTTCCGCACAATCGACCAACAGCGCTAATATCTGAATGCAGGGCTGTGCTGCCGCTGCGCATGAACCTGATAAGAAAACCGGGCGTTGTAGCGACTCCCGGTTTTCTTGCAGTATGCCGCATTAGGTAACCTGAATCACCACGGGGGGATGGGGAATGTCATTTCAGCCGAATCCGGGAGATTCGATCCGGCTGTATGGAGCCGATTATCTCATTGGAGAGCACCCGGCTGCTCCCGGTCTGGCTTACGCGCAGGCCGGAAGGCAAGGAATCGTATACCAATTGATCCCGCATGACGGCGACGTGCAGGAGATGAAGGCGCTCAAGGTGTTCTTTCCAAAATACCGCATACCGGCCATGGTCTACCAGTCGGATCAACTGGATGCGTACAGCGCCTTGCCCGGGCTTAGCGTATGCAAGCGGCACATCTTGACTCCTGAAAAAAACGGAGGAATCATCCAGGCGCATACCGACCTGTTATATGCGGTGCTGATGCCATGGGTACATGGCCCTACCTGGTTGGATATTATCGCAGCCCAGCGGGCTCTTACCCGTCGGGAAAGCCTCGAGCTGGCAACATCCCTTGCGCAGATCTGCTCGGGGATGGAGCAAAAAGGATTGGCTCACTGCGATTTGTCTGCGCCGAACGTATTGCTTCCGTTTTTTTCGGAAGTTAACAAGCATCGCAACGGATCCAAGATCGAGCTCGTCGACGTGGAGCAGATGTACAGTCCGAAGCTGGATCGGCCGGACGTGCTTCTCGCCGGTTCGCCGGGGTATGCGGCCCACCGCACCGTTCAAAGCGGATTATGGAGCGCGTATGCGGATCGGTTCGCCGGAGCGGTGATTCTAGCCGAGATGCTCGGCTGGTCCGATGACAGAGTCATCGGGCGCGCATGGGGCGAAAGTTATTTCGATCAGCATGAAATGCAGACCGCCTGCGAGCGGTACGGATTGATGAAGCGCTCGCTGGAGGAGCGCTGGGGGACGAAGATTGCCGAGCTGTTCGTCCGGGCATGGGAGAGCCAGGACTTGAGCAGCTGCCCGACCTTCGGCGAATGGCTCATTATTTTGTCTGGCGTGTCCGCTGACGAGCCGATCACGGTGCAGCCCCAGCCTGAGCCTGCTGGCGGGACGCCGGAGGGCAGGCTGGAGTCCGAACCGGCCGGGCAAGACCCGGTTACGCCGTCTGCCGCTTCCGGCGCGGCAGACCCTTCCGATCCGAGCGTGGTGGATCGTCTGTTCAACCAGGCCAGGGAGCTCGAGAAGAAGGGGCAATGGCAGAGCGCGCTTGATGTATACCGTTCGGCGCATCATTTCGTCTCTGCCGGAAGCCCGATGGAGGTTGAACTGGCGGCCGCTATCGCAGGCTTGCAGGAACGGCTGCGCGCGGAGAAGGCTCCGTCCGGGAAGCTCCCGTGGAGGCGCCGCAGAACTACCGCGCTGCTCGCGGCCGGCATCGTCGTGCTGCTGCTGCTGGGAGCGAGTCCGCTTGTGTATAATATGCTGCAAGCCGATGCGCTGAAGGCGAAGGAGCAGCAGGAGGCGTTGGCCGCGAAGCAGCGGGAAGAGGCGGAGCTGGCCCAGAAGCAGGCGGAGGAGGAAGCCCGCCGCAAGCAGGAAGAAGAGGCGCGGCTGGCGGCCCAGCGGGAGGAAGAAGCGAAGAAGGAGCAGGAGCGGAAGAAGCTGGAGCAGCAGAAGCTGGCTGAGCAGAAGCGGGCCGAACAGAAGAAGAAGGAAGAAGAGCGGAAGAAGCTTCAGGAGAAGTATGACAAGCAAGCGAAATACGAGAAGTACCTCCAGTGGAAGCAGCAGCAGGCCGAGGCGCAGAAGCGCAAGCAGGAGGAAGAGGCCCGCAAGCGGAAGGAGCAGGAGGAAGAACTGAAGCGGATTCGGGAGCGGGATGCGGTCCTGCTCGTGGCCTCCTATAACAAGGCCTACAATTCCGCCAAGCGGGATAACCATGACAACGCCCGCGAGAGTGCGCTGGAATTCGCCAAGCGCTATGAGAAGGATCCCGATTACTTCAATAAGAAGCCTGACATGTCCGCCCGGGCGGGACATATTTATAAATATTTGAAAGATCGGGAGCATGAGCTTCCCGATATTTAATCATTTAATCCGGAAAGCATGACAGAACTGAGGTGACACCGAAGCGGATGAATTATACCATTCAAGCTTCCCAACGGACGCCGGCGCTCATTATTTATCTCATTGACATCAGCGCTTCGATGAATATGCTGATGGACGGGAAGCGCCGGATAGACATTGTATACGAAGCGCTATCCTTGGCAATTCGGCAGATGGTGTTCCGGTCCACCAAGGGGAATCGGCTGATGCCCAGGTACCGCCTGGCTATACTGGCCTACAGTGACGATGTATACGATCTGCTGAACGGCATCAAGGGCATCGACGAGATCGCCAGTCTTGGCTCGCTGCCAGATCTGACGCCGGTCCGGTTCTCCGATTCGGCCAAGGCGTTCCGGCAGGCGGAACGGATCCTTGAGGCGGAGCTTCCGAATATGCAGGACTGCCCGGCTCCGCTTGTGTGCCATATGACCGATGGGGTCGCGACCGGGGAGGACCCGGAGCCGATCGCGAAGCGGATTATGCAAATGAGCGTGCCGGACGGCAATGTGCTGGTGGAGAATATTTTCATATCCGATCATATTATGGGGTCGCCGATCGCGGAGCCGCGCCGCTGGAAAGGGATTATGGCGGACACGCAATTCAAGGATGAGCATGCCGAGAAGCTGCGCAACATGTCCTCCATCTTGCCGGAGAGTTACCGGGAGATGCTGGTCGAGGCGGATTATCAGCTCGCTCCCGGCGCGCGCATGATGCTCCCCGGAAGCTGCGCGGAGCTCGTGTCCATCGGGTTCCAGATGTCGGCGGCGACGCCGGTTCGGTAGAGATGGGGAGATTGCGCATGCGAATTGGCCGAAAAAAGTCGTCCCGACATGATACGGCGGTACAGCGAATCCTGTGCTCCCAGCATATGGAGCATCCCGTAACGATCATTGACCACCCGTACCGGTGCAGGTACGGCTATGCACGGGCGGAGGAGACGGTCCAGCAGCGCGAGAACGGGCAGGACTTCCTCGGACTGCATTTGCAGGGCCAAGGCTGCAGCTTCGTGCTGTGCGACGGGGTAAGCATGAGCTATCAGGGCGACTTCGCTGCCCGGTTCCTCGGCGAGCGGCTGCTCGGCTGGCTGGCAGACCTGGGAGCGCCGCCAAGCGAGCAGGCCTTTCATGCCTATATCGGAGGACTGACCGGCCCGGCGACGAAGGCGGTAGAAGGTCTGCCGATACCTCATGGCACGCCGCGGCTGCTGAGGGAAGTACTCGAAGAGAAGCGGCGCCGCGGCAGCGAATCGATGTTCATCTGCGGCCGCATCGAACGCGCCAGCTGCAGCGTGCTTCGCAAGAGCAAGCTGTGGCTCGCGTGGCAGGGAGATTGCCGTCTGCGACTGTGGGTGAACGGCACGGAAGTGAAGGCGCCGTTCCAGGACAAAACACGCATCGGCGAGCGTTGGTCTACGTTAACCGGCCCGGTCGGCGGTGCGCCGCATCTGTTCACGATGGAGCTGCCCCGCTCCGGGATGTACCGGCTGCTCTGTTATACGGATGGGTTGCGCGAGCTGGACGGTTGCAGCGGAACGCCATCGGATGCGGAGCTGCAGCGGATGCTGGATCAGCTTCAGGGCGGGGCGCTGACGGATGACGCCTCATTTATTGAGGTGTCGTGGTGAGCATGCTGCTCTGATATTCATACGCCAAGATAGGACATCGGGAGCGATGTTCTTTTGCAGATTTTCCGGCTGATTAACGGTATAATGGAAGAGATTTACGGAGATCGTGTATTTGGAGAGAAGAAAGGTTGACTTCATGAAACGAAAAAATGCTGACCGCAGTGACTGGAAACGGATCGAATCGCGTGATTTTGCTATCATGCATCAGGAAACCGAAGATTTTTCAGGCTATGTGACGCTGCTCCATTTCCATGCCGTGCGTGCGCCGCTTATCAAAAAAATGGACGGACGGAAGCTCGTGCTGGCGGATACCGGCTACTATTGGATGCAGCATTTCCCGCAAGGGAAGCGTTATTCCGTGACGACGATGCTGAACGACAAGGAAGAAGTGGTCCAGTGGTATGTGGATGTCTGCGAGCCTCCCGTATTGGATGAGCGCGGAATTCCGTATTATGACGATCTGTACCTGGACGTCGTCCTGCTGCCGTCAGGGAAGAGTTTTTTGCTGGATGAAGTGGAATTAGACGAGGCGCTGCGCTTGGGGCGCATTTCGGAGGAACAATACCGGCTGGCGTCCGAGGAAGCGCATCATTTGATGGAACATATAACAGAGCTGCCTGCCGTGCGCAACGGGATGGATGATTTCCGCCAGCTGAAGCTGCTGCTGCGTCCTTACCCGAACGGATAGGGTTGTGGAGCAGCTTGCCGGCTGTGGCTGGCGGGGTAGGTGCAGTGCGAATCATGGCAGAGGGAGGCAGGTTCGATGGATATCATTTCATTTTTCGGATTTATCCCGCTTCTTATTTATACGATAGTGTTCGTCCTTGGGGTCTACATCTGTATTCTGGTCATCCGTGCGCTGCACAGGACAATTCGATGGCTGGACTTGTCTATTCATGAGAAGGAGAGCCGAATCGGACAGCACTCGGTCTATCCGCCGGAGTGCTGATGCGCTCCCTATGACTTTGATTGTAGTTCAACGTAAGCAACGAAGGAGGAACGGTATGAATCCGATTAAGCTGCCCAGAGAACGGAAGGAATATATTATGGAGCAGGTGAAGCAGTACTTTGCGGAAGAACGCGCGGAGGAGCTTGGTGATATCGGAGCGGAGCAGCTCATTGATTTTATGATCAAGGAATTAGGCCCGCATCTGTATAATCAGGCGGTTCAGGATGCAAGGAAGCTGCTTCTCGAGCGGATGGCCGCTCTGGAAGACGATCTGTACGCACTGGAGCGTCCCGTGCAAGGACATCGTTAAGCAACGGCTTGGCTCCGCACCCGGGGGCCGGGCAACCGCTGGGCTGGGGGGAATGGCCGAACGATTACCGGCAGTGCCGGGGCGTACGTTCCCTTCCGTACGCCCCAGCGCCATCATCCGTCTGCAGGAATGCGGACGAATTCGATCGCTTGCAGCGGAATCGCGGCGAGTTGCCCGGAAGGCCCGTCCAGAATTGGCGGAACTTTGATGGTGAGGGTGGAACTGCCGACGGATTGCAATCTGCCCGTCGTCAAGCCATGAGCGGTAATGATCTCGACCACCGTCCCGATATACCCCCGCAGCAGCTGGCGAAAGTTCATTGCGAAATCTCCTCTCTTCTTGCCGATTATTGGATATACGTCACTTTGGAAAACGGAATGATCGCGCGGGCGCCGGCAGTCTCCCTTAGCTGCAGCACGCCGGAGCCTACGCAGAGGAGCACGCCCCGTACTTCAGCGCTTGGGGTGTAGACCACGCTCTCTCTCCCCACCTTGAACTCCAGGAACCGTCTTAATTCTTGATTAGGCACGACGCCCGAAGCCGCTTCGTCTACTCCGCGAGCCAATTCCTCTATTTTTTCCTCCAGATGGCGAACCTTTCTGTCAAGCCGGCCGCACCCGAACCATAACCACATCTTTGCTTCCTCCTCTCCCATGATCATCATGTTCAGACAGCCATCAGCACCGGCGATGCTGCCGGCATTGCTGCTCTATATCCGTCTTCAGCCGGTGAAGCTGGCGAACGCTCTCGGGTTCGTACTGGCGAATGCGGGGCAGCGCCGCCTGCGCCTTGGTCTGGCCATATTCGAGGAAGTCCTCGATTTCGCGGCCAATAGACTTCCTCCGGCTCCTGATAGGAGCAGACATATTCCTCCATGCCGCACTGCCTAAGCAGACTGCGGACCTTGTTCATCATGCTGAAGGCGAATACGGGCTTCCCGGCGCGGAGCGCGGCGAGCGACGGATGCAGCTTATAGGAGATCAGCATATCGATGGACTGGATGATGCTGTAGGTGACATCCAGCTCCATGAGCAGCGGCAGCGATTCGACGGAGGCGCGGGGATCGCGTGCCTTCATGGCTTGATACAGCCGATTGCACATGCCGAACTCGGAGAAGCGGTTGGTCGGATGATTGATGACCGGGGTGAGGGCGAGATGGTAGCCTTGGCTCGACAACCGGAGGAAGAGACGGAGCATCGCTTCGAAAGGGAAGGAGGAATAGGCGAATATGACGATGCCGATCGTGCGCCTGTCGGAGAACCGCTTCACGGGGAAGCGGGGGCTTGATAGCCGAAAGCGATGTCCGGCGCATCGTCGGATACGGATGAAATTCGGCCCGGGAAGCGATAGCGAGCGAATGGGCATCGCGGAATATAGCCTTTTGGGCCCGCCGTATCCGTTCCCGGTACCGATTGACCTGATCCTCCGGCCAGGATTCTTCCGGACGCGCCGACAATGCCGACGCTGTACACCCAGGTCGAATGATGGCGCAGCGCCGCCGGGAAGTAATAAGGGTTGAAGGAATACGGCGTAATCAGATCCCCGCCGCCGATGATGACGGCATCGGTATCATCTGGGCTCATCTGCGGCAGCCAGGGGTAGACGGCATGTCCGTCCAACCGCTTCTGCAGCGTCCGCAAGTATACATCGTCGCCGAAGTTCCCCATTCCGTAATATCCGCATACCGCAATATGCATCCTTGCACCTCCTCTACTTCAAAATGAACCGGCCGGCTCAGCCCGGATAATGATCGCGGTTGAACTGGCTGTTGCTTGCCTCTTCCCTCTCTACCATATGCGCGATTACTAGAATCGAGGTTCCGCTTCCGCCTTTTGTTTCGCAAAATCATTATTTGTCATGCCGCTTGCTTGCCGCTCCTGCTCATCTTCACGGTGAGGCGGAAGGATCTGAATGAAGATCCGCCCCGCATTCCTAGTTCAGTCAGCCTATCCGGGAGGCCCCAAGTCCCTTTTTCAGGAAATGACTCTCTTCTTGCAAAACAGGTTTGTTATACTGAAGGTATTCTCGACACTTCTCGACGGGATTCTGCAGCGCAGGCAGCCCGGCCCGGAACATGCGGGAGGTACAGGCGAGGCGCATTCATACGGAATATCGGCCGGAAGTCATACGGATAAGGGGATGGGACGTTCCTGGCGAAGTACAAGGCCCTATTTATTAACTTCTATGGAACGTTGGCATGGGAAGATGAGAACATTTTGCAGATTGTGTTCCGCAATATCCAGGTGAATTCCCGCCGGGCATGCAGCCTGCAGGAGATTGGCACTTACTGGTGGCAGAGCTTGTCCAGGCTGCTTCTCGAGAGCTACGGCAGCGCTTACCAGAGCCAGCGCCAGCTTGCGTGGGAATGCCTGGCCGAGACGCTGATTTATTTCGATTCGTTCAGCCGGCCGGACGATCTGCTGGCGCTGCAATACGCTAACTGGGAGCAGCCGAACCTGTACGAGGATGCGAGACGGTTCGTGGAACAGGCGCGTCAAGCCTATCCGGTCTATATTTTGTCGAATACGGACCGGGCCGATATTGAGGCGGCTCTGCGCTTGCATGCTTTACAGGTGGACGGGGTCGTTACGAGCGAGGATGTCCGCGCCTACAAGCCGCGGCCGGAGATGTTCCGCTGCGCTCTAGAGCAGTTCGGCGTAAAGCGGGAAGAGGTGCTGCATATCGGAGATTCCTTGAGCGGCGATGTGGGGGGCGCAACGAATGTCGGAATCGATACAGTCTGGCTGAACCGGAAGAACAAGCTGGGCAGCTTCCCCCATACCCGGTTCATCTGCAGCGATCTGTTGCAGTTGACTTCTTATTTGTTCCAAGCATGAACGTGGCGGGCGGGGAGGAGGTCTGGTTCGACGAAGATGCCGATCATTGGCTTGTCCGCTGGACGCAGCGCGGAACGAAGCGTATCAGCCGATGATGGGCAGGGCGGAGCAGACGGCTTCGCAAGCCGGAACGGGATGATGCGGATCGCGCAGCAGGGGAGGCTGAACGGAACGCGTTCGGCCTCCTGTCGCATCTTCTGCTGTATCTTGTGTCGTATCCGTGTATCTTCTATCGCATCTTCTGTCGTAACTTGTGTCGTATCCGTGTCTTCTATTAATTTCTTCTACTTGTATCTTCTGCTCTGTCTCCTGCGGCGGCTCGCGCTCGGCTTAGGCCTGATGACAGGCGACAAAATGTCCCGGTTTCGCTTCCTGGAAGTCAGGCTTCCGCTCGGCGCAGGTCCCGTTAGCATATGGGCATCGCGTCCGGAAGGAGCAGCCGCTCGGCGGATGCAGCGGACTCGGCAGCTCGTCGCTCAGCACGATCCGCTCCTTGCCGGCCTCGATGTCGGGATCGGGGACGGGAATGGCGGACATGAGCGCACGCGTATACGGGTGAAGCGGCTCGGCGTACAGCGTCCCGCTGTCGGCCAGCTCCACGATCTGGCCCAAGTACATGACGGCCACCCGATCGCTGATATGCTTGATCATGGACAGATCATGCGCGATGAACAGATAAGTCAGGCCGAGACGCTTCTGCAGATCCTGCAGCAGATTGACGACCTGGGCCTGTATCGATACGTCCAGCGCCGAGATCGGCTCGTCGCAAATGATGAACTTCGGATCGACCGCCAGCGCGCGGGCGATTCCGATGCGCTGGCGCTGGCCACCCGAGAACTCATGTGGATATCGGGTGGCATGATCCGGATTGAGCCCGACCAGGTGAAGCAGCTCCTCGACCCGCTTCCTGCGGGCCGAACGGCTGTCGGCCAGCCGGTGAATATCCAGCGCCTCCCCGATAATGTCCATGATGGTCATGCGCGGATTCAGCGATGCGTACGGGTCCTGGAAGATCATCTGCATCTCGCGGCGGAACGCCTTCAGCTGCCGCGGCTTCAGCCGGTATATATTCGTCCCCCCGTACCAGGCTTCCCCGCCCGTCGGCTCGTACAAGCGGAGGATCGTCCGTCCCGCCGTCGATTTGCCGCACCCCGATTCGCCTACCATTCCGAGCGCCTCTCCTCTGCGAACGGTGAAGCTGATATTATGGACGGCCTTCAGCGTCTGGCCTCGCCCAAGGTGGAAATGCTTGCTCAGCCGGTTGATCCGGAGCAATGGCTCAGTGCTCATCTGGCCACCTCCCGTGCAAGCGGATGCAGCAGCCAGCAGCTCGCGCTGTGGGTTCCGCTGATGGCGGTCGCTTCTGGCTGCCGTTCCTGGCAGACGCGCATCGCGTCGTTGCAGCGGGCCCAGAACGGGCAACCGTCCGGCGGCTTGGCGAGATCGGGCGGAGTGCCGTAAATCGGCACGAGCGGCTCCTCCTTGCTCTGATCGATCCGCGGCAGGGAACGAAGCAGCCCTCGGGTATACGGATGCCGCGGCTGCTTGAATATGTCCCGCTTCGTGCCGGTCTCGACGATCTGTCCCGCATACATGACGATGACGCGATCGCACAGATCCGCCACGATGCCAAGATCATGCGTGATCAGAATGATCGATGTCCCGAAGTCGCGCTGGAGCTGCTTGAGCACGCGCAGAATCTGGGCCTGAATCGTTACGTCGAGCGCCGTCGTCGGCTCGTCTGCGATGAGCAGCGCCGGGCGGCAGGCCAAGGCAATGGCGATCATGGCCCGCTGCCTCATGCCGCCGGAGAACTCATGCGGATATTGGGAGAAGCGCGTAGCCGGGTGGGGGATGCCGACCATCTCCAGCATCTCTATGGCCCGCCGCTTGGCAGCCTGCGGTGCCATGCGCTGATGCTTCGTCAGCACTTCGGTAATCTGGCGTCCGATCGTCATCGTCGGATTGAGCGATGTCATCGGATCCTGGAAGATCATCCCGATATCTTTGCCCCGGATGGATTGCATTTCCCGCTCCTTCACGCGGAGCAGATCTTTCCCCTGGAACCGGATTACCCCTTGATGAATGCGGGCGGGGGGATGCGGCAGAAGACGCATGATCGCTTGGGCGGTCACGCTCTTGCCGCAGCCGGATTCGCCGACGATGGCGACGGCCTCGCCGGGCTGGACATGGAATCCGATGCCGCGCACGGCTTGCACCTCGCCGCCGCGGACATGGAAGGAGACATGGAGATCTTGGACTTCTAACAAGCGCTGCATGGGCGAACCCTCCTTGTCCTTATTTTTTCATCTTCGGATCGAGCGCATCGCGCAGCCCGTCGCCGAACAGATTGAAGCACAGCATCATCAAGCTGATGAACAGCGCAGGGAAGGCAAGGCGCCAAGGATGAATGATCATGGCCTTGAGCGCGTCATTAATCATCGTCCCCCATGATGCGGCCGGAGATTGCACGCCCAGCCCGAGGAAGCTCAGTACCGCTTCGCTGAAGATCGCTGCCGGCACCGCCAAGGTCAAGGTGACGATAATCGGGCCCATGGCGTTCGGCAGGAGGTGCCGGAATAGAATGCGCATGCCCGATGAGCCCAAGGAACGGGAGGCGAGGGCATATTCCTGGTTTTTGAGCTGCATCATCTGCCCGCGTACAATCCAGGACATATTGATCCAACCGGTCACGCACAGCGCCAAAATAATGGTGCTCAGGCTCGGTTCGAAGACGACAACGAGCAGAATCGCAACCAGCAGATCCGGGATGGAATAAATGATTTCGGAAATTTTGTTCATCACCTCGTCGAGCCGGCCGCCGATATATCCCATAATGCCGCCGTAGATGACGCCGATGACGAGATTGATAGCCGCGGCGGAGAAGCCGACGGTAAGAGAGATGCGGGCCCCCATCCACGTGCGGGCGAACATGTCGCGGCCGAGATCGTCCGTGCCGAACCAATGCTCGGCGGAAGGCGGCAGGTTCGTCTTCTCCAGATTATTGGAATAGTAATCGTAAGGCGTAAGCACAGGACCGATGATGGCCATGAGGATGATGAGCAGCAAGAAGACAAGGCCCGTCATGGCAACCCGGTTGCTGCGCAGGCGCAGCCAGGCGTCGCGCCATGCGGATATGCTCTCCTGTTCGATCGCTTCCGCCGCATGTTCGCTGACGTCCGCCTTCCGGAAGTCTTCCGGGGCGAGAGGTCGTTCATCGGCAGAGGAGGAATGGAACGTGATCATGCGGCCTTCTCCTTTCTCGTGGCAAGAGTGATGCGGGGATCGATCAATCCGTACGCGATGTCGGTGATGAAGCGGGCGCACATCAGAATAAGTCCGTAGAATAGGGTAATGCCCATAATGAGCGAGTAGTCGCGGTTGCTGATGCTCGTGACGAATATTTTGCCGAGTCCCCCGATTCCGAAAATTTGTTCAATGATAAAGGAGCCCGTCACGACGTTGGCTGTGAGCGGTCCGAGATAGGTGACGACGGGCAGAATGCCGTTGCGCAGCACATGCCGGCGGATGATGGCGCCGCGGGACAAGCCTTTGGCCTTGGCGGTCTTAATATAATCGGCCGTCAAGACTTCCAGCATGTTCGAGCGCGTCAGGCGCGCAATGAAGGCGATAGGCAGGGCGGAGAGCGCCAGGGTCGGCATGATGTAGTCAAGCGGAGTGTTCAGGCCGACGACGTGCAGCCATTTCAGCTTCACGCCGAAAATATATTGGAAGAAGGAGGCCAGCACGAAGCTGGGGACCGATACGCCCAGAATGGCGATGACCATCGAGGCGGAGTCGAGCAGCTTGCGATGCCGCAGCGCCGCTATCATGCCCAGGCTGACGCCGAGGACGACGGAGACGATAATCGAGACAACGCCAAGCTTCAGGGAGTAGGGGAAGGCATCGCGGATCGTTTGGACGACTTCGCGGTCCTGCATTTTCATCGAAATCCCCAGATCGCCTTTCGCCAAGTTGGACAAGTATACGAAATATTGCTCATACAGCGGTTTATCCAGTCCGTATTGGGCCATCAGACGGGCGCGAATTTCCGGAGGAACCGCTTTTTCCGACATAAATGGATCGCCGGGAATGGCCTTCATGAGCAAAAATGTGACGGATGCCAGCACCCACAGCGATAGGATGAGATAGAACAGCTTGGTCAGGGAGTACCGAGTCATGGATGCATCCTCCTCCTTGTCAGGTTCATTCATTCCGCACGGGATATGAAGAAGCGGGACGCACCGGCAATTGGCCAAGTGCATCCCGGACGGACTTCATACCGGGTGAGCGCGAGCGGCGCCGTTATTCGAAATAACCCCGGCTGTAGTTGATCATTCCTTGATAGTCGATAAACACGTTTTTGAGGTACGGCTTCTTTAACCCGACGCTCGTGTAGTAGTACAGCGGAAGAATGGCCTGATCCTGCTCGATCATCATGCGCTCCGCCTTCGCCATCAATTCCATCCGTTCCTTGTTATCCAATGATTGCTTCGCCTCCCGGACGAGCTTGTCGAATTCCGGATTGCTGTAACCAATGTCGTTGTTGCCGCTTCCGGTCATGTAGAGATCGATAAAGGACATCGGATCGTTGTAGTCGGTCGACCATCCGGACCGGGCCATCTGATAGTTGAGCGCGGTGCGGTTCTTCAGGAAGACGCCCCATTCCTGATTCTCGATTTTCACTTTGACGCCGAGATTTTTGCTCCACATGTCAGCGACCGCCTCGGCCACCTTTTTGTGGTTCTCATCGGTATTGTAAGCGAGCGTAAATTCAGGCATGGAGGACAATCCCAGCTCGCTGAGTCCCTTTTGCAGCAACGCCTTCGCTTCCTCAATATTTTCTGTGAAATAATCGTCCTTGTGCTCGTTGCGGAATTCGTCCTTCAAGCCGGTGATACCGGGAGGTACGATGCCAAACGCGGGCAGCTCTCCGCCGAGAGTCACCTTATCGACAATCAACTGGCGGTCGATCGCCATTGACAGCGCTTTGCGGATGTTGACGTTGTTGAACGGCTCTTGTTGGTTATTGAACAAGTAGTAGTAGGTGGAGGCGATGCCCTTGATCCCCAGTTCGTCCGGCTTCGTTTCCTTCAGGAACGGAATTTGTTCATTCGGAACGCGTCCGGTCGGCATGCCGGCATAATCAATCTGGTCGGTCTCGTACATGTTCAGCTCCGAGCCCGAATCAGCGACTATGGACATCTGCACCTTGGTGAATTTGATATCGTCCTTATCGTAGTAATGTTCATTTTTCACCATCTCCAGCGAGCTTTGCTGCTTCCATTCGCTGATTTTGAACGGGCCGTTCGACACAATGGTGCTCGCCTCAGATGCCCATTTCGGATTGTCTTTGACAGAGGAATGAACCGGCAAATAGGTCTGGAATGAAAGAAGACTTAAAAAGTACGGAGTGGAGTGCTCCAAGTCGACCTCGAGCGTATTGGCATCGACAGCCTTGATGCCAACAGAGCTCGGGTCGGCGCTCTGTCCGGCGTTGTATGCTTCCGCGCCCTTGATATAGTACAGCTGGTAGGCGTACGGCGGCGCCGGCTCGGTCTTCGGATCAAGCACCCGCTTCCAGGCAAACTCGAAGTCTTCCGCAGTCACGGGATCTCCGTTCGACCATTTCGCGTCCTTCCGCAAATGGAAAGTGTACTTGGTACCGTCCGGGGATATTTCCCACTTCTCGGCGGTGCCCGGGACGGCTTCTCCGTTCTTGCTGCTCCGTGTTAACCCTTCGAACAGTCCGTTGAGCACGGCGTGCGCCACCGTGTCCTGCGACAGTCCGGGATCGAGCGTCGGCGGGTTCGAATGCAGATTGAAGCGGAAGACTTGCTCCTTCGGCGCTTCGGTTTTGCCGCCGCCAGGTGCCGGCTCTGCGGGCTTTTCGTTGTTCGTCGCCGGAGGCGAGGAAGAGTCGGTGCCTTGCCCGCTGCTTCCGCAAGCACTCATAAAAGCGCTTACAGCGAGTAATAGTGTCAACACGGCCAGCATAGATTTACGTCTCATTCGCATAGCGTACCCCTCTCTTGGTATGAAGTGGTCCACCAGGCCGGCGGCAAGACGATGAAGCGGAAGCGTTGCGGCCATCGGTGTATACCCTATCATTCTATAAACATGCCAACTCGTCTCTCTTTATTCCCATTTGTGATAAATTTTCATGATGAAAGTCATGGGGCCGCGGTTCTCTCGCCAAGTGCCGAGGCAGAAGGGGGGGGATTTCGGTTCATGTCAGGCGAAGCGCATGCCAAAAAACGGGACCGGTGAGCCCGGTCCCGTTCAGCGTCCGCCGTTCAGTGTGACGGCACGGCATATGTAATTATTCGGTATTATAAGTCTGCGGATCAAGCCAGAGCGTAACGGTTCTCGACTTGCCTTCCCAGGTGAAGTCGAACAGAAATACGTCGTGCAGCAGCTGAATCGGCACATAGGTCTTGCCTTTGATTACTTTAGGAAGCGTGGTCAGCTTCGTATCCTTGCCGTTGACTTTCATCTTATTGGTAAGTGAGTTCCAGGCGATGTCATCCTCGGGACCATCGATATACACGGTGTGGCTGATGGCTTCCCACCGGACCTTGAACTGGAACGCTTCACTGATGTCTATGATGGGCACATAGGTCTTGCTATCGATAAGAAGTCCGTTCTCTGTTATCGGTTCGCCGTCCTTATCGACGACCAGAACGCTGACAGGATCGCGCGTGAGCTTCACGGCCCGAGACTGGTCTTCCTCCTTGGCGGCCGATGCCGGAAGGCTGATCGACGCCACCAGAGCTCCTATTAACATAATCATGCCCAATGTACGAAGAGTAGCTTGCATAGAACCGATAACCTCCTTTACTACTAGTTTATAACGTGGATAACCCGAAAAAGTTACATGTTTCTTCAATTTTCTTGCCTTTCTCCAAAAAAAATGTCGAAGCTGCAGCATCAAGTGACACATTTTACTCTGAATTACCCGGAACGGAGACCTGTGAGTCACACATCAGCGCTTAATCTGGAGGGGACTGACCGGCTGCGCCTCCAACAAGGTGAAGGCTTGGCGCTATCCAAGCTGGGCGGGATCGCGGTCTTCCTCCCGGCGCGTAAAAGTTATAAAGAATAACAGGAATGTTCTACTTTACTTGCTGGGAGCAGGGGCTTCTAATTTAGGCAATGTGATTTCGGGGCTGGCATTCTTATTTTTAGCCTATGAGATGACGGAATCAAGTATTTATACGACGGGTGTTGCCTTTTCACAAGTTTTGCCGTATCTTTTTTTCGGCTTAATTGGAGGCGTGATTGCGGATTGGGTGAACAAAAAAAGAATATTGTTAGCCGATCTTTAATACGGTTATATTTGTGTTTATCAGCATGTCTTGGCTGCGAATGACTCGATAAATTTGTAGCCATGAGTATGGAGATATCCCGACAATTTCCTTAAAATAGGGAGCAAATTGAAATTTACTGAAGTATGAAAGATCCGCCATTTCATCTAACGTCCATGGGTGCTGAAAATTTTCTTTCATGGCCTGAATCGTTTTATAGAGTTGTGGATGAATCGTTTTATAAGCCTGCAAGTGGATATCGTGTGATTGTGTATTGACTAAAACTATGTTCTAAAAAAAGTCCCATGGATTCTGAATTTTCGTCTTCTTCAAGCTGCACATAGTCCAACACAAATTGAACCCATTTCGTCAACGAAGGGTGGCTTTGTGTACAGAAAGCAAATTGAACATCAAAGTGAAGAGACGATATCGCTCTGGCTGCCCGGTTTAAAAAAGATGGTTCTATTTCAATTAGAAACTTGGTGTTCTCCAAAGCTAATTGTTTATGTTCATCATGTGGATTCAACAATAGAAATTGCTGCTCATTAAGAGAAATCAGGTTCCTATTCGTTTGATAGGTCATCGATCCATTTGTGGAATATATAAATTTATAACAGATTGACCTCCTGCTTGAATAAAAAAAGTCCATTCGCCGTCTCCAGTACTACTTTCTTTGCGCTCACCGAATGGCCTCCTTTCGATCATGCGTTTTACAAAAAATTATACCATATGGGAATCCTAAGAAGTTGCCGGCAATTCCATCTTTTATCTATGGCGGCCGGATGGCGTGCAAGGCGTTGCACGCTATTTTTTTGCATGAGAATGTGGAAATATGTTGAAAAATAAGCTTTCTATAGTAAGATGATATTAGTTGTTTTTCCTAAACTTCATAGAGAACAGGAGTGCAGGCGCCGAGATGGTAGCATCAGTACATCCTTCAGTTGTCGTGCTGGGCGGCGGGATCGCCGGCATGAGTGCCGCGCAGGAGCTGATGGAGCGCGGATTTCACGTTACGGTATTGGAGTCGCGTCGCATTCCCGGAGGGAAGGCGCGCAGCATGCCCGTGCCGGGAACGGGAACAGAGGGACGCCGGGATTTGCCGGCTGAACACGGATTCCGCTTCTTCCCCAAGTTCTACAAGCATGTCACGGACACGATGAAGCGCATCCCTTATCAGGGGGGGCGCCGCAGCGTCTATGATAACCTCATCGAAGGAACGAATCTGGGACTTGCGTTTTTCGACCGGCCAATGCAGCCTTTTCTGACCGAATTCCCCCATTCCATCAGCGGATGGAGAACTTTACTCAAATCTCTCTTCAGGAACAATCTCAGACTCAGCGAGCATGATATCGACCACTATGTGTCTGCGCTATGGAAGGTGTTGACCAGCTGTGACGAGCGCAGATTGCTCGATTATCAACGTGTCTCCTGGTGGGATTTCCTGCAGGCGGAGAAGCAGTCCCCGGAATTCCGGCACATCTTTACCGGCTTGACGCGCATTCTGGTCGCAGCGAGATCCAGAGAAGTAAACGCTTGCACCGTCGGCACAGTCGGAGCGACGGTTATGCTGGACATGGTGCTGCCGGGAGGCAGTGCCGATCGGCTCTTGAACGGGCCGACGAATGATGTATGGATTACCCCGTGGCTGGACTATTTGCGTCAGGGGGGCGTCGATTACCGCTTCGGCGCCCAGGTGGAGCATATTCACTGCGAAGACAGCAGGATCCAGGGAGTCACGGTCACCGAGAACGGCCAGTCCAGACGGGTGAGCGCGGATTATTACATTGCCGCGCTGCCGGTGGAAGTGATGGCCGGACTGCTGAATGAAGGGCTGCTTGCCGGCGATCCGCTTCTGGGCGGATTAATCGAGCTGGCCACGCATGTGGAATGGATGAACGGTGTCCAATTCTATCTCAAGGAAGATGTTCCGATCATTCACGGCCATGTCATCTACATGGACAGCCCTTGGGCGCTGACCTCGGTCTCGCAGGCCCAGTTCTGGCCCGAATTCAGGTTAAGCGATTATGGAAACGGTCAGGTGCGGGGGATTATCTCGATCGATGTGTCCGATTGGAAGGTCCCGGGCATCCTGTACGGGAAGCCGGCGATGGAATGCACGCGGGAGGAGATCAAGGCCGAGGTGTGGGAACAGATCAAGCGCAGTCTGAATCAGGACAAGATCGTGCTGTCCGACAATATGCTCGTGGAGTGGAATCTGGATGAAGACATTCAATTTGAAGAAGGGCGGGCGACCAATGCAGAGCCGCTGCTCGTGAACCACGTGAACACCTGGAATCTGCGGCCGAACGCCTACACGGCGATTCCGAATTTGTTCCTGGCCTCCGACTATGTCCGGACGAATACGGATCTGGCTACGATGGAAAGCGCGAACGAAGCCGCCCGCCGGGCCGTCAACTGCGTTTTGGAGCGCGCCGGCTCCGATGCGCCCCCCTGCAAAATATGGGACATGTATGACTACCCGATTCTGTCGGCTTGGCGTTCCAACGATCGAGCCCGCTTCCACAAAGGCTTGCCCTGGAACGGGAAAATAATCGGTTAAGTCGCTTTCGCGTGTACGGCGAATGGCTAATACGTTCGGAAAGGAACGGTTAACTGTGATCGATTCGATACTATCCCAGGAATTCAAGGGACTGCTGTATATTATGTCCGCCTGTCTGATGTTTTTGCTGATCACGCCGCAGTTCATGTTCGCCAATTACCGGAGAAAGATGCTGTTTATCGGCATCCTTCTGGTGCTTACGTATTTCTATATTCGCTATGAAAAGATACATCCGTTCGTGTACGGCATTCATCTGACGCCGATCTCGCTGACGCTGGCGGCGCTGTTCGAAGGTTTTTTGCCCGGGATCGTCACCTGGCTTGCCTTCAATGTGATCACCGTACTGCTGCTGGGCGAGAATGTGCTGGCGACCGCTGTCGGCTCGACGCTGCTGCTCGTTATGGGCCTTTTTTTCCATTACCGGCATATGCTTCAGAGCACCTATTGGCAGATTTGCCTGTTGGCCGTTACGTTGACGACGACCTATTTGCTCGGGTATTTGCTGTGCTTCACCCAGTGGCAGCACCTGACCGGCATCGATGCGGGAGTGGCCGTCGTCGGCACGTATTTGTCGGCGATGTACGTCAGCTATATTTATCATCATGTCAAAAACCAGGAAAAAATGCGGGAGGAGCTGTTCCGTGCCGAGAAGTACCAGGTCGTGGGCCAACTGGCCGCTTCCATCTCCCATGAGATTCGCAACCCCCTCACCACATCCCAAGGCTTTCTCCAACTGATGACGAAGGAGAATCTCACCCCCGAGCAATTCGAGAACTATCACCGCCATGCCGTAGCGGGAATCGAGCAGGCAAATGCAATCATCACCGATTATCTGAACTATGCCAAGCCTGTCGTCGAGCTGGCGCGGCCGCTTCACGTTCAAAAGGAAGTGGATGATGTCGTCGCCATGATCGCGCCGCTGTGCGCCTTGTCCGAGGTGAAGGTGAACACCCAGCATCTGACCAAATGTCCGCGCTACGTGTCGGGGGAGTCGAAGAAGCTGCAGCAATGTCTGTTGAACATTATGAAGAACGCCGTCGAATCGATGCCAAGCGGCGGCGAACTGACCGTGACGACATGGTCCGATAACGAAGGCGTCCATATCCATATCAAGGATACCGGGGTCGGCATGAGCGAGAATCAGATCAAGCGCATCGGCATGCCGTTCTACACGACGAAGGAGAAGGGGACCGGCTTGGGCCTGATGGTCGTCATCGGATTGATGAAGGCGATGAACGGCAAGGTATCCTACTACAGCCGGCCGGAGAAAGGGACGACCTGCGTGCTGCAGTTCAAACAGGTGCGGCTGTTCCGGTAGCCGCTGATTATGCCTGGATTCCCCTTGAGTGTATGCCCGGAAAGAATGGTCTTGTTCATAATTAACGCCTCCGTAATTCTGGCTTGCCTCTGATTAGACTGAAAAATGCTGTAACAAAAAAGGGCCGCCCCGATGAGAGAATCTGCCTTCTTTCGGGACGGCCTTTTGCTACTTACGAATGCTCGTGCACGGTCCATTCATCATCCGACTGCGGGAGCAGCGGGCTGATGGCGCCGTCTACGCATAGGGTCAGTTGATGAAGCGCGCGCGTGCAGCCGACATACATCAGCCGCGCTTCCAGCGGGCTCATGCCGTAATGCGTGTCATTGGCATGGAGCAGAATGACGGCGTCGAACTCTAGCCCTTTCGACAGATAGACCGGAAGGACCGAGATGCCGCCCGAATATTGCTGCTGCCGGCCGTCGATGAGATGCGCTTCGGCGCCCAGCGCTCGCAGCCGCTCATGCCATTCGCGCGCTTCCTCTGTCGTGCGGGTCAGAATCGCCGTCGTCTGATAGCCCTGCTCCCGGTGGCGCTCCAGTTCGCTGGCGACCCAGGAAGCGGCCTGCTCAGGGGCTTCCTGGCGTATGCGGACCTTGTTCCCGCTGCGGAATACCGGCTCGGCGAGCATGGTCGTCTTCACGCCGCGCTTCAGGATCGCGTTGGCGAAGTGGATAATCTCCATCGTCGAACGGTAGCTTCGCGTCAAGGCGTGATATGCTGTCTCTTCGCCGGCGAAGGCGTCGCGCATCTCCTGCCAGTCTTCGATGCCAGCATAGGCATGAATGCCTTGCGACAGGTCGCCCAATATCGTGAACGAGTGGCTCTTCGCGAGCCGATCGAGCAGGGCGACTTGAAGCGGGGAGAAGTCCTGCGCTTCGTCGATGACGACGTGATCGAACCGCTGGGCGGAAGCTACGCCATGAAGCAGCAGGTGCAGATAGGCAAGCGTGGCCACATCCTCCTGCTTCACGATGCCGCGCTTCAAGCTCGCCAATGTCTGCTTCCTAACGGATACCGGGAGGTGCCCGGCATAGGCATCGTCCTGCAACAGCTGCTTGTAGACTTCCATGACCTCGGCTTTGGACCAGCGCTTCAGATACGATTTCAATTTGGCGGAGCCTTTGCGCTTCTTCTCCTGCAGGCGGGACTTGCTCAGCTCCTGCTTCAGCTCCATCTCCAGCCAGCGCTGCATGCGGGCGGCCACGCGCTCCAGTCGCTTGGCCGGCTCATACGAGCGGTATTCCTGCTGGAACCAGTGCGCGATCGTCGCGTGCGGCAGCAAGCTGCCGTCCCAAGGGACGAAATCTTCTTCCGGTATCGCACGCTCCACCCAATGCTGGACGAACTCATCCAGCAGCCGCATCCATTCCAGCGAGCCCTTGAAGCGTCCCGGGCTGCCGCTGCTGTCGAGCGGCCGCTCCGCGAGGGAGCCGTACCATTGCTCGATCTCGTCCATCGGCGAGGCGAGCTGTACTCGCTCCTCCAGCCCGGTCAGCTCCAGCGCCCAATCGGCGAAGGTGCGCTGCTGGATGTTGCCGACGCCCAGCTCGGGCAGCACTTCCCCGATATAGTCAAGGAACATGCGGTTCGGCGCAAAAATAATCATGCGCTCGGCATGGATTTGATCTTGATATTGATAGAGCAAGTAGGCGAGGCGATGCAGGGCGACGGTCGTCTTGCCGCTGCCGGCGACCCCTTGTATGAATAGCGCCTTGTTCTTCGGCGCGCGGATGATCGCATCCTGCTCGGATTGGATGGTCGAGACAATGTCGCGCAGCTTGTTGTCCTTGTTCTCCCCTAAGCGATAGACGAGGAATTCGTCTGTCACGCTCTCCTCTCCCTGCTCGCGGTCGAACGTATCAACCACCCTCAGCAGCTGCTCATTGCGGATCACGAGGTTCCGCTTCAAGTGGACCTCCGCTGTCAGCGTCCCCTCCGGCGCGTCGTAGGCGGCGGGCTCCAATCCGCCCGTGAAGGAGTAGAACAGGCTGGCGACGGGAGCGCGCCAATCGATGACGAGCGGGTAAGGATCCGCGCCCGGCTTGGAGGCTTGCTGCTCCCGCCTCTCGCTGGCATCGACCCCTTGCTTCCCGATGTAGAGCGGGATCACCTGTTCATGGTGTCCTTCCTGGACATCGAGGCGGCCGAAATACGGCTCTCTCGACGCCCGCTGCAGACGCTGCCGGCGCTGCTCGCGAGCATCTTCCAACACTTGCTCGGTAAAATCATCTCCCGTATAGACGGGAATTTGCCGCAGTGCTTCATACTGCTTCCGGATATCCCGGAGTGTCGCATCAAGATGGTGCTGCTCTTCTTGATAGGCACTTTGAAACGTGTCAGTCACTTTCAGTTACCTCCTAAGAATGATGGTATTGCTGGAAAATGGGAACCTAGCATACCATACGCTAGGAGCAAAAGCAATGACAGAAGGAATGCTTCCGAAGCGGCAGAGGGATCGGCTCCGCGGATGCCCACCGGTCTCTTAGCGATGACGGGATCTGAAGCAAGAGGAGAAATATTGTGTGGGAATATATGGTTGTAATTCGACATATTTTGCTATCATCTGCCTATAATTCGGTGCAATAGACCTGTGGAGAAGACTCATTGACGCCTGATAGGCATTTTTTTATGATGTAGACAAAAAACGGGATCTTCGGGCTGTTTTATTCGAGGGAAGGGATGGTGAGTGGAATGGAATTTATGGATGAGAAAATTCAGGCGCTGCTGAACGAAGCGGAGAAAGCGAAGCAGCCGCACGATATTCGTACGGGACCGGTACGGGTTGGAAAGCGCTACTACACGTTCGAGGAGCAACCGTTCTTCGACGGCAAGCTGACGATGTATATCCCGCAGGAGTTTACGGATATGCCGGAGCAAGTGCGGAAAGTGAAATACCCGTATGAAGCGCGTCCGCCGATCGTGAAAGCCGATGAGACGGGCAGTATCGCGTTCACCTTAAACCGGATTGACCACGACCTGCAGGAGGAATGGGTCGAGGAATTAACCAGCGGCATGAGAGCCGGCATCCGGCGGACGAACCCGGCGCATCTGTTCTTTACTGACGGGACGGAAGAGGCGAACGGCAAGAAGGTTGGGTATTTCGAATTCAAGAGCTCCGCATTGGACGGATTTATGTATCAGCTTTTCTTTTTCTTCGTCTTCCACGGCAAAACCGGGATGGGGACCTTCAGTTGCCGCTATGCAGATTACGAGCTGTGGAGGGACATCGCGTTCCAAGTCATGCGAACCGTACACGTGTTGCCGCTGGATGAGGGAGAGGAGCAAGAATGAGCCAGAAGCAGACGGTTTATACAAGTGCCAACGTTGTCATTGCCCCTTACCACTTTGAACGGCTGCTCGACTTGAGTCTGATCAAGCAACTGAACGAGCACGTCAAGTTGTCCGTAAGCGGGGTTGTACCGGAAGAGAAGCTCGATCAATACGTCGATGAGGCCGATGATCAAGAGCAGCTGGAAGTGTATGTGCAAGACGGCGAACGCAAAATCGTCTTGTTTCAAGGCGTCGTTACCCACATGGCCGTACAGGCGAACCGCAACGTGCGCACGTTAACGATCGAGGCCACAAGCGCCACCATCTTGATGGACCTTCGGAAAAAGAACCGCTCTTTTCAAAACACCGGTGTGGCTTACCGCGATCTGTTCGCGCAACTGACCAAGGCTTATGCGAACGGCGATGTCATCGATGGGGCTTCCGGGGGCAAAAGCATCGGAGAGTTTATCGTGCAGTACCAGGAAACCGACTGGCAGTTCGCCAAGCGGCTCGCTTCCCATTTTCACGCTCCGCTCACGCCGATAGGCGCGCATAAGGGGCCGCACTATTATGTAGGGCTCCCCGATGTGGGCGAGCCGCTCAAGCTGGACGAATATAATTATACCATTCGCAAGAATCTGAAGGACACCAGGCTGTCGGGAGCGGACGGCGAGAGCGGTATCTGCTATGAAGTGACAAGCCACAAGCTGATGGAGCTCGGCTTCCCTGTCGCGTTCCGGCAGCGGACGCTCTTTGTGGCGCGCGCGGAGACGAAGCTCGAAGGCGGCATTCTGGTCAGCCATTACGAGCTGCGGGAAAAGGAAGGCGTAAGCTGCCTCACCACCTACGCGCATGCCTTATCAGGGGCTTCCCTGTTCGGCAAGGTGCTGGACGTGTCCAAGGACCAAGTGAAGGTAAGCCTGCATATCGACAGCGGACACGATGCCGGGGCCATGTGGTTTCCCTACTCGACCGTCTATTCTTCCCCGGACGGAAGCGGCTGGTATTGCATGCCGGAAGCCGGCGACGAGGTTCGGCTCTATTTTCCTGATGAGCGGGAACCTAACGCATTTGCTGCAAGCTCGGTCGACTTGGCTTCCTCCGACCCGGTGAAGCGCAGCGACCCGTCGGTCAAAAGCATCAGTACCAAATACGGCAAGCAAGTCGTATTCCAACCGGGGGCGATTGAAATTATCGGCAACGGCAATCTGCTGATGCGCCTGACGGATGACGGCGGTATTGAGATTAACAGCGACAAAAAAATCGTGCTGTCCGCCGAGGATGACATCGAAATTACCGGAGGAGCGCGCATCTTGCTGCAAGGTGAAGCCGGGATCGACTTGAAGCAAGCGGACGCGAATTTGAACATTGCCGACCACGTTACGTTAAGCGGCGGAAAGGTCAATATCGAATGATCCGGGTGATGAGCAAAGAGGAAGCGCTGCAAGACTTGCTGGAGCTGCATGTGTTCGACCGCTGGCAGTCCGATCTCCCGGAGATCGACGAACGGTATCGGCAGGAGAAGGAGCACATCGAATGCCGTTTTCTGGAGGCCTTTGAAGCGGTATGCAAGCAAGCCGGTAAGCTGCAGGAAGAAGGGCGCAAGGGGAGCATTCATTACGTGTACATCTCCTTTTTGCGGACAAGCATCATGGCGAACACGGCTCAATATCGTATCGACGCCTACGACGCTAATTGGTTTCTCGATTTAGAGGAATGCGCGTCTTTATGGTCTGCTGATTTTATTTTCGCCCCGCTGTTCCGCCGGATGGGGGAGTTGGAGGAGAAGCGCAAAGCGTATGCAAGAAAGATCACCCCGATGGATATCGAGAAGATCAAGCTGATCGAAGCCTATAAGTACCACCTGTTAACGGTGGAATGGATACGAGGCTTCGTCCCGTCGCTCATCGAAAATGAGACTTACCGCCAGATGGACAAGTCTGCGAAGCTGCAATTATTCGTCGGCGAATATAAGGATCAATGTGAGCTGCTGTATGAAACACCTGGCGGAGGGGACGGTGGGAGAGCCGTAGAAGCGACTAACGATGGGGCGGTACAGTAACATGGACTATTTTTGGTTGAAGCAAGATGATCGTCATACGGACGTGCCGGTGCTGGAGCAGGTGCGAAGCAAAGTCGACAGGAGAGACATTCGGTGGGGGAGCGCGCACAAGATTCCAGACCCGATTGTGTTCTACGTGACGGCGGGGCCGGAGAGCGAGTTCCTCGATGTGATGGACCGGCAGCTGTATCTCGTGTCAGAGGAGCTGAAACGACTGCTTGCGATATATGAGCCGGATGCATGGTTCATATTTACGCCGCTGCTCGACCTGAAAGGGCAGCGGCAGAAACGCTATTTCCTTCCGATCTTGCCGGAGGATATGGTACTCAGTCCGAGCAGCGAATGGTCTCCCGACAAAAGGTTCGTCAACAAGCCGGTGTTATGGGGAGAGAAGCTGCAGGGCAAAAAGATCGTCCGCGTCCAAGAAAGCGACGCGCCTCTTGTGGCGGTTCGTCTGGACGTGGCGGAGAGCATCTTGCGCCGGGGCTTTACAGGAGTACGGCTGGAGAAAGCGATTGTGGAATATAGCAGTTAATCAGATGGGATAGGGGGGGATTCATGTTGGATGATATGGAGATGACGATGCCGGAAGGCGACAAGACTCCGCCGAGGTATGTGGTCAGAGGGGCGCGCATGCAATGCATCTGCGGCAGCAACCCCCGGCGGATCAACTTGCCAAGGAGCCACGGGTCGTTCGTCAACGGTAAGCCGATGATGAATGAGACGGATTGTAAGCCGCTTGAGAATATCCCGCATTTTGGAGCCTGTCAAGGAGAACGCAATCCAAGCGGAGAAACCGTGTATTTTATTGCCGAGAACGGCGACACGATCACGGGTAAACCGTGTATGCCCGAATTTTTGGAGACGTGGGTCTATGCGAAGGAGAACACGAAAGTGGAAGGCCAGCCTGCGCTGACGACCGATTCCTTACTCGTGTGCAACTGGGGCGGTGTGATTTACTTTCTAAGCGACGGGCAGCATGACGAGTAATCCAAGCGGAGGCTGACGATGATGATAGGTTTCGATCAAATCCGGATTCAATCGCCGTATCGGCTGCAACGAATCAGGGATGTGCGGCTTGCATGGAAGCCGAACGAGCACGGACGGCTTGTCGTACGGGGCTATGTCGAGGACAGCGACCATGTGAAAGCGGTCTTGGGCGCTTCGTCGCACGACGAAATTCATTTGTACGAGAAACAGGGACAAAGCGAGACCGCGATTTTTAAAGGTTCGGTCACTGACGTTCGGATAACCCATACGAACGGGGTCTACGCGATTCAAATGGAGGGAACGTCATGCAGCCATCTGATGGACTTGAAGCGCAAGCGCCGTTCCTTCCAGGATGCGGGGATGACCTATGCCCAACTCGTGGGAGACATCATTCAGACATATCCCGGCTACGATGTCATCCATTACGCGGGCGAATCGACGAGCATCGGGGAGCCGGTCTTCCAATACGACGAGACGGACTGGGAGCTGTTGACACGGCTCGCCAGCCATTTTCATGCCGTTCTCGTGTGTGATATATTAGAGGCAAAACCAAGATTTTCATTCGGGATGCCAGAAGGAAGAAGCCACGAGCTGCCCGACGATCTCCCGTACATCGCCCGCCGGGACTTGGCGGCATTCCAACGGGCGGGCGGCTACGAAGCCGGTCTGCATCCGGCGGATTTCTACCATTGCGAGATTGAGAGCGGAGCGCGTTACGCGATCGGGGACGATGTGATGTTCCGCAACAAGCGGCTTG
>NZ_QYZD01000013.1:0-163439 GCF_003591545.1 Paenibacillus thiaminolyticus
TAGTGACATTATCTCAGAACAGTTATAGGGTGACATTATCACAGAAGAACAACAGGCAGTATGGATAAGCTTGACTGCTTTGGCGGAAGCTGCTACAATTGAATTGACGGAAGAACCGTGGCAAGCGTGAGTCGCTTTTGCTGCGGTTTTTTTGCGTATAGAAGGGAGGAGGATGCTGAATATCGTTCCTTTTATGGAATTTTAAGATAAATACTGCCGCGAAAAAAACGAATGTATGTTCGAAAAAAAGCTTGGCAAACGGATCGAAAGACGGTATGATAGAGGTATCAAATGGAACAAAGGAAGTGAGTATGTGTCAGATCGCCGCGCTGCACTAGAAATGGCATTGCGCCAAATCGAGAAACAATTCGGTAAAGGTTCGATCATGAAACTTGGCGAGTCCAACCATATGCAGGTTGAGATTGTGCCGAGCGGATCGTTGGCACTTGATATAGCTCTTGGAATCGGCGGATTGCCAAGAGGACGGATTATTGAAGTATATGGACCGGAATCTTCCGGTAAGACGACGGTTGCGCTTCATGCGATTGCTGAAGCGCAGAAAGCTGGCGGACAAGCTGCATTCATCGACGCGGAGCACGCGCTCGATCCTGCATACGCGAGCAAGCTTGGCGTCAACATCGACGAACTGCTTCTGTCCCAGCCGGATACAGGGGAGCAGGCGCTTGAGATTGCCGAGGCGCTCGTGCGCAGCGGCGCGGTAGACATTATCGTCATCGACTCCGTCGCGGCTCTCGTGCCGAAGGCGGAGATTGAAGGCGAGATGGGAGATTCCCACGTCGGTCTGCAAGCCCGCCTCATGTCTCAGGCGCTTCGCAAATTGTCCGGGGCGATCAGTAAGTCCAAGACGATCGCGATCTTCATTAACCAGTTACGCGAGAAGGTCGGCGTCATGTTTGGCAACCCGGAGACGACGCCAGGCGGCCGCGCATTGAAGTTCTACTCGACGATCCGGCTGGATGTCCGGCGGGTCGAGACGATCAAGCAGGGCAACGACATGATCGGGAACCGGACACGCATCAAGGTCGTGAAGAACAAGGTCGCGCCTCCATTCAAGCAGGCAGACATCGATATTATGTACGGTGAAGGGATTTCCCGCGAAGGAAGCATCGTAGATATCGGCACGGAGATGGACATTATCCAGAAGAGCGGAGCCTGGTATTCGTACGAAGGCGAGCGTCTGGGGCAAGGCCGTGAGAATGCGAAGCAATTCCTGAAGGAGAATGGGGAGCTGGCTCTGACGATCGAGAACAAGGTTCGTGAAGCGAGCAATTTGTCGACGGTGGTCCGGAACCATTCCGAGCATGATGCTGAAGAGGCTGAGGACGCTCTTGAGCTGAAGCTGGAATCGTAAGTCTGTTTCTGGAACAAGCGCCTTCCTGTGGGGGCGCTTGTTTTGTCGTGTCTATGGACATAGGCTGCGGGGGAACGCAAAATCATGCGCGGATGCGGCGAAGGCAACGACGAATGGCTTCGTCAGACGATGGCGCGCAAACAGGAGGAGCAGACGGATGAGCAAGGAGGAACGCATCGTTACGATCATGCGGGTGGAGCAGGATCGAACCCAGCGGGGACGCTATGTGTTGCATTTCGACAGCGGCGAGTCGCTCAACGTGCATGAGGATGTCATGATCAAGTACCGCCTTCTGAAAGGAGCGGACATCGCTATCGATGCGATTGACGATATATTGCGGGCCGATGAGGGGAACAAGGCCTACGTGCAGGCGCTGCGCCATCTGCAGCGCAAGCCGAGAACGAGGATGGAGATGATCCGCCATCTGAGTCAGAAAGGCTATGAAGAAGGAATTGTGAGGGAGGCCGTCTCGCGTCTTGAAGACGAGCGCCTGGTGGACGATCGGGCGTACGCCGAGCAGTGGGCATATGAGCGGACGGCGATGCATGCGAAGGGACGCCGCTTCATTGAGCAGGAGCTGAAGCAGAAGGGCGTGCAGGATCATCATATTGCTGCCGCCCTAACTTCCATCGACCCGGAGGAGGAGCGGGACGGGGCGCAGCGCGCCGCAGCCAAGAAATGGCGTCAGACGCAGGGCGAGCCGCATATGCGGAAGCAAAAAGTGATTGCCTTCTTGCTCCGGCGCGGCTATCCGATGGACCTGGCCCGCCGCGCTGCCGAGGAGGCGGCGCAGGAAGCCGATGCGGAGGAAGACTTCTAGGCCGAGCCACCAGTCAAAGATATCGCACTTCGCCGTCATTTGCTTGACAATATCTTTTCATGAATAATAAAATGAACATGTATCTTTATTATCGCGAAATCAGTTTCCACTTCCAGAAATTGATTTCTACATGATTCATTTCGCCAATATCATGATTTCCGATTGGCCGCTTTCGGGCGGCGCACGCCATCGCGCGTGCACTTCGCCGGCGCTCATGCGTCGATCCATAATCTGAACTTGAATTTTGTAATGAAACACGTGAACAACTGAACAAATGAAACCTGTCCCAAGCAGTGCTTGGAGCAACCAACGGGGAGGTGAGGCAATGGAGATGAACATTTGGCTCGCGCTCGCTCTCGTTGTGGCCGCATTGATCTTGGGGTTTGGAATCGGGTACCTGATTCGCAAATCGCTTGCTGAAGCGAAGATAACGAGTGCCGAGCATGCCGCAGAGCAGATTATGGACAGCGCGCGCAAGGAAGCGGAGGCACTGAAGAAGGAAACGGTGCTCGAAGCAAAGGACGACATCCATAAACTGCGCACCGAAGCGGAGAAAGACATTCGCGAGCGCCGAAATGAAGTTCAACGTCTGGAAAGACGCGTTGTACAAAAAGAAGAGTCATTGGATAAAAAGCTGGAGTCGCTGGAGCGCAAAGAAGAACAAGTCGCTTCTAAAGAAAAGCGCATCGAAGAGACCCAGCAGCAGGTTGAACGGACGCTGCAGCAGCAAGTTGCGGAGTTGGAACGGATCTCGAATCTGACGATGGAAGATGCGCGGAGCATCATCCTCTCCAATGTGGAGCAGGAGGTGCGGCACGAGACTGCGCAGATGATCAAGGATATCGAGCAGCAGGCACGCGAGGAAGCGGACAAGCGCTCACGCGAGATTATTACGCTTGCTATCCAGCGCTGCGCCGCCGATCACGTAGCAGAGACGACGGTCTCTGTCGTGGCATTGCCGAACGAAGAGATGAAGGGCCGGATTATCGGCCGCGAAGGCCGGAATATCCGTGCGCTTGAGACACTGACAGGAATCGATCTAATTATCGACGATACACCGGAAGCGGTGATTCTATCCGGATTTGATCCGATACGGCGGGAGATCGCGCGGACGGCGTTGGAGAAGCTGGTCGCCGATGGGCGTATCCACCCGGCTCGAATCGAGGAAATGGTGGAGAAGTCCCGCAAGGAAGTCGACGAGCGGATCCGCGAATACGGAGAGCAAGCGACATTTGAGGTCGGAGTGCATGGCTTGCATCCGGATTTGATCAAGATTCTGGGACGTCTGAAGTTCCGTACGAGCTACGGTCAGAATGTGCTCAAGCATTCCATGGAAGTGGCATATCTCACCGGCTTGATGGCGGGAGAGCTGGGCGAAGATGTAACGTTGGCACGTCGTGCCGGGCTGTTGCATGATATCGGAAAAGCGCTGGATCACGAGGTGGAAGGATCCCACGTCGAGATTGGCGTAGAGTTGGCGAAAAAGTATAAAGAACACCCTGTAGTCATTAACAGCATCGCATCCCATCACGGGGATTGCGAAGCGACATCGGTTATCGCAATGCTGGTGGCAGCGGCGGATGCGCTGTCTGCAGCCAGACCGGGAGCGCGTCGTGAGACGCTCGAAACCTATATCAAGCGGCTGGAGAAGCTGGAAGACATTTCCGAGTCGTTCGAAGGGGTGGAGAAATCGTACGCCATCCAGGCTGGACGCGAAGTTCGCGTCATGGTCCAGCCGGACAAGATTGACGATGCGGAAGCGTACCGACTCGCTCGGGAGATTACTAAGAAAATCGAGAGCGAGCTGGACTATCCGGGTCATATCAAGGTAACGGTAATCCGCGAGACCCGTGCGGTAGAATATGCGAAATAAGCAAAAGATATAGCGTAAGTGCGAGAAGTGGCCTCCTGGGCCACTTCTCCTGATTTAAGGAGGACCCAATCATGAAAGTTTTGTTTATCGGCGATATTGTGGGCAATACGGGGCGCAAGGCCGTGAAGCAGCTGCTGCCGGAGTTGAAGCAGAAGCATAACCCGCATATCATTATCGCCAATGCGGAGAACGCCGCCGGCGGGCGGGGCGTTACGGCCGCGATCGTGAAGGAATTCCTCGACCTGGGCGTTCACGGCTTTACGATGGGGAACCATACGTGGGACAACAAAGATATTTTCGAGTGGATTGACGAGGAGACGCGGATGGTGCGTCCCGCTAACTTTCCGGAAGGAACGCCGGGCAGGGGGCATACCATCATCAAAGCCAACGGCAAGGAGCTTTTTATTGTCAATTTGCAGGGGCGGACGTTCCTCCCGGCCATTGATTGCCCCTTCCAAAAGGCAGACGACATTTTGCGTGGGCTCGGCAAAAAGCCGCGCGCCATACTTGTCGATTTCCATGCCGAAGCGACATCGGAGAAAATTGCGATGGGCTGGCATCTCGATGGCCGCGCTTCGCTGGTCGTAGGCACGCATACGCATGTCCAGACGAATGATGACACGATACTCCCTAACGGCACGGCCTATTTGACCGATGTCGGCATGGTCGGCTCCCGGGAAGGCGTGCTTGGCATGGAGCGGGAAGCGGTGCTGCGCAAGTTCAGAACGCAGCTTCCGGTAAGGTTCGTCGTCGATGAAGGCAAATGGCAGTTCCACGCGTTGGTCGTTGAGATAGACGAAGCGACCGGCAAAGCGACCAAGCTGGATAAAATCCGCATTCGCGAAGGCGAGTGGATGATGAGCTAGGGAGCGGGTGGAACGCGGCATCGGCCAGGCCATCGTACACACAGGCTAACCGTCACGAGATGGATTCCCCGCCGCACAGCTACTGCATGAATAGGCACGGATTATTCCGGCGGCTGAACGGCTTTTGGCATGGATAGGAATGGGCTAGTCCGGCCGTCCCACGGCTTTGGCGTAAACAGGAACGGTTCAGCCCGGTTGTTGCACAGCTACTGCATGAATAGGGACGGATTAGCCGGCCCGCCGCACCTCCTCTGCACAGGATGGAAGATGACAGGAATTTTTGGCTCGCTTGTGAATAGATTGTAATAGTGGAGTCAACCATCATTCCCGAGGAGGTACTTTCCATGGAAGTATTAAAGGTGTCAGCTAAATCCAACCCGAATTCTGTCGCGGGCGCATTGGCCGGGGTGCTACGTGAACGTGGAGCGGCTGAACTGCAAGCGATCGGAGCGGGCGCATTGAATCAGGCGATTAAAGCAGTTGCGATTGCACGAGGATTTGTCGCACCAAGCGGGGTTGATCTGATTTGCATTCCTGCATTCACCGATATTGTCATTGACGGCGAAGACCGTACGGCAATTAAATTGATTGTCGAGCCTAGATAAAAAACGCATACATGGAAATGACCGGGGAACCTTACTCTGCCTGTTTACGACGTAAGCAGGTTTTTTGCTTTCCATGATGGGACACGCTACGCGGAAAGGATGAAGCCAAATGAACGCTCGTATTATCGATTTTCATTGCGATGTGCTGTACAAGATGCTGTACCATGGCACAGGCCGCTTCGAGAAAGAAGCGGACTTTGACGTCACGCTCCCGCGCCTGAAGCAAGGGGGAGTCGGCATGCAAGTGTTCGCGGTGTTCCTGGAGGACTCCGCACTGGCCGGACCGCCAAAGTTTGCGCAGGTGCTGCGAAGCATCGATCTGCTGCGGGAGCGCATCAACACGCTTCCCGGCATGCGTCTTATTCGCTGGCGGGACGATCTGGAGCGCTGGCAGCAGCAGCCGGATCAGATCGGATCGCTGCTGTCGCTGGAAGGCGTAGACGCGCTGGAAGGAGATTTGGTGAATCTCCGCACGGCTTACGAGCTGGGAGTCCGCTTCATCGGACTGACCTGGAACCATGCGAATTGGGCGGTGGACGGAACGTTGGAGGAGCGGCAAGCCGGCTTTACTGCGCTGGGCCGCTGCCTAATCCAGGAATGTGATCGGCTGGGGCTCATCATCGACGTGTCGCATTTGAACCGGACGGCATTTTGGGAGCTGCTCGAGCTGACGGAGCGGCCGATTTTCGCCTCTCACTCCAATGCGGCGGCCGTGCTCGATCATCCGCGCAATC
Organism: Paenibacillus thiaminolyticus; assembly: GCF_003591545.1. GTDB lineage: Bacteria > Bacillota > Bacilli > Paenibacillales > Paenibacillaceae > Paenibacillus_B > Paenibacillus_B thiaminolyticus_A. The sequence goes on from NZ_QYZD01000013.1 coordinate 6,271, forward strand.
TGACGGACCAGCAGATCCTGGCCATTATCGCGCGCGACGGAAGAATCGGCGTTACGTTCGTGCCGCATTTCATCCATGAAGGGGACAAGGCTTCCATTGATCATTTGCTTCGCCATATTGAGCATATCGCCGCATTGGGCGGCGAGCGGCATCTGATGTTCGGATCGGACTTCGACGGCATCGACAAGAAGGTGGAGCGGCTGGAGCATGCGGGACAGTATACGAACTTATTAAATGAACTGCATAAAAGATACAGTCCGGATTTCGTAGAGCGGATTTCTTCTGCCAATGCATTATCATTTCTTGCGACCCATCTTCCCGAGCGCGAACTATAACATGGATATTCATCTCGGCCGGGTATCATATCCATCGAATCTCGCTATCATGGGGGAGGCAGAAAACGCTTGCTTTTTGAAGTACCCGGACATAGAATGAGAGTGACTCAACCATTTTCTAATATTTTACTTGTTACATTTTTTTGAAACTATTTATATCGCGGCAGTGAATATGGATGCGAGTCACTTTGCAAAAGGAGTGGGCGAGCTTGATTAGTCAATTATCTTGGAAAATCGGGGGTCAACAAGGAGAGGGTGTAGAAAGTACGGATCGTATTTTCTCAACGGCATTGAATCGTCTCGGCTATTATCTATACGGTTATCGTCACTTTTCTTCCCGAATCAAGGGTGGACATACGAATAACAAAATACGCATCAGCACAGCGCCAATCCGTGCAATATCGGACGACCTGGACATACTTGTCGCCTTTGATCAAGAGACAATCGATCTGAACGCGCAAGAATTGCGGCCGGGAGGCGTTATCGTAGCCGATGCGAAATTCGCGCCAGTCGTGCCGGAAGGAATCGATGCACGGCTATTTGCTGTTCCATTCACCGCCATCGCGGACGAACTTGGCGCATCACTGATGAAAAATATGGTCGCTTCCGGCGCATCATGGGCTTTGCTCGGATTGCCGCTGGATGTGTTCAATAAGGCACTGGAAGAGGAATTCGGGCGGAAAGGGCCGGCAGTCGTAGAGAAGAACGTCGAGGCATCGCGCCGCGGGGCGGAATTCATCCTGGAGCAGGCTGGCGGCCCGCTGACCGAGTTCCAGCTTGAACCGGCGGACGGGAAGCAGAAGATCTTCATGATCGGCAACGATGCGATTGGATTGGGCGCGATCGCGGCAGGATGCCGCTTGATGGCAGCCTACCCGATTACGCCGGCATCGGAGATTATGGAATACTTAATCAAGCGGCTGCCGAAGTTCGGCGGAACGGTCATTCAGACCGAGGATGAGATTGCCGCGGTCACGATGGCCATCGGGGCCAACTACGGCGGAGTCCGGGCAATGACCGCGTCCGCGGGTCCGGGGTTGTCGCTGAAGGCGGAAGCGATCGGGCTGGCGGGAATGACGGAGACGCCGGTCGTCATCGTCAATACACAACGCGGGGGTCCGAGCACCGGCCTGCCGACGAAGCAGGAGCAGAGTGACCTGAATGCGATGATATACGGCACCCATGGCGAGATTCCGAAAATCGTCCTGGCACCGAGCTCCATCGAAGAGTGCTTTTACGATACAATCGAGGCATTTAACCTCGCTGAAAAATACCAATGTCCGGTCATCGTCATGACCGATCTGCAGCTATCGCTGGGCAAGCAGTCGTGCGAGCTGCTAGATTACGACCGCATCGTCATCGATCGCGGCAAGTTGACATCTGATCTGCCGCCGCTAGAGCCTCATGGCCAATTCAAGCGTTATGAATGGACGGAGGACGGCATCTCCCCGCGCGTCATCCCTGGGGAGAAGGGCGGCCTGCATCATGTGACCGGCGTAGAGCACAATGAGGTCGGGCGCCCATCCGAGAGTGCAGTCAACCGGAAGATGATGATGGATAAGCGGCTGCGGAAGATCGAGGGCCTGCAGATTACGAACGCGATTCATGCCGATACACCGCATGAAGAGCCGGAGCTGCTGTTCGTAGGCATGGGTTCCATCGGCGGAACGATAGACGAAGCACGCCGCAGACTGGAAGCAGAAGGAATTAAGACGAACCATGTCACCGTACGGCAGATCCACCCGTTCCCGGCGGAGCTGTTCAAGCCGCATGCAGAACGGGCCCGTCAAGTGGTTGTCATCGAGAACAATGCTACCGGACAATTAGCGGATCAGATTCAGTTGCATGTCGGCTGCCCAGAGAAGCTGCGTCGTGTCAACAAATACGACGGCACTCCGTTCCTGCCGTCCGAACTGTATAATCATAGCAAGGAGCTGGTCTAAGAATGGCTACGTTTAAAGAATTCCGCAACAATGTGAAGCCGAATTGGTGCCCGGGCTGCGGTGATTTCTCCATACAGGCAGCCATTCAGCGCGCGGCAGCCAATGTCGGACTCGAGCCGGAGCAGCTGGCGGTCGTATCCGGAATTGGATGCTCGGGCAGAATCTCCGGTTACATTAACGCATACGGCTTCCACGGCATTCATGGACGCGCGCTGCCGATTGCGCAGGGGCTGAAGCTGGCGAACCGGGATCTGACCGTTATCGCCTCCGGGGGAGACGGCGACGGCTTCGCGATCGGGATGGGGCATACGGTCCACGCTATTCGCCGGAACGTCAATATTACGTACATCGTGATGGACAACCAGATTTACGGCTTGACGAAGGGACAGACCTCTCCGCGCAGCGCCGTCGGATTCAAGACGAAGAGCACGCCGGAGGGGGCAATCGAATCGACCTTGTCGCCGCTGGAGATTGCACTCGCGTCAGGAGCAACATTCGTTGCGCAGTCGTTCTCAAGCGATCTGAAGCAGCTTACCGCGCTAATCGAAGCCGGCATACAGCATGAAGGCTTCTCGCTCATCAACGTATTCAGCCCGTGCGTGACGTTCAACAAGATTAACACGTACGACTGGTTCAAGGAGCATATCATCAATCTCGACACCATCGAGAACTATGACCCGTCGAACCGCGTGATGGCGATGACGAAGCTAATGGAGACCGGCGGCATGATAACCGGACTGATCTATCAGGATACTTCCCGCCGCTCCTACGAGAATCTCGTCACGGGCTTCCGGGAAGAGCCGCTCGCCCACCAAGATTTGCAGATAACGCCGGAACAATTTGACCAATTGGTATCGGAATTCAAATAAACCATCGCCACTAAGGCATGCGTCGTGAGGCGCGTGCCTTATTTTTATTCCCCCTCTTTGCCCCATGCAAATACAAATAGACCTCCGTCATCCCTCTTATGCTCGATATCCCCATGACACATGGAGTTGCTATTTAAAGTGTCGGGCACTAAACGTTCAGTATCGTGGTGATGAAGGAAAACTGCAATTCCTCTGTCTGCTCACATATGCTCGTTATCCCTAAGACGCAGGGAATCACCATAAAAGTGTCAACGCACCTAATGCCCCGGATCACGGATGTGAAGGTGTTGCAAAATCCTCCGTCTGTACTCTTTTGCCCATTATCCCCATGAAGCAGGAACTCCCTGATAAGATGGGATAATGAGCAAAAGGCGGGGTGTACAACTGAAGGGATGGGATAATGAGCAAAATGCAGGGTAGTAAACCTGACGAGATGGGATATTGAGCAAAAGGCACGGTATAACACTTGATGCGTTGGGAGATTGGTCAAAAGGCAAATGTATGGATTTTTGGCGCAATAGGGGAGTGTCTATGCATCGGGCAGGCATAGGGAATTAGGTATGTTCGCCGGAAGCTTCTCGGTAGGTGTGACTTGGGCTGCTGGTGTTTCAAGAAGGGGGAAAGACGGTCAGGCGGAAATGTCGACTTTTTGTGCGGGCGGGAGTATAATATGGAGTGGTACAAGGCAGAGAGATCACAACAACGTGAGGTGGATGAGAAATGAAAACTGTACCGGTCGGCGTGTCAGGACGCCATATTCATTTAACACAGCAAGATATTGAGACTTTGTTCGGAGAGGGCTATCAACTGACTGAGTTCAAGCCGCTGTCCCAGCCGGGGCAATTCGCGGCCAATGAGACCGTGGAGGTTATCGGTCCGAAAGGTTCATTCAAGAAAGTCCGCATTTTGGGCCCTGCGCGCCCGGCTTCTCAATTGGAAGTGTCGCGCACGGACGCATTTACGCTTGGAGTCAACCCGCCAGTTCGGGAATCGGGCAATATCGAAGGCACACCAGGCATTCAAATTAAAGGGCCTGCAGGCGAAGTGGAATTGCAGCAAGGGGTTATTGTGGCGGCTCGCCACATCCATTTCCATACTTCAGATGCCGAGAAGTGGGGCATTCAAGACAAAGCAAAGCTTCGGGTTCGCGTAGGCGGAGATCGTGGTGTTATCTTTGAAAATGTGATTGCGCGCGTCCATGACAATTTCGCATTGGACATGCATATTGATACGGATGAAGCGAATGCAGCCGGCGTGAAGAACGGAGACACGGCTGAAATCGTTGATTAATAGAAGCGGGAACGTCGAATGCAGCTGCTCGGTAGGGCGGCTGCATTTTTGCTGTGTCTCTTTTTCGGATGCCGATGGCCCTTGTGCGTAAGGTCATTCGTTTATGCGTGGACGCCGGCAGAAGTTTTTCTTAGCTTGGCTCCGCACGCGGAATAATGCTATAATTTGTTGTAATGCTTTTTTTGGAAGAGGCATCAATCATTCACCTTAAACTTATGACATTACGATATGAAGGAGTGACCGACATCATGAGCAAAAAGTCGAAGGATTACTCCAAATATTTTGATTTCTCGAACGCAAAAGTGATTTCGGAGGATGAACACAGTAAGCGCATTCGTATCAATGGTCGCGAAATCAACATTATTTCGGAGCCTAATCATCGAGCAGAAAAGCAGCGGGGGAAGCAGGACATCATCGTCCATTATGAAGAGGCGGTTCCTGCAGAGCTGCAGCAGTTGGGTACAGGCAAGCATTATCTGATCTATACGTTCGGATGCCAGATGAACGAGCATGACTCCGAGACGATGAGCGGGCTGCTCGAACAGATGGGGTACCGGAAGACGGATGATCGCCAGATGGCGGACATCATTTTGTTAAATACATGTGCGATCAGGGAAAATGCTGAGGATAAGGTCTTCGGTGAGCTAGGCCATCTGAAGACGCTGAAGCTCGAGCGGCCGGGTCTGCTGCTTGGGGTGTGCGGCTGCATGTCTCAAGAAGAAACTGTCGTCAATCGGATTATGCAGAAGCATCCGTTCGTCGATCTTGTCTTCGGCACGCATAATATCCACCGTCTTCCTTATCTGGTTCGCGATGCCTTATTTAACAAAGAGATGGTCATCGAAGTATGGTCGAAGGAAGGCGACATCATTGAGAACCTGCCGAAGAAGCGGGAGGGGATGCGAGCCTGGGTGAACATCATGTATGGCTGTGACAAGTTCTGCACCTACTGTATCGTGCCTTATACGCGGGGCAAGGAGCGGAGCCGCCTTCCGGAGGATGTCATCGCGGAAGTGCGCGAGCTGGCGCGGCAAGGCTTCAAAGAGATTACTCTGCTCGGGCAAAATGTCAACGCCTACGGCAAAGACTTCACGGACCAAAAATATACGTTCGGAGATCTGATGGATGATATCCATAAAATCGATATCCCTCGCATTCGCTTCACGACCTCTCATCCGCGCGATTTCGATGATCGGCTCGTAGAAGTGCTGGCAAAGCGCGGCAATCTGGTGGAGCATATCCATCTGCCGGTGCAATCGGGCAGCAGCGAGGTATTGAAAAAGATGAGCCGGAAGTATGATCGCGCCCGCTTCCTCGAGCTGACCGGCAAGATAAAGCAAGCGATCCCAGATGTCGTGCTGACAACTGACATTATCGTCGGGTTCCCGGGCGAGACTGACGAGCAGTTCGAGGAGACGATGACCTTGGTTAAGGAGGTCGGGTTCGATTCCGCCTTCACCTTCATTTACTCGCCGCGCGAGGGCACTCCTGCGGCTCAGATGGAAGATAATGTTCCATTCGAGGTGAAGAAAGCGCGGCTCCACCGTTTGAATGAGCTGATGACGGATTTGAGCCGCAAGAGTAACGAGAAGCTAATCGGCATGACCGTCGAGGTGTTGGTGGAAGGCGTGAGCAAAAACAACACCAACATTCTGTCCGGCCGCACGCGCACGAACAAGCTGGTCCATTTTCCAGGTTCGGAAGAGCTGATCGGGCGCTTCGTTCACGTGCGCATCGACGATGCCTTGTCCTACTACATTAAGGGTGAAATGGTGACGGAGCCGGTGCAAATCAGTTCCTAGCCGGCGTGAGCTTTCGGCATGATCCGGCCCGCAGGCCTGACGCGGCATGACGCGGAAGCCCTGCAGCTTCTTTGGCAACAATACGATAATCCAGATGGGAGAGGTTCGCATTGACGCAACATTCACATGATTCTTCGTCCAAAGCTTCGCCGTGCAGCAGCATGCCTTCCTTCAATACTCGCGATTTGCTTGTGCGGGACGATATTATGGGGAAGGCGAAGCAACTCGCCGAGATGATTTGCACGACAGAGGAAGTCAGTCACTTCCAGAAGGCGGAGAAGCTCGTCCAGAAGCATGAGCGGGTACAGGAGCTTATCTCGGCCATGAAGAAGAAGCAAAAGGAAATTGTTGCCTTCGAGTCGTTCCAGAATCAGGCGATGGTGGAGAAGATCGAGAAGGAACTCGACGAGCTGCAGCAGGAGCTCGACAATATCCCGCTCGTTGTGGAATTCCAGCAAAGCCAGACCGATGTGAACTACTTGCTGCAACTCGTCATGTCCGTTATTCGGGATACGGTGGCCGAGAAGATTGATGTCGAGGCGGCGACCCCGGAAGATCCCGACTCGTGCAGCGAGTAACCAGAGAACGAAGCGATACGATAGATACAGCTGAAGCAGGCTTCCATCCCTGATTTTCTCATGGGAAAGGAAGCCTGTTCGTTTATGATCGAGGGAGGGCTTTAGGAGAGCAGCTTGCGGAATTCCGCGGTAAGCAGCGGGACGATCTCGAACAGATCGCCGACGATGCCGTAATCCGCCACCTCGAAAATCGGGGCCTCGGGATCGGTATTGATCGCGACGATGACCCGCGATTGATTCATGCCGGCCAGATGCTGAATTGATCCGCTGATGCCGCAAGCAAAATAGACCTCCGGCGTGACCACTTTGCCGGTCTGTCCGATCTGCAGCGCATAATCGCAATACCCAGCGTCGCAGGCGCCGCGGGTGGCACCGACCGCACCGTTCAGGACGAGGGCGAGCTGCTGCAGCGGTTTGAAGCCGTCTGCGCTCTTGACGCCGCGGCCGCCGGAGACGATGATTTTCGCCTCCGTAAGATCGATGGAGCCGCTCATTTTCGTCACGACACCCCTTACGATGGACCGCAGCGTAGGCGTAGGCTCAGGAAGGAAGCGGCGTTCCGGCACGGTTATGGCCCCCGGAAGAAGCGCTCCCGATTGCCCGCCGAGCGGGAAGTTGTTCGGCCGAATGGTGAGAACCCAGCACTTCGCGGCTTGGGTGAACCCTTTCGTCTCGAACGCCTTGCCGGCATAAATCGGCCTCTGGAAGCCAAAACCGCCCTCATACTCTTCGATAGAAGTAACGTCGGAGATTTGACTGGACTGCAAATGGGAGGCCAGCATCGGTGCCATTTCCCGACCCATCGCCGTATGTCCGAGCAGGACGATATCCGGCTTCTCCTGATCGACGAAGGTGCGGGCGGCGGCAAAATACGTTTCCGCCTCATAATATTGATATCGATCATTGTCCGCCACAACGATCATGTGGATGCCAGGGAGAGACAGCGCGTCAACGGCCTCCCCGATGGCATGCCCTATTACCAGCACGATGACGCGATCCTCAACTTTCGCCATTTGCGCGACAGCACCAAGCGCTTCCCATGTGACCTGTCTCACGTGATTGCCACGCATTTCCGCGATAACGGCATATATGCGTCCCATGCGGACTCACTCCTTTCATTTCTTCCATTCCATGGAGACTTCATTGGATTCCTTTTTTCCTACAGTGTAGAAGGTTGCTATCCATCATATGGCTCGGACGTGAAAGTTATTTGCAGTTTTTCGGCAGGCGAAGGAAGTCAGTTATTTCATTTAGCAGTGGTCAACATAGGGGCGGCATTGCATTTTTTGAGCCCGAAAGTCATATCCATCAAGCAGGAGGTACACGAAGCGATATTCGGGATTCAGCGCTCATTTTCAGGGGCAATCGGCACGGGATAAGGAGACAATATGCTAATTAATGTTAAATGGTTGTTGGTCTTCCTACTGTTGTCCGCCCTGGAATGCGTTCTTCGTCCAAGTGAGCCGGGCTCGCGTCGCCTTTGTTGGCCTGGGGCAGGCCGGGAGGTGATAGCGGTACCGGCTTCCCGCCTGTGGAGCGCGTGCGGGAGTCGTTCGAGGTGCCCGCGTCTTCGTTGTAGAACGGCCTAATCCATTTGAGCAAGGGAGGAAAAGGGATTTTCATGGCAGAGAAAGGGAGGGATACACCGGCAGGAGCGAACGATACACCGTCATTTAGCCCGGGCGTCGCGCAAGATATGACTTCCGCAAGAAGAAGGAGAGGGTGTCATGCATGTCATAGAGAACGGCGAACGCCCCTGGCTTCGCTATTATCCTGAAGAAGTGGCACCGACTGCCGATTATCCGAAGCACAATGTGGCGCAATTCATGATTCAAGCGGCCGTTCAGTATCCGAACCGGACAGCCGTCCATTTTATGGGGGCGAACCTGACGTATCAGCAGCTGCTGGATGCAGCCTACCGCTTCGCGAACGGCCTGCACGCCCTCGGCATCAAATCCGGGGATCGCGTGGCGCTGATGCTGCCGAACTGCCCGCAAATGGTCATCGCCTACTACGGGTCCCTGCTGGCCGGCGCCGTGGTCGTCATGACCAATCCGCTCTATATGGAGGGAGAACTGGTCCATCAGCTTAATGATGCCGGGGCGAAGGTCATCGTCACCCTCGATATGCTGCTGCCGCGTGTCATGAAGGTCCAGCGGAGCACCCCGCTGGCGTACATGATATGCGGATCGCTGCGCGAATACTTGCCGTTCCCGCTGCGGCTCTTGTATCCGCTTAAGGCGAAGAAGGATGGTCATTCCCTTCATATCCCGAACCAGCCCGGCCTGTTCCGCTTCAAATCATGGCTGAAGAGCAATACGCCCCAGCCGGTACTTTGTCCCGTCGATGCGGAGAATGACATCGCAATGCTGCAATATACAGGCGGCACGACAGGTACGGCCAAAGGCGTCATGCTAACGCATTACAATCTCGTCGCCAACACGATTCAGACCGCGAATTGGTGCTACAAGGCGCGCAAGGGAGAGGAGAGCTTCCTGGCGGCGCTGCCTTGCTTCCATGTGTTCGGGTTGACCGTGCTGCTCAACCAGGCGATGTATCTGGCCGGGGAGCTTGTCCTGCTGCCCCGATTCGATACGCTGCAGGTGTTGACCACGATACAGAAGAAGAAGATAACGGTTTTTCCCGGCGCGCCCACGATGTATATTGCCATCAACCACCATAAAGAGGTGCGGCGCTTCGACCTGTCCACCGTCCGGGTGTGCGTAAGCGGATCGGCGGCTTTGCCGCTGGAGGTGCAGGAGCGGTTCGAGGCCTTGACAGGCGGACGCTTGATCGAAGGCTACGGATTGACGGAAGCTTCGCCGGTGACGCATGCGAACCCGTTCTGGGGGCTGCGCAAGACCGGGACGATCGGAATTCCGTTCCCGGATACGGACGCGAAGGTGGTCCACCCCGAGACGTTCGAGCCGCTTCCGCCCGGCGAGATTGGAGAGCTGGCGGTGAAGGGGCCTCAGGTGATGAAGGGCTACTGGAACCGGCCGGAGGATACGGCAGCCGTCTTGAAGGATGGATGGCTTTTGACCGGGGACATGGCGAAGATGGATGAAGACGGTTACTTCATGATCGTCGATCGGAAAAAGGATATGATTAACGCCAGCGGCTTCAAAGTATATCCGCGTGACGTCGAGGAAGTGCTGTTCGAGCATTCCGCGGTGAAGGAGGCTATCGTCATCGGGGTGCCCGATCCGTACCGCGGGGAGACGGTGAAGGCGTTCATCGTCCGGGCGGAAGGGGCCGGGACGACGGCAGAGGAGCTGGAAGCGTGGTGCCGGGAACGGCTTGCCGCTTACAAAGTTCCACGGCTGTATGAGTTCCGCGAGGACCTGCCGAAGACGATGGTCGGCAAAGTGCTGCGCCGCCGGCTGGCGGAAGACGAGAGGCAGCGGCTGGCCGGGCAGACGGAACCGCCCGGATCCGGCCAGGGAGAGTAGCGCGGCGTTCGGCACCCGGGCCGGTTCACGGGGGAGCCGGCCGCCGGCCCGTTCGGCGCACGCGTGAGGGCGGCGCTTGCTGCATAAGGGGGCCGCACACTGTATGTGACGGGGCCGTTGCCGATGCTGCAGGTACGGCTGGCGCAGGACGCCAGGACGATTCTTAAGTGAGAGTAGCAAGGCCGATGGGCGGAACGGGCGGGGACGCGATGCGGTGCTGGGAGAAGCTGGAGGAACGGGCCAAGGCGACATTCTGGGGCTATCTGGGCTGCCAGCTAGTCAGCGTCGGCGAACGGGAGACGATCGTGCGGCTGCAGGCGGGGGAGCGCCATTTGAACATGATAGGAATCGTCAATGGCGGGGTGCTGGCCTCTCTTTTGGATAATACGATGGGCATTGCCGCCGCGGCGAACCGGCCTGATGATCAGATCGTCACGAGCAATTTGAACGTTCGCTTCGTTCATCCGCTGCGGGCAGGCCTGCTGGAAGTCCGGGCTCACGTTGTTCATTCCACGAACCGGATGATGATGGTATATGGGAGCGTAACCGGCGAAGATGGCCGATTAGGAACGATTGGAACGGGTTCCTTCCGGGCCAAAGGGTAATTGACGAGTTGAACATTTAACATCAATTTGTCATAATGACGTTAAGCTTATCATTACCCTTACTGGGCTGGAGAGGAGACGATTCGCGATGAGAACGTTAGTCGTCATTGATTACACGCATGATTTTGTCATCGGCCGGCTTCCGTGCGGACAGCCGGCTATTGACATTGAACGCCGGATTGCGGAGCTGACCGAGCAATTCGCCGCCCGCGGCGAATTCGTGGCCATGGCCGTGGACGTTCACGACGAGCAGGACCCGTATCATCCGGAGACCGCGCTGTTCCCGCCGCATAATATCCGCGGGACGGAGGGCCGTGAGCTGTACGGCGCTCTGCGGGAGGTGCATGAACGCCATGCCTCCGCAATTTACTGGATGGACAAAACCCGGTACAGCTCCTTTTGCGGCACTGATCTCGACATGCGGCTGCGGGCGCGCGGGGTGAAGGAAGTCCACCTGGTTGGGGTTTGCACGGATATTTGCGTGCTGCATACGGCGATTGAGGCGTATAATCTCGGTTATCGCATCGTCGTGCATGAGGATGCGGTCGCTTCATTCAATGCCGACGCGCATCGCTGGGCGCTGGAGCATGTCCGCAATACGCTGGGCGCTCAAGTCCTCAGCGGGTATTGAGGGAGTAGCGGCATCGGCCGAGGTAAGGCAAAGGACGTCAGAAAGAAGGATGAATAAATGAATGCATCAATGGCATTGCATACCGACAAATATCAGATCAATATGATGTATGCGCATTGGAAGCATGGCACGCACAATCAGAAAACGGTGTTCGAAGCGTTTTTCCGCAAGCTGCCCTTCCATAACGGGTACGCCGTGTTTGCCGGCCTGGAGCGGATTATCGAGTATATGGAGCAGCTCCGCTTCACGGAGGAGGATATCGCGTATTTGCGCGAGCAGGAGGAAGAGTACGAGGAGGCGTTTCTGCAGGAGCTGAGCAACTTCCGCTTCACCGGCCACATCGATGCGGCGCGGGAAGGGACGCTCGTGTTTGCGAATGAACCGCTTATTCGTGTGGAAGGACGCATCTTCGAGACGCAGCTGATTGAGACGGCACTACTTAATTTCATGAATTTCCAGACATTAATCGCGACGAAGGCGTCCCGGATCAAGTATGTGGCAGGCAATGACATTTTGATGGAATTCGGAACGAGACGGGCGCAGGAAGCGGATGCCGCCCTCTGGGGAGCGCGGGCCGCATACTTGGCGGGCTTCCATGCGACCTCCAACATGCTGGCAGGACGCCGCTTCGGGATTCCGACGAAGGGAACGCATGCGCATGCCTGGGTGCAGAGCTTCGAGAACGAGCAGGAGGCGTTCCAGGCATTCGCCGAGGCGCTTCCGAATCAAGTGACGCTGTTGGTAGACACCTATGATACGCTGCACAGCGGCATTCCGAACGCGATCGAGATCGGCAAGGAACTGGCGAACCGGGGCAAGAAGCTGCAGGCGATCCGCCTTGACAGCGGCGATTTGGCGTATTTGTCCATCGAAGCCCGCCGGATGCTGGATGAGGCCGGCTTGAACGAGGTTCAGATCGTCGCTTCCAACGATTTGGACGAGTACACGATCTCGGATCTGAAGCTGCAGGGCGCACGCATAGATATGTGGGGCGTCGGCACGCAGCTGATTACCGCCGCGGATCAGCCGTCTCTCGGCGGAGTGTACAAGCTGGTATCCCGCGAGGTCGACGGGGTGATGCAGCCGACGATCAAAATCTCGGCCAATCCGGAAAAAGTGACGACCCCGGGCAAGAAGGACGTCTACCGCATCATCCATAAGAAAAAGAAAAAAGCAATCGCTGATTACATCTGCCTCACGGAAGAGGATGATATCGAGCGCCGCGCCAAAATTAAGCTGTTCGATCCGATTCATCCGTATCTGCATAAATATGTCGAGCATTATGATGCCGAGAAGCTGCTTCATCCGATTTATCGGGATGGGAAGCTCGTATATGAGCGCCCGCCGCTGGACGAAATTCGACAATATCATTGCGAGCAGTTGCAGCTGTTCTGGCCGGAATACTTGCGCAAGACGAATCCGGAACGCTATCATGTCGACATCAGCACGAAGGCATGGCAGCTGAAGCATGATATGATCGAATCCTACGTGCAGGAGCAGGAGCAGCGGACACGCATTTTGCGGGAGAACGGGGACGACGGCGCCAACGGGCATTAATGTCTTACAGGAGGACGAAGCGACACGGACAAGCCGATCGGAGCCTTAGCCGGACTCCTTGTATCATGAACGATTGTGGTACACCTTGCATTCCGCTTGCCGAATTCGGTTCGATTGGCCGATAAGGTGATGAAATTCACATGTAAGGCGGACGGCGAGTTACGGGATGTCATGAATGGCATGAGAACCGATGGCGTGACAATTCTATAATTTTCGAGAGCGTAACAAATGTAGCATACTAGATTAAGGTAACAACTCTGTGATAATCGATAGGGGAAAAGGTTTGGAGCATCGATAGCACAATATGAGGCAACGAACAGAGGAACAAATCAGCGGACGGGATGTTCGATAGATGAGACGAGATAGTGCAGACAGCCGAACTTCTCTGGTCCGGATCAGGGAGAGAGGACGATGATTGTGAAGGATCTGGGGCAAGGCCGCTGCAGCGAGCAGTTCACTCCGCCGCACGGATTTACGGGCGGCGTCGAGGGGCCGGCCTGCGATAAGGAAGGCAATCTATATGCCGTAAATTACGAGCGGGAGGGCACGATTGGGAAGGTCACCCCGAAAGGCGTCAGCAGCGTCTTTGTGGAGCTCCCGGAAGGAAGCATTGCGAACGGGATCCGGTTCAATCGGGCGGGCGACATGTTCATGGCCGATTATACGCGGCACCGCATTTACCGCTATTCCTGGCAAGAGCGGCGGCTGGACGTGCTGGCGGAGGAGCCGGCCATGAATCAGCCGAATGACATCGCGATCTCATCGCGCGATGTTCTGTTCGCGAGCGATCCGAACTGGGCAGACGAGACCGGGCAGCTGTGGCGGATCGATCCGGACGGGAAGACGACGCGGCTGGAAGCGGGAATGGGGACGACGAACGGAATCGAGGTCAGTCCCGATGATCGTCTGCTGTATGTGAACGAGTCCGTGCAGCGCCGGATCTGGGTCTATGATCTGTCGGAGGACGGGAATGTATCGAATAAGCGCTTATTCCATGAGTTCCCGGATTACGGTCTGGACGGCATGCGCTGCGATGTCGAGGGCTATCTGTACGTAACCCGGTTCGGCAAAGGAACCGTAGCCATCTTCTCACCGGCAGGGGAGCTGATCGAAGAGGTTCAATTGCAGGGCAAGGAGTGCACGAACCTGACATTTGGCGGCGAGAACGGGCGGACCGTCTATGTCACGATCAAGGACAGGGGCAATGTCGAACGCTTCGTTGCCGATCGTCCAGGCCGCTGCCGCAGGCTGTTCGGGCTTGTCTAGCCGCATCTGGCGTGGAGGCAATTCTACTCCATACCGTTGAACCGTCTCTGGAGAACAGGCGGAAGATACGAATGCTAATCATCATAAATGAGAAAGAGGCGCCACGGGTTGTGGCGCCTCTTCCAGACTGTCGACAAAGTCCTGTCGACAGTCTTTTTTCTTATGAAGGGAGGGGCCGGGGAAGGCAGGGCAGGTTAGGTTAGGACAAGCTGGTCCACATGAAATTGCTGCACAGGCGCAGCATTTTTAGCCTCAAGAGGCAAAATTCCGAGGAAATCCTGCAAAATTACATCATTTTGCCATTTTGAACGCTATCTATGCCTTGCCGTAGAGAAATTGCTGTATTTTTGCAGCAATCCTATTTTCGCATACTCATGTCAATGAAATTGCTGCATTCTTGCAGTATTAGTGGAGCAGATGACTAGGGGGTGGGAGATAATGCAGCTTTAGTGGAGCAGATGACTAGAGGGCGAGAGATAATGCAGCTTTAGTGGAGCAGATGAAAAAGCCATCGGCCAACTATATGGCGTTCAATCAATCCAGCGCGCTAGGGATTATCAATCAGTATTTGCAGCGCAGCCAATCGCTTGGTGCAGAGGATGATGATATTAGCGAGGTGGGAGAGACCGCCTGCGAAGTGGACCTGTCCATCCCCGGCGAACCGATCCGGCATACGTGGAAACAGTTGATTACGATCGGAAAAGCCAAGGAAGGCTTGCATGCCGATGTTCAGGATCAGCTGAGGCATGTGGAGAGGGTGTACCCCTTCCGCTAATTGCGATTTCATGGCATTTTCGACGATGAGATGATGGTATACGATGCGGACGAGGCGGACCAGCCCCGATTAATTTCCAGTTCGTGGACCAGTGTTCGACTTCGCGGATCAACTGTTCGACTTTTTGCTGTCCGGCGGCCTCAAGCTGTTCGAGGAGCTGGGCTTCATGCCTTCCTTCCTGGCTGCCGATCCGGGCAAGAAGGTGTTCTACAAGGCAAGCTGCGTCAATCCGCCGCAATCGATCGACCGATGGTGCCTGCTCGTGGACCGGTTCCTGCATCACGGCCTGAATTGTTACGGCCCGGAGGAAGTGGAGATCTGGAAGTTCGAGTTCTGGATGAGACGAGATGCAGACAGACGTAATGGCCGGGAACGTTGGAAGAATATATAGAGATGTAATTGCGAACCTATCAGACCTTGAAGGGCGTTTCGGAGCGACTGCACATCGGCGCGCACGGGCGGATCATCATCATCCGTTCGCCGCGGAGCAAAAAGCTGACGACCGGATCGTGCCGACGGCCTTCCAGGACCTCCTGCACATATTGCTCGGCCGTCATCTCATTCGCGACGGCGCCGTAGCCGGGCATGCGGGCTCCACCCAGAAGCCGATCCAGACGGAGGTGGACGACCGTGGCGTACATCGCCTGCATCATCCATTGCCCGATTCCATACTTCCGGTATTCGGGGCGGACGCATAGATCGACGACATACAAGGTTCGCCCCGCCGGATCGTGGTGGCGGATATATCCGTTGTCCGTCGCCGCTTCCCAGGGAAGATGCTCGGCTTCGGCAGCAGGCGGAAGCACGAGGGCGGTCATCGAACCGACGACCTGCCCGTCTATCTCGGCGCAGAGCGCCCCCGCCGGAAAGCGGGACACATGCTCCCCGATCTGCTCGGGGTTTCACCACAGTTCCTCGGGGAAGGGCGGCGGAAACGAGGCGCGTTGAATGTCTATGAGCGCGTCCATATCGGACATACGGTAATTGCGGATTGTCAGCCGCTTCGGCTTGCCTTCATGCTGCACATACATGGATTGGCGTAGCATCGTCGCTGCCCCCTTTACCAATCCGGATAGAGATCCGTGCGGCGATCGCGCCAGGTCGTCACAGAGCCGCGTTCTCTCACTTGCTGCAGCAAGGACAGATCCAGATCCGTAGTCACGATCATATCGTCATTAATCTCTCCTTCGACGAGAATGCCGCGCGGCGGGAACGGAATGTCGTTCGGGGCGATAACGGCCGCCTGGCCGAAATTGGCCAGCATGAAATCAACGGTCGGCAAGGAGCGGACGGTCCCGGTCGCGACGACGTACAACTGGTTCTCGATCGCCCGGGCATGGCAGCAGTAGCGGACCCGGTAAAAGCCTTGCTGGTCATCGGTGCACGACGGGCAGAAGATGACATCGGACCCTTGGGCGCGCACCATGCGGACGATCTCAGGAAATTCAATATCATAGCAGGTAAGAATGGCGAAGGTGCCCTTCTCCGTATGGAATACGCGTACTCCGTCCCCGGCGGCCATATTCCATTCCGTGACTTCGGTTGGCGTAATATGGAGCTTCGCCTGCTCTTCGACGGTGCCGTCGGGGCGGAACAGATGAGCCATATTGTACAGCTTGCCTTTCCGCTCGATGACGTGGGTACCCCCGATCAGATACATGCCGTATTGCTTGGCCAAACTCAAGATAGGCTTCGGTATAACCGGGAAGCTCGTCGATCGAGAGCGCCTCGCGCTCATCGGTTCCAATCGACATAAGCTGGGTCATGATGAACTCGGGAAAGAGAAGAAATTCCACCTCGTATTCCGCTGCTGTCCGGATATAGTGTTCTACCTGTCACACGAACGCATCGAAGGTTGAGATCGTATGCAGATGATACTGGACGGCAGATACGCGCATTTTCATAGGAACACCTCCAACTAGGGAAAATTAAAGATCTCTCTCTTTATGACCAGACCGGCCATGGAGAGCAACTATTTCTTGCGGCCGGGCGTCTTGAGCCTGTTATCGCGGGCGGAAGCGGGATAGAAGGATGACTGGAGGGCCATCTCGTTCCATGAAAAAAGGAGGAGGCGGCCGCCGCCGCGAAGCTATAGAGACGATCATTTCAATATGCGGAAGGGGACTTTTCATTCATGACATCACTATACGGACATCATGAAGGGCGGCAGGCGCTGCCTTATCCCGGCAGCATTACGGATGTGCCGGGCATTCGGCTCGGGCATGCGCAGGACGAGGCCGCACTGACAGGCTGCACGGCCATCATGGCGGAGGAGGGCGCCGTATGCGGCGTCGATGTGCGGGGATCCGCTCCCGGCACGCGCGAGACCGAGCTGCTTCAGCCTACCGCGATGGTTCCGCATGTCCATGCGATCTGCCTGAGCGGGGGCAGCGCGTTCGGACTGGAAGCCGCTCACGGTGTCATGCGGTATTTACGGGAGCGCGGTATCGGGCTGGATGTCGGGGTAGGGAGGGTCCCTATCGTGCCGGGGGCGATTCTGTTCGATCTCGCCATCGGCCGGCCCGATGTGACGCCGACGGCCGCCATGGGCTATGCCGCAGCGGCGTCTGCCTCCTCGTCTCCTCCGGCACAAGGCAACGCCGGCGCTGGCATGGGAGCGACCGTCGGCAAGTATGCGGGGCCGGAACGGTCCATGAAGGGCGGCTTCAGCACCGCTTCCGTGAAGCTGCCAAGCGGGCTCGTCATCGGAGCGGCGGTCGCGGTGAACGCGGTGGGCGAGATCCGGCATCCGGGCCATGGCGGGACGGCGGCGGGAGCACGAGGGGACGAGCCGGGCAGCTTCCTCGCGCCGCTTCGTTATCTGACCGGATTGGACAAGCCTTTCGCCGGAATGAAGCCGGGCACCAATACGACGATTGCGGTCGTCGCCTGCAACGCCAATCTGACGAAGACGGAGATGAACAAGGTGGCGGAGATGGCGCATACCGGGCTCGCGAGAACAATCTTCCCGGTGCATACAATGTTCGACGGCGATACGGTGTTCGCCATGGCGACCGGAGGCGTAGACGCCTCGGTCGATCTGGCCGGCATGTGGGCCGCGGAGACGCTGGCCTACGCGATTATCAATGCGGTCACGGCCGCCGAATCCGCGGGAGGGGTTCCGGCGGCGCTCGACTGGACGGCGCAGCCGTCGCAATAAAGCGCCAAAGCGCGCCGGACAGGATGCCGGCGCGCTCAGGCTCAGGACGGGAAGATGGATGCGATTGCTTCCTTCAACACGGAAGCGGAGTGATGGAGATTCTGCTTCTCCTCCTCGGAGAGATGAAGCTCGTATATCTCGCGGATGCCCTGGCGGTTGACAACCGCCGGAACGCCGAGATAGACATCCTCCAGCCCATATTCTCCGCTCAGCAGCGTCGAGACCGAGAGCACGGAATTCTCGTTCTTCAGGATGGCCTTCGTGAGTCGGGCCAAGCCCATGGCGATGCCGTAGTAGGTGGCGCCTTTGCGCTCGATGATGTGGTAGGCCGCGTCGCGGACATTGATGAAGATGCGGTTCAACTCCTCATCGGTCGGCTGGCCATGCGTCTTGCGGTAATCGGCCAGCGGCTGGCCGCCGATGCTGACGTTGCTCCATACCGGAAGCTCCGTGTCGCCATGCTCGCCCATAATATAAGCGTGGACGTTGCGCGGGTCGACCTCCAGGCGCTCGCCGAGCAGATAGCGCAGCCGGGCGGTGTCCAGAATCGTGCCGGACCCGATCACGCGGTTCGCCGGCAGGCCGGAATATTTCCAGGTCGCATACGTAAGCACATCAACCGGATTCGTCGCAACAAGGAACAAGCCATTGAAGCCGCTCTCCATGACCTGTTGCACGATCGATTGGAAGATTCTTGCGTTTTTACCGATCAGATCGAGTCTTGTCTCTCCGGGAGCCTGATTGGCTCCTGCGGTGATGACGACCAGGTCCGCGTCCTTACAGTCGCTGTAATCGCCCGCCCAAATGCGCATATTGGACGCAAACGGCAGCCCATGATTCAAATCCATGGCGTCTCCCTCGGCCTTCAGCTGGTTGGCGTCGATGATAACCAGCTCGGCCGCCAGCCCTTGGTTGAACAGGGCAAAGGCGTAGCTCGAACCAACGAAGCCGGATCCGATAAGCGCTACGCGTGTAACTTTCGTGAATTCACTCATATTGATGGCGCCTCCTTATTATATACGTGTGTACGTATGTAAATTCAAGCATATACAGGGCCGCGTGCAACGTATCGGCAGTCATGCTGATACTTTAAATTGTAAACAATTTGCCGGTAACAATTCAAATTCAAATGAAAATCTTGATCAAAATAGGTATTGAATAGGGTAGGGGGGTATGCTATGATGAGTCCAAGAGGTGGTGATAAGATGAGTTCCCGGGAAGACGCGCTTATCAGCAACGATGAATCAGTCAACGGCATAGAGGCAGGCGCTGGCGAGATGGCCTGCCATCGCCCCGAGTCAACGGGCGAACGGAAGAGCCATCATTCGGCCGAGATGAAGAAGAAGCTGATTCACCGTCTGAACCGTATTGAAGGGCAAGTGCGCGGCGTCAAGTCGATGATCGATAAGGATACGTATTGCGATGAGGTGCTGCATCAGATCGCGTCGATCCAATCGGCGTTATATTCCGTCGGACGGCTCCTGCTCGAAGGCCATATGAAGAGCTGCGTTATTGAACGGCTTCAAGAAGGCGATGATGAAGTCATTGATGAGCTGCTCGTTACGATACACAAATTATTGAAATAGTAGGGCGTGTTCAAAAAGGTCGGACCTTTTGCACAACCTCTAATCCATCCTGAGGAGGAATTGACAATGACTGAAGTAAATTGGAAGGTAGAAGGCATGACATGCGGACACTGCAAGCAGGCGGTCGAGAAGGCGGTTCAGGAGGCCGGCGGCAAGGCGCAGGTCGATCTGGGCTCCAAGCAGGTGAAGATTACGTACGATGCGGCGAAGGTTCAGCCGGAGAAGATTCGGGAAGCGATCGAGGATCAAGGCTACGACGTCGTTTCTTAAGCGGCGGAAGCGGGTTTAGCCGTTAGCATCCATCCATTATACAGGAACTCCTTGCGGGGAGTTTTCTTTTTCGCTTGGAATATAGGGTGTAGGGGTATACTGAATAAAAGGAGTGACACAGAATGGCATCCAAGCAGCAGACCGTCAAAATCGAAGGCATGACCTGCGCTGCTTGCGCGACCCGGATCGAAAAGGGATTGAGCCGGATGGACGGCGTCGTGAAGGCGAACGTGAATTTGGCGGCAGAGCAAGCGACGGTGGAATATGACGAAGGACAGCTCTCGCTTCAGCAGGTTACAGATAAGATTGAGAAGCTGGGCTACAAGGTTCCGGCGGAGACGCTTGATGTGGACATCGAAGGGATGACTTGTGCGGCGTGCGCGACCCGGATTGAGAAAGGGTTGAAGCGTCTGCCTGGGGTCGACTCCGCCAATGTCAATCTGGCCGCCGAATCGGCCCTAATTACCTTCACCGGCTTGCGTCCGGAAGATATATTGCGCAAGATCGAACAGCTCGGCTATAAAGGCAAGGTGAAGACGGGGGAAGCGGGAGCGGAGGGGGCGCCGAACCGGACCGCGTTGCGGCTGCGCAACTCGTTCATTATCTCCGCTATCTTGTCGGTGCCGCTGCTCTGGTCGATGGTAGGGCACTTCTCGTTCACCTCGTGGATCTGGGTGCCGGAATGGTTCATGAATCCATGGGTGCAGATGATATTGGCCGCACCCGTACAGTTCATTATCGGCGCCCGCTTCTACAGCGGGGCGTACAAGGCGCTGCGCAACGGCAGCGCAAATATGGACGTGCTCGTCGCGCTCGGAACGTCAGCAGCCTATTTCTATAGCGTCTATCTCGTATGGGAATGGGTACGGGGGGGAACCCATCATCCGGACATGTACTTCGAGACGAGTGCGGTGCTGATTACCCTTATCCTGCTCGGGAAATGGTTCGAAGCGGCGGCCAAGGGCCGTTCTTCGCAAGCGATACGCGCCTTGATCGGCCTGCGGGCGAAGACGGCCACTGTCATCCGCGACGGCATCGAGCAGGAGGTGCCGGTGGATGATGTGCAGGTCGGCGACCGCGTCATCGTCCGGCCGGGTTCGAAGATAGCGGTCGACGGCATCGTGCTTGACGGCACATCGACGATCGACGAATCGATGCTCACCGGCGAGAGCGTTCCGGTCGAGAAGCAGCCGGGCGACCGCGTGTATGGCGCGACGGTGAACGCCCAGGGCGCCTTCACGATGGAAGCGACGCAGGTCGGCGCCGAGACCGCGCTGGCGCAAATTATCCGCATCGTCGAGGAAGCGCAAGGCTCGAAGGCGCCGATACAGCGCATTGCCGACAAAATATCCGGCGTCTTCGTACCGATCGTCGTCGGTATCGCCGTTGTCGTCTTCGGTCTGTGGTACTTCGCGATTGTGCCCGGCAACTTCGGGGAAGCGCTGGAGAAGCTGATTGCCGTGCTCGTGATCGCCTGTCCTTGCGCGCTCGGTCTGGCTACGCCGACCTCGATTATGGCGGGGACGGGGCGTGCCGCGGAATACGGCATTCTGTTCCGCGGGGGCGAGCAGCTAGAAGGAGCGTACCGGGTGCAGACCGTCGTGCTTGACAAGACGGGCACCGTAACCGAGGGCGAGCCTTCCCTGACTGACTTCATCGCGAATGAGCCAGAACGCGAGCAAGAGCTGGCGCTCTTGGTGGCTGCCGCCGAGCGGCGATCGGAGCATCCGCTCGCCCAGGCGATCGTGAAGGGTCTTGATGCCTGGGGCCTGCCGGCGCTTACGCCGGAATCGTTCCAGGCGGAGCCCGGCTTCGGCATTATGGCTCGGGTTGATGGGCATGATATCGTCATCGGCACGCGGAACCTGCTGCGGAGGCAGGGCATTGATGCAGAGGAAGCCGAAGCGGAGCTGCAGCGGCTGGAGATCGAAGGTAAGACGGCGATGCTCGTCGCGGTTGACGGGCTCTGGGAAGGCATCGTGGCCGTAGCGGATCAGGTGAAGGCATCCTCGAAGGCAGCGATCAGCCGCCTGCACGGCATGGGCATCCGCGTCGTCATGATGACGGGGGACAATGAGCGAACGGCGCAGGCCATCTCCGCCCAGGTCGGGCTGGACGACGTGTTCGCCGAGGTCCTTCCCGAACAGAAGGCGCAGCATGTCCGCGAGCTGCAGCAGAACGGCACCGTCGTCGCGATGGTGGGCGACGGCATCAACGATGCGCCGGCGCTCGCGGCGGCCGATATCGGGTTCGCGATCGGCACCGGAACGGATGTGGCGATGGAGACGGCCGGCGTCACGCTGATGCGCGGAGACCTGAACGGCATCGCCGACGCGATGGAGATGAGCCGGCGGACGATGCGGAACATCAAGCAGAATCTGTTCTGGGCGCTCGTCTACAACAGTCTGGGCATCCCGGTGGCGGCAGCCGGCCTGCTGGCTCCTTGGCTTGCGGGCGCGGCGATGGCCTTCAGCTCCGTATCGGTGGTGCTCAATGCGCTCCGACTGCAGCGTGTCAAATTGTAACCGGAAAGTCAAGGTTTTCAAGGCCGTGCCCGCATGGTATGATCGGATTACGGTCATAAGGTTAAGGGGGAACGAGCATGCACTTACGGGTGACAGCGGAAGCGATGCAACGCTTTCAATCTGATTGGGGCTATACAGCAGGGGATACCGTGCGCATCTTCGTACGATATAGCGGATTCAGTGCATCCGGGCCCTATTCCTTCGGCATAATGAAGGATGAGCCGCAGCATCCGGCAGTGTCGGAGACGGTAGACGGAATTACCTTCTTCATGGAGGAGAACGATCTGTGGTTCCTGGACAACCGCGAGCTGGTGCTGGATGCGAACGGCGAGGACATCGTCATCGTCCATGACGGGATGGCGATCTGACGGACGCGTTACAGGAGAGATTGTCCTCCGTCGCGATGATGGATAAGAATAGAAGCATTGCAGTTGGAAGCAAGACTGCCGGGATCACATTCCTGGCAGTCTTTTTTCGTTGTTCGCACGAACTTGTCGTATGCTCCAATCGGCGAAGAGCAATCGGAAAATGCGTTGCAAACGAACATCATCGGGACGAAAAACGTGCTTGATCGGCAATCGAAAATGGCGTGCGGAAAGTGATGTATGTTTCGACCGATAACGCATCCGCCTCTGTTATCACCTGTGGCCTTACGAAAGCAATCTCGTCCTGATTTTTCTTGTACCGGTTGACAAGAGTACGCCTTGACCTATGAAATGCATAAGGCAAAAAGAACTTGTCATTCCGCGCGCTTGCGTATATAATCATTCTCAATCGGACGGCCGCCTGTGCTGAGGCGGAGTCCGGATTAACAACATACGGGAACAGGTGCTTTGCGTAACGGCAAAGCTTAATAGGGAAGCCGGTTCGAAGCCGGCGCGGTCCCGCCACTGTGACAGACGAGGCGCGGCTTATGAAGCCACTGGTCGATTGACCGGGAAGGCTGCCGCCACCGATGACGCTGAAGCCAGGAGACCTGCCTGTTCTGACAGCACTGTTTGTACCTACGGGAGATAGGGAAGTGTTCGTAGACTGGATAGCTCGGTTCGCATGCACGCATGTGCATGGTCGGGTATTATTCAATGCTCCGTTACGGACGTTTACGGGACATCTCTTTGCTTCTGGCTGGGATGTCCTTTTTTGCGCATGGTGATAGCGGCTATGTGCGTCCAAAGCGGGAAGCAGCCGGTCCCGAAGGAGCATGAAGACCCGCGGCAGGGTGCATTGCGATTTTAATTCCTTGTTAACGGATAAGAATTATTGAATTTGTTTTCCCTGTACTCCCGCTAGGAAGTTCCGCTAAGGAGAGGAGACGCGACATGGCAAAAGGGCAAGTGATGACGAGTGTATCCGGGTATCCGCGCATCGGATACGACCGGGAATGGAAGAAGGCGTTGGAGCAGTATTGGGCAGGCAAGCTGACGTTAAGCGAGTTGGAGGCGGAGATGGAGCGGATTGAGCTGCTTCGTCTGGCGAAGCTGAAGGAGGAAGGCATCGATTTCATTCCTGTCAATGATTTCTCATGGTATGATCATGTTCTCGATATGACGGCGATGTTCGGGCTGAGCCCGGAACGGTTCGGCTACGAGGGCGGTCCGATTACGGCGGATCTGATCTTCGCGCTCGCGCGCGGCACGGAGACGGCGGTCGCCTGCGAGATGACCAAATGGTTCAATACAAACTATCACTATATCGTTCCGGAATGGGAAGGGAAGCCACCGGTGCTGACCGAGAATCGGCCGCTCGCCTCTTACCGGAGAGCGAAGGAGAAGCTGGGCATCGAAGGGAAGCCGGTCCTGGTCGGCCCGTACACCTATGTCCGCTTCATCAAGGGCATCCCGCAAGGCGAGCGCCGTCAGGTGCTTGATCAGTTCGCTGAGGTGTACGGCCGGATATTGCATGAACTGGAGGCGGAAGGGGTCTCCTGCGTGCAGCTCGATGAACCGGCCTTCGTGAAGCCGATGACGGCGGACGATTGGCAGGCGGCTCAAGCCGTGTACGAGCGGCTCCGCCAAGCGGCACCGGGCTTGACCATCTGGGTGCAGACGTATTTCGATTCGGTCTCGGGACTCGATTCGTTCCTGCAGCTCCCGGTGGATGTCTACGGCCTCGACTTCGTCCACGGGAAAGAGCGCAACGAAGCGGCGCTTCGCCAGACCGGCATTCCGTCCGGGAAGCGCGTCGCCTTCGGCATCATTGACGGGCGCAATATTTGGCGGACCGACTTGCTTGCGGCGGCAACCTGGCTGGAGTCGATTGAACCGATCGTGCCGCGGTCGCACTGGATCGTACAGCCGTCCTGCAGTCTGCTGCATGTGCCGTTGACGGCGGAGCGGGAGGAGGCGCTGCCGGGGTATATCCGCGGGGCGCTTGCGTTCGCGGACGAGAAGGTGGCCGAGACGGTGCGGCTGGCCGCCCATCTGTCCGAGCCGACGGCGGAGAGCGCGGCGCTGCTGGAAGCGAGCGCGGCCACCGTTCTCGCCTGGCGCGAGGAGCCGTTGCGGAAGCGTCCGCATGTCGTCGAGGCGGTGGAGGGCCTGATCCGGGATGCGGAGGCCGATGGCCGCCGCGCGCTGTATGAGCAGCGGCGCGAAGCGCAGCGCCGCCGTTGGCCGGAGCTGCCCCTGCTGCCGACGACGACGATTGGCAGTCTTCCGCAGACGGCGGAGATTCGCAAGGCGCGGCTCCGCTTCCGCAAGGGCGAATGGAGCACCGAGGCGTATGAGTCGTTCCTGCGCCAGGAAATCGAGCGTTGGGTGCGGATTCAGGAAGAGATCGGCCTCGATGTGCTCGTGCACGGTGAATTCGAGCGTACGGATATGGTCGAATATTTCGGGGAGAAGCTGGACGGCTTCGTCTTCACGAAGTTCGGGTGGGTGCAGTCATATGGCTCCCGCTGTGTCAAGCCGCCAATTCTGTACGGCGATGTCGACTTCCGCGAAGCGATGACCGTAGCGGAGACGGCGTATGCCCAATCATTGACGAAGCGGCCTGTGAAGGGAATGCTGACCGGGCCGGTCACGATTCTCAACTGGTCCTTCGTGCGCGACGATGTTCCGCGTGAGCAGTGCGCTTATCAGCTTGCTTACGCGCTCCGCCAGGAGATTAAGGAGCTGGAGCAGGCGGGAATCGGCATGATCCAGGTCGATGAGCCGGCCATGAAGGAAGGGATGCCCCTGAAGGCCGAGGATGCGGCGCGTTACCGGGAATGGGCGGTGCTCGCGTTCCTGCTGGCGACGAATGGGGCCGTGCCGGAGACGCAGATTCATACGCATATGTGCTACTGCGATTTCTCCGATATGGTGGAGACGATTCGCCGCATGGATGCGGATGTCATCTCGCTGGAGACGGCGCGCAGCGGCGGAGACATGGTTGATACGCTGCGGAAGGAGCGGTATGAGCTCGGCATCGGCCTGGGCGTCTATGATATTCACAGTCCGCGCGTCCCATCCGTCGGGGAGATCGAGCGCTTCATTGAGACCGCGCTGACGGTGCTGCCGGCCGAGTCGTTCTGGATTAACCCGGATTGCGGACTCAAGACGCGCAATGAGCCAGAGACTGTTGCCGCGCTCAAGCATATGGTGGAAGCGACGGTGTCGGTGCGCCAAGCCCGTTCCGCGGCAGCGAAGCGGTAAGCGGGCCGGTCACGGGCGAGGCTGGCTGCGGCTTACGGGGCCATGAAGCCGCGGTGGGGATAGCCTAGCCTTGCCTGGACAGCCGTGCCTCTCATCATCGCGCGTCCCGTAACCGCGCATTCGACTTCACGGGTGCGCGGCGGCCGGGCGGCCCGATGTGTACAGGAGCGATTCCGCTCCGTTAATGACGATCTGGGCGCCGGTAATATGGCTGGAGGCATCCGATACGAGGAATGCCACCAGATCGGCGACCTGCTCGGGCTTGCCGGGCCCATGTTCAAGCGGCTGGCTGCCCTGGGGATACTCGACCGGGATCGTGATGCGGTCTACGGACGTTCTGCGATCCGTATTCTCTGTGATATGGGTCTCAATGGCCCAGGGCAGATGACATTCACGCGAATCCGATAGCGGGCCAGTTCAAGCGCCGCCATCTTGGCGAAGGCGACCTGGCCCGCTTCCGCCAAGTGGAGGGCGGCGGCGCGTCCGATGCCAGACTCGGCTCCGGTTACGATGGCGACACCATCCAATGGAGCGGCGCGTGTTGGTGCTGCTTGTCCATGTGCGCAACTCCTCTCTATATTCCAGCGTTTGTCCCGTCCTTACCAGCAGGCTGTTCCTGCCGTGAGCGGGCAAGCGCTCGTTTTTGCTATCTATTACCTCTGTAAATAGGTCCGAAAACAGAGGAAAGCAAAGGCATTCCATGTTATAATGGAACTGTAAGCGAATACAATATACTTGTTTCCTGAATACTAGACAGGAACGGGAGAAAGGTGGGTTCGATGATGCGGTGGTTCAAGCGACGCAAGCCTTCTGCCCCCCGGCAAGAAGTGGTTCATGTTACGTTGGACGAGGTGAAGCGGGCGGTGCTCCAGTATGAGCAGGATATGCAGGAGCAAATACCCCGAACCACGCTGCTCCGTCCCGACCAAAGCATTGATTTGTCCCGATTGAAGCGTTACCTCGGCGGAATTTCGGATCAGCGCTTTTATATGTCCCGTATGACCTATGAGATTTTTGAGGAACAAGACAAGCATATTCCGCTGTCCCTTGACGTCGTGCAGGCGGCAGTTGACGATTATTTGGACAATCACGATGATTTGCCGGTCATTCCGGGAACCCGGAACCGCCAAGTTCATTACGACAAGCTGATCGAACGGCATTATTTAAAAGAGAAGCCGTCGATTCCGCTCTATTTGACGACAGAGCAGTTCATGCTGACCCATGAGCCGGACTGGACGGGGCGGCTGCACTAACCTTTGCGCACGGCAGCAGCGCGAAGATAACAGGCACCGCGCCGCCTGCTGCCATGGAATATAGCAACATGGGGATGCACAAGACCGGAGTTCCCGCAACGGGAGCTTCGGTTTTTTAATGGAGAAATGGCGGCTTGTTATAGGATTCGGTCAGGCCGGGTGGATTCGAACGGAGGGAGTGATAATGGATGTGGACCGCGGAAATGCTGGCAACGGAGAGAGGAGTATTCGAAATCTTTACGCAAAGCCAAGGCGACCCGTTGTGCATTCCGCAATTACATTGCGAATTCGATGAGCGGGGCGATTATTTCGCAGACCGGTTCGTGGATGAGTTTCGCGTTGTTATCATCAACTTAAAAGAGGCGGGCACTTCGTGTAAAATAAGTGAAGCCTCTGTTCATGGAGCTGGTTAAGTATTTCAGAAATCTATAGGGGGAACGCAGATGAGCATACTGAGCTGGATTGCCGAGCGCAAAATCGAAGCGGCGATAGAAGAAGGCGTCTTCGACGACTTGCAGGGCAAGGGCAAGCCGTTGAAGCTGCAGGATCTGTCGCATGTGCCGGAGCATCTGCGTGCGGGTTATTTGCTGTTGGATCATGCGGGTCTGCTGCCGGAGCGGCAGAAGCTGCGCCAGGAGATTGTCCGGCTGGAGCAATTGCTCTCGGCCTGCACGGATACGGAAGCCCGCGACGGCATCCGCCGGCGTCTGACGGAGCGCCAGGTACGGCTGGCCAAGATGTCGGAAGATCGCGGCTGGACAGCGAATGAAGCATATTACCGGTATGAGAGCCGGATCCGGGACAAGCTGTCAGGCTCGGTCACGGATAAGCGTTAGGGGTAAGTGCGGCATTCCCCGGATCGAATGGCGCCAGGGGCGCGCAGGGAGTGTATGGAATGCCGCCTGCCAAGACACGCTATGGACATGATTGCGTGAAGCAAGGGAAGGATGACGCGGTGTGATAGCAGCACATTGGAACGACTTGGAGCGGGGGCTGCCGCAGTGGCTGGAGGAGAGCCGCCGGATGGCGGCCGCCGGCGAAGTGGCTACCTATATTCCGGGTCTCGCTGAGGCAAGACCGGATGCGCTTGGCATCTCGCTGTGCGGGATGCGGGGAGAACGAGTGAAGGCGGGGGAGACGGAGGAGCCGTTCACGATGCAGAGCGTGTCGAAGGTGTTTTCGCTCCTGCTCGCGCTCTTGGACAGCGGCGAGGCTGGGGTCTTCGCGAAGGTGGGCAAGGAGCCGACCGGCGATGATTTTAATTCGATTTTGAAGCTGGAGCTGGTCGATCCCGGGAAGCCGTTCAACCCGTTCATCAATGCGGGAGCGATCGCGATCGCCTCATTGATCGAAGGCCGGACACCGGAGGAGAAATCGGAACGGCTGCTGGAATTTGTCCGGATGCTCGCGGACGATCCCAGCATCACCTGGAACAAGCGAATCTACGAGAGCGAACGGGAGACCGCTTACCGGAACCGTTCGCTGGCTTATTATTTGAAGGACAACGGCATTTTGGAAGGGGACGTGGAAGCGACGCTCGACGTCTATTTCCGGCAATGCGCCATCGAGGTCCGGACATGCCAGCTGGCGCGGATGGCGCTCGTGCTGGCGAACCGGGGTTGCGACCCGGCGACGGGACATTGTTATATTCCGAGAAAATATGTTCAGATCGCGAGTTCGTTCATGACGACATGCGGGATGTACAACGCGTCGGGCGAATTCGCGCTTGAAGCCGGGATTCCGGCGAAGAGCGGCGTGTCCGGGGGCATCATGGCGCTCATTCCAGGCCAGCTGGGCATCGGCGTTTATGGTCCGGCGCTCAATGAGAAGGGAAATAGCGTGGCTGGCGTGCACATGCTGGCCATGCTCTCTGAACGATTTGAATGGAGCATCTTCTGACTTGTTCATGACCTTAGGCGGCGGCGATGGCGGCGTTCCGCCAAATTGTTCCGCACCGGCCAGCCTCCTCGCGCATAGGCTGATGTATTAGTCAATGTAAGGAGTGTCCGCCATGGCGCCTTATGTGCCCGGACCCCGTTATCCCTCCGCATCCGGGAGCGTGGCAGCAAGCGGAACAACTTCAGTCTCCAGGCCCGATCCCTATCCAGCGGTGAAGCCGGATAAGTTCGTCGCCTCCGCATCGACATCGAAGCACCTGTCGCGGCAAGCGCTCAAGCTGTTGTCCGCCATTGAGGGGGATCGGAAGCTGGCCGCCTCGGTTATGGATGCCGCCCAGCGCGGCCATAACCAGGAGGTGCTGCGGCTGCTTCGCTCAACGGGGATCTCGGTCCCGATTGTGGTCAAAGTGACACCGGCCGTCATTCAGATCGCCCTGCGGCCCGATACGGATCCGAACGATTGCTGCGAGCTGCATGTGAAGATGCGGTGGAGTCAACCGGTGTGACGCATGATGCGCCCCGGTGTTCCGCATGCCGGCACGTTGTCATATGCGCAGAAGCGCCGGTTCCCTGTTGAGGGAATCGGCGCTTCGATATGCGCTAGAGTAATTACGATTGCTCCGGGAACCGTTCCCGAATGACGGTCTGTTCCAGCGGGAAGCGCCCGGTCGGATGGGCAGGTGCAGCCGATTGCCCGATCGTTACGAGCATGACCGGGACATACCGCTCCGGAATGCGGAATGTCTTGATCAGCTCGTCCCGGCGGAAGCCGCCGATCGGACATGTGGCGTACCCTGCAGCGGTTGCTGCGAGCATAAGCTGCATGGCGGCCAGGGCACCATTACGGATCGCTTCCTCTACGCCGACTTGAGGCGATGACGCATAAGCTCGATTAATATTGCCGACCAGCGTGTCATGCACCTGCTGCGTAATCGAACCCGCCGCCAGCTGGGCGCCGTAGATGTCGGCAGCGACCCGATTCGCTTGTGTGTCGCCCAGAATGGCGACGACCGCGGAGCAGTCGACGATCTGCTGTTGATTGTTCGCGATCGGGAGTAAGGCCCGCTTGTTCTCCTCTTCCTCGATCACCAAAAAGCGCCAATGCTGCAAATTCCATGAGGACGGGGCCGTTCCGGCCAAGCGCAGTATTTCATTCATGTCTGCTTCCGGTATGCGTACGCCCGGAACATATTTCCGCACCGAATGCCGGGCGTGCATCGTCTCGGCAGCCGTTGCCGCAGCGTGCTGTTGGTTCATATTGATAATCATCCTTCCTATTGTCTACTTGAGTAGCATGGGCTGAGTCAGCCTTGATTTATCCATAGCTTTAACACTAACTATAATATAGTAACATATGTTATGTAATTCTGCTATGCGTAAGGAATCTGTGGTCGCACGCGATTGCCATTTTGTCTGAATCTGTCACAGAACCATTTTTAGACGATTTAAAGATTTGTTTTCCTTCGCGGGCCGCCCGTATGATTGAAGTAGCAACACAGATTATGAAGCTACTCATCGGAAGGAGGAATACCCGTGTTGATTCAAGCGGAGCAACCGCTGATTCATTCGGAAGAACAATTGGAACAAGTGCTCTCTATTCCATCCCAGCGGCTGATCGAGGACGTACGCCGTCTGGATGGTGATATTATGGTGCTTGGCGCGGGAGGCAAGATGGGCCCTACACTGGCGAAGCTGGCGGTCGAGGCGATACGTGCAGCCGGCGTGGAGAAAAAGGTGTACGCCGTATCCCGCTTCTCTAAAGCGGGTCTGATGGATAAGCTGGCTGCGAGCGGGGTAGAGGCGATCTCCTGCGATCTGCTGGATGACGATGCGCTGCAGGCGCTGCCTGATGTGCCGAATGTCATCTTCATGGCCGGCACCAAGTTCGGAACGACCGGGAAGGAGCATCTGACCTGGGCGATGAACACGTACTTGCCGGGACGGGTCGCCCAGAAGTTCAGGTCATCCCGCATCGTCGTCTTCTCTACTGGCAATGTGTATCCGCTTACGCCGGTGAAGCAGGGCGGAGCTCCCGAGAGCCAGTCCCCGGCGCCGGTCGGCGAATACGGACAATCCTGCCTCGGCCGTGAACGGATGTTCGAGCACTTTTCGAGGCAGTACGGGACACCGATTTGCATTTACCGGTTGAACTATGCCATCGATTTACGTTATGGCGTCATGCTTGAAATTACGAAGTCGGTAGCGTCCGGACAACCGGTCGATCTGACGATGGGCCATTTCAACTGCATCTGGCAGGGAGATGCCAATGAGGTTGCGATCCGGGCCTTGCTCGCTTGCGATACGCCGCCGGCCATCTATAACGTGACTGGTTCGGAGACGGTGTCGGTCCGTTATGCGGCCGAAGAGCTGGGAAGACGGCTTGGCAAGCAGCCGATCTATACGTCTGAGGAGGCCTCCGAGGCTCTGCTCAGCAACGCGTCATCGACCATGCAGCGGTTCGGATATCTTTCCGTGGCCCTGCAGACGCTGTTCGACTGGACGGCGGCATGGGTGAAGCAGGACGGCAAGACGATTAACAAGCCGACGCATTTCCAGGAACGGGAGGGTAAATTCTGACATGGCTGTGAACTGGACAGAAGAGCTGACGCGGGCGCTGCGCGACGGCCTGTGCATTCCTGCCCACCCGTTGGCTTTGAACGAACACAGGCAGCTGGATGAGCGCTATCAGCGGGCGCTGACCCGCTATTATGCGGCTTCGGGCGCCGGCGGCATCGCCATCGGCGTGCATTCGACGCAGTTCGAAATCCGCGACCCGAAGCATCGTCTCTATGAGAAGGTGCTTGCCTTGGCGGTGGAGGAAGTCGAGCAGGCCCGGATCGCAAGACCGTTCCTGATGGTCGCCGGATTATGCGGGCCAACAGAGCAGGCGGTGGAAGAAGCTGAGACGGCTCGCGGTCTTGGTTATCATGCTGGTCTGCTGAGCATGGGCGGGCTGGCCGGCTATTCCGAAGAGGAGCTGCTGGAGCGGACAAGACGGGTTGCCGCGGTCATGCCGGTGTTCGGCTTTTATTTGCAGCCGTCGGTGGGCGGCCGGCTGTTCAGCTATTCGTTCTGGAGAGCGTTCGCTGACATTCCCGGTGTCGTCGCCATCAAGATGGCGCTCTTCAACCGCTACCAGACGATCGACGTCGTGCGCGCGGTATGCGAGTCGCCGCGGCGCGATGAGATTGCGCTCTATACCGGCAATGACGACAACATTATCAATGATCTGCTGACCGTGTTCCGGTTCCAGGTGAACGGACAGACGGTGGAGAAGCGCATCGTCGGCGGGCTGCTCGGCCATTGGGCCGTCTGGACGCACAAGGCGGCCGAGATGCTGGCGTCGATTAAGGCAGCGCGAACTTCCGGCGGGATCGACCCCGAATGGCTGACCCGCAATATTGAAGTGACCGATTGCAACGCGGTGCTATTCGATGCGGCTTACCAGTTCGCCGGCTGCATTCCCGGAATTCACGAGGTGCTTCGCCGGCAGGGGCTGCTGCCGGGCATATGGTGCCTCAATCCGGAGGAGACGCTCTCTCCGGGCCAGGCGGAGGAGATCGACCGCATCCAGCGGGATTATCCGCATTGGAACGATGATGCGTTCGTCAAGGCGCATCTGGAGCAATGGCTGTCCTGAATGTGCTTATGATATGATACGGGTATCTGCATGATGCGGACAACAACTTCAGTGAATGAGTGGAGTCGATAGCTATGCCGGACATGACCGAACAACTCGTATCGGAACGCATTCAGATTGGACTGGCCGGCTGGGGGGATCATGATATTTACCCGCCGGGAACGAAGGGGACGGAGAAGCTGGCGGAGTACGCCAAGCGGTTCCCTGTCGTCGAGATGGACAGCTCCTTCTACGCGATCCCGTCGCCGGAGCGGATGGAGAGCTGGGCGGCCCAGACTCCGGACGGATTCCGCTTCGTCGTCAAGGCGTACCAGGGGATGACGGGCCATACGCGGGGCCGCATCCCGTATGATAATGCGCAAGCGATGTTCCAGGCCTGCCGCGAGGCGGTCGAGGTGCTGCATGCCTCCGGGAAGCTGCACTCCGTGCTGTTCCAGTACCCGCCCTGGTTCCACTGCGTGCGTAGGCATGTCGACATCCTGCGCCGCACTCGCCAGTGGATGGGCTCGCTGCCGGTGACGCTCGAGTTCCGGCACCAGAGCTGGTTCACGCCGGAGATGCGCGCGCGGACGTTGGCGTTCATGCGCGAGGAAGGCTGGATTCACAGCGTCTGCGACGAGCCGCAAGCCGGAGAAGGCTCGATTCCGATCGTGCCGGTGCCGACTGACAAAGGGCAGACACTGATTCGCCTGCACGGCCGGAACGCATCCGGCTGGCAATCGCAGGGGCAAGCGAACTGGCGGGATGTCCGCTATTTGTACCGCTATAACGAGCAGGAGCTGCTGGAATGGAAGGAGCGGCTGGTGGCGATGCTGGCCGAGACGGCGCAGTGCTGCGTTATTTTCAATAATAATTCCGGCGGCGACGCCGCTCCGAATGCACTTCAGTTGATGCGTCTGCTCGATATGCAAGCTCCGTCTATCGGACCGGAGTGGGAGCAGATGAGCTTGTTCGGGGATACCCCGTAACCGAACGGCGTCAGTGAGACGCAATAGAGGGAGGGGATGGTCTGGGGGCCATCCCTTTGCTGCGTGGCCAGGCTTGCGGATGGAGGAGGAGGTTTCATTTTCGGATACATGATATAAAAAACGAGATAGGCGCGATGACGAAGCCGCACCATGGAATGAGACAGCCATGAACAGGAGGCCTAGCCATATCACTAACCGATGATGAAAATGCATCCGGGAATGCCCCAAATGCATGAAGAAATGCAATCCGTGCTATGATGCATGCCTGCAGGAGGAAGAGGTGAATCCGATGACGGCCTGCATCCGGCTGACGCGGGATTGTACGGATTCCTGCGTCCTGGCGGCCCCCAAAAAAAGAGGGGCTTGCCGCCCCCCTGTCTAGGTGTGTTATTTCGATTCCGAGCCGACGGTGAAACGTTGCTTCAGATGACGAGACTGCTCGAGCTCGTCCACGACGGCGATCGCATAGTCGGCATAGCTGACATAGCTTTGTCCCGCCGCGTTGATGAGAAGCTGGTCTTTACCTGTCACGTACTTGCCTGTGCGCGGTCCTTCCGGATCGAAGAAGGCGGAAGGGCTGATGAACGTCCAGTTGATGGAGCTGGCCCGCAGATCCTCCAGATTTTCTCCTTGATTCTGGGCGGTCGGGAGGTAGTCCGCTGGGAAGTCCGGCGTATCCATGACGCGGACCGTTCCTTGTTCATCGGCGAACAGGCTGCCTGCTCCGCCCACGACGATCAATCTGGTGTTCGGAACATCCTTCAGCGCCTCAATCAGCACACGTCCGGCTTCGACATGAAGATGTTCGCTGCCCGGTGCCGCCCCGAATGCATTGACGATGACGTCGAAGGGACGCAGGTCGTCTGCGGTAAGCTGGAACACGTCTTTCTCCAATACGCGCGGCGTGGACAAATCCGCAAGCTTCGACGCGTCTCTTACAATCGCGGTTACTTGATGTCCGCGCTCCAATGCTTCAGCCATAATCCGGCTGCCGGCTTTGCCGGTTGCTCCGATAATTCCGATATTCATGGAAATCGCTCCTTTTCTTGTCATCGATTCATCATGCTACCTATGTTGTAACCTATTCAGGTACAACATATTCACAAATTCACTTTGCATCAGGCCTATGAAAGTCAACCGTTGTAACCATTATAGTTACAACAATTCGCTACTGTCAAGCTTCGTTTTCAATCCTTGTCTCGGATGCGGGGGAAAAGGGCGATGCAGGGCAGCCTCGGTTCAGTCTCCCGGGCAAGCGCATCATGCGGGCGTGATTGATTTTCAGAAATTTTCTCTTCCCATTCCAGCGAACTTGTTGTATACTTCTCGACATATTCGATCGACACAATGCGACTTCCTGTACCGATGCCGGCAGGGGAAGACGCCTATTATTAGCAGCGACTCTTTATTCTCGTATATGTGCAGGAATCGGCCTGCATGTTTCTACCCGATCACCGGAAATGATTGGACTACGGGAACCCGATTCGACAGCTTGCCGTGAAGGGCGCGCCGCGCCGTTTACCGGCCTGCTGCCGTGATCGATCATGCCGCAAGCAGGCATGATTCGGAGCGGTTCTCCAAGCCTGTGGCTCTCATTTCCTTGTGAAATGTGTGGCGCGGGCTTTTTGCCATTGGCATGGTGCATCGAATACCGGAAAAAGACGGACAGGCTGCCATTATCGAAAGGGGAACGTAATCAGTGAAACGGCTTCAGGACAAAGTGCAGCAAGAGGGATTGGTGCTAAGCGACCGCGTGCTTAAGGTAGATTCGTTCTTGAACCATCAGATGGATCCGGTGCTTATGAAGGAGATTGGGGAAGAATTCGTGAAGCGCTACGACGGCGAGCGGATTACGAAGGTGCTGACGATCGAATCGTCAGGCATCGCGCCCGGCTTAATGACGGCGCTGGAGCTCAATGTGCCGCTCATCTTCGCGAGAAAGCAGAAGTCGCTGACATTGCGGGACGATATATTTGTCGAGAAGGTATACTCCTTCACGAAGCAAGAGACGAATGAAGTGACCGTATCCAAAAAATTCCTATCGCCGGATGATCGCGTCATCATCATCGATGATTTCCTCGCGAACGGCGAAGCGGCCTCCGGCCTGGCCCGCATCGTGGAACAGGCAGGGGCGGCTGTCGTCGGCTTCGGCATCGTCATTGAGAAGTCGTTCCAGCCGGGCCGCGATCATTTGCTGGCTGCCGGCTACCGCGTCGAATCGCTGGTCCGCGTCGCGTCGCTGACGGACGGAACCGTGACCTTCGTCGATGAGACGCAGGAGGTGGCCGCCGAATGAGCATGGTGGACAACAAGGTGTTCCAACAGCACCGCCACCCGCTGAAGACCTTCTCGCTCGGTCTCCAGCATGTGCTGGCGATGTACGCCGGCGCGGTCATCGTGCCGCTGATCGTCAGCAGTCAGCTCGGATTCACCCAGGAACAGACAACCTATCTCGTCGCGATCGATCTGCTCATGTGCGGCATCGCGACGCTGCTGCAAGTCTTTACGAACCGCTTCTTCGGAATCGGCCTCCCGGTCGTCCTCGGCTGCGCCTTCCAGGCAGTCATGCCGATGATCGCCATCGGTTCGCAGTACGGCATACCGTATATTTACGGGTCGATATTGGCGATGGGCCTGTTCGTCATTCTGTTCGGCGGATGGTTCGGGAAGATGATTCGCTTTTTCCCGCCGGTCGTGACCGGTCCGGTCGTCACCATTATCGGCATTACGCTCATTCCGGTTGCCTTCGGCAATCTTGGCGGTGGACAGGGAAGTCCCGACTTCGGGAGCCCGGACAATCTGATGCTCGGGTTCGGCGTTCTGATATTTATCGTACTGCTTAATAAATTTTCGAAAGGTTTCATGCGTGCGATCTCGGTCTTGATCGGCCTGCTGATCGGAACGTTGGCCGCAGCCCTGATGGGCAAGGTCGATATTGCCCCAGTGTTGGATGCCAGCTGGTTCCATGCCGTGCAGCCATTCTATTTCGGAACGCCGAAGTTCAATCCGACAGCGATATTAACGATGATTATCGTCGCGATGGTCGGCATCGCCGAGTCGACTGGCGTATTCATGGCTTTGAGCAAGATCGTGGACCGCGATCTCGATTCGAAGGACCTGGCCCGCGGCTATCGGGCCGAAGGGCTGGCCATCTTCATCGGCGGATTGTTCAATGCGTTCCCGTACACGACCTTCTCGCAAAATGTCGGCCTTATCCAGATGAGCCGCGTCAAGACGCGGGACGTCATCGTCGTCGCGGGGGGCCTGCTCATGCTGCTCGGCTTCGTGCCGAAAATCGCCGCGCTTACGCTGCTTATTCCCGATTCGGTGCTGGGCGGGGCGATGGTCGCGATGTTCGGCATGGTCATCTCCAGCGGTCTGCGCATGATTGGTTCCCAAGTCGACCTGAACCGTCACGAGAATCTGTTCGTCATCGCGTGCTCGGTCGGGATAGGGCTTGGCGTCACGGTTGCGCCGGGCATCTTCGACAGCTTGCCTGACACGGTGCGGATTCTGACCGATAATGGGATCGTCGCAGGGACGTTCACCGCGCTCGTCATGAATCTGCTGTTCAATGGCGTGAAGCAGCAGCCGGCGGAGGCGAAGACGCAGGAGTCCGATGAGGAGACGATTGTCGCCTGAGCCTATCAAATAAAAGCAATGCCCCGCTTCCTTCGGAGCGGGGCTTCTGTTATTGCCGGATTAATCGGCTTCCGTATAGTTGCGGCTGCGGAAGAACAGGGCGAGCGTCCCCGGCCCGGAATGGGCACCGATCGCGCAGCCGATCGATCCGGTCATAATGTTATGCATACCGAACCGCTCGTTGATGATTTGCTTGAGCATCTCCAGCGCTTCCGTGTCGTCGCCGTGAGCGATGCCGATCAGTTGATCCTTGTCCTCCAGATTGGCGCGCTGCTCCATCAGGTCTGCCAGCCGCTGGATCGATTTCTTCCTTCCTCTGACCTTGTCTACAGGGATAAGCTTGCCATCCTCCACGTGCAGCACCGGCTTAATGTTCAGCAAGCCCCCGATAACGGCGGAAGATTTGCTTACCCGCCCGCCGCGATACAAGTATTCCAGATCATCCACGGTGAATACATGCTCCAGCCCTGCTGCCAAGGCACGCACCTTGGACACGAGACGCTCGCGGGACATGCCATCGGCCGCCCAGCGCGCCGCTTGTTCGACGACGAGGCCGAAGCCCATGGAGGCGCATTTGGAATCGATGATATCTATCGCTGCGTCAGGATAATCATCCTTCACCATGTCGAGCATCATCCGTGAGGACGCGTATGTACCCGATAACTCGGAAGAGAAGGCGATGTAGATCGCTTCTTCGCCGGTTTCCGCGATGGCCGTGAAGGTCTGCTGGAACCGCTCCATGGGAACCTGGGAAGTCTTGTACACCAGCCCTTGGCGCATGCCGTCGAACATTTTCTTCGGTTGTATAGTAACGCCGTCCTCGTATTGATTCTGATCGAGAGTTACGATTATCGGCAGCACCGTGATGTTCAGCTCCTCGAGGACGGACGGGGGAAGGTCGATCGCGCTGTCTGTAAGGATACGAACTTGATTCATGAGCATACCTCTCCTTAACAAGCTAACAAGCTTTTTCTTTTATCATACCATGTCTTGGCCGGATACGATGCGAAAAATGCGCGCCGCCGAAATCCTGCGGCATATTTGGCGCTCCTGTGTCATACCCGTAAACGAACCGGTTGCGGGGGTGTCCTCGCGCGGAGCATGAGGGAGGGAAGGTGAGAGGAAGCATGGCGAAAAATAAACGGGGAAAATCGCTGTGGAGGCTGCCGGCGCGCGGGAGAGGAACCTGCCCCGTCTGTGCTAGCACGCGTATCAAGCTGCTCTACATCCGGACGAAGTCCGACGGGCAGACATTGGCGGTATGCAAAAAATGCCATCAGGCTGTCCAGGAACGGATTGACGCCTGCACTGGCTGAAGGCGCGCAACGGCAATGTGGCAATGCCAGCAATGCCTACTGAAGGCATTGCATGGAAGTGCCCAGAGGGGGTTGCCATCCGGGGAAGGAATGCTTCCTGGCGGCGCTTAACATCATTCTCCCCTTGGCTCAGCCTCAAGCGGCACGAGGGGAAGAGCAGGAGCGGCGGAATTCGTTGGAATTCCGCTGCCTCTGTCCTATATGTTATATGTACAAGAGCCTGGTCAGAAGCATGCTGATGCCGTCAGCTCTTCAATGTGAGATGAAAGGCGCTTGTCTGATCGAAGCAGGGTCCTCTAGCTCACGATGAGAAAAGCTGCAATATCCGAGTTCGTTATCGACGACCCAGGCATATCGTACAGATTGACTTTGATATTGCCTTTGCAGGGTCCTTCCTTGACGAACGGCAAGCGAACAAGCGACCAATCGAGATGCTGGTTCTGCAGGAGGATGTCCAGCGCGTCTCCCTCTCTGATTTCGATTAGCTTATCCGATGAAGCCATGTTGGCAGCCTGTCTAGTCAGCATCCGTACATGATACCCTTTTTCCGCTGCGGTGCGCGCAATATGGCGCCCGACCTTCGCAGATCAATGCGATGCTTCGAATCTGTTCCATAATTCCTCCTCCTAGTACGCGATAGGAAGCGTGAAGTCCTGCCAATTATGATACGTCAATGCTAGATTCCATAATGCTAGATTATTAAGCAATGGATAGCTTACGTCTACAGCAGTTAGGTACGATCCTGCAGGGAGAAAGGTTCATATAAGTTCTGCCGGGCGCTATGCCGGGATCCGGCTCCTTCGTTCAACCATTACAGTCCCAAATCTGTGGGTGGTCGCGCAGCACGTGGTATCTTTGTGAAAGGCTGGGCTGACCAAATGGGATAGTGAACATATATCTGACTGAATGGGAGAGTCAACATATATCTGACCGAACGGGATAGAGAACGTATGTCTGACCGAACGGAATAGTGAACATATAGCTGACTGAATGGGAGAGTCAACATACAGCTGACCAGATGGGATAGTGAACGTATGTCTGACCGAACGGGATAGTGAACATATGTCTGACTGAACGGGATAGTGAACGTATGGAGGCGGGACCACGGAGGAGAGGCGCTGAATCCAAAGCCGATCGAACCGATTTGCCTGTGCGGCCACCCTGTGTGCTTCGTATGAGCGGTAAGGAGCAGGAGCTGCTGCTGAAGCGGACACTCGTTTTTTTTATTGACTATGGAAAGGATTTCAGATAAAATGAGGCAAGAGAAAGCGCTTACGAGGCAAAAAGTAGTAAAAAGACGCTTGGAAACAGAATTGAATAGCAGAATCACTCGTTTTTTTTATCATTTTTATGGAATCGATACCATACGATTTTCGACCGAGAAGACTTATGGAGGTGAGCCGCGCTTATCCAACGACATCCTAGATGATAAGGGAAAGGACTGATGGAATGCACACGAATGCTCACGCGTCCGGAATCCATTCGGGAAGATGGCGGAAGCTGTGGAAAAAAATTTTGCTGCACAAATATTTATATTTTATGCTGCTGCCCTGCATTGTGTACTTTATCATTTTCAACTACATTCCGATGGGCGGACTCATCCTGGCCTTCAAAGAGTACAAGTTCAATATGGGCATCCTGGGCAGTCCCTGGATTGGCTTTCATTACTTTGAAACCTTTTTCAATGACTATCAATTTTGGACCCTAATTAAAAATACGCTCATCATCAGTTCGCTGAAGCTGTTTGTCGGCATGCCTTTTCCGATTGTGTTGGCGCTCATGTTCAACGAAGTGAGACATAAGCGGTTCAAAGGCATTGCGCAAAGCATTTCTTATTTACCTCATTTTATCTCCTGGGTGGTCGTGGTCGGGATGCTGCAACGCATCTTGGCGCCGGACACCGGGCTGCTCAATCAGGCCATCGGCGCTATGGGCGGAGAAGGCTCCACTTTTTACCTAATGGAAGGCGATTATTTTTACTCTATCATGTTTTGGAGTTACATATGGAAAGGGATCGGCTGGGAATCGATTATTTATTTGGCGGCCATATCCGGCATCAATCCTGAACTGTATGAAGCCGGTAAAATTGACGGAACGAACAAATGGAACGAAATTTGGAGCATTACACTTCCCTCGATATTGCCGACGATCGTCATCTTATTCATTTTGTCGCTTGGCAACATCTTATCGGCGGGCTTCGATCAGATTTATCTGTTACGAACACCCGGGAATATGCATTTGGCGGAAATATTGGATACG
This sequence comes from Paenibacillus thiaminolyticus, assembly GCF_003591545.1. Taxonomy (GTDB): domain Bacteria; phylum Bacillota; class Bacilli; order Paenibacillales; family Paenibacillaceae; genus Paenibacillus_B; species Paenibacillus_B thiaminolyticus_A. Next base: position 47,526 of record NZ_QYZD01000013.1, read on the forward strand.
TATATTATTCGCGTCGGCTTGCAGAACGGCCAGTTCGGCTATGCGACCGCAGTCGGGATGGTTCAGGGGGTTATTGGCCTGATTCTTGTCATTGTTGCCAATAAAATATCCCGCAAAGTTTCCGACACTTCTTTATGGTAACGTTACCAGAATCCACGGCTTGCTATGCATCATATGAACGGCGCCGAAAGGCGTTTTTCATAAATCGATTCTAAAAAAGGGGTGTAGGCATGAAAAGTAAGTGGGGAAAGTGGACGGCATTATTGCTTACGATCATCATGTTGTTAAGCGCTTGCAGCGGAGGAGGGGCTGGAAGCAAGTCAGCGGGAGGAGACAGCTCCGCGGATGCGGACAAGGAAGAGAAGCCGGCCACCTGGATCGCGGACCGCACGATTAAAGGGCGGATTTTCATGAACGGCGTCATGAATGACATTTCCCAGAATCAGATTGATAACGAGGTAGCCAAAAAGATAAAAGAGCTGACCGGCATTACGCTGGAGTGGGAAAACACGCCGGCGAACAGCTCGCTGGAAGGCTTGACGGCCGGGCTGGCCACCGGGGATTTGCCGGATGTTATCGTCAGCTATTTGAATCATAGCGGCCGGCCGGAAATGCCGGTTCTGCTCAAGGCGGCGCGTGAAGGGATGTTTACGGACTTATCGCCTTATTTGAAGGATACGAAGATTTACAGCAAATATTTCGAAGACGGCTATTTGCCGGTCGATACGAAAAACGGCGTTATGTTCCGCCCGGAATTCAACGGCTCAGCGTATTTCGTGCATATGCGGATGAACCGCGAGGGCGGACAGGAAACCCGGAAATGGGTAGGGGGCCCGCATATCCGCAAAGATATTGCGGAAGCGCTGAATGTGGATCCGAAGTCGATTACGACCTCCGAGCAATTGTATGAATTGGCGAAAAAAATTAAAGCCGGTAACTTCAAAGACGAGAACGGCAAAGATATATATCCGATCGGGCCTCGTTATTGGGGCGGCAATGACAACAGTTACCTTTACTCCGATCTGTGGTGGGGAGATGAAGGATTTTTCCGGGACAGCGACGGCGTAATCAAGCACGAGAGCCAGACGGAGTACCCGATGAAGCGGATCGAATTCGTCCAGAAGCTGCTCAATGAAGGCTTGATTCATCCTGAGTACTATACGATGGACGAGACGCGAGCGACAGAAGGGGCGCTGAACGGATCGTTCGCCATTATTTCCGATATGCATAACTACCTGGAGTTCAATAAAGATATGCATTACTTGCCGATCGGTCCGTTGGACAGCGTGGAAGGCCCGTATCAGATGGAATTGACTTATAAATCCGGCTACAACGTCTGGGCGATCCCGGCTACGACGGAACGGCCGGAGGAGATCGTGAAGTTCGCTGATTTCCTGGCCAGCCGTGAAGGCAAGCTGTTGTGGCAGTACGGGATCGAAGGCCGCGATTACACGCTGGACGAGAACGGCAATCCGATCGTGAAGCAGGAAGTCATCGATCTGAAGAAGCAGGATCCGAAGGCCGCGCAGCAGCTTGCCTTCCAGGGCGCTGGCGACACATGGGGCGAGTACCTTGGCAATACGGATCTCGATCCGGTAGCCGACTTCGGCGAAGCGGAATATGGAAACGCCGCATTCCCGGCAGAAAATGAAGGCCCGAACAACATCGCCGATTATTTCGGCTGGGACGAGAAATATAAAAACGCCAAAATCCAAGACGGCTACGGTCCGCTCTCCTTCCTGGGCGAATATGAAAAGGGAACAGAGCTGAAAACGGCATTGGACAACTATAATGAGAGCTTAGTCCGGGCGTATTATTCGAAGTCGAAGGCCGAAGCGGCCAAAATTATGGAGTCCGTGAATAAGCAGCTGGAAGCGGCCGATCTGCAAGGCTATATTCAACTGCTGGAGCAAAAGAGCAAGGATCCGGCCACGCCGATCGTGCTGAGTCCTTCGCAGTAAGCGGCACGCAGACAAGATCCGCAGAGGCTCTTGTCCCCGGGGGACAGGAGCTTCCGCGGGGATGTATTCCCGCCTAATTCATAAGGAAAGGGGAACGACTGTGAACGATTTCTATAAAGTTTCTACAGGCGAAAAAATATACCGCATCGTCATCTATGTCGTCATTATCTTACTATGCCTGTCGATTATTCTTCCGTTTCTCAATATATTTGCGCTGTCGTTCAATGCGGGGAAAGATGCGGAACGAGGAGGCATTTTCTTCTGGCCTCGGGTATGGACGTTGGAGAATTATCAAGAAGTGTTCAGCTCGTCCAATATTTTGGGCGCGTACGCGATCACGCTTTTCAGAACGGTTGTGGGCACCTTCTTCAGCGTATTCCTGACGGCGATGGCCGCCTACACCTTGAAGAGCAAGACACTCCCGGGGGTCAAATTTTTTACGCTTATGATTTTCTTCACGATGCTGTTCAGCGGCGGCGTCATTCCGTACTATATGCTGTTGAAGCAGCTTCATCTCGTCAATACGATCTGGGTCTATGTCATTCCCGGATTGTACAGCGCGTGGAATATTATCATTATGAGGACGTTCTTCTCGCAGATTAGCGTCAGTCTGGAAGAGTCCGCGAAGCTGGACGGCTGCAATGATTTTACGACCTTCATCCGCATTATTATGCCGCTCAGCAAGCCGGTCATTGCGGTCATCAGTCTGTTCAACGCGGTTGGTCATTGGAATGATTGGTTCACCGGAGCGTTCTATGTCCAAAAGACGAATCTGAGGCCGGTATCGACGCTTCTGCAAGAGATGCTGACGAGGCAAGACGCGATTCGCGCCGCATTGATGCAAAACGCGGGCACGACCTCGTATGAGATTTTGGAGAAGATGCAAGTGACGGGCAATTCTTTGAAGATGGCTACCATTATCGTTGTCGTCACGCCGATCATTTGCGTGTATCCGTTTGTGCAGAAGTTTTTTGCCGAAGGCGTCATGATCGGATCGGTCAAAGAATAAGGGAGAAAGCGAGGCTGTTCATCGTGATAACGATCAAAAATCCATATGACAAGCAGGGAGTATGGCTGAAAGGCAGCTTTCACAATCATACGAACAACAGCCAATGCGGCACGCAGCCGCTTGAAATTGTCTATCAGATGTACGGGCAGTATGATTATTTGGGCATCTCGGATCATGATGTCATCACGGCTCATGAAGGAGAGCGGCGTATTCCGACGGTATTTGAAGCGATGGAGGTGAGCAGTCCTGAAGCGCATATGCTGCTTGTCCAGCCGCCGAGTTCGATTATGGAAGGCTATTATAATACGTTTACGATCGACAACTATCAGCGTTTGTCCGATGCCTGCCTTGCCAATGGCGGAATCAGCATTTTGGCGCATCCGAACCGGTATTTCTCGCAATTTTGGCGATTGGAGGATATGCTGAGCATGACCGGCTATACGGGCATTGAGATTGTGAACGGCGACGGCAACCCCGAGTATGACGTGGCCTTCGACAAGTGGGATCAGCTGCTAAGTGCGGGCCGGACCGTATGGGGCTTCGGTAATGATGACTTCCATGTGTATGGTCAGGAGAAGCGCTCTTGGAATATGGTGCTCGCGGAGCGGAATACGAACGAAAGCATTTTGGAAGCCGTCAAGGCGGGCAGTTTCTATGTATCTACCGGGTTTTATTTCGCCGGGATCCATGCCGAGGACGGGCTGATTACCGTTGATCTGCCTGCGAATGAGAGATTGAATCGAATATATAAATATGTTACGCTGATTGGAAAAGAAGGCCAAGTAATACATGAAGAAACAGGCCGCCTGAACCGCGTCCAGTACCAATGCACCGGGGATGAAGGCTATGTTCGAATCGCGGCATATCTCGAAGGAGGCTATGGAGCGTTCTCCCAGCCTTTATTCGTGGAACAACATGCCTAGCAGGAACAATATATATCGTATGGGGTAAAGGAATCGGTGGACTATGGCAGTGCGAATTAAAGATGTGGCCCGGAAAGCGGGCGTATCGGTTACGACCGTATCGCGAGTGTTGAATAATGAGAAGTATGTAACGGAGGAATTGAAGCGAAAAGTGCTGGCGGCCATTGAGGAGCTGGATTACAGTCCGAATCATATCGCCAGAAGTCTGGTGCGCCAGAAAACGAACTTAATCGGGGTTATCGTGCCCGATCTCGCATCCAGCTTCTACTCGACCATTTTGAGCAGCGTGGAGGAAGAGGCGAGCGAGAACGGCTACAATCTGCTTGTCTGTAATATTATCGAAGATATCGACAAGGAAATGAAATATTTGAACGTGTTCCAGGAGATGCGCGTCGAAGGCATCATTATTATGCATGAGAAGATCAATAACGAAATCAAGCAATTTTTAGATAAATCGAATATTCCTGTCATCTTCTCAAGCGTGAAGCCGGTGAACCGGAAGTTCCATTCCGTAATTATCGACGATTACGAGGCAGCTTATGAAGCGACGGAGTATTTAATCTCGCTCGGCCACATCCGGATTGGGTTCATCGGGGGTGACATGAGGGATATTACGTCCGGTCAAAATCGATATGCCGCGTACCGCAATGCGTTAGCCACCTATGAGATTCCGATTGTATATGAATATATCAAATTCGGCGATTACAAGCTTCAGAGCGGATATGCGTTGATGGAGGAGCTGCTGCAATGCGATCCGATGCCGACGGCGGTATTCGCCGTCAGTGACGACATGGCGCTGGGAGCGATGAACTGCATCAGCGACCACCAATTGAAGGTGCCGGAGCATATCTCGATTATCGGCTTCGACGGAAGCCCGTTCACCGAGATCATTCGCCCGCGGCTCACTTCGATGCAGCAGCCGATTCAGCGGATGGGCACGGAATCGGTCAAGGCTTTGCTCCGTCTGATCACGGAACCGGCCAGTCTGAATCAGGATATCATTTTACCGCATGAGCTTGTTATCCGGGATAGCACCAGAAAGATAAAGTAATTTTTTTTATCCAGTTCTGGTAACGATACCATAGCTATCATGACAACATTTCGAAGAGAGGCAGAGATGAGGGGAAGGCTATTGAAAAAATATGACGCAGTCGTCATTGGAGACGCGAATATCGATCTGGTCGTGGTCGGCTGTCACGAGCTGCCGGCTCCAGGAGAAGAAGTCTTCGCTGACCAGATGCAGGTCCATGTCGGCGGAGGAGCGGCGCTGTTCACCCTGTCCCTGGCGAAGCTGGGATTGAAGCTGGCTTTCAATGGCGTATTGGGAAAAGACGGCGACGGGCGGTACATTTTGAACGAGTTCCATAAGCATGGCGTGGATACGCAATATATTCAACTGAGCGAACGGAATCACACCGGCATATCGATTGCGTTGAATTCGGACAAAGACCGCTCGTTCATCACGTATATGGGGACGAACCAAGAACTTGATCTGCGGCAGCTTAATCTGAGGAGCGTCGAGCTGGCAAGACATGTGCATTTGACCGGCTACCGCGGACGCAGCAATCATGACGATTATATGCAGATGGCAGCCAAGCTGAAAGCGATGGGCGTTACCTTGTCCTGCGATGTCGGCTGGGACGATACGGGCGAGTGGTATGAAGGTATTTATGAATTGATGAAGACGGTTGACATCTTTTTCATGAACGAAGCGGAAGCGTCGCACTATACCCGCTGTTCTTGCGAAGAGGACAGCATCGCGAAGCTAAGTCAGCACTCCTCGCATTTTGTCATTAAGATGAGCTCCAAAGGAGCGATCGCCTGCATTGACGGTCAGGTAGCGCGCCGCGCGGGCTTTCAGGTGAATTCCGTGGACACGACTGGTGCCGGCGACGCTTTCAATGCCGGATATATGTTCGGTTACTTGGCGGGCAAGCCGGTGGAGGAATGCTTGTTGTACGGAAATGCGTGCGGTGCTTGCTCCGTTATGGATTATGGAGGAAGCACGGGCATTACGGATATTGATACGCTAGAGCAATTCATCGCGGCCGCATCGGCCGGGTAATCCATAAGGCGGGAGGAGCTATCTATGAAACTAGCATTAATTGGCGGCGGCGGCGTGCGGGCCGTCTTGTTCACGAAAAGTCTGACCTTAAAAGCGGAGCAGACCGGGATTACGCAACTGGTGCTCCATGACACGGACGAGGAGCAGCTGGCGATCATCGGCAAGCTGTGCCGGATCGTCATTGAGCAGAGCGGCATCGATCTTCAGCTCGACACGACGATGGACGCCTGCGCGGCGCTGCAAGGAGCGGATTATATCGTCACGACAATCCGCGTGGGGAAGGAGCAATCGCGGTATATCGATGAGAAGATTGCACTCGATCACGGCTTGCTCGGGCAGGAGACGACCGGACCGGCCGGCTTCTCCATGGCGCTCCGAACGATTCCGGTATTGCGGGATTATTGCGAATTAGCGAAGGAGGTCGCGCCGGACGCGTGGATCTTCAACTTCTCGAATCCTTCCGGTCTGGTGACGCAAGCGCTGAGAAGCTATGGCTACGACCGCGTCATCGGGATTTGCGATACGCCGAGCCATACGAAGCTTCGCATTGCGGAGGCGCTAGGTATAGATGAACGGAAGCTGCGCACCGAAGTGTTCGGCCTGAACCATCTGTCCTGGATCAGCAAGCTGATGGTTGAAGGCAAGGATCTGCTGCCCGAATTGAAAAGTGATCCGGCTTTTGTGAACACGGTCGAGGAATTGAAAATGTTCGATCCCGATTTGCTGCGGGAGCTGCCTTATTTGCCGAATGAGTACTTATATTATTACTACCATCGCGAAAAATCGCTCGCGAACATTCAACAGGCGGCAATGACGCGGGGACAAATGATTGCGCTGAACAATCAGGCGATGCTGGACGAGCTGAAGCGGATGGATATCGACGCCAACCCTCAATTGGCGCTTCAAACGTATCTGTACTACACGCAAAAGCGGGAAGCGTCCTATATGGCGGCGGAAACGAATTCCGAGGCGAAGGAGATGCTGCCGATGGAGGAGTTGACGCTTCCCGAGACGCTCGGCTATGCGGGCGTCATGCTTGATTTCGTGGAATCGCTGCAGACCGGACGCGAGAACAATATCGTGCTGTCGGTGCCGAACGAGGGGAGCATCGCCGGGTTCGAGGATGACGATGTCGTCGAGATTTCGTGCACGATTGATAAGGACGGGGCTCATCCGGTCCCAATAGGCGCCGTTCCTGAAGATATGCATCTGTTGATGAAATCGGTGAAGCTGTTCGAACGGCTGACGGTGGAGGCGGTCGCGAAGAAATCGCGAAGTCTAGCTGTGAAATCGCTCTCGGTTCACCCGCTGGTGAATTCGTATTCTCTGGCGAAGGAGCTTGTAGACGATTACTTGGAAGCTTATCGCGATACGTTAGGAGAATGGAACCAATGAATACGAACGAACTTCATGGCAAGCTGACGGCGTTGAAGGAGAGAACTCCCTCGGGTTACTGGGGAGAACGAATCGTATCGCAACTGGAGTACATGAACCGTGTCTCCCTCGTTCAGGAGCGCCAGTGGGATGAGGCCCTGATCCCTGTCGTCGAATGGCTCCATGCCCGCCTCGATGACGAAGGTGTCATCGCGGAGCGGAGCGCGCGCCAGGCGGAGAGCATGCTGGCCGCATGCGGGCCGGCCGCCAAGAGCTATACGCTTCTTTGCGCGGCCCATGCGCATCTCGACATGAACTTCCTGTGGGGCTGGGCGGAGACGGTATCCGCGACGTTGAACACGTTCCGCACGATGCTCGATCTGCTGGAAGAGTATCCGGACTATATTTTCTCTCATTCGCAGGCGGCCGCATATCAGATCGTGGAGCAATACGATCCCGAGATGCTGGAGGAGATTAAGGCCCGGGTCAAGGAGGGGCGATGGGAGGTCACGGCTTCCACCTGGGTCGAAGCGGACAAGAACATGCCGAGCGGCGAGAGTATGGCCAGACAACTGCTGTATGCCAAGACTTATCTGTCCGGCCTGTTCGATCTCGATCCAGACAGCCTGCAAATCGATTTCGAGCCGGACACGTTCGGGCATAGCATCAATGTTCCGGAAGCGCTGCATCATGCCGGCGTGAAGTATTACTATTATTGCCGGGGCCACAACGATAACGGCAACCCGCTGTTCAGGTGGGAATCCCCGTCAGGCCGCTCCGTCATCGCCTACAAGGAGCCGCACTGGTATGATTCCCGCATCGAGCCGGCGATGGCGCTTACGGTGCCGGAGTTCTGCGCGCGGACGAAGATGACGACGATGCTGAAGGTGTACGGCGTCGGCGATCATGGCGGCGGGCCGACGCGCCGCGACATCGAACGGATTTTGGATATGCAGACCTGGCCGATTTTCCCATGTATTCGATTCGGAACGTACCGCGACTTTTTTGCTTTGACGGAGCAAGCGGCGGACAGCTTGCCGGTCATTCGCGATGAGCTGAATTTTATATTTACCGGGTGCTACAGCTCGGAGTCGAGAATCAAGCTGGCGAACCGGGTGTCGGAACGGTTGCTCGGCGAAGCCGAGCTGTTCAGCAGCATCGCTTCTTTATATACACGGGCCCGCTATTTCGGCGAGGAACTGGGCGCGGCCTGGAAGCAGGCCTGCTTCAATCAATTTCATGATATTTTGCCCGGCTCATGCGTGGTGGAGACGAGAGAACATGCGATGGCTTCGTTCCAGGAGATTATGGCGACGGCCGGGAGCAAGAAAAGCTACGCCATCCGCAAGCTGGCCGAACTCATCGATACGTCGGCTTATATTGTCGCCGATGAGGATGTGCGCGAGAGCATGTCCGAAGGTGCCGGACCCGGCGTAGGCGTTCATTTGTTCCGGATGGGGGCGAGCGAACGCGGCCGCGGGAAGACGCGCATCTTCCATCTGTTCAATTCCTCCGTCCGCGATCGCGAAGAGCTGGCGGACATTGTGATCTGGGATTGGAACGGCCATGTGGACAGCATTCAATTCCATGACAGCGAAGGGCAGAGCGTTCCGTTTCAATATATCGACAGAGGCTTCATTGAGTATTGGGGCCATTACTTTTTGCGGGTGCTTCTGAAGGTGAACGTGCCCGCCATCGGCTACAGCACCTATGTCATGACCGAGAAGGAAGGTGATATGAAGCGGTTGTCCGCCAATGATTTTTATTTGGCCGGGCAGAATTTGCCGCCGAATGAGAAGTACGAATTCGCGCTGGAGAACGAGCATATTGCCGTCCGGTTCGATCCGCAGCAATTCACGATGGCTTCGCTGATCGACAAGCGTACGAACCGCGACTATGCCGATCCGGCGCAACCGGCGGGCGTGTTCCGATTTGTGGAGGAGGATACGTTCAACGGGGGCGGAAATGCCTGGCTCGTCGGCAGATACCGCCATGTGGAGCCGCTGGCGAAGTGGACGCTGGACAGCTGCGAGCTTGGCGATCATTTGCTTCGCCAATCCCTTACATTCCGGACGAGCTTCCGGGATTCGACGCTGAAGGCAACCGTGTCGCTGGATCGCGATAGCAGCGCCTTGGTGTATAACGTCGAATGCGACTGGCATGAGAGCGGAAGCAAGGACAGCTTTACGCCGCAGTTGAATTTCTATCTGCCGGTGTCATATGACTGCAGGTCTTATCAATATGACGTTCCCTTCGGCACGATGGAGAGAGAGGGCATCGACCTGGACGTGCCGGCCAACAGCTTCGCCGCAGCGATTCCGGCGGATAGCGGCATCGATCGCGCGGTGATGCTGGTCGCCGATGCGAAGCATGGCTTCCGGAGCGGCAGCCGCTCGCTGGCGGTCACTCTGCTGCGCGGCTCCCATAGCCCGGATCCGTATCCGGAGATCGGCAAGCATCAGTTCCGGTTCGCCGTAGGGCTGACCGATTATCATGATACGCAGCAGATGCTGGAGCAGTCCTATCATTTTCAGAATCCGATCGAAGCCATATCCGTGCGCGCCCGCAAGGGGACGCTGCCACAGACGGGCAGCTTCGTCACGCTGGAGCGGGGACAGGTGGCGCTGTCTGCGATTAAAATGGCGGAAGGCTCCGCGGCGAACCGTTGGATCGTGCGCCTGTATGAGACGGAAGGCGAACGGACGAGCGTCACGCTGGCGTTCGGGCAAGCGGTGAGAAGAGCTTATTTTGTATCGATCGTCGAGCAGCCGATCGATGGATCGGACATTGACGTCCATGGCAGCAAAATTACATTCGATGTCGGCGCAGCCGCGATGGCGACCGTATGCGTTGAATTCGAGGGGAGATAAGGGCATGGCGAACCATTTATCATTCCGGGAAGACGGCACATTCAAAATATTGCAGTTCACCGACGTTCATATCGGCGACGGCACGGATGGGGCGGAGCAAGATAGGCAATCCGTTGCCTTGATGGAGCGGCTGATCGAGCAGGAGCAGCCCGATCTTATCGTGTACACGGGAGATCTGTGCTGGAGCCACGGCGTGGACGATCCGAGGAAAGGCTTGCGCCTCGCTATTTCCCCCGCCGTGCGATCCGGCCTTCCCTGGGCGGCCGTGTTCGGCAATCATGACGCGGAAGGAAGCGTAAGCCGCGAGCAGTTAATGGATGTGATGCGGGAGAGCGCCACATGCCTGGCCGAGCCGGGACCGGCCGATCTAAGCGGCGTTGGCAATTATTCGCTGCCCGTTCATAGTTCGGCCGGGGAGAGGGAGGCGGCGATGCTGTATTTTCTCGATTCCGGCTGTGAAGCGCCGAAGCATATCGGCGGCTACGAATGGATTCACAGCGATCAGGTGGAATGGTACGCGCAGGTGTCGAGAGAGACGACGCAGCGCAGCGGGGCGCCGCTGCCTTCCTTGGCCTTCTTCCATATTCCGCTGCCGGAATATGACGAGGTGTGGCGGGCCGGAAATATCAGCGGCAATAAATTTGAACGGGTGTGCGCGCCCAAATTAAACTCCGGCCTGTTCGCGAAAATGGTGGAGATGGGCGATGTGATGGCTACTTTCGTGGGCCATGATCACGATAATGATTATATCGGAGCGCTACAAGGCATATCGCTCGGCTTCGGCCGTACGACGGGCTATAACTGCTACGGCCGCTTGCAGCGGGGCGCGCGGGTCATTGAATTGGCGGAAGGCAAGCGCGACTTCCGTACCTGGCTCCGTCTAGACGATGGCACGGTGCAGTCATGAAGTTCACGATAGGCAGCACAGAAGCGGCACAAGTCATTATCTATCCTATTTTCCTGGAAACGGCAGCAGCTCCCTTTCAATCGCTTCCGCTCCATCAACATATGGGTGAGCGCGGGGCCGTCACCTGGTATTACGACAAGCAGGACGAGCAGCATCAGCTGCTCGTCGGGCTCGGAAGCCTGCAGTCGTTCGAACCGGAAGGTCTGCGCGAGGCTGCCGGCAATGCGGCGCGCGCCGCGGAGCAGCACAAGCTGTGCACCGCCGCGGTATGCCTGGACGGATGCGAGGACATCGGCGACATGCGGGAGGCGGTGGCCGCCTGGGTCGAAGGCTGGCTACTGGGGACGTATGCCTTCGACAAATATAAATCGAAGCAAGCGGTCCGATATGTGGAGACCGTCCGCCTCGCTCTTGAGCCTCAGGCCGGCTTGGAGGAGGCGATTGCGCTTGGGGAGGCGCGCGCCGCGGGCATCGCGTTTGCGCGCGATATTGGCAACGAGCCGGCCAATCATATGCGGCCGAAGACGCTCGCAGAGCGCGTGGCGGCACGGTTCGCCGCCAGTGGCGTGCAGGTGGCATGCTACGAGGGCGAGGAGCTGGCGGCGCGGCAAATGTGCGGGTTGATCGGCGTCGGTCAAGGAAGCCCCTATCCGCCCGTCCTGATCGAAATGCGTTATTGCACTGATCCGTCCATGGAGCTTATTGCGCTCGTAGGGAAAGGAATAACCTTCGATACGGGCGGAATCAGTCTGAAGCGGGATCATGATATAAGCGATATGAGAATTGACATGGGCGGGGCGGCCGCCGTCATCGGCGCGATTGAGATTATCCGCCGCAGCGGAATCCGGGCCAATGTGGCGGCAATCATCCCCGCCGCCGAAAATATGCCGGACGGCAGCGCGCTGCTGCCGGGAGATGTATTGACGTACCCGAACGGCGTCTCGGTTCAGGTCGGCAATACCGATTCGGAAGGCCGGCTCGTGCTGGCGGACGCGTTGATTTATGCGAATGCGATCGGAGCTAAGGAAGTAGTCGATATGGCGACGCTGACGTACTCCTGCCAAGGCGCACTCGGTTCGAAGTATGCGGGGATCTGGGGAGACGAGCCCACCGTGTCGGCGCTCCGGAGCCTGGGCCGGGTCACGGGGGAGAAGGTATGGGAGCTTCCGCTCGCGGAGGAATATGCGGGCTACTTGGCAAGCGATTATGCGGATATATGCAATATCAGCCGGGTTGGCGAGGCCGGAGCGATTACGGCGGCGTTGTTCTTGCGCCACTTCGTGCATCCGTCCATGAGATGGGCTCATATTGATATGGCGGCCATGAAGGAGGCCGCGTCCACGGCCGGGTACGTCGCTGCCGGAGCCACAGGCTACGGGGCCCGCTTGCTGGCCGAATTTGTGGCGGAGCGTTCGCGTTCGTCGTAAAGCTTGTTACAGCAACGTACGTCCCAGCACAAGCACGTCACAGCAAAGCACGTCACAGCGAAACACGTTCACAGCAAAGCATGTCACAGCGAAACACGTTCACAGCAAAGCTCGCTATAAAAGCTCGTTCACGAGAAGGAGAGACAGGTGGGGAGAAGCCGTGATTAAAGCGATCTTGTTTGATTTTGACGGACTTATTCTGGATACGGAAACGACCGAATTTATCGCTTTTCAAGAAATATGCAGGCAGTATGATTATGAGATGCCCCTGGACGTATGGAGCCAATGGACGGGATCGACCGACTCGGTGCAGCGCGCTTGCCGCCATTTGGAGCAGGTGATCGGTACTCCGCTTGATCACGACGAGATTCGGTCCCGCCACGGAGAAGTCTTTCGCGGCATGATCGCCACGGCAGACTTGTTGCCGGGCGTCGTCGAGAAGCTGGAGGAGGGCAAGCGGCGCGGGCTGCGGATCGGATTGGCGACCAGCGCCCATTATGATTGGGCTGTCGGCTATGTGAAGAAGTACGGGCTGCTGGATTATTTCGATTGCATTCGCACGAAGGAGGACGTGATCCGCTCCAAGCCGGATCCCCAAATCTATCGCGAGGCCCTAGCCGGACTGAGCATCCAGCCACAGGAGGCGATCACGTTTGAGGATTCGTTGTTCGGGCTCCAGGCCGCCAAAGCCGCGGGTGTCTATTGCGTTGTGGTGCCGAATGCGCTCACACAAGGATTTACGTTTGAGCAAGCCGATTTGCGGCTGCAGTCGCTCCTTGAGATGGATCTGGAGCAGATCATTGCCCGCGTGACTCGGCACTAAAAGGGAGGGACATCCGTGACACGAAAATTTCCTATGGTAGGCGCGCATACCGGGGGAGGAGCGGCTCCGGACAATACGCTGGAGTCCTTCTGGGAAGGAGTGCAATCGGGCGCCGATATCGTCGAGATCGATCTGAGAGCGGCCGCGGACGGCACCGCCGTTCTGCTGCACGATGCTTCTCCGTTGCTGCGCCAGCGTACGTATGAGCAATTGAACCGGGTGGAGAACCGGATTCAATTAAGCCGTATCTACGAGCATCGGGATATCGTGAAGCTCGACCACATTCTCGACATCGCCAAGCCGCAAGGCATCAAGCTCAATCTGGATATTAAAAACGAGGAAACGGTGGCTCCGGCGATGGAATGTGTCCTCCGGCACGGCATGGAGAACCAGGTATTCGTAACGGGGTGCAGCATAGGGATTGCAGGCACATATAAAGGGATCCGCGTCGTATACAATACGCCGGATGAGTTAAGCGAAGCGGATATCGCCGATTACGGGGCGTTCGCGCAGCGGGTGTGCGACGAAGCGCTGCAGTACGGCGCCTACGGCTTGAACATGGATTACCGGACATGCCGCAGGGAGCTGGTGGAAGCGGCGCATGAGCGACAATTGGCGGTCTGGGTGTATACGGTGAACGCGGCAGATGATATGAAGCGATATATCGGCATGGGTGTCGATGCGATTACGACGCGAAGGCCTCTTGCGCTCCTGGCATTGAAGCCGTCAACCGGGCGATAACGGGACGGAATGCCCCTGTCCCGCCCATATGTGAACGGAAATGTTGCTTTCTCGGCTCGCGCACGATATAATGTACGGCATTAACCGCATATCAGAAGACGATGATCGGGAGAGTACCGAACGTGCAGCCGTCAGCAGAGAGCCGGAACAGGTGGAAGCCGGCACGGCAGCGTCAGGGAAGCGGACCCGGGAGTTGAAGGCCTGAACCGAAGCCGCCGCGCAATGTAGCGGAGAGGCGGGAAGTAGGGCATTCCGGCGCAGCCGTTATTCGGGAATAAGGGGAACCAGGCATCAGTATGCCCAGTTCAATGAGAGTGGTACCACGGATCTAATGCCTCCGTCTCTTTGCAGACGGGGGCTTTTTCTATTTTGATGAAAATGTAATGGAGGTTGTTGTCATGTTAAAACACGATGCGGCCGAGCTGCTGCAACCCTTCGTGCAATTGCCGATGGAGGATCTGTTGCGCAGTCTGGAGCTGCCGCCGAAGCCAGAACTGGGCGATTATGCATATCCTTGCTTCCCGCTGGCGAAGCAGCGGAGACAGGCCCCGCACCAGATTGCGGCCGAGATCGCCGCGCAGGTGAACGAGCAGGGCGGGGACGGCGTCCGCGCCGAAGCGGCTGGCGGATATGTCGATCTGTTCTTCGATCCGGCCGCGCAGGCGCCGAAGCTGCTCGAGCGCATGCTCCAGCCCGATTATGGACGCTTGCAGACCGGAGCCGGCAAGCGGGTCGTCATTGACATGTCGTCCCCGAATATCGCGAAGCCGTTCGGCATCGGGCATTTGCGTTCCACCGTTATCGGCAATGCACTGGCCAATCTGTATAAGCAGGCCGGGTATGAGGTGGAAAAAGTGAATCATCTCGGCGATTGGGGCACCCAATTCGGCAAGCTGATCGCGGCCTACAAGCATTGGGGCGATGAAGAGACGCTCCGCCGCCAGCCGATTGAAGAGAGTCTGAAGCTGTATGTGAAGTTCCATGAGGAAGCGGAGCAGCAGCCGGAACTGGAGGACGAGGCGCGCGAATGGTTCCGCAAGCTGGAGCAGGGGGATGCGGAGACGCTGGCCTTATGGTCGTATTTCGTCGATGTGAGCATGGAGGAATTCAACCGGGTGTATGAGCGGCTGGGCGTTCAGTTCGATCATGTGCTCGGCGAGAGCTATTACAATGACAAGATGGGGGCGGTCGTAGAGCGGCTGACGGAACTGAACCTGCTGGAAGAGAGCGATGGCGCCATGGTCGTCCGTCTTGATGAGGAAGGTATGCCCCCTTGTCTTATTCTGAAATCGAACGGGACGACCATCTATCCGACACGCGATCTGGCTACGGCGATCTACCGGAAGGAAGTAATGGGCGCCGACAAGCTGCTGTATGTAGTCGGTGCGGAGCAGCAGCTTCATTTCCGCCAAGTGTACGCGGTGCTTCGTAAGATGGGGTATGCCTGGGCGGAGGATTGCGAGCATGTCGCCTTCGGCTTAATGACCTTCAACGGCAAGAAGATGTCGACGCGAAGAGGCAAGGTTGTCTTTCTGGATGAAGTGCTGAATGAGGCGGTCGGCAAGGCGATGGCGATTGTCGAGGAGAAGAACCCGCAGTCTCCGGACAAGGAGAGCATCGCGGAGGCGATCGGGGTTGGAGCGATCGTGTTCGGTGACGTGAAGCACAGCCGGATGCTGAGTGTGGACTTCCAACTGGACGAGGCGCTGCGCTTCGAAGGGGAGACCGCCCCTTATATGCAGTACACGTACGCCCGCACACTGCGTCTGTTGGAGAAGGGGCAGGAAATGAACGGAATGGGTGCACAGGACGGTGCACAAGACGCTGCCGAAGCAGCCGCTGCGCCGCTTCCGGGCCTGCACTTGTCCGGTCCGGAAGCATGGGCCTGCGTAAAGACGCTCTCCCTGCTCGAGGAGACGGTCGCAGCCGCCGTCCAGCATAACGAGCCTTCGCTATTCGTGCGCATGCTGCTGGAAGTGGCGAAGCAGTTCAACCGCTTCTATCACCATGAGCCGATTCTGGTGGATGATCCGGAAGCGAGAAGAGCGAAGCTGGCGCTGACCGCCGCTGTCTCCCGCATCCTCCGTCAAGGGCTGCACATTATCGGAATTCAGACCCCCGTACGAATTTAGCGCTTGGGACGCTGCGGATTACGGGCCGCTTCCTCACCGAGGAGCGGCCCGATAGATGCGGCGAACCGGCATTAGTAGGCGCGATTCGTATAGGATGTCGCCGCGTGGGACGGCTGAACATAGCTAAGGTTGCTGACGCTTTGCATCGACTGCTCCATTTGCTGGCAGAGCTGGGTCACATGCTGCATTTGCTGCATTGCCGTCTGATGGCCTTGCAGCGCCGTCTGGATAATTTGAACCGCTTGGCGCTCGCGCTGAGCCAGTTCCTCCAGACGGGAAGCGTTCTGCTGCTCCTGCTGCATCAACTGCTGGTACATTTGCGATGCTTGCTGCGTTTGGCGCATCATTTGAGCAATGATTTGCTCGCACTGATTGATTTGAGATGAGATGGATGTATTGTACATCGTTATTGCCTCCTCGGTGTTGTTAATTGTTGCATACTTGGTTAGTGTTGCGCATACATGAGAAATTATGCATAAATCGGTTTTTTCCGTTTCAAAGCGTTACATGCGGATGAAAACGCTTTTATAAATTTTGGGCAGACCATCCCCTATAATAGCCTCAAACTGATTTAGTCATCATGATTTCATAACGATGCATATGGATGAAGGAATGGCAATCATGACCGACAAATTGCGTTGGGGCATACTCGGGTGCGCCAGCATTGCGATGCGCGCCGTCATCCCCGGCATTCGCGCTTCCGAGACGGGGGAAGTGGCGGCGATCGCAAGCCGCGATCTGATCAAAGCGGAGGAGACGGCCCGGAAGCTCAACATTCCGCACGCGTACGGAAGCTACGAGGAGATGCTCGCTGATCCGGATATCGATGCCGTCTATATTCCGCTTCCGAATCATCTTCATATGGAATGGACGATTCGGGCGGCGGAGCGATGCATGATGTCGGCTGTTATCCCATCAGCGCGCCCGGTATGTGGTCGGCATGGAGCCGGTCGCTGCGACGGTGCAGGCGTTCTTCTCCCGGAGCACGGGGATGTGGATATGATGGCGTCCGGCCTGCTGGAGTTCCCGAACGGGGTAGGCCTGACATTCGATTGCGCCATGTGGGCGGCCTCCCGTAATACGCTGGAGATTCTCGGATCGGACGGACGGATTGTGCTGCCCTCGGCTTTTGTCGGCAATCCGGCCTTCACTGTATACGGCATGAACGGGACACGGGAAGAAACGCCGCCGGAGCTGAATACATATGCGCTGCAGGCCGACAATCTGGCGCGGGCCGTCTGGGGCAGGGAGAAGCTGCTGTTCGAGCCGGAGGATGCCGTGCTCAATATGAAGGCGGTCGACGCCTGCTTGGCCTCCGCCCGAGATCGGCGGCGAGTTGCCATTCACGATATGTGACGGACAGGGAGGAGCATACCGAATGAAGATGCTGGACATTCACGGGCTGGATCAGCCTGTAAGGCGAAGGAACCGTATTGGCCGGACTGCATCAGCGCCGATGCGGAGACCATCGGCTGGCACCGCCGGACGGGGCTGGCGCTTTTATCCTGGTCCTCCCAGGCGCGCGGATTTTTCACGGGCCGTTACACGAGAGAGGATTGCCTGGACCCGGATCTGGTGCGCGTCTTCTACAATGACGCCAACTGGGAACGTTACGATCGGGCCAGCAAGCTCGCCGCGAGCAAAGGAGTAGAGACGATACAGATTGCCCTTGCCTACGTCCTGCATCAGCCGTTCCCGACGGGAGCCATTATCGGCGCCCGCAACCGCAAGGAGCTGGAATCCTGCTTTGCGACAGCACGGCTGTCGCTAACCGAACAAGAGATTGCATGGCTTGATTTACAGCCTGCATGAAGTCATGCTTGAAGCACCCGCTGTCCCGTGAGGGAGGGCGGGTGATTTGATGTCTAGAGGCGGAATTACGGAAGGGGCCTGCGAATCCCGGCACCGCTGCAGTTCCTCAAACAGATGCCAGAGCGCCGGGACGGTCATCAGCGCTTCCGGAGAACATGATGCATAAAGCTTGACAATGAATCGCGAATGTGAAAAAATCTAACTAACGTTAGTTAGGTAAAAGAATGGAGGAATAACGCATGACGGCCAATCGTATTCTGGAAGCCGCCTTGGGACATTTCGCAGAGAGCGGCTATGAAGGAGCTGCTCTGTCCGATATCGCCCGCCAGGTCGGTATTCGAACGCCATCGATTTACGCGCATTTCAAGAACAAGGATGATCTGTTCTTGAGTGTCATCGACAAGGCGGTAGCGGATCAATTGGAACGGCTGGCGGTTTACTTTGCTCAACAGGGGGAGAAGAATACCATTCAGGATCAGTTGTATGGGCTGATTATCGATTACGAGGAACGGTATCAGAGCGACAGTAATGTGAAATTCCTGCTTCGCATGATGTTTTTCCCGCCGCCGCCTCTGCTGGCTCCGGTTATGGAGCGGGTGAATGGCTACCTGGACGAGATGGAACGCATGCTGGCCGGAGTGTGCGAACAGGGGATGGCGAACGGGCAATTGGCCAAGCTTGACTTGAATACCGTCACCGCCGCCTTCATGTGCTTGCTGGACGGGGTGCTGGTGGAGATGCTGTTGGGCGGCCCGGTGCGCTTCCAGAAGAGACTGGATGCATCGTGGACGATGTTCCGGCGGAGCATCTCCCCGTAATCGGCTGGGAATGGATAAGCCATACTACGCATAGAGGCGGGCAACAGGAGGGGTGAGACTTTGAATATTCATTGGATCAAAGTATTTATCGCTGCATTTTTTGAAGTGTTTTGGGTCATTGGCTTGAAGCATGCCAGCAATGTATGGGAATGGATAGGCACAATCATTGCCATTATCATCAGCTTCTACATCATGATTATGGCGGGAAAGAAGCTGCCGGTGGGCACCGTATATGCGGTGTTCGTCGGCCTCGGTACCGCCGGAACGGTATTCTCCGACATTGTCTTCTTCGGCGAACCGTTCAGCGTCCCGAAGGTTCTCCTTATTCTCTTGCTCCTGGGCGGAGTCATTGGTCTGAAAATGGTTACGAAGGAGAAGGGCAAGGAAGGAGCTGCATCATAAATGGCATGGATCTCGCTGCTGTTGGCAGGGATATGCGAAATGGCTGGGGTAACGATGATTAACAAGTTTCATGTGGAAAGAACATGGCAATCCGTAGTGTACATGATGATCGCATTCGGAGCGAGCTTCGCTTTTTTGGCTTATGCGATGGAGACCCTGCCGATGGGTACCGCCTATGCTATCTGGACCGGTATCGGCGCATCGGGTGGCGCAATTGTCGGGATGCTGGCCTACGGCGAATCCAAGGACTGGAAGCGGCTACTCTTTATTTGTATGGTGCTGGGAGCCGCCATCGGATTGAAGCTTGTATCTTGATGTTATTATGTTATGTGCTGTGATGTGATGTGCAGTTGTTGATTTAGCGCGTTTTACGCTGCGGGAAGTCCCGGTCGATATGGCCGGGATTTTTTTGTTCGAACAGGGTCGGTTGTTCCATGTCTTTTGTCAACTCTCCCTATGACTCAGAAGCATGAATCACCTGCTACTCGGGTAAGGCCTGACAGGGAGCTCGAACATATATTTTTGGTTTTGTCGAATAAGTGGGGTGCTCTGTGTGCTCTCTTATGTTCATTCTCCCCTTGACTCAGCAACCCACATGATGAGCGGGATCAAGACTCAATCAGATGGTGGTGCGCCATGTTTTTTCCATCAATCAGCATACTTAGACTTCCGTGATGAGCGGCAACCAGTTATGTGATCTTGCAGGATCAGGATAAGGGGGATAG
This sequence comes from Paenibacillus thiaminolyticus, assembly GCF_003591545.1. Lineage (GTDB taxonomy): Bacteria > Bacillota > Bacilli > Paenibacillales > Paenibacillaceae > Paenibacillus_B > Paenibacillus_B thiaminolyticus_A. Next base: position 67,515 of record NZ_QYZD01000013.1, read on the forward strand.
CGATGTAAATGTGCTTGCTGAGAGAAGGGGATAGCGATGCAATAGGTTTGCTGATGGAGCGGGATAGCGATGCAACGGGTTTGCTGATGGAGTGGGATAGCGATGCAATGGGCTTGCTGATGGAAGGGGATAGTGATGCAATGAGCTTGCTGTGAAGACAAGGATAGCGGCAAAAAAGGGCAGGAAACGTGAACATAATGTGAACATAATGAGAACGTAACGAAAAACGAGAAGAAAATTTTGGTCACAGGCAAACTTTTTCCTTGTCTTATGAATCTATTAAGTAGGTACATAAATGAGGAGGAAATGATACTATGGCATCCTTTCAAAAAATGAGTGCCGTGCTGGCCGTATTATGCATGCTGGTCATAACATCGCCGGCCGGCCAGTATGCCGCTTTGGTTATGCCTGCCGCGGCGGAGCAGAGTAACCGGGATGTACAGATAAAGCCGGAGCAATTGGACAACGAGATTCTGAATAAGCTGGATTGCCTTTATCAGGAATTGTCCGGTTCGCCGGATACGAACATGTCATGGAAGAGGGTTAGCGAAGGACCAAACGGATTGTATGTTCTAACGGATGAGGCAGGCAATTACGCGCAGGTGAAGCGAGAGACCGGGGAAGTATTCATGGCGGTCCTGTATATGAAGGCGGAGCAAGTCGGCGAGGCACTCCGGATCGCCGCTGCCAAGGCTTTGAAGGAGCTCGATCCGTCATGGAACGGGGCATTCGATCAAGCGCAGCGCAGCTATCATAAAGAACGCGACGTATTCACGTCCTTGAGCGGGGATTCGTTTTCGGTAACTTTTGAGGGCGGCAATGTAACGGGGATTGACGTGACGTGCTCATACGCGAATATGCCTCAGGCGGTGAAAGAAGGCGCAGAGCGTCTGCTGCAAGTACTGAGTAACAAATCTTATTCTATCAAGAAAGCGGTGATGTACTCCTCGCAGAATAAGCTGGAATGGAGGCTTGAAGCAATGAATAATAGCAACAAAGAAAGGATTCTTATCTCGCTCAACGCCGTAACCGGCGAAGTGGACGGATATCATCCGTTCTAAAGTCCGTTGATTGCGTTGGCTGTCCCGTAATAAGCGGGCAAGGGGGAAACGGCAAGCGAGGTCATGTTCGGGAAAAAGGATGACAACGGCTTCATCAATGAAAAACAGAACTCTAGCAGCTTCGTATGCTGACATAAGAAACACGGTACGCACGCATTTGCTTTCTGGCAGGTGTGTGCTTTTTTTGTGAGAAAAAATTGAATAAATAAAAAATAAAAAACTATTCCAGCCCTACCCGTATCTAAGAAATGAAATCACATCATTACTGAGGGGGACAACATGAACACGTACAAGAAAGTTATCGCGGCGCTAGCTGTATCCGGCATGATGCTTGCCTCACTAGGACCTGCTCGGGAAGCGGCAGAGGTCACCGCGGCAGCCAATGGATCAAAGTAAGTGGAACAGAAGCAAGTACCGGCAGAGAAAACGATTGCCGATCTGGACGCGAAGCTGCTGCAAACCCGCTCGCAAACGATGCGCCAACTGGCGGGCAAGGATATAGAATTGGCCAGCGCGACGGAGTCGAACGGCACATGGTTCATTTATCCGAAGGGGAGGAGCGCAGTCAGGGCACATTGTCAATAACGGAAAGACAGGCCAAGTAACGAGCGCCCGTGCCGAGTTGTCGTATGCGGAATTTGGGTGCTACGATGCAGAAGCAGGCAATGGATGCGCTGAAAAATATCGCCCCGGGCAAAACGTTCATGTTGGACAAGGTACAGCGCAGCATATCGTTCCTTGGAACCGAGGATGATGGCGTTATCTATACTCATGTCAACGGGAAGGAGTATCTCATTCCATAGAAGTCGAGCTGAATAAGGGCAACACGGTGACGATGCTCCGAGTCACGCCAGCCAAAGACAGCAAGATGAATTAGCGCAAAAGTCGTCGTTCATCATGAGATTATGCGAACCGTAAAAAATTCTTTTTGCTTCAAAACCTACGCGCATCTAAGTGATGACCCGAAGGAGGAGGAATTATGGATCAGAAGATGCTGATTATCCGTGCGGAGCAAGGCGATACGAACAGCTTCGCGCTCGCGGTGCAGTTCCGGCGGGGGTGAATCAGAAGCTTGAATTCACCATCCCTCCGCTGGCCGAAGAGCATGAACGGGTCGGGAGCTTGACGGAACCGAAATATAGCAAGACAGTGAAAGAATTGGATGCTTCGATATTGGAAAGGGCGAAGCGGACTATCCGGGAAGCGGCCGGACGCGACGTCGAGTTGTACGGAGTCGAGGAATATGAGGGAGCAGCTTTTCATGACGTTATCGTATACAGCAAAGACAATAAGAGCCGCGTCGCGCTAGATGTGGCCAACGGAACATCAGATATAAGCCTTGCGCTGTCTTATGCCGAGCTTCCTGCTGACATCAAGCGCATCGTGGAGACGGACACGGGGTCGAGCGGTCAACATTGCCGCTCTCGCCACAGAGGTTGCTCTAACGCGGGGAAGGCATGAGCGGGAGGTTCATACCTTGATAACAGGTCCGGAATTCAGAGTCGAGATGGTTGGCAGCCGCAATCACGAGCATGGGGTATGATATTCCGATAGAACAGGTTAATGCACAGGCGCTTGAAGCGGCGAAGGAAGCCGTACTGGTTACGTTAGGCAAGCCTGTGCCGCTCGTTCAGGCGAGCCGATCCTATAATGCGGATAGGCGCCACAGCAATTCAAGCGATGTGTACAGATTCAAGGATGAGGTTATACGTCCAGACGGGTTCTCTCTGTGTACGCGTCCGGGCTACTAGAGACGGGGACGAACTATTATGCGTTCATGAAGGAAGGCGGCCCGACCATCGAAGGAGAAATGAACCGCCACTTCCAGTTCTATCGCTTCGATATGACACGCAACAACGGAACGATACAGTAAATATAAAAAAGGTTAGAAGGGCTGGCCTGTAAGCAAGTTGCTTATAGGTCAGCTTTTGCGTTGCATATACCTATTCCGGGCTCTCCCCGCGTACATAATATAGAAGAGTATCCGAAGTACGGATGTCAGCATCGGAAGGTGGGAGGACTCGAACGCCTGCAGCAAGGTGCAGGGGCGACAGGAGGGATGCTTGATGATTGGCTTTTTGATCTGGGTGCTGAGCTGGGTATGCTTGTTCTGGATATGGGGAGAAGCGACGGAACGCAAGGGGAAGCAGGTCGGCTGCCTATGGGCGATCGTCGTCTTTTTGCTTGGTCCGCTCGGCATCATTGTATACCTTATTCTTCGCAATCTTGACTAGCAGATAGACTTTAGAAATGAGCGCATGAGGAAGAGCTGTCTCCTGCCTATCGATGCGGCACCGGGGATGGTTCTTTTGATTTGTTCGGGTTGGACTTCGATAATATTTTGCTGGAAAAGGACAATACGCGCTTGACGGATCGGGCGGTGCGTGATACGCTTTGTTTCGATTAATCGTAATGCTTACTAATAATATGGAATGGGATAGGACAAGCTCTCCATTCGGCCTTCGTCGTCCTGGAGAGAAGCGGGAAAAGAGGAGGTAACTATTGATGAACGTCCTGTTCCGTTATGGCACATACGCGGTGACTGTTGTGTGCGCTGCCGTGCTGTATCTTTTGTTCACGAATCAGCGCCTAGCTGATATATCTTTTCCGGTGGACCCGGATTTCCTGCGCAGCGTGACCACGATCGGAATCAGTCTGGTCATCGAGGCGCTGCCCTTCCTTATGCTTGGCGTTGCGGTGTCGGCCATTTTGCATGAATTTGTGCCGGAAGGGTTCATTCCACGCTGGATACCGCGCCATCCGCTGGCCGGGGTCGTGGCGGCCTCTCTGATCGGCGTGCTCCTGCCCCTGTGCGAATGCGGGATGGTGCCTGTCGTACGGCGGCTCATTCAGAAAGGAATGCCCGTCTACGTCGGGGTAACGTACATACTGGCTTCACCGATCATCAACCCGATCGTGTTCGCCTCGACATCGATGGCTTTCCGCAGCCAGCCGGAAATGGCTTATTACCGGATGGGGCTAGCGTTCGTCATTACGGTCATCATCGGTCTTGTGCTGTACGCGACCGTGAAGCGCAATCCGCTTAAGGAGGCCCCGGGGGACCATACGGGGGGCTGTCGGCACGGGGATCATAAACCGCATCATGCTGGACATCCGCATCCGGCGAAGGCCTCGCTGCGAACCAAGCTGCAAGCGAGCGTCTACCATATGGGGGACGAGTTTCTTGATATGGGCAAATATTTGTTAATGGGCGCGTTCATAACGGCATTTATCCAGAGCGGCATCGGGCGGGATTGGCTGGCGTCTGCCGTGCCCGAAGGAGTCGGCTCCCATCTGTTCATGATGGGCTTCGCGTATCTTATCTCGCTCTGCTCGACATCCGACGCATTCATCGCCGCTTCGTTCAGTTCCATGTTGGCGGCGGGACCGGTGCTGACCTTTCTCGTCTTCGGGCCGCTGCTGGATCTGAAGACATCGCTCATGCTGGCCGGCGTATTCCGCACCCGGTTCGTCGCTGGACTCAGCCTTCTGATAGCGGTCACGGTGTTAGCCTGCTCCCTTCTATGGCAAGCTCTGTTCCTGTAATATCCCGCCGGATACATCATGCCTAGCCGGCGTCTATATTTCATCCTAAAAAGGAGTGAGTTCGCATGTCCATACATAAGCGCCCATGGCGGCAGGCGCTGGTCTATTTGCTGCGGTCAGTCACGATGTTCGCCTGGTCCTTATTCATTTTATCCCTGTTCTGGCAGGACAAGGTGCAGTATTATATCGCCCCTCGCATGGAAATCTGGGTACAGTGGGGAACCGCTGCCCTCTATGTGTTGGCCGCCTTCCAGCTTTATCGGTCGCTTATCCTGTTCTTCTCGCCGGAGGACGGAGGCGGGCATGCCGGCTGCGGTTGCGATCATCACCCGGGCGGCTTCCGCATCGGAAGGCAGGCGGGATGGTCCCTCGTGTTTGTGCTCCCGCTGGCGGCGGCCGTATTGCTGCCGGTCTCCTCGCTCGGCAGTGCGATGGCGGAGAAGAAGGGGGTGCAATATTCCATCGCCCAGGAGCGGACGGGCGGCCCGGAGCGTGATCAGATGCTGGGCACGGTGGAACGGTCCTCCGGGATGCGGGCAGACGGAACACTTGCATCAGAGCTTCCGCTCGTGATGGTGGATTCGCCCGGCGCGACACGGCAGGAAGCAGGAGACCCGGAGGGTGCGGGACAATCGGTGCAGCAGGAGGAAGAAATGCTGTGGAACGGCCGATTTCCTTATGACCGGTACACGCTGATCTATGCGAAGCATGCAGCCAGGCTTATCCAAGAGAAGGAGATCGAGATTCCGGAGAAGCTGTTCATCGAGACGATTACGGCGCTCGATCTGTATAAGGAACAGTTCCAAGGCAAGACGGTTACGCTGCGGGGCTTCGTGCACCGGAGCGAGGGGATGGGGCAGAACCGGTTCGCCGTCGTGCGTTTCGCCCTGGAATGCTGCGCTGCCGATGCGTTCCCGTACGGCATCATGACCGAAGTGGCCGGTGCGGCACGGTTCACCGATGACAGCTGGGTTGAAGTGACCGGCACGTTGTCGAAACTAAAGCTGGACGAGGATACGGAAGTGATGAAGCTGGAAGCGGACAACGCGGGCATTCGGCTCATCGAGGCCCCGCAGGATCCTTATGTGTATATGAACCCGGACTTTTATTTCGACAAAAAATAATGCGGAGGCGGGCCGGGAGAACTCGCCTGAGGCCGTATCTCCGCTGAAGGCCCGCCGAGGCTGTGTCCTCCGCTGAAGGCCCGCCGAGGCCGTGTCTCTCCGCTGGAGGCTCGCCGAGGCCGTGTCTCCGCTGGAGGCTCGCCTGAGGCCGTGTCTCCGCTGGAGGCTCGCCTGAGGCAGTGTCTCCGATGAAGATCCGCCTGAAGTCATGTCTCCGATGGGAGGACGGCGGGACAGGCTGGGCTTCCGCATTGACGCAGCGAGGGAATGGTGGTAATATACCCATAGGGGTATATAGAACAACAAAGGAGGGGCAGCGATGTTCGGATGGTTCTTCAAGTCACGAGCGAGCAAGTCTTCTGCGATTACGGCGCAGCAGCTGGAAGCGCTGCTGCCGCTGCAGGACGCGGTCATCGTGGATGTGCGCGAGGCTTCGGAGTATGCCCAAGGCCATATTCCGTCCGCACTGAACCGGCCTCTGTCCCGGCTTGCGGCTAAGGTGAGCGGCATCCCGCAGGGGAAGAAGCTGTACGTCATCTGCCAGAGCGGGATGCGAAGCGCCCGGGCGGCAGGTCTGTTGCGGCGGCATGGTTATGCGGATGTCGTCAATGTGCGCGGCGGCATGAACCGGTGGACGGGACCGCGGAAATAAGCTCTTTTTTACATCAAAATATACCCTATGGGGTATTTGGGGAGTGGATGGATAATGAAACAGCGCAAAATTGTAATTGTCGGCGGAGTTGCGGGCGGCGCGACGGCGGCTGCCCGGCTGCGACGTCTGGACGAGCATGCGGAGATCATCATGTTCGAGCGAGGGGAGCATATTTCGTACGCGAACTGCGGGCTTCCCTATTATATTGGAGGCGTCATTCCGAAGCGTCAGTCTCTGCTCGTGCAGACCCCCCAAGGCATGTCGAAGCGGTTCCGGCTCAATATTCGGACAGAGCAGGAAGTAACGGCCATCGATCGGGAGCGCCATATTGTCTCCGTTCGGAATGGCAAGACGGGGGAGCAGTACGAGGAATCGTATGACACGTTGATTCTGTCTCCAGGGGCGAAGCCTATCGTGCCGCCGATCGAAGGGTTGAACGAGGCGAAGCAGACGTTCACCCTGCGAAGCATCCCGGACACGGACCGGATTAAGGCACATGTCGACGAGACGTCGCCGCAGCGGGCCGTTATTATCGGCGGCGGCTTCATCGGCCTGGAGATGGCGGACAGTCTGGCCCATCGCGGCATCGCAGTGACCGTCGTGGAAATGGCCGATCAAGTCATGGCTCCGCTTGATCCGGAAATGGCGGCCATCGTGCATCATCATCTGCGGGAAAAAGGAATTGAGCTTATACTGGGAGACGGGGTCAGCGCGTTCCAGGACGAGGGGCGTTCCATCGTTCTCGCCAGCGGGCGCGTGCTGCCGACAGATATGACGATTCTGTCCATCGGTGTCCGGCCGGAGAATGAGCTTGCCCGTTCGGCGGGGCTGGCGCTCGGCGGGAGAGGCGGCATTCTCGTCGATGAATATTTGCGCACGGCGGATCCTGACATTTGGGCCGTCGGCGACGCCATTGAAGTGAAGGATTATATTCACGGCACGCCAGCGATGGTGCCGCTCGCCTGGCCGGCGAACCGTCAGGGCCGACTGGTCGCGGACAACATATACGGGAAGGGCCAGTCATACCGGGGGACGCTCGGAACTGCGGTGGCGAAGGTGTTCGATCTGACGGTTGCGGTGGCGGGCAGCAATGCGAAGACGCTCCAAAAGCTGGGCGTTCCGTATGAATCCGTTCATATTCATCCGGCTTCTCATGCCGGGTACTACCCTGGCGGGTCTCCTATCTCGCTCAAGCTGACCTTCCATCCGGAGACCGGCGCCATTTACGGAGTTCAGGGCGTCGGCATGCAGGGGGTGGACAAGCGGATCGACGTAGTGGCCACCGCCATCAAGGGCAATCTGACGGTGCATGATCTGCCCGATCTCGAATTGGCCTATGCGCCTCCCTATTCGTCGGCAAAGGATCCGGTCAATATGCTCGGCTATGTTGCCTCGCATGTCGTCGACGGCGATGTGAAGGTTGTTCACTACGACCAGATCGACCGGATGGTGCGCGAGGGCGCCTGCCTCATCGATGTGCGGGAATCCACCGAGCGGGAAGCGGGCTATATTGAAGGCTCGATCCATATTCCGCTTGGCGATCTGCGCAGCCAGCTGGATGAGCTGCCGCGGGATCGGCCGATTGTCGTCAGCTGCCAGGTCGGGCTGCGCGGCTATCTGGCGACCCGTATCCTGGATCAGCACGGCTTCGAGAGCATGAATCTGAGCGGCGGGTACAAGACTTATGCGGCTTACTACGGGCCCCGTAATCCGGCAACCGCTTGCGCGAAGTAAGCGGGAGGCACGGTCCTTCATACCATCGTAGAAGTATCTTATAGGACAGGGGCGTGATCAGAACCTGTATTCAAGATCTCCTTAGAAGTGTGGCGAGATGGGAGATGATGGTCATGTTTTCAGCAGAAAGTTTTGTGATTTCATAGTCTTTAGATAAGCGGCGAGATCCGTTCATTTCCTTTAGTTCAACTTATATAGATAAGTATTTTACGGGGGAGTCCCTCGACTATAAACAAATTATAGCAATTATTATTCCAATCCTGGTTGACCAGGCTTTTATTATTTTAATGAGCTTGTTAAATACGGCCATGATTAGTTCGTCCGGGGTTGCTGCGGTTAGTGCCGTGAGTATGGTAGATTCGCTTAATATTTTTATCATCAATGTATTTGTGGCCGTAGCTACTGGCGGCACTGTGATCGTAGCGCAATATAAAGGCAGCGGAAATAATGAAATGGTGTCCAAGGCCGCTGCGCAGGCGATATCTGCGGTAGCAATTTTGTCCGTATTCATCAGCGCGTTTGTAATTACTTTTCATACGCCGGCTTTAAATTTATTATTTGGACGGGCTGAAGCTGACGTGTTCCAGAATGCGAGGATTTATCTGATCGGCAGCTGTATTACTTACCCGTTTATTGCAATATTTCAAGCGGTAACCGGTGCGCTCCGAGGTGTAGCGGAGACGAAGGCATGCCTGGGCTTATCGTTAATCATGAATGTCACTTTTCTGTGCTTGAATGTGCTGTTCATTACGATTCTCGACATGGGGGTAATTGGCCTTATTATTTCGATGCTGACCGCCAGAATTCTGGGAATGGCAGCTTCGATGATTTATTTACTGAAGTTCAACCAAACCTTACGTTTTCGAATCCAAAATGCACTGCGGCTTAATTTCCCGATTTTAAAGAAAATTATGTTTATCGGAGTTCCATTTGCGGCGGAGCAGATGTTCTTTAACGGCGGCAAGCTGTTGACCCAGACTTTTATTGTACAACTGGGGACGCTCGCTATTACCGTGAATGCGATTAGCGGCTCTATATCGCTAGTATTTCAAATCGGTGCCAATGCCTTGAGCATTGCGATCGTGACGGTAGTCGGCCAATGTATCGGAAGAAGAAATATCGCCGATGCCAGGAAGTTTGTCAAATCATTTCTCGGGCTATCTGTGGCATTCTTCCTTATTATGGACATCATACTGCTGCCGATGTTCCCGCTGATCGTCAAATTGTTCTCTCCGCCGGCAGAGATTATTCCGGATATCTTCTCGCTAACTTTGCTGATTGCGGTGGCACAGCCTTTGTTCTGGTCGTTCAGCTTTATTACACCGTCAACGCTTCGTGCGGCAGGGGATTCCAACTTTACGTCGATCTCTTCCTTGCTCTCGTTGTGGCTGCTCCGTGTCGTTCTGGGATATGTCCTTGGAATTACGCTTGGTTTTGGCATTATGGGGTATGGATTGCTATGATTACGGAATGGGTCGTTCGGGGCTCGGTATTTATGTGGTGGTTCAAGGCAGAGAAATGGTACAGCCGCCAGCTAATTTAAACTGGGAAGGATCGGATATAGCTGCTCCTATTCAAATAGTATTTGTTAAAATCGCTGATGCCAGTAGCATTGGCGATTTTTTGCGAGCTTTTATGTGAATTAATTCACGACATTATTGCTTAGTTTCCCTTTAAGATATTACTAGGACGTGTTCAAAAAGGTCGGTTTTCAGCACCGAGAAGGTTGGATGAAGCTAGGGACTGAGGAGCGGAGCGTACGTAGTTGGTACGTGAGCACCGGAAGGCCCGGCTGAATTCAAGATTCGATGCCGAGCCCACTTCCTGATTTACTTCGTGATCAGAAGCGAACTTTTTGAACTACCTCTATTAAGGTGTTTATCGAATTGGGGGACTGGTATGAGATATTCCATCGGAGAGTTTGCAACGATTGCCGGTGTTTCGACGGATACCTTGCGGCTGTATGAGAAGCAGGATATTATAAGGCCGCTAAGGGATCATAGCAATAATTACAGATATTATAATGACCTGGATGTCCGCAGCCTGCTGATGAGCCGATGGTATCGGAGCATGCAAATTCCATTGCAGGACGTATCAGAGCTTATCAACAGCGGGACCTCGCATCAAGTGATGGACAGAATTGACCAGTCCAAGTTCAATCTGGAGAAACAAATCCGCAAGAGTACATTGCTCTTAAATAAAATGAAAGAGATCCAGGCCGAGCTTGACCAAATCGAGGGGAGGCTGCATAAGTGTCAGATCAAGCAATTGCCGGGCAGATACCGGCTTAAGCAAACGAATCAGAATCGTTTATTGAAAGTGCCTTTTCTAAAAGGAGTCATAAACGAATGGATGGAGCTGCTGCCGTTTAGTTTCTTTTGCTTGCGGATTGAGAACTGGAATGAAGCGCCGGATAACGATAGGTTTGAGTATAACTGGGGAGTCACTTTGACGGAAGAAGATTTGCAGAATTTGAATGTTGGGATCAGTGACTGCGTGGAATACCTTCCTCCGGTCCGCTGTCTGTCTTCGGTGATTCGGACTTCAGCGCAGGATAGCTTCTCGGTCGATTCCTTCCGCTTTATGTTAGTTGAATTGGCAGACCGAGGCCATCGGGTCGTGGGAGATATTACGGGGAAATTATTGCTGAACGAATATATTCAGGAGGATCCCGGTTCCTATCTCGAAATAAACATTCCTTTTTAGAAACGTTATATTTAGTCCGATCAATCAGCTTGCTAATGATGTTGCATGCTAACTGACGGATCATAAAATCTCAAGGTACGCCGGTGTTTTTTGGCTGACTTTGAGATTTTTTTCACATAATCGCCATTGACCTTGGTGCTGCACCAAGGTTTACGATTCTGGTGTAGCCTTGAGCAGTAAGAGAAGAGGGGCTGCGGTAAACAATCATAGGGGGGACATAAGTGCGAAACAAATCTGTAGTTAAATTTATGATGATTTCTATATGCCTGGTCTTGATTTTGACGATGCTGGGCGGCTGCAGCGAAAACTCGAATTCGAACAAATCGCAATCAGAAGGTGCGGTTAGCAGCAATTCAGAACAGTCTTCATCAAATGGGAAGGATACTGCAACGAAGATGTCCTTTACTCCGGGGACCTATACGGGAGAGGCCAAGGGTAAAGAAGGAAATATTAAGGTTGAAGTTACATTTACAGAAGACGAGCTTATCGATATTAAAATAGTTAGCCAAGGAGAAACTGCAGGGATTGGCGATGCTGCGATCGACACCTTGAGAGAACAAATCATTGATAGCCAAACGCTGGCGGTAGATGCTGTGTCCGGTGCTTCCGAGACAAGTGCCGGTTTGCTGGCAGCTGTAGAGGATGCGGTTAATCAAGCGGGCGGCGATGTGGAAGCCTTCAAATCCAATGCAGTGAAAAAAGCTGGAGGAGGCAAAACGGAGCAGCTCTCTGCAGACGTAGTAGTCGTAGGCGCAGGGGCATCCGGTGTATCCGCTGCCGTATCGGCGGCAGACAAAGGCGCGAAGGTTATCATCGTTGAGAAAACGGCAACCATCGGCGGTGCGAGCAACCTGTCCTGGGCAGGCAAATTCTACAATTCTTCAGCATCAATCAATGAGGGGCTGAAGATTAATGTTGAGAAGGAAATAGCTGAGTGGATATATAACAATCACTGGCGTGTTGATGCAGCTGCGATCCGCCAATATGTGACGAAATCAGGAGACACCTATGATTGGTTGGCGAATAAGGGTTACAAAACAACGTTCCTGAACTTCGCTGGAGAACCTCTGCATGTGCTTCCTGCTTACGATACTCGTCAGGAATTGCTGAGAAATATGCTGGCGGAATCTGTTGAGAAGAACGGTGGTCAAGTTATTACAGAGACTACAGCCCAGAAGCTGATTACAGGCACCAATGGTGAGGTAACAGGTGTAGTAGCTGAGAAGAAGGACGGAACGACGCTGGAAATCTCGGCGAAGAGCGTAGTTATGGCAACAGGCGGCTATGCGGCCAACCAAGATATGGTTAAGGAAGCCTTTGGATTTGAAGGAATCAACGGCGGTTTGGGCCAAAATGTCGGCGAAGGCCTGAAAATGGCTTGGGAAGCCGGAGCTAAGGTTCCGGACAATTTTGGTGGTCAAATGCTGCACCAAACGTTAGCAAGAGCGACTGATAAGCTGAAAGAGAAGTATTCTTCCTTCGAAGCAAGCTATCCGATGATGCTGAGCTACTTGCCGAACTTCATGAACGTAGGGCCATCCGGTGCGAGATTCCGTGATGAAGCAGCTACACTGGAAGCAGTAGCGGCTGCGAACACAAGTGCTTTTAATGGAGCTTATCATATGGTCATCGTATCTCAATCTCAAATCGATGCATTGACGAGTCAAGGCATGAACGGCGTACAAGCGCCGAAGCTTCCAGGCATGCCGCCAGAATTCTACGCAGACTTCATGGATCAATTCAAGCTGGATACCCCTTGGAAGGATGCGCAGCAAGTATTTGATACGATGGTTGAGAATGGTGATGGCTTTAAAGGCAATACGATCGAGGAGCTTGCTGCAAACGCTGGCATGGACGTTGAAGTCTTCAAAGATGCTTTCGTTAAATATCAAGAAGCCATCAAGACTGGTATAGATACCGAATTCGGGAAATCTAAGGAATATTTGCAATCGATGAGTGAGAGCGGTCCTTACTACGCTATCATCGCTGAGATCAATAACCTTGGTTCGGTAGGCGGTCTGCTCGTTAATACCAGCTTCCAAGTATTAAATGATGATCGCATTCCAGTACCAGGCTTGTTCGCTGTAGGTTTGGAATCGGAAGGCGTACTGTTCAATGATACGTATGTTGGCAATGGCGTCGGTATCGGTTACTCCTTCACTTCCGGACGGCTTGGCGGTGAGAGCGCGGCAGATAAAGCGCTGGCGAAATAATAACTTGTGCTAATGATTGAAATAGTTTAACTAGAAAGCGGCTCTTTCCATCTTTAATGATGAGAGGGCCGCTTTTAATATAATGATATGGCAGGTAGAATGGTCTATAGAATTCAAGTTGAAGGAGGAATACATACATGAATATTTTGATTACCGGTGCTGGCCGGGGGTTAGGCTATGAAATGACCGCTGAAGCTCTTGAACGCGGCCATGCCGTTATTGCCGGAATACGAAATCCCGATGATCCAGGCGATAAAATGAAGGAGCTTGCAGGTCAGTATGGCGATAAAATAACAGTTGCCAGATTGGATGTTGAGGACGAGGAAGGCATAGCTGATCTGGCTGCTAAACTCGCAAGTGAAGGACGTACCCTCGGCGCGATCGTGAATAATGCCGGGATTCTTCTTGCCCGGGACACAGGGATAGAACAATTAGATATGAAGGATGTGGCTGCTTCGTTCGAGATCAATTTGTTTGGGCCGATACGGGTAGTGAAGCATTTTCTGCCGCTCCTTGTTGAGCCGCAAGCCTCGCTAATCAATATTTCCTCTGAAGCGGGCAGCCTGACGATATGCATATCCGAATGATTATCCCTATGGAATGACTAAGACGGCGCTGAATATGTTTACTCTGCAGCTGCATAGTTTACTCAAGGGGCGTGATATTCAGGTGCTAAGTGTTCATCCGGGCTGGATGAGAACCGATATGGGAGGAGAGCGGGCAGCTTTGGACCCTCAGGAAAGTGCTCAAAGCATTCTTGATTTGATTGAACGCAAAATCGTACCTGATGCTAAATATCATTTTGTGGACTATGCAGGGAAAGAAATGCCGATTTAACCATCGCGTTCTTGCTAATGTTTGTCCTAATTTCGCTTCTTCTACATATAGATGTGTAGAGGAGGGTGAGGCGAATTGGATAAAATAGTGAAGTAGTATTATCAGCTTAAGCAGCAGCAGAAGGAGACCGAGCAGCAACTTGCGGAATTGCGGGGGGAGATCATTAACTACTGTAGTGAGCAAGGCGTCTCTTCTTTGGAGGTTGGGCATTACAAAGTGAAGCTGGTTCAGCAGGAACGGAAGGAATTTGATGACCAGAAGCTATACGAGGCGCTGCCTGACCCTGAGGTGTGGCGCATGCTGTCAAAGGCGGATCCATCTAAAGTTGCCAGTTTGATCAAACTGAAAGCGATTTCCGATGAGAGCATCAAGGGAACCTTTTCATTGAAAAATATTACGCTGCTGCAAGTGGACAAGAAATAATACTGGATTTAAGCTCAAGCGCAGGGGGGCAAAGCCCTCCTGTTTGTTTTGAGCTTTTTTTGCTTAACGGATAGATAGACTGAAGCAACAATAGAGAATTTGCTAGTTATAGCATATTTAGACAAGAAAAAACTAGTTTAGTCGAGAGAATAGGCTGAATAAGTCTAATTTTAATAGATTATCCCGATTAATTTAATGGGATTTATAGAAGGAAAATTATAGTAGATATAGAATTTAATATTACTAATAACAACAGGTGAACTAAGCTCAGAAAATCTTTTGAAGGAGAGTGAGGATTTGAAGAGGAGAGTTGTTGGTAGTTTACTAAGCTTCTTATTAGCCTTCACGCTAATATTGCCGGCAGTAGGAGCGCAGGAAGACACTTCGCATGATACAGGCGGAGTTCAGAAGTTCGTCTCGCAATTAGATCCAAAGGCTATTTCGCTTGATTTAAACGGTTTGGATCAGAAGGTTAAACTGGAGAAGCCATCAAAGAGCGCCGCAGCGCTGAGGTCAGCGGATCAGCAGGCGTATGGCCTGCAAATTGAAAAGATAGACACCCTCGATTCAGCACCAATTCAATCGATTCAACCTCAAAACTATGTTCCCCTCTCAGATAGTACAGAGCGCATTTCCGTCATTGTAGAATTGCAATCCGAGCCGCCAATGGAGAACAAGGTGTCAAAGGCGTAGCTCCGAAAACTGAAATTCATGCATATAAGGTACTGGGACCGTACGGCAGTGGTTCAACGGAAGACGTGATTGCAGGGATTGACAAAGCTGTAGCTGACGGGATGGATGTGATCAACCTGTCGCTTGGTTCAGAAACCAATAACGAAAGATCAGCAGATTCCGTAGCTGTTAACAACGCGATGGTTGCAGGAACGATTACTGTTGTATCAAACGGAAACAGTGGTCCAACTGAAGCTACAGTAACCGACCCGGGGACGGCTGAACTGGTCATTTCTGTTGGTGCATCGAAACCGCCGTTAGTGACTCCGATCATGAAGATCGTTGGATCGGATGATCCTTAGAACCTGTACTCAATAAAGCTCAAGATCTCCCCGATATAGTTTATGGAATGTAATGGGAGGAGAAGGCATTGAAGTATCCGAGCGACTTAACGACAAAACAGTGGAACATAATAAAGCCCTTATTTGAAAGAGAAAAGCGTGGTAAGCACTTTCAGGTTCACAGCAAACGCAAGCTTGTAAATGCTGTTCTGTATATTAACAAAACAGGCTGTCCATGGAGACAGTTGCCGCATGACTTTCCCAAATACACCACAGTATCATCGTTTTATCAACGCGCCGTCAAAAACGGGTTGTGGGCAAAGGTTCTCAAAAAACTAGTACAAAAAACTCGCACGGAAGCAGGTAGAAACGCTGAACCAAGCTACGCATTAATTGATTCGCAAAGCGTGAAAACCACATCGGGAGCAGAAGATCGCGGTATGGATGGCGGAAAAAAACAAAAGGTCGCAAACGTCATATTGTGACAGATATTATGGGTAATTTGCTGTGCGTTGTTGTTCATGCGGCAATATTCACGATACTGTTGCTGGAGGTGAGGTTATACGTGCCGCATTGTCAAAATACCCATCAATAAAAGGAGTTTGTGCTGATGCCCGATACCGTAAAACCTTCAAAGGATATACTGAAAAACTAGGATTGAAGGTAGATATTTCGGAGCGAATCAAAGCGGGATGGAAAATACCTCCTAAACGGTGGCGTGTAGAGCGGACCTTCGGTTGGATGAACGGCTCTCGCCGCTTATCTAAAGACTATGAAATCACAAAACTTTCTGCTGAAAACATGACCATCATCTCCCATCTCGCCACACTTCTAAGGAGATCTTGAATACAGGTTCTGATCACGCCCCTGCTGGCGTTGTGGGAAAAACCGGGATGAACACAGCAATCTGTGGTAGGATGTGGAAAAGGGGAGATGGAGGAAAGCACTCGATGAACGCGGAGCTGTTATATGATGCCAGAGCGGAGCTTGGCGAAGGGCCGGTATGGGATGAGCGAACGCAGCGCCTGTACTGGGTTGATATTACGGGAATGGCGATCCATTTTGCAGAGCCTGTATCCGGGAAGGGGGAGACAGTCGCAATGCCGGGCTGTGTCGGGGCGGTCGCCTTGACGGAATCGGGACGCCGCCTCCTGTGCGTGCTGCAGGACGGCTTTTATTTTGTTCATCCGGATACGAAGGAGGTTGACCGCATCGGCGAGCCGGTTCTCCATACGGGACAGATGCGGTTCAATGACGCGAAATGCGATCCGGCCGGACGTCTGATAGCAGGAACGCTAAGCCTGTTCGATGGAAAGCTGAGCCTGTCCAAGGGAGAAGGCGAAGCTTCCCTGTACCGGCTGGACCCGGATGGCAGGGTCGACCTCCTGCTGGAAGGCATCACGCTGTCGAACGGGATGGGCTGGAGTCCGGACGGCGGAACGATGTATCATATCGATACCCCGACGATGCGAGTCGACGCGTTCGACTATGATGTGGCGCGTGGCGTGCTCGGCAACCGCCGATCCGCCATCCGCATCCCCGATGGAGAAGGGATTCCCGACGGGATGACCGTCGACGCCGAGGGGATGGTATGGGTAGCCCATTGGGGAGGAGCGCGCATTACGCGCTGGAATCCGGAGACAGGAGGGCAGCTCGCAGCCGTGCCGATTCCGGCGGTGCATACGACCTCGCTCTGCTTCGGCGGCCCATCGTACCGCCAGCTGTACGTCACGACAGCACGCATCGGGATGAAGGTGGAGCAGCTCGAGCAGCAGCTCTATGCGGGCGGCGTGTTCCGCGTCGAGCCCGGACCGCCCTCGAGCCGCTTCGATGACCGGCTGCTGCCGTGAATCGCGGAGCGAGCCCCGATGCGGGCGAAGGATTGGGGGCTCGGCCGGGCGGGCGAGAGGCTCCTCGGGGCCGCGGCGGCATGGCGAATGTCATCAGATGTCCATAATGAAGCATGGCATCGGTCTGGCCGCTATGCTAGAGTTACAGTATAAGGGCCAGTGGCGGCCTGGCCGCCTCGCAGGGCTCCCGAACCGGGGGAATTCATGTTGGCGGCGCGATGCGAATGCGGGAAGGGGAATTTCTTTTCGGCGAATTTTGTTACCGATAACTCTAAACCCAGGTTAGCTTTTCAACCTGGTCGCCTCGTCCTAACCAGCTACGAAGATCTACAGCAGATGAAGGAGTGATTACGCATGAAGAAGCGCAGTAAATTGCACGGTATTATTCCGCCGGTCATTACCGTACTCGATGAACACGGTCAGCTTGATACGGCAGGCATGGCGCGGATGATTGATTTTTTGACGGAAGCCGGAGTTCATGGCTTGTTTTTTCTTGGTTCAGCGGGTGAATTCTTTCACATGTCGGCTGGGCAGCGTAAGCAGGTCGCTGAATTCGCGATCCGGCACACGAACGGACGCCTTCCGGTTCTCATTGGAACCGGATCGAGCCGGACGGATGAAGCGATCGAGCTCAGCCGCCATGCCGAGTCGGCCGGCGCGGATGCGGTCGTGGTCCTCAATCCGTACGCCGCGAAGCTGAGCGACGAGCAGCTGTACCGCCATTATGCCGACATCGCCGAATCGGTGTCGCTGCCGATATATATCTATAATTTTCCGGGTCTGACCGGGCAGGAAGTGAAGCCGTCCATCATCGCGGCATTGGCCGCAACGTATCCGAACATTGCGGGTGTCAAGCAGACGGTGCAGCAGATCGAGCCGATTTTGGAGGTCATCCGCGATGTGAAAGGGCAGCGGCCGGAGTTCGCAGTGTTCGCCGGCTACGACCATCTGCTGCTGGAGACGCTGATCGCGGGAGGCGACGGCGCGGTTCCGGCGAGCGCCAACTTCGCCCCGCATCTGACATGCGGGCTGTACGAGGCATACCGATGCCGCGATCTGGCGGTCATCACCGGCATTCAGCGCAAGCTGTTCCGGATCGTGACGGAGGTGTATCCGCTTGACGCTCCGTTCTTCCATACGATTAAGGAAGCGGTCCGCGCTTCCGGCGTTGAGATTCCAACTCATGTCATGCCCCCGGCCCGGCCGCTGTCCCCGGAGCTGCGTCGGGAATTGCTGCAGCTGCTGGAGCGCCATGAGCTGCTGCGCATCCTGCAAGGAAGCTGAATGAAAAGCCGGCCTTCCGACAGCTAGGGCCTGGCCTGACAGCATGCGGGGTTCTGTGCTGCGGCCATGAAGCTGACCGAATTGCGGCAGCCCTTGTCCTCTCCCATTGGAGCAGGACAGGGGCTTTTGTTGTGTTCAGGAAAGGAAGGCACTAGAACTATCACAATTGTTAAGCTCTTCTTCATCTTTTCTTCATCAAATGTTAGCAGGCTGTTCATCAGCGGCAGCTATACTGGTACTCATATTCCAGCTGTTGAAGGGTATCTGTACTGTTCGGAACAAGCAAGGGAGAAAGGGAGGAGCTTATGAATCGGAGTATACGAAGTCGGATAGGGGATCGTCGGCCTCAGGAAGCTCGGGAAGCCAGCCGCTTGTCAACGGGACGAGGGGGAGACCGGCTAGACGCGGCCCGCTTCCTGTGGAAGCTGCTGTTTATTGTGGGAATTTGCTTGTGCGGCGCATTTGCGCTCAC
Source organism: Paenibacillus thiaminolyticus (assembly GCF_003591545.1). Lineage (GTDB taxonomy): Bacteria > Bacillota > Bacilli > Paenibacillales > Paenibacillaceae > Paenibacillus_B > Paenibacillus_B thiaminolyticus_A. Next base: position 86,430 of record NZ_QYZD01000013.1, read on the forward strand.
CATGTTTGTATTGTTTGCTTTCCGATTCATTATGCATGCGGTCGATATTCCGCCGCTGTGGAAGCTGTACCGGCTATTTTCTTCAACCATTGGTCTGGAAGGAATGGCGCTGCTGGCGACGGGGGTGCTGTTCATCGCCAGCCTGCTGTGGCTCATCGGCACCGAGGCGGTATATTACGGGCAGATCAAGGACAGTCTCGTCCGCCTCGCCGATGGGGAAGAAGCGATGCCGCTTCCTGTCAAGCGTTCGGCGGCGGAGCTGGACGAAGCGGCAGATGCCGTCAACCGGCTGTCGCGGCAGATGTCTGCGGCCAGGGAGAACGAGGAGGCGACGGCCGAGCGGATGAACGCGCTGATGACCGCACTGTCGCATGATGTGCGCACGCCGCTGACTTCGATTCTGGGCTATTTGCAGCTGATCGCGGAAGACGGCTACCGGGATGAAGTGGAGCTGCGCCACTATGTTCAGATTGCGCGCGACAAGGCGCTGCGCTTGAGCCGGGCCGTCGATCGGCGGTTCGAATTATCGAGGCAGCCGCAGGTTCCCGAACGGGAGGGGTGGCATCCCGTCGATGTGCGCCGGCTGCTGATGCAGTTGGCGGAAGAGTACCGTTTCCGCTTGAAGCAGCCGAGGATCACGATAGCGTTGGACTTCGCTGAGCCGGATGGGCAGCCGATGATGATTTACGGGAACGGGAGCCGGCTCATGGAAGCGTTCGAGCTGCTGATTGCCGAAGCGGCGCGAACGGGACGGCCTTCTGGGCCGATCCGAATCGGGCTGTTCGGTGCGGAGGAGACTGCCGTCGTGCACATTCGCAACGATGGGCAGCCCGTTCCCGGAACGGATACGCCTCTCCAGGAGGACGGCGTCTTCCGGCCGGCTGCCCGAACGTATGCGCCGCCTGCGGAGGATGAATGGCTCGACGGCAGATGGGCTGACGCCCGGGGCATTGTGGCATCGCATGGCGGAACGGTTGCCGTATTTGGCCATCCTCCGCGCGCCGCCTATGAGGTCCGGCTTCCTTTATGGCGCACCGAGGATGCTGCCGAGGCTTGACCGGGTGGCCTCAGGCCGCGCCGGCGGCATCTTTTCCCGTCCAAGGGGTCAATGTTATAATGGAACCCAACTAACTTAAGATAATGAGGTGAATCACCCAATTGCTTAATGAATGGATTCCTGGCATGTTAGAGACTATGGATTGGAGCCGGTGGCTGAGCGCCGCCGGGGTATTGCTGCTGTTTTTGCTATTCCGCAAGCTGTTCACGAACTATCTGTTCGCCCTGCTGATGCGCGGATTGTCGCGCTCGAAGGGGGCCACACATTTTTTGGCGGCGTTCGAGAAGCCAATGCAACTTTTTTTCGTCCTGATCGGTATCTATCTGGCCTGCAAAATGGTCATTCCTCCAGGCGGAGCCTTGCTGCCCGCCATCGATAAAATTTACCGCAACGTCTTCATCGTCCTCGTCGCTTGGGGACTCTACCATGCGGCGGCCCGCTCTTCCAGCATATTCAGCGGGCTGTCGGCGCGGCTCGGGCTCGATGAGTCGAGCATGCTGATTCCTTTCTTATCCAAGGTGCTGCGCTTCCTCGTGGTCGTTATTGCGCTAACGATGATCGCCTCGGAGTGGGGGTACAGCATTAACGGCGTCGTCGCGGGACTTGGCCTGGGCAGCCTGGCGATAGCGCTGGCCGCTCAAGACACGCTTAGCAATTTTCTGGGTGGCATCGTCATTATTACGGAGAAGCCCTTCTCCAAGGGCGATTGGATTATGACTCCGAGCGTCGAAGGGACGGTCGAGGATATTACGTTCCGCAGCTCGAAAATCCGCACCTTCGCCCATTCGCTCGTTACGGTGCCGAATGCGACGCTGGCGGGCCAGGCGATTACGAATTGGAGCCGGATGGGCAAGCGGCGGGTCACGTTCACCTTGAACGTCGCGCTCGATTCGGATCGCGAGCGGCTGCAGGCCGCCATCGCCCAAATGGACGCGCGCCTGCGGGAGAACGAAGCGGTAGACCCGGACGTTATTATGGTGCGGTTCAGCGAATTCAACGAGAGCAGTCTGGGCATCTTTTTCTATTATTTTACCAAGACAACGGTATGGGCCGAATATTTGCAGCATAAGGAGCAGATCAATCTGATGATTATGGAGGTGCTTGAGGAAGAGGGAATTTCGCTCGCGCTGCCAAGCCAGCGGCTCTATGTAGAAGCGGCCCCTTCGCCGCAGCGTTTTCCGCTGTAGGGCTGTTAGGTCCGGCCATTTGCTCAGCATGGAGATGCCGGAGTATGTCAATGAGAGAGTGCTTCGGTTCCTTGAAGCTTGAGAGGCTGCAGGGACATAGAGACTCGTAATAATGAATGGAAAAGGGGAGCCAGCGATGGAAACGGTCGTCATTGTGGACTATGACCCGGACTGGGTACGCGACTATGAGCAGGAAAAGCGGGTTATCGAGGAGGCGCTGACAGATATCGTCGCCGCGGTGGAGCATATCGGCAGCACCTCGGTTCCCGGTCTGGGTGCCAAGCCGATCATTGATATTATGGCCGGCGTTCATCGGCTGGAGGTGCTGACCGAGGTGCATATCGAGCGCCTGGCCGCGATCGGCTACGAGTATGTACCGAAGCCGGAATGGCCGGAACGCCGGTTTTTCAGGCGTGGACGCTGGCGGGCCGGTACGCATCATTTGCATATATACCGGCATCGGGATCCCCATTGGGAAGCGCACTTGCTGTTCCGCGATTATGTAAGAGCCCACCCGGATGTCCGGGAGCAATATAGGCAATTGAAGCTTGAATTGGCCAGCCTGCATCCGCATGATCGCGTCGAATATACGCGGCGGAAGGCGCCGTTCATCGAGCGTGTGCTGCGTCTAGCGCGCGAGGAAGACCGAAGCCCGTCCTGATCCGGACGGGCTTCGCCATGTGCGGCCGTCCCTGCCTGGCTTGCAGGGGCTGCTTGCAGATTAATCAGTACTCATCATTCCAGTACGGCGTAATGTCGTCGCGTGCTATCGTTGGGACCGTTGATCCGGGATAACCCAATAGCCGATGCTCCCTGACCGTTGAGGAGTGCAGCAGATCGCTCGATTCCGCTTCTCTGTTGTCACCGATGAATGATCTTGGCGCGGGCAGGCCAAGCTCTCCAGGCTGCGCAGGAAGAACTGAAGCATCGCCGGCTTCTGATACACGGAACTGCCGATCAAGATGCAACACAGATATCACCCCCTCAATCGCGCTTTGGAGGCAGCTCTCCGAAGCGTTTTTTATGATTATCCCTTTTGTTCAGTTATTGTTTAGTATATTTGACTAAGATGAAAGCGTTCGTGCCTTTCGAATTAGGTCTCAGGTCTAAAGCAAAAGGCGCAGGCTGTTTCTTTTTCTCCCCCATCGCTTTATAGTGAAGATGACCGTATGGTCTAGCGGCGAGATCCATGGAGGAGCAGCAGGCTGCGCGATCCGCTTCGGCATCGTCGATGCGGGGGGCAGGAAGGGACGAGCCGGCCGTTCCGCCACGGGAACATGCATGATTCCGGCGTGTCCGATGGATGAGGGGGAGGCCGCTGCGGTCAAGATTGCAAGGGGGAAGGAATATGAAAGCGATCCTTGTCGATGATGAGATGCTAGCGCTGCGACGTATGGAAAAGCTATTGAAGGAGCAGGATGGAAAGGAAGTGCCTATTGAAATTGTCGGTTCATTTCAGAATCCGCATCTGGCCTTGGAAGTGGCGGAACGGGAGACGTTCCATCTTGTCTTCCTAGATATCGAGATGCCGGAAATGGATGGAATGGAACTGGCAGAACGTCTGTTGCGCATTCAACCCCACCTTCATATTGTATTTGTGACGGCATATAACGAATATGCGGTTGAGGCATTCGAGCTGAATGCGTTAGACTATTTATTGAAGCCGGTGCAGCGGACCCGCATCGAGAAGACGCTGAAGCGGCTTGCTAAGCCGGTGCAAGTTAACGATGAAGGGAAGCACAGCCAGCTTGAGGGGATGCTGTGCACATTGTCTTATCTGCATTATATTACTCCCCAACAGGAGCTGAAGACCTTCCACTGGCGGACGGTCAAAGCACAGGAGCTATTTGCCTATCTGCTTCACCATCGGGAGCAGACGCTGCGCAAAGATACGATTCTCGATTTGCTATGGCCGAATTACCGCATTGAAAAGTCATCAGCCCATTTACATACGACGATTTACCAGATTAGGCAGGTCATTAAGCAGAGGGCATTACGAATCCACATCAAATATATGGATGAGGGGTACCGGCTCGAATTGGGCGGCATGAAGCTGGACAAGGAGGAATGGGAAAAGGCGGTGCGTCTGGCCCCGCAGGTGTCTCCCGAGACGATCCAGGAGCATCAGAAGCTGCTGAACGCCTATCGGGGCGATTATTTGGCGGAGCATCAATATTTGTGGGCGGAAGGCGAACAGGAGAGGCTTCGGTTAATCTGGTTCAATCATGCGAAGCAGGTGGCCGAATGCTTGATGCGGATGAACGCATATACGGAAGCGATGCCCCTTTACAAGCAGATTCAGGAGAAATATCCGTATACCGAGGACAGTTATTTCGGACTGATGAAAATTCATGCGCAGTTGGGCAACTACGGGGAAGTCATCAAGCAATTTCAACTGTTAAGCCACAATTTAAAAGGAGAATTAGGCATTGAACCCAGCAGAGAAGTTTTTGCTTGGTACATGGAATGGAAAAATAGCATTTAATCGCGCCGACCGTCGTGGATTCTGCTTCCGCGGCGGTTATTTTTCTTGGGAGGACGATTCAGTATTTGTTCAGTAGGCCATCATAGAATAGTCGATGTTTATGAGAAAAAGTCGAAATTTTAGGTAAAAAATCCAATTCATTGTGGGAGTGAAAACCAATCAACATGAAATATACGGGCAGAATAATAATGACTGCCATGACGCTGTGCGGATGGGTCGCACTCATCGCATACCTCATGTCGGCAAAAATGATGAATCCGATGTTGGCCGTGCTCACCATTATGATGCTTGGTGTATCTTGGCGATGCGGCAAACGGTATGATGTCGTGAAGTATGAATCGGAAATCGACCCTATGACATTGGCGTATAACCGCAGAAGTGCCGATGTAATATTTCAGAGGCTGGCTGGCAAACACCGCAAAAATGGACAAAAAACCGCCGTCTTTTTCTTCGACGTGGATCGGTTCAAAGAAATTAATGATACGTATGGCCACAATGCGGGAGATCGGGTGCTGCGACTCATTTCGACCGTGCTGCTGAATACATCGGGCAGCGAGACCGCGGTCGTTCGCTGGGGAGGCGATGAATTTGTGTTCATGGTGCCCTGCTCTGACCGGTGCGAGCTGCGGAGCATCCGCAGCCGCATAATGAACAAGCTGGCCTTGACTGCAGAGCAGGCCTCGGTTCCTTTTGCGGTATCTTATGGCTATGCGGTCTATCCGGAGGAGGGGACATTATTAAGCGATATTGTGGAGATGGCGGACAGACATATGATGCGAATCAAACGAAGCAAGCTCCGCTGCGGCTCTCAGGATACCTCCAAAATGCAGCTTTCACTACAGTAGGGAGATTGGGCAAATGGCAAAACGATATGTTGTTCGACTCGTCTTTGCACTCGTGACCATTCTGTATGTTGTGTTGGCCGGCGGTTTCTTACGGGAATGTGAGGCATTTCCGAAGCCGGTGCAGGGGGTGCTTGATCTTCGCGGCAGCGGGTGGGAACAGGGGGGCCTTATCAAGTTGAAGGGGGAATGGGAATTTTATCCGGACAGGATATTCTCGAACGCTTCACAGATTGAGGCCCTCGGTGCCAAGCCCGTCTTCATCCAAGTGCCGGGCCTCTGGAGCATCGACAGCGCATGGACGGGACCCCGGCCATTCTCTACATACGGCACGTACCGATTGCAAATTATTCTTGACAACAGCGCGGAACAGATATTTTCTTTTTATGTGAAATCCATTATGAGTTCCCACAGCATGATCGTCAATGGCCTGCGCATCGGCAGCAGCGGGCTCTCCCCGGACGATTTCCATTCAAATACGCTATACAACACCTCCTATGTTGCCTATGCGCATACGAATAGCAATGTTATCGATCTGATGATCCAGATCGACAGGTCAGACTCCGTCTGGCAGGGGGCCATCACCAGGCCGATATCGTTTGGACTGCCGCAGCAAGTGAACTTGGAGCGGAACCTTGAGCTTATGCTGGAAATGGGCATTCTGCTGACCTTATTGTTGGGCGCTTTTCATACGATACTTATTTATCTGTTCCGATTGCCGCAGCCCGGGTGGCAGTATTTTGTTCTTTTTTGCATGTCTGCGATATTGTTCGTTCTTATTTTCGGAGAAAGATGGGGAGCGATGCTGTTCCCGATGCTGTCCTTCTATTGGCGCTACAAGCTGATGATAGTGACGTCGATCGGCATGAATCTGTTCCTGCTGCTCTATGCATCGCGAAGGCGCCGATGCTATGTTCATCCGCAGATAGCCCGATTCGCGGCATACGTCTCTCTGCTTGGAACCATCGCCGTTTTGCTAGTGAATTATAACCGCGGTATCATTGCCGTGTCCACGGTAACTCATGGAATATTTCTAGCCTTATATCTGTATTTATTCTATAGGCTGGTACTCGGTTCACTGGTTGCCGGAAAGACCTTTCCTTTCTTGCTGAGTATCGCATTCGCGGCTGGAGGATTGGCGGTATACGGTGGAGTATTCGGCGTCCATGAGTCGCTTTATTGGTGGTATTTGAACTTTATCATCTTTATTTGCGTGCTTGTCTTCCTTCAGGCAAGGCAGCATTACGTCGCCTATCGAAGAGAGAAGGAATTGGCCGAAGCATTGTCGAACCATAGGCGCTCGAATGAAGAATTTATGGCAGCGACAGCCAAGGAATTGAAAACGCCGCTGCTTGCGATTATGAATTTGGCGCAATCCCTGCTGGAAGGCAGCCGTGGCAACTTGTCGGTCAAGCAAGAGGAAGATTTGCATATCGTTGTATTTGTCGCGAAGCATATGACCAGATTGGTTAGCGATCTGCAGGATTGGTCAGAATTGAAGGAAGGAAGGATGCTCATCCATGTGAAAGTACTTGATCTGAGGAGAACTGTCACCGCTGTGATTGAGATTACCCGTTATATTACAATGCCTCGAGACATTGTAATATGCAACAACCTGGATGACAATCTGCCGCCGGTGCTGGCTGATGAGCAGCGATTGATGCAGATTATGTCGCAATTGCTGCACAACGCGGTGAAGAATACGAAGAAGGGCACAGTGACGGTATCGGCCCTGGCATTGGAGGAAGCAGTGGAGGTTCGTATCTCGGATTCGGGAGGCGGAATGACACAGGCGGAGATGGAAGGCATCTTCGATGCTTATGAGCAGGATGTGCCGCATCGTTCTTCTTTTTTTGACAGAAGGCTCGGTCTGAATGTCACGAAGCGGCTGGTGGAGCTTCATGGCGGAACCATTGGCGCGACTTCAGCTATAGGCCGCGGCTCAACGTTCTATTTCCGTCTGCCAATCGCTGAACAACAGCAGGGGGATGAGGGGGAACTTATGGGGAAGGAGGATGACAAGGCGGCATTTCCCGTGCGGATGCCGCTGGAATATCAGGAGCAGTTCGGCTGGGAGATTGCGGAAGAGATCGTGTTCGATGCGCCTTCTCCTTCTTTCACGGTCGACGAGATTGGCGAGGCCTGCATTCTTATCGTCGACGATGATCCGATTCATCAGAAGGTATTGGAAAATCTGCTCTCCCCTGATCGATTCCGGCTTACCACGGTCTCCAGCGGGGAAGAGGCGTTATTGCAAATTCGGCACATCCGGAACTGGGATCTGGTGCTGCTCAATCTGATGATGTCTGGCATGTCGGGCTTGGAAGTATGCCGGCGCATTCGGGAGATGCATTCCTTGTTCGAGCTGCCGGTACTTATGTTAACGGGAAGGGGGCGAACCGATGATGCACTTGCCGCCTATTCGGCCGGAGCGAATGACTTTGTGGCGAAGCCGATCGACTCCGCCGAGCTGCGGGCCCGCGTGCGGACGCTGCTGCTGATGAAGCATTCGGCGAATGAGCGGTTCCGTATGGAGATGGCTTTTTTGCAGGCGCAAATCAAGCCCCATTTTATTTTCAACACGTTGAACTCGCTTGTCTCGCTCAGTGAAGACGATCCCGAGCAGATGCGCGAGCTGCTCGTCGAATTCAGTAATTATTTGCGGCAGAGCTTCCGCTTTGATAATGTGGAGCCATTGGTACCGCTCGAACGTGAGCTTCAACTGGTACGTTCTTATTTATACATAGAAAAAATCAGGTTCGGGGACCGGCTTCAATTTACGATCGATCTGCCTGAATCGCATCGGCTGCGTATCCCGCCGCTATCCATTCAGCCGATCGTGGAGAACGCCGTCCACCACGGGATTATGAAACGGATGGACGGGGGCACGATTCATATTCGCGTCTATGCGGAGGACAAACATTATTGCATCGAAGTCTGCGATGATGGGGTCGGCATTTCGGCCGATCGGCAGGAGGAGCTGTTGGCGAAGAGCGCGACCGGCGGAATCGGGCTCAAAAATATTGATTACCGATTGCGGCAGCTGTTCGGTACGGGCATATCGGTGCGCAGCGCTCCGATGGAGGGGACCTGCGTCAAATTTTGTATTCCGTGCGAGACAGATAACTAAGCAGGGGGCTGCCTTAAGGTGTTGTTGACCTTAAGGAGCCCCCAAGCTGTTTTATCGATGCAATTGAACGATTCGCTCAAGGTCAGGAGTGACAGGGATATCATCATTTTTCTTTTTTTGTGCTGCCCGTCTCATTTGATGATAATGGCGCTTGCACAAGTTTTTCGCATAGTGACGTTCCTTGCAGCCATCTTCACTGCACAATCGTTGTGTTGCCATTCTAGGTCTGCCCATGAGTACCTCCCCTTTTGACTATGTATTAATACCTAATTGTAGATGTTAAGAATGAACAATTTCTGAACGAAATAAGCCAAAAGATACTGGAAAACATAAAAAAAGGATTTATTTGAATAAAAATTTAAACTTTTTTTATATCGTCAACTATAATAATAAGTTTCTGTGTTGTCCTTTTACAAGAATTAAATAAAAAGTTGTGGTTCCAAGGTCTCGGGAAACGGGTGTTCCCAAAATATGCCTTTGGTTTTGGATAAGGAGGTGTGATTCGAGGTTCCCCCTGGCCGCAATTTCTGATAGGATAGTTCGTGGAAGCCTTTCCACAATAAATATTAGAGGCGATGGATGAAAGAGAGGTGCAGTGCGATGAGTGCAGATTATTCATCACGCAGCAGCAATGACAAGCAGCATGTACTGGAAGATTGGTCAGCGGCCCAGGAGACACCGAGAGGGCCAGGGCAGCCATACCTCCATGGCTACAATGCCAAGGAATTGAAAGCGTGGTCACCCGACACGGATCCGTATGCCCGTTTTTTTCGCTCGCGGGTGCCGCTCGCGAAGCGGATAGCACCGTTCGCCCCGACTCAAGCGCATCCCGCGCTAACGTATCAGGCGAAGGTGATGAACTTGTCCGCCGATTATGACAAGGAGGAATGGTTCGGAGCCTACCGCTATAATGACAGCTTCAGCAGGAATGTCCTGAAGTTCTGGCAGTACCAAGATATTTATGCGGCATGGCACGGGCTGCCGGTATATGGTTCACCGGAGGAAGAGCGGCAATACGGCGTCGTGAATCTTCCGAATCCGGCGTATACCGACGCCGCGCACCGCAATGGTGTCATTAGCCTGGGCGGCTGGTTCTGGCCGCGTGACACCGATTTCGGCGAACTGATCGAGGAGACGGAAGATGGACGCTTCCCGGTCGCCGACAAAATGATTGCGATGGCGGAGTATTTCGGGTTCGACGGCTACTTCGTCAACCAGGAGGCAAGCATAAGTGAAGAGCATGCCGCCCAACTGATGAAGATGCTGAAATATATGCGCGAGAGCGGACTGTACTTCAGCTGGTACGATAGTCTGTCGCGGAATGGCGAATTGCAATATATCAATTTCTTCAATGAGATGAATGCGCCATGGGTTCTGGACCAGCGGGACGGCCGCCAGCCGAACGACAGCATATTCATTAACTACGCGTACACGCCGGAGCGGCTGGAGAAGAGCAATGCTTATGCGAAGGAGATTGGACTTGATCCGTACGAAGCGCTTTTTTCCGGTGTGGAAAATGATAAGTTCCGCTTCGAGCGCGGCAATGAGCTGAAATCCATTTTCCGGGATGACGAGGCCCGTACTCCGCGCACGAGCGTGGCGCTGTTCGGCACCGACATGGTATGGCACCGCGGACCGAATCCGTCGGATCCGAAGATGCAGCAATATATTGAGCACCGCGAGCGCATGTACTGGTCTGGCGCCAAGGGCAATCCTGCACAAAGCGGACGCGGCATCGGCTCGGAAGGAGAGAGCTGGGACGGATTGGCTCATTTTATACCGGAGCGCTCAGTTATCGGTTCGTATCCGTTTGTCACGCGCTTCAACAACGGGCACGGGCTCGCCTTCTTCTTGAACGGAGAAGTGGCAAGCCGCACAGGCTGGAACAATGTAAGCGCTCAAGAACTGCTTCCGACTTGGCAGTGGTGGGTTGCTTCCGAAGGGAATCCGCTGGATGTAGATTATGATTACAGCACAGCGTGGAACGGCGGCTCGTCCATCATAGCAGAAGGACTGCTGGAACCGGGAAGCAGCACAGACATTCGCCTGTACAAGACGGATTTGCCGGCAGACATGGACGTGTTGTTATCGCTAACCTGCAAGCTTGGCTGGTCGTATGCCGGGTATCATTCGCAGGATAACGAGGCGTACTCCGATCTGGTACAGCTCCACATGCTCTTATACTATGAGGACGAGCCGGAGACGCCGGAAGTGTTGTCTTTCGATGCGGCGCCAGGCACAGAGTGGACTACGCTTGCGAAGCGGCTTGCCGGTGGGGAGAAGCGCCGGATCGCCGCCATTGGAGTCCGCATCTCATCCCTAGCGGAGAAAAGTGTCGCCGTCAAGGTGAACCTGGGTGAACTGAAGCTGACCGAGGAAGCGGCACAATTGCCAGTGCTGAAGGCCCCAGCCGGCTTCCAAGTAGAACAGGCATACTTCAGCGAGGAGCAAGCCTCCCTCATATTGTCCTGGCAATTCGCCGATGATTGTGTTATCGATAACTTATGGTATTACGATCTGTACCGTGTGAAGGATGGAAAGCGGGAAGCGATAGGCAGAATCTTCGATAACGTGTACTACGTCAAATCCGTAGAGCGGCTCGGAGAGAACGAGCTTACCTTCGAAGCGGTGGCCGTGAACACAGAAGGAGTTGCAGGACAGCCGGCCGTCGCCGTATGGTCGTGGGGAGACGGCGAAGCCGTCGATGCTCCAACTGGGCAGCACCCGGCAGAGAGCCTACAGCCTCAATTCAACACGGAAGAGGATATTGTGCTCGAGCCAGGCTGGAGCCGGTATTTGAATATTCGCGTCGAGCCGGCGTGGGCGGATAATCTGTCGCTGATATGGACCTCCAGCAATGAGCGCACCGTGACCGTCAATGAGCGTGGCCAGATTACGGCCGTTGCACCGGGCGAGGCGGTCATCACTGCGGCTACGGGTAACCTGGGGGGACAAGAGGGCCCATCGCTGCAGATGAAAGTGAGTGTCGTCGCGCCAGAAGCGGCTCCGAAAGGCGGCGTCACGCTGGAAGCGGAGCAATACAACCGCTCGAACGGACTGTTCATTCCAGGCACGTATGTGCATGTGCGCGATTTGCATTTTGCCGACTGGATGGCGTTCGATGATGTCGACTTTGGTGCGGAAGGCGTGAGCCGCATTACCGTGCGCGCTGCCGTATTGACGGAAGAGACGCGGATCTTCATCCATATCGGCGATGCGGAAGGTCCGCTGGTTGCGGATATGGAGCTGCCGTTGAAGGACGGCAAGCTGGCTCCGTTCTATCATAACTATTCGATGGAATTGGCTCAACCGCTTACCGGGCGTCAGACGCTCTATATCACCTTCCAGAATCCGAATATCCGCCGTTGGCAGATCCGGGATACGGGGATTGCGGACATCGATTGGATCCACTTTTCATAAGATGGCATAGGCTGCCGGCCCTGGACATGAGTCCAGGGTTGGCGGCTTTTTGGATGTATGGAGAGAGAAGCGCACTTTAGGGTTGTTTGTCGAAGCTAGGAGCTTCCGTTTCAAGTCCTTTTCGTCACTCTCCCTTCGACTCAGCTTATGGCGGCGCGGCATGATAAGCTGTGTAGTGGGAACGTTAGCTGTCACCCATGCCTTCCATACCAGCCTACCTAGTAAAGTATCTTTTCCCCGGCATGCATAAAAGTTCCTAATTCATATCAAGTTCGTATGACCCTATATGACATCACAAAACAAAGCTCATATAAAACGGCAGGAACACAAAGAACAAGCCCTTATGACTCGAAGTATCATCACAAATAAGGCAAGCCCATCTGACTCGATGTAATATCGGAATAAGTAAAGCTCAACTGACATGACGTAATATCGGAATAAGCTAAGCTCAACTGACTCGACGTAATTTCGCAAATAAGGCAAGCTCAATATCGCAAATAAGGCAAGCTCAACTGACTCTATATAAGATTGCAAAATACGTAAACTCATAAGCGGGATCACAAAATAATAGAAGCTCGTATGACTCTATAGAAAATCGCGAAAATAGAGGACGCTCATATTACCGAAAAATCGGAATAAAGTGGCTCTTATGACTATGGAGGATGACGAGATATAGAGTTCATAAGATGCATGAGAGCGCCAAAATTAAGCCGCCTTCCGAGTGTATGGCCGACTACGAAGAGAATGTATGGAGTGGCCAGGAAGGAGTGGCCGGATAGCTATCGACATGCACAGATGAAGAAGCTGCTGCATGGTGCAGTCGTGCTCAACGCGGGCATTATATCGAAAGCAATATTCGTCCAAATAAGCCTGCAAATATTTTGATCCAATCCCGTGAAATGTATCGTTCATCCAGCGCCAAGCTTGACGGAAGGTCTGATATAAGCGGCTGTTCCGGCGTACTTGGATATGGAAGCGGTTGATATAGGTTTCGCCTGCATTTTCCGCATGCCATGCTGCAAAATGGTCACAGCCGATTGGCAGCAAAAGTTTTTTGCTACAATGTTTTGGATCGACTTTCTTCATTTTTAATTTGCCAATATAGGCTGAAGAACCCGTCACCGATTCGGCGATAATCAATGGACATTCTTTCGGATGAAGCTGGATGGGAGACGGGATGGAACGTCCGTAGAACGCCACAATGCCCTGAACTATGCCAGGAAGGGGGTGATTGGCGTCGCTGTGACTGATTACAGCTCTAATCTTATGCAGGATTAACCAAGCTGTCTTGTAGGTGACTTGAATGATCGAGCGCAGTTGAACAGCGTTAATTCCTGTATCTGAACGGGAGACGAGCCACAGCGCGATAAGCCACTTCCGTAGGGACGTGCGGCTGCCCTCCATGATGGTTCCCGTTGTGATGGAGGCCTGATATCCGCAGGCGCTGCATTGATGGAGAGGGAGCCGGCGGGTTTGGATTAGATAGGCACGACCATGCCTGCACCGAGGGCAGATAAAGCCTTGTGGCCATTTCAGTTGGGTGAGAAATGCAGCACAGGCCGATTCCGTAGGGAAATGGTGCTCTAATTGCTCTATATTCTCGATAGACTCCCAATTGCACATCAAGACAACCTCCTTATCTTTATGAAATACAGAAATAAACGAGAACAAATGTTCCCTCTAGTTTAATTATACCGAACATTAGTTCTTGTGTCTAGCATAAATCGGTAATTCAAGGAAAAATTCTCTTCTTCCAAATCGTGCACTATCCTTTATGACCATATTACTTCACTATCCCCTTAAGACAGGAAGCAGATTTAATTTCGCCATCAAATAATAAAGAACATATAGCCTTAGTTAAAGGGGGACTGATGCAACGGGATAGTGAAGATAAGAGCGCTAATGATAGGTAACGATGCAAAGGGACAGAGATGGTGGGATACGGAAAAAAAGAGCATCAAGGTTGTGCTCAACATAGCGGTATTAAACTGACTGGATGGGATAGTGAAGATAAGAGGGCGTCAGGATGATAGGTGACGGATGCCATAGGAAACTGAGATGATGGGATAGTGAAAACAAGGGCACCAAGATGATGGGTCACGGTGAAAAAGAGCTGAGGCAGTGGAGCACGAATCGTATTGTTTTGTCCGGGATCAGATACCGGGTAGTGTCGAGCGTCAGGGGAAAAATTTGCTTAAATGGATGAAAAAACGCAATCGCGGATGAGAGCGGAGGAAAAGTTCTGTTTTAACGGCGGAAGACAGCGTATTTTGTTCGTTTTGTCAATTTACAACGCTTTAATTTCATTTGTCTTTTTAATAGAATGAAGGTAACGATCGACTAGATCATTGTCCTCACTTGATTCGATGAATGAGTTGTCCCTCCTTCACCTAATGCTCGTTCATCATTGTTAGTTCTTCTCTTCACGGCTTAAAGCCGATTCTTTTTGACAATGGCTTGCAACTCGATAACCTCATTGTAGCCAACCCTTTTGCGATAACATTGAATCATTTCCAACAACGGCAGCTTCGACTGCCTTACTTTGCCGTTCAGACATGTAAGGAGCCGCCTGAAGCTGTTCACCCAGTGTATTAAAATGCAAAAACGTGAAACTTTATGGACAGGTTTCATGAAAGAATGAAGTGTCCATTTCTTTTTTTCGGGCACATTTTCATCAGAATGACAACGGAACGGGAGGAGCATATATGAGATTGACACCTCGGGAACAGGAAAAGCTGATGATTGTGGTCGCAGCCGATCTGGCCCGCAGACGCAAAGATCGCGGCTTGAAGTTGAATTATCCGGAGGCCATCGCTTTGATTACATATGAAATTATCGAAGGCGCGCGGGATGGAAAAACCGTCGCGCAGTTAATGAGTGAGGGTGCGACCATCCTTACACGGGATGATGTCATGGATGGGATAGCGGAAATGATTCCTGATATTCAGGTTGAAGCGACGTTCCCTGACGGAACGAAGCTGGTCACGGTGCATGAGCCGATACGGTAGTCTGGCATAGGGAGTGGAAATGGAAATGCCGCTTGTATCCTGTTCACGTTGAAGGAGGAGTAACGCTTGAAACCAGGTGAATTTATTTTACGGGGCGATGAAATCGTTTGCAATGAGGGGCGCAGCCCGATTACCGTCTCGGTGCTGAATCTCGGCGATCGGCCGATTCAAGTCGGATCGCATTTTCATTTCTATGAAGCGAACAGCGCATTTCAATTTGAACGGGAGCTGGCCTACGGCATGCATCTCAATATTCCGTCGGGCGCAGCCGTCCGCTTCGAGCCAGGGGACCGGAAGGATGTTGAGCTCGTGCCATTTACGGGAACGCGACATGTATATGGTTTGAACAACAAGACGGATGGATCGCTGGATGAGCGGGTCGTATTGAATACGATTGGCAAAGATTTCGAGCAGCGTGAGTCCGAGACAAAGAAGAAGGAGACATTATCATGAGTTTTCGCATGAGCAGGCGCCAGTATGCGGACATGTACGGACCAACGGTCGGCGATGCGGTCCGCTTGGCGGATACGGATTTGTTCATCGAGATTGAGAAGGACTTCACTCGATACGGGGATGAGGCGAAGTTCGGCGGCGGCAAGTCGATCCGCGACGGAATGGGCCAGCATCCGCTGATTACCCGCCATGAGGGCGCGATGGATCTGGTGATCACGAACGCAATTATCGTCGATTATACAGGCATCTATAAAGCGGATATCGGGATCCGCGACGGAAAAATCGCCGGAATCGGTAAGAGCGGCAATCCGCTCGTCATGGATGGGGTCGATCTGATTATCGGGGCGAGCACGGAAATTCTCGCCGCTGAGGGGCTGGTTGTCACGGCGGGGGGCATTGATACGCATGTTCATTTTATTAATCCGGCGCAGGTCGAGCATGCTCTGGCCTCCGGCTTAACGACCTTGATCGGAGGCGGCACCGGCCCGGCTGAGGGCTCGAAGGCGACGACCTGCACCCCGGGGCAATGGAACATGCACCGGATGCTGGAAGCCTCTGAAGGGCTGCCTATCAATGTCGGCTTCCTGGGCAAGGGAAGCGGAGCAACGGAGGAGCCGATGGCTGAACAGATTCGTGCCGGAGCCATCGGCTTGAAGGTGCACGAGGATTGGGGAGCGACGGCATCCGCCATTGATCATGCGCTTCGTGTCGCTGACAAATATGACGTTCAGGTCGCACTCCACTCTGATACGCTTAACGAGGGCGGGTTCGTGGAAGATACGATTGCCGCCATCCGCGGCCGCATCATTCACACGTATCATACCGAGGGCGCCGGCGGGGGCCATGCGCCGGACATGATCAAAATGGCCGGCCTCGCCAATGTTCTGCCGAGCTCGACCAATCCGACCCGCCCGTTCACGGTAAATACGGTGGACGAGCATCTGGATATGCTGATGGTCTGCCACCATCTCGTTCCGAGCGTGCCGGAGGATGTGTCCTTCGCGGATTCCCGGATTCGCGCCGAGACGATTGCGGCGGAAGATATTTTGCATGATATCGGCGTATTCAGTATGGTTAGCTCCGATTCGCAGGCGATGGGCCGCGTCGGGGAAGTTGTCACGCGGACGTGGCAGACGGCGGACAAGATGAAGAAGCAGCGCGGCAAGCTGGCAGAGGATGCCGGCATGGTAGGAGACAACTACCGGGTGAGACGGTACGTGGCGAAATATACGATTAACCCGGCACTGACGCATGGCATCGCTGATTACGTCGGTTCGATCGAAGTCGGGAAAATGGCTGATCTGGTGCTGTGGAACCCGGCCTTTTTCGGAGTGAAGCCGGAGCTTGTGTTGAAGAATGGCTTCGTCGTCATGAGCTTGATGGGGGACGCCAATGCCTCGATTCCGACGCCGCAGCCGTATAATTACCGCCCGATGTATGCGGTGGTAGGCAAGGCGCTTGGCCGCAGCTCGGTTACCTTTATTTCCCAGGCGGCCCTTGACGAGGATGTGCCCGGGAAGCTGGGCCTGAACAAGATCGTACTGCCGGTGCGCGGCATTCGCCGCATCACGAAGTGGGATATGGCGTTGAACGGAGAGACGCCGGATATTTTCGTCGATCCGCAGACCTATGAGGTGCGGGTGAACGGAGAACTGCTGACTTGCGAGCCGGTAGATGTGGTGCCGATGGCGCAGCGGTATTTCTTGTTCTGACACATAACGAGGATGAGGTGAATCTATGATTATCGAACAAATCGCCGGCCGTTTGGCCGATTTGAGCCCCGAAGAGCGGACAGGCCGTCATATCGAAAAAGTATTTATGGCGAGCGAAGACATGTTGAAGACGATTCAACGGGTGACGACGGATCACGGCAACGAGATTGGTATTCGGCTCACGCAGCGGACCGAGCTCAAGGACGGAGACATTCTGTATATGGATGACAAAAATATGATCGTGATCGAAGTGATGCCGGATGATGTGCTTGTCATTCACCCCCGCTCGATCCGGGAGATGGGCGAGATCGCCCATAAGCTGGGCAACCGCCATTTGCCGGCGCAGTTCGAGGGTAATGCGATGGTCGTCCAGTATGATTATCTGGTGGAGGAACAGTTAACGCAGGACGGTATTCCTTTTGCCCGCGAGAACAAGAAAATGAAGAAAGCGTTTCGCCATGTCGGACATAAGCACTAGCTCGTTGTTCACGCTGCTGCAGTGGTGTGATTCGAACTTCCCGTCGGGCGCGTTCAATCATTCGTTCGGCCTCGAGACGTATATGCAGACCGGCGAAGTCACAGGCAAGGCGTCGTTCAAGCTCTGGTTGGAGGCGTATGTGCTCGAGCAGTTGGTATACAATGATCTGCTGGCTTGCCGTCTTGCCTATGAAGCGCTGGAGGGGAATGTGCTGAATGTAAATGAGCTGTATGCAAATGAACTGATGGGAGATGCGCTTGAGGCAAACGAGCCGGAGGATAATGAGCTGGAGGAAAATGAGCTGGAAGAGATATGGCGCCTGGATCGGCTGATGGCGATCCAGTGCATGCCGCGGGAAACGCGGGACGGCATTCGCCGTATCGGAGAGAGAATGGTGAAGCTGGCAACCGATCTGTACGATTCGCCAAATCTGGCGCAATACAGCAAGCGGCTGGCCGCAAAGGAATCGTTCGGGCATCCGGCCATAGCTTTCGCTATGATGGCATTCCACGTCGGCGTCGGGAAGGAAACGGCCGTCCTGTCTTGTCTGTACTCGTCCGTCTCCGGAATGGTGCAGAACGGGGTGCGGGCGATTCCGCTCGGCCAGACGGACGGGCAGAAGCTGCTCTGGGAGCTACAGCCGCTGCTTGAGCAGGCCGCACATCAGGTGCAGACGCTGACGATCGACGATCTCGGCGTCGTCGTGCCCGGTCTGGAATGCGCCCAGATGAGGCATGAGCAGCTTCATATCCGGCTGTTCATGTCCTGAGGGCAGCCTGGACGGAGGAGCAAATTTACATATAAGGAAGTGATGCAAGTTGAGTCTGATTAAAATCGGCGTAGGCGGCCCTGTAGGTGCAGGCAAAACGATGCTGGTCGAAAAGATCACTCGCAGAATGCAGGGGCAGTACAGCATGGCTGTTATCACGAATGATATTTATACGAAGGAAGACGCAAAGATTCTAATGCGCACCGGCGTTCTGCCGGAGGACCGAATTATCGGCGTGGAGACGGGCGGCTGCCCGCATACCGCGATTCGGGAGGATGCATCGATGAATTTCGCGGCGATCGATGAGCTGCTGTCCCGCCATCCGGATCTGGAGATCATCTTCGTCGAGAGCGGCGGCGACAATCTGGCCGCGACGTTCAGCCCCGAGCTCGTCGACTTCTCCATCTATATTATCGACGTGGCCCAGGGGGAGAAGATTCCGCGCAAAGGCGGACAAGGCATGATTAAATCCGATTTGTTCATTATTAATAAAACGGACCTGGCTCCTTATGTCGGCGCGGATCTGAAGGTGATGGAGGCGGACACGCTGATGTTCCGCGGCAATAAACCGTTTTTTTTCACGAATCTGAAGAATGAGCAGGGGCTCGATGAAGTCGTCGCCTGGATTGAAAAACATGCCCTGCTGTCCGGCTTGGAGTAAGATGGCGTCCTGGACAGGCCAACTGGAGCTGAAGGTTGAACATCGGGGCGGCCGTTCAGCCGCTTCCCGCCAATATCATCAGGGGGCATACAAAATCGCCCGTCCCATCTACCCGGACGGAAGCGGCCAAGTGTCTTATTATGTCATGAATCCGGGCGGTGGATATGTCGGCGGGGACCGGTACCGGATGGAGCTGGAGCTCGGGGAAGGCGCGTCCGCACTGATGACGACGCAATCGTCCACCAAAATCTATCGCACACCAAAGGAGCCGGTGTTCCAATTGACGCGCATCGCGCTGGAGGCAGGCAGCTACCTGGAGTGGCTGCCCGATTCGGTCATTGCCTACCGGGGCTCCCGGTACCGGCAGCAGACCGAAATCCGGATGGATCGAAGCGCAGCGCTTATTCTGGGAGAAATCGTAACCCCGGGCTGGTCCCCGGATGGAGCGCATTTCTCGTATGATGAGATTACGTTGAAGACGATGATTGAGATGGACGGGGTGCCCGTGCTGTTCGATCATCTGAGGCTGCGCCCCGGCGAGCAGCCGATTCGCGGACTTGGCCGCATGGACGGGCATACGCATGTCGGATCGCTGTTCGTCATCGGTCCGCTTGCGACCCACACGTTCATCGAGGAGTTGGCCGAGACGCTCGATCTGAACCGGATAGGCTGTATCGGGATGTCGGAGCTCATCATTCCCGGCTTCGGCGTCCGCATGCTGGGAGATTCGTCCCAGGCTATTGAGACGCTGTTCGGACGAATCGCCAATGCGGTGCGGGAGCGCTGGTTCGGTTGGGGGCCGATTTCCCTGCGCAAATATTGATTCCTATTCCAGGCTGTTCCATGTACAATGTACAAAGGAGCAGCCTTCTTCGTGCCGAGATAACCTGTTGGTTCAGGTGATTCTCTTCACATGAAAAGGATACATAGAGAAAGGTGGTACTGCTTCCATGAAGCCATTTATTTGTACATCATGCGAAAAACCGTTGAATGCGTCGCAATGGAGCAGCGACGGAAAATATAAGTCTTGTCCGAGCTGCAGCACGCGCAACGGAACGGAACACGTATTTTTCCCTTATCCCGACAGTTTCGGCACGACGCCAAAACGGGCTACGGCCGCTCACCCCGAAGGGCCGCAGAGCCACTGCACAAGCTGCCGCGGCACCGGGTCTTCCGCGGGCGAACCGATACTGTGCAGCGCCGTTGAGCGCTAGGGTGAATCAAGCCCGCCGGGCGAGTGACCGGCATTGCGGCCGCCGCCGTCGGCGTTGCTCCTTTTGGCCTTCTGCAACTGGATTCCTGCTCCGGTCCGCATGCAGAAGGCCGTCTAGCCCGGGAGTTCTCTGTTCCGCCCCCTTTTTAAACACCTGCCGTAAATCGCCCGTCTCTCCGTATTTCCCGCCAACGACAACTTTTTTGCATCCATTTTTTGATCAAATGTAATATTTGTCCGCCTCCTCCGATTAATTGGGGTATGAATCTTAAGGAGGAGGAAATGACATTCCGAATTTGGGTGAATATGGTACTGTAGAAGGAGATCATGCGAGTAGTAATAGTATAAAAGCGCTTAAATATATAATAAAAGGAGACTGACCATTGCGAAATTATATTATTTTCGGAGCCAGCAAAGGGCTGGGAGATGCTTTCGTCAAGGGGGTTCCCGAGCGGGGAGACCAAGTATGGATTGTATCCCGAAGCAGGCCGGACAGCATCGATTTGGTTGACGGCGTTCAAAAACACTGGATCGCGGCAGACTTGTCACAACAGGATGCCGTCAGCATCGTGGCAGAGGCAGTGAGGAGCGAGACGATAGATGTCCTTATTTATAATGTCGGGATATGGGAAAAAGAAGGCTTCGAGGGTCATTATAGCTTCGATCGGGATGAGCCGGCTGATATCGCCAATATCATTCAGGTGAATATCACCTCGACGATCACATGCATTCAAGCGTTGTTGCCGCATCTTAGACGGTCGCAAGCCGGCAAGATGATTTTGATTGGATCGACTGCAGGCCTGGATAACACGAATAATCCGCAGGTATCGTTCGTCGCTTCCAAATTCGGCTTGCGTGGCATCGCCCATGCCTTGCGGGAACATGTTCGTGAAGACGGGATTGCCGTCACCTGCATCAATCCGGGGGAGCTTGCCGCAGAAATCCCCTATGAAGAAGGCGCCGAAAAGGCGATTGCCGAATACGACGGCACACGGATTCCGGTTCAAGACATCGTTGCGCTAGTCAAGTGTATCGTAAATCTATCCAAAGTGGCTTGCATAAAAGAAATTCACGTTCCCGCGATAACTGATGTGAACGCTTGACAGCATTAGCATGTCGTGCAGCGGCGTGGAGGCGCATATAAGCAATAAGGAAGGGGTGAGAAGATGATTGTGCATATGACGACGTTCTATGTCAAGCCAGGAACGGCGAACGACTTCGAGAGCAGCTTTCGGGAAGCGTCGGCGATTTTGGCGGAGCGCCCGGGCTATATGAAGCACGAGCTCCATAAATGTGTGGAGGTTGCGGATAAGTACATTATGATCGTCCAGTGGAATTCGTTCAAGGATCATATGCCGGGCTTTACCGCATCGGAATCCTACCTAGAATGGAGCATTCTGTTGCAGCCCTTTTTTGAGCGCCCTCCTGTCGCGGAGCATTATGTCGGCATTAGACTGAAAAGAGACGGCCGGACGGCGGATGTGACGCAGGAAAGGAGCTGATGCGGAGAGGGCATAGGATGCTGCGAAGGCAATCGTTCATCAGATTTTGTCTTCATTTTATTTTGTATCCGCTTTCTTCGAGAACGGAAATGTTCAGTGAGGCGAGCAAGCCGAATGCGCGTTGGAGGAGAGCTTCTGTACATAAATCGATTGCATCGACGGGGCTGCTGCCGGACTTCCTGTACAAGGACGAGACAGACGGGCAATTCAAGCCGGTCAGCTACCGGAAATGGAATACCGATGACGGCAATTTCCTCGAATCGGAGCTGGACGGGGAGTATAATTACAACTCCTGCCGGACGCCACGGGGTCGTTCTTCAGAGAAGGGAACGCCGTGTTGGGCTTGTTTCATATCGTCGGTGGGTCAAGGCGAAGGGCGATTGGCGCGCCTGCATAAGTTTTCCTCCCTTAGGCATAGTAATCGGGGCGGGTTGTTCAGTATAATGGAGGAGTAAGACTACCTTTGAAAGGTTGTGTAAGGGCATGACATTTAGCGAGTATCGTTATGAGCGACCCGATATCGCGGAGATCGGCAAGCAGTTCAAGCAGCATCTGCAGGCATTCAACGCGGCGGAGAGCCTTGAAGAGCAGGATCGGGCCATGGAGGCCATCAACAAGCTGCGAAGCGTGTTCGATACCCAGATTCAGCTCGTCGGAATCCGTCATTCTATCGATACGAATGATGAGTTCTACAAGGCGGAGCAGGATTATATGGACGAGATCACGCCGATGTTCCAGGAATACATAACAGATTACTACAAGGCATTGACCGGATCTAAATTCCGGGCTGAGCTGGAACAGAAATGGGGCACCCAATTGTTCCAACTGGCGGAGCTGTCGGTGAAGACGTTCCATCCTGACATCATTGAAGATCTGCAGCAGGAGAACAAGCTGGCGACGGAATATAACAAGCTGATCGCATCGGCCAAGATTCCATTCGAAGGAGAGGAGCGCACGCTGGCGCAGTTGACGCCGTTCGAGCAGTCGCCGGATCGGGAATTGAGGCAGCGCGCGTTCGAAGCGCGTTACCAGTTCATGGCGGAGCATGAGTCGGAGTTCGACCGGATCTATGACGAGCTGGTGAAGGTGCGCACGAAGATGGCGAAGAAGCTGGGGTATGCGAACTTCGTGGAGATGGGTTATGCGCGGATGTGCCGCACCGATTATAATGCCGAGATGGTCGCCAACTTCCGCAAGCAGGTGTTGGATGGTATCGTGCCGATAGCGACCAAGCTGCGCGAGCGCCAGCGCAACCGGATTGGCGTCGATACGCTGCGCTTCTACGACGAAGGTCTCAGCTTCAAGACGGGGAATGCGACGCCGAAGGGCGATCCGGAGTGGATTATCGCGAACGGGGCGAAGATGTATGCCGAATTGTCGCCGGAGATGAACGAATTCTTCACGTTCATGATTGAGAACGGGCTGATGGATCTGGTCAGCAAAAAAGGCAAGCAGAGCGGAGGCTACTGCACCTATTTGAGCGAATACGGGGCGCCGTTCATTTTCTCCAACTTCAACGGAACTTCGGGCGATATCGATGTGTTGACCCACGAAGCCGGGCATGCCTTCCAAGTCTACGAGAGCAGACATTTCAAGGTGCCGGAATACAATTGGCCGACATTCGAGGCGGCCGAGATTCATTCCATGAGCATGGAGTTCTTCACTTGGCCATGGATGAACCTGTTCTTCGAAGAGGAGACGGAGAAGTATAAATTCGATCATTTGTCATCGTCCCTGCTCTTCCTGCCATACGGTGTATCGGTCGATGAGTTCCAGCATTTCGTCTACGAAAATCCGGACGCGACGCCGGCAGAGCGGAAAGCGGCTTGGCGCGATATCGAACGAAAATATTTGCCGCACCGAAATTACGAAGGCATTGATTACTTGGAGCGCGGCGGGTTCTGGCATAAGCAGGGACATATTTTCCAGATGCCGTTCTACTATATTGATTACACGCTGGCCCAAATCTGTGCCTTCCAGTTCTGGAAGCGCATGAATGAAGATTACAAGGCGGCATGGGCCGATTATTTGAAGCTGTGCCAATCTGGCGGCAGCCAGTCCTTCACCGGACTCGTCGCCGTAGCCGGCCTCATCTCGCCGTTCGAGGACGGATGCGTAGCTTCGGTCATCGGCGTTATCGAACAGTGGTTGAATGAGGTAGATGATACGAAGCTGTAGGCGCGGGACAATGGACTATCCGCGGGAATGGAAGACCACATGTGCGAAGAGCCCATGTGGTCTTTGTGTGTTGCAGGAGGGGGAACAGCTGGAACTTCCGCCATGACCCCGGACGAAATAATGGTATAATGTGATCGGTTCTTCGTGTTAGAGAAGGCGATGCAGGGAGGTAGTGAAATGAAGATCGAGCCAATAGGCATCGTTCATTCCGCCGTGAAGGAAGGGGTAGATGAGAACTGGGGGCCAGTTGTTGCCGAGATTCATCTGCGCCAGGAGTATGCGGACGGGCTCATTGGATTGCAGGAATTTTCTCATATCCTTGTCGTATATTATATGGATCGATCTACCTTCGATGCCGGCGGCGACCTGGTCCGCAGACCGCAGGGCCGCTCCGATATGCCGGACATCGGTATTTTTGCGCAGCGGGCGAAGCATCGGCCCAATCCAATCGGCATTACGTGCGCGAAGCTGATTGATATTGAAGGAGCGATCATTCGGGTGCAGGGGCTAGACGCGATAGACTATACGCCGGTGCTTGATGTGAAGCCGCATTTCCCGGCCTTCGACTCGCCCGCCAATCCGCAAGTACCGGCCTGGGTGAATAAGCTGATGGCGACTTATTTTTGACAATCGATGTTGGCGGAGAAGGAGGGTTCCGAGCCAGCGCGATATAACGGAGCTGTCCCGGGACGATCGTCAATAGCCGGGAAGCGGAAATTTGAGCAACCATGATGCATTTAATCTTATTGTCTGTTCGGAGTGATGCCGTTGACGTATACGCTAGTGATTGTGTTTATTCTTACTTTGGTTATTCATGCGTCCGAGACGCTGTCCTACTCGATCCGCTTCGCGGGTGTCCGGCTCGGCAAGCTCGCGGTCGCCTTGTCCCTGACCGGCATCGTCGTGCTCGTGGCGCGCACGGCCAACCTGATTCAAGCGCCGTTCACCGCCAATTTCATTGATTACGCCAAGCACCATCCGGAGTTCGATCCGCTGCCCTATCTGAGGTTCACGCTGGTGGCGGCTTCGGCCGGGACGCTGCTCGCGATCGCGGTATTCCCGACCTTCGTGCAGCTGTTCACGCGGATTATCGCTCGGCTGGAGGTGGCAGGCTCGATCCCGAAGCTGCTGTCTGGGGTTACGATCGGACAGTTGAGGCGGACGAAGAGCTACATCCGCAGACCGACCTGGTCCATGCTGGTCAGTCTTCGGTATTTGGGAATTCCGAAGCGGTTCATTCTGTTGAATATCGTGGTCACTGCGATCTATACGGTAGGCGTGCTCGCGTCACTGTATGCGGCCTATCTCGTTCCGGAGTTCAGTACGACCGCTTCCCAATCATCGGGGCTTATCAACGGAATGGCGACCATCTTGCTGACCATTTTCATCGATCCGCAGCTCGGACTGATTACGGATAAGGCGCTTCAGCATCCCGAAGAGCGCGGCCGGCTGGGCCGTATCTATGCGGTGCTGATGTTCTCGCGCTTCTTCGGCACCTTGCTCGCGCAGCTGCTGCTGGTCCCGGCGGCCTATTGGATCGCCTCTATCGTCCGGCTCATCAGTTGAGATCGCGACAAGGGCTTCGTAATTTTTCCAAGGAAAAGTTATCGTAATGCAGGAAACGTAAGGCAGTCTCCTGCGTATGACATGATGACAGGCAACGCGCCTGGTCACTACGCCAACAAAGGGGATACATAGAGCATGATAAGCATTCTGGGATATTCATCCGAAGACCGGATTCTGATTATACAGGCAGACGATGCGGGCCGATCCGCCGAAGCGAACGAGGCAGCGTTCGAGCTGCTGGAGAGAGGGGCGGTGACTTCCGCTTCGCTGATTACCGTCGCCGAGCATAGTCTGGCTGCCGCCAAGCGGGCCGTACCCGTAGCCGGTCAAGCTCCAGCGATTGGCATTCATCTGACACTGACGGGAGGCTACCGGCCGCGCTCGGCGCCGGATCGGGTTCCGACACTGCTGGACAATGGACGATTCCGCGACAGTGTCTCGCAGCTGGAGAAGCAGGGTGACCCCTATGAGGTTCGGCATGAACTGGCCAATCAGATTGAATGGGCCTTGAAGCAAGGGCTGCAGCCGACCCATCTTGACAGTCACCAAGGCAGCGTGTTGGGGTTGTTCACCGGCAATGACTTCCTTGATGTCATATTCGATCTATGCGACACGTATGAGCTGCCTTTTCTGCTGCCGCGCAACATTGTGCAGCAGTCCTTCCTGACCCAAGACCAACGGAGAAGGTTCGAATATATGATTCACGAGGCTGGGGAGCGAAATATTGCATTGATCGATGATCTGCTGCCTGACGCTTACGGGCTGGAGGAGGAAGAGACCTATGAGAGCTACCGTGAGGGTGTTGTCCGCGCCTTGGCGGAACTGAAGCCGGGGATTACCCAATGGACGCTTCATCCGGAACGGTTCTCTGCTCCGCCCTCTCTCCGGAAGCAGCAAGTGAAGCGGGAAATGGAATATCGTATCGCGTCCGACCCGGTCGTTCGGGAGGCGTTGGCCCGGGAAGGAATCAAATTGATGTCCTGGCAGCCGCTGCAGCAATGGCAGCACACGCAGGCTTCGGCAGCGAGCAGACGCTCCGGCCGCGGGAAGATACTGCGGTTCGGCTGAGGCCGGGTGCCGCCCGACGCGGCCGAACATAAAGGAGGTTCCCGGAATGCGGAACATCCGATATGGCACTGCGGATAGGAGCGCCAATTACATAAGGATGTCAGTTGGATCTGCCGCATCGATTATCCGGACCCCGCATCATCGGCAAGCCGCTCGAGCCTGTGAATGGGGACAAGTTCTAGGCATATCTACATAGGCCGTGTATGCTAGGAAAGCATATTACGGAATGGACCAAAATCATCTGGTAACGGAGGGATAAGGTGAAAATATTAGTGCTTGGCGGAACGAGATTTTTCGGCAAAAAGCTGGTGCACAAGCTGCTGGACAGTGGTGCCGAAGTAACGATTGCCACGCGCGGGGTGACACCGGATCCGTTCGGCGATCGGGTTCTCCGCGTCCAGGCGGATCGCAAGGACCGCGACTCGCTCCAGGCAGCGATCGGAGAGCAGGTCTGGGATGCGGTCTATGACAACATCTGTTATACGCCGCGGGAAGCGCTGATGGCATGCGAACTCTTCGTGGGGAAAGTGAAGAATTATATTTTCACCTCGACGTTGTCGGTATACGGCTGCGCTTCCGCCGCTCATCCGGAAGCGAATTTCGATCCCCATCGTTATCCTTATGAGATGGATCCGGAAAGCGAGGTAGACTATGGCGAAGGCAAGCGGCAGGCGGAGGCCGTATTCTTCCAGCGGTCCGATTTCCCGGTGCATGCGGTCCGATTTCCGATCGTGCTGGGGGAAGATGATTATACGCGGCGGCTTCATTTCCACGTGGACCGCATCCGGCAGGGGGAGCCGATTGGCATCCCGAACCGGGAGGCGAAGATGTCGTTCATCAGCTCGGATGAAGCGGCTTCGTTCCTGTACTGGCTGAAGGATCAGACCGAAGCGGGACCAATCAATGCTTGCTCCAACGGAGAGCTGTCGCTCGATCGCATCCTTGCCATCGTGGAAGAGGCTGTCGGGAGAACGGCGATCGTGGAGCCGCCGGCGGAGGGGAACCGTTCGCCATTCGGCGTTCCGGATCATTGGTATATGGATAATCGCCGGGCGCGGGAAGCCGGATTCGAGTTCCCTGAAGTGACGGATTGGTTCATTCCGCTCGTGCGCACGCTGGCGCGGAATTGACTAGGTTAGCAGGAGGAATGTAAGAATGTTCATTAATGTAAAGCCACGGCTGCGGGAGGCGGTCATTCGCAATCTCATCGAGCTATGTGTATTTCCCGACCCGGACAAGGTGGAAGCTGTATTGAAGACGTATGAGCAGCATCCCGGAGATGAGTTGTGGGGGTATGAGAGCGAAGGCGAGATTGTAGGCATCGTCGGCATCCGGAAGCATGGGAAGGAGATCGAGATTCTTCATCTCGCCGTCCATCCGGAGCTGCGAGGCGCAGGATTCGGCAGGGGCATGATCTTGGAGCTCATTCATCAGGAGCAACCGGATGTCGTCAAGGCCGAGACCGATGAGGAAGCGGTCGATTTTTACCGGAATATCGGATTTATGATTGAGAGCCGGGGCGAAGCCTATCCGGGTGTGGAACGGTTCACTTGCACGTATGAGATTCATCCGGAAGGGTAATAGGAGCCTTGCTCCAGTGCAGAAGAGAGACGCACTGCCATGTGCGCTCTCTTCATCTTTTTGACCTGTTCGTCAATTCTTCTCCTTGTCATCTCCTTGATCGTCATCTTCTTCCTTATCTTGTTTCTCCTCGTGGAATTCCACCGAAGACTGGCCCTTCCAGACATTCCTTGACTTTCAACCTGGATTTGCGGAGTATGAAGACTATTGTTATTGTGTACATATCGCGAGCAGCGGTGCCTGGTGTTTATGGGCGACGAATATGATGACAAAGGAGACATAACATGATTGCATGGTCTCATCGGGACGGTTCCTTCCTGCTCAGAGTGGCGGGAGTGCTGATCCATGACGGGAAGGTGCTGATGCAGCGCAACAAGTCAGGGGATGCATGGGTTCTACCGGAGGCAGAGCGGAGTGGAATGAGCCAACAGAAGAGGCTGTCATCAGGGAATTTGCCGAGGAATTAGGCATATGCGTACGGCCGGTCAGGCTCGTATGGCTGATCGAAAACTTCAATGCTTACCGGCAGGACGGCTTGCACGAATTCGGTAGATAAATGAAGTCCATGCTTGCCCTGGGGAACAAATCGATATTCCGGACGGCGAATTCATCGGCAAATTATTCCTGATTTCTTAGAGTCTTCCCGGTTTGATGTGCAGTGAAGAACCGGGGGAAATAACGACGTCCAGTGAGGTGCGGAATGAACAGAACGTTATTGCATGAAGCCAAAGAGGTGGCGGTAAGCGCGGTGCAAGCGGCCGGGGCGATCATCGCACGGCGCTTCGACACGTTGTACAAGGTGGATGAGAAAGGAGATGCCGGCGATGTCGTGACGGAGGCCGATTATGAAGCGGAACAGGCCATCGTGGAAGCGATCGAACGGAAATTTCCGGATCACCGCATCCTTAGCGAAGAGGCAGGCCAACTGGGACAGGATAGCGACTGGCTTTGGCTCGTTGATCCGCTGGACGGTACGAATAATTATGTGATTGGTCTCCCGGTCTTTGCCGTCTCGATTACGCTGTTGTACCGGGAAGAGCCTATGCTTGGAGTCATTTTTGAGCCGATACCTGACCGGCTCTACATTGCCGTCAAGGGAGAAGGGATGACCCTGAATGGTGAGCTTGTTCGAATGCGGAGGCATGATCGCGAGCTGCATCGAGCGACAGCCGGCTGGATTCAGGGACACGCTGTGGGGCATGAACAGACGGCTGTCCAATTACGGCAGAAGCTGGATCAGTCCTGCAAGCGGATGCTCAGCCTGTGGGCGCCGACGCTGGTGTGGTGCATGCTCGCCAGAGGCATGATCGACGCCATCGTGCTCTATAATTCCGAAGGGGAGGATCTGTATTCCGGCGTATTGATGGTCCAGGAAGCGGGCGGACAGGTGATGGACTTCCAGGGCCGGCCGTTCCGCACGATGTGCAAGGAGCCATACTTGATTGCCTGCTCCCCTGAAGCCAGTGAACCTTGGCTGGAGCTTGTGCGGCAAGGAATGCAGGAACAGAAGGGATAGCGTCACTGAAGCGTCCTGCCAGCACAGGTACGATTTATATGTGAAGGGGTGAACTGATGACCATGATGGACTGGGATTTATCCGAATATGAAGATCCGACATTATATGATCTCGAAAATCAGGGCAATCCTGAGCTGCCGATGGTTCTCGCATGGGCTAAGAAACTGGAAATAGAGGGGAAGCCGGTACTGGATCTGGCCTGCGGAACGGGGCGAACCGCCATTCCGCTGGCGGAGGCGGGTTATTCCGTGATTGGAGTGGATCTGCATGCGGGTATGCTGGAGCAAGCCCGCCGCAAGACTCCGGCCGGAGCGAATATCCGCTGGGTGCAGCAGGATCTGACGCAGCTTCAACTGATGAAGGAGCCCTCATCGTATGTAGCGCTGCTTGGCGAGCAAGTGCTTGATTTTTCCCCGTTCGAGCCCGTGCCTGCCTGGGTTACTTATCAGCGTTGAACGCTGCCAGAGCATGCTTGAACATGGCAGAGAGGAGAAAAGTTATGAAATCAACGATCATTTATCTCGTGCGCCACGGTCAGACGGAGTGGAACCTGGAGCATCGAATGCAGGGGCATCAGGATTCTCCCTTGACCGAGCTGGGTGTCCGCCAAGCGGTCTGGCTGGGTGAGGCGCTGCGGCATGAGACTATCGATGCGATATATGCGAGTTCCAGCGGAAGGGCGTACCGGACCGCCGAGTTGATACGGTGGGAGCGCGATGTTCCGGTTCAGCGCTGCGACGATCTGAAGGAGATTCATCTTGGCGTATGGGAAGGACAGACGCAGGCGTCAGTGCAGGAGCGGGATCCGGATCAATACGATCTGTTCTGGAAAAACCCGGGCCAATTCAGGATTGAAGGTGGCGAGACATTCCATGAGGTTCGGGAGCGGGCTCTAGAGCGGCTATTGACCATTGTGCGTGACCATCCGGGCCAATCGGTCTTGATAGTGACTCATACGGTCGTAGTGAAGCTATTGATGGCTTACGCGGAGAACCGCCCTCTTCATCTGCTGTGGGAGCTTCCCTACATTCATCCGGCATGTCTGTGCAAGCTGCAGTTCAAGGACGGGCAAGCCAGCATTCTACTGCATGGCGACACTTCTCATTACCAGGAAGCGCGCGAGCCGGAAGCCTGGTAATCGCATGTTCGCAGGCATTCGATGAAGGAGTCTCAACGGTACACCAGAATGTACAGCAGCAAGGATGTGAGCAGGCTCGGTGTGCCTAGGAGCCATAGCGTAGCGACGACGGCGGCGATCAGCAGTCCCAAAATAATTCGAATAATCATAGGCCCCTCTATATCATCAATTCGAAGATCCGAATTTTACTATAATACAGTTTGGTGATTTTTGGTAGATAGTGATGGTGGAGGATGGATAGTTTTTATATCAACGAGGGTAGTCTAAATGCTCGAAGATCGCGGAGCAGCATGATTCTCGGGATGCAGAGGCTCGGGAAGTGCGGCGCTAGCAACCTTTTTTAGGTGTCAAAAAGGTTACAAAGAGGTAACAAAATATTAATCTAGTGCCATATATTATAGCATGATCGCTCCTACTATTCGTGTTACGATCTGTACGTAATCGAATCAAGCCGAAGCTCGGAAGAGCGCGGGGGAACCAACTTCTGGGGTGAAGGCGCATTTGCGTCAGGGGTGACCTCTTTGACCCGAACCCGACAGCTAACCTCGTAGGCGGCAAAGGGAGAGATGCAATTTATGAAGAATACACTCAAAATCGTCGCAGTAACCAGTGCCATTGCACTAGCTCCGATCATGGTGGCCGGTTCCGCCTTCGCGGCGCCGCAGACAGATGCGGTGCAGGCGCAAAGCCCGAATTGCTATATGGTCAACGTCAATGGTGTCAATACGAAGGCCGTCATTCCGGATCCGTCGAAGTCCGCGGATTGGCAATCTTGGTTGGACAATCTGGTGAAGGAATGGAATAACCAAGCCAATAACGGCAGCCAGCAGCCGTCGGATCAAGATCCAGGCAGCGTGGTCAACAAGCCGGCGCCTGCTCCTGCTGAACCGAAGCCGGCCGAGCCAGCGCCAGGCACAGATAATGGCACGACAACGGAGAAGTCCGACTTCGCGAATCAAGTGGTGGATCTGGTCAACAAGGAACGGGCCAAAGCCGGCCTGAATCCCCTTAAATCGGATGAGAAGCTGACGAAGGTAGCGATGATTAAGGCGCAAGATATGTATGACAACAACTATTTTGACCATCAATCGCCGACACTTGGTTCGCCGTTCGATCTGATGAGAGCGCAGGGAGTTCAATACCGCACTGCTGGCGAGAACATTGCCAAAGGCCAGCGGACGCCTGAAGATGTTATGAACGCTTGGATGAACAGCCAAGGTCATCGCCAAAACATTTTGAATGCTAACTATACAGCGATTGGGGTCGCGTACTACAATGGCGTATGGGTTCAAGCGTTTACCGGCTAACAAGAAAATAGCGCATAGCTGCAGCGGCACCGGGGGAAGGTGCCGCTGTTTTGTCGCGTTCCGGTTGACGCTGGCTCTGAAAGGGCATTATATTCTTGATTACTGCAACTTCCGATGCCTGCAGTTCGTCAGGTAAAATATAGGAGGATGCGTTCATGCATTCATTCCGATATTCGCGAAGGGAGTAGATTGAGATGAAGCAGATAAGCACGCTTGCCCTTGGATTGTTCATTGCCGGCATGATGGCGCTTCCGGCAGGAGCACACGCTGAACCCCAGACGATTAAGCCCGACAACATAGAAGCAGCGATCAACGAGCTGAGCCGGGCTGATATGGCGGTCCTGCTGACCGAGCTCTTCGGTCTGGATACGAAGACGACAAGTTCGTCATTCGCGGATGCGGCCGATCACTGGGCCACGGCCCAAGGGGCCATTCCCGCCGTCATCGAAGCGGGGCTTATGAAGGGAACAGACGCCACTCATTTCCAGCCGGATCGAAGCGTAACCTATCAGGAGCTGATCGCTGCGCTCGTACGGGCATACCAGCTTGACGAGATTGCCGCGCCGGCGTTCGATGAGGCGAAGTCATCGCCGTACAAGAGCTCGGCCTGGGCGGACCGCTATATTCATGCGGCCGTATCCCTGTCGCTCGTGACAGGGGAGCTTGACTTCCGTGAGCCGATCTCGGAGCTAGCGGCCAAGAAGCTCGCGAAGCAGTTCCAGCAGGCTGTCCAGCTTCCGCAGCTGGAGTCCAAGCTGGAGGTGGGCCGCAGCAAGCAAGGAGAGGCGCTGCTGACGTTCACCGTAACCAATGTATCGCATGAAGAGATGGTTCTTCCGTTCGGCTCCTCGCAGCGCTATGATGTGAAGGTAAGCGACTCGGCGGGCAGAGTGGTATATCAGGCCTCGAAGGACAAAGTTTATTTAACCGTAATGGGAGAGGAGACGGTCCTTCCCGGGAAATCGTTGACATACCGTGAGCCTGTGAATCTGAAGCCGGGTCAAACCTATACGGTCGAATTCTGGCTGGTGACCGAACAAAAGGCGTACTTGAAGCAGGAGATCCAATTATAAAAGCAGAAATGCGGACTTAGGCCTTCTAACCGGACATCCGGCATGAAGGCTTTTTGTCGTCGTCTGAGGCGGAACGGATAGAAGCATCTTGCCGCCTTCAGGACTTGCTTTTACAATAAAATCAGATAAAATAAAACCTTGTCCATACAAGGCATATGATGGAGATCTGTCCATATGGATAGGATAGGAGGAAGGAGGGGGGCCATGGCTTTTGGCGCCCGGGTGTTGAAGACGGGGATTGCCGTTACTCTCGCCTTATACATCAGTCAATATTTTCAATTCAAAACGCCGGTGATTGCCGCCGTAGCGGCCATCTTCGCCATGCAGCCGTCCATCTACCGGTCATGGCGTTATTTTCTCGATCAACTGCAGACAAATACACTGGGGGCCGCGATTGCCCTGCTGGCCGGGATGGCGTTCTCGAATGAGCCGATTGCGGTCGGGATTGTATGCATCGTGGTTATCATTATCTGTCTTAAAATGAAGATGGAGGAGACGGTAGGGCTGACGCTGGTCACCGTCATCTCGGTCATGGAAGCATCGGGGCAATGGGACTTCGCGCTTGGACGGTTCTCGCTGACTTTAATTGGTATCGGTTCGGCATTTCTAATCAATATTTTGTTCTTTCCGCCGAATCCGCAGGCGCAATTTATCGGGCAGATTCAGAATGTATTCAGCCGGATGTCGCTTCTGCTGCGCACCGCCATCTCGGATGAGATGAAGGAGAGCGCGTTCCGCGTCGAGAAGCAGGGGTTGGAGGATTCCTTGAAATCGATCTCGGACAAATACAAGCTCTTCGAGGAGGAGACGAAGAAACTGAAGCGGGCCAAATACCGGCATACGCGCCGCATCGTCGTGTACAAGCAGCTATTGAATACGCTGCGCAAAGGCATCGAGGTGCTGAATATCATCGAGGAGCATTATTTCCAGTCGGCCCGGACGAAGGAATCCGATCTGTTCTTCGATCGCCATCTGGAGCTGCTCATTAAGTGCCATGAGCATGTCCTGCTGAAGTTCGAGGACAAGGTCAAGCCCGACAGCGGCGAGATTGCCAATCTGGAGCGGGAGAACGAACGCTTCATGACCGAGGCGCTGCAGTACGGTGAGAATGGACCGGAAGGAGTGCTGCGGTTGTCGATTGTGGCTGCGTCCTTATATGAATACGGCCACCAGATCAGCCGGCTTGACCGCCTAGTCGGACATGTAGATAAAGAAGAAGATAAGGGACTGCTGCAAAGCTTGCTGTAGTCCGGCCGCTTGAATTCCTTTGCAAGAGCCGCGAATGCGGTTCTTTTTTTGTGGCGTCAGTGTCCGGGAAGCTATTTAGGAACCTTTTGACTTGAGCGAGCTTGCTGAGGTAGAATATTATCGACCCAATGGTCATTTTAAGAACTAATGGGTACCGATTTTGCGGGGGACGCTGGACTCACGCTAGCCCAGGCAGCGAATCAACAGAAGGACAGACGAGAGAGATGTCGCAAGCAAGGCGGAAGTACAACGGACCATTGGTCATCTTGATGATGAACATGTTCGTGACAATGGTAGGAATGGGGTTGATCATCCCCATCTTGCCTTCTTTTTTGCAGGAATTCGGCGGTGGAGGGCAGGCGATGGGCTACCTGGTTGCCGCTTTTGGGTTGACCCAATTCCTGTTCTCCCCGATTGCAGGGGAATAGTCAGATAAATACGGCCGCAAAATATTGATTGTAAGCGGGGTCGGCATATTTGCTTTGTCACAAATTGTGTTCGCCTTCGCGGATCAGATGTGGATGCTGTATGTGTCCCGTCTTCTCGGCGGCTTGGGGGCGGCCTTGTTAACCTCGCCCATGATGGCGTATATTGCCGATATTACGACCGAGGATGAACGGGCCAAGGGGATGGGACTGTTCGGCGCCTCCATGACGCTGGGGGTGGTCATCGGTCCGGGCATCGGGGGACCTGCTCGCGGAATACGGCATTCGCGTTCCCTTCTACTTCGCTGCCGGGTTAGCCGTCGCTGGAACGCTGCTCTCCCTGATATTCCTGCCCGAGACGCTGCCTCCGGAGAAGCGGAGCGCGATACAGGCGAGCAAGAACGGGCCGCGGCCGACTATGGTGCAGCAATTTCTAGCTTCCTTTAAGGCGCCGTATTTTGTGCTGCTTGCGCTTGTTTTTACGATGTCATTCGGCCTGCAAAATTTCGAATCGATATTCGGGTTATACTTCGACGGCAAGCTCGGTTTCACTCCGAAGCAAATCTCGCTTATTATTACGTTCGGGGCCCTGATTGGGGTTATCGTGCAGGCGGTTCTGATTGATCGTCTGCTCCGCCGCTTCGGCGAGAAGAAGGTGCTGCATGCTTCCTTCATCCTGGCCGGGGGATCGATGGTATTGACGCTCTTTGTCCGGCAGTTCGGAGCGATTTTTGCCGTAACGCTGCTGTTCTTTGACGCTACCGCGATCATTCGGCCGGCGCTGAATACGCTGCTTTCCAAAATGGCAGGCAACGAACAAGGCTTTGTCGCCGGCATGAATACGGCGTATATGAGTCTGGGCAATATTATCGGGCCGTCGATTGCCGGAATTTTGTATGACGTGAATACCAATATGCCTTATTTATTCGGAGCCGCGATTTTATTGCTCAGCACGATGATTCTCGCAAGCTGGAAGCGAACCGGGAAGGAGGAGGTTCCATCCTCGACGGCGTCCATGTGAGGGAGTTGATTGCAAGCGGGGGGGCTTTTTCGTTACGATAGGTCATATTCTCATGCGCGGAACAGTAATTACAGGGGGCATCAATAGTTATGGAGGATCGTTCAGCGGATAAAAAGAAGCATATTTTGCAGTCGGCGATGAAGCTGTTTGCTACGCAGGGCTATGTGCAGACGACGATGCAGGAGATAGCCCAATATTGCAAAATGTCCAAGGGCAGCGTATATCAGCACTATGCGTCCAAAGAAGAACTGTTGTTGAGCATATTCAAATATTATTACCGGCTGCTCTATGATCGGATGCAGATCATTGAACGGGATCCGTTATTGACGCCTCGTGAACGGATGAAGAAGAAGATCGAAGTTCATATGGTGATGTTGTCCGAATATCCCGAGTTCACCACGATGCAAATGCGGGAAAATGCCGGATTCGCCAATAAAGAGATCCACCAATTTCTGCAGCAGGTCAGTCTTGATAACACCCGGAGCATCATGAATGATTTGACGGATATGTACGGGAACGCTATCTCGCCTTACAAGCTTGATTTGACCTTGCAGTTGCATGGAATCATTTCCACCTATTTAAATGTTTTACTACTGGAAGAGGTTACAGTGAAGCTGGATCGGCTCAGTGATTACGCGCTTGATCTGGTCGATCTGAACGCGCAAAAGCTGCTGCAAGCCCGGCCGGAACCGTTCATGAAAGAGGAGGATTGGCCGGCGCTGCTTCATGCGATCAGCCAGGAGCCGCAGAAAGCGATGCATCCACTCGTCCTCGTGCAGAAAATGCGCGAAGAGTTGAGCCGCCAGAGTCTCCCGCCCGAACAATACCAGGATGCCATTGATTCGCTTGCGGTGCTGGAGCAGGAGCTGATGGAGATTCAGCCGCGGAGGATCATTGTACTGGGGATGCTCGCCAATCTGAAGCGGTTGGAGACGCTGCGTCCTGTCTGCGATCAACTGGAGACGGCCGTGCAGCATTTGAACCGGCTGTAAGGCAAGAATAAACATGGTTCTCACGGGGCACCCTGAGCCTAACACTTATGATGAGAGAGGTGACCGGGGTGCCGATTGCCCGCTTGAACGGTGTCAGCCTGCACTATCATGTGCGAGGCAAAGGGGTGCCCATCATCTGGATCCATCCGCCATTACTGACATCGGAAAATTTCAATTACCAGATGGCCCAATTGTCTGACAGCTTCCGTCTGATAACGTTCGATATCCGGGGCCACGGATACAGCGGAGCGTCCGATGAGCCGATCACGTATCAGCTTATCGTTGAGGATATGCTCGCCCTTATGGATAAGCTGGGCGTGAAGCAAGCGTATGTCGGCGGCTACTCTACCGGCGGATCGATCGCCCTGCATGCGCTCTTGTCCGCCCCGGAGAGATTCCTCGGCGGCGTGCTGATCAGCGCGATGTCAGAAGCGAGTGATATGTGGATGCGCAGCCGTATTCGCGGAGCGGCAGCTTTGACGCGCTTGAAGGCCAAGTCGCTTATTTCTTGGGCCATCACATGGGGGAACGCCGACAGCCGCCTTACCTATAAGAATCTTCAGCGAGCGGCCAGGAGAGGCGATATTTCCAACTGGAGGCAATATTACCAATATAGTTTAACCTACAATTGCACGGATCGGCTGCAGGATATCAAGGTGCCGGTACTGCTTATCTATGGGCAGAGCGACAGAAGCTTCCACAAATATGCGCTTATCTTGCATCATGGCCTGCCGAACAGCCAATTGTACTGGATCCCGAAGGCGAAGCATCAAATTCCGACCAAAAATGCGTTGGAGATGAATTGGCTCATAGAGCAGTGGGTGAAGAACCGCTGCAGGACGCTGCCCGAGGAGCGGGAGGAAGCGTTGGCATGGTCAGGGCATTTGTATGATGCCGACAAGGATGCTCCGGAAGAATATATGCAGCATTGATGATCGTGATTTTGCTGAAAATGCGAGACAGGCCTCTTTAGAGGTCTTTTTTGTGATCGGGCAGGGAAAATGGCACTCAGACGCGAAGTGTCTTATGTTATCGTGTACCATGCGAATCACGTGAACAGGAGACGATGCCAATGAACATGGAGAACGAAGCGCGAGAGACCGTTGTCTTTTTTATCAGGCATGCGGAGTCGGAATATGCGGCAGGGCGCGAACGGGATCGGGGATTAACTGAGCAGGGGATGAAGGACGCTTGGCTCGTCAGCGAGGTGCTTGCCATGGAGCCGATCGATCATGTCTATTCCAGTCCGTACGCCCGGGCGATTCTGACTGTTCAAGCGCTCGCTGACGCGAGGGGAATGACGGTGCACACGGTTGATGAACTCCATGAACGCCGCATCGCCGGTGATGCCCACCCGTTGAATGCTAGTCAATTCGTCGCGGCGAAGCGAAGAGCGTTCGAAGATTTCAAGTATGCGGAACCCGGAGGCGAATCAAGCGAAGCCCCGCCCAGTCCAGGGCTGTTCCTTCCTTGATCGGATTAATGCGGCGGCATGAAGGGCAGCGGATTGCGCTTGGTACGCATGGCGATATTATGACGCTGATGATGAACTATTTTGATTCCGGTTACGGATACGATTTCTGGAAGGCTACCAGCATGCCTGACATATACCGCTGCGCCTTCCGCGGCGGGAAGCTTGTGGAAGTTGAATGGAAGTGGAGATAAGCTGCTAGTGGCGTGATCGTCAACATAACCATTTGTATTTTTGTATAAAACATGAAAGAAAGCAGGGACAGGAAATGATAGACAACCGCAATGGACTAATGGATCGGCTGCCGCACCGGTATCCATTCCTGATGGTGGATAGTATTACCGGTATTCAAGCAGGTCAATGGGCGAAGGGCACCAAAAAAGTCACCGGAACGGAATGGTATTTCGCCGGTGAAGCGGCGGAACAGACGATGCCGCATACGATAATCGTCGAAGCTTTGGCCCAATTGGGCGCGTTGGC
This sequence comes from Paenibacillus thiaminolyticus, assembly GCF_003591545.1. GTDB lineage: Bacteria > Bacillota > Bacilli > Paenibacillales > Paenibacillaceae > Paenibacillus_B > Paenibacillus_B thiaminolyticus_A. The sequence goes on from NZ_QYZD01000013.1 coordinate 125,411, forward strand.
GGCGATGGGACAGGGCGGCAAACTCGGCTTTTTGTCATCCATTAAGGGGGCGGAGTTCTGCGGACATGCCTCACCGGGAGACTGCCTTGACCTGGAGTATACGCTGATTAAGGCAAGGCGCGGTTTCGTTGTAGGTAGCGGCAAGGCGGCGGTAGAGGGCAAAGTCATTGTGAGCGTGGATGAGATTATGGTATATATGGAAAACGGTAATATATAATGTAAATAAATTTATTTTACTATAAATATTAACATAAATGGGGTTGTCACTGGCAGCATGCGTGGTGACCATACCGCCAAGCAATCGACAATTTATTGTTCAACCCTCTTCCGAGATGGAAAGGTTTTTTTGTACCGGAATGGGAAATTCCAGTATGTGGATGAAGAAAGGGAGTGTGAGATGATTGTAGACTAAGCGATGCCGGTGGCACCATTTTAGAAGATTACAAAAATTTTAAACTGGGGATTTACAAAACGTTCATCGGCAAGTATTATATTTTTAACTACTTGGCTAGCACACAAACAACGCGATTCCTGCATAATTATTTGACCAAAGTTCGAAAATTGTTCTATCGTTTTGCCGCCTGTCGGCAAAACCCTTAACTTGGTTACTTCTTAGTGTCAACATAATTAATATATGAATGTAGGGGGAGTTGTGCAGTGAAGAAAAGTTGGGTTATTTTTCTATGCTTGCTGATGTCACTTACGCTAGTGCTCTCAGCATGCGGCGGTGGCGGCGATGCCGCGGAACCGACCAAGGAACCGGCTCAAGAGCAGCAAGGTAACGAGCCTGAGAAGAAGGGTGGAGAAGAGGCTTCCGGGGATTCAGGGTTCGTCAACGAAGGGATTGTAAAGGCTTCCGATCCGGGCAAGTCGCCAGCTACCGCCACGTCCCGGACAGACACTCTTATCATCGGCATGCAGGCGCCAGCCGGAATCTTCCATCCTCTTTACGCAGAGACGACCTATGACAATTACGTCATGAACACGTTGTTCAAGGCGATGCTGGAAGTGCAGAAGGACGGGACGTATGCTCCGGTGCTGGCCGAGAAGTATGAAGTCTCACCGGATAATTTGACTCATACGTACAAGCTGAAGGAAGGCTTGAAGTTCAGTGACGGCTCGCCGCTGACGGCGGAAGACGTCGCCTTCACGATTACTGTGCTGCATGACAAAGCCTATGATGGTCCGTCAGACATTATCAGAAATGCCAAGATTAAGGGCGGCAAGGAATACTTTGACGGCAAAGCAAACTCCATTGAAGGCATTAAGATTATCGATCCTCTCACCATTGAATTCACAACGATTGAACCAAGCGCATTGGCGCAGTCCGCTATTGGCGCTACGCCTATTATCTCCAAAGCCTATTACGGAAAAGATTATAAACAAGGCAATTTGAGCTATATGAACGATCTGTTCACGAAGCCGCTCGGCAACGGTCCATACAAACTGGAGAAGTTCCAGGCCGGTCAGGATGTGTCCTTTGTCGCGAATGAGAATTACTTCAAAGGCGCACCGAAGATTCCGAAGCTGATCTACAAGTTTACGAATGAAGAGACGAACGCCCAACTGCTGCAGACCGGGGAGACGGATATGGACTTCATCTCCGCGAATCTTGACAACTTCGAGCTTCTCCAATCGATGGGCTTCCTGGATGTATCCTTGTTCCCGACAAATGGTTACGGTTACATCGCTTTCAACCACAACCGGGCGAAGTTCCAGGATGTGAAGGTGCGTCAGGCATTGGCGATCGGCCTCAATCGTGAGGAAATCGTTGAAGCTGTCTACCAAGGCTATGCCGATGTCATCAACATACCGCAATCGAAGCTGTCCTGGTCTTATACCGATGAAGTGAACAAGTACGAATTCGATCTGGAAAAAGCAAAGCAACTGTTAGAAGAAGCAGGTTGGAAGGTCGGTGCGGATGGCGTCCGTGAAAAAGACGGCGAAAAATTCAAGATCAACTTCGCGGCTACCTCGCCGAACGTGGTGAATGACGCCATTATCCCAGTAGCGCAAGCGAACTACAAGGAATTGGGCATCGAATTCGTTGCCGAGCAAATGGACTTCAACGCGGTTGTCGAGAAACGTAAAAAGGGCGATTTCGATATGCTGTTCATGGCATGGGCATTGACCCCGGATCCGCAGGGGGCACAAAACGTGTTTATAACGGGCGGATCGCAGAACGAAATCGGCTATTCCAATAAAAAAGTCGACGAGCTCTTCGAAAAAGGCGGAAAAACGCTTGATGTAGAGGAACGCAAAGCGATTTACAAAGAGCTGTATCAGGAAATCAATGAAGATATGCCATACATCTTCATGTACCAGCGCCGCGATATGTGGGGGAATAATGCCCGCTTCACAGGACTGGATATGACGCCTTACCGCAACTTCTCATACGGTGTAGATTCGTTGCTGATTAATTAATCCAAGCTTGACGAACCCTCCTCCCGTCATTTACGGGGGAGGGTTTTTATGTCTGGAAAGGTGCTGGCGCTTGTGCACGTCCGTCACCATCATCGAATATTACGCCGGACCCAGGAGATGAAGAAAAATCCTATATTTTCTAAACAAGGGATTTACAAAACATTGATAGGCAAGTATTATATTCTTTAACTACCTAGCTCAAACACAAACAACGAGATCCTGCATAATTATTTGACCAAAGTTCGAAAGTTGGTTATCTACGTATGCCACAGAAGGCAAACCATTAACTTCGTTACTGCTTAGTGTCAACATAATTATTACATGAATGTAGGGGGAGTTGTGCAGTGAAGAAAAGTTGGGTTATTTTTCTATGCTTGCTGATGTCACTCACATTAGTGCTGTCGGCGTGCACCGGTGGTGGCGATGCCGCGGAACCGACCAAGGAATCGGCTCAAGAACAGCAAGGTAACAAGCCTGAGAAGAAGGGTGGAGAAGAGGCTTCCGATTCCGGGGATTCCGGGTTCGTCAACGAAGGGATTGTAAAGGCTTCCGATCCGAGCAAGTCGCCGGCTACCGCCACGTCCCGGACAGACACTCTCATCATCGGCATGTCTGCGCCAGCCGGAATCTTCCATCCTCTTTACGCAGAGACGGTATATGATCAATACGTTATGAAAACCTTGTTCAAGGGGATGCTGGAAGTGCAGAAAGACGGGACGTATGCTCCGGTGTTGGCTGAGAAGTACGAGGTTTCCCCGGATAATTTGACCCACACGTACAAGCTGAAGGAAGGCTTGAAATTCAGCGACGGTTCGGCATTGACGGCGGAAGACGTGGCCTTTACGATTACCGTGCTGCATGATAGTTCGTATGATGGCCCTATGGACATCCTCAGAGACGCCAAAATCAAAGGCGGCCGGGAATATTTTGACGGCAAAGCCACCTCCATTGAAGGCATCAAGGTTATCGATCCCCTCACCATTGAATTCACAACAATTGAACCAAGCGCATTGGCGCAGTCCTCTATCGGAGCGACAGAGATTATCTCCAAAGCCTATTACGGAAAAGATTACAAGCAAGGCAATTTGAGCTATATGAACGATTTGTTCACGACGCCGCTCGGCAATGGTCCATACAAGCTGGAAAAGTTCCAGGCTGGCCAGGATGTGTCCTTTGTCGCGAATGAGAACTACTTCAAAGGCGCGCCGAAGATTTCGAAGCTGATCTACAAGTTCACGACAGACGAGACGAACGCCCAACTGCTGCAAACGGGAGAGACGGATATGGACTTCATCTCCGCGAATCTTGACAACTTCGAGTTGCTCCAATCGATGGGCTTCCTTGACATTTCTCTCTTCCCGACCAATGGTTACGGCTATATCGCCTTTAACCATAACAGGGTGAAGTTTCAGGATGTGAAGGTGCGTCAGGCATTGGCCATCGGGCTAGACCGCGAGCAAATCGTGGAAGCCGTCTACCAGGGCTATGCGGATGTCATCAACGTTCCGCAATCGAAGCTATCCTGGGCCTATACCGATGAAGTGAACAAGTACGAGTTCGATCTGGAAAAAGCAAAGCTAATGCTTGATGAGGCGGGCTGGAAGGTTGGCGCGGACGGCCTGCGCGAAAAAGACGGCGAAAAATTCAAGATCAACTTCGCGGCTACCTCGCCGAACGTGGTGAATGAAGCGATTATTCCGGTAGCGCAAGCGAACTACAAGGCATTGGGCATCGAATTCGTTGCCGAGCAAATGGACTTCAACGCAGTTATCGAGAAGCGGAAAAAGGGTGATTTCGATATGCTGTTCATGGCATGGGGACTGACCCCAGATCCGCAGTCGGCACAAAATGTGTTTATAACGGGCGGCTCTCAGAACGAAATTGGTTACTCCAATAAAAAAGTCGACGAGCTGTTCGAAAAGGGCGGAAAAACGCTTGATGTAGAGGAACGCAAAGCGATTTACAAAGAGCTGTATCAGGAAATCAATGAAGATATGCCATACATCTTCATGTACCAGCGCCGCGATATGTGGGGCAACAATGCACGCTTCACGGGGCTCGATATGACGCCTTACCGCGACTTCTCTTATGGTGTAGATTCATTGATGATTAATTAATCCATGCTTGCCGAACCCTCTCCCGTCATTGCGGGGGAGGGTTTTTTGTGACAGGAAATGGTCTTGATAAAGTATTATTTTTATGATTTTTCTGCATATAATGATGCGGATGTGCTGCCGAACGGACGCTATGGGGAGTACCCGGATCTGACACGGTATTGAGAGCCTGGCTCGGGTCACCATCCTTATTTCATCGAGACGAATGATGGATTGTCCGGATTCGCCCTCGTCAGCGTGGAGGATAACAGGGGCGCGCCACTCCATGTGATGAGCGAGTTTTTTGTGATGAGGAAGTACCGCAGCCAAGGAATCGGGAGCGCAGCGGCGTGTACCTTATTCGATGCTTATCCGGGTGTTGGATCGTGACACAGATCAAAAGGAATGTTCCGGCCCAATTGTTCTGGCGAAAGGTTATCGCGGACTATACGGCCAATCAGTATACGGAGCATGAAGAACCGAATAAAATAGTAATCGTTAAGAAGCGCAGGCGGATGCCGCCGCTGCCTCTCGATGTATGCACGGCCCAAAGCCAAGGCTTCATCGGCTTCATGATTCAACAATTATTGCGCAATGAACTGGCAAGCGCCAGTAGCTGCCGATCGGTCGTCAGCTTGATTACGAGAGTGGAGGTGGAGGAAGACGATCGGCAGCTTCTACACGGAGGAGGAAGCGAAGCGGTTCATGAGCGAGAAAGGCTGGCAGTTAAAGCCGGATGCGAACCGGGGCTGGCGGCGTGTCGTCCAGTCTCCGCGGCCTCGAGCGATTGTGAAAGCAGACGTCGTAAGGCAACTGCTCGAATTGAACCAGATTGTCATTGCCTGCGGCGGAGGAGGGATTCCGGTTATCCGGCAGGAAGACGGCATCTATGCTGGTATAGAGGCCGTGATCGACAAAGACTTCAGCAGCTGCAGGCTCGCTCGCGAGATTCAAGCCGATGTGCTGCTTATTCTGACTGACGTCAAGCACGTCTATGCCGGCTATGGCGGTCCGGAGCAGCGGCCCCTGACCAGCTTAACCCCATCTTCCGCGGCTGAATACATGGAAGCGGGGCACTTCAGCCAGGGCAGTATGCGCCCGAAGGTGGAGGCTGCGGCGTCCTTCGCCGTACAGGGAGGAACCGCGATTATTTGTTCCCTCGATCAGGCAGATCTCGCACTGGCCGGTCTGGCCGGCACGCGGTTCGTTCCGGAGACCGCCGAAGCGCCGAGTGATTCTCGATAGGTTACATAGATACCGGGCTTGCCAGGAACAATAAGGGGAGCCTACGGTGAAAGGAATGTCTGTTGATGACCAAGAAGCAGAAGAAGCAATCCGGTCCGGCCTTCGCGCCCGGCATGGAACTGGATAACTTGAAAGAAAAGGCGACTCCGGAAGAAATTGAACGCGGCGACTCGACTTGCGTTACCAATCTCATTCTGGATCGGACCGGTGACGATAACGAAGGTTAATGAGCTGAGCCTTGAGCCTCCCTGCGATGCCGAAGAGCATGCTGGGCGGCTCTTATTTATAATGGAAGAAAGCCGAAGCGGTTATTAGAAAATAGACACGGTGAACGAAAGCAGTACTATGGAAAATAATGATAACCGGGTTCGATAACGGACTTCTGTGGAACTATGCTATACTGAAAACCGTAATAGTAAATTGTCTCTTACTAGATTTGCTTGGGGGCGCAACCGAACGGCAAGTTCGGCCGTCTAATATAGGGGAGCTTTGCAAAACGGCAGCCGATGCCTCATAATGACACAAGGGGGCACAACGCCTCTTACCATGGAAAAAGGAGTTACTGTATGAGCACTTACATAGCAGAACGTTATCAGCTGAATTCCGTCATCTTTCACTTGGGCGGCGGCATTCTCTATGAAGCCGTCGATATGTCTTTGCAGCGCGACGTATTTATTTATGTTGTAGAAAATACGGATTCGGGCCGCGCAGACGAGTACCGTACCGCATTCGGGAATGTATCGCATTTTTCCAATAATCGATTTTTCCATATGCTGAATGCAGGCATGAACGGAGAGGACTTCTACGTTGTTTTTATGGCGTACAGCGGCATGCCGTTAGTGAAGTATGCGCAGCGGCACGCCTTGAGCTCGGAGAAGGTGCTGTCCATGATCTACGAACTGGGCACCAGCATTCAGGAAGCGCTGGAGGAAGGGGTCAGCCGATTCCCGGTTACGATTGATAATGTGTGGGTGACGGCGGACAATCAACTGATTATTATGAACTACTGGACCCAGGCCGAGGAAGGGGAGCACGGCACCATCGCCTTGTACCGGCTGCTGTATCAGCTATGTACGCTTCATCCGCATGTCCCTTTGCAGTTCGATGTTGTCGAGACTCGCTTATATGGCGCGTTAAAGGACTTGAATGAAGCGCAGAGAGATTTGGCTCTGAAGCTGATGAGGAAGGTGCACGCGGGAGATGCATCGCTGTTCACCTTCATGGTCGGGCTGCGGGAGATTATGGAGCAGCCGGAGGTGCCGATGCAGGCAAGCCGCGACGTGACGACGCCCGTTTTCACGGCAGCTCCTCCGCTTGAGGAATTGCGGCCCCAGCGTCCTCTTGCCGAATCCGAACCGTATGATGTGGAAGCGGATGAGGAACTGGCCGAAGAAGAGGATGATGATGAATACGAGCGCAAGGAGGCCGCTTCCTTCAACGGAAGCAAGATGCTGCTTATCGTTGCCTGTGTGTGCGTCTTTTTCGCAGTACTGGGCGGAGCCGTCATCTGGGCCAATTCGCTCTCCAAAGACAATGAGACGGCAGCGGTGACCGAACCGGGAATGACGCAAGGAGCCGACTCTGACACCTCGGGGGAGCAGCCGGACGGCAGCGGCGATAATTCTGATAATGATGCTATTGTTCCGGATGGCGGCGATAATGGTTCCGTTGTTGAACCGGATACGCCTGCCGGCTCGAACGGAGGCTCTTCAAGCTCGAACACGGATAGCGGCAGCAGTGCCGGTCAAGGGTCACAGCAGCCGGATACGAATCCGGGGACGACAACCCCAACCCAGCCGGATAATACGCAGCAGCCGGGCACAACCGATCCCGGTACGGTGCCTTCGAGGCCTGGAACGACAGATCCAGGAACGACTCCGCCGGGAACAGGGATGCCAGACACGGGAGCGCCGACAGATCCGGCGAATCCGGGGACGGATACGCCTCCTGCTGAAGCGGGACAGACGGGTGAAGGAGAGGTACAGGTTCCGAGCTTGATTGGTCTGACGCTGGAAGAGGCGGAAGAGCAAGTGAAGGCTGCGGGTCTTCGCTGGTCGTATTTCAAGGAGAACAGCGAGGAGCAGCCGGCTGGCCAGATCTTCAAGCAGGAGCCGGAAGCAGGCGCAGCGATTAAGAAGGGCGAACGAGTCACCTTCTATATTAGCCGGGAACAGCAATAAGGTGCGGAAAAGAGGGAGAACTGCCTATCGATGAGGCAGTTCTCCCTTGCTGTCTCTATAAGAACAGAAGCCCTCGCCCCAGGCGCGAAGGGCTTCTTCTTCGTTAATTGCAAGCGCAATTCAAGACCGGCTTGCGGGCGGCCAGCGTCTCGTCCAGCCTTCTCACATCGGTGTGATGCGGCGCATTAAGCAGCAGATCCGGCTGTTCTTCTGCTTCCTTCGCAATCTGAATCATCGTGTCAATGAAGGTGTCGAGCGTCTCCTTGCTCTCGGTCTCCGTCGGCTCGATCATCATGCACTCCTCGACATTGAGCGGGAAGTAGATGGTTGGCGGATGGAACCCGAAGTCGAGCAGCCGCTTGGCGACGTCCAGCGTCCGCACGCCATATTGCTTCAAGCCGTTGCCGGAGATGACGAATTCATGCTTGCATACGCCCGGATACGGCACTTCGAAATACGGCGCCAGCCGGTGCATCATGTAGTTCGCGTTCAGCACCGCGCATTCGGATACGCGGCGAAGTCCGTCCGGCCCGTATGTGCGCATATAGGTGTACGCGCGGACGAGAATGCCGAAGTTGCCAAGGTATGCTTTGACCCTTCCAATCGAGGTTGGCCGTTCTTCTTCGAATCCGAAGCTGCCATCCTCCTTCTTCACGATGAGCGGCTTCGGCAAGTATGGCTTCAGGATGCTCTTGACGCCGACCGGGCCGGCTCCGGGACCGCCGCCGCCATGCGGCGTGCTCATCGTCTTGTGCAGATTCAAATGCACGACGTCGAAGCCCATATCTCCCGGGCGGGTGATGCCCATGATGGCGTTCGAATTCGCGCCGTCATAGTAGAGCAGGCCGCCGGCTTCGTGAACAATATCGGCAATCTCCAGGATATGTTCCTCGAATAAGCCGAGCGTACTCGGATTGGTCAGCATGAGTGCGGCTGTATCCGGACCGACGGCTGCCCGCAGAGCTTCGAGATCGACGAGGCCCCGCTCATCCGATGGGATCGTAATCGTATCGAGGCCAGCGGCCGTCGCGCTCGCCGGGTTCGTCCCATGCGACGAGTCGGGAACGATAACCTTGGTGCGGGTCTCGCCCTTGCTCTCATGGTAGGCCCGGATCATCATGAGGCCCGTCCATTCCCCGTGGGCGCCTGCAGCAGGCTGAAGCGTCACCTCGTCCATCCCCGTAAGTTCGGCAAGGTCCTGCTGGAGGGTGTACAGCATTTCCAGCGCGCCTTGAATGCTCTCAGCGGGCTGATACGGGTGAATCTTCGCGAAGCCGGCCAAGCGGGCGACATCTTCGTTAATCTTCGGATTATACTTCATCGTGCAGGAACCGAGCGGGTAGAAGCCGTTGTCGATGCCGAAGTTGCGGCGCGACAGCTCGGTGTAATGGCGGATGACATCCACTTCATACACTTCCGGCAATTCCGCCGGCTGCTGGCGAAGCATGCCCGCTGGTATCAATTCTTCGATATCCCGCTGCGGTACATCGCATTCAGGCAATGAATATGCAGTCCGCCCCGGCTTGCTCAGCTCGAAGATCAGCTTTTTCTCCGGTTTCATACAGCACCCTCCAATCGTTCGGCAAATTGATCGATTTCCGCCTTGGTCCGGCGTTCCGTCACAGCGACAAGCATATGGCCCGACAGCTCCGGATAGTAACGGGATACATCCAGGCCCCCGATGAACCCTTCCTTCATCAAGGCGGCGTTCAAGGCGGTCGGACAGACGCTTTCCGGCAGCTTGACCAGGAATTCATTGAAGAACGGCGAGGTGAACGGCAGGGACATGGCCTTCGATTGCGCGATCCGATCGGCAGCGTAATGCGCTTTTTGGACGTTCAGATTCGCGACCTCGCGGATGCCGGATTTGCCCATGACGGACAAATAGACGGAAGCGCTCAAGGCCAGCAGCGCCTGGTTCGAGCAAATGTTGGATGTCGCCTTCTCGCGGCGGATATGCTGCTCGCGGGCTTGCAGCGTCAGCACAAAGCCCCGCTTGCCGTCTATAGCCTTGGTCTGGCCGACAATCCGGCCAGGGATGCGGCGCATCAGCGGCTCGGATACGGCGAAGTATCCGCAGGTCGGACCGCCCAGCGAGGAGGCGATGCCGAACGGCTGAGCATCTCCGACGACGACGTCGGCGCCAAGCTGTCCCGGGCTCTCCAGCAGGCCGAGCGACAGCGGATTGGCGCTCATAATAAGCAATCCTTTGCGCCCGTGAATCATCGGTTCGATGGCCCGCACGTCCTCGATGCATCCGAAGAAGTTAGGCGACTGGACGATGACCGCAGCCGTGTCGTCCGTTATGAGCGCCTCCAGCTTCTCCAGATCGGTCAATCCGTTCGCATCGGGCGCCTCTACAATCTCCAGACCGAGCCCGCGGGCGCTCGTATGCAGGATCTGCCGCGCTTCCGGATGCACGGTGCGCGAGACGACGACCCGCTTGCGCTTCGTGACCGCGCTTGCCATCACCCCGGCTTCCGCCAGCGCGGTCGCCCCGTCATACATGCTCGCATTGGCCACCTTCATGCCCGTCAGTTCGCATATATAGGATTGGAACTCGAATATGGCCTGCAGCTCTCCCTGGCTAATTTCCGGCTGATATGGCGTATAGGCGGTATAGAACTCGGAACGGGAGATAACGTGATTGATGACGACCGGAATATGATGGTCATAGATGCCGGCGCCAAGGAAGCTCGCATACTGATCGAGGTTGGCGTTGCGGCCGGCCAGATCCTGCATATGGCGCAGCAGGGCCGCTTCGTCCAGCGCCTCGGAAATCGGAAGCCGTCCCTTGTAACGAACCGCTTCCGGAATGTCGCGGAACAGCTCCTCGATCGATGCAGCGCCGATCGTGGCGAGCATGTCCCGCTCGTCCTGCTCGGTCATCGGGATATAGCGATGTGTCTTGGTCATGAAGGCGAACCTCCCTTGGTTGTAGTAGGGCGTTGATAGAATGGAGCGGCGACGACGCGGGCCTTGAGCCGCTTGCTGCGAATCTCGACTTCCAGTTCGGTATCCAATTCGGCGTATGGCGATTCAATCAGCGCCAGTCCGAGATTGCGCTTCAAGGTAGGGGATTGCGTGCCGGACGTCACTTCGCCGATTAGCTTATCGCCTGCATAGACGGGATAATGGGTCCGCGGGATGCCGCGATCGATCAATTCAATTCCGGCCAATCGGCGGGGAACGCCTTCTTCCTTCTGCTTGGCGAGCGCCTCTCTCCCGATGAACTCCCCTTTATTCAGCTTCACGCACCAGCCAAGCCCAGCCTCCAGCGGCGTAATCTGCTCAGACAGCTCCTGGCCGTACAGCGGCAGCTTCGCTTCGAAGCGAAGCGTATCTCTGGCTCCCAGGCCTACCGGAACGAGCCCGAACGGTTCTCCTATTCGCAGCAGCTCCGTCCATAGATGAGGCGCATCGTCAGCCGAGATATAGAGCTCGAACCCATCCTCGCCCGTGTAGCCTGTGCGCGAGACAAGAGCTTTAACGCCGCATACTTGGGCATCGGATAGGAAGTGAAACGCTTTCAAGCTGCTGACAGGGGCTTCGGTCGCTTGCGTCAAAATGGACAGCGCCTGCGGTCCTTGCAGCGCCAGCAGGGCGGTGCGGGAAGACGCGTTATCGATACGGACGCCTTCCTCTGCATGGTCATGCAGCCATTGGACAACCTTGTCCGTGTTGGACGCGTTAACGACCAGCATATAGTGATCTTCGGCAAGACGGTAGACGAGCAGATCGTCGACGACACCTCCATGCGGATAGCAGAGCAGGGAGTACTGCGCCTTGCCGTCTTCCAGCTTGGACAAGTCATTCGTCGTCATCTTTTGCAAAAAGGAGATTGCGGCAGGACCGCTCACAAATAGCTCGCCCATGTGCGACACATCGAACAGGCCGGCCTGCTGCCGTACGGTCTCATGCTCCCGCTGGATGCCGCTGAATTGCACCGGGAGCTCCCAGCCGCCGAAATCGATGCAGCGGACGGAAGGGTGTTCAGCATACTTCGGAAATAGGGGCGTGCGTTGTAATGTGGACATGACATCACCTCGATATGGATAATGAATGGACTCAAAAAAGGACAAGGCGAAAAAAGGCCGCTCCGCTTCCGGCGGATGCCTTCTTACGCTCTGTCCTGTGTACCTGAGAGTTACCTCATGATCTTCCGGCTTCCGTCTGCTGAAGCCGGCCCATAAGTTTCCCCTTGGGTGACCCGCTTGAAGCGGATGCTCTCCAGAGGCGCGTCCGGTAAACGTCCTTTTGCCTGAGAGATTCACCCGTAGCGGGCTTACTCCTTCGGCGTTACTGTCTCGCAGTAATCTCTCCCTTTACCATCATTCGCAATGTGCAATTGTCATACCTCCATTATTACTCGAACCTTCCTGACATTGTCAATCCATTTCTGCGAACTTCTGCGAAAATGATTCTCATATTGACATAGCGGGGAAGCTGAACTACGCTATAGATGTAAATTTTGAACAGTATCACATACCGCGAATGAAGACGAACGGGAGAGACCGGGTTCCAAGTCCCGGCACCGAAGGAGCAAGCCGCCGAACTGCCGTGTCGGCGAGGAATCTCTCAGGTAGAAGCACCGTCGTCCGACGCACCTCTGGAGAGAGCGTACAGCCGCCCAAGGGGAATACCGGCCTGCCGTAGGCAGGCGGGCAAACTCTCAGGCACCCGGGACAGAGAAGAGGCGAATGAGTCTTTGATCTGTCTTTTTTGCTGTGCCGGCTAATTGCGATAATAATGAGAGAGGAATGAGCGTGAACATGAGCGAAGTGAAAGAGAATCTGTTGTACAGCGAGGAGCATGAATGGGTCGTCGTCGTCGAAGGGCGAACCGTGCGCATCGGGATTACCGATCACGCACAAGCTGAGTTGGGAGATATCGTATTCATCGAGTTCCCGGAGATTGGAACCGCTTTATCGGCAGGCGACAGCATGGGATCGATCGAGTCGGTCAAGACGGTATCGGAGCTGTACTGCCCGGTCTCGGGAACGGTGACGAAGGTCAATACCGATCTGGAGGATAGCCCCGAGAAGGTGAACAGCGAACCGTATGAAGGCGGCTGGCTTGCCGAGGTGGAGCTGGATGCCGAGCCGGAGGAAGCGATGAAGCATTTGCTCAATGCGGAGGGGTACCGGAAGCATATCGAGTAGGGTATCGCCCGCACCCCCGGCTGCAAACCGATACGGATGTATGAACATGAGAATAACCGAACATCTATGAATAAAGCGGCGCTCCTTCTCGCATACTAGCTGTGTACATGAGTATATGCGAAATGGAGAGTTGCCGAATGAACAACCAAGAACATAACCGCGACCAAGCGACGAAGGCGGAAGTGCAGACGACGAAGCTGAACAGAATGCCGGACGTCGAGGGCCAAGATGCCGAGTTCGGAGCCAATCTGGAAGGCGCTCAGCAGAGTCAAGCCGCACGCGATGCGGATACGAAGCTGTCTGAATAATACGCGTATCCAGCACCGCAAGCCCCCCCCAGTTCCTGGAACTGGGGGGTTGCTTTATCCTTGAACCCGCGGCGTGGTCGGATCGCATTCCGGAGAAGGGACAGCGCCGGTCAGGGCCAATTTGATCAGATAGTAGCATTCCTCCCGCGCCATATGATCCGGCATCAGCGGGCTGATGACATCGAGTGTCTCCGCGCTTAGATCCATTTCCTCCAGCTCTAGCAGGAATTTCGTGAACAGCTTAATCTCCAAGTTCACATCGCGGTGGAACCGCTCCATCGCAGGGAAGCGGCGAAGCTGGGTCCGCAAGTAGCCGACCATTTCGACCGCTTTTTTGTAATAATCATCGAAATGCTTCTCAAATTCGCGGCTCTTCTCGATCAGCCGCCTCTCTACCGCATCCAGGTTCGACGCGATGGCCGATGCATGGCCGGAAGCGTCCGACAGCCATACCAGATCATAATGAAGCGAATCGAACAACGGCACCGCCTTCCCGGCCCGAACGGCATCGAGAATATAAACATACTCTTGCAGCTCATTGAGCATATGGTTGAAGAAGGTTGGCGGAAGATGCACGGTCACTTGGCGGAGCAGCGACCTGCGCAGCAGATCAAGCTTGAAATTTTTCAATTCCATCGTTGCGGCATGCGCTTCGTCAGCGATGGCCAGGGCTTGGGAATCTGTGGAGGCTTGGCGGGCTTGGTCCAGGAGCTGATCGAACCGCCGGATAAATTCATTCGCCCGGCGAATGTCTTCCGTTTCCCGTGGCGATAGGGCGTCCAATATGAAGCGGGAATGATCTCCCAATATTTGCAGCCAGAAGCGGTGCTCGAACAAGAGCGAGCCGGCCGGAGCGGCCAGGATCTGATGACTATGCATATGCACTCTCCTTTGCGGTTGGTGGAGGCTGAATCGGTTCTATTGTCATCTTATGTTTAACGGATTGTCTCGCATGCCATTTCTCGTCTTCCCTGCCCGCAAGACGCCACAACCGCTGTCCCTTAGGGACAGCGGTTGTGTCATGGCCTCGTCAGGCCGGTATTAAGTATTACGATTCCGATTGCAGATCGAGCAGCACGAGGGCGAGCACCGTGGCTGCCTGGGCACGGGTTGATGTTCCCTCTGGAGAGAACTTGTTGCCGCCCATGCCTTTAATATAGCCGCGGCTTACCGCAACTGCGACGGCGGCACGGGCATCCGCACCGATCTTCGCCTGGTCGGCAAAGCCGAGCGCCGGAGCGTCAACGGTCTTCAACTGCAGCGCCTGCACCAGCATAACGACCATTTTCTCGCGTGTCAGCGGGTCACGCGCACCCTGCTCGGCAATACGGTCGTTCCAGGTCTTGCCGGAACCGGTAAGACGATCGAGCAGCGAGGCGAATTCCGCTTGGGTCACCAGATCGTTCGGCTTGAACGTATTCTGGCTGCCCTTGCCTTCGATTAACTGGTGAGCGGCTGCGAGCTCGACCTTATCTTTGGACCAATGCGCTCGAATATCGTCGAACGTTTTGGAGAATTCCTGCGCCGTATAGGCTCCGAGCGACACCGTAGTGAAGCGGACGCCGTCCTTATCCCAACGAACGCCAGGCTTGTAGTACGTCCACGCTTCATTCGCATCCTTGCTGTAGACGCCTACCTTGCGGGCATCCTTCACGGCGGAGGAGCTCCATTTCAGACCGATTCGGATCGGCTTAGTCACGGTCTCCTTCTCGCCTTGGACGGTCAGTCCCGGAGCGACCTGTCTCAATGCGGACGCTTGCTCTCCTTCCGTCAGCGGCGCGAGCGCCAGGCGTACGGTCAGATCTCCATTTTTCCCGATAAAGTCAACGAGCGACTCGGCAGGAATGAACACTTCAGAGTCTTTCCCGGACAGCAGCAGCGCTTTGTCCGAGGCGGTAAGCTTCTCGGCGAGCACGCGGGTGAACCGGATATCCGACAGATTGACATCATTCCAAGCGAGATCCGAAATATCCAGCTTCACTTCAGTCGCTTCCTTGTCGTTCAACTGCGAGCTAATCGCAGTCGAAGATACAAGCAACAATCCCTGCTTCTTGCCATCCTTCTCGGTTACCGTGAAGGTGCCCGATTTCAAGGTCTTCCCGGCCGGCTGCGATGGAGTGGAGGAGTAGGAGCTGCTGGAAGACGAGCCGCCTGAGCTTGGGCCAGGCTCAGGTTTTGGTTCAGGTTTTGGTTCAGGATCTGGCGGTTTTGGCGCGTTCACAATCTCAATCCAATCCGGCGCTCCGTATACGAGTTTTACAGGTTCAATACTTTCTAGCTCCAATTTAACCAGCCAGAACTTGTAGGCTCCAGGATCCTTGCTTGAGAATACTACGGTGCCAAAGGTGCCATCTCCCGAATACGCCGCAGATGACGGCATGCTGGTTGTCGCCACGATAGCCTTCAACTTATCGGTAACTTCGATGGTCTTGTAATCAAAATCAAGCTTCACATCAGGATAATGCTGCTGTGTATAGGTTACAAAGGTAACGCTAGGCTCAACACGAACATCTGTTAATGAAGCATCATAAACCAAAGCGTAAGATGCAGAGTATACTGCTTCAGTTACAGAGAAGCCGACATCTACCTTGAACTCGTCTCCGGTAAACGCTTGTTTTTTCTCTGTCTTCACATTGGCATAGACTGCATCCGGATCAAAGTCGAATGAAATCGTCCGGGACGGGGTCTCATATCCGTTCTTGACGTAATCCCATGCATAAATGTCAAATTTATTGAGTCCGTCCTTCAGATGCGGGATGTCGATGGTGAAGATGCCGTATGAATTAATGTTGACCTTATATTCTTCATTTGTATCCTTGTTGACGGCCTTCATCTCAATGAAATCCTGAATCGGGGAATTCACATATTCCACAATTGAGTCGTAGACAGTCCCTGTAATTTTTCCTTTGCGTTCCTGCGGATTATCTACCCGAATCACCGGCTCATCAATCTTGACTTGAGGAGGCGTACTATCGATCAGGAAAAGAGTGCGCAGTTTATCCAAATGTTCGCCTTTAACAACAGGCACCATATAATATAAACCGTCTTTCGGAGTGGCGGAATTGTCCCCAACCAGACTTCCGTCCCAATCGACAGGCAAAATGCCCGGGTTTTGTTCGGATGTATTTACGTGCGCATCCCCAATTACTTTGCCATTCAAATCCAGGACGGTTAATTTGAAATCGGTGATTTTCTTGTTGGCTTGGATGCTTACCTTTGTCGTACTATGTTCGGGATGCCCGTTCGGCGCAAATATCATGGGATTAATCTCAATCCCCCCGATAGCGGGCACTTCAAATTGTTTGCCGACGTACACGCTCACAGGAAGCCTGATGTCGTGGCCGCCATCGCCTGTCAAAATGACATGCCCTTCGTAATTCCCATTAGCGTTGGGCGGCAGCTGCAATGTTACGTCAAATGTTTGCTCCGGGCTCACGGTGTTCACACTAGGTGTTAATGTTCCCCCATCGCCTGGCCAATTCACGGTGATCGAATAATTCTGGTCTCGGTTGGCAACTCTTTTTAGCCGGATCTTCTTCGTTAACGAAGTGTCAGGGGAGGCAGGACCGAACGATAGGCTGCCCGTTTCATATTCGAACGGTGCCCCCGGTTTATCTTTTACCGCGACGCTCGCTGTCTCTTGCACCAAGGCGATCGCCGGAGCCTCTATGCTGCGCTTCAGGTCAATCCGGCCAGCACCTTGTTCCGTCAGTTTATAAAGTTCCCCCGTACGATCCTTCAGATCTACGGCATTATTCATCATCAATGCTTTGATGTCATCTGGAGTCAGATCAAGGTTATTCTTGCGGGAATACTCCACTAGCAATGCGGCAGCTCCCGCGATATGCGGCGCGGCCATACTCGTACCTTGCGAGCTTCCGTACGCATTCTCGTAATTGCCGTCCCAGGCCGGGACGGATGAAGTGATACCGACGCCCGGCGCGGCAATGTCCGGCTTAATCGTATAGTCCGGCAGCGCAGGACCACGGGCGCTGAAGGAGCCGAGCATATCTTTCTCCTCGACATCGGTGCGGACAACCTTCTTCACCGAGCCGGACGTAATATAATTTTTTAGGATAAGTCCGTCGGCTTGCGAAATGGTGTAGGTAGGAGCGAATTCATCGGCATCCCCTTTGCCAAGAGTCGCGCCCAGTTCGCCAGCTTCGTTGTTGAAAATGATGAGCGCGGCGGCTCCGGCCTTTTTGGCGTTTCTCGATTTGTCCCCGAAGCTGATGCCGCCGCGGGAGACGACCACGAGTTTCCCTTTTACGGCTTTGTTTTTATAATCATCTGGTTTTCCTAATCCGGCATAGACCGCTTCAAGCGGGGTATCAACGGCCAGTACCGGAGATGAAGTAGCAAGCTTCGAGAAAAACTTTTTATCCAGACTCTCGACCTCAAATACTGGAGTCATCACAGGAGGATAAGAGGCGGCAACGGATATGGCCGCATGGGCTCCTCCCGGACTTCCCAGCGTGAGCGGCTTCGGTCCGTCATTGCCCGCAGCGACGACTACGACGACACCGGCTTTGGTTGCATTGTCCAACGCCACGGAATGGGCGGTATATTGGAAGTTGTAATCGGCGCCGAGCGACAGATTGATAACATCTACTTTATCTTTATATACGGCGCGCTCAATGCCGCGTACAATGTTTTCCGAAGATCCTTTGCCATATGGCCCGAGAACGCGATAAGCATACAGATCTGCCTCTGGAGCGACGCCGCGTACTTTGCCGCTATCGCCGGGTTTATCGTGATTTCCTCTCCCGGCAATCGTTCCTGCGACATGCGTGCCATGGGTCGTATGATATTCTTTTCCGTCGATAATGGGCTTTGATTTATCCGGTCTTGTCTCCATCGGATCAGGTGTATCGCCAACCAAATCGTACCCACGTATATAGGCGTCTTTCAGACTCGGATGGTTGTAATCGACGCCGGTGTCAAGCACCCCGACTTTGATGCCTTTTCCCTCTAAGCCGAGATCCTCCCACAAATGCTTCGCCCCCATATGGGGCGCACTTTTATGCATATAGGTGCTGTCGCCATGAGCGCTCGGCTCGTTCGGAATCGCTTGGATTTCCACGTTCGGGAAGACGGCCTTCACGCCAGGAATTGTCAACAAATCATCCACTTTGTTGGCCGGGATACTGATCGAAAATCCATTAAATACATTGTTGAACTCGTAACGGATTGAGGCATCCAGTTGGTTAAGTGCGGTGCGGAATTGCTGATGCTCTTGCCGGATATCGCTTTCCACATCGTTTGCGAACAAGGAGTATGTATTCGCGGCCTGAGCTTCTGCTACTTTTAACGGTTCATTTTGCAGTTCTACGATAACGGTAATAATATCGTTACTGTCAGAAGGCGGTACAAAGTTTTGCGGTGTGATGCCAGATAAGTTCAGTTCGGAGTTGCGAGGAAGTTGCAGCTTGGTTGCGAGCTGATCCTTTATTTGGCTTTGGAGTTGTTGCTTCGTCTCTGATGCGGACCAGTCCATTTTTTCAGTTGCGCCCGATACTCCCGGAAAGACCATGCCGGCAAGCAGCAAGGCGCTAAGGACCAAAGACATGAGTTTGCGGAATGAATGAAGTCTCAAACGTAAGCCTCCTTTTTATTTTACTGTCGGGTTAATCCCTGATGAAGGAAAATTGTGGCCTCAGCCTCCTTTCTTGCGGGTGGTATTCAATAATTGATGAGTGTCTATGATGTCGAACGCATAAATCAAGTTTACATATATTTCATATTGAGGGTAAGGGTACTATTAACTATATTCCAATTCTATTCTATGACGGAAAATGTTGAAAGATTACTAAATTTGTAAAACAAATAGAATGAGCTGGTAGTGATGGTGGGTCTTTAGGCCTGTTTCGGGAATGGAATAGAACGAGAGGGAGGAAAAATAAAGGGTTCTACCGGTTCTGAAGCGGCTGCTAAGAACGAAAGCCGGTAAATAAGCTTCACAAAAGAAGCGCCGAGCAAGTCGGATGGCTCCGCCGAACCGCTTGGGGGCCTGCGAATCATACGCACATTCATAGGAGAGAGGGATTATGAATGGCTTGGCAGGACAGGATATAAAAAAACTGTGACACCGTCAAACGCGTTCTATCTGAACGAGGTGATCCAGCTTGGAGACCGGGTCCATCCGCTACCCGATGATGGCCGCGTTCCACATCTGCCGGATTGGCGGATGATTCCTACGTCGGGGCATACTCCCGGGCATATTTCCTTTTACTGGGAAATGAATTGGGCGTTGATTGCGGGGGATGCCTTCCTCATCGTCAAGCAGGAATCCGCTCTCAATGTGATAGGGCAAGCCAACGAAATTCATGGTCCGCTGGCCTACTTCACTCCCGATTGGGAGGAGGCGTGGCGCTTGGTAGGGCGGCTGGAGAAGTTGCAGCCGCAGGTGGCCGTGACCGGGTACGGCTTGCCAATGGAAGTGGAGGAGCTGGCGCACCCAGCCATGAGGAAAAGGGCGATCCTGCAAGCCATATCGCGGCCTGCCGGATCGCCCTTCTTATATGAGTATTACGGCAGCGCTCTGCCTCTGGAGCTTACGTACAGGGTGTACCACTCTTCACGTGTCAGAGTGATGTTCACCGCTTCGCCGCAGGCCCGGATTCGCTCTGGATTGGCCGTGCCGATAACCGGCTGGATTCCGGCCGGATGGCGCATCAGCCAGGCGAGGATGATCGCTTCCGGCGTCGTGCCCTTCTCATTGGCCATCGCCTGCACGAGCTCGGCCGTCTCGTTGATCGAAGCCGGCTGATCGGAGAGACCCCGGCCCGAGAAGACGCCTTGCGCAAGCGGGCCCCAAGCTTGAATTTGAATATTTTCCAGACGGCAGTACTCCATCGTGCCTTCCGGGAATATATCTTCCTTGGCGGCATTTTGGTTCACATGAACGCCTTCATCGAGCCAACCGATTTTGGCTAGACTCATCTCCAACTGATTGACAATGAACGGCTCCTTGCTGTATGCCTGAAGCAGCCGTATTTGGCCAGCGCTCATGTTAGAGACGCCGAAGGCCCGCACTTTCCCAGCAGACTTCAATGCCGATATCGCTTCAGCGACCTCTTCCGGCTCCATCAATGGATCCGGACGGTGGAAAAGCAGAATGTCGAGATATTCGACACCCAATCGCCGCAAGCTTCCGTCCACGCTCTGCAAAATATGCTCCTTCGAAAAATCATACCGTCCCGGGATGCCATTGTCAGCGAAGCGGATGCCGCATTTGGATTGCAGCACGATGTGCTCTCTCAATTCCGGCCGTTCCTTCAGCACTTGGCCGAATACTTGCTCCGCCTTGCCTCTCGTATAAATATCGGCATGGTCGAACATATTGATGCCCGCCTCCAGGGCGGCTTCGACCGCCTCGTGCGCCGCCGCGAGATGCTGCTCCGTTATCGGCTCGTCATTCCAGCCTCCTCCGAGACCCATGCATCCGAGCACAAGCCGGCTTGCCGCGAGTCCGCGTTGTTGAATCGGGATCTTATTCATGTTGAATCACTCCATGGATGTAGAATGCGAAGCTTGTCTCGTCCAGTGTACTACAGGCGCACGCGCATATCCAGATGTTAAGGGGAACGGAAGACAGAGATCCGCTCTTCGCCTGACTATCCGCGAGCCGTGTCCGGAAGGAAAGTGTAAGCCCGTAGCCGAATATACCGGGAGGCATGGAAAGAAGCAGCCAGCACAAAAGGAGGGAACGAGATGAAGGAACGGGTGATGATCGTAACCGGAGCGAACTCGGGCATGGGGTTGGCAACCAGCGTGGGGTTAGCCAAGCAGGGAATCTATGTTATCATGCTGTGCAGGAATGAAGTACGGGGGAGGCGGGCGCTAGAGGAAGCGGTTCGCCGCAGCGGATCGGATCGCATCGGGCTTATGCTCTGCGATCTGGGATCACTGCGCAGTATTCGCGCATGCGCGGCAACGTTCCTATCCAACTATACGGCGCTGGACGGGCTGATTAACAACGCAGGGGTCGTCTCGGTTCGCCGCCAGACGACAAGCGACGGCTTCGAGCAGAATATCGGGGTCAACCATCTCGGGCATTTTCTGTTGACGAATCTTCTGATGGAAGCCTTGCAGCGCGCGTCGCAGGGACGGATTATCAATGTGTCGTCCGGCGCTCACAAGATAGGGCGCATTCATTTCGATGACCTGCATCTGACGAGAGGCTATAATGCAATCACTGCCTACGCGCAGTCGAAGCTGGCCAATATATTGTTCACGACTGCGCTTGCCCGCCGGCTGCAGGGCACGCAGGTTACAGCCAATAGCCTTCATCCCGGGGCCGTCGCAACCAATATCGGTGTTGATCGCAGCACCGGATTCGGTACACGCATAATGGCCGTGCTGCGCCCGTTCTTCCTGACGCCGGAAGAAGGGGCGGCCACCGCCATATACTTGGCGACCAGCCCGGACGTAGCCGCGTTGTCGGGCGCTTATTTCTACCGGCAGCGTCAGGTGCCGGCGTCTCGCCGCGCGCAGGATGCGGAGCTGGCGGAACGGCTGTGGGCGGTCAGTGCGGCGGAGGTTGGATGGAATATCGCGAAGGAACGCTAGAACAACACGTTGGCGGCAATCCGGATCAGAATGAGACCGCTGCTCAATGTGCTGAATTGGCTGGGGGGATTTACGGAAAAACGCCTTCGGCCTGCAATGCAGGAAGTGATTCGGTACAGATTACGGATTTATTGAGGAATTATGCGTGTCCCCAACATATAGTGTTGAGAGATCATCAAATAGCGTTGTGCCTTCCTGGCAACAATGCTCTCGCAATAGGAAGGAGGGGATAGGATGAATCAGACGGATAACGTATCGCAATTCGGCCATCAGTTGAAATCATTGCTCAAGGAGCGCTCCCTATCGATGCGCAAATTAAGCGAGCAGACGGGAATTGATACGGCGACCATCTCCCGGATGGCTAACGGGAAGCAGGCGGTCAAGCCGGAATATATTCGCCGCATCGCGTCCGTTCTCGCCGTTCCGGCTGAGCGTCTGTACCGGGCGGCAGGCTATTCCGTCGGGGCGGAGCCGGACGGAAGGACGGATATGCATGCCTCGGTCGATGCGATTCAACAAGTGCTTGGGCATTCGAAGCTCTATGAGCCGGAGTTCAGCACCGAACGGGTGCGGCAGGAATTGATGAAATGCGAGCGGTATGCCCGCACTGAGGAAGGTAAGCGACTGATTCATCAAGATTTCGAGGAAAAAGTGAGCAAGGTGAGCGGAGAAGGCCCGTTCATTGAGCAACTGCGCGACATGTATGTATGCTTTTGTGATCCCATGGTATCGCAGGAAGAAAAAGCGGTGCTCGGCAGCGCTCTGCTTTATTTCATCCTGTCTGTCGATATTATCCCGGACTATGTATTTCCGATTGGTTATCTTGATGACGCGATTGCGGTCAATATGGCGCTCGAACGGTTGCGCGGCATGGCCGGCACCGTACAAGCGCAGAGGAATGCCGGCAGCAGCGATCCGGCCGCCGAATTGCCGGATGGCGATTAGGCCGACGGGGAGAAGCGAGATGTCCCGCACACGAAGGCAGCACGAGCCAAATGCACCAGCTCGTGCTGCCAACAGGCGTGTTCTCTTGTTATACCCAGCCGAACGCCCTTGCCAATTGAGCCGTTGTAAAGGTGACGGCAATCGCGATGGCGAGGGGGATGAGAGCGGACAGTACGGTCCACTTCACGCTCTTCGTCTCTTTGTAAATATTGAACAGCGTCGTGCCGCATGGATAATGGAGCAGAGAGAACAGCATCATATTCAACGCCGTCAGCCAGGTCCAGCCATGGTTCAGGAAGATGTCCTTTATATTGTCCATGCCGTCTGCATCGACCAACGCGCCGGTGGACAAGTATCCCATCAGCAGAATCGGAAGCACGATCTCATTCGCAGGAAGGCCGAGAATGAAGGCCATCAGGATGAAGCCGTCCAGTCCGATCGCATGGGCGAACGGCTGGAAAAAGCTCGCCATATGATTGAGCACGCTGTCCCCGCCGACAAAAATATTGCCCAAAATCCAGGTGATGATTCCGGCAGGCGCAGCCACGATGATGGCACGTGTCAGCACATTGAGCGACTTATCTCGCGATGCGAGCAGAACTGTCTTCGCGAACTGCGGCTTCCGGTACGGAGGCAGCTCCAACGTATAATGGGTCGGCACCCCGCGCAGGGCGGTCTTGGACAAGACCCACGATACGGTAAACGTGACGGCGATACCGATCATGACCATGCCCATGACGACCGAGGCCGTAACGAGCGTCTGCATGCCGGAACCGAGTCCCGCCGACACCATGAAGAGGGAGGACAGCAGAATCAGGGTTGGCCAGCGCCCGTTGCAGGGCACGAAGTTGTTCGTCAAGATGGCAAGCATCCGCTCACGCGGCGATTCGATAATGCGGGTAGACAAAATAGCTGCGGCATTACAGCCGAAGCCCATCGACATCGTCAGCGCCTGCTTGCCATGCCCGCCCGATTTCTTGAACAGGCGGTCCATGTTGAAGGCGACACGCGGCAAGTAGCCGAAGTTCTCCAGCAGGGCGAAGACCGGGAAAAAGATGGCCATCGGCGGCAGCATGACGCTGACGACCCAGGCCGTTCCGCGGAAGAAACCGAGAATGAGTACGCCATGCAGCCATGCCGGCGCATGAAGCGCTTCGAAGCCGGCGGTCAAGTAGCCCTCGATCGTATTGAACAAGTCAAAGAGCAAGGCGGAAGGCACGTTCGCTCCCGCAATCGTAATCCAGAAGACAGCGCCCAGTATCGCCAGCATAATCGGGAATCCCCAAATCGGGGAGGTGACGATTTTGTCGAGCCGGTACGTGCTCTCCAGCTTCTTCTTATCTTCGTATCGGACCGCTTCGCGGCAAATGCTGTGCGTCGTCTTATAAATATCCCCGACGATATCGTCCCGGACTTCGCTGCCGTTCGTCAGGCTCTTGGCCACCGTCAAAAGCGAATCAAGTGAGTCGGGGGAATTAGTGGCAAGCGGTGTAGCCATATTGTACCGTCTCCTTCACTGCTACCGTCTGGTCTTCCTTCATCCGCTTCTTCATTGTCTGAAGCAGCTTCTCGTCATTATCCAGCAGCCGCAATGCGATCCACCGGGCCGGATAACGATCGCCAAGCTGCTCGCGTATCGCTGGCTCCAGTTCGGCAATCTTGCGTTCGATAGGATCGCTGTATTGAATCTGCAGCGGCTGAGGCACGAGCTTGCCTGAGGCGACCTGCTCGACCTTGTCGAGCAGTTGGGGAATGCCAATCCGGCTGCGCGCCGAGATGGCGACGACAGGCACGCCCAGCCTGCGGGAGATCGCATCGATATCGATGCGGACGCCAAGACGCTTCGCCTCGTCAATCAGGTTGATGCAGAGGACGACGCGGTTCGTCATCTCGATCACCTGCAGGGCCAGATTCAAGTTCCGCTCCAGCGAGGTCGCGTCGAGCACGACGACCGTCACGTCCGGATTGTCAAATATAATATAGTCCCGGGCGACTTCCTCATCGGCCGAATTCGAATAGAGGGAATAGGTGCCCGGAAGATCGATGATGCGGAACGGCGTGCCGTGATGCTCAAATTCTCCTTCCGCCATCATGACGGTCTTGCCTGCCCAGTTCCCGGTATGCTGACGCATCCCTGTCAATGTGTTGAACAAAGTGCTCTTGCCTGTATTTGGATTACCGGCGAGGGCAATTCGATATCCGCTCATTCATCCTCACCTCCAATAATCTCCCCGTATATGCGTGTGCTCTCTTCTCTGCGAAGCGCGATGGTCGTATTGTTCACGCGGAACGCGACCGGATCCCCGAGCGGGCTGCGCTGCAGCACCTCGACCGTATTGCCCGGCACAAACCCGAGATCGAGAAGCCGCCGGCGCAGCACTCCTTCCACTTCGATGCGGGAGAGACGCAGTCGGCTGCCCGTATCCGCTTGTGCCAAAGCTCTCTCTGTAGTTGACATCTATGATGTTCCTCCTCCCAATGTCCGAACCTCACGAGCAGGGCGGCAACCACATTTCCAACGGTTCCCCCGCTCTTGTTATTATTAGTATAGGACAAAAGTATTGTGGTGCCAACAATTATTTTCATTAGGGCAACATTTTTAGGGGAGGGGAATTGTTGGTATAAGTACATGTTTGCGAAGCCCATTGGTTCAGCGGAAATCGACACATTTTCTCACTCTAGGATAGGCCCTGGAAGAGAGGACTTTGGAAAGCCGCCTGAGCTCTGGCGAGCGGAGAGCGGCCGTGTCGTCCCGTTGACATTGACGCAGGGGCAAGTACTATACTAGGAGTGCCTGCCCAAGGCAGTATGCTGGAATTGATAACGTGAAAAAAGGGGGATCGCCTTGCTGCGAAGTCTTACAACGAGCGAATTGGATGCCTTGCTGGGGCATGTCAGCAAGGATGAGCATTTTTTGTATTTTACCTATTTGACCACACGGCGTTCCCGTTCAGTTCACTATGGTCATTTTTCGGAGGAAGGCGAGCTGTTGGGCGTGCTGGCCTATTTGCGCGGAATGCCGTTCCATGCGTTCTCGGTGCTGCCGCTCAGCGACAGGTTCGCCATGGAGCCGCTAGTGAAGCGGATTCAGGCGGATGCAATGCTCCCGTCAGGAGCGGAAGGAAGCTTCATTTTGAGCGAAGAAGTGAGGCGGCGATTGGAACCGCAATTGCATTCGAATATCCATTACCGGCCGCTGATGACGATGATGCACCCGGATCCAAGATCGCTGCCCACGGCTAACGGACAGGTCGTCCCGCTGAAGCCGGAGCACAAGGAGAGCATTGTCGGGCGGATGCGGGAGTTTCAATCGATTGCCTTCACGGAGGAGGAGCTCCAATATCCATGCGTCGGCATCTTCGAAGACAATGAACTGGTGGCGGTCGGCGGCTACCATGTGTACAGCGCGGAGGCGGCGGAATTGGGGAATATCGGTACCATCGCCTCGCGGCGGGGACGGGGTTATGGCGCGAAAATAACGGCGGAGTTGGCCCGGACGGCTGCCCGGCTGACCTCATACGTTCTGCTGGAAGTGTTCAATGATAACGAGCCTGCTATCCGCCTCTATCGCTCCCTTGGCTTCGAGCAGGTGAATCAGCTCTATATGACGAGCTTCCGCTTGCCTGTCTTGGCGGAACGTGCTTGACGGACCGCGAATACATCGTCTGGCATGGCGGCAGCGGCCGGAACCGCAGACGATATGATCTAATGCATTGAGGACAGACGGACAATGGGATATAATGGCGTCGGCTCGGCCTGGCTCGCCCCGGCCGTGACCGGTGATTCTTTTCCGATCAAAAGGAGATGAGGCCCATTGCAGAACAAATCCTCAATGAACAAGGGAGTCCTGGCGGCTGGCGCCGTGGTGCTTGTGCTGCTGCTCATATGGCTGGCGGCAAGTCTGGCCGGGACGTCCGTCCGCGAGGAAGGACAGCCGTCCGCATCGTCAGCTTCCCCGGCGGTTCCGGAAGAGGAACTGAATTATGATCGCCAGCCCGTGATGGGAGATCGGAATGCTCCGATCCGCATCGTTGAATTCGGAGATTACAAATGCCCGCCATGCAAGCGTTGGACCGAACTCGTGCTGTCGCGGCTGGATGAGGAATTTATCGCAGACGGTACCGCTGCCTTCTATTATATCCATTATCCGTTTCTGGCACCGGATTCGGAGCTGGCAGCTGTCGCGGGAGAGATACTGTACCATATGGACGAATCCGCGTTCTGGACATTCCACAAGCGGATTAATGAGCTTCAGGGCGAAAAGAGCGAGGCTTGGGCTAACGAATCGTTCCTTACCCGTCTCGTAGAGCGGGATATTCCGTCTGTCGATGCCGAACAGTTCCGAGCCGAGCTGAAGGCACTGAAGCATCTCGATACGGTAAAGGCCGATATGGAGATTGCCCGCAAGTTCAAGATTAGCGGCACGCCGACGATACTGGTGAACGGGCAAGAGGTCGAGGATATTTCTTACGAGGGGATGCGGGAAGCGATCTTGTCGGAGTTGAGCCGGCAACAAGCTCAGGAAGCCAAATAGAGACACGGGACACAGCGGGTTTGCCTGGAGGCGGCCCGTTTTTTATATGAAAATACCGGAATTATCCGGCGCAGCCGGCACTCCGTGCCCGCGGTTGACAACGGCAGGGGGATGGGGTAGTATTCACGTGAGTCAAGATCTTCCTGTTCCCGCGCCCTTCGGCAAGCTGAAGGGTCTGTTTGTCATGCGGGGCAGACGATTCAATACTTAGAAGAGGTACAACGTAATGCTGCGAAAATGGAAGCGAGTCGATCCGCTGCTGCTCTGGCTGGTGCTGTGCTTCATGGCGATTAGCACCATCGTCGTCTATAGCGCAACGGTGAATACGAAATATGAAGGTATGCACATGGACAATATCAAGCTGTACGTTGTTCTGTTCATCCCGCTGCTTGTTACCGCCTGGTTCGATTACCGCATCGTCGTCCGTTATTTATCCGTCATCCTGTACGTTATCGGTATCGGATTGCTTCTGCTCGTCATGTTCAAAGGGGTCAATATCAACGGTTCTACGCGCTGGATTGCGATCGGCAGCCAACAATTTCAGCCGTCGGAGTTCATGAAGGTGTTCATTATTTTGCTTTTGGCCCGCTTGCTGGGGCGAAGGGAAGGCGAGACGCTGAGATTGCTTCAGGATATAGTGCCGCTTTGCTTTGTCGTGGCGGTTCCGATGTACCTGATTTACAAGCAGCCGGATCTGGGGACGACCATCGTATTCATATCGATTTTTGTCGCCATGCTGTGGATGGCGAACGCACGCCTGTCCCATATGATCGCCGGTCTATCCGCAGCTTCCGCCGCCGTCGGA
Source organism: Paenibacillus thiaminolyticus (assembly GCF_003591545.1). Taxonomy (GTDB): domain Bacteria; phylum Bacillota; class Bacilli; order Paenibacillales; family Paenibacillaceae; genus Paenibacillus_B; species Paenibacillus_B thiaminolyticus_A. The sequence goes on from NZ_QYZD01000013.1 coordinate 153,678, forward strand.
ACGATTCTGGTGCTGTATTATCACAACCGCGACTTGCTGATTAAGCTAATTAAGCCGCATCAATTTTCCCGCATCGAGGCATTCCTGGATCCGGCGAGCAACCTGGATGGAGGATGGCATGTCATGAATTCGATCCGGGCTATCGGGTCGGGCAGTTTTTCAGGAGACGGATTTCTGAAAGGGTTTTTCGTTCATAACGGTTATATTCCGTACAGCTATTCGGATTCGATCTTTGTCGTCATCGGGGAAGAGTTCGGGTTTCTTGGCTCCGCCTGCCTGATCCTGCTGTATTTCGCGCTAATTTATCGCATGGTGCTCATTGCGGGTAGCTGCAAAGATTTGGAAGGCGCCTATCTTATTATCGGCATTATTGCGATGTTCACCTTGCAAATATTCGAAAACATCGCGATGCATATCGGGCTGATGCCGCTTACGGGCTTATCGCTGCCGTTCATCAGCTACGGCGGAAGCTCGCTGCTCACCAATATGATATCGATCGGGCTCGTGATGAGTGTCAAAATTCACCAGGAGGAGCCGAACATGCTGGAGTTGTGATCGCTCTGCACGGAAGGAAAAGCTGCCGCAAGGCAGTTTTTTTGATCCTCAATCGTACCGTAGTGACTCTTGTCTCTTAAAAATGTATCCCCTAAACAGTATCCCCGAAGAACAGGATCGCCGTATCCCTCTTGTTCCACACAAGAATCCTCGGCTTGGACAGTTAAGTACCTGGCCTGCCTCTTATGTCCAGTATCCCAATAAATCAGGAAAGACAAGCAACAAGCACCCGGCATCGTACAGAGCAAGTTCAATGAGCAACTAACTTCGTGTCTCAACTATGAAGCAGGAGATTGGCATGCGCCCGGGATAGCGCGGGGACGATCCCTGGCTTCTAGCAGGGTCATCGTAAGGTTGGGTTGGGGGAAGTCCTTGACTGAGCGGTAGGGAGACTAAGCGTAACAACATATCACAAGGAGGGAACTTCTGAGCGGATGGGAGAACGATCAAAAGAGCGATAAGAGGGTTAGGAGAGTTAAAAGAGCGCTAAGAGCGTTAAGAGCGTGAAAGGTGCATCCAGCGGTCGGAAACGCAATTGCAAAGAGTGTATAAGAGAGCTCGGCTTGAATAGAATCAAGATCTTCGCCACGCGACTTCTGCTACGGGACGCTTGACAGCAGTGAGATAGGCTTATATTATTAAATCGTAAAAATTACGATTAACGGAGGGTATATACTACGTATGGCAGAACAGACGAAAGTGTCGGGTACAAACCCGGGCGGACAAGTTCCCGTAACGGTATTGAGCGGCTTCCTCGGCGCCGGGAAGACGACGGTATTGAATCATGTGCTTAACAACCGCCAAGGGCTCAGGGTGGCGGTGATTGTCAATGATATGAGCGAGATTAATATTGATGCCGAGCTGGTGAAGTCGGGCTCCAACCTGTCGCGAACCGAGGAAAAGCTGGTGGAGATGTCGAACGGATGCATTTGCTGCACACTGCGCGAAGATCTGCTCCGGGAGGTCGAACGGCTGGCGAAGGAAGGCCGGTATGATTATATTTTGATCGAGTCGACAGGTATCTCCGAGCCCTTGCCCGTAGCGCAGACGCTTACGTATGCGGATGAAGCGCTAGATATCGATCTTCCCTCTCTCGTTCGGTTGGATTGCCTGGTCACCGTCGTCGATGCGAGCCGGTTCTGGCATGATTTCGCGTCAGGGGAATCGCTGCTCGATCGGAAGCAGCAGGCGGGCGAGGAGGATAACCGGGGCGTGGTCGATCTCCTTATCGATCAGATTGAAGGCAGCAACGTACTGCTGTTGAACAAATGCGACTCGGTGGAGGAAGAGGAGCTGAGGAAGCTCGAAGGCGTGCTGCGGAAGCTGCAGCCGGGGGCGCACATCATTCGCACCGTGAACGGTCAGATCGATCCGAAGCAAATTCTGAACACGGGGCTGTTCGATTTCGAGAGCGCCAGCCATACCACCGCCTGGATCGCGGAGCGCGAACTCGAAGACCATACCCCGGAGACTGAGGAGTACGGCATCTCCTCGTTCGTATACCGGCGTCAGCATCCGTTCCATCCGGAACGGCTGTACCGGTTCATGAATGACTGGCCGGAAGAGATCATCCGGGCCAAGGGCATGATCTGGCTGGCCTCGGCATCGGATATCGCCGTAAGCCTGAGCCAGGCCGGACATTCCATTCAGATCGGGCCAGCCGGCTATTGGCTCGCAGCCGCGACGCCGGAAGAGAGGGAGATGATTCTGGAGGAGGAGCCGGACATGAGGCTGCGCTGGCATGCCCAGTGGGGAGACCGGATGAACGAGCTGGTGATAATCGGAATTGGCCTGGATCGTTCCCGGATTGAGCGCGGGCTGGATGAATGTCTGCTGACCGCTGCCGAGATGGATCAGAATTGGTCGGCACTCGTTAACCCGCTAGCTTGGGTTACGGAAGGGCTCGACGCGTAAAGCGGGCGCCTGCCTTGCGAAGCCGAATCATCTGGCCCTGCTCCTCCGCAAATTATCAAGCCGCAGGTGAAATTGATGAGCACCTTGAACGTATTGTCCCATGTCATACATGTCCTTCTTACGCATTAATGAAGCGAGAAAAGTGAAATCAGGGTACCTGTACCTCTCAAGAGATGCCGTTCCGTCATAGTATAAATAGACATTATACCAAAGGGATGGAGAGCGATGAAGATCCTGATCGCGAGCTACTGGGGGATCTCGCATGTAGACGGAATAAATACCTACGTCGAACATTTGAAGACGGGATTGGAACGTCAAGGCCATCAGGCAGATTTTCTGTGCCCAACCCCGGACGGTAGCGGATTCGGCATTTATCCCCACAACAGGGTATTGGAAAAAGAGAAGTTTCTCCCTTTTATCTCCGCGCAGTCCAACCGATACTTCGATGACCATCTGCCCGGGTTGGAACCGTGGATACGGAAAAGTGAAGTGGAGCGGTACGGGTTTGAACTGGCTGCTCTGCTTCTGGATATAAGCGAATATGACATCATTCATGCGCAGGATATCGTAACCGCCTATGCTCTATCGCGCATCAAGCCGCCGGCAATGCCTCTCGTGACGACGATTCACGGCTGCCTTGCCCTGGAGTGGTTCCGCGACCTGAAGGTGATGGGGCTGGATGCGCCCGAGCGGGGCCCTGCGCTTTGGGCTTATTCAGCTCTAATGGAACGGCTGGGCGCATCCTGTGCGCGACTGACGATCACGCCTACCCGCTGGCTGCAGGATCTGATGATCCGGGAGTTCGGGGTCCAACCGGACCGGCTGATCGTCTCCCCAAGCGGAATGGACGTCGAAGCCTTCATCCGCAAGCTGGAAGCACCTACCGACTGGGCTCCGCCTCAAGGGAAGAAGGTAATCATCTGTCCGGCGAGGCTCAATGCCGTCAAGGGACATGTCTTTTTGCTGCAAGCACTGCATTCGTTGAAGGCGATTCGCGAGGATTGGGTCTGCTGGCTTGTGGGAGACGGAGAGGCCGAACCGGAGCTGCGGGACATGACGGCGTCGCTGGGCCTGTCGGAGCAAGTCTTCTTCCTTGGCAGACGTCAGGATGCTGCCGCTCTGATAAGGCAGGCGGATCTGTTTGTCCTTCCCAGCCTCCAGGATAACCACCCCGTCGCGGTTATGGAGGCGCAGATTGCCGGCAAGCTGGTCATCGTATCCAATGCGGGCGGAATTCCGGAGATGGTCCAGCACGGCGCAACGGGCCTTGTATCCCAAGCGGGACGCAGCGAGCAGCTTTTGCACCACCTGCAACTGGGGCTCAACAATGACTCCTTCCGGCTGCAAGTGGGCACGCAGGCGCAGGCATGGGGCAGGGCATATTGGTCGCTGGAGGCGATGACCGGACGGGTCCTCGATATATATCACAGAGCTGCCGGAATGGATGACGAGGCTCCCCATCTCCGGTAATCATGTTCAGATTGATGGATGGAGGTGCCGCATACTATGCCAAAGCTGACAAGCACGATCGGCCGCAAAAGAACAGGAGGGGCCCGTCCGAGGATAACGGCGGGGAAGAAAAGGATGGTGATGCGAGCTGGCGCCAGGCGGAGGCTGCGCCGCCAGTCCCGGCGCACGCCAGGCAATCGCGGCTGGCGGCTGGCCATCGGGGAGCGGCTGAAGCGGAGAGTGCCTCCGCTTCAGCCATTGCGCAGCGGGAGAACCGCCCCGGATTCCGCGACTCAGGAGGAAGCCTTGAATGCATCGCTGCCTCCATCCGCTGAAGAAGCGCCATCACCGCCGCCGGCTTCCGAAGCGGCACATAGCGTCCCGGCCCCGGATTCAGAAGCAGAAGCGATTCCGCATCCACTGTCGTCAGAACCTGTCCAGGCCGAGCCGCAGCCGGCGGATGGCATGCTGTGGAGCCAATTGCTGAGCAAGGTCCCGACGAGCTACTCGCTCCCCGACGAGGTCGTCGCAGAAGCGCTGCAGCATACATTGGCCGCCGGCAAACCCAGCAGGGAAGTCTGGCGAAGGTTGTGGCGCCGCATCCAGCTCCGGTATAATGTTACGTATTCGGATAGAACTTGAACAGGAGCTGAACTGCGTTGACACATACCGTCGGATTTATTTATGCGCATCCGGACGACGAGACGTTCGGATGCGCTTGCCTGATCCGCTCCCTGGCGGATCATGGCGTCTCCGCTGCGCTGCTGACGGCCACGAGCGGAGAGGCGGGGAAGCCAGGCCGGCTTGGCCCGATGACTCGGGACGAGCTGGCAGCCCGGCGGGAGCGGGAGCTGGCTGCGGCCGGCGCGATTATGGGCTTGGCGGACATCGAGCTGTTGCGCTATCCGGACGGACAATTGTCATCCGTCCCGCGCAGCGAGCTTGTCGCGAAGATTGCCGCGTTCCTCAACCGGCACCGTATTGCGGTCGTCGTCACTTTTCCCGAGGACGGAATCAGCGGGCATCCGGATCATGTCGCCATCCATCATGCTGTTAACGAGGCGGTATGGAGCGGGCTCTGCCCGCGTGTACAGAAGCTGTACTACAATATGCCACTGATAGGTCCCGAAGCGGGTTCGGGTTCGGTTATCAGCCTGGAGGCCGCGCCATACTGGGAGATGAAGGCAGCGGCGCTGCGTGCCCACGAATCTCAAATCTTGTCGGTCGAGCGTGTATTCGGCGACTTGCAGGCACTTCCGGCGAATGAACGGATGCGCGGGGAGTCGTTCATGCTCGTATGGGAGCGGGGCGTGCATCGCCCGACAGTTCGGGAGCGTTCGCTGCTGGATGGCTTACATGAAGAAAGTTAGCTTTGGAACGGTATACGACAATGCGCGCTCCTCGGAATCGGCCGGGGAGTGTCTTTCTTTTTTCAAAGGATCGGCTCTATTTGTGTCCGTTTTGTGATACCATCGTATTCAGGATAGAGTGGGTATTCTATTTTATGGCAAAAAGGAGAGTTGATCGCATGCAAGCTAGACCGAAACGTTCTGAAGTGCCGAACGAGAAGACATGGAATCTGAGCGATCTGTTTTCAAGTCAGGAAGCATGGAAGGAAGAATTGATGCAGATTCAAAAGGATGTGGCCGAGGTCACCCGGTATGAAGGAAAGCTGGGCGAGAGCGCAGCCTCGCTGCTCGCCTGTCTCGAGGCGCGGGACGCGCTCGTTGTACGGATGTCCCGGGCCCATACATATGCGCATCTGCAGCAGGCCGGGGACGGCACAGATCCGGACAATCAGGCGAACTCCAGCATCGTGGGCGATATGCTGTCGCAAGTCAATTCGCAATTATCTTTTATCTCGTCCGAGATTTTGGCGCTGCCGGACAGCACGGTGGATCGGTTCCTGGAGGAAGAGACGAAGCTTGCTGTTTTCCGCAAAGGGCTGACCGATCTGCTCGAGACGAAGCCGCATCGCCTGTCCGCGGAGACGGAAGCCGCTTTCGCGTCGTTGGGCGAGCTATTCGGCGCCCCGCACCGCATCTATCTGCGCAGCAAGCTATCGGACATGTCATTCGCTGACGTGGAGTCAGGAGACGGAACGAAGTGGCCGGTATCGTTCGCGCTGTACGAAGGCAAGTATGAAATGTCTCCCGACCATACGCTGCGCCGTGCTGCGTACGCCTCTTTTTCGGAGACGCTCAAAGCCTACCAGCATACGTTCGCCCAGACGTACGCGACAGAAGTGAAGAAGCAGGTGGTCCTGTCCCGCCTGCGCAAATATAACTCCGTTACGGAGATGCTGCTGCAGCCGCAGGAAGTCACGCTTGAGATGTACCATCATATTTTGGACATTATCCAGGAGCAATTGGCACCTCACATGCGGCGCTACGCCAAGCTGAAGCAGCGCGAGCTCGGGCTCGACAAGATGATGTTCTGCGATCTGAAGGCGCCGCTCGATCCGGAGTACAATCCGCATATCTCGATCGAAGAGGCAGGGAAGCTGATTGCCGAATCGCTGGAGGTGCTCGGTCCGGAATACGGCCAGATTATGAGCGATGCGTTAAATAATCGCTGGATTGATTCCGCCGACAATATCGGCAAATCGACCGGCGCGTTCTGTTCGTCGCCGTATGGGGCGCATCCGTATATCCTCATCTCCTGGGCGGACAATATGCGCGGGGCGTTCACGCTGGCGCATGAGCTGGGCCATGCCGGCCACTTCGCGCTTGCCGGCCGCTATCAGCCGTATGCGACATACCGTCCGGCGATGTACTTCATCGAAGCGCCCTCGACGATGAACGAGATGCTGCTGGCCCAGCACATCATGAAGCAATCGTCGGACAACCGGATGAAGAGATGGGTCATTCAGCAACTGCTGAGCACATACTATCATAACTTTGTGACGCATCTGCTCGAAGGGGAGATGCAGCGCCGCGTATATGATCTCGCTTCCGCCAATGAGCCGCTTACCGCGAAGACGCTGTCCGAGCAAAAAGGCGCTGTCCTCGCCAAGTTCTGGGGTGATGCCGTGGAGCTGGATGAGGGCGCCCATCTGACGTGGATGCGTCAACCGCATTACTATATGGGCCTGTATCCATACACGTATTCCGCAGGGTTGACGGTATCCACCGCCGCCGCGCGGATGATCCAGGAGGAAGGCCAGCCGGCCGTCGATCGCTGGCTCCAGGCGCTCAAGGCAGGCGGCACGTTGAAGCCGCTAGACCTTATCAAGATTACCGGCGTCGATATGTCAGGCCCGGCCGCGATCGAGGAAGCCGTCGCCTATGTCGGCACGCTTGTCGATGAACTGGAGAGATTGTCTTAATCGAATCGAGTGATGAACAGAAGCGATGTCTCCCGGCAAGCGGGGGACATCGCTGCTTATTGACAGGGACATACAGAACGCGCCGTTTCATGATGCACTTTCGTCGCCCTAGCTTGCATCCTTGCATCAGGGGAAGAACTTGCTTCGGCTATTGATTTGCCGCCGCGGATAAGTGTACATTAGAACAATGGACAAGTAACAGGATGTGAAAAGGAGGAAGACAACATGGCAGAACGCATGCTTGTTTTTGTCGGTTCCTATGCAGACGGCTCCGGCAGCGGGGTCTATGTGTACGAGTTCGACGAACAGAATGAATCGCTGACATTGACAGATGAAGTATCCGGTCTTCGGAATCCAACCTTTGTGAATCTGGATGCGGAAGGCCGCCGGTTATATTCGATAGTGGAAGGAACCAATGGAGACGGAGGCAAGACAGGGGAAGCGGCCGCTTTTGCCATCGATCCGGCGGCAGGCAAGCTGGAACTGTTGAACCGCTCCTTCACGGTCGATGCGCCGACCTGCCATATTCAGTGCGATTCCGGCAGCAACCATATCGTCGTGGCGAGCTATCATGGCGGACGGATCGCGCTGGTTGCGCTGACAACGGACGGCCGCATCGGCGAACAGCTGGACGTTCAGCAGCATGAAGGGCACGGGCCGAATGCCGAGCGGCAGGAGAAGCCGCATCCGCACTCCGTCTTTTTCAGCCCGGACGAGCGGTATCTGTTCGTGCCGGACTTAGGCATCGATCGAATTCGGGCCTATACGATCGATAAGGAGCGCGGGAAGCTGCACTTCCATGGCGAGACAGCCGCTCAACCGGGAGCAGGTCCGCGCCATATGGCTTTCCATCCGAACGGGAAGCTCGCTTTTGTCATCAATGAGCTGGATTCTTCGATTACGTCTTATCATTATGATGCGGATCAGGGAAAGCTGCATCCGATTGTGACTGTGTCGACGCTTCCTCACGGCTTCAGCGGGGATAATTCGTGTGCGGAGATTGCGGTATCGGAGGACGGAGCCTATCTGTACGGCTCGAACCGCGGTCACGACAGCATCGCCGTCTATGCGATCGACACGGCGGCAGGAGCGTTGACGCTAGTGGAGCATGTGTCTGTCGAAGGGGAGCATCCGCGCCATTTCGCGCTTACACCGGGCGGACGTTACCTGATCGCGGCGAACCGGGATACGAACAATCTGGTTCTGTTCCGGGTGGACAAGGCGACCGGCAAGCTCACCTTTACCGGGAAGACCGTTGAGGCCTCGAAGCCGGTCTGCGTCAAGCCGGCCTATTTTGAGGTATAACCTGACAGATACAGAACCCCCGCCGGAATGTCTTCCAGTGGGGGTTCTTTCGCATTTTATTTACTTTCCGGTTCCTTGATCGTCTCTGGCTCCTTATACTCAACGCCGAACGTCTCTATCGTGATTTTCTTGATCTTCTGATCCTCCGCTGGACGGTCAGACGCATCCCGGTTCACGTTGGCAATCTCATGCACCGTCTCGATTCCGGAAGTCACTTTGCCGAATGCGGCATATTGTCCGTCCAGATGAGGGGCATCCGCATCCATAATGAAGAATTGTGAGCCGGCCGAATCGGGATCCATCGAACGGGCCATCGAGAGAACTCCTTCTGTATGCTTCAGATCGTTGGTTACGCCATTCGATGAGAATTCGCCCTTGATGCTATATCCTGGTCCGCCTATTCCCGTTCCTTGCGGATCGCCGCCCTGGATCATGAAGCCGGGAATGACCCGATGGAAGATGAGTCCGTCATAAAAACCTTTGTTAACTAACGAGATGAAGTTGTTGACGGTGTTCGGAGCGGTGTCCGGATACAATTCCACTTCAATCTTCTTGCCGCTCTCCATCTCAATCGTAACAAGCGGATGCTTGGCGCTGTCTTCGCCGCTCGCGTTTCCGGCTTTGCTGCCGCAGCCCGCGACGACCATCATGGAAATGATGAGCAGGGCCATGAGGGCCAAGCCTGTGCGCTGTCTGTTACTTCGTCTCATGCATTCATTCCTCCTACCTCTTGCTATGAAAATATCTCATACTTTACAGTATGCCATCGAATGGGTGCAAGAGCAAACATAGGCCCGGCAGGCCGGGCGGAACGGAGTGAGGACATTATTTCGTGTCGACTCTTGCTGCGTTAGCGGGTTGCCAAGCTGCAGGCGGGTGGGGAGAGATGGCGAGACTTATTGGGGTTGAAGGGATATTCGGATGAAATCAGATGGAGTTCGTAGATGAACGGCATGTCGCGATAGGGTGGTGGTATTGCGTCCCTTTTGTCCATTCTCCCCTCGACTCAGTTTGCAACGCTTTGGAGAAGGGAAGCAGCAGTCTAATGAGCTCAACCTCGAACGTCCACTGGCAGTCCGACACATATCATTAGTGCCCTGCGCGTCTCTCGCGTAACGCTGACTTAAGGGGATAATGTGTGAAGGTCCGCCCGGTTCATCTGTTGCTGAAGCGATGGGATAGCGAGCAAAAGGGGCATCGGAGTACATCTG
>NZ_QYZD01000014.1:0-143091 GCF_003591545.1 Paenibacillus thiaminolyticus
GATGGCCCGGGCCTGTCTATGTTTGCGTGGCAGCCCGCGCATGGACGGCAGGCCGCGCCCCTCTTGCAGGCTCCTCGATCTCCGTCTTGCAGCCAGTTATGAAAGCATGCAATAACGTCCATACTACCTCTATAGAGGAGGTCGAGAGGATGAACAGACATCAGCAGCCGAATGATGGCCTTCCCGGTACGCAACCATCAGCCCTGACGGCCGGCCCGGTCGCCCCGGTTAGCGGCTCGATCATGCGCTCTGCCGCGAATTCCTGGCCGCTCTCGTCGCGCGCCATGCCCGGATCGCTGTCTATCGTGACGGATCGCGACTGGCTGGAGGAGCTGTCGGCCCGCATCGACAAGAACGGTCCATGGGATGACTGGACGCTGTTCCAGCTCGCCTATGAGGCGGAGCAGGCCAAGCGCATTCGCGCGTTCGACGAGTTGCAATGCCTGACCCATATTACGAACGTAGAACCGCTCCCCCATCAAGTAGATACCGCCAAAAAGGTGCTTCACGAGATGCGCGGCCGCGCGATTCTCGCGGATGAGGTCGGTCTCGGCAAGACGATCGAAGCGGGACTCGTGCTGAAGGAATATTTGATTCGCGGGCTTGTCAAGCGCGCGCTTATTCTCGTCCCCGCCTCCCTGGTGCTGCAGTGGGTGCGTGAGCTGCATCACAAGTTCGGCATTGCGGCGGTAGCTCAGAAGAAAAAATATCAATGGCAATCTGACATCGTCGTCGCCTCGATGGATACCGCCAAGCGCGATCCGCATAAATCGATTCTGATGGAGCAGGAATACGACATGCTTATCGTCGACGAGGCGCATAAGCTCAAAAACCGCAAAACGACCAATTACCAGTTCATACAGCATTTGCGCAAAAAATATTGCCTGCTGCTGACGGCCACGCCGGTCCAGAACGATATGAACGAGCTATATAATCTGATCACCCTTCTGAAGCCCGGACAGCTCGGGGCGCAGGGCGAATTCAGCAGCAACTTCGTCGCCGACAAGCGCCTTCCGAAGAACGAGGGCCAGCTTCAAGGCGAGCTGTCCAAGGTGATGGTGCGCAATCGGCGCGGCGAGGGCAGCGTGCAATTCACGCGGCGAATCGTCCGCAACGTGCCCTTGACGCTGTCCTCGGACGAGCAGGCCTTGTACGAGGGAGTCACCCGCTTCATCAAGGAGCAGTATCAGATGAACGGCCGCGATATCGGCAGCATGTTCTCGCTCATTACGCTGCAGCGGGAAGTCTGCTCCAGCCGCGATGCGGTCTTCCTGACCCTCGTCAACCTCGCCAAGAAGCTGCCCGAGGATTCGCCGATCCGCGATCATATCTGGGACCTCGTCGATCTGATCAAAGCGATTACGTCCAACACGAAGGCGGAGGCCGCCATGGACATTATCCGGCAGACGAACGAGAAGGTGATCGTGTTCACCGAATACCGGGCAACGCAGGAATATTTGATGCAATATTTTCGTAAGGCCGGGATCGTGGCGGTACCGTACAGCGGCGGCATGAACCGGGGCAAGAAGGACTGGATGATGGATCTGTTCCGCGGCCGGGCCCAGGTGATGATCGCGACCGAAGCCGGCGGGGAGGGCATCAATCTGCAATTTTGCCACCATATGATCAATTTCGACCTGCCCTGGAACCCGATGCGCGTCGAGCAGAGAATTGGGCGGGTGCACCGCCTCGGCCAGACGAACGATGTGCGCATTTACAATTTGTCGACCTGCGGCACGATCGAGGAGCATATTTTGAACCTGCTGCATGAAAAAATCAATATGTTCGAAATGGTCATCGGCCGGCTGGATATGATTCTGGAACGGTTCGAGAAGCAGGACTCCCTGGAGAAGAGCCTGACCCGCATTCTGCTGGAAGCGGGCAGCGATGACGAGATCCGCCATCATGTCGAGCATCTCGGATCGTCGCTGAACGCCATCCGCGCGGAAGTGGAATCCGAAGCGGACGACGAGAAGAAGGCAGCGATCGGACAACTGCTGGACCAGATCAGTACGGAAGCGGAGGCTTGACATGATGAACACCGAGCAAGTGCGAGATTATGTCTTGCGCTATTTGGAGGCGACGGACTGCCATATTCTCGAGAAGTCGCCCGCCCATGTGACCGTGAAGCTGTCCGAGCGCGCCGATCGCGTGCTGACGAACCGCCCCTATTATTGGGGCTTCATCGATCGCACGGGAGCGGAGGCGGAGACGATGCGCTTCACGTTCGTGTTCGATCCGGCCGCGATGCCGCCGGAGCCGCCGCGCGCCGTCTCCTATGGATCGGCGCCTGCGCCCGCAGCCCCCGGGCCGGCCGCATCGGCTGGCGGAACCGGCCCGCTTGCCGCCGCCGGAGCCGCTCCGCAAGCGGCGCCCGGCGAGTCCGTGCTCGGGCGCTACTTCGGCGTGGCGCCCGCCTTCACCGGCGGCGGGGGCGGCCCTGGGCGCATCCCGCGCGACGACGTCACCTACGGGAGCAAGCGCCTTGAACAGATAATGCAGGCGGCCCATACCGAGGGCCGCTTCATTCAGCTGTTCGTGGAGCCGCCAGCCACCGGCCCCGTTCGCGGAGGGCGCGGCGTGAAGCAATCCGCCCCGTACGAGTCATGGCTGCTGCTGAACTTCAAGCTGGAGTTCGCCTGCGATCTGAAGCGCGAGGAGATCCATTCCTACGGCATCTCGCTCGTCAGCGGGAAGATGCGCCTCGATTATATGGAGGAGGTGCTGCGGATGGACGTGACACCGAAGCTCCCGCCCCATGTCCATGTTCTGCCGTGGCGGCTAACGCTGCACGCGGCCTTGTCCTATGTGGAGGAGCATCTCGCGGAGGTCATCTCGCGCCATGACGATGCTTGGGCGCGGGAAGCGCGCGTCCGGCTGGAGGAAGAATTGAGCCGCCTCGCCTCCTACTATGAGCCGCTTATCCGCGAGGAGAGCCAACAGCCGGGCCGCATGCGACAACAAGAAGCTCCCCCTCCGCCTTCGAACGGGGAGGATGGAGAGGAAGAGGCGCGGTCCATGACTATCGATGAGCAATATGAGGTGCGCCAGCAGGAAGTGCGATGGCAGTTCGAGCCGCGCATCGAAGTAAGTCTCATTAACGCCGGGCTCGTTCATGTGCCCATGCTCCAATAGAGCGGAGGCGGGAGGTTCTGTTGACCGGCCGACAAGGTGCTGATGATCTGCCGCCGATATACTGACAAGGCACCGACGAGGCAGCGGCAAGGTTCTGCACCGCCCGCTCCGCCCGGCCTTGTCAGATTGTCGGATCGAGATGTCCGTGACGGTCAGCTATATTGCGTGGCTAATTGCCATTTTGCGGCAAAAATAGAACCAGCTCTGCAAGGCGTCCCATCCCCTGTTCCGACAGCCTTTTTATAGCTTGTCCCTTACAATGAAATGGTTGAAACATGGAGCCGGATGGGTAGTAACGTATATATTACCGGACCGGTGCACGGCAGCAAGAGAAGGCAAGCATGTTGGAATGTCATAGCCAAGAGAGGTGTTGGAAATGCAAAAAACGCCTTGGTGGACAAGGTTCGCCAGTCTGATAACGACGGCGGCGCTGACCTCGCTCGCCGCGGGAGGGGTCACCTTCGCAGTGTTGGCCGCATCGGATTCGCTGTACCCGCTTCGCGGCGAACAGCCTCCCGTAACCTTGGCGAAGGCGCAGTCCGCTTATGTGGAAGCGGAACAAGCGCCAAAAAATGTCTATTCGCTGATGCTGGTTGCCGTGCGGAGCAGTTCGGATCTGCATCATCCGGAACGCAGCTTCGCCGGGAGCCTGCAGGGACGATCCGTCCAGGACATCGCGGATCGCTTCAAGCGGCAATTGGCGAAGAACGAACCGTTCACCGACTGGAGCGGGGCCCGGCTGGAGACGCTTCCCCTCGGTCCCGGCATGCACGGGTGGCTCGTTCGCGTCTTATCTGGCCAGGAACAGATAGGATATATGATTCTGGAATCGACCGAGCAGGGAGATATCCGGCTGGCGGAATACGGCCGCGGCAGCGCCATGCCGTACCAGGAGACCACGCTGCATCAAGCGCTTACCCATCGGCTCCAGGTTGAAGATGCAGCTTCTTCGGCGAGCCATGACATGTTGGCGGATGTCCAGCCGTATTTCATCGACCCGCTGGTCACGGTGTGGCGTCTGGAATGGAGTAGCGGAGCGGTGGAATGGCTTGATGCGCAGAGCGGAGAATGGCTGCCTCCTTCCTTCGAGCCGGATCGGCTGGCAGCGCCTTGGAGCACGGACGTTCGGGCCGTCATAGCCTCCAGCGCGGCCCAACCGAAGGGTACAGCCGCGGCTGTACTTCTGCTGGAGACCGTTCCCGGGCGCAAAGAGAGCCGCAGCCTGGCGGGCGGCGGAGAGAGCCGCGCTCCGGCGGACGGGGAAGGAGAAGACGCCGTCCCTGCCCCGAGCTCCTACCGGGATCCGTTCGACCCGTACCACAATATTTTGTGGATGGCCCGGCAGCCGCAGCTTCGCAAGCCGGAGGCCGGCGCCCCTGCCGATTACAAGACGAAGCGGTGGGTCTATGTGCAGCAGCGCGCCGGACTCGACATGAAGATGCCGTTCGCATATCTCGGAATGCAACGGTGGGAGCCAGCCGGAGAAGCGGACGAACAGGGGGTATCCAAGTACGTCATTATTTCCAGCAACGATATGGAAGCGATGCGCTGGATTCCAGCGGATGACGCGCTCGCGAACGGTTACTTCGTTCCGCAATCCTAATCTCGATTCGTCCTCAACATACCAAAAAGGCACCCTCTGCCCTCAGGAGTGTGCCTTTTCATCTTGGGGAGGCCGGGTCCTTAGCGCCAGCGCATCAGCTTCAGGCGAGACGCTCGGCGAAGGAGCGGCTGCCCCGTCCGTCTCCACTTCCCTGCCCACATCTGCATGCTGAACGGCACCATACCGAACCATTTGGTCTGCCACGGCTCCTTCACACGGCTTTTGCGCTCCAATCTGCGTTCGCGCCGGGCCTCCACAGGGGTATCGATATAAGTGACGACCCGCTGCGTAATATATTTGATCAGGTCTTGACCTTTGGCCATGACGGCCACCTCCTCCTGTCCCTGATGATGTTAGTCTGCCCTATTCCCCTTCTGGCCAAACGCGGCCGCCCCGGCTCGGAATGAAGCTTTGTCTTATTGCACACCATAAGAACAATTGATTCCATACAATGAAGGTGGTCACGCGATATGCCTAATCTCCTCTGGTCCCGGCGGACAAGGCGATGGCTGCACGCCATCATAGCGGTGCTCATAGGCGTGTCCTTCCTGCCCCTGTCCGTCTCCGCGCAGCAGGAAGCCTCTTGGAACACGCATCTTCCCGAACCAGCAAGCGCCAGGCCGGCTCCCAAGAGACCCCCGCTCTACAGGGGCGTGTTCCCTACCAGGCACGTGCTGATTGATGCGGGTCATGGCGGAATTGACGGCGGAACCAGCTACGGGGATATTTTGGAGAAAAACATCAATCTCGCCATTGCCCGCAAGCTCTATTTATTGCTCAAGGCCCGCGGCGTTCCGGTCATTCTCAACCGTACCGGCGATTACGCCCTGAGCGATGACAACCGCTGGTCAGGCGCCCGCTCTCGCCATTCCAAGGATTTGGCGCAGCGAAGGCAGTTGAGCAGAGAAGTGCCGGTGTCGATGTTCATCAGCCTTCATGTCAATTGGTCCAGGAGTCCGAGGGCGACCGGTCCGCTTATCCTGCATCAGAATGAAGGTCGGAGCCGCTTGCTGGCTTCCCTCCTCCAGGATTCATTGAATCCGCTTTTCTCTACACGCACGCTTCCCCAGCATGGGAAGACGTATTACCTGCTGAAGCACGTCGATCAACCGGCTGTCATCGTCGAGCTCGGTTATCTGAGCAACGCCAAGGATCGCCGCATGCTGACGGATCCCCGGTCGCAGACGGCAATTGCGGCCCGGCTCTGTGATGCGATCGTGCACTATCACGCCATATATTGACTGCACAACGCCGGAAGGAACGATTTCCTTCCGGCGCTTTGCACACGATATCGACGGCCGTATCCGACGCTCCACCATCCCTATTTGCATGTTGTTGGGCTCAGCGCTGGTGAATCTCCGCCGCATGCTGCGGCGCGGGAATATGTTCCTTACCGGTATCGGCCGACTGCGAACGCAGTTCTTCCCCCGCCGCCCATCCATGGGCGTCTCCAGCATATCCGGCTACCGGAATCATCAGCGCGAGGCCGATGGCAAGGCGTCTCATTCCTCTGCCCTGAAGCAATTTTCGCAATATTTCTTTAGCCCGTTTACCTATCCCCTTTTTCATCATCATCCCTCCATACCTTAGGCCAGATTCTGCATATCTTTACTATGCGTCATTTGCGCCAAGGCTATCCCGAAGCGGAGGTGAATGACTGGATGCCCATAAAAATAACCCCTGTAGGATGCGCTATCCTAAGGGGTTATCAGTATTCCTGAATCATGATTAAGTTCACCCAATCGTGTAAAATGAAATGCATGAACGGAGGGCTTACCCATCCGTGAGATGACAGGCTCATATCCA
Source organism: Paenibacillus thiaminolyticus (assembly GCF_003591545.1). GTDB lineage: Bacteria > Bacillota > Bacilli > Paenibacillales > Paenibacillaceae > Paenibacillus_B > Paenibacillus_B thiaminolyticus_A. The sequence goes on from NZ_QYZD01000014.1 coordinate 6,545, forward strand.
ATTCTTCGAATTCCATGTACAGTGAATGACGTAAATCGCATAAATGTCCTTGTTATAAAAGACCGGTTGCATCACTTCAAGATCAACCGCGGTTACGCCGTGCGTTGATGAACACGATGCATAATGACGTAGCCTTCGACGATACGGTATTGTATCGTGCCTGCTTGCTCCATCGCCTGCAAGACGAGGGCCAAAGCGTCAACCGCATCCGAGATGACATCCAGTTCGATGCCGCGCGTATCCTGCAAGTACCGTTTGTTCAATACTTCCCGGTACGGAACAGGGAGTCGAGCGCAGGCTTCCTGGAAAATCATTTCTTGCTCCTTCGCACGAGAGATCGCATGACAAATGCGTTCTTGCTCCCGGCGCGTGCCTGGACGCTTGGCGTCCTGGATGTAGGACATCCGGTAGGTCAAGCGGCGTTCGTTAATCGCGCGGCTTGCCCGGTATCCGCCCAAATGGTTCAACCAATTGTGCACGAGTTGTGTATTCATTTGTATTACCTCCAAACCTTTCAACCTGCCGGACATTCTGCTGCCAGCAGGAAAGCTCAAATTATTGTCGTTGTGTACAGTCCCCTTTGTGATAGACTATATTCTTTGACTTCATTATAGTAACCGTAATCGAACACGGTGAAACAGACTCGCTTATCGTGAGCTTCAAGCGAGCGCAGCGGATATTGCTTACAACAATCTTGATGGCATGACAGACGGAATGGGCAGCAGATAAGGGTGATTCCGAAGTGAGATGTGGCAAGGTGTGTAAGATTCTAAAATGCGTAGGAGAGTGAAATTTACGATTATAAGTTATAATTATATACGTTCATTCATGAAATGTCAATAAATATAAATGAAAAAGAAAAAAAGGAAATCCGCTTCCTATTGCGGGGATTTCCTTGTTCTCCGATCCTGCTTCAGACACATATAAAGGCATATCCCACCCACGACAAACAGCGCCGCCGTCATGACCTGCTGCACAATAACCATTGGTTCCACCCCGGTTTCATCCTGATTTAACGCAAACACAATTAGAAATGATAATCATTATCATCATTATACAAAGGGATGCCCCTTTTTTCAAGTGACTTGCTCCGTTTTGATGTATTTTTCCCAGTTATGAGTTTGACATTCACCAGGCTCCAGCATATAGTTTTAGTATCAAACTATTTCATTATGAAACAATATAGACAACTCTGTCGTGCATACACTCATGAGGAGGAAAAACATTGAATACCAATGCCAATTCCAAGCAATGGATTGATCGTTATATCGCTGCCTACTTCGATGTAACGAAGCATCTGTTCGCCGATATTCGGGAAGCCATTCAAGAAGAATTGACCCCTGAACAATTCCAGATTCTTCTGTTCATCAGCGAATGCCGCCGCTGCAATCCCACCGAGCTGGCGGATGCTTTTCTCGTCGGCAAAAGCTCGATCACCGCGATTATTACGCGGATTGCCGATCGCGGGCTCATCGACCGGACCCGGGATGAATCCGATCGAAGGCAGGTATATCTGTCCCTCACCCCCCGCGGCGAATCCGTGCTGAAGGAAGCGGAGCAGAAAGTGCAGGATATGGTATCTTCCTATCTGGTTCACTTCGAAGAACAGGAGGTGGAAGCCTTCATCAGCACCTTCGAGAAATTAGCCTATCTGATAAGGAGAGAGGAGTAGCGCTTCATGAAATTCATACTGAAGGCAAGATGGGCGATTATCGCCGTCTGGATTATCGCTGCGGCAGGACTGATGGTAGCCGCCCCGTCCCTGAACGATCTGGTCAAGCAAAAAGGGACGATCACCGTCCCTGACGGCTACCCTTCGACGGAAGCACAAGCTATTCTGGATGAAGCCGCCGCACGGAACGGCGTCAAGGAACAATCTCAGATTGCGCTCGTCTTCCATAACCCGGACGGGCTGCAAGCCGGTGAGATCGCCGAAGTCAAGGAGACGATTCAGCGCCTGGAGCAGCATAAGGCCGATCTGGGCATCGAGTCGATCCTGAATCCGTTCGCGCAGCCTGAGCTGGAGAATAAGCTGGTCTCCCGCGACGGCAAGACCGTCATGACATCCATCGGGGTGGCGGCCGGAGAGAACTCTACCGACGATATCATCAGCCGCGTGAACAAGGATATGGAGTCCGTCAGCGTCGAGCATTATATTACCGGCAGACACTCCATTGACAAGGACACGATTCAGAGCTCCCAAGACGGTCTTAAGAAGTCGGAATATATTACGGTCGCCTTCATTCTTATTATTCTCATTCTCGTCTTCCGTTCCGTGATTGCCCCGCTCATCCCGTTAGTGGCCGTCGGCGTCAGTTATTTGATATCCCAGTCCATCGTTGCCTTCCTGGTTGATTCGGCGGACTTCCCCGTTTCTACCTTCACGCAGATCTTCATGGTCGCCGTCATGTTCGGGATCGGAACCGATTATTGCATTCTGCTCCTTAGCCGCTTCAAGGAGGAAGTGCCGCGGCATGAACATATCGGCGATGCGATTGCCGCCACGTACCGCACCGCCGGGAAGACGGTGTTATTCTCCGGGCTGGCCGTACTGGTTGGCTTCACCGCCATCGGTCTGTCCACATTCATTCTGTACCGGTCCGCGGTGGCCGTAGCCATCGGCATCGCAGTCATGCTGATCGCACTGGTCACGATCGTTCCGTTCTTCATGTTCGTAATGGGCACCCGCATCTTCTGGCCGAGCCGGAACAGCTCGCTCGAACATAAGGAGAGCCGCATCTGGGGAGCGGTCGGTTCCTTCTCGCTGAAGCGTCCATGGGCGGCCCTGCTCCTCGTGGCCGCGGTAACCATTCCGTTCCTGGCCACCTATGACGGGCAGCTCTCCTATAACAGTCTGGAAGAGATTGGCGACAAATACGATTCGGTCAAAGCCTTCAATATTATCGCTGACAGCTTCGAGCCGGGCGAATCGCTGCCGACCCAGATTGTCGTTCAGAATGGGAAGCCGCTCGACATTGCCGAGCATATGGCCTTGGCCGAAAAGATCAGCCGGGAGGTAGAGAAGGTTCCCGGAGTCGCGAGCGTACGGAGCCTGAGCCGGCCTTCCGGGGAGGCTATCCCCGATCTGAAGATTACGGAACAGGCCAAGACGCTGGAAAAAGGACTTGGCGAAGGGAACCAGGGTCTGACCGATATTAAGAGCGGACTATCCCAAGCGAGCAGCGCTTTGTCCGAGAATGCGCCGAAGCTCAAGGAAGCCGCTGACAGCGCCGGACAGCTCACCGCAGGCACGAAGGCGCTCAAGGAAGGCATCAGTGAGCTGAATGCCGGTCTGAGCCGAATCCAGCAAGGGATTGCGGACGGCTCGTCCGGCGCCGGACAGCTGAAGACCGGCTTGTCGCAGGCCAAGGCCAGTGCCCTGCAATTGGCGAACGCCAACGAGAAGCTGCTCGCTTCGTACAGAACGATCGGCGACGGCATTCAGCAGGCGGACGATGGCCTGAAGCAAATGCAGCAGCAGCTCGACAGCGTCGCGAAGGCGCTGCAGTCACTGGACAGCCGCTTCAGCCGCCTGGAAGAGAACTATCCCGATCTGCTGCGCGATGAAGATTACTTGACCATTCGCGGCACCGTCACCGAGACTGGCAAGGGAACCGCCCAGCTGGCAGGCGCTCTTGGCGAACTGAGCGGCCGCTTCGGCCCATTGTCCGCCGGATTGAGCCAGGCCAATGAGGGCTTCGCCCAAGCCGTTGCCGGGCAGAAGGCGCTCGCCTCCGGGCTGGATGAGCTCATTGCGGGCCTGAACGATCTGGAGAACGGGCTCACCCAGGCCGCTCATGGCCAAGGCCAGATTATTGGCAAGGTCCCTTCGGTTATCGAAGGCTTGACCCGAATCGAGGACGGCCAGCAGCAGATGGGCGATGGCTTCCAGCAACTGACGAGTCAATTGACGGAGCTGACCGATGGTCTTCAGCAGGGAATCGACGGACTGGAGCAAGTCTCCGGCGGCCTCAATTCCGCCTCCCGGTATTTAAGCGAGGTCGGCAGTACGGCAGACAGCGATTTCAGCGGCTGGTTCGTGCCGAAGGAAGTGCTGGAGAATCAAGACTTCCAGCAAGCCGTCGAACTGTATGTCTCCCCGGATCGCACCGTCATGACGCTCGACGTCGTATTCTCGGTCAACCCGTACGGCATCGAGGCGATCGAGCAAATGCCGCATGTGCAAGCGGCGGCAGAGCGGGCAGTAGCCGATACCGCTTGGGAACAGGCAGATATCGCCATCGGCGGCGTATCAAGCACCTTCGCCGATCTTAAGCAGATCTCAGGGGAAGACTATACCCGCACTGTCATCTTCATGATGGCCGGCATTCTGATCATTCTCATTCTTCTGCTGCGCTCCATCATTATGCCGCTATATTTGATCGCCTCGCTCATCTTGACGTACTACACGTCTCTGGGCGTAACCGAGCTCATATTCGTTGATATGCTTGGATATTCGGGCATCAGTTGGCCGACGCCGTTCTTCAGCTTCGTCATGCTTGTCGCGCTCGGTGTCGACTACAGCATCTTCTTGATGGACCGCTTCAACGAGAATAAGCATATGGATGCCAGCGCAGCCATTCTGCATGCGATGAAGAATATGGGGACCGTCATAATATCGGCCGTAATCATTCTTGGAGGAACCTTCGCCTCCTTCTATCCGTCTGGCGTGCTAAGCATGCTGCAGATTGCGACCGTCGTTCTGTCCGGCCTGCTGCTCTATGCCATTCTGCTGCTGCCGTTCTTCGTGCCCGTCATGGTCAAATTGTTCGGTTCGGCCAACTGGTGGCCGTTCCGGGCAAGCCAGGCAGACGAGGCCAAACGGGATCGGATCGCGATGTGACGCCTCAATACGTTCTCCCCTCCCCGTCCGGAATCGATTGTTCCGGACGGTTTTTTCATGCATACCCTCTCTTCCATCAGGCAATCGTAGTTCCTAGGAGGCGATATATGTGAAAATCGTACTGGTCGCTGCGTTCATCGCCGTTCCATTCGTGATGGCGGGGCTTGCCCATCGGTATCGTGTGCTTGGCACGGTGTTCCATCTGTTGGCTGTGCTGGGCTTCTTCGTCGCCGGCTCTATCTTCGTGTCCGTCATCTATGACGTGATTAAGCAGGGCGCCGAGTTAACGACGCAAGTGCATGCCGTTTTTTTATATCCGTCATTTCGGATTGCAGGAGCTTATGCAGGACTGTATTTTCCTTACCGGCTGCTGCGGGAACTCTTGCTCCATCTGGACAATAAGGGGAGGCGTCCGATCTAGGGAAGCTTGCCGAACCCGGCACGCTTCCTCCGATTATTCCACCTATATCCTTAGATTGACAGCAAAGCATCATACGCATACCGGGTTGAAAAAGCACTTAGCCATTCTAGTTGAAGTGGCGGCCGGCACGCCAGCCGACGGGATCCTAGCCGTGGGCGACATCATTACTGACATCAATGGGATGCCCGTGCACAGCTACGATGACCTCGAAGCGGTGGTCACCCGGACCGGGACAGGTGGTGAAGATGGGGCTCTTGCGGGACGGCAAGCGGCAAGAGGTGCGGCTGACTACGGTTCCGTTCGGCGCCAAGCGGAACTCCTCCATCCCTTCGTGATCAGCGTCAATACTCCCCTCGCTGCCGGCTGGAAGATCCGTAAGCTCATCCCTTGCGGATCTCCCCGGCGCCCGTTATGCCTTATTTTTCTTCCGATATGACCGTCGCATTGTAAATGACAATCCGCTTCCCGTCCAAATCAAACAGCACTTTATTGCCATATTCCGTATCCTTAATGTCAATCTTGCCCTCATACTCATGAATCAATGTTCCGTCACTGCTGTAGACCTTCACCGTTCTCTCCAATCCCCCGGCATTATTCGACTGAAAATTTTTAAGCGACCGCTGTCCAGCCGCCGTGTTGAAGTACCAGACAATCATCAACCCAATAAACGCCACGATGGCTGCCGCTATGCCAAGTCCGATCTTGGTCCCTTTGCTCATCCGATTCCCTCCTTTTTCTCCTGTTAGTTCATACGTAATTCCCCTATCCCGGTTTCTCTCCTCTCTTTCCATGGCACTCGAATAAAATCGTTCCCAGTGAGCCAGACTTCTCACATATGAACAATCGTGAGGGTGAGCAAGGATGTCAGCACAACAAGGAAAAGTGAATGAACAGATGTCGGTCAATGTGCAGCGGCTGCAATCCATCTTCTCGCAAGCTCCCGACCTGATCTTCCGGAGCATCGATTCGCCGAACGGGCCTGAAGCCATGCTTGTCTATTTCGAGGGCTTGGTCGATAAGAATTCCATCAACAATCATATTCTGCAACCGCTGATTGAAGCCCTGTCCAGTGTGGAAGATACCCTGCCTGTCACGGTCGGCAATCTAGAATCGACATCCGACATGAACCAGGTGGAGAAGATGCTTCTTAACGGCAACAGCGTGCTCTTCCTGCCAGGTGCAACCGTGGCCTACATATTCGATACGAGCGGATGGCCGCAGCGGTCGATTACCGATCCGTCGATCGAGGCATCCGTCAAAGGCTCCCACCAAGGATTCGTCGAGACCGCAAGCCAGAATATAGCTCTTATTCGTCGCTATATCCCGAACCGGGAGCTCAAAATCAAGCAGTTGAAGGTTGGGACAAGAGGAGAAAACACCTTATCCATCATGTACCTTCGCGATGTGGCCGATCCGGAAGTGCTGCAGGAGCTCACAAACCGAATCGAGGGACTGGATGTTGATAATGTGATCAATACGGGCGAGCTCTCCGAGCTGATCGAAGACGATGCCTACTCGCCTTTTCCGCAGCTGTTGATGACGGAACGGCCCGATTCGGCGGCCTCTCATATTTTGCAGGGCCGCTATGTTGTCGTGGTCGATCGTTCGCCGAGCGTCCTTATCGGTCCGGTATCGTTCGTGTCGTTCTTCCAGAGCGTGGATGACTACAGCATGCGCTGGATCAATGCTTCCTTCATTCGGCTGCTGCGTTTTTTTGCGTTTTTCATCGCCCTGTTTTTGCCTGCGCTGTATATCGCGTTCATTACGTTCAATTTCGAGGTCATTCCGATCCAGCTTATTTTATCCGTGGCGGAGTCAAGAGAGCGCGTTCCGTTCCATCCGTTCTTGGAGGCGTTCATTATGGAAGTGACCTTGGAGATGATGCGTGAAGCGGGAATCCGGCTGCCGGCGCCTATCGGCCAGACGGTCGGACTCGTTGGCGGCATTATTATCGGGCAGACCGCAGTTCAGGCGGGCATCGTCAGCAACATCATGGTTATCGTCGTCGCCTCCACCGCGATCGCTTCCTTCATCATCCCGAACATCGATATGGGGACAGCAATCCGCTTTCTACGCTTCCCGATGATGCTGATTGCATTTCTGTACGGCTTCGTTGGCATCGTATGCGGCGCGATGCTTCTTATCTCTCACCTCTGCTCGCTGACATCGCTCGGGGCCGCTTACGGAAGCCCATTGGCTCCCGTCCGCTTTGCCGATCTGAAGGATACGTTCCTTCGCTTCCCGCTGTGGTCGATGAAGACGCGCCCTACCGGGCCGGGGTCACAGCAGCTCAAGCGGCAAGGGGAGAGTACACCTGAAGGAGGCGGGTCGAATTGAATTCATACCGCATTACCTTCATGCAGTTCGCCTTGTTGGTTCATTGCATTCAAGTAGCGACAAGCGTTCTGTCTCTCCCCCGCCAGCTCGCGGAGATCGCATCGACGGACGGATGGATTTCGATTATATTGGCGTGGCTGATCAACCTGTTTTTCAGCGTGCTTATCGTTATCGTCATGAGGAAATATCCGGAAGATACGCTGCCGGAATTGCTGGAGCGGCTGTTCGGAGGGGTGATCAGCAAGCTCGTGCTGGCGCTGGTAGGCTTGCATCTTGCCTTTATGTTCTGGTCGACATTTGTCGCGACGATGCTGTACATTAAATCGTGGTTCCTGGTGATGACACCGGTTCCGTACATTTTGCTCCTGTTCGTCATACCGGCCTATATGACAGCGCGGAAGCATATTACCCATATCGCCAGATATTGTGAAGTCGTGTTTTATTTGACGATTTGGATGGCCCCGGTGCTTTTGCTTCCATTGCGAGAAGGGTATCTCATCCATTTCCTGCCGGTTCTCAAGGAAGGCTGGGGACCCGTCATTCAGGCGATCCCGACCACGACTACGGCCTATCTCGGGTTCGAGATCATATTCTTCGTCTATCCATTCTTAACGCGCAAGGATCTGGCCATCCAAGGCGTCGTGCTCGGGAATGCATTGACCATGCTGGTTTATACATTTACCACGATTATCTGCTTCGGTTTTTTTAGCCCGGACGAGATCATTCAATACAATCAACCGATTTTGAACCTGTTGAAAGTGATCGAATTCCGGTTCCTGGAACGGTTCGACATCATTTTCCTGGCCATCTATTTAGTCGTCATTTCGACGTCGCTGGTTCCGTTTTTGTACGTAGCTTCCATCAGCGGCGCGAAGCTGTTCGGGACGAAGAACCATGGCCCGTATGCGCTCTTGATTTGCGCGGGTACGTTATTGATAGCGACTTGGATTAAGCCTTCCTGGCTGGAGTCCCTTCGCTATAAGGAATGGGCCAGTTATTCCGGCACGGTCATCTCGTATCTGTTGCCGCTTCTCTTATATCTGTCTATCAAAGTTTATCAGAAGCTGACACCGAAGGAGGCGAGCCATTAATGCGGCGTGCCGTTACCATTGTTATCCTGCTGCTAGTTGTGCTCCCGCTTCATGGGTGCGCAACCTATACAACCATTGAGAACATGACGCTGTCGCTGCTGATCGGCCTCGATCTGGATGAAGAAGGCAATCTGTTGCTGGTGATGTCGAGTCCCGTCTTCTCGAAGGAGGCGAAGGAGAATGAAGAAGATTTCGAGGTCCGCTCAACCACCCTGCGCCATTCCCGCGAAGAGTTCGACAAGCGGGCTCTGGGAATAACTACGGCAGGCAAGACACAGAGTATTGTCATCGGCAAGCGGCTTGCCGCGCAGGAGAATTGGTCATCATTGCTTGATTCGTTTTATCGGGACACAAAGAGCACCGCATCCGCTCGGGTCGTATACTTCGACGGCGACCTTAGCGACCTGATTCAATTTTCAGCCAAGGACAAGCCGCGCCTGCCCTTACATCTATCGAAGCTAGTGGATTCGGGTCTGCTTCGGAATGAGACGACCAAAACGACCGTCCAGGAATTCCACCGTCATCTGCATGAGAAAGGGATGACGCCAAGCATAACCGGCCTGAGCAAAGAGGATGGCCTAGCCTTGACAGGCACCGCGCTGCTGGATAAATCGTCGCGCTTCAAAATGATGGCCAATTCCGACGAGACGAAGTTGATCTACATACTAAGAAATAAAACGAAGGGCGAATTTCCCTTTACGCTCCATCTTCCGATGTCGCCAGGGAAGGGACCCGATAAAGTAGACATGAAGCAGGTCAGCATCAATCTTCAGAGGATTAAGCCAAAGATTCATGCACGGTACGCCCAAGGACGCTTCGTATTCGATGTGAACGTTCGCTCCATCGTATATGTGACGGAACGTCTATTCCCATATGATGTGATGCAGCCGTACGATGAGCTTGAGCAGAAAATTGCCGCTAATCTGGAGCAGCAGTTCAACACTCTGATTCGCAAGCTGCAAAAAGCGCGCATCGATCCGGCGGGGTTCGGCATGTACGCAAGGGCCTACGCTTATCCACACTGGAAAAAGGCTCAAGACCATTGGGCGGATTATTTCGAAGACGCAATTGTGGATGTGAAGGTCAAAGTGAAAATTATCGGAATGGGATCCACAAAATAAGCGGCACTGAAGGAATACAGGGCTGATTCGCCGCACCGTCTAACGTTCGGCGGCGAATCAGCCCTGCCTTAGATCAACTACATATTTACACTGTTTTTCTGCTCCGCGTGCATCTCGTCGGACCTCTTGAACAGCATCTTCAGCATCGGCGGAGTGACAAGCGTCGTAATAATGACCATGATGATAATCTCCGTGAAATATTCCGGCTGGAGCAACCCGGACTGCAAGCCTGTGGCCGCAATAATGAGCGCCACCTCGCCGCGTGAGATCATGCCTGCGCCAATCGCAAGCGAAGAGCGGCTGTCGAACCCGGTTACGCGTGCGCCCAGCCAACCCCCGGCCAGCTTCGTTACGATCGCCATGATTGTAATGACAGCGAGCATACCCAGATTGCTCCCGATGCCGTCGAACGACACGTTCAGCCCGATGCTGACGAAGAACACCGGAACGAAGAGCGAATATGCAATCGGCTCGACCTTATGCTCGACATCATGCTTGTATGGGGTCAGGGACACGGCGATACCGGCGGCGAAGGCGCCGATTATACCGGCCATCTGCATCCATTCGGCAAAATAGGCAAAGGCAAAACAAATAATTAACGCTGCGCTGATAACCGCTTCGGTAACTTTGAGCGGAGCCAGCCACTTCATTACACGAGGCACGACAAGCCAACCAGCAACGAAAATAATGACAAAGAACAAAACCTTCTTTCCAATAAGCAACCCGAGGTTGACGTCTCCGCCTTGACCGATGATGCTCATAATGAACGCCAGCAGGATGACGACCAGCACATCGTCGACGACGGCGGCGCCAAGTATCGTCGTCCCTTCTCTCGAATTGAGCTTGTTCATTTCTTTAAGCACCTGGACGGAGATGCTGACGGAAGTCGCGCAAAAGATAACGCCGAAGAACAGCGCATAATTCGGAGAAAAACCAAACGCGATCGCTGCGCTGTATCCTCCAATGAAAGGCAGAATAATGCCGCCAACGGCAACCGCAAACGCTGATTTCCAATTTTTGCGAAGCTGATCGACATCCGTCTCCAGGCCAGCAATGAACATCAGCAGCAAGACGCCGATTTCAGATACATGGGTGATAAAGCTGTCCTTCTCAATCCAGCCCAGCACAGCCGGACCGATCAGGATACCGACGATCAGCTTCCCCAATACGGCAGGTTGTCCCAAGCGGACCGAGATATCACCGGCTACCTTGGTGCATAGCAGAATCAGAGCTAGATACAGAATAAATTCCATTGTTAATTCCACAACCCTTCCATAATTTATCATTTCTAAAAAAAGACAAAGAGGAGCCCTAAGTTGTCAGGCTCCTCCAAAATAAAACATATTTTTTTAGACGAATAATGTCTATTATACTCCACTTTCTCGTAAGTTGCAAACCATTTCTCAGTAAAGGATTTAAAAAGGCTGTCCTTCGTCAATCGACGACAGGACAGCCCCAAAACAAAAGCGGATAAAATGGGTGAAAATGAAACTTGTTACTTGAACAACGAGAGGCGTTGGGACGGGATGATGGTTGAGACAGCCGATTTGTTAATAAGGCTATACTTGGAATCGATTTTGAGCACAATCGTATAGACATCGAATGACGTAATCATGCCCTTCATCTGGATTCCATTTTTCGTAATAAGCGTGACGGGCACTTCCTGCTGTATCGCTTCCGTAAGAAACTGCTCTTGCAAGCTTCGATCGGTCGATTTCTTCAAGTGCAATCATCCCCTTCCTTATAAAGTCAACCTACTGCTAAGTTTACCAGATTTCAGACGGATAGAAAAATAGTTCACAAGATGTCTTTCTGTTCTACGCCAAAACGTTACTGTATCCTATATCGACAGATTCGGCAAAATCGTTTGGCGGAAATCCATTTTATTTCTCTGGCTTACTGATTTCCCCATACATAATCTCCGTATACACTCTCATACTAAGTGAGGGGGGTGAATACAAAGTGGAAACAAGAAGTCTGGGCGCGCACGAGACGTTGGAGCTTCATGAGCTCCTCACTTTTAAAAATGCATGCATGACCAAAACGGCAACGATGTACAACCTGGTGTCCTGCCAGGAGCTAAAAGGGCTAATGCAGCAAGACATTCAACAATCGTCCCAAGCGATTAAAGACTATCAAGGACTGCTGTCCAGAGCTTACAGCTAATGATGAAAGGAGGCCAACGATGAATACGATTATTGAAAATGTGACCGGCATGGCAGGCATGACCGATCAGGTCGTGGCGACGGACATGCTGATTGCAGCCAAGTCCGGAATTAAAGATCTGGCTACCGCGCTAACCGAAGCAGCAACTCCAGAGGTGCGGACGGTCTTGCGCAATCACCTCGATACCGCCATTCAGGCCCATGAGCAATTAACCGCGTACATGATGAAGAATGGCTATTACCACCCCTATAACCTGCAGGAACAGCTTCAGATCGATATGAACAATGCCAATACGGCACTAAACATGGTACAGCGGAACGGTTAACGCCCGTTCGAGATTGGGGATCGGTCCTGTCGCATCGGGGCTCTGTTCCCCTTTTTCCTTTCTTTTGCCAAGTAGCCGGCATGCCTACAGATATTCAAGTCCTCCCCTCTCTTTAAAATTAGTACCGTCATTCGTAACTGAGCTGGCACCCGTCACGATCCGGAATTCGGTATATTCATCCAATTATTATACGAAAAGGCAATGATCGTCAACCTCAACATGATTTTGGCAGAGACGGATACTCAATTTCTCCTGTCTTGTCCGCACTTGTTGCCGCATAGAATAAGAACAAAGCTGAAGTGCGTGGAGGTGATGAATGCTATGCTGTCTGCCACAAGAGGCTGCCTCTTCTTGATTGCCGTAGCCTTGTTCATACTCATGCTGGCCATTCTGGCGAGCAGCGCTCTCTTCCTGTCCTTATTCTTCGTGCTTCCGCTCTTATTCCTCGCCATCTGGAAAGCGTCCCGTCGAAGATGATAAGCGAGCCTTAATTCAACCGAATCAGATCCTGGATTCTGCCCAGGGCTATAAATTGGTGAAAGGCGCCAATCGCCCGAAACTTGTTCTGCTCGGTCACTTTCGTCTCACACAGGCTGAGCCCCACATAAATTGTCGCAAGACGACGTGCTTCTGATAAGACGCTCCCCCCACCAGCTCGACTCCCCAGTCCATCAGCACATTGTCGGCTTCCTGCTTGATTCGATTTTTATCCAAGAAGCGTAATCATCCTGCTTCGGCACCGTAAGCACGGCCAGCACCACTACGAGGACAAGTGCAATTGCTATGTATTTCTTCATTGGCCTCCCCTTCCTTGAATGAGATTCTCAGGAAATTATACCCAGGTATAGACGGGATTGCTATGGAATGTTTCATGCTGCCATCGCCAGGATCGGGACAGCATCGCGTCCATCCGGGTCAAGGTGCTGCTCCTGGCGGCGGAATCTCGAAGGTGAGGGAGCGTTAACATAAATAAGAGGCTGGTGAACTCTCCAGCCCCTCTTCATGTAGAAATATGGAAGTATCCGCATAAACGATTCAGTGTGAGCAAGGAATGATTTGCTGTGGGATTAAGCTTGTTGGTATGCGCCTTTTACCGCTTTTACGTCGTAGACGGCATGCTCCGATTTAATAATATGTTCCGGCTTTGGCTTCCCCCGACTCTGTCGATGCCCTTCCAAATGCACTTCGCTCGTCTCCCAATTTTTCCACGCTTCTTCGGATTCCCAGCGAATCATGACGATGACTTCCTCGTCACCTCTTCTCACTTTTTTGACGAGAACGCTCAAGTCGATAAATCCTTCAAATTTTTCGATCGCGCCTTCTCCCGAGAATCGCTGCACAACCAAGTCGGACGTGCCTTCTTTCACGGTAATCGTTTTTGTTTCAATAAACATTTATTTTCCTCTCCTTCTAAATAAATCATATCACGCTTCTTCCATTATAATTGATGATGATTATTATTTTCAATTAAGTTTCCTATGCAGACGCTCTCTTGACCGTTGGAGATAGCGCGAGAATACACTAAAAGCCCTTTGCATCTACGCGCAAAAGGCTTCTCGACTGAGGAATCATCTCATATTATTCATGGGCATGCTTGATCATTCTTCGCAAATCCAAGTTCAGGATGTAGTTGTATTTGTCGGCATGCTTTAATTCGTCCGTCAAAATCTCGAATACCATGTCACGGTAATAACGGTTCGGCAAACCGGCACGGATATCGCGGTAACGCTCCATCGCGGCGAGTTCTCCGAACAGCGCCCGCCGCACTCCATCGATATATGATTTTGGCTTCTCGAAGCTCTCGCCTCCATCGGCCATAATCGTCTGTCCGGTCAGGTCCTTGTATATTTTACGGAACATGCGGTTATGCTTCCGTTCATCCTCCCGAATGCTAGCAATGATAGTCTTATCTTCGGCAGACGGTGCGATGCTAATCAAGTAGCTGTAAAATAATTCATCCTCCCGTTCCCCCGAGACAGCTTGCTTAATGAGCTCAAGCGCCTCCTGGAGCGACTTATAAGATGGAATCTGATCCCTCATCTGCTCATAAGGATACAGATTCGGCATGTGCTCACGGAAATGAGGCAGCAGCGGCATACCAGGCATGATACCGTACAAATTATCCCCTCCGATTGAGTTGTTCTTCTGTATCTTATTTCAGAGGGGGGGCATTTGTACCATGTCTATAGGTGATAGCCGTTCCCGCACCTTGTCCGCCTACAGCCGCGACCGGCATTCGGATTGGAACTGCGGGACGGGTCAACAGAGGATGTGGAGGCGGGAAAAACGGCAGCCGGCATAGCGACAGAAGATAGATCAGGGAGTGTAATCCTGCGTTAATGCATCAATTTACGTTAATTAGGCCGCTATTTGATGAAATTCCTGCAAAAGTACATTATTTTCATCGATTTTGTCTTTTATATATTGGATAGTCTGATAATTGATGCAGTTTTACAGGATTCCCTGTAACGGAGTGCACGTGATCAAGGAAAGCTGCATATTTGCAGTTTTTCGGCAAATCAAGCTTTGAGAATCAGGGGGACTGTCACATTGTAGCTATGTACTACTTTTGGGCCCCCTTCTACCTACTCTAAAATCAGGCATTAAGCGCAGAATGTCTGCTGAATATCCGCCTCGCTGACCGGCAGCGAGATGGCCAGCTTCGCCGGGGCGTTCGGGGAATAAGTAACGTTGAGCACTTGCCCTTGCTGGACGCGCGGCAGGGCGGAAGGAAGCATTTCCTTCTCTACCGTCACGTCGAATGTTTCCCCGTTCGGCTTCGTGACGGCCAGGGTCAAGCTCTTTGCGGGTGATGTCTTTTTTTCGGCAAGGGTATATGGGCCCGTTTTCGGTGAGCCGCTGGACCTGTTGTCTCCCCTGCCCCGACGCGATATACTTTGGGATTGAGAAGAGACGGACGCCCAGTTGATGCGGAACGTCCAGACTGAGGACAAGGGGGCACGACGATGAACTACATATACCTCAAGATCGATGATCCTGACAATGGGTTCACCTATTATTTTGAAGTGGACGGCGATCGAGTCGCCTACAGACAGATCGAGCTGTCGGAGAACAACGGATGCAGACTGTCGATCGCGCCTGACTTCCATTTGAGCGAAGTGCTTATCGATTACGAAGAACAAGACCTTATCGCAAGGGAAGAATTCGAACAGGCATGGACGGCGGCCGTGCTGCCCTATCAATCCGCCTGGGAGCAGACGAAGCGGGAATACGGCATAGGGGATGCGGTCACCGGCGGAATTGCGATGTTCTATCCGCAGGGGGTCATCATCCAGATAGGCCCGGGACGGTACGGCGCCGCCCGCCGCGAAGACCTCGTTCCCGCTCTCCTGCCGGAATACTTGTATCCCGGCCACCGCGCCGACGGTATCGTGCTCGGGTACGATGAAGACAACTTCTGGCTCGTACTGGGGGATGTCCGAGTATCGGAAGAAAACATCGCCATCGAATGGGGTTAATCCGAGGCCTACAGCACCAGCCACTCAGCTGATGATCAGGCATCGCTCCAGTACCTTGCAAAAACGTAATGTGCTCGTCACCTAATTGCATTCCGCATGGAAGCGGCATGGCTTATGATGAATGTACCGCATAAGCATACGAAATTGAAGGTGAGGCATTATGAAGAAATTTACAATCATCATCGTCTCCATTGTCGTTGTCGCATCGATAGTAGTGGCAGGCTTTCTTATTTTCGGAGTCGATGCAGCCAAAATGAAGGCTGAGTGGGGCACAACCAAAATGTATGTACATATTACCGAAAACGGCAAGGAAGAAACGATCGGCGCGGACACAAAAGATCCGTTTTCGCGTTACTACTACACACTGACCGCCTATGACGAGCATGGCAATGAAGCGACGGTTTCCTTCAGCGCCCATAAAAATTTGCGGCTCGATTCGTTCCTCCTCGTGTATGTCAAGGATGGCGAAGACGGCAGCGGGATTCGGGACATCGGACGATATGACGAAGTAACGAAGGAGGACATTCCGGTCAAGGCGAGAGAGCAACTGGGTGTGGAATAAAAAGAACCAAGCCCTGCCGGGTGCGGCAGGGCTTACGTCGTCACTCCACGTTCAGCCATTCCCCGCAATGCTGCGCCAAGTCTTCCAACTCATTCAGAAAAACGCTGGCATGATATCCATCACCAACAGCATGGAAGCTGGAGGCGCTGAATCTGAGAGGTGTTAATGATTTGAACCCCTGGCTCATCTGAAGAAGCTGCGCAGTCTGGAGCTGAGAAGATCGTCCGGAACCAACGATCTGCGCCCGCTCTCCGGACTTACCCGATTGGAGGATCTGTCGCTCGTCGACAATGTCGGCGGAATTGACGAGGCCGGCTCTATTTTCAAGCTGAGCAAGCTCAAGCGGCTGCGGCTCATGGACAGCAACGTATATGGCGACATGTCCGGCATCAGCTACTTGCGGGAGCTGGAGGAGCTGCGCATCCAGATTGACAGTGCACAAGCAACAGGGTTATTATAGAGCTGCGAAGTCTTTAAATTGGAGCGGCTTTTTACGACTCCCCCGAGCCCTGTTCCATCACTCTAATTAGACCCTTCACCCCACTTTTATTCTTGCACATCGCTCCACAACAACCTGAGTTCCCGGGATCATGAGAATAAATGAATTACAGGAGGCTGGTATGGATGACAAGCTCATGGCATGAGCGTTTTCATTCAGAGGACTATTATTATGGAGAAGAAGCGAATGTATTTATTCAACAACAGGCCTTTCGGTTAGACGCAGGCAAGAAGATCATCGCATTGGCAGAAGGAGAAGGCAGGAATGCGGTGTTTTTGGCAACACGAGGGCATGATGTGACCGCCCTCGATTATGCGGAAAGCGGTTTGCTCAAAACGAAAAAGCTGGCCCAGAAGCATGCGGCCCACGTTCATACCGAAAAGGTGGATCTCTTGACAGAAAGCGTGCCTCACGAGGAATACGATGCAGCCATCATGGTATTTGGACATTTTCATCAAGAGGACCAGAAAACGGTGCTAGCGAAGCTAAAACAATCGGTAAAACCCGGCGGGATGATCATGCTGGAAGTATACTCCAAGGAGCAATTGCATTATGGAACGGGCGGCCCCCGGGATCCGGGCATGCTATACGAGCCGCAAGATCTGCTTGGATGGTGCGAAGGTCATAAAGTCATCCATTTCTTCTATGGAGAACAAGAGCGGGTGGAAGGAAAGGGACACACCGGTCTGGCCCATGTCATTCAGCTTGTAGTAAGGAAATAAGGTGCGAACCTTTACCCTATCCTTCCATATCATCATAATGCAAGGTGCAGAAAGGCGGCTTATGCTGCCTTTCTTTTTTATGCACTTCAGCCAAGACCAAGACATCAACGGCTGAACAGCTCGTCTTCCGTCTTGCATAGGGGCAGTCCGATCCGGGCGTGCAGCTTGACGAGCCAAGGCTGGGTCAGTCCGGCCGCTTGCACCAGGGCTGCCTCGGTGAATACCTCGGTCTCCGCTCCCTCCTGCAGGACGCGCCCTTGCTTCAATATATACACGTAATTGCAAATTTCATAAATCAAATCAATATCATGACTCGAAATCAATATTTTTTTCCCTGCTTCGGCCAAATCCCGAATCAGCTCCATCATCATCTGTCTGCCCTCCGGATCGAGCCCCGCCGTAGGCTCATCAAGCAGCAGCCATTGCGTATCGAGCACCAGCGCCCCGGCAATCGCTACCCGCTTCTTCTGCCCGTAGCTCAAATACTGCACCGGCTTATCCCGGAAGCCCGCTGCGCCAACCGTCGCCAACGCTTGATTGACCCGTTCCGCGATCTCCTCTTCTCCCCTCCCCAGATTCCGGAGAGCAAAAGCGACATCATCCGCCACGCTCGAATAAAAAATTTGTTGATCCGGATCCTGAAAAACAATTCCCACTTCGGTGCGCAAAGACAACAGATCCTTCTTGCCGTAGCGGAGCGGCCGCCCATGGAACAGCACTTCCCCGCTTGACGGCTTCAACAGACCGAGCAGCAGCTTGAACAGCGTCGATTTCCCCGAGCCATTGGCGCCGACGAGCCCGAGAATATTTCCTTTCGCCAGATCAATCGAGACATCATCGAGCGCCCGCTGGCCGTCTTCATATTCATAGCAGAGATGATTCGTGGATAACATCCGTCCACCCTCTTTCATAATCGAGGCAACTCCAGTGTCCAAAAAGGCCGGTTGTCAGCGCCAAGAAGGTTGCTTGAATTGCCTCTTACACGTGGAAGTCGCCTTGGAACAGCTTCACATCAAGCACAACCGACATGTCGCGATAGCGTAACATCACGCGCTGGAATAATATATTCACCAGCATGGCCAGCGATCTGTAGCTGTTTTTGAGCCCATGATAGCCGAACCGGAGCTGCTGCGCGTGGCGAATGGCCGCCGCTTCCTCGATAAAAATAAAGATAAAACGGTAAATCAGAACCATTAATTCGATCAGAAGAACGGGAATATGGATGCTTCTCATCACCTTGATCAGCTGCTGCACCGGAACAGTTAAGACAAAAAAGAGGGTGCAAGCCAGACAAGCTGTGCTTCTGAACAATACATGCGCAGCCGCTTGCATGGTCGCATCTGAAATGCCCAAATATAAGGACCCGGCCTGCACCTTCCATAACAGTCCATCCACAGATGGCGACACGGATATGAGAATCGAGATAATGCTGAAGAGTAAAAAAGAAAACGGCAGCATAAACCATTTTATATAGTGGCGGCACTTCATTTTGGCGACATACATGGTTAGCGGAACAAGCAGCAGACAGATGGCAGCCTGCAACACAGCCGGACCGCTCAAGGACAGAATCAGCAGCAGCATATACCCGGATGTTTTGATGTAGGGAGATACGCCGATCCAGCGGTTGTGATAGGCATATTTATCAATGGTCAGCATGTTCCTGCTTCCGCTTGCCTCGCTGCACTCCGATGACGTAGGCGATAATCCCGGTTCCGATACAGCCTTGCAGCGTGAACAGCAAGCTTTCGATCTCGCCGCTCTTCGGCTCATATACGGGAGTGAACCATGGTTCATAGTCCGGATGGAGTTCCGAGATTGCCGCTTCCGCCTCCCCGTCCGATCCTTCATACGCGGCATCTCGATTCAGGATAAAAGGACTTACGATTAAAATAACGACCAGCAGCAAGAGAACGAGATTGATATTGATTTTTTTCATTGCCATTGCGCCGCCTTTGCCGGGAGATTTTTCTGAATCAGATTGTACATCATGGTCGTGAGCAAGCCTTCCGCAATCGCGATCGGCACCTGAGTAGTGCAGAAAATGGCCATGAACTTGAAAATCGAGGCCATCATGCCGGAGGCCGGGTCCGGGAAAACGATCCCAAGCTGCACCGAAGTCACCAAATAAGTGGCAAGATCGGCGATGAATGCACACAGGAAGATGGCCAACCCTTGACGGCAGCCCATTTTCCGGGCCAGTCGATAGACGAGAAACCCGACGATAGGTCCGACGACAGCCATCGACACCGCGTTGGCTCCCAGGGTAGTGATGCCTCCATGGGCAAGCAGCAACGCCTGGAACAGCAGCACAATCGCGCCAAATACGCTGACGACAAGGGGCCCGAACAGCACGGTTGCCAGACCTACGCCGGTCGGATGCGAGCAGGAGCCCGTCACGGACGGAATTTTGAGAGCAGACAGGACAAAAATAAAGGCGCCGCATAAGGCAAGCAGCAATTTATTATGGGGATCGGCGGCCACCAGCTTGCGAATGCGGAACAAGCCGGCAATCAGGAACGGAATAAACGCGACGCTCCAAAGGATGGACCACGTTGGGGGCAGGAAGCCTTCCATAATATGCATCGCATGCGCCGTCTGCGGATTCGTGATGGCAAAATAAATAACAGCAACGAGTACAAACGGGATAAATTTGAAATATTTAGCCGATAACCGGGTTCGCATTTCATGTCCCTACCTTTCTTTTTTCACAATAATTGTAGAAAAATAAGAAAGCTTTTCATCGTCATGCAGTTCGTTCAAGCCAAATGTTATCTTTTCGGAAGCCATCGATGCATCGCTGACAAGCACCGCCTGCTCCAGCAATTGGTGCTGATCCAGAAGCCGGAGCACCAGCGGTAGATTACTGGCTGCCTTCATTAATACAATCGTGTCAAAGCTAGTCAACGCCTGCTGAAGCGCCTCCTCCCCGGAAGTGACCGGAATGACCGCCAGCGATTCCTCATCCATGACAAGCGGCCAGCCGACACGCGAGGCCATATACGAGAAGGAGGAGATCCCCGCAATCGTTTCCGCCTCGATCTTTGATCTCAGCAGCTCCAGCAAGTAGCTGTACGTGCTATAGACCATAGGATCGCCGAGCGTAATAAAGCCGGCATTTTGGCCCGCTAGCACATCCGCTTGAATCTCCGCCGCGATGCGTTCCCAGGCCTGCTCCTTTTCCTCCTTGTTGTAGGTCATGGGAAAATGGCGCTGCTTCACCGTCAGCCTCTCCGGCAAATACGGCGCCACAATCTTGAGCCCGAGGCTGGCTCCGCCCTTTTTCGCTTCCGGCGTATAGAGCACATCCAACTTCCCAAGCGTATGAACGGCTTTCATCGTCAATAGCTCGCTGTCTCCCGGACCTGTCCCGATGCCATAAAACTTAGCCATGCGCTGCCATCTCCTTCTCCATCGCCATGCGGATATGCTCGATAAATTGCGCCTGAATAAGCGGGTTCTCGCCCAGTCCCTGCAAATAAGCGGCCGCTTCGAAGCCGTGCTGCGTCAATTGCGATTTCCAGGAGTCCTCTTCGTCCGATGCCATATCGTTGATCGCATGATCTCCGGCCACCAGCATGAACGGCATCAAATGGACCTTCCGGACCTTCGCCGCCTTGAGTTGTTCGATGACGCGCTCCAGCGGGGGATAACCTTCCACGGTGCCCAAGTAAATGGGCTCGCCGTCCAGCATATGGTCGAGACAAGCGTATGCGCTGAACGCATGATGCTCCGACCCATGCCCCATCAGCACCAGCGCTTCATCCGCGGCCAGGCGCGGCGCTTGCTCCTTGACGGCCTGAATCGCTTTGCCGTAATCTTCATAGCTGTCGAGCAAAGGCTTGCTAATCAGCAATTGTTCAAATTGGTCCCGGTATGGCAGAGCCTGAGAAACGATTTTCTCGAACTCTTCGCCGTTAATGAGATGCAGGGATTGGATAATGACCTTCGCATAACCGGCCGCTTTCAATTTTTCGAGCGCCTGCGCGGGCGCGTCGATATACAGCCCATCGCGCACCGCCAGTTTTTTCCTAATTTTGTTAGACGTAAAAGCTCGGAACACATCGTAGTCGGGAAACATGTCCCTGATCTTGTTTTCGCAAGCTTCGATTGTTTTGGCGCGCGTCTCCGGATAGCTTGTTCCGAAGCTGACGACCAGTATCGCTTGTGTCTGATTCATGTCGGCATAACCTCCCCGGCTTCTTCTAACAGCAACGTAATCAGCGAATCCGGCTGCGCCGCTTCCGCCTCCCGATAGACCTCCAGGCCCTGCTCGCGTATCGTCCGGCTCGTCATCGGGCCGATGGACACCAATTTCATCGAGCGGAGCAAGTCTTGTTCTTCCGCGCTCAATACGGAGAGCAGATGCTCTACCGAAGCTGAACTGGAAAAGCAAACGGCATCAAACTTGCGCAAATCAAACGGCCGCTCTGTCTCCAACACTTCCCGATACAGCGGCAAAGCAGCGAACTCGGCTGCTCCGCCCAGCTCAGCGGCCAACTGAGCCGTATGCTTCTCGCTTCCGGCGAGCAGTACCTTCGTCCCCGGCCGCCAATTCCCGGCGCAGGCTTGGCGGATGAGGTCCGCCGATCGTCTCGACACGAGGATGTCAGCGGCAAGTCCGTAGTTGCGCAGCTTCTCCTTCGTCTGCTTGCCAATCGCCGTCAGCCGGATCCCTCTCAGCGCACGGTTATCCTTCCCGGACTCCAACATCGTCTCGATGAACAAGGAGACGGCTTCCGCCGAAGAAAACAGGATTTCTTCGCACTCCGGCAAATAAGCCGCCACGGTGTTCGTGAGCGCCAAATTATTGAGTTTTTCAATTCGAATACCCGGATAAAGAGTCACCTCTCCGCCCAAGGCCGTAATCTTAGCGGCCAGTTCGCTTCGCCCGGCACGCGCGCGCGGAAGGAGAATATGCTTCCGGAACAGCGGAGTATTCTCGAAAAAGTTCAATTTATCCCGCAGCTTCACCACATCGCCGACCACGATTAAGCCCGGCGCCCCGATGTTGGCTTCCGCCACCCTGGCGCAGATTGTCTTCAGATCTCCCGTAACCGTCCGCTGACGGGAACGGGATGCCCATTCAACCACGGCTGCAGCCGTGTCGGGGCGGCGTCCATGCTGGATCAAGTTCGCGCAGATCGACGGAAGCTGGGTCATCCCCATCAGGAAGATCAAGGTGCCGTCCAGCCGGGCCAAGCTCGTCCAATCGAGCGGATCTCTGCCTTCCTTCAAGTGTCCGGTGATCACGTGGAAGCTGGAGGCGCAATCCCGGTGCGTCACCGGGATGCCGGCATAGGCCAGCCCGCCGATCGCCGAGGTGACACCGGGGACGACTTCGAAGGGAATGCCTGCCGCATGCAGGGTCTCGCCTTCCTCGCCTCCGCGCCCGAACACATAAGGATCGCCGCTTTTTAGGCGAATGACCAATTTGTTCTGTCTCGCCTGAGTCACGAGAATTTGCTCGATTTCCGCTTGCGGAATCGGATGGTGAGAAGGCTCTTTGCCTACGTAAATCAGATCGCAGTCTGGTTTGCGCTCCTTCAGCAGCGCCGGATTCACGAGGCGGTCGTAGACGATCACATCCGCCTGCCGTATGAACTCCGTTGCTTTCACGGTTAACAGACCGGCTTCACCGGGTCCGGCTCCGACAAGAACCACCTTGCCGCTCATCGGTGTTCCCCCTTTATTTCATATATATTGTGTGTTGTGTTAACTCGCCGATGTCTGTAATGACGTTCGGATATTGCAGCGGCGGCCGCCGAATGACGACGCAAGGGATGCCAAGCTCCTGGCATGCGGCGATTTTCTCGGCAAAGCCGCCCTTCGGCCCGCTTTCCTTCGTAATCATCACTTCCGCGCCGGTCTGACGAAAAAGCTCTGTATTCAATGCTTGGGAGAACGGTCCCTTCATCGCGATAATCTGGTCGGCCAGCAGACCGATCTGTTCGCAGGCCGCGATGACTTCCGCCACAGGCAGCACTCTCGCGATGACATGCTTGCCGGAGAGCTTGGCCACATACTCCGGCAAGTTTTTGCTCCCGGTCGTCAGAAAAATCCGGTCGCCCAACGCCGCTGCGGCGCGGCACGCTTCATCAATGTCGCGGACGAGATGAAGATGGTTGGCCTCACTCGATGACCTCTCATATCGAACATAAGGTATATTCATGCTGCCAGCGGCGTTCATCGCATTCGCGGACACTTCCACCGCGAACGGATGGGTCGCGTCGATGACCAGGGAGACCGCCTTCTCGCGCATCACCCGGCGCATGCCGGCTTCATCCAGCCGCTGGCAGATGACCTGCTCGGCATGCTGCTTCGCCAGTTGTTCCCCATATTCGGTGGCCACGGACACGATATATTGATGCCCGCGGGCATGCAGCCAATCGCAAATATCGAGACTATCCGAGGTCCCGCCGAATATCAGAATCATAGCGTATAGCCCCGCGGCGTGATCATGCGGCCATTGGAGACATAGGTTTCCTTGTTGCCGACGATCACCATCGTCGTCATATCCACCTCTTCATAGTCGATGTCCGCCATCGTCGTCAGTATTTGTCGCTCTTCCTTGCGGCCAACGTCCTTCACGATGCCGACCGGAGTGGAAGGCGATTTATAGGCCATCATCAATTCCAGGGCATACTCCAGATGATTCGCCCGGCCCTTACTTCTCGGATTGTAGAAGCAGACGACAAAATCGGCTTCCGCCGCCAGCTTCACCCGCTTCTCGATGACCTCCCAAGGCGTCATCAGATCGCTCAAGCTGATATGGCAAAAATCATGCATCAGGGGCGCTCCCAGTCTTGCCGCCGCGCCGATGCTCGCCGTGACGCCAGCCACGATTTCGACTTCGATCGGTGCTTGCTCTTTGTCCACAATCTCGATAATGAGGCCGGCCATGCCGTAAATCCCGGCATCTCCGCTCGATACGACCGCCACCGTCTTGCCGGTCTTCGCAATATCGACGGCTTCCTGGCAGCGGTCGATTTCCTTCCGCATTCCCGTTTTGACGACTTCTTTCCCCTGGATCAGCTCTTCAATCAGCCGGATATACGTAATGTAGCCCACGATCACATCCGCTTTTTGAATGGCGGCGAGCGCCTCTCCGGTCATCATGTCTCTCTCGCCCGGCCCAATTCCTACCACATAAATCATGCCTTCACCCCATCGTTTCGTGTCGTTCTCTCTCCCATCGCCATCGTGATCCCATCAACGGCGAACCTTGACGTCAGCACCCGGCCCCCGCTGGCCAGATCGGCCGCGGATAACGCGACGCTGCCTACCTGCACGGTTTGTCTGACGAACTCGGATACCGGATATTTACCTTCCACTACACGCAGTTGATCGGCCGTATACGTGATGAAGGGACAATTCCATTGCTCCGCCAATTGCTTGATCGCCGGTTCATCCTTTTTGACATCGATACTGGCCATGACCGCAAAGGAATGCGGATCGGTATCATACTGGATGCAAAATTCAGTAAACGCCTGCCTCATCTGTTCAGGCTCCGTTCGCTTGCGGCATCCGACTCCAAGCACGCGAGTCTTCGGAACCAGCTTCACCGAGTGCATACTCAATTCCGGCAGGCGGTACCGATGCGTGACCCACACCAGGGCTTCTGCCTGTTCCGGAAGCTCGTGCGGATTCGTGACCGGCGTGAAGCCCCGCCGATCGATCTCGATCGGCACTTCCTCATACAAGCACACGGTTTTCCCGGCGGCCAGCAGCCCGTTGATTCGCTTGCAGTTCTCGCGAAAATCCGGGATCCACCCCGGCACGGACGGCACGATCATATCGAGCGCCGCCACCTGCTGAACATCCGTTGCTGTCGTGATAACGGCTGCAGCTCCCGTCAGCTCCGCCAGCCTGCGGGCCAAGTCATTGGCTCCGCCCACATGTCCGGACAATAGGCTGATGGCGTGGAGTGCTTTCTCATCCATCACGACCACCGCCGGATCATACAGCTTGTCCGAGATGACGGGAGCCAGCGTCCGAACGGCAATCCCTGTCGCCATAATGCAGACCAGCGCATCATACTGCTGGAAAAGACGGCGCATCCCCGTCGCGAAATCCGGTTGAAGGGCAGCAAACCCTTCGGATTGCAGCTTCGCTGGCACATAGCAATCAGCCGCCAGCGCCTCCTTGATGGAGGCGGCAAGCGCTTTGCCGATGGCCGTAACTGCAATAATGGCAGTGTTGTTATCTGTACTCATGCGAGAATTCCTTGTCGTACAGCTTGGAGTAATAATAGGTCTCGCCCAGAAAATCCCCTACCATAATCAACGCCGTTTTCGTGATGCCCTGCTCCTTGACTTTGGCGGCAATATTCCGCAGGGTTCCGGTCACTTGCTTTTCATCCGCCCAGGTCGCTTTGTAGATGACGGCCGCCGGCGTATCCTCCGGATATCCGCCTGCCACCAGCTCTGCCACCACGTCCTCGACCGCTTGCACCGACAGGAAGATAACCATCGAAGTGCGGTGCGCGGCGAAGGATCGCAGCGACTCTCTGTCCGGAACCGGCGTTCTTCCTTCCATGCGCGTTATAATCACGCTTTGGCTCACTTCCGGCACGGTATACTCAACGCCAAGCTGCGAGGCAGCCCCGAGGAATGAACTTACCCCAGGCGTGCAGGTGAACTCGATATCCCGCTTTTTCATTTCCTCGATTTGTTCCCGGATCGACCCGTAGATCGAGAAGTCTCCGGTCTGGAGACGAACAACTTCCTTCCCGGCCTTCACACTTTGTTCCATGCAATCGATAATCTCCATCAAATCCATCATGGCGCTGTTGTAGATTTCGCAGCCTTCTTTGCAGTAGTCCAGCAAATCCGGGTTCACCAGCGAACCGGCATAAATGACGACATCCGCCTCTTTAAGGAGATTGTACCCTCGCAATGTAATAAGTTCTGTATGTCCGGGTCCCGCCCCGACAAAATGCACTTTCGTCATGCTGTCCCGCCCCTTTCTTTATGGCAAGCGATGATGAATGTCGGATTTTGAGGCTTAAAATAATGCCCTTGTCCAAGCTCCTGCCACTTCGACACCTGCATTTGAATGATCTCGACTTCCTGCCAAGGTCCTTGTTCGAGATAGGCTGCCGCTTCGAGAGCATTTTCCATCAAGATGAAATTGAGTACAAGCTGACCGCCCGGCTTCAGCAAGGCATAGCTCCAATCGATAACCTCCGTTAATTGCCCCCCGCTCCCGCCGACAAAAATAGCGTCGAACACGGTATTGTCGAGCCGGATAGGAGCCTCTGCCGCCACAATTTCCACATTGTCCAGCCCGAACTGCCGCCGGTTCTGTTCGATTAGGGCCAGCGCCTCTTCGTTCCGTTCTATCGCGGTTACCGCCACATGGGGGAACATCTTCGCGACCTGCAGCGCGACGCTGCCCGTTCCGGCTCCAACGTCGAGAACACGGCGGCTTGTCTCGTCCAAGGCCAATTTGTCAATAGATACGGCGCGGACCTCCGCCTTGGTCATCGGTGTCTTGCCGCGAATAAATGCTTCATCCTTCATCCAAAATCACCACTACATTCATCTCATAGTGAGCCGCAACTTGCTCCGGCTTCAACCGATGCAGCCGTTCCTCGGGATAGCTGAGGTTTTCTCCGATAATGAGCGTTTTACGCAGCTGCCGCCGCACAATTTCCCGGGCAATTTCGGCCGGTCCAATTTTGCTGTCCGTGACCATCGCCACTTTCGAGTGCGCGAGCAGAAAGTCGAAGTCAGGCTGCTTGCCGTGGCTGCTCGTAATGTATAGGTCGTTCATGGCAATGCCACAGCGGCTGCATAAATATTGAATCGAGCTGATCCCGGGCACAATCTGAAGCTGTTCCTGTGAAAATCGGTCCAACGCCCATTTTCCGATGCCATACATTAACGGGTCACCGGAGGCAAGCAGCACGATCTCCTGGCCGATCCTCTCGCGCAAAAAGGCTTCCAGCTCCGCGAGCTGCGAGGGCAGCAGCTTGCGTTCGGCCGGGTTGTCCGGCGGGATCTCGCTAAGCTGCCGCTTCGAGCCGGCAATCACGTCCGCTTTCTGGATAAGCAAGGCGCCCGCACCGGTCAGCAGCTCCGGACTGCCTGGACCAATTCCGACAATATGAATCATGGCCATGCCTCCTTGATGGTTGAGATGTCACAGGTGGAAGCCAGCATTCCGCGATCCGTCGAGAACGTGATGACGTCGATATCCACCGCCGGTTTGCTATATTTCAAAAACTGTTCTGCCCGTTGTTTCACTTTGTCCGTGATGGTCTGAAAAACCTCGCCATACCCTTCCGCCACCATAATTTCTCCTGCCGCTTCCGTCGTCGCGCAGGCCGCAATTTGCTGGAGCAGGGGAAGGGGCGCGCCAGCCAGCGCCAGATTCGCCACCAGGATTTCTGCCCGCGCATCCGCGTCTTTGCTGTACGTGGTGAAAATGCCGGCGGACACTTTAATTAACTTGCCGAAATGGCCCACCATCAGCACATGCTCGAACGCGAGGCGCTGCGTCTCCTTGAGCATGTAGCCGACGAAGTTGCTCATCGAGACCACGTATTTGCCGTCGATGCCAAGCTGCTCCTCGACGAAGCGCTCCCCGTAGTTCCCGGGAACGAGAATGATTTTGCGGAAGCCCTGCGCTTTTTTCATTTCCAGCTCGATGGACAGCGACTGCTTCCACCCTTCATCGGACATCGGCGTTACGATTCCGGTCGTTCCCAGAATAGATATTCCGCCGATAATCCCGAGGCGGCTGTTCATGGTGCGCTCGGCGCGCTCTTCGCCTTCCGGCGCGAAAATCACCACGTCCGCACCGCGGTCCAGGCCAATCTCTTCCCGTACGGCCGCAGTAATCATTCGGCGCGGCACCGGATTGATCGCCGCTTCCCCGATCGGGACCGCGATGCCCCTCTGCGTCACGCGCCCGATGCCTTGCCCGCCATCGATGCGGATCTCCCCGCTGGCATTCAAGGTGACCTGCGCGAAAATCCACATGCCATGCGTCGCATCGATATCATCGCCGCCGTCTTTTTGCACCGCGGCTGTGGCCGTATGCCGATCGAACTGCTGCTTATCCACCGGAAGCTGCAGGGTTGTTCCGTTCGGCGTGATGATCGTCACCCCGGCGCTCTTCTCCTGCGTGACGATCATGGCCGCTGCCGCCTTCGCTGCCGCTGCCGCGCAAGTTCCTGTCGTATAGCCCTTGCGCAATTTTTTCCCCTCATAGTACACGTAATCTGCCATCGGGCCACCTCTTCTTACATCGCGTACAGCACGGCATTCATGATGGCTGCCGCCAGATTGCTTCCGCCCTTCCGTCCGCGGGCCACGACCGCCGGAATGTCGCTTTCATAGAGCGCTTTTTTCGATTCGGCCGCCCCGACGAATCCAACAGGCACGCCGACGACAGCCTCCACATCCAACTCACCGGCAGCCGCCCTCTCCAGAATTTGATAGACGGCGGTAGGCGCATTGCCGATGACAAACAATTTCTTGCCTTCTTCTGTGGCGGCAAGCTGTATCCCGGCCATCGAGCGGGTGATGCCTTGCTGTTGGGCCACCTCGGCCGTTTCCGGCTCATTGACGTAGCAGCGGTAGCGACAGCCGTATTGCTCCAGCAGCTTTTTATTCATACCGCTCAGGGCCATATTCGTATCGGTAAAAATGATGCCGCCCTGCCGGATCGTCTCGCGTATTTTCGTCAAGGCATCATGCGTGAACACGAGATTATCCAAATAATCAAAATCCGCCGTCGTATGAATCGCCCGCTTCATGACCAGCTCCTCTTCCCGGTTGCGGAACGTATAGTCCGGTCTTGTTTCCGTAATGATGTCCTGTATGATTTCAAAGCTTTTTTCTTCAATCCGCTTGGGGTTTTTGATGTAGTCCATCTTTCCCTCTCCTTTTCGTGGGTTTCAATACAACCTCTAAAAGGGAACAAAAAAACACGAGACCTAAAGGTCCCGTGTCCATACGAAGAAAAAGGCAGTATCCAAGTGTGTTCGCCAAATGAACATACTGGTGCCTGGGTTCTCTGCAATAGACAACTGTTCCCTTAGAAGTTGCTGCAAGGCTGAACAGAGGAGGTCTCCTGACTTGACATCATTCTACTTTCCCGCCTTCCCAGAAATAATTCCAGTGACATGAATGGGATTTCGTCCGCTTTACAGTAGCTAGGGCCTGTAGAGGAATCGCACCTCTTTCCCTGATCTCCGCTCAGTTTTCTATTCAATTTTTATCAAGATTAATTTTTTCCAATTGAATTGCGTGAATCTCTTAGATGAATCATAGCTTGACTTCCATCATGCCGCCTGTGACAGAACTCACTGCATATCGATTTCCCGGACAATAAAAAGAGCGCTTCAAGCCTGCTGACTGGCTCGAACGCTCTTTTTGAATATTCTATGCGATAGGAATGTTGTCCAACCTTCGTTATACCATTACACTCAATGTTTTCGCCTGCGTATCCAGATTCTCCGCTGCCTTGCCGATTTTGGCAAATTCCTCAGTAGCTAAGTTAATTTGATGCTGACATTCGACGATTGCATTCCGAGAATTCTTCGTCCCCCCGCCGACATGTCCTACCTTATCGGCGATTCCCTCGATGGCGGCTTGGACTTCCTTGGCCGCCTTTTGGACATGAGACTTGTACTCATCCTCCAATTGCCGCAGGAGGGTTAAGTTGTCTTCACTGTCCGTCACCGCGCGCTGAATGGATGCAGCAACCTGCTGGTTGCGCTCCACGCCTTCTTCCGTCCGCTTCAGCAAATCTTCCGCCATCAGCCGCAGCTCGTCCTTCATTCGGGAGGCAGCGTTTTCCCTTGGCGTGATGTCGGTCGCCATCTTCAAGACAGCTACCATGTGACCGGTATCATCCAAAACCGGCATATATGTTGCTTCAAGCCACACTAGGTCGCCATTTTTCGCTACCCGGACGATTTTCTGTTGAAACTTGATACCGTTCCGTAAATCCTCCCAAAATGCATCATACTCTGCACTGCCGATAAACTGTTGCGTGCAAAACATCCGGTGATGTTTTCCGGCAAGTTCTCCCGCCGTATACCCCATTGTCTGGGCAAACAGATGGTTCGCCCAAAGTACTTCACCCTCGATGTTAAACTCGATCATAGCGAGCGACTGCTCCACTGCGGCGAGCACCGCTTTCTCCTCCAGCACTTGTGTACTTTTCTGGCTCATCCCACTTTTCATTCATGTGCATCTCCCTTTTTTCATGCCATTGCAGCAGGCGTGCCATCCCTACCTGCTTGCCCCCGGTTGATTTCGACCTCTATATCCCTGCCCATGAGATGGCGCAACCGCTGGCTGATGGCCAAGCCCCAGTCCGGCACCTCGATATTTGCACATTAATGAATGATCAGCTCGCGCGAATAAGATCTACCAATTTTTATGTTAATAACACTCTATTTTTATGAATTGGCATTACTTTCTTTCTGTTTTCTAAGCTGATGTTCAATATGCGTGAGGACCTTTTTATTATATAACATAGATCTCCACCATTTTTGAAACAAAAAATTCCCCGCCTGCTTGGCAGAAGAGGAGCGTCATAGGGTTTGTAGTAGATAATCTGGCTTTTGTGGCCTATCGCGGAACCGCTTTGAAGGAACAGCAAGGCTCCAGATCCGGTTACTGTTGAAGCTTATGTATCTACGCATCCGGGTAGGATGCGACGTTGGATGTTCTCATAAACCAGTACGAGTATTTAAAAATTTCAATCCACGCATCCGCGTAGGATGCGACTTGTTCGGTGCCTTGTTCACGTTATATCTCCTAACGATTTCAATCCACGCATCCGCGTAGGATGCGACGGTAATCCTCCAGCGCCTCCGATACCTCACTATATTTCAATCCACGCATCCGCGTAGGATGCGACCGGATTACGGACGGCGAAACAGCCCTCCTTCTGATTTCAATCCACGCATCCGCGTAGGATGCGACGTCGATGAGAGCCTGAAGGGCTTTTTTTTAGGCCATTTCAATCCACGCATCCGCGTAGGATGCGACGAGATGTTTTACATATGGAAACCCGGTATTATCTCATTTCAATCCACGCATCCGCGTAGGATGCGACTGTACATATGTTCTTGCATAATCAGTATATATCGATTTCAATCCACGCATCCGCGTAGGATGCGACGAGCGGCAACCGCGTCATACTCCGCCTTGTTAAGTTCATTTCAATCCACGCATCCGCGTAGGATGCGACGATCGCGGGCAATGATGGTATAGCTGCCGTCGCCCGATTTCAATCCACGCATCCGCGTAGGATGCGACGCTGGCATGCTGAGCGCTCCAAATTTACAAGTATTTCAATCCACGCATCCGCGTAGGATGCGACGATCTCTTCTTCTGTTTGATCCTGTAAATATACCGATTTCAATCCACGCATCCGCGTAGGATGCGACTTTTTGTTTTTGAGTTGCCGGGTACGGCAGACGTGATTTCAATCCACGCATCCGCGTAGGATGCGACGATCGTCGGTCTCGTTGGACTATCCATCCTTGGTGATTTCAATCCACGCATCCGCGTAGGATGCGACCAAAGTTGATGAGTATATAATAGATTTACTTAGATTTCAATCCACGCATCCGCGTAGGATGCGACGGGGCGACCTGCCCCTTCTCGTTTACCACCTCGTATTTCAATCCACGCATCCGCGTAGGATGCGACGCCTCCATTTGGATTATTCTTGTGTATTTTCCTAATTTCAATCCACGCATCCGCGTAGGATGCGACACATTAAAACGCCAAGGGGAGACGATGCAAAATGATTTCAATCCACGCATCCGCGTAGGATGCGACAGCGAAAAATAACATAAAATATAACAATGCAATCAGTTTTTTCCTAAAATCACGAAGCAAATGAGAGATTTAGCTCAAAATAATCATAAAACAATTAACTTTCATGAACTTAAATGGATAATATTTCAATAATTTTGGTGCGAATCCCCCAGGGATTTCATGTGCACTTCACATTCGCACCGATTTTTCATTTATTTTTCAGTCCATTTCAAACGGGTTCTAAACTCCTTTTTTCAGTATACCACAGAGGGATCTAAATGATGGATAATTTCAAGCTATTCTGAACAAGCACAGAGTTAGATCGCCCGCGACAAAAAAAGAATCAGAAAAATCGGAAACTCCTGTGGAATGGATGTAACACCATAGACTCGACTAGATTCCCACCCTATTCCCCACCACTTATAATCAGGTATAATTAAGGAAAAGATGGTAGGAAGGAGAGGCATGTATGGGGACGGAAACCGATGAACACCATACGGTACACCACCGCCACGATACGTCATACCGCTTCCTGTTGTCCAGCAAAAAACTCTTTGTAGAGTTACTTCGCTCCTTTGTTCAAAAAGAGTGGGTAGAGCGCATCGATGAAACGAATGTACAGGAAATCCCCCACTCGTTTGTTCTTCAAGACTTCAAGCGCAAGGAAGCCGATTTGGTGTACCGGGTGAAGCTGAATGGACAGGATGTCGTGTTTTATTTACTACTGGAAATGCAGTCCAAAGTGGACTTCCTCATGCCATACCGCCTTCTGCTTTATCAGGTGGAGATCTGGCGGTATCTTATGAAAGATCAGGAACAAGCGAAGGGAAAGCCTAAAACATTCCGGCTACCTCCCATTGTGCCGATTGTGCTGTACAATGGGAAGAGACGCTGGACCGCCAGTCGCCAATTTCGCCAGTTGTTAGCCAATGAAACGATGTTCGGCTCGGAACTCCTGAATTTTGAATATGTCCTTATTGATGTTGCTCGATATACAGAAGAAGAGTTGTTGGCTCTTTCCAATACGATCGGTTCAGTCTTTTTGCTTGATCAGACAGCGGATCGGCTCGGCAAGCTGATGCATAGGACAGCCATCAGCAATTAATCGCCTGGATGGCGAATATATTAAGTCAGAAATTGCCGGAAAATGAACCGCAGGTGCGCGAGCTTATTCAAAACGTAAAAGGAGGCGTATCGGTTATGGGGCTTGAAAAAACCTTGGATGCCATTAAGCGCGAGGGAAGACGCGAAGGCAGAAGAGAAGGTTTACGGGAAGGTTTACGAGAAGGTGTATTAGAAGGGAAACAAGAAGGCAAGCGAGAAGCAAAAGAAGAAGTTGTTAAGCAAATGATTGCCGAAAATCTGGATCCTGACTTGATCGCCAGAGTCACGGGTTTTCCATTAGATATTATCACGCAGTTAAGGGAAAAATCCCACTGATTTATATTACGGGCCATTTCATTTCGAAACGGCTCTTTATTTTGTTCCTTGGCACTTGAAACCTTCTGAACCGCAGTTGCGCGAGCTTATTCAAAACGTAAAAGGAGGCGTATCGGTTATGGGGCTTGAAAAAACCTTGGATGCCATTAAGCGCGAGGGAAGACGCGAAGGCAGAAGAGAAGGGTTACGAGAAGGTATATTAGAAGGCAAACAAGAAGGTAAACGCGAAGGTATATTAGAAGGCAAACAAGAAGGCAAGCGAGAAGCAAAAGAAGAAGTTGTTAAGCAAATGATTGCCGAAAATCTGGATCCTGACTTGATCGCCAGAGTCACGGGTTTTCCATTAGATATTATCACGCAGTTAAGGGAAAAATCCCACTGATTTATATTACGGGCCATTTCATTTCGAAACGGCTCTTTATTTTGTTCCTTGGCACTTGAAACCTTCAGGACAAAATCAAACTCCTATTGTCGATGTCAGAAAACTGTTTACTTTGAAAGATGAAGCCGACACGTTACAATATTATGGTAAGGGAGAGGAGAGGATGTAATGACAGCCCAACAACAGGCGGCACTGCAATCTATGATAGAATGGCTGGCTGATGAACATGAACTCGGCCGCAATCCTAGCAAGATTGAGATCGCAGGTGAATTTGATCTGCACAACATGCACTACTCTACATATTCAAGTACAAAAAGACAATGCTCGGAAAATGGCTTCTTGCCGTCTGCGGTGGCTATGAAAGTCCATCTGACACGGAGCATTGCGGCCATGTGTTCAGTGAGATGCAGCCCTATGATCCGGCTACTGCGGAGCAGGAAGCGATTGCGATGGTCGAAATGATCCGCGAGTATTGGATGAAGCAAGCGGCAGCACTTGAAGCAGAGCAAGCGCAATCTGACCCTTCCGAGCCGAAAAAGGAATCATCCGGCATTTTTAACGGTTTCGTGCTGCTGAATTCTTCGGAATGCGATCTTCAACAGATCAAGGCGAACCTGCTGCAGGACTGGAACATCTCCTGTTCGCCGGCAGAGGAAGAAGGTCAGAATTCCGAGGAAGAAAAGGAGGGAATCCTGGTCTGTGAGGTAGAGGGCTTCACCTTGGCCGTAAGCTTTGTCGATGCTCCCATACCGGACGGCGAAGCCGAGCATTACGCGCAAGGCAACTACCTCTGGAAAGAGGCCGCCGAGATCACCAAAACGCATGTGGCCCAGATCATATTGGCTGTATTTACCCGCTCCGGTTCCCCGCTGGACAGCGGAAGAATGTATACCAAGCTGGCAGCCAGTTGCTTGAAGCTCCCGAATGCAATCGGGCTTTATTCATCCGGCACCGTCTTTCAGCCTGAACTCTTTGTGGAGCTGGCCGAGATGATGAAGTCGGACGACGAATTTCCTTTACTAAATCTGGTTTATTTTGGCCTTGTCGGAACGGAAACTGGGTTGTGCGGATATACAGTCGGGCTGGAGCATTTCGGCAAGGATGAAATCGAAGTGCTGGACAGTCAGGCAACCCCTGCCGAGCTGCGCAACTTCCTGATTGATATTTCCGCTTATGTCGTAGAACAGGACGTCAGTTTACGAGATGGCGAAACGATTGGTTTCACGGCTGAACAAAAGCTGCCGATCACCCGTTCTGAGGGCGTTTATGTCAGCGGAGACAGCCTTAAAATCGAATTCTAAGACAGAAAAAAGAGCAGTGAAGCGAGAGGCTTCCTGCTCTTTGTTGTGGTCCCGATGTGTCTGTTTCAATCCACGCATCCGCATAGGATGCGACGTGCTGCAGATGATAACCCGGACGACGGTGAATCGATTTCAATCCACGCATCCGCATAGGATGCGACGATATGGGTCGGTGGAGTCACACCGCCCAATCTGATTTCAATCCACGCATCCGCATAGGATGCGACGTCGGATATGATATCCAGCCGATTCGAGACCTGAAATTTCAATCCACGCATCCGCATAGGATGCGACGAGCCTTGAAGCTCATTCCAATTTCCGGGGCGATAATTTCAATCCACGCATCCGCATAGGATGCGACCGTGCGGGTCCCCCATGGTTCTACCCCCTCAAAAATTTCAATCCACGCATCCGCATAGGATGCGACCCCAACCGCAAACGGGGCTGGGGATGGAATCCACATTTCAATCCACGCATCCGCATAGGATGCGACGTCCGCTTTTCGTACAACTCCTTATCATCCAGGATATTTCAATCCACGCATCCGCATAGGATGCGACTTATCCGGTTATTTGTCTGGTCGATTGGATGACAATTTCAATCCACGCATCCGCATAGGATGCGACTTGAGGAAAGAATCCCACGGCTCTTTTCACATTATATTTCAATCCACGCATCCGCATAGGATGCGACCAATTAGAGCTTTAAACGATGTATATCAAGACGTATTTCAATCCACGCATCCGCATAGGATGCGACATGTTTTCATGGCCAAGGATATCGGCCACTCGCTATTTCAATCCACGCATCCGCATAGGATGCGACAACGAAAAATAACACAAGATATAACAATTCAATCAGTTTTTCACTGAAAATTCATAGGAACCGAGTAAATTAGATTGAAATAAGCTTCAACTTATCAGTTTCCACTAACTTAATTGGATAATATTTCAATAAAATTGGTGCGAATCCCCCTGGGTTTTCATGTGAGCTTCACATTCGCACCTGTTTTTTTCAGTATTTTTATTCTATTTTTAATATATTGATACTCCCTCGTTTACTCATGCCACGAGTTTATCTCTTTTTCAGTATATCACAAGCAACTATTTTTAAAATATGTGGCCACACAACATCTAAATCAGGAAGCTGGACTTTCAGAATGGGAGGTAAGTGATGAAAAGAGGAACGGAACGGCCCCTACCTGTCTCCGTTCCCCACTCAACGAAACGCCGCTAAACCGCCGTACCCTACGAAGCCAGGAACGATCCCATAATCTCTTCCATATCGAACGGAGTGATTCCGCGCTGGACCGAAAATACGGTCTGCGCCTCCCCTTCCCGCTCGACAAGCTGTCCACGCGCCAGCGCATGCAGCCGGAACAACTCATACAGATTCGGCTTGGCTATCGTTGTCATAGCCTTACCCATGGCAACAATTCCCGACTGATGTCCTTCCACATTGTTATTGAATTGAGGATTGCGGGTCAACGCCAGATCACACCAAATGACGGTGCGCTCCGCCAAATCCAGTATAGCCGGAATGGCTATCTGCATGTTGGCCGTCAAATCAAGGCGATCAACTACGGTCTCCGGCTCGAACAGCTCGCCCGAATTCGGATGCTGACGCATCATCCAGCCAGCGAAGCATTCCGGCAGCTCGCTATATGCTTGCCCCGTGAAGGAATGCAGCGTGGCCACAATATACCGTCCGCCGTACTGGAGGACAGAGGGAATGTCGATATCGATGAACTCGCAGGCGCCATGCGGTGCCGATACGATATCGCCGCTATGGGCCGCCTTATAGCGCGCAGACCTCAAATTCGTATACGAGATATGCTCCTTGTAGTTCCAGGCATCATCATACAAGGCGGCAGAGAGATCGATATCGGTGCGGCCTGTCGCCTTTCCATCGATTACCCCTTCTTTCCACCACAGGAAAAAGCGAATCGTCTCCCCTGCCGGCATGGCCAGCTTGCTGCCTCGCACGAGCGTACGCAAGGACTTGCTGGCGGAGCGCTGGGAGAAAGGCACCATATAGTTCTGCAATTGCGGATCAAGATAGACCTTGCCGAGATCAGGCTGCTTGGCGAAGCGATCGATTAGCGCCTTTTCACATGTCTCCACTACGGTAGCGCAAGCATCCGGTGCGACGGGAGGCCGCGTATCCGGTGAAGAGAACGCTTTGGCCACATTGCCTTTCGGGAAAAACAGCCGCAGTTCATTGGCATACTGGCGATACTTGAAATGCGTCATCACCTGCAGCAAGACCGGGGTCGCCACCCGATCTGCCACCGATGCAAAAAACGAGGCAATCCAGGCCGCCGCCCCTTCCAGGCGCAACAGGTGATCCAAGCGCCGGGCAAACTCGCCCGGCCGCTCCAATAGCTGCTCCACGGCCTGATCGGTATCGAAATAGCGCAGCGACTCCTCAAGACGATGGCCAAAGCTCGCATAAGGCCGATTGTTGCGCAGTACATCGAACGCTTCCTGGCTGCGCGGATAACGGCTCTTATATTCCGAAGGATGCAAGATCTCGCCCAGACGCACCCAGCGGTCGCGGTAGCGCAGCATATCTTCGATAGAATTCTGGCATTGCTCCAACAGGCCAAGCAGCAACCTCCGTTCTGCCCGCGTGAACTTGCGGAAGGGCGTGCTCGCGGCCAGGCTGACATCGCCATCCGACCAGGCAACCGCCAGACGCAGCACATCTGTCGCCGTCCGCACATAGCGTTGAATGCGAGTCACGTCCGCCTTGCCGGCGCGCAGCAAAGCAGCGGCGATAAAGCCGACCTGCTCCTTATGCGGGATCACATCCGGCAATAATGCGTCAATGTCATGATCATGCTCAATAACCCAGGCCAGATCCTGTTTGTCCGTGTCTGAGATGGACGTATTCGCCTGCATCAGCTCACGCATGACTTGGCGGAAGTGCTCCTCGCTGCCGAGCTCGATGATTTCCAGCTTCGTCTTGCCCCGAAAAATTTCCCGAGTGATCGACTCTATCTCCGGCACTTCATTCGTCACATAGTGATACCATGCATTCAAATACAGCTCAGCATCGCTTGCGTCCATGACTTGCTCAGGGAAATTCGGATACATCGGCGGATAGGCAACATGCGCGCCGACGAGCTTTTTCAAGCTATGGATCAATGCTTTGTACCATCTGAAAAAAGAAACCTCCGACAGCGTGCGAAGAGCCGCAAGCAGCGCGGGAGAGCAGGTGAAGCCGAGTGCCGCTATATTTTTCATTGCCGTCGCCAACTGCGCGTCCGGAAGCTTGGATTGTTCCGGGACCACGATTACTTTTCGGCTTCTGCGCAAATAAATCTCTTTCTGCATCATGTCATACCCCTTTTCATGGAACTGCATCGCCAGGAAAGCCGCCCCTCTAATCACCCAAGTTGTCGTAGAAGGAAGAAAGACGATAGCCTGGCGACTGCAGTCTGGTCTCTTCCGGAAAGCTGCTACCCTAAATCCAGGGTAAAGGTAGTAGAAGGAAGGTTAGCAATAGCCGGAAGACGGGAGCGCCGCTCAAGCTGTTGCCCGCTCGGCCTCTTGGTTATTATCTTCGCATCATTGGGAACTCGCGAACAGGGCGCAAGTATGGCGAACTTGGAAAAATGATGCATGGATAGGTTTTCCCTTCATTTGCCAGTGGCGATCCGCAACTGCTATACTGAAGGCATAATGAACAAAGGAGTGAAGGGGAATGACGCAGAAGACGCGCATCGGCAAGACGGACTTATGGGTTAATCCGATTGGGCTTGGCGCCAACGCGGTCGGGGGACATAACATTCACCCGAACTTGAAAGATGAGACAGGCAAGGAGGTCGTCCGTACGGCCTTCGATCAGGGCATCGACTTTGTGGATACGGCGTTCATCTATGGGCCGGAGCGCTCCGAGCAGCTCATCGGCGAAGTGATCAAGGAGAGGGGCAACCGTTCGGACATCGTAATCGCCACCAAGGGTGCGCACAAGCTCGTGGACGGCAAGATGGAGCTCGACAACTCTCCCGCCTTCCTGACCGCCGCTGTAGAGAACAGCCTGCGGCGTCTTCAGACCGACTACATCGACTTGTTCTACATTCACTTTCCAGACGAACAGACGCCGAAGGACGAGGCCGTGGGTACGCTGAAGAAGCTGAAGGACGAGGGGAAAATTCGGGCAATCGGCGTATCCAACTTCACCATCGAGCAATTGCGGGAAGCGAATAAGGACGGCTACGTCGACGTCATCCAGGACGAATACAACCTGATCAAGCGCGACAAAGAGCGTGATCTTCTTCCTTATGCGGCGGAGAAAGGCATTTCATTCATCCCTTATTTCCCTTTGGCTTCAGGCTTGCTGGGCGGCAAGTATACGAAGGATTCGCAATTCATGGATGGACGCGCCAACAGCCCGATGTTCCAGGGCGCGGCGTTCGCCGAGAATCTGGAGAAGGTGGAGCAAGTCCGGCAGATCGCGGAGGCGAAGCAGGCAGAAGTGGCCCATGTCGTGCTGGCTTGGTATTTGACGCGGGACGTTATCGACGCGCTCATCCCGGGCGCCAAGCGGCCGGATCAGGTGCTGAACAACCTGAAGACCTTATCCGTCCGGCTGACTCCGGAGGAGATCGAGCGGATCGATCAAATTTTCAAAGCATAATTGCATATTGATCTCCGAGGGCTGTCCCACAAGTCATAGAAAATGACGAAGGGCAGCCCTTTTTGACAGGATTCGCAGCAGCTCTGCTCTCATTCGTCTCCAGTCTTCCAACCACCAACTGTCATCATTGTAGAGTGGTTTACATTAAATAGTTATTTTGTCATGTCCTGTTTACAAAATGAGAAGGTGATGGTTAATTATAGGTGATATATTATTGAAATGGGGAGAAGGTACTTATCGGATAGCACAAATATTGTCCATTGGTGAATTAATACAATGTCACAGATATGATAGAGGCATGACGTTAGCGCAATTGTCAGAGTTGACAGGCATACATAAGGGGACCATCTCCAAAATTGAAAACGGTGACGTGAAAAGACCGGAATACAAGACCATCCGTCCGCTTGCAGACTCACTGCAGATCCCGCTAGAGACTTTAGTTGAACTGCATATCACCGTGGACAAGAGGGCAGACACCCTACTATTTGTGTTGCAGGACGTGATTCAGCATTCGGGCACTGCCGAGTTGGTAACCAAAGTAGGCAGAAAATTTTTAGAATCACCCAGTGACGATAGTCACGCCTTGGTGGAACGGCTTTATGACTTCGCGGGCCACGTAGAAAATAAGGAGATTCAATTCGCCCTATATCAACTCATTGTTGATAGCTGGATTTGAAGGAATTGGTCCTGCCTCTGGTCGTTATCGACAAGTCCAAAGAAGCGGAAGCGAACCATGACTATGCGCTCGGCGTAGAAGACATTTTGCAATTTGAAGCAGAGCACGGCACCATCGTGGTGGGCTCCTACGTCGCACTGCGAACTGATTGGAGTTAGCCGAGTATTACGTCCTCGAACAAGACGCCTACCAAGTCGAGCTTATGAAGAATCTCGATAAAGTGCCGGCCACAGGCGCCATCATCTTTAACATTGTGCCCAAGCCGGAGAAAGCATCCGGATTTCCGGTGCGCTCCTTCGCCATCTTGCCCTAATCGAGTAAGGATACTGGACGGGCTTCCGCAAGTTATAATAGCAATGCGGCCGCCAATTATACCTGTAAGCAGATGTCACCGGTATATACCATGTAATGCTTGGAGTATCTCTTGACCTCGGTTTACTTTATTTGACAAGCCAGCTTTCCGCGTCTTCTCTGGTTGCAAAAACCCCAAAATGATTGCTGCGGTTGGATTCGGCCACCATTTCCTGGAACCTGCCTTTGTTCACCGATGGATCGGGAATGACGACGGCCGTTTTTACACCGTAGTTGATTAATTTCTGCATCATTCTTCCTGCTACGCCTGTTCTCAGATTGAAAAAGTCCTCCGACAGCGCCTCCCCATGCAGCATCAGAACATCGATAGCATGTTCTCCGCACAGCGCAACCAGATCTACGGCATCCTGCTCTGTACTTAGCGGGGTTTGGCTAGAGAGCAATTCGATATACTGTTTCGTTCCGTTCTCCACAATTTTATAGTTCACTGTCGTTCTCTCCTCCATTTGTGTTCTGTCATCGAGTTCCTTGCGAATTCCTTGCACCCATTTTAGTTCGTTGTGATAGAAGGACAACTGGTTTTCGGCAATTTTATCCCACAAAAAGATTTCCCGCTCGTTTCGATTGGGCGCCTGAACTCCGCGCTTTATTTTTTCCTGCTGGTATAAAAGCTGCATGTTGATCCTGCTTTCATATCGATCCAGCAGTTCATGCAATTCCTCGTCGCTCAGTTGATCCGCCCACGCCAATTGAATAAGGAATGTGTTCTTGAGCTCGGGAACTTCCGTTTCTTCAAGAACCCATTCTTTCAATCTCGCTAGCCCTTCCTCGGTAATACTGTAAATTTTCTTGGATGGAGATCTTTCCTGATGCTTAATCTCGTTCGTCACCAAGCCTTCATTCAAGAGCTGAACAAGGGACTTGTAGATCTGATTGTTGTTGCCGGACCAATACATTGCGGAAGAGTCTTCAAAAATCTTTTTTAGCTCATATCCGGTACCAGGCTTCCAGCTAAGAAGTCCAAGTATGGCATATTTGATCGACATAAAAGCCACCTCATTAGGTTACTTGTAACATAGGTTAATGGTAACCTATATAGCTCGTCATGTAAACATGGAATATGTAATGGCAATATGCAATATGCAATATGCAATATGCAAGTTATGAGTATAGCTTTAACGTCTCGTAAACGGCATCTTCAAATTTTGCGAAATCCAGCTTCACCGCCACCTCTGCATTGGGTTTTTCCCCTGTAATGCCAAAGTAATCGCACAGTGTTCGCCCATAGCATGCCTCGCTTCTCAGTTCAACCGCCACATGCATAGGCTTGGTTTGAATAATGGATGGGTCCACCAGGTAGATCAATGTCGTTGGATCATGCAGCGGCGGGCCCTCCCAGCCGTATATTTCCTTCTGCCTTACCCCCACCCAAGACATGATGTCAACGAAAAGCTTAGAGGCTTTATTATTCAGACTGGCAATGCGGTCCCTCATGCTGTTGACAACCAACGCTTGGCGGGTAAGGTCAAGCCCAATCATAACGATCGGTCTGCCGCATGTAACAACAACATGTGCCGCATCCGGGTCCGCATAAATATTGAACTCTGCCGCCGGGGTTACGTTTCCAAGCTGATATGCGCCGCCCATCAATACGATTTCATTAATTTTAGGTACGATTCTCGGTTCTCTCCGAATAGCCATTCCGATATTCGTTAACGGTCCGGTCGGTACTAATGTTATATCCCCTTCCGAGTTCATAAGCAGCTCAATGATCAGATCTACCGCATGCCGCGTATCCAATTCAAGAGTGGGTTCGCCAAAGCTCGGACCATCCAACCCTGTTTCACCATGAATCGCATCGGCTATTACCTGCTTTCTAATCATCGGCTCAGCCATGCCGGCCGCAATAGGCACATCGCTAATATCAAGATAGGAGCAGATATTTACAGCATTCCTGGCCGTTTTCTCCAGGGTTTGATTTCCCGCCACAATCGTTATGGCCAGCAAGTCAAAAATGGGGTGCTTGGCAGCCAGCATAATGGCAATCGCATCATCGTGTCCCGGATCACAGTCAAGAATAATCTTCTTTTTCATACCTTCTGCCATAGTTTATTCACTCTCCCATTGTTTGTTTATAAAACACCTCTTTGCGAATTATTATCTTATGAATGATATATCTACCCCTTCAGGACGGTATAGTATAATATGCAGGCTTACAAATGGATATCAAGAAAGCGAGAGTGAAAATTGTGAATATTCGAGCAGCCACGGAAAGAGATTACCCTGATTTGAGAATAATATATCTGGAGTCGCGCCGTAGAACTTTTCATTGGGCGGAGACAGAAAAAATGACCATAGACGATTTTGACAGGGATACGGTAGACGAGTATATCCTGTTAGCCGAGGAGGATAATCATATCCTTGGGTTCGCTTCCTTGTACTTGCCCGATAACTTTATTCACAATTTATTTGTTCATCCTGATTTCTTAGGCAAGGGTATCGGCGGTCTGCTGCTGGATGCCTCCATAGCACAAATGAATCCCCCCATACGATTGAAGTGCGTATCGGAAAATCACAACGCGATGAAGTTCTATGAGAAGAACGGATGGAAAAAAGTTGTGGAAGAAGGGACGCTGGGGGAAAAATATTGGGTTCTGGTGTATGAATGGGGGAGCAGCTTGACATAAAAAATACAAAGATGAAATAATTTAATCACTTTCCTTTTTTATCTAATTAGTGCTACAATAATTTACAGATAGTGACAAAATCAAACTACGGAGGGGAGAAAAGGCGGAACTCATATTCTTGTTGCTATCAGTAATGAACGATATATCTATGAAGGAGGATGTTCACATGAAGAAAAGATTTTTTGCCGTATCGTTGTCTCTGATTTTTGC
Source organism: Paenibacillus thiaminolyticus (assembly GCF_003591545.1). Taxonomy (GTDB): domain Bacteria; phylum Bacillota; class Bacilli; order Paenibacillales; family Paenibacillaceae; genus Paenibacillus_B; species Paenibacillus_B thiaminolyticus_A. Next base: position 50,552 of record NZ_QYZD01000014.1, read on the forward strand.
TCTTGCTGTCATTGTCTTTCCTTTCTCCGCCTCGAATGTAGAAGCTAAGGGTGTAAGCGGCACGATCAAAATCAATAACGAAACCTATAAATATATCGAAGAATCGTTCGGAAAAAACCGGGGCATTACATTCAATCCGGGTAATCACACGTATACAATATCTCCAAATCCACACAATAATCCTAAATATAATAAAAAACAAGTTCAGTTCTATGCCGAGATTGCAAATGGCGTTAAAGCCCAGGTGGAAAGATCCGGGTGGAAAAACTCCTTTACCGGCATTCAAGCGTTAGGGGAAACCTATACATTAAGCCCGCGTTAAATAAAGCGCTATAACAGCAACCTGAACTGTGACCTTTAACGTAGACAGTACCGCATTTTCAGACTCCGTTCTCTATTAATAAATTTAATTGTAAACGCAAAGAACCCGAGAGAGGGCACTTCGTATTATCAGGTCAGCCAGAGACTTCTGGTTGGCCTATTTTCATAGGTGTCTTATATCTGGCAGTCCAATATGGATTAAGACGTGGCACGAACCCGAAGCTAAAGGGATATTACGATAAAAAAAGACAAGAGGGCAAACCCTACAAGGTGACGGTGATTGCTTGCGCCAACAAGCTATTGCATCACATTTACGCCATCCTGAGAAAGGGCCAGCCCTACCAAACATAAACCATAATTAGCCAAAATCCTCCACGCCAATGGAGGTTATTTGGTGTGCTGCCTCGGATCACAGTTCACTTCAGACTTCGGGGTATTGATTTATTCAGCTCCTTTTTCAATGTAGCTAGTGTCATTAAATGTAAGAATTTCAAACTTCCCGTCTACATACTTGATTTTGGTCACTGCGGCGTTGGCAATTGGGACTGTCTTTTGCCCGGGATTGATATTTTTCACAATAGCGTTGATAGTAAGGCCATGCGCCACCACAAGAACATTGCCGCCGCCGTTTTCACTCACCTCTTGCGCAATCGCCCGAAATCCTGCATCGGTGCGTCCGGAAATTTGTTCCCAATTTTCGGCCGCGCCCGTTTCGTCGGCTTTTGCAATCGCATCTGCAAGTTCCGAGAGATCAAGGGCGGACCGGACATCTTCTTCGCCCTTGTAGCCGGTCACTTCGATAACCGCGTCAATCATATGGTCGTTCAGGTCACCCTCAAAGATCCCAAAGTTCCATTCCCGCAGTTCTTTCATTTGGTTCAATTCAAGCTGGCCGAACTGCCCGCCTTGCTCTAACACGATATTGGCGGTTTCGATTGCCCTGCCGCTGTCGCTGCTGTAAGCCGCCACAAATCGCACACCTTCCAAATTCAAACCTCTGCCAAGCTGCTGCGCAACCTCCACGCCGGCTTCGGTAAGCGGAGAATCCGCCCATCCTTGTACCCGCTCGGTGGTATTGAGCATGGTTTTTCCGTGGCGGGTGAGGTAGATCACAACCTCGCCCGCTTCGTTTACGGCAGATTCATCCGGCCGTGTCTTTTCATCCGGTGGGATGGCAGGGCTACAAGCGGTCAATAGTAATGTGAACACCAACAGGATACTAATTATCTTTTTCATTTTACAGCACCTCTCCATGACAGATAATAACATCCTTATACCAGAAAACGATTTCTTTCCAACGTACCGCCGCCGCCACAAGGTGGCTTTGCATATAGGCGATACGGTAATCATCCCGAATGCTTCCGTAGGTGAATAGTTTGAAGACACACTCTAGCCTACGCTGTTAAGCGTGTTTGACTCAAATCCAATTTCGGGGCTTAAAAGTCTTAACCCTTCTTAATTTTATCTTCATATCCCAAAACGACCGTAAGAAGAGTTGCACCCACAAAAGCTACCCCCACACCAATAACATATAATCCCATAGGGGTAAAAGCAGGGATTGCCAAGACGCTTGGAAATGCGAATGCAGTAGCTTTTGCTCCAAATAAACCGTTAATTGCACCCCCAACGGCACCGGCGATAATGACATAAATAATCGTTCGCTTAAAACGGACCAGCAACCCATAAATAATTGGCTCTGTTACACCGGACAACAGACCTGGCAACAATGTGGAGCCGCCTAATGTTTTCAAATTTTTGTCTTTTGCTTTTAAGAATATGCCAAGTGCCACCCCCATCTGTGCAAAAGGAGCCGCAGCGAGCATTCCGGAAAGCGGATCTCCGCCGCTTCCTAAATTGGAAATAATAATAGGCACAACTCCCCAATGGAGGCCGAACAATGTCAGAAAAGTCCATCCCGCTCCCATAACAGCACCCGTTAAAATCCCGCTTTTTGAACTCAAGAAGCCGATTCCCGCACCAATCGCATCTCCGACATATACGCCGAACGGGCCAAATATTAATACAGTCATAGGTACAATGATTATTAAAGAAAGCAGCGGCAGCATAAACAGATGCAGGTCCTTATGAATGATCTTCTTCAGTAAATTATTAAGAGCGGCGTAAATACAAACTGCTATAAATACCGGAAAAACAGTGGATGAATAATCCATCAATAATACAGGGATGCCTAAAAAATCAGATCTGTCACCGTTTTCTAATAATCCTGCAAAGTTAGGTTCAAGTAGTGCAGCGCCTATCGTACCCCCAACATATGGGTTCGCCCCAAGCTTCGTTGCCAACGTAATCCCAAGGAAAATGGGAAGAAAATAAAAGACGGCATTTGCAGCAGCAGACAGAATAAAATATGTGCCGCTCTCTGTAGATAACCATCCAACCATTGTCAGTACCGTTAACAGCGCTTTCAGCATTCCGGCTCCGGCAAGGGCTCCCAACAACGGCGAAAAGCTGCGAGAGATGACTTCAAAAATTCGGTTTCCCAGGGAAGCCTTTGGTTCATCTACCGGCTCAGCAGTTTCAGTTGAGCTGATCACTTTTTCTATTTCTTTATAAGCGTCCTCTACATGTTTTCCTACGATAATTTGAAATTGTCCACCGCTTTCAACAACACCCAGAACGCCCTCCAATTTTTCGATCGCCGGCTTATCTGTTTTTGCAGAATCATGCAAATTAAAGCGTAACCGTGTTGCGCAATGCACAAGACTGGATATATTTTGTTTCCCTCCGAGTAATTTGACTACATCTTTGGCAAAGCTTCTGTAGTTCATGTCTTCCTCCTCAAAGATGATTTTCTAAAGCGTTTACATACATAATATTAAGGAATTCATTTTCACATTTCCTACCCTTTCTTAGCTAAATTCCGGTCAAATACTGAACTTTTTTCGGGACTAAGACAAAACAAAGAGGCCTTCTGCACTTTGAAGGGATAGATGGCCTGCACGGTTATTATTCTGCTCCGTTTTTCGTCAGTTTAAACGTCATCGGCATTTTTCTTATACGCTTGAAGCTTTCCTTCTCGTCCCTTGTTCTCTTTACGATACTGGCTGGGAGTGACATGATACGCAGCTTTAAAGACTCTATTAAATGATTTCTCGTTTGGAAAACCGTTTTCCAATGCAATTTGCAATATGGATAGATCCGTGTTCATAAGAAAATGATAAGATCGTTCAAGTCGAATAGCGTTGATATAATCAAATACAGTGGTTCCAATATATTTCATAAAAAGGCGTGAAAGATAGGTTGGGGATAACCCAAATTCAGAGGAAATGATATCAATGGATAGCTTCTGCTTATAATTTTCTTTTATAAAATTTGTAATCCGCGTTAGCCGTTCCAAATATTTAGTTGACTTAATGACACCAACGTATTTTTTTTCTTTTTTAAAATAGGTTAGCAAAATGTATATCAACTCATAAGATAAGCTTGTTATTTTTATAGGAGCCAGATGATCACTTTCTTTATTTATGAACACACTTACGATTTCGTCTAAATTCTCCCTCATCTGATCAAATTGCATGATTTTTTGTTCATTCTTTTCATTTATTGAGATACAATCAAATGCATATTGATCAATGTTGTAAAAATTAGCCTTAAAAAAATCGTAAGGAATTAAAATCGTAACATCCTTCCGTTCCTTTCCCGGGTCCAGAGAAAAAGAATGGGTGGCATTCGAATTAATGACGACGATATCGCCTTGGTTGGCTGTATGTTCAATGCCATCTATAAAGATTTTATCAACTCTTCCGGAGAGTACATATAAAATTTCTACACTATTATGCCAGTGCCTTGGTATAAATTTTCTGTTGTTCGTGCTACGAACGATTATTTTGATAGGCAGATTTTCATCTCTTGTAATAAGTTCATGCTTGTATTTCATCATGCTATCGCCCCCCATCCTATTATCGGTCATTTCTCTGCTCATTATTTTACCCCTAGCCTGACAAATGAAAAAGGCTCACAAATCGCCACAGGAGCAATTTACAAGCCTGTTCCAACCAGCTTAATCGCCTTTTGCTAATGACTCAACGCTTTAGGCTTTTTCCGTTAGTGGCAATAACCTCCTTGTACCAATAAAAAGATTTTTTGCGATAACGCTCAAGCGTGCCGGAGCCATCGTCATGGCGGTCTACATAAATAAAGCCGTATCGCTTCTTGAGCTGAGCCGTCGAAGCGCTGACAAGGTCAATACAGCCCCAGGTCGTATACCCCATCACTTCCACGCCATCTGCAATGGCCTCCGCAACCTGAACGAGGTGATCGTTCAAATACTGAATGCGGTAGTCGTCTTCAACCGTTTTTTCTCCCGCTTCGTTTACAATCAACTCATCAACCGCTCCCAGTCCGTTTTCAACGATAAACAGCGGCTTTTGATAACGGTCATAGAAAGCGTTCAAGACTACCCGCAGTCCTTGAGGATCAATTTGCCAGCCCCATTCGCTGGCCGGCAGATAAGGGTTGGGCACGCCCCCGAACAAATTTCCCTGACCGGCTACGTTTTTCTCCGGATCAGCCGTCTGGCAAACGCTCATATAATAGCTAAATGAGATAAAATCAACGGTATGAAGCAATGTTTCTTCATCGCCGGGCTCAAATTTAATTTCGATCCCGTTCTCTCTAAAGTAACGCTTCATGTATCCCGGATAGACGCCTCTTGCATGTACATCCCCAAAGAAATAGTTCTGATGTTCGAACTCCATCACTTTAATAACATCATCCGGATGCGGCGTCAGCGGATAGGCAGGCATACTCAGAATCATGCATCCGATTTTGGCCTGCGGATCAATCTCATGGCAGAGCTTGACCGCCGCCGCACTGGCCACGAGCTCATGGTGAACGGCTTGATACAGATCCTGTTTGCTGAGTTTGTCTTTCGGTGTATAGATGCCTCCGCTCATAAACGGAGCCTCCAGAATGGAGTTGATCTCATTAAAGGTTAGCCAGTATTTCACTTTTCCTTTGTAACGATGAAAGACCGTGGTGACATAGTGTTTATAGAAGTCCACCAGCTTCCGGTTAACCCAGCCATCGTATTCTTTCGCAAGGTGCAAAGGGGTTTCATAGTGGGATAAAGTCACTAGCGGCTCAATCCCGTATTTCAGGCATTCATCAAACAAATCGTCGTAAAATTGCAGACCTTTTTCATTCGGTTCCGCCTCATCGCCTTTTGGAAAAATCCGCGACCAGGCGATGGAAGTGCGAAACACTTTAAAACCCATTTCCGCGAACATCTTGATATCTTCCTTGTAACGGTGGTAAAAATCAATCCCTGCCAGCTTCAGATTGTCAGGTGTAGGAGCTTCCGTTATCGGGCCGGCAAGTCCATTTGGGCTCACGTCCTGCGTAGATAATCCTTTGCCGTCTTCGTTATAGGCGCCCTCCAGTTGGTTGGCCGCAACAGCCCCTCCCCACAAAAAATCTTTTGGGAAATTGATCTCGATCCCGCTGCTCTTGTTCATTTGCTACACTCCGTTCCATCTATGATTTTATGGTACACTAGATAAAGCCTTGACTTAAATCAAATAAATCATAAGTGTTGGAACGGGTTACATGTCAACTTTAACTTTTTAGAAAGGGAAACTTACATGTCAAAGTTTGAACAGATCATGTTACTCTCCGGCTATTCCAGGGCAACGGTGTCAAGAGTCATCAATAATTCGCCAAATGTAAACAAAGAGACGCGAGAAAAAATTTTACAAATCATGGAACAACTTGACTACGCCCCCAACCGGAATGCTGTAGCGCTGTCGATAGGCCGAACCAATCAAATCGGGATTGTCATCGTATCCCTTATTGAGATTACCATTTCCTTTTTGAACCATTTTATAGAAGCTGCTTTGCGTTATGGATTCCAGACGATTATCTATACTTCTCAAGGGGATAAAGCCAAAGAGATGCAGGCCTTCGAAGATCTGCGGAGCAAGCGGGTAGATGGCTTATTGATTATTACCTGCGTAAATGATCCCGGGAAACTATCCGCTTACAGCCGCTATGGGCCGATCATTTCTTGGCAACGTATGCGTAAAGGGCAGATTCCTTCCATATCAATGGATCAAGGTGAAGGATACAGGCTTGGTCTGGAGCACTTGCTGGCTAAAGGATTTACGCGCATTGCGAATATTTTTGGCAGATCCGGCAGTTTGAACACCAGAAGTCGAAGGCTGGCGTATGAATCGACCATGAAGCAACAGAGCTTGCCGGTCAGATCCGATTGGTATCGGTATGAAGTTTATGGCATGCTTGACGGCGAGGAAGCTTGGCGTTCCCTCTCCGCTATGAAAGAGGTTCCCGAGGCAATCCTATGCTCTAATGATTACGTGGCCGCAGGCATTTTGAATGAAGCTCACCGCCAAAATCTGGACATCCCGGAGCAGTTAGCCATTATTGGCTTTGACGATACCGAGTTGTCCGCCTCTCTGGGGATAACGACCATTCATAATCCGATCAAGGAGCAAGCATGGAATGCTTTCTATCATTTATGGAATCAAATTGGAGGGGAAGCCTTGGAACAGTCAAAGTTAAGTTTTCAGCTTGTTGAGCGTCAAACAACCTGAACAATATGGCAGGACTTGCAACTCCCTTCATGATAGTGTGAACGAATGCAAGACCAAGTCAAACAATAATCGAGCTATCGAACCTTGCCGCTTGTTCCCGTCTTCCTGGAACTGCTGCTGCGGCTTCCGGAAGAGCGAGCGGGTTAAAGGGATTTTCGTGTTAATAGGTCAACCAGAGATTTCTGGTTGGCCTATTTTTCTGGTCGTATTACGATGGCGATAGCCGGGAGAACGTAGGGGTCTTAGGGGCAAGGACACCGTCAAAAAAACTGTTCTCCCACGATCACCAATGACCATGTGTGAGCTGGCGTAATACAAATTCCAGACTTACAGATTATTACGTTGTCATTGTGTTGACAGACATATATTAGAATAAGTATATTGTATTTACCGACTATGTAGTCGGTAAATACAATGAGAAATGGGTGCATTTCATGGAAAAGAATTATGGGCTCCAACCGCCGATACCATTCAGCTTCAAATCTTTAGCAGGGTTTATCGTCATTTTCATTATTTGGCAAGGAGGCACTTTATTATGGTTAAATCTAATTCATGCTTTAATTCCCGCTACTCGCTCAGGATTACCTAGTTTGATCACGCTATATTTGTCCTTTTTTTTCCTAATTCTCGGAGTCTGCATCGTCACCAGATATTTTTTCAAAATTCGTTTTAGAGCATTTTTGTTTGAAAGTAAAAGGCCTAATTACCGAAAATTTGCGATTTATTTTTCACTGTACGTATTGGCACTTATCCTGTATTTACTTGTCGATATCGCTGTGCATCCTCAAGCCTTTACGCTTCATTTCAATCCGCTTCCGTGGGTAGGTGTACTCATTGTTACCGCACCTTTGATTTTGATTCAAAGTGCTGCTGAAGAGATTTTGTTCAGAGGGTATATGTACCGTATGTTCAGATCATTAAGAGGCGGTGTATTCTGGTCCATCCTCCTCACTTCCCTGACATTTGCCCTGGTCCATGGACTTAACCCCGAAATGCTAAACTACGGAATTTTTGGACCGTTGTATTACCTGCAAGGAGCATTCTTTCTGGGAATCGTTGCTTACCACACCAATGGATTGGCGGCTCCCATCGGGATTCATTTTGCCACGAACATTTTCAATACATCTATTTGGGGATATGGATCATCGGCTTTGGAAAACATGGGGCTGCAAAGTATTGTTTACCGCCACACGTTAGATATGAGGTTTGCATTCTTTGGGATTTTTGCTATCGTTATCTCATATAGCACTTTTCAATTTTTCAAACATAAAAGGAACCGTTTGTAAGGTTCCCTGGAGGATCTTATGAGCAGAAGGCGATTGCCGGCAGAAGAAGCAAAAACGATTATTTTAAACCATGCCAAGTTGTTATTTATTGAAAAAGGTTATGATCGAGCTACAATGGACGACTTATGTGCCTTGACACAGATGAGTAAAGGCAATTTGTATCATCATTTTAAAAACAAAGAGGTGCTCTTTCTCCAATTGCTTACCCAGCATTCGGAACAAATGTCACAAAAGTGGCTTCTTTTGGCCGAGCAATCCAAGTCTCCCAGCCAGCAGTTGCTTGAAATGGCTGATTTATTCGGAAGAGATTGTGAAAGTCCATTACTCCAAGCGCTCGAAGAGTATGCCAGAACACTTTCCAGCGAATCCGAAGCATTGGCTACATTGAGAGAGATCACAGATGTAGCCTACCGTGCAATAAAACAGGTGCTACAAAAAGGGATCGACCAGGGCGTTTTCATTAATGAAGATATCGAAACGTTGAGTTTCGGTGTAATGTCCACATTGGCTGGCGCAACTCAGCTCTGCCTAACGATGCCAAAATTAAGCGGGGAAGAATATGCAGCCCTGCATGTCAAGGCGATCAGACTGCTTTTGAAGGGAATATCGATTGATGATCCCAACTAAAAAATGAGAAGATACTTACTTTAGTACAACGTATCAGATGACAAGTACATGATCCCATTCCCGGATCTCAGAGCATATCAAAAACCATCGCTAGGTTAGCGATGGTTTTTCACAACGATTGCACCTGGTTAGCTGGCCAGGATGGTTGATTAACGGTTTCTATTGCCGGCATCTACAAGATTACACGTTCAACAATAGGTTTTCGTCGTTCACCCCGATGTCCTCCCGCTTCAGGACCTGCTGCCAGATCGTCAACAAGCCAGTGAATCATGTGACTCCTTCACCTGTGACAGCGAATGGCGGTTAATCTTACCCTTCCCCTCAGCGACAGATACTTCGTCGCTAGCAAGCTAGGTAGTTTACAGTCTGGCAGCTTTCGCGCCAGGACTGCGCCGTATCGCTTCCAAATCAGGCACGCTGCCCGCCGGCACATAACGGCCGATGTCGCCCATCCGGTACATTGTTTACTCATGCTCCAAAATACATGGGTACAGAATAACCAAACTTGGCAAGTAATCCGCGCACCTGCCGGGAGTATGCCACGCTAGCTCAATCATCTTATCGGCCAAGTATAAGTCCTTGACATTGGGGTACGACAAATCTTTATTATCTAGTCGTTCAACGTCTGTCTGTTTACCGGATGCTCCTTCTAAGTCATTAATCCATTTACTTCTCTATCCATTCCGACTTCTGCAGCAGGTTCAGAACGATCACGGCGACTTCGTCGCGAGTAATCGCCTCTTCGGAAGATTCGTAAAACCTCCGATTCACGGGTTCGCGCTCCCGCTGTATGCTGGGTTCTTATAGCAACGAATATAAAAATTACATTTATTTAGATTCCAAGCTTTCTTCTGCCCAGGTAATGAGCCCCAGCTTAAAGATATTGAATAATAAAAAGGTTCCTGCTCTGCCAGAAACAGCAGATCAGAAACCTATCATTGTTAAGTATGGTGCGGTCAAGAGGACTCGAACCTCCACGGGTGTTACCCCACTAGAACCTGAATCTAGCGCGTCTGCCAATTCCGCCATGACCGCATATGCATGTTATGTAATGTTACTGTCAAAGCCGTTATCATCGCCTCAACAATCATTAGTATATCCTATCTAACATCTGATGTCAAGCATTTGAACACGTAAAAATTATTTCCCTGTCAAAATGTCACCCTGTGGACAGCAGGGAAGAACCACGCCTGGAGAACGTGGTTCTTCGTCATTGAGCGGAAGCTCTTCATGCGCTCATCCTGCCCGCTTCTCCCCAGCGAATTGCTGTCCGTTCATTGGAGAGACATCCGGTTCAATGATACACTGCCTTCATACGCAGACGTCACGAACCGGCAACAATGGGGAATAGCGCGCCCAGAACCATGGCGCCAATAATCGCGCCGCCGGCAATCGGCTTTTTGAAGTAATAAAAAATGCCTGCTCCGATCGTCGCGCCGATCCCGACCGGAATCGAGGCCATGACGGCCGATATGACGATGAGCGGCCCCAAGTAACGGCCTGCGGCGTTGCCTGCTCCCATCATCACGTCCGCGCCGAATGTTGAATTCGCCGCGTTGATCGTAAATTTGCGGATCATAATAATGACCGAACCGACGAGGGCGCCCAGCCCGGCTCCCGTTAATAGCGCGAGCGGGAACGAAGTAAGCGGAGCGGTAATTCCAGCCCCGAGCATCAATGCCGGGACGCCGATGCCGAGACCCGTCTGCAAGGCGCCGCCGATATCCAAAATGCCAACGAGCGGGCCCTCAAGAATGCGGGCGAACAAGAAGCTGGCGCCGAAGGCTGCGGCCGCGCCATAACTGCCGCCCTTCATGCCCGCCTCCAGCAGCGCCACAATCGCAATATCGTTGAATGCGCCCACATGATAGACATAATATAAATGCGTCCCCGCAAAAATACCGGAAGACAAGCAGGCGACAAACCATACGAACGCCCATTCCGAATACCAAAAGCCTTGTTTTGCCGTCTCCATGCTAACGAACCTCCGATCCGAAAAATGCGTGCAGATCAATGAGCCATTGCGGAATGTTCTCCACATGCAAGCTGCGGAGGAGTTGAATATCGAAGCCGCGGAAGAAGGCGCTCAATGTGAATAATAGCACAATCGCCGCAACAAGCGTCTTCGTAATGCGGTTCCAGCCGCTGTCGTCCAAGCCTTTGCCGACCAGTATCCCCAGAACAAGCCCCGGCACGGCATTGCCCATAATCATATGAGCGAATCCGCCAAGCACAGTTGCCCATAAGCCCGGACGCTTGCCAGCGTCCATTGCCGCGGTCCAGAACACGATCGGCATGATCGGATTAATGAGCCAATTCGCCGCCGGTACCAGAACTTGCGTCGCAACGGATTGCAACGATGCCGGTATGGCTGCGGCCGTGGAATTCAACAGAGGCACAAGGATAGCGCCGACCAGCGCTCCGGCATACGCCATTTTTTTCGGATTGTGCAGCGTATCCTCCACATTTTTATTGCGAATCATCAGGAGCGCGGCCGACCAGTTCGGAATGATGCGGTGATCCACATCCTGGGTCAGTCCGCCGGCACCGACAACGGATGCCCATGCGTTGAACAGAAAGCCGAGTCCGAAGGAGAAATGTGCCACTGGATACCCTTCGCATGCATTCAACTCGCCGAAAGTGCGGAACGCTCCCATTCCTTGCACCTTCGGGGCGTGGAACATGCGCGCCGCCCCGGCCCCAACGCCATACCCGACCAACAGACCGATAATGATAGATTCCACAATAATCGTAACGGTTTCCATCGGAATCCTCCCCACTCGGATGTAATGCTTGCAAGCCGCTTACCATACTACCGCAAATGAAGAATGCGCTGGGGCGGGGACAAAGATTCCGTCTGCTGCTCGAACGCAATTTCGTCCAGCTTTACGGCGCGGATTTTGATATGGATGCGAACTCGAATCTCGTAACGCGCCCTCACTCTCGGAAAAAACAGCCCGAGAAACCGTTCCGTATAACGTGCCTCCTTCGCCGACAGCACTTCGACATTTTGCGGCTCAATCTGCAGCAGCACATCGGGAATCTCCTGCGCGAGCTTCTTCTTTATGCCGGAGAGCGCCTGCTGGAAGGCTGCGGCCTTCGAATCTCCCTTCCCTTCGATCTCGATCTTCTGCTCCCATACGTGAAACATGACGTCTCACCCCCTATATTGCTGAATATAGGCTTCCGTCAGCCTTCGGCCCAGTTCCTCCACATCCATGAAGCCGAAGCCAATCACCTTCTTGCCTTCCCGAATAGCCGTGATACCCGCATCAATGGAACGCAGGCCGAACTCCATCGGAAACTTATATTTCGTATTGGCCGTAACCGCTCCGGCTCCCCCGCTGCCGCAGAACGAAATGCCGAAGTCCGCCTGCTCCGCGTGCATCACGTCGCCGACCTTCATATCCGCCCCTACGCCCGGGATGAGGATCGCTTCCCCGCCGGCCGCCTCTACTCCCTTCGCCACTTGCTGTCCTTTGCCCAGACGATCTCCAATCACGACTTTCACTTTGTTCTCCATCGTATTCACCCTTTCTTATTGATTCCTGGCAGCTTCGAAATGAACCGTCAAATAAAAAACTTCCGCATCATCAATTGCTTCCTCTGCGAGCTCCCCGTAACTTCGCAGCGTGCGGTGACTCAGCTGTACCAGTTGCGGACTAACCTCGTCCAACATCGATTCCTCCAGCTCGGGCAGCGGCTCTCCTTGCTTCAGCCTGCGCGCGAACCCGAGCAAATGGATGGCAATGACGAGCAGGCGGTCATCCGTCAGCGGCAAGCCGATCCGTTCACTATCTGCCAGCAGGCAGTACAGCATGGGCCGCAGCTCTCCCAGTTCGTCTTGGTCTGCCTTCGTCTTGGCGGGAATTTCCTGAAGTATTCGTTCGACTCTATCCATCTGCTGATCGCTCTCCATCATTCAAGTTGTCGTTACACGGTTCCAAATATCTCAATATGGCAAAAATCTCTTCCTCTGAAGCGCTTACATTTCGTTCTTTAAGCATCTGTTCAATCTCAACCTTCATCGTCCGTTGCGCTTCATCCAATATCGGAAGCTCCCTGCTAACCGCGAAGGAGCGCCCGCATGCCGCGCGGTTCACCATTAACATAAGGTGAAGCCGCAGTCCTTCCTCCCGCTCCCGCGACAGATAGCGCTTGAAGCGCGCGATGACAGCTATTGACAATTCATAGCCCGCATAGATCACATCGCGAATGCGGCTTTCCAGCCTCGCATCACACGAAGGGTGCGCCTTCGCATCGCCGAAGATATGCCCACCGCGCTCCGTGCGTGCCGTGCCGCGATTCAATCGGCCAAGCTGCATTCGAATCGCCTCGACATCCCTGGTTCCCGGAATCGAATGAACGACGACGACCGGAACTTCGGCCGCAACGGGCAAGTTGCTAATGATCAAATCGACTTCAATGTTCTGCAGCACCTTGTTGACATCCATTACCGAGCAAGTGGCGACGAATCGGATATGCTTCAACTCGCTCTCGATAACGGTGGTGAGCAGCTCGGCCGTTCCCCTTCCTGTACCGCACACTGCCAGCGCTCTCCACCTGTGCTGATCGATTCGGCGCTCATACGCCGTCTGGAAATGCAGCACGATGAACGCAATATCCCCATCGGTAAGAAAGATCTGATGCTCGCGGAGCACGTTCGTGCACGCCGCCTTGACATGCCGGAACATCGTCTTGTACTTCAACATCACATCCTTCGTCAACGGATTCGGATCGGCAACCCCTAGGCTATGCTTTGAGATGCGGCTCGACATATGTGCGAACAGACTGTTCAACAAATCCGGATTGTCTTGGAGCGGGAATTGCATCTCTCGCTCTACATGCCGAATCAACTCCATCGTGAGCATATACACATCGGGAAGCGGCTTTTGTTGTCCCGCTTGAGCTTGCGGAGCGGCAAGCCCTTCCGCTTGCAAGCCGATGAACCACAAATCGCCGTCCGTAAAGGATATCGGATACCGTTCCGATAATGGCTTCAGTCTCGTTCGAATAATAGAATGAATCATCAGTCTGATCTGCGGGGCGTCGGCGCAATCCGCAGGAAGCGGGTAAGCTGAACCGCTTGCCGATCGGCATCTCTGAATCGCAATGCACAGCCGGATAAAAACCCCGATCATGACACGATCAGACAATGTTGCCCCAAGCTCCCGCTCGATATCCCGCACGATGTTCGCTACCATCACGAATAGCATATTCACGTCGACAACGGACTCAAGCAAGCGATCCAACACATAGACGGCGAACGTGTCCGGCTTTCTCCGCAGCGCAACGCCCTGAACGATCTGCAGCATATCGGCTTGATCCAGTTGCACATAAATAACGCTTTCCAATACAGCACGCCGCTCTTGCTCGCCAGCCTTCAGCTTGATGCCCCGCCGCGTACGCTCGATCGCAAGTCGATGTTCCGCGAGGAGGCTCTCTGCCAGCGCCACATCCGACACAATTGTATTGCGGGTGACATCATACCGTGTGCAGAACCGCCCAATAGGGATTGGTTCATCGCCGAGCAGCAAATCAAGCATGAGACAGGCCATCCGCTCCTCTTGACTAATGAAGACGCCTTCACCCGCTTCATCCAGCCTATGAAGCAGCGCCGTCTGCGCCGCATGGCCGCATTCCAGCCATATCCCTTTGCTTGGACTTGAATGCAGCGACATCCCCTGATCCTTCAGCCACATGCGAATCGCTTCCAGATCGTACTTGATCGAGCGCTCGCTCACCTCATACATGGCGGCCAATTCTTTAATGTGGAGCGGCGTATTCACGAACATCAACTTCTTAAGCAAGCTGCGAGAACGCGTTGACAGTGCGATACCGCATCACTCCTTATCGCCTGCTAGCGGCACGAATCCATCATGCCTCCAATATCGACTCCAGCACGGCCGCGAGCGCCTCTACCGCTTCTGCTTCTTGCTCGCCATTCGCTTCGACAATGACCTGATCGCCCTGCTGGAGCGATAATGACAAAATGCCGACAATGCTCTTGGCGTTGGCCGCCTTCTCGCCTTTAAGGAGCCGAATATCGCATGGAAACGCTTTTGCTTGTTTCATTAACGCTCCGGCTGGCCTGGAATGAATCCCCAGCGGATTCACGATCGTGACCTGCTTATCCATTATGTGTCCCTCCTGTGCGCAGTCTTGATCTGTCAATGAGTTCGCAACCGCCACGATATGTTCTTCTTCCCTGCTTTAACGGTATCGCACATCCAAGCCGCTGCCAAGATTCAACCTTTTGCACTGTTCATCGGGAGGCAAATTGAACATCTCCGGAGAGGCGCGGATGAAGCGCTGGAGCGTGAAGAGGAAGATCCCGGGACGGACAACAAAAAGACAGAAGCCGCTCCGTCCCGCTGCCCGATGCCAGCAAGTTGAGCGGCTTCTGCCTGACTCCATCATCCACCTCAAGGCGTGCAACGCCAAGCCCTATTAGCCGTCGTAATTCACGACATAAGAATGAAGAGCCGTATGATAATACCCTACGCTATATTCGATTAGCGTACCGTTCACATCATAAGAATACCGGGAGCGCCGCAAGAGCGGCACGTCCGCTCCTACGCTTAGCACCGCCCTGGCCGCGGGCGGGGCCGTCGCCACGGCGAACTCGTCCTTATACTGGCCGAGTTCGGTATCCTGCTCCTCCAGCCATTCATACAGCGACTGCCCGTCCAGTTCCGACAGATCGAGCGCTCCGGCCTGATGCGACAAATAATGAGTGAAGTGGATATACGGCGAACCGTCAAGATCATAGACCCGCTCGATGCATAGGCAGCTTGCCCCGAACAAGCGGCAAGGATCGGTTCCCTCCTCTGCGTGGATGACTTCCGCCCTCACGACCCGCTTATGAATCCGGTGGCCCTCCTCGACCAAAATTTCCGTAAACCGCTTCCATTTGGACAGCTTTGAGGCGGACGTATTGCGAATGACCTTGGTGCCTTTTCCGCTGCTTTTCTCTACATACCCTTCCTGCACCAGTTCAATGATGGCGTTGCGTACCGTTATTTTACTGACCTGGAATTCTTTTTCCAGCTGAGGCTCTGACGGAATATTCGTGCCGAGCGGATAGACGCCGTGCAAAATGCGCTCGCGTAAAATATTTCTTACTTGTACATACAAAGGACGTTTGTTCCGTGACAGTTTCAAGACTACGGCCTGCCTTTCCCTTACTTGCTGTGCTTCCCCTTACCTCTCGACGTCGATCCCGGACTCTTCCATCGCCCGCATCACTTCCTGCTCGGCCGCCATCGGCGTGTCGCCTTCGATCGTATGCGCAAGCATGCTGGAGGCGGCGGCGAACCTTACCGTCTGCTCCGGCGGGAAGCCGCGGAATTCTCCATGCATGATGCCGCATGTATAGGCATCCCCCGCGCCAATCCGATCATGTACCGCGAAGGTTAACGGTTCCGAATAATAAAATGAGTCCCGCTTATACAAAAAGCCCTGCAGCGAATGCGTGTGACTGTCCACAATCGTGCGATGGGTGCCTGCGATGACGGAAATATTATACTGCTTGGCCACCTGGGGAATCAATTCCTCCACCTGTTCCCGCCGCCCGGTCTTCCCGCTCTTCATATTCAGCGTCAGCATCGCATCCTTTTCGTTCATCATGACGATATCCGCAAGCTGCAGCATCTCCTCATAATGGGGCTTGGCCTTCACATGCCCGCCTTCCCCCCAATGCGCCGGGCGGTAGTTGCAATCGAAGATGACGAGCCCTCCCGCAGCTTTGACGGCGGCTGCCAATGCCTTCATATGGCGGCGGACGCCATCGTTCATCGCCAAGGCAATGCCGCAGAAATGAACGGCGTCGATCCCGTTCGCGATATCGGCATACGGATACGCATCTTCCGGAGCGGTATTGAAGCTGCTTCCGAGCCGATCCGTATACGTGACGCGCCCCGGGCGCGCCCCGAACCCCTTTTCGAAGAAGTACATTCCTATATATTTCCCGCCGCGGGCAAGATAAGCCGTGCCGATGCCGAGCTTCCGCAGTTGAGACTCTGCCGCTTCGCCCAGCGGATTTTCCGGCAGCCTGGATACCAGATTGGCCTCATGCCCGAAGCGGGCAAGCTGCGAACTGACATTGACGCCCGTGCCCGAGAACGAATAATCGAGCCGGCTGGCTTGGCTTAACCGCTCCACTCCAGGCACGCTCAACCGCATCATCACCTCTCCGAAGGCCGCGATCTTTTTGGGCGTCCAATCAGGCATAATAATCGACCCATTTCTTCATTGTCGTATACAAGACGCGCATATCCTCAACCTTCGTCTTGCCGGTTGCCTTATCGATGATGGAAGAGTAGACATGCGGAATGACGATCGGCACGTTCGCTTCCAGACCGATGCGGAGAATCGCTTCGAAGTTGTCCAGATCGATTCCGCCGGTCGGCTCCAGCGCAAAGCGTTCTTCACCGCATGCCTTCGCCACGGCGCGCAGTTCGTCCTCGCAAGCAAGGCCATTCATCGGAAAATATTTAAGCGCATTGCCGCCCATATCACGCACCAGAGCAATAGCGCTCTTGATCGGGACGACCGCTTGATCCGCTTGCTCGGCACTTACAGGACCTGTTGAAATATTGACGTAACCGACCTGCCCGGCAGGCGAAACCAAGCTGTTGATCCAGGAGTTCTTGCCATCGAGATTGGCGCGGGTTGCGCCTACCGAAGGGAATACCTGATTAATGTGCGTCCCCCCGTAATGCTTCGCGATCTCCGCGACTACTGCCGCTTGGCGATTGTCGCCGGCTCCGAGTCCAATCGATACGGCCTCGTCAATCGCTGCACCGTACTCCTTCATCGCCTCGACGGCCGCTTCGACAGTCGAATAGTTTTTGGACAGGACGCCGACCAGCACATGTCCTTCCGCCGCATCGAACACTTCCTTCGCATTCTCTACGCTGTTGGCGAGCACATTCAGCGCCGCGCGTCCTTTGTACAACCGTTTATCCATCTTAGACATGAGCAGTTCCTCCCGCTAATTTACGAATTTGTGACGCGATTACGTCGATGTCGTCCCCCATGAGCGGGCGCGGATCGATATCGAAATAGCCTTGTCTTGCCCCGTAGTCGCGCGTATAGATCGCAATCTCTCCCAATTTCAAGCCTTCTACGACGTCTGCAGCCGTCGTGCCGGCAAGAGCGGAATCGATCTGAATTCGCGCACGGTATATGGCCCGGCCCGCTTCGTCTTGAACGATCGTACACGTGACGCCTTCGAGTTTATTCAGCGGCATCAGCTTAGCAAGCATCTCTTTCTCCTGCTCGCTCTTGTCTTCCTTCACCATATACTCGTCTAATGCCTGCAGCAATCCGAATACCGACTCTTTGCCGACCTTCATGCTCCGTCCGATGCCGTGCAGTTGGGCCTTCACCCATTCCACGGCCTGCCGCTTGCCCGCCACGATGCCCGTCGTCGGTCCCTCGATCGCCTTCGAACCGCTGTAGATCGCCAGATCGGATACCTTCACATATTTCTGCAAATCTTCCTCTGCAGCCGCATCGACGACGAGCGGCACCCGGTTGCGCTGCGCCACTTCCCACGCTTCTTCGACCGAAATCATATTTTTTTGCACAGCATGATGGGATTTCACATAGAGAATAGCCGCCGTCTTCTCATGAATCGCGTCCTCGATATGTTCGGCCCTGCCTTCATTCGCATAACCGACTTCCACCAGCTTGCCGCCACCCAGATAGACCATGGTCTCTATGGGAGCGCCGTATTGCACATTGTGGCCTTTCAGAATAATAATCTCGTTCTTCTCGATCGGATCCTGATGCAGGCGAAGGCTGCGGCGGCGCTCCCCTTGCGTCACGATGCCCGCAACCGACAGCGCGATTCCGCTCGATGCCGAATTCACAATAACGGCCGCTTCGGAACCGATGAGCCTAGCGGCATAGCTGCCTGCCTTATCGACGAGATCGGCAATTTCTACATAGCTCTGCGCGCCGATCTTCATCGCCTCCATCACCGTGTCCGTCGCCGCAGACACGCCTAGAATACTCATGCGGCCGCTGGCATTAATGACGCGCTTCAGTCCGTACTTCACATGCAACGTACTTGCCATTTGCAAACACTCCCTTAGCTACAAGATATTGCTGTCCGATGCGGACATCGCCATCCGAATCCGTCAACTCAACCGGTTCGTTACGCACTTGGAATAGCGTCAGATTGGCCTGATCCCCTACCTGTATCCGGCCCAGCTCCGGCTTTTTGAGCCAATCCGCCGCATTAACCGTCACAGACGCGACGACCTCTGCCAGGGAATAACCCAGATACAGGAACTTCGACATGACGCGGGCCAAGCTGTATACTGGGCCATTCAGCCGGTTGCTGCGGTAAATGTCCGAGCTGATCGTATGGAACGGAATACGATGCCGCTTGGCGGATTCTGCTACCATGAACGAGAAGCTGGCTGTCCCATGCCCAACGTCAAGATGCACGCCGCGTGCTATCGCGTCGGTCAGCACCCGAAGCGGCTCTCCATTATCCCGGAACAAATTATTCGCTTTGCCGTTCAAGTAATGGGTAATCACGTCATCCCGCTGTAAATAAGGAATTATATCTTCAATGCCAGGAGGGGCCGACCCGATATGTACCATGACGGGAAGTCCTGTATCGTCCGACAAGGCGCGCGCTTGCTTGAGCGGTTCTATGCCGCAATCACGCACGACGCTCCGGCTTATTCGCGCTTTAAGCCCGACGATAAAATCATTATGTTCCGCTATGGCTTCCCGCACCGCAACCGGATCGATCCAGGCAAGGTCAGACAGCTCATCCGTGCGTTTCAGCCCGATTTTGGAAATATTCAGCAGCGCCAACACATTCGTAGCAGCCTGTTCCGCCTTCGCCCTCAAATCTCCAATCCGATCCGCCCCCATGCTTCCGGCATCGACGACAGTCGTAACGCCCTGCTCCACGCCAATCTTGTCAATCGCATCGCCATAAGGATCGAACTCTTCAAAGGCATGGACATGCAGATCGATCCAGCCGCTGGATACATAAGTTTCCGTATTCGTATAATCAATAATATCGCCGCCGTGACTGGCGCCCGCTTCCGTAATGCCGGCAATGATCCCGTCCTCGACGACCAGATCCATATACGTCCCATCCACGCGTTTGAGGCCGCGCAGGACGATCCGCTCGGTCAAGTTGTTCACCTCATTTCAAATAATGAAGGAAATAATTACTTATCGTCGATAAGCCAAACATTATAATGTTTGGTCTCATCGTAGCACTGCACTTCGCCTTCGTCAATATAACGTTATAATGTTTGAATTTCCGTCAACATGCCGCCCTGTAACTGCCCCAAGCCACAATATCGTCAAAAAACCCTTGCGCGGCGCACAAGGGCTAAGGGACGAAACGGCTTATCAAGCGAGCACCTCGACGGTGAACCCACCCGGGGCCTTCACATAAAATGTCCAGCCATGCAATCTTTTCGGTTGCGCGACATTGAAGCCGTCTTCCTTCAGCCGCCGGTTCATCTCGTTCACCTTCTCTTCGCTCTCCTGGATGAAGCCGATATGGAACGTCGGTGACCGTGAGATTGAGATGATTCAGTTTCACAAGGCACACATCCTTTTCTGGATATTTGTTCCTTGTTTATCGTAACACATTCATGCAAGCGATAACTTTTGCGCGGAGACTCGTTGCCCTGTCCTTTTCAACCCGTCACGTCGCTTGAATCCCGATGCGCAACCCTGCATGCGGTGCCGGCCATATTGCTGATGTTTCCCACTGCATTCATAATGAATATATAGCCCTGAAGGCATCTCTGCCTCGTATAGCGTCCAGTAAAATATCCCGATTTCGGTTGTCGCTAATAGGGTAACTAAAATCCTCCATCATCTCGTATTCATTCATATTTGTGTTGGAAACTCAAGGTACTCCCGCTTCACTTTCTTCGAAATAGCTTAGTCACAAACCCGTATTGCCTCTAACATCAAGCTTGCTTCCTTCGATTTCCTGATGATTATAATCTTCCTAGTTGGCGAATAGCTTTTAGCTTCTCTATAATTCCGGCTCGTTTATCCCTTCGAAAATTCCAGCCGTACTTGAGAAATTCCCAATCGATGGACTCCGGGCAGCCTGCAGGCGAATGTCTAACGTACTTCCGTAATAGCCATCAATAATCCATTCCTCTTGCATCACTAAAGATCTAGTGAAGTCCGCTCTTTTGGGGATGGATATCAGTATGAAATTGAGAACACTGTAAATGAGATCGGTAAAGACGAAGTGACTTTATCTATAAAAAATGCTGTACGCGGAGCAGAGAACTACGTGCTGCTGGTTAACGGCATGGAGGATAAAGAATTGTCCGCCGAAACAAGGCAGTTCACGGTAACTTCATTGGAACCCGGAAGTCGCTACATCTTTGAGGTCTATGCTGAAAATCGGAGCGGAGCTGGTATGACCGGTAAGGTTGAAATCAGCACACTGCCGGACAAACCGCAAGGTTTGGTGATCAGCGATATAGAGGAAAATAGTGCAAAACTCAGTTGGAATCCAGTTCCGGGAGCGGACAAGTACCAAATGACAGTAACTGACGCAGTATATTTTGAGATATCCGGAACCGAAATTGTTCTTACTAACTTGAATGCCGGTACTCTCTATCAGCCGGAAGTGATTGCCGGTAATGCGTCTGGGTATGGTGAGGCCATCAAGGGAGCGTTCTTAACGCTTCCGGCTCAGCCAGGCAATTTACACCTTGCGGATATCAAATCCGATCAATTCACACTGGCATGGGACGAAGTTATCAGTGCAAATAAATATGCGATATACGATAATAACGGTGAACAAATTGGCGAGACGGAAAAAACCAGCTATACGGTTACAGATTTAAAGCCTGGGGAAACAATTAAAGTCTTTGTGGCTGCTGAAAACGATACAGGTGAAGGTAAAAAATCCGGCTTTACGCAGCGTACCCTTCCGGCGGACTTCAGCGTTGATCCAGACGATCCGGACGGTCAGTCGGTTACGATTGGTGATCGCGGCGAGCACTTCGTAGTGATCAACATTAAACCAGTGGATGGAGCGGACTGGTACAAAGTAATTGATGGGGAAGGCAATGTAGTCGGAATCATTACTGCTCCAGAAACGGAGAAAGAGATCGGCGGACTGGAGAGTGCGAAGGAATATGATGACTGGACAATCATCCCGGTCAATGATGTAGGTGAAGGTAAGGCCACGCCGGTTCCTTCATTCGTCACGTTACCATCCTCTATTTTTGAGGTATCGGTTATTGATTCTACGCAGCACACGTTAACGGTTAAGGTTGACAGCCCGCTTACTAACGAAATTTTTGTTTATGCAAGTGGCGGCAAAGAGCTGCATCGAAGTAAGGAAAAGGTGTTCACAGCACGCAATTTGAAAGAGGATCAATCTTACAAATTCGAGGTTTGGATGGAAAACAGTGTCGGTGATAAGACAGAGCCTAAGACTGCTATTGGCCAAACTTTGCGTGTGCCGTCGTCGGGGGGATCGGGCAATGGTGGAATTATCCCTGCGCAGCCGGGTCTGCCAGATGAGGAAATAGTACCGTCTATAGATAATGAAACTCCTGATGCTAGTGGTAGTGGCAATAAGCCTGGGTTTAGTGACATCGACAAATCCTTTGCCAAAAATGAAATCCTTGCATTGTACGAACGGGGAATCGTCAAGGGCGTGTCTGAATCTAAATTTGAGCCAGACCGGGAAGTGACTCGCGTTGAATTTACCTCCATGCTTGTCCGGGCTTTAGAGTTAGAGAAAGCCTCGGATGTATTTCTTACTTTTGAGGATATACAGCGTACATCGTGGTATGTTCCAGAGCTTGGAACGGCCGTGTTAAATGGTATAGCTCATGGTTTCAGTGACAAAGAATTCCGGCCACAAGATCCCGTTACTCGGGAACAAGCGGCTAAGATGATTGCTAATGCAGCTTACAAAGGAAATATTCCTATTGTTGATATTAACTTTAAGGATGCCAAGCAAATTGCTACCTGGGCTAAGCCGGAAGTGGCCGCCCTATCCGCTGAGAAAGTGATCACCGGATATCCAAATAATACATTTAAACCTAAGCGATATTTGACACGTGCGGAATGTGCTGCGCTGATTTATCGGTCGCTTCATTTATTTAGTAATTACACTAATTGACGACTGAAAGCCCACGGTTTTCATCGTGGGATTAAAGACGGATGTGCCCTGCCCATCCCTTTAAGGGATGGGCAGGGCACACAGTCAACATCTGTCCGAGTGTGTTTCTTTTTGTTTAGTCTGAACAACTCCGGCGTTACTGACCGCCAGAATCGTGGAGCAAGTATATTTCTATTTTCCCACCAAGCGATGCGATTACTGATGACTTTATTGAAACACTAGTAAGAGACTATAACAGATTGAGATTGAGTAAAGCATATAAAGATGAATGGTTTGAAGGCGAAGGAATAAAACGTTGTTTGTTTGTGGGGAGGAAGTTGATACAGGTGGTTTGTGGTATGGTAGAAATGCTAATCCAAAAAATAATACTCAAGAAGATCAGTCTACTGTAGTTTGTGGAGGATATTGTCTGGAGAAGGTTATGCAACTTGTAATGGATTCATTGATTGACACGAGAGAAATACTACACAGATGATATCCCTGATAATGATGCTGATGATGAATTGTTAATGCGTCAACTAAGAGCGGATATGATGCAAATTCTAGAGTTATCTCTAACAAAAAAACTGTCAAATATCAGGATGAGAAGGAACAACAAATTATCAATTAATGATTCAGATAGATAAATTTAATTTACTTTTATCGCAAGCACCCTAACCGGTGCTTTTTTATTATGATCAGAAAGGGTGAAACCAATGAACGAACGCAAAAGAGAAGATTTGATTGGGCAACAGGGCAGCGTGACGCGGCGTATTGAGATTATCGACGCAAAGGAAGGGCCATTCGGCGTTGATATCCGTGTATGTGACAGCATGGGTGATGAGTATTGGACAGAGATGGATGAAGATATATCGCTATACTGATTGATTAAAAGTAAATAAAATATCCCCCATTAGGTATGCTAACGGGGGATTGCAGTTTCAATATTTTATTTAACGTAATCGTAATAAACAAAACCATTACCTTCTACAGAAGTTTTACCATATGTTTCTTGTTCAATATAAACATGATAAGTACCTGGATCAATGTTTTTAGTATATTTAGTAGTGTAGTCTCTATCTCCTATTTCAGAGAAAATTAATGTTTTGTACTGAAAAACAGTTTTTCCGTCTTTTGTTTCGAGTCGAAATTTTACTCTTTCCGGGAATTTAACCCTATAAGCGTCGTCTAAGACGGCACCAAAGTGTACATTTTTTGCTGGTTTATCAAATGTGATTTTGAATTTACGTCCTTTTGAATTTTCTGCATAACCCTCCTCATGGATTTTGAATTCGAAATTTTCACTTGCTTTTGCAAAACTTGTTTGTGGCGTAAAGAGCACCACTGTAAATGCAAGAACTAAGAAAGCTGCTAATGAATTACGAAGAACTTTTTTCAAACGGTAAAACTCCCTTCTGATGTAATATATTAGGAGTATATCACATGGAGAGATATTTGTGTGTAAGATAATGGTATGTATGCTTATTAAACCAAAGGTTTAAACAATGGCGACAACTTTGATGTTAATGTTATCGGATGGGGCACAAAGATTTTTAGTAATACAATAACGTTTCACTTCCATATCAATGGAGTCATTATCCGCTTCAAATTTATAGTGGTCTTTTGCCCCGATGTCATAACGCCATAAAATCAAATCGCCAGCCGCAGCATCTCTTACTTCAGCGTACTTGCTTCCCCAAATTTCTTTGACCTGATCTTTGGAAAGAGGCAAATTCATGGGCTGCTTTTGATAAAAATCAGTTCCGAACTTAGGTTCCGTCTTCTTGTCCGATGCTGTGCCTAATAATCCGCGATACGACAAATTTCGGAGAATGGTTGCCATTTCTCCGCGGGTCAGAGGCTCGTCGCCGCCGAACCGGTTGTCGGAAATGCCGCTCATCAACCCGTTATCCTTGGCCCATTCCGCATGTTCAGACCACCAGCCGCGGTCTTTAAAATAACCTTTTAATGCTTGCCCGCTTGCTTCAACCATGCCTGACGCATGAATGAGTACGGCTGCAAAGACACCAATCCCTACGCCTTTAAGCATGTTTTTATTCATTTTCACGACTCCTTCCTCGGAAAAATGACATCTTTGAAATTCCACGGCATTCGTTCATAACGTCCATCCTATTTACGAACTAAAGAACCCGATTTCCCGTTTAGACCGACCGCCAGCCCCGCTTCGAGAAGTAACGGTCTCAGCCAGGCTCAGCCCTTTACACAAGAGCGATTAGCATTTTTTCACCTCTCATCATTGATTTAACCATCATATGTTAGGGAGCGCTCCAATAATTCGTTCAGTTCGCTCTCAGGGAGTACCTTGTTTGCGCAGTAGACTAGGCTGGAGTGAAAGCCCCATTCTCCATATGCAACTAGACTGCTCTTCTTGCTGCGCTATCTCACTAAAGCCCAAATTCCTAAATCTCCTTGGGCGCCTGCGTCAAACAGAATCCAATCTTTGTACTTCATCACATAAGACTCTCCAAACATTGCACTTTTTTCATTTCGCCTTTACTTGGTGTCGTTATTGTCCTTTGCCATATTTGCTCGTCCTGAAATATTGAGCCGCTTATAATGATATTATAGTTAAGATCACGGCATGCGAAAGCGAAAGCTCTGCTGAACTTCCGCTTTTTTGGACTCACCACTGTATAGAACTAACTGAGGCTTCACGCCGAGCTACCACGCACTATCAAACGCGGCTTCCATTTGAGCCGCCCCCTTAGAGACCGCGAAAAAGACAAAGCGGCCTTTCGTTTTCAGCACATGCTTTTCGATGAGAAAGTGCTCGACCGGACGATAGTCTTTAAACTTTACCGTCTGGGCATCGATTCTCTGCAATATGTTTTGTTTGACGCGTTCGGCTTGATCCGCATCTTTTACTTTGATGATCGCCAATTCGTCCGCCTTCACATTCGACGCAGCCGTATAGAGCATAAAATCCTCCACTTCATCGGCCTCGATATGATACAGCTTGGCCAGTTTCTTGATATCCCCCTGCTTCATCTCATCCAGGTTCACCGCCCGTTGGATTCGCTCCCCCACCGCCGCCGAGAGCTTCTCCCCGGCTTGCTGGCTGGAACATCCGGCCAATGCGCCAATGACAACGGCTAACATCATGAAAAAGGCGAAAGACTTCCAAACCCCTTGTCTATATGGTTTCATTCGATCAACTCCGATAGATTCTGAATAGATGGATCTTCAAAGAACGTATTGACATTATAGAGCAGCAGCATGTCACGGATACCGTGCTGCCGCACGAGCGCCGCCAAGTCTTCCCCGTAATACCGGAGATCGACGACATAAATTTCGCTAAAATGCTCCGTTAAGAAGGGCAGCAAGCTATTGGCGTACGAATCTTTGACCACCATCAGCTTCCTCTTTCCCTCCGGGTGGGCCGTCGTGATTTTAATAAGCGCATGATTGCCGTTAAAAAACACTGTATACTTGTCCTTCTGTGCGAGATTGCCCATCTCGTACAAGGAATCCGCCGTTCGCTGTTCATCGACGTACTCCACCTTATAGCTCGCTTCCTTCTTCGGCAGATAGAGCTCGATCCGGTCCGGCCGGATATGCCGGAATCCGCTCTTCGAATAGAGCGAGCCGTAAAATTGATCCGTTACTTGCTGAATGCGAAAATCTTCCTTCTCCAGCGGGATGAGCCCCATGTGCATGCACAGCTCCCGATAGGCGTAATAGGCGCCGGTCGTGGTCCAATGATGATCGGTTCGGTAAAAAATAGGCTGTTCCCGTTCTGCAGACAGCGCGGGATGCACATCGACGAAGCGAATAGTGCCAGGAAGCTTCTGCCGGACCTTGTCCACATAAGGCGCTTCGTCTCCCGCTGCGGCATACGCCGGGAGCTTATCCTGAAGCACCATGGCAGCAGTAGGCACGAGCATCATATATTTGCGAACGCCGGGAGTGGCATGGTCGAACGCACGAATGGCCTGCATCTTATCCTCCACATCCCTGTCTTCCGGCGGGTTGAAGCGTTGAATAAGGAAGCCGTCCTTACCCAAATACACCCCGTTGCTCTCCTTTTTCCCCATCGCCCGATCCGCATCGGTTTTCACTCCGATCCAGGCATCACGGAAGACGAAGTGATCGGACACATACTTCTCGTAGCTGGACGTAAATTTTCCCGCCGCCAGCGACTGCAGCGTAAAGTCAGGCCACTTCTCCAACACCCGATTTTCCGCTTCCGAAAATTCATGTTCCGCCGTCAGAAGATTCAGCACGGCGAGCGCGCCTATAAAGAGGAGCAGCAGTACGGCCATTACATATTTATAGATTTTATCGTATCTGTTCATCGGCGCCGCCTCCTTCAAAAGCGAAAATATAGGAATGGGTTGTACGTTTCCGTGACCAGATAGGCCGTCGACAGCAACAGGAACAGAAAATACATCGCCGGAACGAGGATAGCTCCTGCCATCTTCCCTTTTTCCCTGAAGAACGATAACGCCTTCCGGGGAAGCGGCGTCGCGCACAACGTCAACACGAGCATCAAGACAACATTCGCAGACAGATCATAGAGTGCTTGACGGTCGACCAATCCATGCGTGCCGTACCCGAACATCGCCCCGATGAATTCCGTGACGGAACCCAGATTTTCGTATTCGAACAAGACCCAGCCGATGATCACAATCAGAAGCGTATAGACATGTCCAACGACGCGAGGACTGCGCTGCAGCCATTTCAACAGGAACAGCTTCTCGGCCGTAACGAAAACACCGAAATACAAGCCCCACAGAATAAAGTTCCAGCTCGCTCCGTGCCACAAGCCGGTGGCGAGCCAGACGGCGAACAGAT
The DNA here is from genome assembly GCF_003591545.1 of Paenibacillus thiaminolyticus. Lineage (GTDB taxonomy): Bacteria > Bacillota > Bacilli > Paenibacillales > Paenibacillaceae > Paenibacillus_B > Paenibacillus_B thiaminolyticus_A. Next base: position 78,304 of record NZ_QYZD01000014.1, read on the forward strand.
TGCGGAACTGGATCAGCAGACCAGACCGGTTGCCGCCGAGCGGAATATAGATATATTCGCGGAACCAGGCGCCCAATGAAATATGCCACCTGCGCCAGAACTCCGTAACGCTTTTCGATATATAGGGATAATTGAAGTTTTCCACAAAATCGAACCCGAACATCTTCCCAAGTCCGCGCGCCATATCCGAATATCCGCGAAAATCGAAATAGATCTGGAAGGTAAAGGCTATAATGCCAAGCCAAGCCGACAATACGCTTAGCTCTTCTGCCGGCGCCGTCTTCACGCTCGTCCACAGCAAGCCGATATGATTGGCCAGCAGCACTTTTTTGGCAAGTCCTCTGATGAATAATTCCGCCCCCTCGCCGAACCGGTCCAGCGTCATCGTTCGGGAGACCAGTTGTCTCGCGATATCGCCATACTTGACGATCGGTCCCGCGACAAGCTGCGGGAACATCGTGACATAAGCGCCGAAGGAGATTATATTCCTCTGTACGGGCACTTTGTCCCGGTAGACGTCCACGATATAAGACATCGTCTGGAACGTATAGAAGGATATGCCTACCGGCAGCGGCAGATCGGCCGCCTGGATATGAAAATGGAATAGTTGATTGATCGTGTCGATGACAAATCCGGCATATTTGAAAAAGCAGAGAATGCCTAAGCTGCCGGCGATCGAGCCGATAAAGACCGCTCTGGCGATGGGCTTGCGGTGCCTGTACTTCTCGATCAACAGTCCGTTAACATAATCGAATACGGTCGAGAAGATCATGATGAAAATATAGATTGGCTCGCCCCACGCATAGAAGATCAGGCTTGCGGCGAGAAGAACCGCATTTCTAAGCCTCTTCGGCGATATATAGTAAATCAGAATCGTTGCCGGCAAAAAGAGGAACAGAAACAGGAGGCTGCTAAAAACCACGTTCTGTCACCTCGCATAATCGAACGATAGGCATGTTATTTCACTGCATCCTTCAGCGCATCCAGCATGAACGGATAGAACTCGGCTTGAAAATGGATGCCGTCCTCCTCATACAGATCAGAATGATCGGCAACGATCGGAGACAAATCGACGAATCCGACTTGCTCCTTATCAGCCAGCTCTTTCAAGCCTTGATTATAATCGCTTATATTTTTATAACGGGACTCTTCCTTCTCCTGCTCAGCCGTAACCGGGGTTACCGATAAGAGCGTGATTTTGGCCTGCGGAAGCTTTTCCTTAATCGAGCCGATCAAGGTGGCGTAATGCGCCAACGAGTAGGCCTTCGGATCGTCCGTAGGCCATAGGATGTCATCCGACCCCTATTGAATAAAAATATGTTTCGGGCTTCGTCTCGTCAACTCGTCGATATCCTCCAGCGCGAATTCGGCTGTTTTGCCCGCGCCTGCCAACACATTCGCCTCATCGAGCACATCATGGAAGGACATCGCCTCGGTAATCGAATCCCCCAGAAATACGCTGTCTTGAAAAATCGATGGATACGAAGCCTCGGTCGACTTGGCAGATCCGCCTTCCTGTTGTTGCGCTTGAAGCGGCGGGTCTTGCGGTTGTTGGCTGCTGGACTCCTTACCGCATGCGGCCAAGGTGAATACGATGCTCCCGATCAACAATGTAGAGATTAATCTTTTTGTCATGTTCCTCTCCCTTTCTTCATTTCAGGTCGTCTTGCATGGCGTCCGGAACGGAGCCGGCATGCGGTTCCGTCCGTTCCCCTTACAAGCGATGATCCTTTTGGAAATTCAGATGAAAATGCTTGGCATCATCATACACGCCGAAGCTGTACCCTCCTTGTTGATAAAAGGCGATGATCTCCGGGAGAACCTGCAGCGTTTGCGGCTTCTCATGCATGAGCACGACTTCCAGATCGTCAATCGTCGCTTTTTTTATGTTCTCGACTATCTGCTCCGGGTGATCCTTCAGGTCCCAGTCGTTCGAGTCAATGAAGCAAAAGACGAGCAGCAAAACGGCCGCCAGTCCTGCGATGAATCGGCCTCGTTTCTTCTTTCTCGACCTTCCTTCCCTCGTACTTCGTTCAAGGTTTGTTCGTGCTGTCATGTTCCATCCATCCCCTCTCACACTAGACAGAATAATAGAGAGAGATAAAGATAAAATGCAGATGAAATAAAGATTGCTTTATAAAACACAGGCCGGTACTCCGGCTCGGAGGCTCTTGAACACGACAAAAAAGCGCAGAACCGAAGTTCTGCGCTCCCTACCTACTACCTTTTTTATGCACATGGAAATAGAACATCACGCCTTCTGCCGTATTGGTTACGCCATACGGCACGCCGTGCAGATCCAGGATCTTCTTGGAGATCGCCAGACCAAGTCCAGTTCCACCGGTCGAGCGTTGACGGGAAGGCTCGCCGCGATAGAAACGATCCCATATCTTCTCCAACTGCTCAGCGGGAATATGGGCACCTTTGTTTTCGATGCAAACTTGTACGGTATCCCGCTCCTCCATGGTCGACACGATAATGGCCTGCCGTTCCGGCGTGTAGCGAATCGCATTCGTTAGGAAATTGACGATCACTTGCTCGATCCGGCGTTGATTGGCCACCACTTCGAACGGCTGAAGCTGAGTGTGCAGCTCCAATTTCTTGCCCGCGATGTCGGATGCGAATTTCGCGCACATCCGCTCCAGGACAGCAGCGATATCGAACGAGTCCAGATCCAGCTTGTACGTCCCGGACTCGTATTTCGCCAGCTCCAGCATATCCGCGATCAGCAGATCCATCCGTCGCACTTCATCTTCCATCGCCGCAAAATAATAATCCCGCTTATGGCTAGCCACCCCGTCCTTCAGAATGGACAGGCAGCTTTGAATAACGCTCAGCGGCGTTTTCAATTCATGCGATACCCCGGATATAAATTCCTTGCGTGTATTTTCGAGCAGCTTTTCTTTCTCAATGTCCTCCTCCAGCCGGGCGATATGGGAATGCAGCCGCGCGGACAGCTCATTAATGTTGCGGGACAGCTCCCCGATCTCATCCTTGGTCGTGACCGGAATTTTCTCAGAAAAGTCCAGGCCGGCCATTTTTTGCGTCGTCTCGTTCATGCGAAGCAGCGGCCGGGCGATGCGGCGGGAGAAATAGAACGAGGCCAGCAGCACAAGCAGCAGCGTGGCGATGATGATGTACACATAATAATCCTGCATCATCCCCGCAGCTTCGTTCACAGGTTGCAGCGACGTCATCGCGAACAGATAGGCGGCCTTTCCGTTGCGCTCGTCGATGCGGTCCACGAAGATTTTGTAAGTCACATGGTTTTCTTCAAAATCGATGATCTGACTCGGATTCGCGCCGCTGTCGTAGTCGCCGTACAGCAGATCCGCCTGAAACGCTTTGATCCGGTCCAGAAATAAATGGTATTGTAGCGTGAGACGCCCGCCCCTACCGGTGTCCGGATAGCCGTAATCGTACCCTTTTCAAGGAAAGAGTGATACTTTTCAAAATATTCCGTTGGATTCTCGAACCGGGGAACGACTTCGTATTCCTTGTTCACCATCTGGTGGTTTTCCAGACGGTTCTCCTCCCTCAGATTGGAGACCGTCCTTCCCATCCGCTGCACGACGAGCTGATTCTTCATGATTAGGCCTTCCAACGCAATCGGTTCCCCCTCTTCAATCCAGGGAACCAAAAACGGATTGTCGCTGCTGAAGTCCTCGACCTTCATGACGGTGTACAGCGGAACGGTAAGCGTGCTGCCTCCTAAGCCGGAGTTGCCGCCGACCCGATCCAATAAGATCTCCATTTGAAAATCATCGGTATACAGCAGATTGCCCATCGCATCCAATGGCGCGATCCAGGTGCCATGCTTCTGATAAAAATCTTGTTCAAGCCTGACCATTGCCTGGGCATTCCCAGTATGCTTCAGGTATTCCTGTTCATAGGCTTCAAGAGCAGACTTTACACTGGCCACCTTTTGATGCACATACATTTGTTTGAAAAATAGGGTTTGTCCCGCAAAAACGATCGCAAGGATGAACAGGCAGAGCGCGGTCGTTAATAGAAACAGCTTGAATACGATGCCCTTTTTCATGGCTGTTCCTCGAATTTATAGCCTGATCGAACGACAGTGACAATGGACTTCGCATGTTCCCCCAGCTTGGAGCGCAGATTGCGAATATGACTGTTGACCGTGCGATCGTCCCCGACGAAATCATAGCCCCATATTTTAGTAATCAGCTGCTCTCTCGTGATGATGAGCCCTTTGTTTTTCATCAGATACGCTAAGATTTCAAATTCCGTATACGTCAAGCTGCAGCTCGCCCCGTCTATCGTCACTGTTCGGGATGGGTAATGAACCGTAATGCCGCCGCCGGATAAGGTGCCGGCCTCCTGATCGCGGACATGCCGGCTTTCCAGCAGCCGCTTCGCCCGGGCGAGCAAGATGGGCGGACTGTACGGCTTCGTTACATAGTCGTCCGCGCCCAGCTCGAATCCGAGCAGCGTATCGTCCTCATCCGCGCGAGCCGTCAGCATAATAATCGGAACGTTCGACGCCTTGCGAATACGCTGGCACACCGACCATCCGTCCAACTCCGGCAGCATGATATCCAAAAAAATCAAATCCACTTCCTGCTCATGAAATATCGACAGCGCCTGCTTCCCGTCACTCGCCTCCAGCACTTGATAGCCTTCATTCAGCAAATAATCCTTCATAATTTCCCGTAAAATAGGCTCGTCTTCCACAATCAAAATCGTTCTTGACATATGATGACCTCACATCTTTTTGGAGCAGAGCCCCCCATATTGCTTGCCTGGGGAGCCTTGCTTGAGAACATAACATTATTGGATATCCTAACATGTTGGCGGAATGGAGACAAATTCTTACCAATGCCATAATTCCTGCTATAACATAGAATATGGCAGGAATGAATCCGAACACCCACGAGAACGAGAGAGCACTGAAAGGTTGGCCAAATTACTATATAAATTGCTTTCAAAGTAAATCTTCATTTAAATGCCGATTCCCTTTCAATAAGCTCCTTACTCTTGAAATCGTGCCTTTTCGGGTAGGCAGAAAAGCCATTCTGTGAAGCAAAATCCACCTCAAGCAAGCCATTGCCTCGAACAGTTCTAGTTCCCCGCTTGTATATGAAGTTTCTTTTAGAATCGCAGAAAGTAAATGGGAACTTGGCCTCGTGCCGCCATATATCTTCATCAACACCATTGACCAGGCCATATCGTATCTGGGGTCACCAAGCTGCCCGTTTGTCCAATCGATTATGGTGTACTTCCCCTCCGCTTCCAACACATTCCCCAAATTAAAATCTCCATGAATCATGCAATCTTGCTTCATATCCGCACATTCAACGAGTTGAACAAGCAAATCCCGTAGATCAACATGTTCTTCAATCCCGGGATAAAAATAAGAAATAAAATCATGCTTTGGAAGCGCGAATTCATCTATATCTTGGAGAGGAATTCTATGTACGCGAGTTAGCATCTCTGTAATCGCTTTAAACAAAGACTGATTTGCTTTCTTGATAGGACTTCCGTCGAAGCTGGTTAATAAGACAGAATTCTCGTCTCGATCAAGCCCCCAACCATACGGTTTGGAAACGGGCAACCCCCTATTATAAAGAGCTTCCAGCAGCTTATACTGAACACGAACATCGGGCTTAGAGTCCCGATTCCATACTTTGAGCACAAAATGAAGCTCGTCCATGCTGATTCTCGTTACCTCTGCTTCCAGGCCAGGTTTCATGGGATGAATGGTGACGCAAGAGCCCCCTTGGTCAAGCAGTGAACGTACCTCGCTGCTGATTTCCAGCCAATCAATCTCTCGAATGAGATTAGTCAACATCTTTCTTCCTTTCCAGGTTCTTATCATCGTTATGTTAATTTATCCGTTCTCAAAATATTCGCCATCCAATTTTGCAATTTCGACCTACATTCGTTCGCAAGCATAGTCCTCTTCCGGTTCCGCCAACATTTATTGTAGAGTTCGATGCTACTCATAAATTTTCCCCATATACAGAATCTGAGCACACCTCTTCCAGGGATTATCGGATTTGTTATAATAAGAGAGACCTTCGGTGGACGTCCAACCCCATTTATAGGCGGCTTCCAAAAAGGCTTCGATCGACTCATTCTCCCACTCTTCTTCATGGCTTGTCCAGTCTTTTCTTAATTCATTCAAAAAGTGCAGAAAGGACTTTTCATCTGTCACTTCATCTACCAGTTCGAAAAGTATTTTTCTCATCTTTTCACCTTCAATCCTTTATTCTTTTCCTGCAGAGAGTGCAATCACGTAATAGATCCTTTATGTTCTATTCATTACCTGGTCCAATAGCTTTTATAAGCTGGGAATCACACACCAAGCTAATAAAAAAAAGCTACCCTAAAGGATAGCTTAACAACTCAACGAAGACCAAAACTCTTCGAAATTATCTTCTATGTACTCTATAATTAGTTCTCTGGCACCTTCTTCAGCTTCATCCTCGAGAAACTCTTCATCATCTAACCATTGGTAATAATGCTGCAATTCATGAGCTAAACTTTTTAAAGTCATTAAAATAGCGTCTCTACGTCCATGTTCTTGTTCCAAATCATAAAAATCGCCTGTAGCAATTCGAATATAAGGTTCATCCTGTTTATCATAGGGTGCAAAAAACGTAGCCGAGACCTGCTCTTTAGAACAGTGAGTTATAATATAATAACTTTCTTTTACATAAACAGGCACCCTTTTAGGGAAATTGTAATGGCATCGCAGCCACTTTGCAAAATGCACAAACGCTTTTTTTAAAACGACATCCACGTTTTTATCAGAGCGTATTCTTAGTCCGGTTCTTTCTTTATTCAAAATCGAAGTCCTCTCTATTTCCCGCCCTTATGCTTTTTACTAGGTGTATGCTTTTTCATAGGACGATCCGAACTTTTGTTAGGATTACTTTGCCAATTTCCCTGTTTTTTCTTTTCATTTACTTCCCGCCCTTGTTTTTTTCGATTAGCTTTTCCTACCGGACCAGACCTCTTTGCCTCCGCTTTCTTAACTTGAACACTAATGATGGAGTTACCATGTTGAGAAGGACTAAAATTACCAACTTCCAAACATAAGCCAGTACAGAACATAATAAAAACCAAACACAAAGATATTACTTTTTTAAACATTAACATCACCTTTCATTCAATTTTTTTAAATCCTTCCCAAATATACCACACAACAAGTGATAAAAAAAGAATATATTCCCATTATTTTTAATATATTTTATTCTATCCCCTTTTATGTAGAAAGACGTGGTGAAGCTTCTGAATGAACCTGCCTGAAACTAGATGGTTGGGGCTAAAGTTCGTGCAATGGAAGCCCACGAAACCTCCCTATAAAAGCAGCACCTCGCCATAATCAATCCCTTATTTTCAAATTCATCCACAAATTTTATGTAAATTAGGGATTTATAAGCAATGTAATAGATGAAGGGTTATATCTCATTCTACGAGATGCTTGTTCTCTTTCTATTACTATGGATGAATGAGACTTATCCCCCTCATACCATTATCAAAAAAGGAGATGTGATTCAAATGTTCAAAAAAGCTGCAATCTTGTCGTTGGCGATTGCCAGCACGGTCGTGATGACTCAAGGAGCCTATGCTGCGGAAAATAAAGTTCCAGCCAATGTGAACAATCAGCAACAAGCCGTGACAACCGAAGCCCCGCTCATACAAGAGGCCAATAAGGACTTGGAATATAGAAGGTGTAGGGGGCCCGTTCGAGGCTACTCATAAATCTTCCCCATATACAGAATCTGAGCACACCTCTTCCAGGGATTATTGGGTTTGTTGAAGTACGTTAGACCGTCAATTGACGTCAATCCCCCTTCATAGACGGCTTCCAGAAAGGCTTCTATTGATTCATTCTCCCACTCTTCCGTGATTTGTTTATTTTGATCATAAAGCGTATATGGATGTAAAAGCAACTTATCGCACTCTTTATACTCCTCCTCAACGTTTCCTTCGCAGTATCTAGGTATGGGTTTACTTCAGGAAGTTAGAGATGAAGCAACACCCGCGAGAAACCAACCCAACTAAAAGGGGCTGTATAAGCCGATTAGTGCCTTGATCTCACTAATTCTTCTTGAGATACAAAAGCTTTTGTTATTGGTGCAATAGCCTCCGCCCACTCTTTAAATGCGTCAGGAGTAATCATAATGTTAGGAGTATCTGTCTGCCAAACTGCATATCCTGCCATATTCTGTAATGCGTCTTCAGGAATTGTCTCATTCCAAATGTCTTCTCGACTTGGATCCCCTATGTAGACACCATTGACATCATACGTGTGGGTATCAGTCGCATGAAGGATGTTACCAGAAGCATCTGTAAGAAGAACAACAACAGACCCAGTAAATCCTTCCCAATGATCGGAAGTCCAGGTTTTTGTAGTAGCATCAATTCTTGCGTTTGCTGAAATCGTAAATCTTGTCTCCATTGCTCTATGCTCTCCCAATACATCGTGCTTAGAACCATGAACGGGAAAAGAAAGCATATTCATCAACCTTTCCTTATGGATGTTTTCGATATTAATGTTCACCAAATAAAAGAATAAAATTCTGTATTATTAATCCAAATTCGTATTGACCGGATAAATGCAGCTGCCTGCAACCCTGGTGTTGACCTGCAGCCGAAGACCCGGAATACCAGAAGCTGCGCCTCAGCATTCAAGAAATCGGCCTTGATATCCGTGCATTGTACGGGCGCCAGGATTTGAACCTATGACGACAATTTTCCACCTTTGGGCCTAACTTCGCCATATTTCATACCTTATTTTGAAAATTGTTCACAAATTTTATGTAATTTAGGGATTTATAAGCAATGTAATAGATGAAGGGTTATATCTCATTCTACAAGATGCTTGTTCTCTTTCTATTTCTATGGATTAGTGAGACTTATCCCCTTCATACCATTATCGAAAAAGGAGATGTGATTCAAATGTTCAAAAAAGCTGCAATCTTGTCGATAGCGATTGCTAGCACGGTCGTGATGACTCAAGGAGCCTATGCTGCGGAGAATAAAGTTCCAGCCAATGTGAACAATCAGCAACAAGCCGTGACATCCGGCAACGGAATGGTCCTTTTCGCTGCCTCGTATGAAGTAAATGCAGATGGGGTTAGATTGCGAACCAATCCTTCCTTATCCGGGACAACGCTCGGCTTGCTATATAAGGGCGATTTGGTGGCAGCAGGGCATGGTTTTGATCCTGTATACGCAGACGGCTATTACTGGCTCAGTGTCTACAGCCACAAACATAAAGCTTCGGGCTGGGTTGCAATCAATTATTTGACCGAAATCGGATGATTCCATGTTCAATCGCAATGGGGATGTCCATTGCGATTGAACTTTTCCCGAACAGCTGCGGCGGGATGATGTGCAGGACTTTCTCAAAAGTCAAGATTAACGACAAGATTCTGAACAAAGCTCCTGATTTTTTTATTAATCCGGTAGATTCTTGTCGTAATTGCATTACCCGATACCTCATATTTGCGAGTCAGATCCGCAATTTACATTTTCTGAATGTAATAATCCATATACAGTTCGTATTCGCTTGTACTCATCCCTCCACATTCGGGTAATTTTTCAGCTTAGTGATTTGCTTTCTTGCCTCCAAAAAGGTATTTTGCGTACATTCATCGGCAAAGTCCATAAGCTCCACCTGCGATTTTACTAATTTCCTGCAATCTGTATTGATTTGACCTGTCCTTTCTAAGCTCATTCATAAAGTGCAAATGGATTTTTCATCTGTCACTTCATCTACCAGTTCGAAAAGCTTTTTCATCTCTTACATTTTCAATCCTTTATCATTTTCCTTCAGGAACCGCACATCTCGTATTGGAAATGCACATTCCTTCATGTTCTATTCATTGCCTAGTCCAAAAGCTTTTATAATTCTCCAACCCGCATCTTCATCTTTCATGCAGTAACAGCATGGAAGGATATTCTATCTGAATTTATGTTCCCTTAATCTTACTAATTAAAATATTTTTTAAATTTTATGTAATTTAGAGGTTTATAAGCAATGTAATAGATGAAGGGTTATATCTCACTCTACGAGTTGCTTGTTCTCTTTTTATTTCCATGGACAAGTGAGACTTATCCCCTTCATACCATTATCAAAAAAGGAGTTGTGATTCAAATGTTCAAAAAAGCTGCAATCTTGTCGTTGGCGATTGCTAGCACGGTCGTGATGACTCAAGGAGCCTATGCTGCGGAGAATAAAGTTCCAGCCAATGTGAACAATCAGCAACAAGCCGTGACATCCGGCAACGGAATGGTCCTTTTCGAGCTCTGGTATGAAGTAAATGCAGATGGGGTTAGATTGCGAACCAGTCCTTCCTTATCCGGGACAACGCTCGGCTTGCTATATAAGGGCGATGTGGTGCTACCAGGGGATTATGGGATTACTTACGCAGACGGCTATTACTGGCAACATGTCTACAGCAAAAAACATAATGCTTCGGGCTGGGTTGCAATGGATTATTTGACCCGGATGTAAAACAACTTATCGCACACTTTATGTTCCCTTAATCTCATTCTACGAGATGCTTGTTCTCTTTTTATTTCCATGGATAAGTGAGACTTATCCCCTTCATACCATTATCGAAAAAGGAGATGTGATTCAAATGTTCAAAAAAGCTGCAATCTTGTCGTTGGCGATCGCCAGCACGGTCGTGATGACTCAAGGAGCATATGCTGCGGAGCATAAAGTTCCAGCCAATGTGAATAACCAGCAGCAAGCCGTGACATCCGAAAATGGAATTGTCCTTTTCTCTGCCACGTATAACGTAAATGCAGATGGGGTTAGATTGCGAACCAATCCTTCCTTATCCGGGACAACGCTCGGCTTGCTATATAAGGGCGATATGGTGAATGCAGGGCATGGTTTTGATCCTGTCTACGCGGACGGCTATTACTGGCTCAATGTCTACAGCTACAAACATAATGCTTGGGGCTGGGTTGCAACCAATTATTTGACCGAAATCGGATGATTCCATGTTCAATCGCAATGGGGCTGCCCATTGCGATTGAACTTTTCCCGAACAGCTGCGGCTGGAGGATTTGCAGGGCCTTATCCAATATCGAGACTCACGACAAGCGTCTGAACAATGCTCCTGATTTTTTTATTAATCCGGTAAATTCTTGTCGTAATTGCATTACCCGATACCTCATATTTGCGAGTCAGATCCACAATTGACATTTTCTGAATGTAATAATCCGTATACAGTTCATATTCGCTTGTACTCAAGTTCATTAACACTTGGTGATATAGTTCATCCACATCGACAGCGTTTTCAATAAGCTGATCGATTTCATTATTCCGCGATTCCAATTGGTTATGAATATCATCCGTCATGATTACTTCATACCTATTTTTGAGATACATCGCTCGAAATGATAGATTCACGAAATTCCTGGCCGTAGTGAATAGCCATCCTTCCACATTCGGGTGATTTTTCAGCTTGGAGATTTGCTTTCTCGCTTCCAAAAAGGTATTTTGCGTACATTCATCGGCAAAGTCGATAAGCTCCACCTGCGATTTTGCCAATTTCCTGCAATATTTATAAATTGGCTTGAAATAGGTATCACATAATTCATGAAAAAAAAGCTCATCACGTTCGCATCTTTCCCTCAACACAGTGCACCCCCTATATAATCTTGTTATTTATTTATATAAAACCCAATTAAAGCTAATAATGACTATAATAAATAATATGTATTATTAACCAGAAAGTAAAGGTAATATTTTACATTCCTAATCGAGCGTAGAGGCCATCAAAGAAACAAAAAGAGCCTCAGCATAACGCGCTGAAGCTCCGGATACATGGCAGGAGAATTCTCCCCCTCCAACTTAATTGCTATCCTTCTTTTCACTTTTCGACGTATGATTGCGCAGATGCAAATATACCGTATGCTTCGTAATCTTTAACGCGTTCGCCACAATCGTGACCGCGTCCCTCATGTTGAACACGCCCCGCTCATACAAGAGGCCGATAATATGCTTGTTCCGGTTCGCATACGAGATATCGGGAGAAGCGTCAACCGCTTCAATCGTCCGTTCGATCGTTTCATGAATCATATCCTCGACGGATGAGGCAAAATGCTCCGACTGCCCCCTCGATTCCAAATCCGGATGCGGCACAAAGGCTTGCAGCACCTGGGAAAACGGTTCATCCAGATTCATGTTGATGCACAGCAATCCGATAATTTTCCCGGACTCGCCCCGTATCGCGATCGTACTCGACTTCATCAGACGATTGTTCTTGCTCCTCGTAAAATAACTGATTGCCTGCTTCGAGTTGGACTGTTCGATCTCTTGCAGCATTTGAAGAGCCAGATTGGTGATCGGCGCTCCCAATTCCCTTCCCGTATGATGCCCGTTCGCAATCTTGATAACGGAATGCTGGTAATCTTCCAGACTATGCAGCACGATTTCGGAGGCATTCCCCAAGTAATCCGCCAAGCCTTCCACCACCGAATCATACGACTCCAATATAGAACGATCCTGTTCCGTAAATCTTGTGTTCATGGAATCAAATCCTTCCTTGGGCAACCTGTAGTTGAGCATTGCGGTCAATCAAAAAAATTTGATTATATCAAAATAAGTTAATTACATTAACGATTAGTAACATCATAACGCGAACGATAGGCACAATCAATCCCCCGATTCGGCCAAGTTCCCCCGATACACCGGCCAAATCGGCCACAATATTGACGGCTTCGCATAACTTGCGGCAAATTTTCAAACTCTATCAGAAGCGATATTGTATGTTCGAAACAAACTTGATATAATCAATTCCAGTTAATCTACTCAATTATTTTTGATTATATTAATAAATCCAAGATCAACTCAAACTTAATTGAGTCCCTAAAACAATGCATTAAATTTTAAATTTTGAAAGCGGTTACTAATTAACGTGCACACAAGGAGGATCATCAAGTATGGACATCGCAATCGGCACCTTATTGCTCTTACTGGTATTGTCCCTGTTCTCCCTCTTCAGCTTCAAAGCGCCGAACGGCATGAAGGCGATGGGCGCATTGGCCAATGCGGCGGTTGCCAGCTTTTTGGTGGAAGCGTTCCAAAGCTATGTAGGCGGAGACTTGTTCGGCTTCGAACTCGCGAAGGAAGTCGGGCTTGCTTCCGGCAGCATGGGCGGCGTAGCCGCCGCCGCGCTGGTCGCGCTCGCGATGGGCGTCTCCCCCGTCTACGCGCTGCTGCTTGGCGCAGCCTGTGCCGGCACAGGCTTGCTCCCTGGGTTTATCGCCGGTTACCTCGTCTCGTTCATCGTCAAGTTTATTGAGAAGAAGGTTCCGGACGGTCTCGATCTCATCGTCTGCATTATCGTCGCCGCACCGCTCGTCCGCTTCGCAGCCAATATCGCGACGCCGATCGTCGACGCCACGCTGCTCAATATCGGCGGCATCATTACGACGGCGGCGAACAATAATCCGATTATTATGGGCATCGTCCTGGGCGGAGTCATTACCGTCGTCGCGACTGCGCCGTTGAGCTCTATGGCGCTAACCGCGATGCTGGGTCTGACCGGGCTGCCGATGGCGATCGGAGCCTTGTCTGTCATGGGATCATCCTTCATGAACTTTGTGTTCTTCCACCGCATGAAGTTCGGCGACCGGAGCTCCACGATTGCCGTGGCTATCGAGCCGTTAACCCAGGCGGACGTCATCTCCGCCAACCCGATTCCGGTTTATGTGACCAATTTCCTGGGCGGGGCCATGGCCGGAATCGTCGTCGCTCTGTTCAATCTGACCAATAATGCGACCGGCACCGCGACCCCGATTGCCGGACTGATGGTCATGTATGGCTTCAACGATGCCAAGACCGTCACGATCGCAGCGGTCCTGTGCGCACTGTGCGGCATCGTGGCTGGCTTCATCGGCTCTATCGTCTTCAAGAACTTCAAAATCCGCACCGTCGCCGAAATCCGCGGAACCGCACCCGCGACCGGCAGCGAAGCGGCTTGAGCGAGTGATACATGAAGTCTTTTACGGGTAGTCACGCAGCATCAACAAATCTGTGCAGAGGAGAATCGAACCATGCCGTTTCACTCCGTTTTTGACATTATCGGCCCTATTATGATCGGTCCGTCCAGCTCGCATACGGCCGGAGCCAACCGCATCGGCCGCGTAGCGCGCAAGCTGTTCGGGCGCTTGCCCGAATCCGTTACGGTCACCCTGTATGGATCGTTCGCCAAAACTTACCGTGGCCATGGAACCGATGTCGCCATCGTAAGCGGAATTCTTGACTTCGACACTGCTGACGAGCGAATTCCTGACGCCCTTGACATCGCCGCGGAGCAAGGACTGGACGTACAGTTCGTGCTGTCGGATGACATCGTGGAGCATCCCAATACCGCACGTCTTACCCTGCGGGACAAGCGTGGCGCGCTGGAGGTCGTCGGCGTCTCGATTGGCGGCGGCAGCATGGAAATCCGTGAAGTCATCCAACTGGACGACAACCCGTCCGGCAGCCATCCAACGATGCTCGTCCTGCACGAGGATAAGCACGGCGCCGTGGCCCATGTGACATCGCTGCTCGCCGAGCATCATATCAACATCGGATATATGGAAGTATCCCGTTGGGGCAAAGGACAGAGCGCCTTGATGGCGATCGAGCTCGACGAATCGATCGACGACGCGGTCATCCATCATATGCACACGCTCCCCCATATTAAGGAGATATGGCAAGTGAAGACATATCAGCGCACCAGCTCCGAAGGAGGCAGACCATGTTCCATAGCGTAGCCGAGCTGCTCCAGCTTGCCGAAGAGAGACAGATCAACATATCGCGTATCATGCTGGAAAGAGAAATGAAGATTCGACAGCAATCGGAAGAAGAAATTATGCACATGATGGAAGCCAACCTGACTGTCATGGAGCAGGCGATCGAGAAAGGCCTGAAGGGGGTCGTCTCCCATTCCGGTCTGACCGGAGGAGATGCGGTCCTGCTCCAGCGCTACATTGCCGAGGGCCATTCCTTGGCCGGGCCCCTCATTCTCGATGCGGTCAGCAAGGCGGTCGCAACCAATGAAGTGAACGCAGCCATGGGCATCATCTGCGCCAACCCTACCGCAGGAGCGGCAGGCGTCGTGCCGGGGACGCTATTCGCGGTCAAGGAGAAGCTGAAGCCTACGCGGAAGCAGATGGTAGAGTTCCTGTTCACGGCGGGGGCATTCGGGTTCGTCATCGCCAATAATGCCTTCATCTCGGGCGCGGCGGGAGGCTGCCAAGCCGAGGTCGGATCCGCTACGGGAATGGCCGCGGCGGCGATTGTCGAGATGGCGGGCGGAACGCCGCGCCAGTCAGCCGAAGCGATGGCGATTGCGCTGAAAAACATGCTCGGATTAGTATGCGATCCGGTGGCTGGCCTGGTGGAGGTTCCTTGCGTGAAGCGCAACGGAGTCGGCGCCTCCGCAGCGGTTGTAGCGGCGGATATGGCATTGGCCGGGATCAAGAGCAAGATACCGCCCGACGAGGTCATCATGGCGATGTATGAAGTCGGCCTCTCCATGCCAAGCTCCCTTCGCGAGACTGCGGAAGGAGGACTGGCCAACACCCCTGCCGGCCGCAAGCTGGAAGCGATGGTGCTTGGCGGCAGTCAATAGCGGAACATGCCAAAGTCCCCGGGGAATAACGACGACGCCGGGGACTTTCAACGTTTAGTTTCCGCGCTTGGACGGGACACGCCTAAGGCCTAAGACAAATAAGCGCCGTTCAGCGCCTTCTGAACCCGCATCACGCCCTGGGACAGCGCATGACCGCCTCCGATAGCGGCCGCGACCGCCACGGCCTCCATAATTTCCGCATCGCCCGCTCCTTTATGTCTCGCCTCGTTCACATGGTATAACGTGCATACCTCATTGTTTGCGAACAAACCGATCCCAAGGGCGATCAGCTGCTTCGTCTTCGCATCCAGCGCCCCGTCGGCGAAGCAAGCGCCCGTAAAGGAATGATAAGCTTGCACGACGTCCGGCAAGGTCGATTCCAGCTCGGCAATCTCATTCTTATAAGCCTGCACTTTGTTATCCATTTCGGACATGATCGCTCCTTCTCTGCCGCCCCTGCTCCCACATCTCTTCTCAGGGGCAGTGGCCAATCTGCTTCGTTCCCTAGGATAACCAGGTCAAGCCGGCTTCATCCCTCCGGCTGGTCGGAGGGATGAGTCATCATCACTCGGGATTCCCGCTTTAGCTTCTTATACGCATTGATGAACGAAGCGGGATTATCGCGGACGAAATAAGTCTCCACCCCGCGATGAGTATGCAAATACAGAAATCCGATCTCATCCGATTCGCCATGCTTGCGATGGCAAGACATATCATAGATGTGCGACATGGAGATCCGCTTGTCCCGGATTCGGACCTCATGTGCGTGCAGCTCGATGTGGAACGAGGTCTCCGTAATCCGTGCCTCGTTGCAATCTATGGTCCTCGTAATCTCCACGCATGTCTGTACCGCCAATACACTCATCGCTATACCCCCTTAATCCGTAAAAGAGCTTTCCCTTTCCGACCATTATAAAGGAAAAGCAGGGGCCTTCGCCAATTCTCCTCCGTTCCTCAGCCTGGTGCGCTATGCCGAATTTAAGGCCCGAACCATCTCAGGCGGGAGCGGGAAGCTGTCGCCTGTGCTTACATCAGCTTAAGTCACGTAATAATGAAGGGGATAAGTCCGATATTGAGACGGAGCCATTTTCTCGGTAGTGTAGAAGCCGGCCGGGGCCTGCAGCAGATCCGGAATCCGGTTGACGACCGTCGCGCATGTCAGCTCGACCGTCGCCGGGCAGGAGATGTTGACCTCGGTCATTGGCTCGCCCTTAATGACCCAATCGTTATGGTCGACTTCATCCTCGGCATACACTTTGCCGATGCATTCCGTCACGATAACCGGACCTTGATGGGACACCGTCGTGACGACGGCGGACATGCCGGTGGCATCGCCTGCCGGGATGGTGCGGCCGAGCGTCGTGGAATGCAGATCTTGATCATGCGTCATCGGTACGAGCTTCTGATCCATCGATTTGATCGTCCACCCGAACTGCGAGCAGAGCCATTCGTTCGCATTTCTCATGAAGGACGGGAGGTCGTTGTTGCTGGCGATCTTCTCCTCGAATTCCTGCAGGGTCAATCCGGCCCCGTGCACCTCGGCAAGCGTAATGCCATACTCCTCGACGTTGTAGCTCGACTTGCCTTCGATTCTCGTAATCTGATGCGTCGCTCCGGCCAATACGGTGATTAGATTGCCCCAGAATACGTCCTGATACCCGGATCCCGCCAAGGTGCAACCGTTGTCCTTCGCGAGCCTGTCAAGACGGCTCGTCAAAGCCGGGGAGGTTGTCCATGGATAGAAGGCTTCTTCACAGGTGCTGATTGCGTTCACGCCGTGACGGGCCGCCAGCTCGAATGCTGCGTACGTATCCGACAGCAGGCTTGTCGTCGCGATAATGCAAACTTGCGCATCACATTCCTTGAACACTTGCTCGGCATCCGCACGGACAGGCACATTCAGCTTGAGGCCCAGCCCCGCCACCTCGCCTGCGTCCTTGCCGATGACATTTGGATTCACATCGATGGCCCCGACGATTTCTGCGCCCTTCTCATGCAGATATCTTAGAAAATATAAACCCATTTTTCCGCAGCCGTACTGAATGACTCTAATTTTCTCTTTCATGATGGACAACCTCCCATAGGTATTGTTACTTTTTTCACAATCCATTATGCCATCGTCTTGCAGGAGCTCCTATGTCCTTATCATAAACTCTATAGCAACTATAGAGTCAACCCTGTTTTATCGGAACCTGCAGCTTCATGAACATATTTCGTTCATCGGTATGGAAGACCGGCAGCTCCACCACGACTTCGCAGATATAATCGCCGGCCACCTCGCAGCCCTTTGCCTTCACATGGTCAAGCAGACGCCCCGCATAGTCCCGCTCCTGAAAAAAACTGCTGCAATAAATGCAAGCATACTCATGCTCCGGAATAATCTCTACCCCGGCCTGCATCTCGAAATCGTCATCGACGAACAGAAATACTTCGGTCGAGATGAATTGTCCCTGCTTCAGATTTGCTTGGCGGATAATCGAGCCGACATTGCAAAAATACGCCATCGGCAGATGCTTGACGATCGCCTGAGCCCGCAGCTCCCGCAAAATATATTCATAGCTCTCCAGCGGATGGTCATAAATGTTGACCTTGCTGTCATAGCAATAGATTTTCCGCGCAGGTATATGCTGCAGCACAAGCTGTCCGTCCTGCGGCGCGTTCATATACGTATCGTAATTTTGGATGCTGACCTGGATCGCCTTATCCATCTGCTCCAGTTCCTTGCGCTTACGCTCGATAAGCTCGGCCTGCTCCCGAAGCATCGCCGGAATCGAGGCCATATCCTCGCTATCGAACCAGGCCATAATATTGTCCAGCGACATGCCCAAATATTTCATATAATTGATTAAGTCCAGTCTGGCGCACTGCTTGATCGAATAATAGCGGTAACCGGTAGTCTCATCGATGAACTCCGGCTTCAACAGTCCCAGCTTGTCATAATAGCGCAGCGTCTGAACCGAGGTATGGTTCAGCTCCGCCATGCGGCCGATCGATAGCTTGTCCATGAAGCTCCCCCGCTCCTTCACATCGAAAAGAGTAATCCATTCACCAAATAATCATACAACAAGTTGGTCATTAGCGAAGAAGATACTTATGTATTAGCCTGCAAGGGAACCCAGTGAGGAACCTTACGCAGCAGACCCATCTGCCGCGCAAGGCTCCTGTCATTTATCGACCTGTCTTCATCTTATCCAGACTTATTCAGCATCTGAGCGGCAGGGGGACGGTTCAACTCCTGCATGCACCGTGTCTGCATGCCCGAAGTGAGTTCAGCGTACAACTCCCCGAACTCGCCCGGTGACAGAACCGAGTATACCCGGCAGCGTCCGCTCTCGCTCAGCTCCAGGAAAAAATGGGCCCGATCGGACGGATGAAGCTCCTGGAAATCTTTGCGGAAAACCTCGGCCTCCCCATTCTTCAGTGATTGAAGCAAATGATATGTGTACTCCTCTTTATACCGGTATTCATTCAGACGGATCATCATATTTTCGCTCCTTTCCCCTTCCCGTTTATAACTGCTCCACTTCTACACTGAGCACATGATCAATTTTTTTGATGTAATAATAGATCTCGGTCAAATAATGATGCTCCGGAACAGAGAGCACCAGATCTATCCGCTGCCGTCCGCTGTCGAGATCTTTGAGCTTAAAGTGCCGGATTTTGAATTCTGCCTTATCCTTGGATGTCCTCTCCTCCGGGGCAGGCATATGATTCCGTTGAATCCGGCGGATGAGCTCGGTCATGCGAGGGTTGGATTCCACTACGATCTTCAGCGACACATCATAGCGGTTCAATCTCGCCGACCCAAGCGACTTCAAAAGAACGGGAACCAGATTGACGGCAGCAATCAGCAGCAGGACGCCGCAGATCGCCTCCGCATAAAATCCGGCCCCGATAGCGACCCCAAGGGCCGATGCCGACCAGATCAGCGCCGCGGAAGTGAGACCGGAGATCACCTCATTGCTTCTGCGCAAAATAACACCGGCCCCAATAAAGCCGACACCGCTAACTATCTGGGCGGCCAGCCGCATCGGATCCATATTCGGATGATCTGCGCCCCCGAATTTGCCGAATGCTTCGATCGACACAATCGTCAGCAGACAACTGGCAATGCAGATCACCATGCTGGGCCGCATCCCCAGTTGCTTCTGCTTCATTTGCCGGTCAAGTCCGATCAACAACCCGAACAACAGGGCCAGTGCCAGCTTCATCATCATCACTATCATTGCGATCACCTCTCGGATACAAGCTCATGTTGGAACACCAAAAAGCCCTCCCGCAAAGAGAGAGCCGACGTTATCCGATAAGCTGAGCGCAGATCAAATCAACCTGCCGCGGCACCCCGTCCGCGCATCGCGAATCCAACCGCAGGGAACGGGGGTGAAGGCCAGGTGAAGATCGGAGAGCACACCGAACAACACTCTTTCTCTTTGCAGAACATACACGACATAAAAACGCCATTGCTCCGACTCGGACTGCCATCCATATCTGCTCTCCCCTTTCCATACAAAATAAAAACCCTCTGAACATGCCAGAGGGTTAGATCACGCACAAATAGGCCTGCTCCCCCTGGTCGAGTTTTGGCACTATACAACGTAAAGCAAACTGCATTCGTTTCCTTAGCCACCTTATGAAAAGCCTTAATCCGGCAATTCCTGTTCTACCCATGGGCATCTTTCGATATTTCTGGGCAGTGGCCTATGTTTGTATAGGAGCCTCACCTAACGAGGAATATATGATACGCACGAAGTATACCCCGATACGGTTGATCCTGTCAATGGGACGGTATCTCCCGGATGATCATCAACTACAAAGATAAGAACAGCAAGGTATGTGAAGAAAGGCTGCAAGCCGAAACTTTCATGTGAGTATCCCAGTAACTATAGCACAATCATTTAAAGCAATCTCTCATATTATAATATAGAAAGGAGGTGATTTGAATGAGTCGTAGAGCAATCAAAATTATTCTTAGACGAGGTCAAAAAGTCTTGGTAGAGTGCAGAAGACGTCGCATCCGTTAACGCCCTAGTTCTAACCTTTCGTCATCTTCAAATGGAGTGCAGCTTTCTGTCCCTATTTGGTGCTCCTCCCCGTGTTATACCCGTAAGAAAAAAAGCCTCGGAGTAATCCGGGGCTTTTACCGTATTCTAGCCCATCAAAGCCGCACATTAACTTGGAAATACAAAAGAGCCCCGCCAGCACAAAGCCAGCGGAGCTCCTTTTCACCGGTGCAAACCGTATTTATAAAAATAAAAACCCTTATGCGACAAGGGTTTCAACGTTTCATATGTATGGTGCGGTCAAGAGGACTCGAACCTCCACGGGTGTTACCCCACTAGAACCTGAATCTAGCGCGTCTGCCAATTCCGCCATGACCGCATATTTAGTATCTTACATTTCGTAATTTAATTTTCTTAGCGACAAGAAATATAATATCATGGATTAGGATATGCGTCAACACTTTTTCGAAAAAATAATTTGAACCCCATTTCGTAACGTTACCTCATGCCCCCATTGCCGCGATCAGGACAAAAGAACAGGACTGTCCCAACAACTCGGCAGTCCTTCCATATCGCTCTTCGAATTAGGCCTCGTCTTCGGATACCTCGGCTATCGGGCCCGAGTTCTATTCCTCAAGCTCCGGCCGCGGGTCGCTGAAGGGTTGGATCAAATAGTTCCGGCTCAGCTTCACGATGCGCCGATTACGCTTGCGAATCATCACCTCGTCCTCGCTCCAGGCGACGACGATGCCGATCACATCATTCGCTTCGAGCATATCCCGTACGACACGCACCTTCGTGCCCTCCTGGCGGAACTGGTCAAGTATAGTCTCGTCCATCATGGCCGCATCTCCTTTCTCATCTCGACTGCACCCAGCAAGTCTGGCTCATACTGCAATAGGGAACAAGGCCTGCCGGCTGACGCTGACAGGCCTTGCTTCCTCCGTCACGTGAAGGTCATCCGCCGACATGCTCTCTGGAATCGTTCGTCTCGAACCAATAATCCAGCACTTTCGCCGACATGACGCGTTTTTGTATATATTCGACTTGCTGCGGGGTGAATTGCTCGTGCCAAGCCACCTGCAGCTGTTCGCACAGTTTGACGATAGTCAGTAATTCGGACCAGGCCACGTAACGTTTGTACCAGAAAAATTGAGGGTGTTCAATCATATAGGGGTACAAATCATCGAACTCCGTATGCTTACAATCGAGAGCCCGTTCAAAATGCACCTTAGCTTCCGATACCTTCTCCTGCAAAAAACGAGCTGTTGGTTGATCAATCATCTTCGTCGCCCCCTCTCACCAACTTATCTTTTATTATATGCCAAACAGGTGAATGGAGAAAAGCAGGCAATTTCATACATCGACTGCAACTTCTTGGAGTGAGTGCCGTCTATATAAATGAGAGTGTCCTAAGTCCCGCTCTCCTTAGCTCCAAGTAACCTGTTACGGTTCAGATGAAAACCGATCCTATATCTATCGTCATACCCGCCGCGAGACGGCGAAGGAGGAACCGCACTGATGACCCGTGCCCCGATTACCCGAATGATATATATGGTTGCGGCTGCTGCCGCGCTTGGCGCTTTACTGTCCGGCTGTTCGGCGCAGGCCGGCAGCGTGCCCCCGGCCAACCCGAAGACGACGTCTGCGGCCAAGACAGGCCCGGCGGAAGAGACTCCGGCCGCAGGCAAGGATAAGACGCAAGAACGTACCGAGATCGCTTCGAACAAGGATAATTCACGTCCCTCCTCCGCCACAGGCGAGGAAGCCGAATTCAACCGGAAGCAGCCGAAGCTGAAGGGGATTGGGCTAACCGATACCGAAGAGAAGGTGCGGCAGCTCTGGGGGGCGCCCGTCTCCCAATTCATGATGGATGATGAAGAGCCGATTCATGTGCTGGAGTATGACGGATTTTCGTTCGGCTGTCATGATAACGACGAGGTCGTCTTCGTCGAGGTCTCGGGCGACAGCTTGTCCACCGGCATCAAGGGCCTGCACATCGGGGGCAAAAGCGATACGGCCGTGAAGTCTCTCGGCAATCCGGATCAAGATACCGGCTATGCTTGGAGCTACCAAGCGGTGAACGCCCTGCTCCGGCTTGATCTCGATCCGAAGACAGGCAAGATTCAGTCCGTCAAGCTCTTCCCGATGGAGGAGAACGCGTTGAAGGCTTAACTTGCAAAATGGTTGTGGCGCTGCCTAAATAGCTTTGCCCGATCCGCCCCATCCTCGCACTCTAATTGTGTTATTCCACTGAACTGATAAAGAAACTGATAAAGGCAACCTCCTATGCTAAGGGGTTGCCTTTATTTTCTCAAAATTGCCGGAGTGGTGAATGTGTTCCCCGTTCAACGCTTCTCATTTATTTAGAAAATGGCAAGATCACAACCGTTTCCAACCTCTGTGAACATTATCCCCCTTTTTTATTTGTTGCGCTTGAATACTCTAATTCTCTTTCAACATGGTGTTCCCTTATTTGAGTGAGCACACGTTTTATGAGTCCAACATTTTGGTCAATAAATTGACGATTCAGAAGTTCGTTATGTTTTCCAAATCCTTGGTATTCTATATATCTTTTCCGTGTCGCATATGACCAATTCGATTTGTCCAGACCTTTTACTACCAAATTGTGAATGTTAGCATCAACTACTCCAGAGGTAGTCAGTTGTTTCATATAGCATTCATAACGTAATGATTTATTTTTTACGGAAGGAATATCCTGTACCTGTTCGAACCACTCCGAGATATTTTCGTTATAATCAAGAGCTTGTTGTAATAATTCCTCTCGTTTTTTCTGTATCTCAGAATTCAAAAACGATGAATCCAACATAATGATATCGGATATTTCGTAACCCTTTTGCTCCATGACTTTCGTAATTTCAAACGCAAGATTACCTCCTGCAGAGTAACCAAGGAAAATGTAAGGTCCTTGAGCCTGAATACGAATGATTGAATCGACATACTCCTTGATCATCTCTGTATAGTTTGAGTGATGATCAATAAAATCATACGCGTAGAGGACACATTCATTTTCAAGTCTTTTCGCCATTTCATAATACTCCATCCCGAGTCCTGAAATCGTAGAAGGAAAACAGAAAACATTTACCTGTCCTTTTTCGTTCAACTTCAAGAAATGGGACTCGCTCTTCAATTCCAACTGATATCTCACGATTTGTTGCGCCATTGTCTCAATAGTAGGTGCATCAAATACTACACGATATGGGAGATTCATCCTCATTCTTTTACTTATTTCCCGAATCAATTGCAGCACTTTTAAGGAATGACCACCCAGATCGAAGAAATTGTTTGTTACCCCTACATTCTCTAAACCAAGTATTTCTTCCCATATGGTAGCTAATTCTATTTCCACTATAGTTCGCGGTGTTACGTAGTCAATACCAGTTTGCATACATTTTTCCGGTGCAGGCAACGCCTTACGGTCGATCTTCCCGTTTGGAGTTAATGGCATTTGCTCAAGCTTAATAAATTGCGATGGTATCATATAGCTTGGAAGTTCTTGCAACAATGCGTATCTGATCTGTTCGACCGTTAGTGAGTCTTTTCCAACGACATACGCACACAATTGACTGAACCCATCTTCGCCTTCATGTGCAATGACTGTCGCTTCCAGGACCGGCTCTACTTTCATGAGCGCTGATTCTACCTCGCCCAATTCAATTCGATAACCTCGAATTTTGACTTGATGATCGATCCGTCCTAAATATTCGATGTTGCCATCTGGTGACCATCTTGCTAAGTCTCCTGTTCTGTAAATCTTCGCCCCTGGAACAAAGGGGTTATCTACGAACTTCTCTGATGTCAAATCGGGACGATTCAAATAGCCTCTCGCTAATCCTACTCCCGCTAGACAGAGTTCTCCCGGCACGCCGATAGGAAGTAAGTGCCCTGCCTTGTCCGTAATGAACACATGATGATTATCAATAGGCCGTCCGATTGACACAGAGTGACTATCAATGGATTCACCACGATTTATCCAAAGCGTCGAACAAACAGAATCCTCAGTAGGTCCGTATGCATTTACATATATTACATGGTCCTTCCATTTTTCCACTAACGGAATGGTGGAAGAAGATCCTGCAGTAATAAGCCTCTTCATGAACGGCATCTGCTCGGGCTCCAAGTATGTAGCATAACTCGGCGGTAAGGTAGCAGTCGTAATCTTGTTGTCATTCATAAAACGGGTAAATAATTGAAAATCTAAAATCACCGACTTCGAAGGCAGATACAGGCTTGCGCCGCAGAATAACGCATTCAGTATCTCCCAAATCGAAGCATCAAACGATAAACTAGCAAATTGAACAACCCTGTCTTGCTCGTCCATTTGTAACGAATCATTCCAAACCGTTTTTAGATTAGCTAGACCGCGATGCTCAACCATTACCCCTTTGGGCTTGCCCGTTGTGCCTGACGTGTAGATCACATAGGCCAATTGGTTTGCTCCAACCGATAGGTCTAAGTTGGAACCATCTTCGTTGTACGCTCTTTCATCATCAAGCTTGATTATCTTGCCTTTAAATGAAATTCGATCGTGTAAATGTTCCTGCAGCAACAATGTCTGCGCTCCTGAATCATTCAATATATAGCGGATGCGTTCCTCAGGGTATTCAGGATCGATCGGCAGATAGGCGCCTCCAGCCTTTAAAATAGCTAGAATGCCAATAACCATCTCCGGAGTTCGTTCTGTCATAATGCCGATCAACTGCTCTTCCGTTCCCCCCTCGGCTCGTATCGTTCGAGCCAGCTGATTCGCTCTTTCATTCACCTCGCTGTAAGTCAACTCTTGCGTGTCGAACACGATTGCAATGTGGTTTGGTGTCTGTTCTGCCCGCTCTTCGAACAGTTGGTGAATCGTCTTATCTCGGGAGTATTCGACTGCTGTATCATTAAACACTTCTAAGATCTGGTTCTTCTCTTTTGCCGTAATCATTTCTAGCGTAGAGAGCTTCGCTAGCGGTTGTTCTATTATTGCATCAATCAATTGGATCAAATGCTCGCTCATACGTTTGATAGTTCCGGG
Organism: Paenibacillus thiaminolyticus; assembly: GCF_003591545.1. Classification (GTDB taxonomy): domain Bacteria; phylum Bacillota; class Bacilli; order Paenibacillales; family Paenibacillaceae; genus Paenibacillus_B; species Paenibacillus_B thiaminolyticus_A. The sequence goes on from NZ_QYZD01000014.1 coordinate 103,962, forward strand.
CTTGTACAGCGCTGTCGCGTATTCCATCGTGCATGTAATTTCCGGCCCTGACTCCACCGCAATGAACGTCAAATCAAACTTCGATACCGTATATTTAGTTCTATAAGGCTGAAACTGCAATCCATTAATGCGTCTGTCCTCTTGTTCCAGATTCTGCAGCACGAACATCGTGTCAAATAAGGGATTTCGACTCATATCTCTGTTTACATGTATCTTTTCCACTAATTCTTCAAATGGATAATCCTGATTTTCATACGCTTTTAACGCATGTTCTTTTACTTCCTGCACGTACGCGGTGAACGATTTTTCTCCTGCTGGATAATTGCGCATCGCTAATGTATTTACAAACATACCGATAATTGGCTGCACATCTGCATGAGCTCTGCCCGCAATAGGACTTCCTATGACAATATCTTCTTGTCCGCTGTATTTGGAGAGCAAGGTGGAATAGACCGCAAGTAATACCATATATAACGTTGAGCCCGTTTGGGCAGCGATTTGTCGTAATCCTTCACTTCTTTGCTCAGTAATCACAAATTCAATCGTATCGCCCGCGAAGCTTCTTGTAGATGGTCTGGCATAGTCTGTTGGCATGTCTAGCAAAGGAATCTCTTCGCGAAATACATCCAGCCAATAGGCTTCCTGTTTTTTCATCTGTTCTTGTTGCATTTCTGCTTGCTGCCATACGGAGTAGTCTTTGTACCCAATTCGAAGAGGAGGCAGTTCTTCTCCTTCGTACAGTTGGGCCCATTCCTTCATAAGAATATTCATCGATACGCCATCTGAGATGATATGATGCAGATCCAGCAGCAAAAGAAAACGTTCGGGTTGGAGTTCAATGACTCCGACTCGTATAAGCGGAGCTTGGCTCAGGTCAAAAGCTCGCACAAATTGGCGAATATGATGATCCGCTTCCTCTTCCCTTGCTCTCACATACTCAACAGTAAATTCCACCTCAGGATGCACATGCTGCATTAGCTCCCCATTCATTATTTCGAAGCCAGTTCGCAGCGACTCGTGACGTTGAATCAACTTTTGAAATGCCTCTTCCAGAAGTAATCGCTCCAATCCTCCTTCGATTAGAATAGCGAGCGGCATGTTATATCCTATCTTCTGTCCGTTTTCCAGTTGATTCAGAATATATATACGCTTTTGCGCAAATGAAACAGGATAGTAGTCCCTTTTTTCTACCATTGGGATAGATTCAAACCTGCGTTCTTCCAATTCATGAATGAACGCAGCCATCTGTTCAATTGTGGGAAGTTTGAATACATCTCTTAAAGAAACACTGACATTCATTTTTTTGTGAATGGTGGATACCAGTTCAGTTGCCCTTAAGGAGTGTCCTCCAAGATCGAAGAAATTATCTTTTACCCCTACCTTCTTTTGTCCTAATATTTCTTTCCAGATATTTTCCAGTTGTCTTTCTATTTCTGTGCGAGGAGCCACGTATTCCATCCCTGTTGGCAAACTGCCTTCTATGACAGGCAATGCGTTACGGTCAATTTTTCCACTTGAATTCAGCGGCATTTTCTCTATTTGGACAAAGTAAGACGGTATCATAAATGAAGGAATCGCCTGTGATAATGCCCTTCTCAGCTGTCTCACTGTTAACGACTTATCGCCAACAAAGTATGCATACAAATGCTTTATGTTATCTTCGCCTTCACGTGCAATGACTACAGCTTCATGAACCGATTTTATTTTTAAGAGGGCTGCTTCCACCTCGCCTAATTCAATTCGATAACCACGAATTTTGACTTGATGATCGATCCGTCCTAGATATTCGATATTTCCATCTGGCAACCATCTTGCCAAGTCTCCGGTTCTATACATCTTCTTTCCGGGAACGAAGGGGTTATTTAAGAACTTTTCTAAGGTCAAATCTTGGCGATTCAAATAACCTCGTGCCAGCCCTGCTCCCCCTATATATAACTCCCCTACAACGCCAATCGGTTGTAATTGAGCAGTGTTCGCTACGATATACATTTGTATATTCCCGAATGGTTTTCCAATAGGTATATGTGCTAGTACTTCTCTTCTAGAGCTTGTACTATACCTCGTTGCATATATCGTTGATTCCGTTGGTCCGTATATATTTTCGAGCTTGGCCCTTAATGGCAAGGAATGAAATTGTGTGATCAATTTTGCCGATAAAGCTTCTCCTGCTACAAATACATATTTTAATGAGTTTGTATTAACATAATTCGTTTCTTTCAATCCATGCAAAAACATTTGCAGCATAGAAGGGGCGAAGTTGATATGAGTAATTTGTTGTTCGTGTATCGTATTTAATAAAGACAAGGGATCTTTTTCTAACCCTGGTTTCAAAACAATCAATCTTCCCAGACCGAAAAACCAACCAAACAATTCAGTTACGGATACATCAAATGTATAGTTCGTTTTTAATACATACGAATCCGTCCTTGCTAACGGGTACTTTTTTTCCATCTCGGATAGAATGTTGATCACGGACTGGTGTTCAACCATTACTCCCTTGGGCTTGCCCGTTGTGCCTGACGTGTAGATCACATAGGCCAATTGGTTTGCTCCAACCGATAGGTCTAAGTTGGAACCATCTTCGTTGTACGCTCTTTCATCATCAAGCTTGATTATCTTGCCTTTAAATGAAATTCGATCGTGTAAATGTTCCTGCAGCAACAATGTCTGCGCTCCTGAATCATTCAATATATAGCGGATGCGTTCCTCAGGGTATTCAGGATCGATCGGCAGATAGGCGCCTCCAGCCTTTAAAATAGCTAGAATGCCAATAACCATCTCCGGAGTTCGTTCTGTCATAATGCCGATCAACTGCTCTTCCGTTCCCCCCTCGGCTCGTATCGTTCGAGCCAGCTGATTCGCTCTTTCATTCACCTCGCTGTAAGTCAACTCTTGCGTGTCGAACACGATTGCAATGTGGTTTGGTGTCTGTTCTGCCCGCTCTTCGAACAGTTGGTGAATCGTCTTATCTCGGGAGTATTCGACTGCTGTATCATTAAACACTTCTAAGATCTGGTTCTTCTCTTTTGCCGTAATCATTTCTAGCGTAGAGAGCTTCGCTAGCGGTTGTTCTATTATTGCATCAATCAATTGGATCAAATGCTCGCTCATACGTTTGATAGTTCCGGGCTTGTACAGCGCTGTCGCGTATTCCATCGTGCATGTAATTTCCGGCCCTGACTCCACCGCAATGAACGTCAAATCAAACTTCGATACCGTATATTTAGTTCTATAAGGCTGAAACTGCAATCCATTAATGCGTCTGTCCTCTTGTTCCAGATTCTGCAGCACGAACATCGTGTCAAATAAGGGATTTCGACTCATATCTCTGTTTACATGTATCTTTTCCACTAATTCTTCAAATGGATAATCCTGATTTTCATACGCTTTTAACGCATGTTCTTTTACTTCCTGCACGTACGCGGTGAACGATTTTTCTCCTGCTGGATAATTGCGCATCGCTAATGTATTTACAAACATACCGATAATTGGCTGCACATCTGCATGAGCTCTGCCCGCAATAGGACTTCCTATGACAATATCTTCTTGTCCGCTGTATTTGGAGAGCAAGGTGGAATAGACCGCAAGTAATACCATATATAACGTTGAGCCCGTTTGGGCAGCGATTTGTCGTAATCCTTCACTTCTTTGCTCAGTAATCACAAATTCAATCGTATCGCCCGCGAAGCTTCTTGTAGATGGTCTGGCATAGTCTGTTGGCATGTCTAGCAAAGGAATCTCTTCGCGAAATACATCCAGCCAATAGGCTTCCTGTTTTTTCATCTGTTCTTGTTGCATTTCTGCTTGCTGCCATACGGAGTAGTCTTTGTACCCAATTCGAAGAGGAGGCAGTTCTTCTCCTTCGTACAGTTGGGCCCATTCCTTCATAAGAATATTCATCGATACGCCATCTGAGATGATATGATGCAGATCCAGCAGCAAAAGAAAACGTTCGGGTTGGAGTTCAATGACTCCGACTCGTATAAGCGGAGCTTGGCTCAGGTCAAAAGCTCGCACAAATTGGCGAATATGATGATCCGCTTCCTCTTCCCTTGCTCTCACATACTCAACGGTAAATTCCACCTCAGGATGCACATGCTGCACTAGGTCCCCATTCATTATTTCGAAGCCAGTTCGCAGCGACTCGTGACGTTGAATCAATTGTCGAAATGCTTCTTCCAGAAGGGGACGATGAAGCACACCATTCACATTTATAATGTTTGTAACGTTATAACTGAATTCTGCCCCTTCGAGTTGACTTAAAATGTACATACGTTTTTGCTGAGAAGAAACAGGATAGTATTCTCTCTTCTCCGTGTTAGGAATAGGGATATATGTATGCTGTTCCTCACCTGTAATGATCGCAGCTATTTTTTCAATTGTCGGATATTGGAATAGATCACGTAAAGCAACGCGAATATCCATTTCTTTATGAATTTTGGATACCAAGGTCGTTGCGCGTAGAGAGTGCCCTCCAAGATCGAAAAAGTTGTCTTGAATCCCTACCTTCCCTCGTCCCAGCACGTCTTGCCAAATCGCCGTTAATTGTTTTTCTATCGGAGTTCGCGGTGCTAAGTACTCAGTACCTGACTGCATGTCTTCATTAGGGGCAGGTAATGCTTTGCGATCAATCTTGCCATTGGGTGTTAAGGGCATTTGCTCTAGTTGTACAAAATACGATGGTATCATATAGCTTGGAAGCTCTTGTGATAACGCGTTTCTGAGATGCCCGACTGTGAGTGGGCCGTTACCAACGATGTATGCGCACAAGTGCTTTAACTCGTCTTCGCCTTCATGTGCAATGACTGCCGCTTCTTGGACCGATTCTATATTCAAGAGAGCTGATTCCACCTCGCCCAATTCAATTCGATAGCCACGAATTTTGACTTGATGATCGATCCTCCCTAGATATTCGATATTTCCATCTGGCAGCCATCTTGCTAAATCCCCTGTTCTGTACACTTTCTCTCCAGGAACAAAGGCGCTATCTACGAACTTCTCTGTTGTTAACTCAGGGCGATTCAAATACCCTCGCGCTATTCCTACTCCTGCTATACACAGTTCACCTGGCACACCGATAGGGAGTAAATGGCCGGCTTTATCCATAATATACACACGATGATTATGAATCGGGCGGCCGATGGGGATACAATCATATTCAATGCATTCCCGTGATCCACTCCAAAGCGTTGTAATAATAGAATCCTCTGTTGGTCCATAGGCATTAATATACTCTACTTTATCCCTCCACACATCCAATAACTGGAACGACGAAGCACTTCCTCCTGTCACCAGCTTGCTTAAAAATGGCATGTGGATCGGATCCAGATAAATTGCATATGAAGGAGGTAAAAGGGCTGTCGTGATCTTATTGTCGTTCATAAAACGAGTAAATAACTGATAGTCTATAATCACAGACCTGGAAGGCACATATAAAGTTGCTCCAAAAAATAATGCGGTGAAGATTTCCCAAACGGAAGCATCAAACGATAAACTAGCAAATTGAACTACTTTGTCTTGCTCGTTCATTTGCAATATATCCTTTAAAACAACTTTTAAGTTGCACAATCCATGATGTTCTACCATAACCCCTTTCGGTTTACCTGTTGTTCCGGATGTGTAAATTACATATGCTAATTGATTGGGCCTTACGAACAACTCCAAATTTGATCCATCGTTATGATATGATTGGTCATCATCCAAATGAAGAAGTTTTCCTTCAAATAAGGGTATACGGTCAAGTAAATCGTGCTGTGTTAACAACAACTGTGATCCAGAATCCTCTAGGATATACAGAATACGATCCTCAGGGTATTCTGGATCAATTGGCACATAAGCTCCACCTGCTTTTAATATGCCTAGTATCCCAATGATCATTTCCGCAGAGCGTTCTGCCATAATTCCAACCAATTGGTTTTCCTGTAATCCTTCAGCTTGTAACGTTCGTGCCAACTGATTAGCTCGTTCATTGAGCTCACGATAAGTTAATTGCTCCCCTTCAAATACAACTGCCGGGCGGTCAGGTAAAAACTTCGCCTGCTCTTCAAACAATTGATGAATACCCATCTCGGGGTATGCTGTTTCCGTATCGTTAAAAACTTCCAATATTTTTACTTTCTCATCTTCTGTCAATACCTCTATTTCCTCTATGCTTAATTGCGGGTTGTTTAGTACTTGTTTCATAATATGGAGCAGATGTCCCTGGACTCGCTCGATACTTGCCTTATTATATACACTCGCATTGTACTGGAACTGAATCTGGAGCTCTTCCCCAGGCATAACAATTAAATTAAAATCATAGTTTGTATGCTCTTCGACTTGTAAATTCGTAAGTTCTAGTTGACTGGTTCCACATATCCCCACACCCTCAAACTGCTGTTCGATCGGATAATTTTCAAACACCATAATATGACTAAGCAATCCCTGTTTTTGTTCGGTTTTTGCCTGTATCTCATACAACGGATACGTGTCATATCCATGTGATGATAGGGCCAATTCCTGATTCTTTCTCAACGCTTCTACAAACTGTACTTCTTTCTCTATACGAACACGCACAGGAATTGTATTGATAAATAAACCGATCATTTTTTCTATACCGGGTATTTCTTCCGGCCTGCCCGATACAACACTCCCGAACACAACATCCTCACTGTTGTTATATTTTTGCAGAAGCACACCCCATGCAGTTTGTATAAACGTATTAATTGTAACTTGATTGGCACCTGCTAACTGTTTCATCTGCTGTGTCAGTTCTTTCCCAAGATTACAAATCACCTTATTTGAAATGTAGCTATTTTGCTTGCTTGGTGACTTCACAAAAGGAAGTATTGTTTGCCCTTCATAACTATCTAAATAAGCACTCCAATAATTCGATGCTTTTTCGAGATCTTGGGTGTCCAACCACTCGATATAACGGCTATACGGGATTATGGCTGGAAGCTTAGGGTGTCTTTGCTCTTGAATGGCGTTGTAGATTTCAAACAATTCTTTAAAAATAACAGGCAAGCACCAACCATCCATTAAGATATGGTGAAAACTAAAAATGACATGGTATCCGTTTTCTTTATAATGCAAAAGGGACATGCGAATTAACATATCTTTAGCAAGGTCAAATCCTCTTGTCTTGTCTTCTCTCGTAAAAGTGGTAATGAAGCTTTTTCTTTGTTCTTCTTTCATCTTTCGCAGATCTTTATAAATAAATTCTGCATCCCTATTCTTGTACACAACTTGTAGAGGCTGGTCTCGTAATCCGCTATAAAAATTTGTTCGTAATATAGCATGTCTTTTGATTAGAGCAGTAACACTCTTTTCGAAATCTGTTATATTCAAATTTCCGCGCAGATCAAATTTCACTTGTTCAAAATAGGCACCTGAGTGCGGTTCAAGCATGCTGTGAAACAGCATTCCCTTTTGCATCGGCGATAACGGATATACATTCTCGACTTCTCTGCTCATTTATACTCTCTCCCGCTTATTGGATTTGACTCATCAAGCTTTCTAGTTCTTCTAGAGTCAAGCCCTTTAATGAAATATCACTAGGTGTTAACTCCGTTTTATCTTTACTTAAGCAATGTTCAATGATTTCCTGAAGACTTGTTCGCATTAATTCAGAAAATTGCTCTATCGTCTGTCTCCGGTATTGCTTGGAGCTATAGTTAATGTAAAGCAGCATTCTGCCTTCTGTAATTAAGCAATTGATGTCAAGTACATACGTTCTGTTCTGTTCCTCACTCATTAGTGAACCTGTTGAATAAGGGGATACCTTCATTCCGCTGTTTTGAAAATCTTGATCGAATTGTCCCAGATAATTAAAGCTGATTTCTGGTCGGGATCTAAGCAAGCGGTCATCTTCCGTCCCAGATAAATACCGCAATATACCGTAACCGATTCCTTTGTTTGGAATACGGTGTATTTCTTCTTTAACTGTTTTAATATGTTTGGAAATATCTTTTCCAGTCTCGATCTGAAGAATAATCGGATACTGCGTTGTAAACCATCCAACCGTACGAGTGATATCGATTTCGGAGATAATCTGTTCCCTGCCATGTCCTTCAAGGCTTACAACTACTTTTTCCATTCCCGTCCATTTGTGAATCGCCCTACCTAACGCAGTTAACAACAGATCGTTTATTTCCGTGTTGTACGCTCGATGCACATGTTTTAGTAAATCCTCGGTTTCCTGCTCCGTCCATTGGATGCAGATGTTTTCGCTATCCTTATTAAGCCCGTTGTCACTTTCAAAATCTTTGGGCAGAGACTTGATTACAAACTGGTCGACTTGTTGCCAATACTTACGTTCACGCTCTATTTCTTGACCGCTCGCATAGAGAACTAATTTTTCTGCCCACAATTTGAATGAATCAGACTTTTGCGTGAGCCGAATGCGTTCTCCATTCAGCGCTTGTTCATAACCTGTATTGATATCTTCAAACAACACCCGCCACGAAACCGTATCTATTACCAAATGATGAATAGCAATCAGCAAATGGTCTCCATCAGCACATCGGAACAAGCCAAGTTTCATTAATGGACCTTCGCTGATATGAATCCTGCTTTGAATCTGATTCGCTATGGTTTCGATCCTGTGGCCAATGTTTGCTTCTCCCCTCAGATCAAACACCTCAAGCGAGTATAATTCACCTTCTGTGACTCCACGATTCCAAGCTTCAAATCCCTGTTCACGCTTTAGGAATACCGTACGGAGCACGTCATGATGCTCAACAATTTCGTCTATTACTCTACGCAGCAATGATTCATCAAATCCTTGCTCCCGAACTAACATAAATGCTTGGTTATAGTGATCCGGAGCCACTGCCTTTTCTTCAAAAAACCATTTCTGAATCGGTGTTAACATTATCTTTCCAGTTACTTCACCTTGCTCAGCCATCCTGCTTATCGGTTTAATATATAGACTTAATTCAGTTATGGATGGAAATTTGAATAATTCTTTCATCCCTACTTTATAGCCTGCTTGGTGCAGTCTGGACGACACTTGGATGGACTTGATCGAGTCACCTCCAAGATCAAAGAAGTTATCTAATATTCCAATCGGTTCAGTCCCTAATACGCTCTCCCAGATAGAAACCAGGATTTCCTCTTCCTTTGTTCGAGGTGGCACATATTCCGATCCTGTTTGCATCCTTCCTTCTATAGCAGATAACGATTTACGATCAATCTTGCCATTTGGGGTTAGCGGCATTTTATCCAATTGCACGAAGTTGGAAGGAAGCATATAGGCAGGCAGCTCTAGTGACAGTTCTTCTCTAAGTTGGCGAACAGTCAAGGTATGGTTTCCGACAAAGTAGGCATATAATTGGTTTATTCTATCTTCGTTTTCTTTTGCAATCACGATTGCTTCTTGAACAGATTCTACTTTCAGAAGTGCAGCTTCCACCTCGCCAAGTTCAATTCTGTATCCTCGAATTTTCACTTGATGATCGATTCGTCCCAAATATTCGATATCCCCATCTGGTAACCATCGTGCTAGGTCTCCAGTTCTGTACATTTTCTCTCCAGGGATGAATGGGTTGTCTACGAACTTCTCTGCTGTTAAGTCCGGTCTGTTTATGTAGCCTCTCGCCAAACCAGCCCCCGAAACATACAATTCCCCTTCCACCCCAACAGGTTGTAGACGTTGATATCGGTCGAGTATATACGTTTGCAAAGTTGGTATTGGTTTTCCAATATTACATTTTCCTTTTGTAATCTCATATTCCGTTATTTCTTTAAACGTAACATGAACAGTTGTCTCCGTTATCCCATACATGTTAATCAACTGTGTTGATGGGTATTTTATCTTCCATTCTTTCAATAACGAAGGACTAAGCGCTTCTCCTCCGAAAATAATTTTCCTTAACTTTAGTTCTGCTCTCTTATCTTTCATTTCTTCCTGGAGCAATTGATAAAAATAGGTTGGTGTTTGATTTAATATCGTAACGCTTTGAGATTTCAATAATTGCAGGAATTGTTCAGGGTTTTTCGCAGTGAGTTGGGGGACGATAATTAATTTTCCGCCATAGAGAAGTGCACCGTACATTTCCCACACTGAAAAATCAAAACAAAACGAGTGGAAAAACGTCCATGTATCCGCATTATTAAAATCAAACAAATTTTTACTATTAAATAACAAACGGACAACGTTTTTATGCTCAATTAGTGTACCTTTAGGTTTTCCTGTCGTACCGGAAGTATAAATCACATACGCCAGGTTGGTTGGCCCTGCTATGGACTCCAGATTTGAACCATCCTCATGATAAGAGTTATCATCATCCAACAGAATGCAGTGACCGTCAAAAGTTACGCTTTCATTTAAATGACGTTGCACTAATAAGACCTGTACTCCCGAATCCTGTATCATATATTGAATTCGTTCTTCTGGATATTCAGGATCGATCGGCACATAAGCTCCCCCAGCTTTTAATACAGCCAGCATACCAATGATCATCTCGAACGAGCGTTCCGCCATAATTCCGATTAATTGATCAGCCCGTACTCCTTTCATTCTTAATGATCGTGCTAACTGATTGGCCAGTTCATTAAGTTTTCTAAAGGAGAGTTCATTATCTTCAAATACTAATGCCACTTTTTCCGGTGTGCGTTCCGCTTGTTCTTCCAATATGCGATGAATGGTTTTCTCATTTGGATAATCGGCCCTTGTGTCATTAAAATCAATCAACAGCAATTGCTTTTCCTTTTCACTGAGCAGGGATATCTTATAAATGTATTCGTCAGGACATTCGATAATTTGTTGCATTATATCAGTGAGGTTTTCAAGTAATTTTTCCATTTCTGTATCATTAAATAATTGAGCACGATATTCGAGAAATATTTCTATATAATTATCATCTATCTGTTCAACTATCCGTAGAAGCAAGTCATTCTCAAGATCCCCACAAAAATTATGTTCGAGCTTGATTTTTATCTCTTCTAAGTTCCTCAGACTCACTGACCGATATTCCATTGCAATCCCAAAAAGTCTGTGTAAATACTGGTTTTTATGTACTTCCTTCAAACGTTGAATTAATTCGTTATAGGGATATTTTTGATGAAGCATCATAACAGACTGTTCCTTTGAGACACGTTGAAGAAATGAAAGCACTTCTTCTTCTGGATCAATAAAAGTTCTAACAGCAACAGTACTGGCAAACATCCCCATCGTATCTTTTTCTTTTTTTGTCATCCTGTTCGAATAATTGGTTCCAATTACAAGATCTTGTTCACTAGTAATCTTGTTCATGTAAATATAAAAAGCAGATAAAAAGAAGGTAAATATATTGATCTTGTTTTGCTGACAAAATACTTTAATCTTATTGTAGAAACTATCACTGAGAACTAAGCATTTTCTTTCACCGTTCGTACTCGTTACTAAAGGATCATTAGGCTTCAGTCCTGTAACTCCTGGAAGTGACTGAAATCTGTCTAGCCAAAATAGTTCATCTTTTTGATAACGCTCCGAAGCTTGATATTCTCGCTCAGACTCAATATAATCAAGGTATGAAGTTAACTTCGTATTTACCTCGCTAACACCACTTTTAATATCTACATAATTCCGGGTTATCTGATCGCAGACCATTGCCATAGTCATTCCATCAGAAATGATATGATGCATCTTGTAATTGAACCCGTATTCTTCCTCATTGATTTTGTAGATAACAAATTCGTATAACTGTGAATTATACAACTCCATAATTTTTTTGTTATGATCATGGAACCATTCTTCAGATTTTAAACCTGATTTATTATTTGAAAAATCGATATATTCAATTTCCTCATACCTGTACGGAGCGATATACTGTTTTACTTCACCATTTTCATTTCCTATTCTGATGCGAAAAGCATCATTTTGTTGAATAACTTTTTGTATGGATTGTTGTAGAATATCCACATTAATTTGACCTCTCAACGGTATTGTGCCAGAAAGAATACACGTCGTTGTGTTCGGGTATAATAAATCGGTGTACCATATTCTTTTTTGTGCATTCGTTAAGGGAAAGAATGTTCTACCCATTGTTTTTCGTTCACTCCTCGTGCTTTTTTCTGAACTAGGGGTGGGAGTTACGGTCACAATTATGTTACGCAAAATAGTAGTTCTGCTTTAGCGGCAATTTCACTATCATTAATTTTTGCAATTCCTTCCATAATAACAGCATTGCTAGTCATTTTAATTACACTGCAATGATAAAATAATTGATCGCCCGGATTAACTTGCTTTATGAACTTCGCCTTAACTGAAGATAGTAGAAAAGCAGATTTATGATTGTTTTTAGCCTGATCCTTTGTATGAACTTGTCCCCTGCTTAGTTGAAACAATAAAATTCCTGCTTGAGCGATTCCTTCAATAATCAAAACTCCTGGGAAAATAGCTTGATCTGGAAAATGTCCTGGAATCATCCATTCATTTCCTGATATATTTTTTAAGCATATGATGGAGTTGTTTTCCTCATAATCTTCGATTCTGTCAACAAGAATAAAAGGATATGCTTGTGGCAGAAGTTTTTTTATTTCATTGAAATTAATTTTTAAGGACATATGCGATGTATCCCCCGGATATATACTGTAATTATTTGTTCTATGAAAGCTCCAAAAAATGGTTTTCAATGAATTAGGGCTGCTGTACCTATTCCCCGTTCCAAAGAATAAGCATTCTCAGCAACTCCTAATTGCATTGAAATGATTAGACGATTTCTTTTACAAGAACGGAGCTTACTCCCCCAAAAACGTCATTTGCCGTTAACAATACATTCCGAATTTGGTTCGAATGGCTATTATGCAAGGAATTGTTAGGAGCTATTTTATTTTTTATTGCATGTATTGATGTAAATAGTTGAAACAACCCGCTTGCACCACTTGTTTCGCCAGTTGTTCTTTTTATCGCTGCGATTGGAGTTTGATCATTACCCAACGTTTCATTGATAGCTGCCCATTCAATTTTATCTTGTACTGGTAAGCCATTAGCCCCAGACACAATCAGATCGACTTGATTCGTTGTAAGATTTGCTTTTTGAATGGTATTATTCATGCATCGGACGAATCCTCTTACTCTAGCATTGTGGTTATCCATAGGAGCAAAGCAAGTATTCCAAGAAACAACTTCCCCCAAAATCGTTGCACCGCGCCCAATTGCATCATCCAACCGTTCTAACACAACCGCACATGAGCCTTCGCCAGGTATTACTCCACTACTTTGTGAATTGAATATTTCGCCAGCCATTTCAAAATCTTTTTGAGGTATCAATCCTGCATTTTTATAGTACCAATTTATTTCATCATTCCATTCCTCTGTGCCACCAACGACTATAGTATCAGCCTTTTTATTTCTTAACATAAAAATGGCATAACCGAGAGCGTCTAACCCCGCGCATGCCCCGGTTGAGATTGTTGTATTAAGGGCTCTGGATTGAATACGGATAGCTAAATAGGATGCAGGAGAATTAACAAGGGTATTCGGTGACTCCAATGGACTAACATACCTTGGCCCTTCAGTTATCGTTGTTTTATCGTACTGAGAGCTCATTTTAAACCCAGAATAATTCGTACTCACCACGACACCTAATCTGTCCGGATTTATCGTTTCCATATCGATCGATGCATCTCTTAAAGCTAAAATAGATGCAGCGGATAAAAACAATGAACAGGGGTGCATAAACTGCAATCCTTTTTTACCGAGCAAATCGGATGCTTGAAAATTATCAACCCGAACTACTTTAGGATTTTCGGAGTAATTCGAATGTGGAACAAATGTGGGAGAAGTCCCTTTTCTAATAGCTGACCATAAAGCTTCATCATTTACACCATACGAAGAGACGGTACCCATGCCGGTTACTACGATGCGATTATTTGAGTTCGTCATGAAGTAACCTCCTTTAGAACAACAGTGGATATATTTCCGCCAAAAGCATATGAATTGCTCATAGCGACATGCACTGGTTGATGTATGGCTTGATTTGCAGCAATATTCTTGACACATTCAGGATCAAGTTCTGTAACATTCATAGTTGGGGGGATAACGGAGTTATGAATCGCTAAAGCGCAAGTAACAGCTTCAATAGCACTGGCTGCTCCCATGGTGTGCCCAAGCATAGACTTAATAGAACTGATCGGAATAGAATCTGTCCGATCACCAAACATTGAGGATATAGCAATAGATTCAATGTAATCGTTCGCTTTGGTTCCCGTTCCATGCGCATTGATGTAACAGATCTGTGTCTTATCAATACTTGCAGTTTCTATTGCTCTCTCCATTGCTAGTATTGCTCCAACCCCTTCAGGATGAGGAGCTGTAGGATGGTGTGCATCACAGGATAGACCGTACCCTATAAGTTCAGCATATATGGTTGCTTTGCGTTGTTTTGCTTTTTCCATATCTTCCAGAACTAAACTAGCAGCTCCCTCACTCACCATCATTCCTTTTCTATCTTTGGTAAATGGTTGGCACACTTCCGGAGCTATGGCGCCCAGGCGATGAAATAGTGTATAACAACATCTTGATATTCCATCAGCCCCTCCTACAATAGCTGCATCAATAACCCCTTCTTGTATCAAATCGACTCCACAGCTAATCGCATAATTACCAGCTGCACATGCCGTAGGAATCGTTAAACTTGGACCTTCGCAGCCAAGCTCAGTGGACACGGAGTTGGCTATATATGCCAGAGGGTAGTTCAAAACTCTCTCCGGTAAAATCTTTCCTTCTCCACTCAACTCCTGATCATGTGCCTCTTCCATAATAGAAAGATTTCCAAACGTTGTACCCATACATACACCAACCCGTTCATTAGCATATGTATCCGACTCCAATTTAGCGTCATTATAAGCCATTCGTGAAGCTGCCACAGCTAACTGTGAAGTTCTCCCCACTCGTTCGGGGCGCAGTTTATGCAGCATTGTAGCAGGGTCCATATCCGTTACTTCCCCGCCACGGTGAACGTTATAAATCGATGTATCGAATGAACTTATTTCTTTTGTGCCAATTTCTCCGGAAATCAACGCGTTCCAGAATTTATCAATTCCGGATCCAATAGGAGATAGAACGCCAAGTCCCGTTATAGCGATACGCCTCTTCATTTCACCACTCCTCAAGATTAAGCCGTTTGCATTTCACTTATGATTTCTTGAACACAGAGACAGGTTTGATGCAGATTTGTTAAACGTGGCAAGTCGCTTTCCGGAACGGTAATCTTAAATTTTTTTTCAATACGAGCCACAATTTCAATAGTCATCATTGAATCGATACCCAAATCTTCAATAAAGTTTTGATCCTCTTCAAAATCTTCTATTTCTGTAATCTCCATAACAATTGTTTTCAAGATTTCTTTAATATTTTGCTCATTCATAGTAAAACCTCCAATATTTATATTTTTTTGAAACCACATCTTCGAATTATACGTGTAACCCGCCATCAACTGTAATCACACTTCCTGTGATGTAACTTGATTTCAATAAAAAACATATGGCATCTGCAACTTCAGACGGTTCCCCAACTCTGCCAAGAGGGATCTCTTGCCGTATTTTCTCCTTATGGTTATCGGGAATGGTCCTCCACATATCTGTTTCTATATAACCTGGAGCAACGGCATTTACCGTTATTCCATATCTCGATACTTCCTTCGCTAACGTTTTTACAAAGCCGATTTGGCCAGCTTTCGTAGTAGAATAGTTTGCTTGTCCAGGAATTCCCTTCATTCCGCTTACAGAGCTAACGCAAACGATTCTTCCGTATTTTTGTTTCATGAAATCGTAAATGGCAGCTCGTGCATAGTTAAATGTACCTTTCAGATTGACTTGCATCGTAGCGTCCCAATCTTCTTCATTCATCAAATAGAATGACTTGTCCTTCGTTATGCCGGCATTAATAATGACTCCATGCAATTGCTTGAAGCGATCCTTTACTTTTTCAATAGTAAGTTTTGCTTGAGAAAAGTCTTGTACATCTGCATGAATAGCCAGAATTCGGCCTTTCTCCCCTAGCATGGAACAAAGTTCATCGGCAGCTTCCTTGTTGCTTTGATAAGTAAAACCAACATTTGCTCCTGCCTCGATAAGGGCCGTAACTGTGGCTTTACCGATACCACGCGTCCCGCCCGTAACTAAAAATGTTTGTCCTGTAAGCAATAGAAACCTCCTTCTGATCGGTACAGCTAAGCTAAATTATTAATAAATCTTATGATGCTTAGCGGGACCAATTCCCCGTCAATTCCATTCTCCTTTTTTACCTATAATGGTGTAAACCCCCATTACCTCGTGGATTATACCATTAGAAGAGAATATTTGGTATAGTCTATTTAGGTAAAAATAGGATTCTGTGTAAATTAATAAGAAGTTTTTCTATTTTTTTAACCAAGGGCAAAGTTAACTGTGAAGGAGAGGTGCATCAAGGAGAAGACATGACCAGCGCATCTCCTCGTGTTAATAGGAAGGGCTATTCATCATGTCGATCTCATGTCCAAGTTGCTTCGAGGGGGATTCAATCCGCTGGCATTTTATCTACTCATGGTCTTCACGACGATTAGGATAGTTCCTTCCTTTTTGAGTATTCCCATAGATTTTATCAACATTCTGCGCATGTGATGGCTCTGTCTAGTTATCTCGATGTAGCATCGGTGATATAATCGTATGGATTGCGGCCTGCCGTTTGTGAAAAAAATCTGGGTTTAGGAAAACCGGCTATATCTTAATTTCCCTTCCTGATCATAGAACGCCTTGAATCCGCTGCGGATCAAGGCGTTTGTTTTGGGCGCACGCGGCGCCGGACAAGGACGAAGGCGAGCGAGCCGACGAACATGAGCGTCGCTGCCAAGCCCACCATATATAGCGTTCCTTTTGTATGAATCCAATGAACCGCCGCCTCCCAATGAACTCCGACGAAATGTCCTATCGTTAAAAAAGTGGCGACCCAGATCAACGCTCCCGTTCCGGCTGCAAATAAATAAAGAGACCAATTCATCCGTGCCATTCCGGCCAGGTAACAGGTCAAGTGGCGCAAGCCAGGAACAAAGTACCCGAAGACGATGGCCCATGGACCGAACCGCTGGAACCAGCGCTCGGTGCGTTCCACCCGGGCAGGCGTCAGCTTCACCCGCTTGCCGTGCCGATCCAGCAACGGCTTGCCAACCCTCCGTCCCACGATGTAGCTGACCGTCATGCCGGTCATGCTCCCGGCAAGACATACGGCGAAGGCCGCCACATAACCGAACGGCCCTTCCACTGTCAAGCTGCCGACGAATACCATGATCGTCTCATCCGGTATCGGCAGTCCGACGATGCCAAGCGCGAGCAAAAAAAATAAAGCTATGTACCCGAAATGGGTCAATGCCCATGTAATCTCTAGCAATCAAGGCTCCTCCTCTCACTTCTTAACTATCTTACCATATTGAGGGAGTCATGTCCGGCCCAAGCTTATCATACGTATAGTAATGCGAACAAGCTATAGCTCAATCCTTCGCACCAAGCTTCGTCGGACAAGGAGGCGCCTAATCGTTGAGACAGACGCTGCGGATATTACAAATTGCTTTCACTTATGTCGGAACCGTCGTCGGAGCCGGGTTCGCGACGGGTCAGGAGATTTTGCAATTTTTCACCAAATACGGATGGATCGCTTCCCTCACGATCGGAGTGTCCACCATCATCTTTCTCTCCCTCGGAACGAAGCTGATGCTGATTGCCCATCAGATCCAGGCCCGTTCCTATGAGGATGTGAACCATTATTTGTTCGGCTCCCGGATGGGCGGCTGGGTCAGTATTTTCGCGATGATCGTCATTGTGTGCGTGAACGGGGTCATGCTCGCCGGCGCGGGCTCCGTCTTCGTCCAGCAATTGAATTTTCACTACCAGACCGGACTGCTGCTGACGGTCGTAGCCTCCTATTTCATCATCAATCGAGGAATGAGCGCGATATTGAGCCTGAACTCGCTCGTCGTGCCGACGATGCTCGTCTTCACCGTCATTATCGTGACCAACACGCTGCATATGCCGAACGCAGGCCGGGTTTTCACCATGACGACGGATAAATCGTGGTATGCCGCTTGGACCGCTCCGCTGCTGTACAGCGCGTTCAATCTGGCGATGGCCCAGGCGGTGCTCGTCCCGCTGGGCGCCTCAATGCCGAACAAGAAAATCATACGTATCGGGGGAGCGATCGGGGGCGTTCTCATCGGTGTGCTGCTGCTGGCAGGCCATCTGGCTCTTTCTGTGCATATGCCTGGCATACAGCAGTTCGACATTCCGATGGGGGAGATCGCGCATACGCTCGGCCTCACCATCCAGCTCATTTATGTCCTGCTCATCTTTTCGGAAATATTCACGACCTTCATCGCCGATCTATACGGCATTACGCTCCAACTCCACCAACGCACCGGAATGCCGAAGAAGCTGATATCAGCGCTTATTATGATGATATGCTATATCATCAGCCAGTTCGGCTTCCGCAATCTGCTCTCGTTCCTGTACCCGTTGTTCGGCATGTTCAGCCTCATATGGCTCTATTTGCTGCTGCGGGCGGCCCAACCGGCGAAGCCCGGGCCGCCACCGCCCATCGCCCCTTCTCCCGAGGCAGGGAAGATCAGGCTGAAGCCGCTGCCGCGCAAAAAATGACGAGCACGCCATCTTGCTATGCAGCTTGCCAAGTCAAGGCTGCTTCGGGACTTGCCTGGCATCCGCCGCTGCGCTTCGCGCTTGCGGCGGATGCTTTTGTTTTGTCTGCCGCAGTGCCCTGTTCCCTATTACGTTCTTATAGCGTACACACAACAATTTCTAGGTCCGTCTCGGCAAACACTTCTTTTATAATCTCTCTCTCACTTTTCCCCGCTGCAGCTTATCAAGACCGCAGCCGACCTGCGGTATGGCCAGCGCCGTAATGCCTTCCTCCAAGCATACGACTCTCATCGAGACAACGGCTTGTATCAATGCTTCATAGGTTGGCTGCTTGAATCTTTTTTGAACTCGACCGCAATCCCGGGCCGACATAAGGAATAAATTCCCCAAGGCGCGCCATGCCGGCCTCGATTCCATCTTGCCGCAGCTTATCCGATCGGCCCCAGCTCCACAATGCGCACATCCGCCACCTCATCCCGGAACGCCTTCGCCAGATGCGGATGGCAGGTCGTCATCACGATTTGATGAGACGATGAGAGCCGATGCAGCGCTTGTACGGCTAGCCCCAGCCTCCTGCGGTCATAATTGACGAGAATGTCATCCAGAATCAGAGGAAGCGTCGCCTTAGGGGACATTTCTTCCGCCAAGGCGAAGCGCATCGCCAGATACAGCTGCTCCGCCGTTCCGCGGCTCAGCAGGGAACTGTCGATTATGCGCCCGTCTGCCCGTTCCACCTCCAGCCGCTTCGTGCCATACGGCGCCGTCACCCGGACATACCTTCCTTCGGTCATCGCCCGGAGATGAGCCGCCGCCCGCTTCAGCACCTCCGGCTGCTTCTCTTGCTCGTAGAGCCGCCTCGTCCGCTGGATCAGCGTTCGGGCTAGCGCCAGCACCGCATAGCGGGACGCCTGTTCGTCGAGCTTCGCTTCATTCATCGCCGCCTCGTGATGATGCGCCGCCCCCTCGACCTCGGCCGTCAGCCGCTCATGCTCTTCCCTCAACCGCCCGCGCTGCTCCTCGCCTTCGCTGCTACGAGCATCCCACCGCTCCAGCTCCGCTTGCAATTCAGCGGCACGCCGCTCCAGCTCGGCACCATCATAGTAGGTCAGCAGTTCCTCCAGCGGAGCCCACTGCTCCGGACTTCCACCGCGGTACACGATAGCCTCGCTCTCCTGCAGCGTCCGCTCCCATTCCTGCCGGCGGGCTTCGGCTTTCATCCGCAAGATGAACTCCGCTTCCTCCTTCGCGCCCG
This sequence comes from Paenibacillus thiaminolyticus, assembly GCF_003591545.1. Taxonomy (GTDB): domain Bacteria; phylum Bacillota; class Bacilli; order Paenibacillales; family Paenibacillaceae; genus Paenibacillus_B; species Paenibacillus_B thiaminolyticus_A. The sequence goes on from NZ_QYZD01000014.1 coordinate 123,802, forward strand.
CTTCCGCCAGCAGCCGTTCCTTCCGCTTGCGGGCGTCCTCCGCTTCCCGGGCCGCCGCTTGACATAACTCCATGGCCGCTTCATGCTGCTCTACGCCGCGCTCATATTCCTGCTGCCGCTTCTCTTCGGCCTCCAGCCGTTCCAGCAACCGATACAGCTCCCCGATGGAAGAGAAGCCCCGGCGTCCCGCCGCTTCGTCCGGGAGGCCATCCTCCGAATCCGTCCCCTCCGCTTCCCGGCGCTCGGCCGCCACGGCCGCTTCGCCGTCTCCTTCGGCAGCTCCCCAGGCAGCCTTCAGCAGCCGGGCGCATTCCTGCTCGACCTCCTCGATCTGCCGCCGCAGACGGGAGGCTCGCTCCAGCAGCCGTTCCCGCTGGCTCTCCATATCGAGCGCCTGCTCCACCCGGCGGAGATGCTCCAGCGCGCCGGCAGGGCTGAGCGACTCCGGCAGCCCGCGCTCCAGCAGCCAGCCGCGCCAGCGCCCGGCAGCCCCCCTCTCCGCCGTCAGGGCTGCCTCGTCTTCATCCGCCAACGCATCGGCCCGCCGCCCGGCGGCAGCGGCACCCTCGGCCGCATGCCGGGCACGATCGGCCAGCTGCGCCTGCTCGCGCGTCCACTCGGCCGTATCGGCCAGCACCAACGCCAGCGCCTGCTGCTCCGCAGCGTCAGGCAGCGCCGCGCCGCCGCGCCCGGGCCAGAGCGGGCCAAGCAGCCCCCGCAGCGCTTCGGCCTGCAGCACGGCCATGCGTTCGGCCGCGCTGCCCTCGTCCGCGGGGCCTCCAGCCCCAGCCCGGCCGGCGTGCCCGCTGCGGCTGGCATACGCCCACGCGAGCGTCCCGGCGAGGCCGACGGCCGCCACCGCCCCGGCGGCCAGCCATTGGCCCGCCGCGAAGCCGAGCAGCGCGGCCAACAGCAGCGCGCCGCCGCCGAAGGCGTACGCGCCGGCCGCGGCCGGGCTGCGGCGCTCCCCGGCGGCCCGAGCCGCCCGGCCCGCCCGGCCGGTTGGCCGCGCCGGAGCCAGGGCCTGCCGCGACGCGAGCGCGTCCTGCAGCGCCTGGCCGCGGCGCACGGCCTCCTCGGCTTGGGCCGGCGTCGGCGCGAAGCCGGTGCCGCGCACGCCGGCCGCCGTATGCCGCGCGAGCGCGCGCTCTGCTTCGCGGCGTTCGGCCTCAGCCGCGTCCGCCTCGCGGGCCGCCCGCTGGGCCGCAGCGGCGGCCTGGGCCTGCGCCCGGCTCAAGGCATCGGCCTCCGTCTGCGCGGCCCGGGCCTGCTCCGCCTGCGTAAAGCTCGCGCCGCAGGCAAGCAGCCGCTCCGGCGTCCAGCCGGAATCCGTCTGGCGGGCCAGGCGGCGCAGCTCCGCCGCAAGCCGCGCGGCTTCCGCCTCGGTCTCAGCGGCGGTCTCCTGCCAGTGGCGGACCGCATCCGCCTGCCGGGCCAAGCGGCGTGCCTCGGGCGCGAGCGCCAGCAGCGCCCCCTGCGGGCGCAGCGCGGCGAGCCGCCGTTCCCACGCGGACCGCTGCTCCTCCGCGCGGGCGAGCGCCGCCTCCGCCTCGGCCAGTCGGCGCTCGTTCGCCTCCCAACGCGCGGCGGCATCGGGCGGCCAATCCGCGTGTGGCGGCAGTCCCGCCAGCGCTTCGCGGGCCGCGACGAGGCGCACCCACGTCTCGCTGACATGGGCGGCGCGCTCCGTCAAGGCCAACGCCTCGCGGACGGAGCGGCGCGCGGCGGCAGCCGCATCAAGCCCGGCGTCCGCTTCCGCCAGCCGCGCTTCCACGTCGGCAAGCCGCGCCGCCTGCGCCTGGCCTTCCCGCCGCGTCCGGTCCGCCCTATCGAGCGCCTGCAGCGTATGCGCCAGGTCCTGCGCGCGGCCGCGCGGCTTATACAGCTTGTCCGCTTCCTGCTGCAGCCACCGTTCCGCCTCGGCGACCTGACGGCCGCCCCCGAGGCCGGTATCGTACAGGAAAGCGCCGACCTCGTCGCCCTGGAGCGCCTGCAGCGTATGGAGCTCGTCCAGTGTAATCGCGAACAGACGCCGGAACAGCTCCCCGTTCAGGCCGCCCAGCAGCTCCGTCTCCAGCGCGGCCTGGGTCATCCGGTCCAGGCGGCCGTCGGCCCCCCGGCGGTGGATGACCGTCTGCACGCTTCCGTTCCGCTCCAGGCGCTCGATCCGCCATTCCTGTCCTTGATCGTCCTCCACGGCAAGCCGCCCGCCGTAGACGCCGCCTTCCGTGGGCTCATAGCGGCCGGCCGCGCCCCCGCGCTTCGGGAAGCCGTACAGCATTCCCCGCAGGAAGGCGGCAATCGTGCTTTTCCCCGCCTCATTCGGGCCGAGCAGCAGCGTAATGCCGCCGGGCTTCCCCGGCTCGGCCAGATCGAGCTCCAGATCTCGCAGCTCGCCGAAGCCGTTAACATGCAGATGCAGCAGCCTCATGATGCGCTCCCTCCTTCATGCAGCGCTTCGAGCGACAGCAGCATCGCTTCCTGCAGCCAGTCCTCCGCCGCCTCTTCCAGCTGATCGGCCAGCCATTGACGAAGCCGTGGCTGCGCCTGGAAGGCGCGAAGCGCTTCGGCCAGCAGTTCATCCCGCAGGGCGCTGTCCTGCCTGCCCCGATCCGCCAGCCGGACCAGATCGCCGAGGAAGCTGTCCGACTCCATCCAGACGGCAGGATCCAGATCAGGGCGGCACCGCATGCGAACCTCGGCGATCCATACCCCGTCCGTCGAACCGGAACGCTCCATCCGTTCCAGTTCCTGCTCGTTGGCCGCAGCCGCCCACTGCTGCTCCAACGATTGGCGCTGCAGCTCGCGGTAGAGGGCCGTGCGCCCGACGAGCGTAAGGCGCGCGAAGACGAGGCGGCTGCCGCTCTGCTGGCGTAATCCGGCCAGCGCTGCGTCCAGCCGTTCCATCACCTGCTGCATATCGCCGAGATCCGCGATATCGACGGCCTCATCGTACCAGCGGACTTGATCGAGCGGCTCGAATCGCAGTGACACATGACGCCGCTCGTCCACCTCGACGACGTAAGCGCCCTTCGCCCCGGTCTCCTTGACATGCCGTCCCTGCGTATTGCCGGGATAGACGATATACGGGGACACATGGAGCACTTCCCGCAGATGAATATGGCCGAGCGCCCAATAATCGTACCCGGCAGCGATAAGCTCCCGCTTGGAGCAGGGCGCATACGGATCATGGCCCGGCCGCCCGTCGACCGTCCCATGCAGCATGCCGATACGGAACAAGCGGGCCCGCTCCGGCAAGCCGTCCGCCTCTGCAGCAGCCAGCGCCTTCTCCGGCTCGGACGGATAACGCGCGGCCAGATTATCCCTTACTGCGGACTCGCCGTAAGACATCCCGGCGATCACCGCCAGCGGCGTCCCGTCGGCGCGGCTGGCCAACGCCATGCCGGGCGCGCCGGTGCCGAAGACGGTCACATTGTCCGGCCATGCCCACTGCACGCCTTCATGCAGCGGATCGTGATTGCCGTGAATCAGATAGACCGCAATCCGGTGCGCCGCCAGCCGTTCCATTCCCCGCTGGAGACGCCACTGAGCCTTGAGCGACCGATCCTTGCCGTCATACAGGTCGCCGCTGACGACGACGAATGCGGCCTGCTCCCGCACCGCCAGATCCACGAGCGCGTCCCACGCGGCGAAGGTCGATTCGACGGCGCGCGAGCGCAGCGAAGCCGGCAGCTCCTTCAAGCCCCGGAACGGGCTGTCCACATGCAGGTCTGCCGCATGTATGAAGCGAAATGGTTTCAACTTCCTCTCTCCTCTCCTGTTCGTGCGCGAACGCCCGGCAGATGGCCGCCGGGCGTTCGCATGGCTGGATAGACATTCTCCAGACGGCGAAGTCATTCCGCCTTGACGCGGAAGCGGAGATAGATTCGCTTCAGATCGTTCACGACGCCGCTCAGCGAGTAATCCTGCTTCGCCTTCGTCCAGGCCGTCCGGGACAGCTCATAGCGGAACGCCGGGTCCGACATAACCCGTTCCAGCGCCACGGCGAGCGCGTCCGGATCGTCGACGGGCACGAGCAGCCCGTTCACGCCGTCGGTGATCTGCTCAGCGATGCCGCCGACATTCGTTCCCACCAGGGCGAGCCCGCACAGCGCCGCCTCCGCGAACACCGAGCCGAACGCCTCCGCGCGGGACGGCAGCACGAAGATATCCGAGAACGGCATGAACTCCTCCGGATGGAGCATATAGCCATAAAATATCGTCTCTTCATAGATGCCTAGCTCCTGAGCCAGTTGCTCCAGCTCCTCGCGGATCGGACCGTCGCCGATAATGTGGAGCACATAAGGACGGCCGCGCCGCTTCAGCTCGGCGCAAGCCCGGAGCAGCACATCAAGCCCCTTCGCCGGGACGAGGCGGCATACGACAATGAGCTGAGGCACTTCATTCTCATGGGCAATCGGCCGGAACCGCTTCTCGTCGAAGCCATTCGGCAGCACCTCGATCCGCTCCGGTCGAGCGACGTAGGGTGCCAGGTCATGCCGGAACGAATTCGATACCGTCATCATCAGATCGACATGCGCTTCCAGCTCCCCGTACAGGGAGGTCAAGAAGCGGAATTCCGGCCCGTCCGGCTCGATTTTTCCGTTCAGAAGCAGCTCCCGCTCATAGCTGGAGTGAACCGTCAGAACGACCGGCGACTCAGGGAAGAGCCGCTTCATCACCCAGCCGGCAATCGGATGATGGGCATGGATGAGATCATAAGAGGAGGTGATTCGCCGTCTCGTCCACCATATGTAGTCGCGGATCGTCTGAATATATTTGACGACGATCGGAGAATCGCCGTATGCGGTCCAGTCGAAGGTCGTGAACGCGATCTCCTCCTGTCCTTTGCCCCGCAGCCGCTTGGGCAGCGAGAACAGCTCCATCTCCCAGCGGGGGAGCTGGAACCGGTCTTGTATATATGGAACCATGGAGGACACGCCTCCCGGCTGTTCCGGCGGGAAAAACAACGCCTGCAATATTTTCATGCCAGCCTCCTTCATGTTGCTTTCGCTTTTCGATGTCTACCATTTATGATATATTAGAACATATGTTTCAGTAAAGACTACGCAAATGGAGCTATCGATTGCGATGAATCGGCTTTTTACCCCAGAGTTCTCCGGCAGCACCGCCGTCGCGGTGACGTCGGCGTGTATGATGTATATTTTGTTCATTATGCTTTTGATGACCGTTCGCCTCTATTCCAGGCAGCGTTCCGGAGCCTATATTCTATTCATCGCCGCCTTGCTTCTCATCGCGTTCGAGCGGACATTGAACCTAACCGATTATGAGTGGTTTCCCGGATGGTCCGACCAGTATGGCATAGGAAGAACCTCTCTGCAAGCGTTTTCTTTTCTGCTGATGAATCTGGCGGTGCTGCGGCTGTACAAGCGCAGCAACCGGAGAATGCGGATGTACGCGCTGACCGCTCTGCTGCTGCTGGCGGGCGCCGCCGCCCTGTCTCTCATCCTGGCGGAGCAGTACGGAATGTCCGCCAAGCCGACATGGCCGCTGATAGTCTATCATATGACGTTCACCGTATTCTGTTATTTCTGGATTGGCCCGCGTGCGGGACAGCGGGTGAAGTACGCGTTCACCCTGCTTGTCAATTTTTTGATGAACTTGTCGTCCGCCGTCAACTCGATTTATTTCGGCGGAATGAGCGCACTCCTGTTCTACTTGGAGCACGGGCTTCCGCTCGTTTATTTCACGCTCATGTTCTTCATTTTGTTCGAGCGCGTGGTCGAGCATCTACAGCGGACGTACCGCTCCTCGATTACCGACGGGCTGACCCAGCTGTACAATCGCCGCTACCTCTTCAAGGCGATGCAGAGCTATGCGCAGAAGGAGGCCGCCGTTTCGCTTATTTTTTGCGACATCGACAATTTCAAGCGCTTGAACGATACGCAGGGACATGACAAGGCGGATGATGAGCTGAAGCTGGTCTCCGCGATCATTCGGGAGGAAGTCGAAGAAGCCGGCATTCCGGGACGCTTCGGAGGCGAGGAACTGGTGGCGTTGATCGTCGATCCCTATGCCCGCGTGGAGCAGCTCGCCGAGAATATCCGCCGTAGGGTGGAGGCGGAGACAAGCGTTACCGTCAGCGTCGGCCACAGCACGCTGCGCAGCGGGATGACTCCCGAGGAGCTGGTAAGAGAAGCGGATCAGGCGATGTACCACTCGAAGACGACAGGCAAGAATCGAGTTACCGATTATGAGACGATCGGCAGCCCCCGCCGGCGCAAGCGCGCTTCCACGGGCGGCGGCCATTGAACAGAAGCGCCCCTGCCGGAATGAATTCCGGCAGGGGCGCTGTTCATCGCTCACTGCACATCGCGCTTCTGGAAGACGAAGAACGAGATGGCGAGCAGCACGGCAAAATATATAGCGTACATCATAAGGCTGAAGCCTATCGTCGCCCCCTCATATGGCAATTGGCCTTCTCCGAAATAAGGCCCCCAGTTTAAATGCGGGAACACCAGCCATTTGTACCATACCTTCTGATAGAGCATCATTGTGACGGTTCCGGCAAGAATCTGGAAAATGATCGGCAGCACGATGGACAAGCCCAGACTTCGGGTCAGCACCGCAATCATGAATGCCAGCGTCAGCTGAAAAGCAGCATCCGAGTAACCAAGAAAGAGCGCCACGACCGAATCCATCAAAGAAGCGTCCTCAGCGGACAGATTGAACAGCGCCGCGCCGACACCCAATCCAAGCAGCAAAATAATCATATAGGCCGCAAACAGCACAAGGAGCGCATTCACCCATTTCGAGGCCAGGACAAGCGCGCGGCTCGCCGGCCGGATTAACAATTGCTTGATCGTGCCGTCCTTGAATTCGTCCGTAATGGTCTGCGCCGCGACGATGATGATAAAGAACGTGGTCAGAGACCGGGCGATGGACACGAACGTATCGGCAAATCCCAAATAAGACATGGCTCCGTCCTTGAACACGAAAAACCGGGCGACAACGCCGAGCATCACCGCCATCAACGCGAGAAAAATATAATAATACGGGGCTTGCCGCTTGCTGTTCGTCTTCATCCATTCATTCTGGACGAGCGAGAAAAAGTAACTCATTCGATCCGGCCTCCTTTCGTCATCGTCAGGAAGGTATCTTCCAGCGTCGGCGCCGAGGTCCGGACCCCATAGATCGCGATGCCCGCGTGGACCAGCCTCTCGACGACCTGCGGAACCTCGTTCCGCATCACATTCACTGTGATGCCGGAACGCGCTTCGTCCAGGGACGCTGGCCAATCGGCCGCAGCGAGCGCCTGCAGCGCTTCCTCGGCCCGGTCCACGTCCAGATAGATCGTCGCCTGCCGCGCTTCCGCCACGTCTGCGGACGGATTCAGCTCCCGCTCCCCGACAAATTTGCCGTTCTGGATGATGACGACCCGATCGCACATCAATTCGATTTCCGAGAGCAGATGGCTCGATACGAGAATCGAGATTTTCTCCTCGCGCGCCAAGCGGCGCAAATAGTCGCGCAGCTGCCGGATGCCGGCCGGATCGAGCCCGTTCGTCGGCTCGTCCAATATCAGAATCGAAGGATCGTGAAGCAGGGCCTGCGCGATGCCGAGCCGCTGCCGCATCCCTAGCGAGTAGTTCTTTACCTTTTTGTCTATCGCATTTTCGAGCTCGACGAGCCGTACGATTTCCTCGATCCGCTCCTCGCTGATCGACTTGCCGCTCAAGCGGGCGAAATGAAGCAGATTTTTGCGTCCGCTCATAAATTTGTACAGCTCCGGATTTTCGACGACCGCCCCGACATGAGTCATCGCTTTGGCCCGGTCGGTCCGAATGTCATGACCCTCAATCCGGATTCGTCCCGACGTCATGGACATCAGCCCGACGATCATGCGGATCGTCGTCGTCTTCCCTGCGCCGTTTGGACCGAGGAAGCCATAGACTTCCCCGCGCCGCACGCGGAACGACAAATTATCGATAATCGTTTTCCCCCGAATTTTCTTCGTCACGCCTTCCAATTCTACAACGGTATCATCGGTGGCTTGCATCGAATCTCACTCCTTCCATAATACAGCTGCTCATGTTGCTGTATCTCTCTGACTTACTTTACCGGATTCTTCCCTTCATTCCAACTGCGTAATCCACATTGCCGCGGCTGGCGATCGGACCGGACATCTATTTCGTACGCAATATCGGCCAACTCGTTTCGCTTGCCTCCAAATTCCTTCGGTTTGCAGGCCTTCTTTTCGCTCGGCGGCCCGGTTGGATCCAATCGTTGCGCGGATGCTTTGCTCTGCTGCGAGGGCTCATGTTCAGCGGCCAGAAGATGCTTGTCTATCATTGAATCATACGCTTCGGTTATAGTAAAATTGTAACGGCTTAACGATCATGAATCTGTACCGAGTATACACGCAAAGGTGGAAGCATGGATATGTTCGGATGGATGTAGTCCTTTTTGGCCATGTCATGACCGTACGCCGGATTCCGGCTCGCCGTTCAGGGCAAGCTACATGAGAAAGCGCAGATTACCGCTCGTTCTCTTACCGGGAATCAGCGGCTTTTTTCTTGCCTGGGATGACGATGGCATGGCCCATTTTATCATACAAGGAGTTAATGCGATGTCAATATCACTGCCTGATGAATTGCCTCTGGCTTATCAAGAACAGATGAAGCGCCAATTCGAAGCGGATAACGAGCCGTTCGAGCCCTTCCTCGACAGCTACCAAGCGCGCCGGACTTACGGCCTGCGCGTTCAACCCGGGAAGTGGAGCCGGCATGAGACGGCCCGCCATAATGCGGCCGCCCTCTTCGGTCTGGAGCCCGTCCCGTGGTGCCCGGAAGGATTTTACTATGAAGAATCGTCCCGGCCCGGGAAGCATCCCTACCATCATGCCGGATTGTATTACATCCAGGAGCCTTCCGCCATGTCGGCCGCCGAGCTGCTCGATCCGCAGCCGGGCGAGTTCGTGCTTGATCTGGCCGCAGCTCCGGGAGGGAAGGCGACGCAGATTGCCGGGCGGATGAAGGGCGAAGGACTGCTTATCGCCAACGAGATCCACCCGCAGCGGGCCAAAATACTGGCCGAAAATATGGAACGGATGGGCATCGTCAACTGCATCGTCACCCAGGCGGATCCGCATGCATTGGCCGAACGGTTCCCCTACAGCTTCGACCGCATTATGCTGGATGCGCCCTGCTCCGGCGAAGGGATGTTCCGCAAGGATCCGGAAGCAGTCAAGGAATGGTCGCCCGAGCATGTAGAGGCATGCGCGCTCCGTCAGAGAGATATTATCCGGGCGGCTGTCCGCATGCTTCGGCCGGGGGGCAGCCTCGTCTATTCCACCTGCACCTTCAATCGCCAGGAAAATGAGAACATCATCGCCCATTGGCTGGAGACCTATCCCGAATTCGAGCTGGTGCGCATGGAACGGCTGTGGCCGCACCGCCATCGGGGCGAAGGGCATTTCGTCGCATTGTTGAAGAAATCCCCCTCCGCACCAGGCGCGGCGGATGGAACGGCCAGTCCCCCATCCCGCCGGCCCGGCGGACGCAAGGCCAAAGGTTCTGCCGGAGCGAATCCGGCGGCGGCCGCGTTCCGGCAGTACGCCGAATGGGCCCGCGAGCATCTGCCCGGCCTGGAGCTTCCGCCAGGGAGGCCGCTGCTGTTCGGGGACGAGCTGTACTACGTTCCTGATGCCCATCCTGCGGCGCGGGCGCTGCTGGACGACGCTTCCGTATTCGCCGGGTTGCGCCTGCCTCGTCCCGGGCTTCATATCGCCCATATGCGCAAGAACCGCATTGAACCGGCCCATGCGCTGGCAATGGCCTGCACCGCCGCGGACCAGGCCGCGCTCTGCTGCGACATGGCGGCGGACGATCCGCGCATTGCCGCTTATCTGCACGGCGAACCGATCGCGCTGAACCCGGAGCAAGGCGCCGCCAAGGGCTGGACCCTCATCGGCGTCGACGGCCTGCCGATCGGCTGGGGCAAGGCGTCCGACGGCATGATCAAGAACCATCTTCCCAAAGGTCTCCGCGCCCTCCGTTAAGCAAGGAGTTGTCTGTCGTTGTCTGCCGTTGTTTGTCACGCTGCCCAATACGTTTCCTCTCGCCTACGAGAGCCAATCTCTGCCTCGGCAAGCACGAGCTCCTGACCCAAGGGGAGAACGTTGATAAGGCGATGCAAGACCTATGCACGGGCATGGAATCTTTGCTCCCGCCCAACATACAAAAAACCGCTAACCTTGCAGCTTCAAATGCCCCTCGGGAGCTTTGCCTCTGCAAGGTTAACGGTTACCCCTGCCCGTCGGACGCGCAGTCCACGAGCAATTCGTCAATCATCTCATTATGGAACATCATCGTCAGATGGAGCGACTGCACCTGCTTATCCTTCGCCAATTGACAGGCGAGCTCCTGGCCGATGCAGGCCCGATCGGCCCCCGTTCCCGGTACCCGAAAATCGATATACCCGGACATTTCCGGACCGTCAGTGCTGATAGTCGCCTCTCCGACAGGCAGAGAGCCGTTCTGATCGCGGTAAATATCATAGAGCAGCGCGCTGCCGTCATCCCGCGCCAAAATCACGTGAATCCGATCGTCCGCCCCTTCGGTCATGTCCTCCCCGTCCGGAGCGATCTCCCGCCCGTCTTCCGGGCTGATGCCGAACGGCTCCGCTTGCTGCCCCGGCGCCTCCGCCCGATATTCCGCAGCATCATCATTGGTGACAATGCGCTGCACTTGTCCCGTCACGAACACGACCTCCAGATCGGCGACACCCAGCGCATCCGCCGTATGCCGGACATAGCGCTCGACCTGTTCCTCGATAGCGCTCCGGTGGCGCTCCTGTACATCGGTCCCGTCCATGATGAAGATCCCTTGTAGCCGTTCCCGCTCCCGGTACAGCCAGATGAACTCCCCCGCATAGGCTCCCTTGAACAGCACGTCCTGCGATTCCCCGCTTGCCGTCCGGAAGTCAGGGCGAAATTGAATCATCTGCGTGTCCTCCCTTACCATTTCCGGTATATCCGGTATTACTATAAGCTTGCCCGTTCCTTGCCGTTACATTCCTCCCAGACGGCTCAGGATATCCGTCCAATCGAAGGCGGATTCGCCTGCATACTCTGTGGATGTCGGAACAAGGAGGACACCGTCCCGGCGGCACATCCATCCCGCTGTTCCGCTTTCATCTCGAACAAGGAGGAATGTTTCCATGGGTGCAGGATTTGGGCATTTCACATCGACAGGCGTTATTCTCGTATTGTTCATTTTGCTGGTCATCGTATCCCGGTCGTTCATCTTCTAGAAAACAAGCAGGAACAAGCAAAGGCGGGGCTGCCCCCGCCTTACTCCGCGTTATCCCGTCCATCGCGGAAGCCTAACGCGCTCCCGCTTCCAGACAGTGCTTGACTAGCGCATCATGCACGCCTTCTTCATTGTTCGACTTCGTGACTTCCTGTGCGGCCGCCTTCACCTCAATCGGCGCATTATCCATTGCGATGCCCATACCCGCAAATTGAATCATCGACAGATCGTTATAGTAATTGCCGATGGCGAGCACCTGCTCCGGAGCGATGCCGCGAAGCTCCGCCAGCTTCGCCACCGCGCTGCCCTTGGTCGCATTCTGGTGCATAATATCAATGAAATAATCCCCGGAGCGGATATAATGCAATTGATGATCCCACAACCCCAACTCCGCCTCCACCCGATCCATGTCCTCTTTTTGCCCGCTAATCGTCATTTTGACCGGCGCGTCCTCCAGCGCTTCCCAGCTTAGAAGCTGCTTCGGCTCGATAAGGAACTGCGCGTAGAGATCCACCATCTCCGGCATCATCCCTGCCCGGTCATCCACATACAGATCGAACACCGTATTGATATTGAAATGAACGCCTTGCTCACGGCAATATTGGATATACGGGTCCAGCTCTTGCGGCGGAATATCGAACCGGTGCAGAATGCGCCGGCCCTTCGAAGCGACTGTCGCCGCTCCGTTATGCGTAATGACAACCCCTTCCAGTCCCAGCTCGTCCAGATAAGGCAGGGTGCTCTGCGGGGCGCGTCCGGTGCAGAGCACGATCTCCGCTCCTTGCTCGGCCACGCTGCGTATCGTAGCGGCCGTTCGACCCGTAATCGCGTGATCGTCATTCAACAGCGTCCCGTCCATATCCAAGGCAATCATTCGGTAATTCATAGGTCTTCTCTCCCCTTCTGTCAGTTCTATCCCTCATTGTGTCCCGAGCGAAGCCGTTCTATCTCTTCCGGACTGCATTCGCGCCATTGTCCGGTCTTCAGCTGCGGGTCTAGCTCCAGCGTTCCCATCGAGAGACGCTTCAAATAGACGACCTTCTTGCCGACCGCGGCGAACATCCGCTTCACCTGATGGAATTTGCCCTCCGTTATCGTCAGCTCGATATCCGATAGAACGTTCTCTTCCTCATCCGTTCGGTGGCCGAGAATATTCAACTGCGCCGGAGCCGTTACATAACCGTCATCCAGCGTTACGCCCGCAGCGAAGCTGGCGCCGTCTTCGGCGGTCACTTGGCCCGCCACATGAGCGAAGTAGGTCTTCGGGACATGCTTCTTCGGAGACAGCAGCTGGTGGGCCAGCTGCCCGTCGTTGCTGATCAGAAGCAATCCTTCCGTATCTTTATCCAGCCTCCCCACCGGGAACGGCTCGAAATGCCGCAGCGCTGCCGGGAGCAGATCGAGCACTGTCCTCTCGCGCGTATCCTCCGTCGCCGAGATGACGCCCTGCGGCTTGTTCATCATCACGTAAATATATTCGCGGTACAGCACGATCTCATCGTCCAGCCGGACGACATCCTGCTCCGGATCGACCTGATGGCCGCTATCCTTCACGCTCTTGCCGTTGACGGATATCCGCCCCGTCTTGGCCCATTTTCTGATATCCGACCGGGAACCTCGGCCCATATGCGCCAGCAGCTTGTCGATCCGCATCATTTTGCCCATGACGACAGGGTCACCTCCTCTGCCTGTAACCGTTCTTGTCCCTGCGGATCGCATGGCCCTAATGCGGAACATGTCCTTATCAGCATACCATGTTGTTGTCCGTTTGGAAAAGAAACCGGTAAAGGGTTGCTTCCCGCTCTTATCGTCTATCGGCAAGCAGACTTACATTATTGTCATGTATCGCGCAACGATGAAACTTTATTGTACAATATCCGTATGAAAACATTGTTTTCACAAATCATCCGGACAACAGACAATGAGAGAGAGGAGGAGACGGATGTTACGTGTTGAAAATCTGTCGCACGCCTTCAAGAACGGGCCGGAGACGACTCAGGTGCTGCACTCGGTATCGTTCAGTGTCCAGCGCGGAGAGATGGTCGCCCTGCTCGGGAGCTCCGGCTCCGGCAAGTCAACCCTGCTGAATCTGATGGCAGGACTGATGAAGCCGACGGAAGGCAGCATATATATCGCCGATAAAAATATCGTCACGATGAATGAGAACCAGCTGGCTGAATTCCGGCGCGGGCATATCGGGTTTATTTTCCAAGCCTATGAGCTCATCGCCAATCTCACCGTGCGGGAGAACGTCGAGCTGCCGCTCATCTTTCAGGGCGTCGCCCCTTCGGACCGGAAGGCCAAGGCGATGCGCCTCCTGGAGCAGGTCGGCCTTCCCGACAAGTCAGAGCTGTTCACGTCGCAGCTCTCGGGCGGACAGCAGCAGCGGGTCAGTATCGCCCGTTCGCTTATCACCGAGCCGTCCGTTATTTTTGCCGACGAGCCGACGGGGAATCTCGACACGCGCACCGAGGAGGAGATTATCGCGATTTTGAAGCAATTGAACAAGACAATGGATACGACATTCATCATTGTCACTCACGAGCATGAGGTGGCTGGCCAGACGAAGCGCATACTTACACTGAGAGACGGCCATCTGCACGATGACAGCCCCGCACCGGAGCAAGCTCGGGAAGAAGCGGTCCCGTCCGGAGGTGAGACCCGTTGAGAATCGCTGACTATATCCGCCTGTCCTGGGATCAGTTGAAGCGGCGCAAGGTGGTCACTGCCTTATGTGCCATCGGCATATCAATCGGCTGCGCGTCTATCGTGGTCGCTATGAGCGTCGGGGAATCGGCCCAGGTGTTCGTGGAGAAGCAATTGAATTCTTTTCTGAAAATGGACGAGATCACTGTCGCTCCGAACAAGAGCGCAACGGGTCCGGGCGCAAATAACGCAAGCAAAAGCGATAACAGCGAAGCCGAGGAACGGGGACAGATCACCGATCAGAAGCTGGAGGTCATCCGTAACATTCCGCACGTCAAGGCGGTAGCGGCTTTTCAGCAGCTCGGCTATATGCAGATGGAGACCGCCGACGAGCGCAAGGCCGGCTTGGAGATTAGCGGCACCGACCTCAATTCGCTGACCGACTTCGGCTATGAATTCATGCAGGGCGGTGCTTCCGATTTGACGGGGACCGTCATTCTGAGTTACGGGGCCACCCTTGGCCTCCTCGATGAGGAAACGCAGGACAAGTATGACAATCTGAGTATGCAGTTCATGGAGAACCCGAATGACGAAACATTACGGAAGCAACTCCGTATTCTGGAGCAAACGCCGAGCTCGCTCTATCAGCGCCAGATTCGGCTGAACTCGTTCGGGGAGGACACCAACCGGCCGCATGCCAGTTCCCCGCTTCGCGTGTCCGCCGTGCTCAAGAAGCCGGCCGGCATCACGGATGACATGCTCATCTATGACAAGAAAGCGTACGTCTCGCTGGAGACCGCCGAATTACTGCAGCAAGAGCTGAAGATCGAAGGGGATTCCGTCCCCAAGCCAGGTACATACAATTCGCTTCTCGTCAAGGTTGACGATCAAAAGCATGTGGAGCAAGTCGAAAAGCAAATCAAAAAGCTTGTCCTTAACACGAGCACCAACCTTCATTACCTGGAGCAGTTGAAGGAGCAGTTCGCGATCATCCGCACGATCGCCCTCGGCATCGGATTGTTTGTCCTGTTCATCGCTTCTATCTCGATCGTCGTCGCGATGACGATGTCAACGCATCAACGCCGCCGCCAGATCGGAATTATGAAGGTGCTGGGCGCCAACCTGAAGCAGATCCGCAATATGTTCATCATCGAAGCGGCGCTGCTTGGCCTGGTAGGCGGTCTGGTCGGCATTATGCTGTCCTATTGGATCGTCTGGGCGATCAACGGGGCGACCGCAGGAGCCATGTCAGACGGGAGCGGGGATCCGATTATTTTCATCTCGTCCAACTTTATTCCGATCGGCATCGCCTTCGCGATTATGACCGGGATCATTTCGGGTCTCTATCCTGCGATTAGCGCGTCGCGCACCGATGCGCTGACGGCCATCAAGCGCGATTGATCGCAGTCGCGCCACAACTATAGACTAAGGAGGTCCGCTCACCGGAATGAAGAAAAAAATAAAATGGGCAATCATTATCCTGGTACTCGCCGGAATCAGCTACGGACTCTATTCATTCGGCAATCCTCCCGTCCAGGAGACGGGAATGGAGAACAATGACGCCATCACCTTCCCCGTGACGAGAGAGACGCTGGTGAACAGCATCGAAGTCAAAGGGAAGTCAGGCTATGAGCAGGAGACGTTCGTACACGCTCCGTTCAGCGCCGAAGTAAGACAGTGGAACGTGAAGGACGGCCAGCAAATCAAAAAAGGAGACGTGCTGTTCCAGCTCGACTCGACCGCTCTGGAGAATGAAATCGCGCAGACGCAGGCGACTATCAAGAAGCAGCGCCTCGAAATGAGACTGACGGAAGTCCAGAGCGCGCTCGGCCTGGAGGATCAGGCGCTAGGCGTAACGGAGGCGGACCGTAAAAAAGTATTCGTGCAGCAGGAAGGTCAGAAGCTTCAAAAGGAATTAAGCGAGGTCACCCTGGATATTCAGGAACGGGACATCGCGGACAAGCAGAAGAAGCTGAATGAAGCGAACTACCGCGCCCAGGCGTCAGGCATTTTCCTGTTCGAGGATGCGAAGAAGATTCCTTCCCAGGTGAACAGCAATGACCGCCTCGGCAAGATCGTTGATCTGAACAAGCTCCAGCTCGTCTCACTTGTCGGAGAGCAGGATGTATTCCGCATCGCGGAAGGAATGCCGGTCGAAGTGAAGATCAACGCCCTGAAGCAGGTCAAGCTGACCGGCAAGGTCCTCAAAGTATCCAAATTCGCCAAGACAGGCACCGATCAGCAAAATACGAATCAGCCTGCTCAATTCGAGGTCATCATCTCGCTGGAGGCGAATAAGCAACTCATCGCCGGATTGAGCCTGACCGGCCAGATCGAGACCGAGCGCAAGGATGACGCTATCGTCGTTCCAACCGTGGCCGTGCTGCGCGAGAAGGACCAGTATTATGTCTTCCTCGACAAAGGCAACGGACAAGTAGAACGAAGAGATATCAAGATCGGAATGGAGACTCCGGAAAAAACGGAAGTACTGGAGGGCTTGAAGGAAGGCGATCAGGTCGTCCTGCAATAGCAACCAGCCAGAGCAAGAGCCCCCGGCATGAAGCAATCATCATGCCGGGGGCTCTTCCGCTTTCTTCCGTTGGCCTGTCACGGCTTCGGCGTCTGCACATCCTTCAGCCGATAAGACAGCGTGACGAACACATAGTCGTCCTCCTCCGTCTGATCGGCGTAGGATCCCATATCTTCTTGTTCATCGGGCTCGACCGTATCGGAGCCGTTCTCTGCGGTTACCGCCCCCTGGATCAACGCCATTTTGTGCCCCCATTCAGCCGGAGTCATCCTGCGGTACGCGATATTCGCCTCGGCCAGCATCTTCTCCCCGTGGCGCTCCATCTGAATCTGCTCTTCGATGATGCCGAGCCCTTCCTGGAACAGCCGCGACAGCTCCTGTACAATAAAGGCGGGATTCTCCGCCGCCAATTCGCGATCGAATGTATAACTGCGCTGCATCGGGTTCGTCTGATAATACTTCTCGATCAGATTGCCATGCTGCTTCGTCTCCACCAATTGCAGCAGATCCAGCTCCTCCAGCTTTTTGACATGATAGTATAAGCGGGAAGGCTTCTCGTTCAGGCGTTCCGCTAACTGCTTCACCGTTACCGGCTCTTCCCGCGCCACTCGCAGTATTTGGGTTCTTCTCGAGTCAAGCAGGGCCTTCGCCAGCTCAAGATCTGAAATAATACGGTGATTCTTCAATCCATGGCCTCCTTAACCGCTAGAAGGCATAGCCGCTTGCGCGTCTCCCTCCGGCGGATTCATCGTGCCTGCTCCTTTACTTTTCAATAGGTTGTTCAAAAATTCCGCTTTTGATCACGATGTAACGCAAGATGTTATTCGACATCGAATCTTGCACTCACTCTCGAAGAGCGTATGCTTCCGAAGTATGTTTCCTGCGGAAACATTTTAGCTCATGTAGTCTCGCCTACACTGCGCTGCTCCTTCTTCAAGTTCGTGCCACCTTCTCGGTGCTGAAAACCGTCATTTTTGAACTCGGATTTCAAGGCTCGACTATATTTTAACAGAGGGAAAACGATAGAGACAATAACAAGCAGCCCCCCTGCCACGGCCGTGGCCTCCAGCACCCCGAACCAGACCGCGAACAACCCGCCCAGGCCAATCCCGAGCACTGTGCCCGTCTCGGTGACGGTTCCGAATACGGCAGACCCCCTGCCCCTAATCTCATCCGGCATCAGAGTAAGGAACAAGCTGCTGAGCGGTACATTCGTGCAAGAGATCGTGAACCCGGTCAAGAGTGACCACACGTAGATGCTGATGACGCTCGTATTGGCGTATATCGGCGCCAGCGGCAGAATGAAGATACAAGAGGCTCCTATGCCCGCTATCCCGGTCAGTAGCAGCGTGCTCGGTTGAATGCGGCGCAGCAGGTGAGGCGCCGCGATCGCGCCGATGATGCTTCCGGCGCCAATGACGCTGGAGACGAAGCCGAAATGCTCCGCCGGAATGCGGAACGTCTGGAGCAGCGCCGCATTCAGGTTCGAATTGATGACACCGACGACCAGCATCACCGGTACAATCAGCATAAGCAGCGCGAACAAGCCTTCATGCCGGTACATTTGCATGAGCCCCTCTTTGAACGACGCCATATATGACATCTTCGCTTCTTTCTCTTGCTGTGCTCCCCTTCCTTCATGCTCTTCAGATTCGTCGGTTGCCGTCTTGACGCCCTTCGCTTGCGCGCTGCTCAACTTCAATGGCTCCACTCCCCGCAGCGAGAAGACGAAGACGGCGGACAGCAGAAAAGTAATGGCGTTGAAAGTGAACAGCCAGCCGAAATGACCGAGCGGAATGAGCAGGCCGGCTAGTGCGGGGCCTACCAGCCTCATGGCCATAAATGTGGCCTGCGACAGAGATACGGCGGCGCTAATCTGCTCCTTGCCGACGAGGCGCGGGATAAGGGCGGAGCGCGCCGGCTCGAAAAAGACCGTGCCAATGCCCTGCAGCCAGATCAGCACATAGATGAACGGCAGGCTGTCTTGCGCCAGGATGAACGCCAGCACGATGCCCGCGCGGTAGATATCCGACGCGGCCATCAGCAGCGGACGGTTGATCCGATCGACGAGCGGCCCGACGAATGCCCCGAACAGCATCTGAGGCAGTACTTGAGATAACACGACCATGCTCAGCGCCAGCGGACTGGCCGACAGGTGAGCCACCAGGAAAATAACGACCAGGCGGGTTATTCCGTCCCCAAGCTCGGAGATGAGCTGCGCCCACCATAACCGGCGGTAGGAAGAATTGTTGAAGAGCAGTTTCATAAGGATGACCTCCAAAATAATTTTTATCGTTAAAATATATTTTAACGGCAAAAGATGATTTGTAAAGAGTCTTTTATATATCTTCATTAAAAATATTTTTAACGATAAAAATCGCATTCCTTTCCGAATATTTTGCTTTGCTCTAGCTCCCTTTCCCTTCCTTTTGCCTGCCTTCCAGTGGCAACCATTTGCGGCAACGCCAAAAAGGGCTGTCTCCCGTAGAGACAACCCTTTACTCGGGAAAATTCGATTGTCAGTCAAGTAAGCTTCCCATTGTAAACACAAACCCTAAAAATACGAAAAAGAGAGGAGATGTCCATTTTCCTACTCAAAACTTGGCACTCAGAATTTTTTTGACTGAGAGACGAGCTCCACGATATAAAAAATGACGTGGCGAAAATCCCCCATAGACTTCTCAACGGCCTGATTTTACGGGATCCAAGAAGACCACGTCGGATCCTGGGGGCATCATCGCCTTCCGGAGGCATCCATTGCCTTCCGGAGGCATCCATTGCCTTCCGGAGGCATCGTTGCCTCCTGGGGCTTGAACGTGTGGAGGGAATTGCTGCTATTTT
>NZ_QYZD01000015.1:0-137395 GCF_003591545.1 Paenibacillus thiaminolyticus
CAGTAATTCATTAAATCACCAAGGGTGCAGCTTGACAAACATTAGCTGGTTTTTAGTTGGTCGCGTAATGGGGGGCGAGGTAACCAGTGCGATGGACGGGGATGCGGAGAAGCAGCGATATGCGGAGGAACGAAGAGGAATGAAGAGAATTAGGGAGGGATGAGGAAGGATGCTGCGGAATGAGGAAGGTGCGGAGGAGTGAGGGAGAGGAGCGGTATGAGAATCCGGCAATTGCTGCGATCCGCAACGACTTCTGAGAGCCAAGGAGTAAATCTTGCAAATTTACAGTATTTATCCATCAAAATAGGCGGTTTTGTGAGAATGCTGCAAAAATACATCTTTTTGGGGATAAAAATCGGAAATCTGACGTAATAGGGTTAAATTGATGCGTTTTTGCAGGAATTTCGCTGTGTGGCACAATTGTGGAATAATTGATGCAGTTTTGCAGGAATTTCGCTGTGTGGCACAATTGGGGAATAATTGATGCAGTTTTGCAGGAATTTTGCTGTGTGGCACGAGTGTGGAATAATTGATGCGGTTTTGCAGGAATTGCACTGTATCACACAATTGCCGAACAACCCCTCGCCCCATGCGTCTGACGTCGCCCCACGTGCATGCCACTTGCCCCATGCGGCTGCCGTTGCCCCACGTGCGTGCCCCTCGCCATGCGGCTGCCCTCGCCCCACGTGCGTGCCCCTTCGCCCCATGCGTCTGCCGTCGCCCCACGTGCATGCCCCTCGCCCCATGCGTCTGCCGTCGCCCCAAGTGCGTGCCCCTCGCCCCATGCGTCTGACGTCGCCCACGTGCATGCCCCTTGCCCCATGCGGCTGCCGTGGCCCCACGAGCATGCCCCTTGCCCCATGCAGCTGACGTCGCCCCACGAGCATGCCCCTTGTGCAGCTGCCGTGGCCCCACGTGCATGCCCCTCGCCCCATGCGTCTGCCGTCGCCCCAAGTGCGTGCCCCTCGCCCCATGCGGCTGCCCTCGCCCGACGCGCATGTCACTCGCCCGACGCGCATGACGCCCTCCCTAACGCGCAGCGATATATTCAATAAGCATCTCCCCGAAGCTCCCTCTACATGCAGCGCATTTCTCTTGCCTACTCGCGAATTCGTAGGATTCCGTATTCCTTTGAGTAGGGACAGGAGACAGGAGAAGCGGAACTGTTCCGATCGGCCCAACGCAGGACAGCGACGGCACAATGACCATCCTGGCGCTCCTGCAGCGCATTCCGTGCTTGTTGTGCATTGACCGGGCTCGGGAGCTATGCTACTTTAATAAAGCGATACTGATAATCATTATCAGATATTAAACATACAGCCGAGGTGCTTGAATATTGATAACGACAATGATGGACTACGAACAGATTTGCCGCGTCTTGGAGCAATTTTGGTTCAAGCTGCGCGGCGTTGATATTGCTCGCTTCGGGCGTATGGAGCCGCAGCTGCTGAATACGCATGTCCTCGTCCTGTCCAAGCATAGCGAAGGGCGCTTGGCCATTGATTATGCCGAATACCGGCTGGGAGAGGGAGCCGTTCATGTGGCCGCGCCCGGACAGACGATTGGGATGGCGGCGGAAGAAGGGCAGGAGGCTGAAGCGTATGTGATTCGCTTCGATATCCAATCCGACGGGGAACCGGAGGCGGAATTTCCACTGCGTGGGGAGGTGCCTGTGCACCGGGAAGCGCCGACCGTCGTGCTCTGTGAAATATTGTATGAGAAGAGCCGCTCTGAGTTGAGGAGCGAACGGCTTCTCGCTCAAGCGTCCTTCCACGAGCTGTTGTGCGGGGTGGCAGCCAATATTCGCCTGCTGCCGGACGATCCGCGGGCGGTATTGGAGCGGACGAAGGCGTACATCGATAATCATTTCCACGAGAATCTGACAATTGGAAAGCTGGCGCGGATGGCCGACATCAGTCCGAAATACTATGTCGATCTTTTCAAAAAAACATACGCTCAAAGCACGGTCGACTATATAACGGAAGTGAGAATCCGCCATGCGAAGCGCATGATGCTGCAGGCGGATGCCCGGCTGCGTGATATTGCCCAGCAAGTCGGATACAGCGATGAATTTTATTTCAGCCGCAAGTTCAAGCAGCAGATCGGCGTCGCTCCGACTGTCTATATGAAAAAGCGGCGGCGCAAAATCGGCGCCTATACGCCGGGGATTGCCGGCCATATGCTTGCACTTGGGCAAATTCCGTATGCCGCGCCGCTTCATCCGAAATGGACGGCTCACTATTATGAGAAATACCGCTTTGATATCCCGCATCATCTGAGTGCCTATCGCTACAATAAGGATTGGAAAACCAATATCGAAGCGTTATGCGCCGCCAAGCCGGAGCTCATCATTTGCGACTCGGAATATTTGCAGCCGGAGGAGAAGAGCTGTCTGGAAAGCGCAGCCGAGGTAAAGTATATATCCGGCCGGGATCACAACTGGCGGGAGCAATTCCGATTGACGGCCCGCTACATCGGCGCAGAGCCGGAGGCGGAAATCTGGTTGTCCGCTTACGAACAGAAAGCGGCTGCCGTCAGGGAGCGTCTGCAGAAGCTGCTGTCCGGCGAGGCATTTTTCATTATGGGCATCCATAAGGATTGCTGTTATCCTTGCACCTGCCGCGGAATGAACGAAGTGCTGTACGATGATCTGCAGTTGAACAGAGCGCCGTATCCGTCAGGGTATTCCGGCAGACAGGGGATGAGCTTGGAAGAAGTCGCGCGTCTGGAGCCCGATCGGATCTTGCTGAATGTATGCCAGGAGCCGGAATCGCTGCAAGCGTGGGAATCTGTCCAGGCTGCCCGCCCATGGTCCGATATGAAGGCTGTGCGCCGCAATCATGTCTATCCCATTTCTTCCGATCCGTGGCGTGAATACTCGGCCTATGCTTGCGATCGGATGATCGACGACCTAATGAAGCAGCTTGCGAACGAGCTTCGCATGGAAGAATAGCCTCTTCTGGATTTTGTCCAAGTGAATTCCGGAGATAATCCATGTTCGCTTGGGCAAGGGCAAGTATATAATCTTCATTGAGAATTGTTATCATTTTATTGATAATAATTCTCATATATTATTCATTGAGAAGGAGCAGGAACATGAATAAAAAAATAGGGTTTCTACTATTATCTTTAGCTATGATGTTCAGTATCGCGGCATGCGGATCGAAGGATGAGCCGGCCGCATCGGCTCCGCAGCAGCAGGAGACTCAGACGGAGAGCGCTCCGGCTGCAAATACAGACAATACAGTCAGTGAGACAAGAACGATTACATATCTTGGACAGGAGTATACCGCCCCTGTGCAACCGGCCAAGCTGGTCATTACAGGATCGGTGGAATCGCTGGAAGACGCGCTCGTGCTGGATGTTCACCCGGCAGGGGCCATGACGACCGGAGGTGAATTCGCGCCGTTGTTCGCCAAGATTACGGACCAAGCGGAAGGGATCGGCGAGAAATCCCAGCCGAATCTGGAAGCGATTTTGAAGTTGAAGCCGGACGTGATCCTGGCAAGCACCAAGTTCCCGGCGGAGACAATCGAGAAGCTGAACAAGATTGCCGTCACTATCCCGGTCTCGCATATCGCGACCGACTGGCAGGATAATCTGAATCTGCTGGCCGAGCTGTCCGGCAAGCAGGAGCAGGCGAAGCAGGCATTGCAGAACTACAATGACGAGGTCCAAGCCTTGAAAGGGCAGATCGGCCCCGTTCTGAAGGACAAAAACGTGCTCATTCTCCGGCTGCGCGGAGGCAGTTTGTTTATTTATCCGGAAGATGTATTCTTCAATCCTGCCGTCTATGCCGATCTAGGAGCCTCCGTTCCGGAGGAAGTGAAGAAGGCGGAGGCGCAGCAGTTGGTTACAATTGAGCAGTTGTCTCAAATGAATCCGGACTATCTGTTCGTCCAGTTCGCGGAAGCGGAGAACAAAGATAATCCGAAGGCGTTGGAGGAGTTGCAGAAAAATCCGATCTGGGGCAGCATCAATGCCGTGAAGAACAACAATCTGTTCGTGAATCTGGTCGACCCGACCGCTCAGGGAGGCACGGCTTACAGTAAAATTTCCTTCCTGGAAGCTCTAAAAAACAGCAAAATTGTTCAAGCCAAGTGAGCCGATTCCTATGCGGCTAAAGTCATATGCAACAGTGATCATCCTGTGGGGCTCGCCTCTGCTTGCCGTGCTGCTCGTTCTAATATCGGTTCAATACGGGGCCAAGAACATCGATACCGGTACGATTTATGAAGCGGTGTTTCACTTTGATCCGGGAAATGTGAATCATCAAATCATTATGCACTCCCGGTTCCCGCGGGTGATTGGGGCTTTGCTCATTGGCGCGTTTCTGGCCATATCGGGTGCGCTGATGCAGGGGATGACAAGAAATGATCTTGCATCCCCTTCTATTATGGGGGTGCTGGACGGCTCCGTGTTTGCCGTGACGGTATGCATGATTTGGCTGCCGGGCTCCTCATCGCTCGAATTGATCGTGTTTTCTTTTATCGGCTCGGCGCTCAGCATCGTTCTCGTATTCGGCATGGCGTCGCTGCTGCCTGGGGGGCTGTCTCCAGTGAGACTGGCTATCTTGGGCACGATTATCGGTACGTTTCTGAGCAGTATTTCGGCAGCGCTGGCATCCTATTTTCAAATCTCGCAAAATATCAGCTTCTGGTACAACGCCCGGCTTCATCAGCTGGATCCGGAGCTGATCAAGATGGCGATCCCGTTCGCGGTTGTCGGAATCGCGTTGGCTGTCGGACTGTCCCGTTCGATATCGGTCCTGTCTCTAGGCGAAGAGGTAGCGGTTGGACTTGGCCAAAAAACGGCGTGGATCAAATTCGGCGCCACCTTCAGCGTCGTCTTGCTGACCGGGATATCGGCCGCGATCGCTGGCAAAATCGGGTTCGTCGGTCTCATTATTCCGCATATCGTCCGGATGCTCGTCGGGCTCGACTATAAATGGATCATCCCGTGTTCGGGTGTGCTCGGAGCCTTGTTCCTCGGGCTCTGCGATCTGCTCAGCCGATACGTGAATTATCCGTTCGAGATGCCGATCGGCGTCATCACTTCGCTGCTTGGCGTTCCGTTCTTCCTCTATCTTGTGCGGACGAGAGGAGGCGCGAAGCATGAATAATATCTCGGGCGCCCGCTTTGCGGCCGTGCTGCTCGCCGGAGCTGCCCTGATTTTGATAGTCACCTATGTCAGCTTGACCAACGGCATATTTGATATGAGCGTGAAGGATGTTATCGATACATTGCTCCGCATACAGCCGCAAGACGACTATGATCTCGTTATTTTCGAGTTCCGCATGCCCCGGATCGTCATTGCCATTCTGGTCGGGATGGGACTTGGCATCGCCGGTGCGGTCATTCAGAGCATTACGCGCAACGGACTGGCGGATCCGGGCATTCTCGGGATCAATGCGGGAGCTGGTGCAGCGATGGTTATTTTTATGTTCTTTTTCCAAGGTCAGATCAAGGGGACGGGGCTGCTGTCGATTATGGCGATGCCGCTGTTCGGCTTGCTGGGCGGACTTCTTGCGGCTGCCCTCATCTACCTGTTCGCCTGGAAGGATGGCAGGCTGGAGCCGCAGCGGCTGCTGCTTACGGGGATTGCCGCCGGATCGGGCCTAAGCGCGGTTTCGCTATTTTTGACGCTGAAGATGAACCCGAATGATTTCGAAATGGCCGCGGTATGGAGCTCCGGCAGTATCTACAATGCGAACTGGAAATACATCGTTTCCATTATTCCTTGGCTTGTGCTGCTGCTTCCGGTCATTATTCGCAAGTCATACATTATGGATATTTTTCAATTGCGAGAGGAAAGTGTCATCAGCGTGGGCGTCTCGTCGGAAAAAGAGAAGGCCGTGCTTTTGTTGTGCAGCATCGGCATCGTAAGCGCCTGCGTATCGGTATCCGGAGGCATCGGATTTATCGGGCTGATGGCCCCGCACATCGCCAGACGGCTCGTCGGAACCGCGCATCGCCGCATACTCCCAGTATGCGGAATCGTCGGTGCGCTGCTGGTGCTCGTATCCGACTACATCGGACGCACCGTGTTCGCCCCGGCGGAATTGCCGGCAGGGATCGTCACGGCCATCATCGGCGTTCCCTATTTCATGACGCTGCTGTACCGGGGAAGAAAAAAACGAGGCTAGACAGTTATTTAGGACGAGATAGGAGTGGACATGAATGTCTAATAGCCATATGGCTCCGCTTGAACCGCTGCTCCCGGATCAGGCGGGTTGTGAAGTCACCGTGCCGCGTTCAGAGCAATGGGATATCTGTTCCCAAGGCAGCGGCCGGCCGTACCGGATTTTTGTGGCCGTGCCGGTCGAAGCGACGCCGCCGGCCGGCCATCCGGTCATCTATGTGCTGGACGCGAATTCGACGTTCGGCACGTTAGTCGAGACGGTTCGCGCCCAGTCCCGCGCCAGAGTAAAAACGGGCGTCGATCCGGCCGTCGTCGTCGGCATCGGCTATCCGACCGATGCCCCGTTCGATCCGGCGCGGTTCTATGATTTTACGCTGCCGGTTCCGGCCGAAGAGCTGCCGCCTCATCCGCACGGAGACACATGGCCGGAGATGGGAGGGGCCGAAGCATTCAGCCGCTTCATTGAAGAAGAGCTGAAGCCGGCCATCGAGCGCAAGTTCCCCATCGATCGGAGCAGACAGGCGATTATCGGTCACTCACTGGGTGGCCTGTGCGTGCTGCAAATGCTGTTCACCCGCCCCGAGGCATTCCGGACTTATATCGCGGGCAGCCCGTCCATTCATTGGAACAGACCGTTCATCCGCGAAGCGGGAACGCGTTTCCTGGCTCGCATGCAGCAGGAATATGCCGATATTCAGGTCATGATTGCGGTTGGGGAACGGGAGCAAGGCCATTCCAGCCGCATGACCGAGAATGCGAGAGAACTGGCCGAACGGCTGGCTGCCGCCTCGCCGTCCGGGGTGCGGACCGCGTTCCATGAGTTCGCGGGCGAAGGCCATATTTCGCTGCTTCCTGTCTTGATGAGCCATGCCGCCCGCTATGCGTTAACGAGCCCGAGCAAGACGGCTGAATGATGGCAGGAGGGCCAGACGGGTTCGCGATCTAAGCGGAGGCCGTCCCTGACCGGTGACGCAACGCAAGCCCCCTATGCCATCTTCGGCATAGGGGGCTTGCTGCTGTAAGACTACCACCGCTTAAGGGCTGTACCAGTTCGCAATTAGTTCGGCTTCTCTCCTTGCGCTTAGTATCGTTTATACATTCCTACGGAGTGGGGGGAAGTGTAATGGAAGCCGAACTGCGCATACAATTGATCGGCGGGCAGATCCGCAATTAAGCTGACATACGATTGCTTGGGCGCATTCTCGTCCAGGTAACGGGAAATCTCCGTCATAATCGTTTTTCCCCACCCTTGTCCCTGTTGGGAAGGCAGCACGCAAATATCGACCACTTCAAAAAAGCAGCCTCCATCTCCAATGATCCTGCCCATGCCAATCAGTTGGCCATCCTGCCGCAGCGTTACCGTGAAGAGGGAATTCTGCAGGCCGACGGCGGCTCCCTCCAAGCTTTTAGGACTCAGCCCGGCCGCTTTTCGAATGGCAACATACTCTTCCGGGCTGGGAGCCTCATACAAAATAAGTACATTGGAATTCATAGTTACCCTCCATTTCCCCTGAGCTGCGGGTGGAGCTATGCTGTCATTCAGGGATAATTCAATTCCATATCATTATAGAACAGGCTCAGATTTTTCAAAATACGGGCTCAAATATCACGTTTACTCATACAGCGCGTCCTTCAGCTTCGTGGACATGCCTGAACGGCTGCGGGTCGCAGCCAGCGCAGACTTGCGGAGCCGTTCGTTCTCGCGCGTCAATGCCTCCATCCGGTGCAGCATCTCGTCGAGCAATTGGCGCGCTTCTTCGCTTAATCCGCTCTCCAGCGTTTTTTTTCTCTCCGCGAACGCTTGCACGGATGATTCCTTACTCATTGAATTTGCCTTCTTTCTTCTGCTTCTATTGTTTTGTTTTTTATTTTCCATTCCACTCTCATTCTATTATAGAACAGATGGATACAAGCCAAAAGAAGGATATAAAAAAGATGACCGTATCCATCTCCTGTTTGTGATACAATGATGGTTGCCAATTTAATCGCAGAAGGGATCCTATCATCATGAATAGACATTACGAGAGCCGATTCCACCGATGCTGTACTGCATTGCTTTCCATTATCGCAGCGGCAAAGGCGGCAGGACGATGACGACCCGAACCGTCCAAGATGCCATGAATATGCGCCAGTCGCAAATACGCCGCATGTATTTGTACATGTTTATGATATTTACGCCGGGAGCGGTATTTTCTTCGTTCTTTCCGCTTTTTTATCGCGATATCGGATACACCGACGCGATGTATGGCATGCAGAACGCGATTATGCCGATTATCGGCGTCGTTGGCAACTATCTGTTCGGGTATGTGAGCGACAAATTCGCGCGGATGAAGCCCTTGATTCTAGGGCTGATTCTCGCTTTGATAGCCGTACTGTACTTTGTCTTTCACGTCACGGATCCTTGGACCGTGATGGGGTTAATTTTCCTGTTCCAATTTCTGTGGGTGCCGATGATGACCTTGACGGACGGGATGGCGATGCTGGCTTCCCGGAGACTTGGAGACTCCTATGCGGTCATTCGCGGCTTCGGCGCGGCCGGGTTCGCGGTCTCCGCACTTATTATTGGCTGGCTGCTCGGCCGTCTGCCGGGGCATGCTGCCATGGGATGGATCATGATGGCTCTGCTGGCCGCAACCGGAGGCGTTCTGCTGATGATCCGCGATCCCCGGCGCCCGGGGGCGGACGACCGGGAAGGACCTGCAGAGCATGGAACGCCCACGGGAACGGAAGCGGCGAACATGTCCCAATTTTGGAAATACGTGTTCACCCGGCGCTTCCTCTTGTTCATCGCGGTGCTCATTACGTACAACATGACCTTAATCTTCAATGATCAATATTTCAGCTTCCTCATTCGGGAGTTGAACGGAACGTCCTTCCATATCGGACTGGGTTGGATGCTCCCGGCAGCAACGGAAGTTATTATCTTCCTATATTTGGGCCGTACGGGGAGACAGTTCCGTCCGTTGACGATGCTGGCCTGGTCTGCCGTCATTCTCGGCATTCGGGCGCTCGTCATCTACGTTACCGATTGGCTGCCTCTGGTTCTGTTCATGCAGGCGGTTCAGGGAATCGGCATTGCGCTGTTCTTCGTCTATCTTGCCGAGTACATGATGGACCTGATACCCGATCAGTTCCGGGCCAGCGGACAGGCCGTGATGCAGGTGGCGCTCAGCATTGGCGCGACGATGACGGGCAGTATTATCGGGGCGTATATTTACAGCCAGTGGGGCAATAAAGCGCTGTTCCTTGTGATGGGGGCGGTGTTGGCGATCGCGGCAGGCGGCTTCGCCGCGGCGGATCGGCTGGAACGGCGGAGGGAGCGGACAGAAGCAGCCTCCGTCTAATAACCTGACAAACATAACAGCGGAAGTCTGGGCATTCAGCCTGGGCTTCCGTTTTTTTTTGCATCACCAGGATTTGTGTTAAAAAAGGTACCTTGTAATATACAGTAGCGTATGTTACGATGTACTCAACTAAAGTTGTACTCTTATTTGATAGAACCCATATTCGTGGAGGGGAGGTTGGCTGGGGCGTGAATACGCAATTCAAGAAAGGCGTGCTGGAATTGTGCGTCCTCGTTCTCACCTATGAGAAGGATCGTTACGGCTATGAGCTGGTGAACCGGATTTCGGAGAAATTCCAGGTTGCAGAAGGCACGATGTATCCTTTGCTGCGCCGATTGACCCAGGAAGGGCATTGCTCGACTTATTTGAAGGAATCGTCGGAGGGTCCGCCCCGCAAGTATTATAAGCTTACCGAATCGGGAGAGGCGTATATGCGGGATATGGTGAAGGAGTGGACTCTGTTCTCGCAAGGCGTAGACGATATAATTAAGGAGGTTATGAATGTTGAGAGAGCGTAAACAGCAGTTTTTGACCCGGCTGGAGCAATTGTTGGGAGCGGTTCAAGAATCGGAGCGCCAGGAGATTATGTCAGATTTCGAGTCCCATTTTCAGGAGGCTTACGAGGCGGGAAGATCAGAGGAAGAGATATTCCGCTCGCTGGGAAGCGAACAGGCAATTGCCCGCGAGATACTGGCCCAGTATGGAATGGAGCTTCCGAGCGTCCAGGAGCCCACTGCAGCGGAAAAGGAAGCCGGACCGAATGCTGCTTCTTCGGATCGCGGCGCTTCAGCGCATAGCATCTTCACCGCTCCGCCCGGCTCTAGAATCGATTCTCCACTCCGGCTTATCCGGCTGGAGACGGATGTTGTCGATGTTCATCTCGATACTCATGACGGCGAAGACATATTATATCATTTTGATTCATTCGATGCCGGCCAATTCGATGTGCGGGAAGCGAGAGAGGGCGATATCTATCGTCTGATCGTCCAGCTTCGGCGCAGCGGGATGAAGCGGTTTTTCTCTTCGGTAAGCGGCACTCTTCATGTTCGAATCCCTGCCTCGTTCGGGGGCTCGGTGGAGATGGCATGCGGATCCGGCGATGCAGAGGTACGGCAGATTCGGGCAGAGTGCTTTGACGCGGAGCTGAAATCGGGCGATCTCACGATTCGTGACAGCACATGCGGACATATAACAACACGGATGAAATCGGGTGATGCCGAACTGCATAATTGCACATGTGTCAAGGCTGACCTACATACGCTGTCGGGCGATGTGACGATATTTGGTCTTCAGGCCGACGAGTTCGCGTTGAGGGCGGCGTCCGGAGATATTGAGCTGCATCAGTTGGCGGCGCAAGCACTGCGTGCCGAGCTGCTGTCCGGCGATATGCATATCGTGGAAGGGCAGGGCGCCACCTGGACATTTACGGCGGCCTGCGGCGATTTGGAGCTGGCATCCATCGCTGCCGACGTTCACATTGACGTGGCTTCCGGCAGCATCTCGACGAGGAACGTATGCGGTTCATTGACCGTTCTGGCCAAGAGCGGGGAAGTCGAATGCGAGCTTGCTTCCGGTACTCGTCAAGCCGCGCTCGAGAATAAGGCAGGGAATGTCCGGCTTCTCGTCCCATCCGAAATGCAGGAGCTGGAGCTGGAGGCGTCCACCGTGCTTGGAGCGGTATCGGTCCGTCTTCCTCAATTCCCGGAAGGACATGTCCAGACAAGCCGGTTCCGCGGACGGCTCGGGGAGAACGGCCCCAAAGTTCAATTGGCGACGAAGGTAGGCTCGATTTCCGTAGCGTCGATATGAATCAGCAGAAGGAGGACAAGGAGAAGTGGACTATTTCAGTTCGTACAAGCAGTGTGAACAGTTACAGTTGGAAGCGGCACGGGAGGCAGAGCAGAGCCGCTTGTGGCGAACCTTTATGGCGGGGAGATTGACAGGCGAGGAAGTAAGGGAGAGAGCGCTTCATGTTCTGAATGAACTTCTGAATTCGGAACACGATGACGTGAGGCTGAGAGCCGCCGAGATTATTATGAGTGGCCGGCGCCGGTGGTTCGCATTAAGATAATTGTGTCGCCTGGTATAAGGCCGGTACTTCCCTTACGGGACAGGACACCGGCCTTATTTTATGCCAGCGTAGTGGCCAGCAGATACAGAATCAGCACGGCGATGAGCGTTCCGGCAATCCAGGCGAGCGCCTGCATCCAGCGCGTACTGGCGAAGGGGCCCGTCTTGCGCTGGTCTCTGGTAAAGCAAACGGCATTGTATCAGCGCGAGCTCGATTCTTGCACGGCAGGGATTCCCTTTTCGCCAAAAGAGTATTATAATAAAAATTGAAGTATTGCCTCTCTTCAAAAAAAATGACCCCAGTGAAAACTAATCTCATTCTCAATACCATGCTGTTCCCTGACAGGGAACAGCATGTCGCATTTTTAGGGGGATAACAACGATAGTCATTATCAATGAAGAGGGTGTGTTACGAATGAATAAGAAGCAATCATTTACAGAATGGATGGATAAATACGGCGAGGCGCTGGCGGCAGCCGGAAGCGCCTGCTTTATCGCCTTGGCGTTCATTGCCGGCTATGCCTCGGAGACGCTGGCGATTGTGTTCTATGCGCTCTCCTATGTGATGGGAGGCTGGCTGAAGCTCAAGGATGGGATGATTACGCTCATCCGGGATAAGGATTTGGATGTCAACCTGTTAATGATCGCCGCAGCCTTGGGCGCTGCCAGTATCGGGTACTGGTCGGAAGGCGCGGTTCTCATTTTCATCTTCGCCTTGAGCGGGGCGCTGGAGACGTTCACGATGAATCGGAGCTCGCGCGACATTTCCTCCCTGATGGATTTGAAGCCAGAGCAAGCCATCGTCCTACGGGACGGACAGGAAGTTATCGTTCCGGTAGAACAGTTGCAAATTGGCGAGACGGTCCTGGTCAAGCCGGGAGAGCGCATTCCGGCTGACGGGGTCGTGCAGGAAGGAACGTCGGCGGTCGATCAAGCTTCGATTACCGGGGAGAGCGTGCCGGTTGACAAAGGCCCCGGCGATGAACTATTCGCAGGCACGGTGAACGGCCAAGGAGCGCTCTATATAGAAGTTACTCAATCCAGCGACTCGTCGCTCTTCTCCAAAATTATTCGGCTTGTCCAGGAAGCGCAGAGCGAGATGCCGAAATCGCAGCGCTTCATTGAGAAGTTCGAGCGGATTTATGCACGGGTTATTATTCTGGCCACTCTGCTGCTGATCTCCATCCCGCCGCTCCTTCTTGGAGAGACGTGGGAGGCTGCGTTCTACCGGTCTATGGTGTTCCTGGTCGTCGCCTCTCCTTGCGCGCTTGTCGCGTCCATTATGCCGGCTACCTTGTCGGCGATATCGAACAGCGCCCGCAAAGGCTTGCTGTTCAAGGGCGGCGCTTATCTCGATCATATCTCGAGCGTGCAGGTGATTGCGTTCGACAAGACCGGAACGTTGACGCAAGGCCGACTGACGGTAACCGACCTGGAGCCGCACGGCGAACTGCAGGCCTCGGAGCTGCTTCAGGCGGCAGCCGCACTGGAGTTGCTGTCGACCCACCCGATTGCCAAAGCGATCGTGCTGGAAGCAGAGCGTGAACGGGCATCGGGCAGCGAAGCCGCTTGGGCCCGGCCGACAGATTTCCAAGCCCGGACGGGACTTGGAATCGAGGCAGAGATGGAAGGCGCGCGCTGGCGCATCGGCAAGCCGTCCTTCATTGTGAACGAGACGGATGCGGAGGTTCTTGCCCGGACGGCCGAGCTTCAGAATGAAGGGAAGACCGTCATTGCGGTTGAGCGGGAAGGCGCCGTCGTCGGCTTGATCGCACTCCAGGATCGGATACGTCCGGAGACGCCGGCCATTGTCCGGCGATTGAAGGAGAACGGTATTCAGGTGGCGATGCTTACGGGGGACCAGGAGTTGACGGCCCATGCGATTGCGGCGGAAGCCGGAATCGACCTCGTATATGCCGAATTAATGCCGGAGGACAAATTAACGATCGTCAAAAAGCTGAAGTCGGAGTATGGAGCGATAGCGATGGTAGGGGACGGCGTCAACGATGCGCCTGCGCTTGCCGCGGCCAATGTCGGTATTGCGATGGGAGCCGCCGGCAGCGATGCGGCGCTGGAGACCGCAGATTTGGTGCTGATGAATGATGATCTGAGCAATATCGAGCATGCCATTTCGCTTGGCAGACGGACCCAGACTATCGTGAAGCAGAATATTATTTTTGCCGGTGCCGTGATCGTAGGCCTCATCTCTGCCAATTTCTTGTTCGGCATACCGCTTCCGCTAGGCGTCATCGGGCATGAAGGCAGCACAATTCTCGTCATCCTGAACGGATTGCGTCTGCTTCGAGCGTAAGAGTTGTCCGCGTTGATCCGATTCGTCTTCATATTATGAAATTAATCATTTCACAATAGCATACAGAGAGGAAGCCGAAGAGCCGGAGCTGTGCAAGCAGTCTCCGGCTTATTTGCGTTTCCTCCAAATTGGGTATCCTAGTATTGTAGTCGGACAATACGGTGTCAGCGGAGGTGAGCAACATTGTGGACGACTGACACAATTATATTTTTGCTCGGAATTTTGCTGCTGGCCGGAGTCGTCAGCGCCAAGTTTTCGAATCGCTTTAATCTTCCTTCGCTCGTGCTATTCATCGCCGTCGGCATGATCATGAACCGGTTCATCTACTTCGACAACACGAAGCTGACGCAGTTATTCGGAATATTGGCACTAATTGTGATTCTGTTCGAAGGCGGGATGCAGACAAGATGGAAGCAAATGAGGCCCGTTGTCGGCGCAGCCGTCTCGCTTGCTACGTTCGGCGTAGTCGTCACAGCCTTGGTGTTCGGCTTGTGCGCGGCCTACATTCTCGATATTTCCTGGAAGGAAGGCCTGCTCATCGGCGCTATCGTCGGTTCCACTGACGCGGCGGCCGTGTTCGCGGTCATGGGGAGCCAGCGGGTGAAGCGCAAGCTGTCCTCGACATTGGAGGCGGAATCGGGCACGAACGATCCGATGGCGTTGTTCCTCACCGTGTCATTCATTGAATGGATTCAAGGGCCGGATGCGAATCTGTTTTCTATGTTCCTGTCGTTCCTGTGGGAAATGGGGTTCGGACTCGTATTCGGGCTGGGCGTCGGCTGGCTGGCGATTCAGATCGTCAACCGCATCCATCTGGACACCTCTGGACTGTATCCGGTGCTCTCGATCGGACTTGCCATCGTGACGTACAGCGGAGCCGCTATGCTGCATGGCAGCGGGTTCCTGGCCGTCTACGTCATGGCGCTGGTGCTGGGCAACGCCGATTTGCAATACCGCTTCACGATTAGCCGCTTCAATGAAGGCTTCGCCTGGATGATGCAGATATTGATGTTCATTTTGCTCGGGCTTCTCGTCTTTCCCGGGGAACTGGTTGAAGTGATGTGGCAGGCCATCCTGCTGTCGTTGATTTTGATGCTGATCGCCCGTCCGCTAGGGGTAGCGGTGAGCTTGCTGTTCGGGCGCTTCTCGCTCCGCGAGCAGACGCTTATTGCCTGGGCGGGATTGAAGGGCGCCGTGCCCATTGTTCTCGCCACCTACCCGATGATTGCGGGGCTGGAGCAAGGGCAATTGTTCTTCAATGTCATCTTCTTTATCGTCCTGACGTCGGCGTTGGTGCAGGGAGCGACCATCTCGCCTCTGGCGAGGAGGCTGGGGTTAGCCGGAGACCCGTCTGCGGAGATATCGCAAGGGCTCGAATTGGTCTCGGTCGGGAAGACGAATCTGAATATGGTCAAAAAGTCAATCGAACCGGGAACCTGTGTCGAGAACTGCACGCTGCAGCAGCTGGAGCTGCCGGAAGATACGTTGATTACCGCCATCGTGCGCGGGGAGAAAATGCTGGCCCCCAGGGGACATACCCGCTTGCAGGCCGGTGATGTCGCCTATGTGCTCGTGGCCAAAAAAAATCTGGATACGGTGCGCAGTATGTTCACCGAACCGGCAAGGGAGGGATGCTGCTCCGACCGAAAGCGGGAAGCGGACGCAGAAGTACCATAGTAAGCGACAGGATTCGGCATAAATCAACAAAAAAGCAACTATAGACCGATATTTGCGGCAAGATCGTAGGTATGCGGTCTTTTTTTTTGCCGATTTTCAGGGGCGTGTTATATTCTTAGAGAAATTTTCCCTGTTCCTCTTGTGAAATAGGACCTACGATCCGATACTATTATTATATGCCCTCATTTACCATGACAGTGCTTTGCGCACCGGACGGCAACCAGCAGAAGTGCGGCATGAACAGGCTAGCCGCTCCCCATATGGTTCGCAAGCATCATAGTCGCAGAGCTTGTCTCGAATGAATATCTGAATCTCGCCACGAACGGAGATATCGCAGCCGCCGTATTCGCAGCTAAGAACGCAACTGTGACAAGGAGATGAAACAATTGAAGGAGAAGCCAGAGAAAAACAAAAAGAGGACATCAGGGCAAAAAGCGCCCAAAGAAAAATCGGGACAGCGGAAAAAGCGCGTTTTTATGAATTCTGTGAAGGAGACCTTTAAGATGGTCTCTTCCTCCGTGTTCAAAAATCCGGCCCGATCGCTCGGGGCGAAGCTGTTCTTGGTGTTCGTTATCAGCATTATCGCATTCGTCTTCGCCGTCGGGATGTTCTCTTACTCGGTAGCGAAGAATGCGATCGAGGATCGCTCGGCGGACTCCAGCTACCAGACGATGCTTCAAGCTTCCCAGAAGCTGGACCTGCAGCTGACGCAGTTCAACAATATGACGATGCAGATTATGTTCGATCCGAACTTGAAGACCCAGGTGGCGGAGCTGAATGGGCTCAAGGATGGCACTTATGATATGATCCAGGCGATTGACAGCATTTCGAAGACGCTGCAGACCTATAGCATGAGCAACGATCAGATCGAGAATATATATTTGATTCCGAAGGAAAAGACCGATCTGGTCATCGCCGCCATGGGCGTTCGCCGCGGTCTGGACAAAGTGTGGGATGCCGACTGGTTCCAGGAGGCGAAGAGCAGCAGCGGACAATCGATATGGGTCAGCACGCAACTGGGCGGGTTGAGCGATGCTGCGGAGCCGACATTCGGGATTGCGAGACCGATGCGGGATCTGAACTCTGGCGAGGCGGACTTTATTATTTATTTGGAAATCAAGCAGCGCACGTTGAAAAATTCGTTGCGGGACATTCATATCGGTGAAGGATCCAGTATTCAAATTTTGAATTCGAACGGGCAATATATTCATGCTCCGAACGACGAGCTGTTGACTCAGGCTGCTGCCGAATGGCTTCAGCCGGTCAAGGAAGAAGGGCAGAAGAACCTGAGCGGAAGCTCCATTGTGTCTTCCGACCAGGACGGCAAGATGATGCTTGTCTATGATCAGATCAAAGTGAATGGCTGGACGCTTGTCGGAGCCGTGCCGGTGACGGAGCTGACCAAGGATGCCAGTACGATTCTCTTGGTTACCTTCTTATCTATGGGCGGGGCGACGCTGCTGGCCATTATTATTGGCGGATTGGTCATTTATTGGGTAGCGACGCCAATGGTAAGGCTGCTCGCTCTGATGAATGAAGGGGCGCAAGGCAATCTGGCCGTTCGGGCTACCGTGAAGACCAAAGACGAAATCGGGCAGCTGTCTGCCGGCTTCAATACGATGATGGAGCAAATTACGTCGCTCGTTCGGAGCACTGAGGCGAGCGCGCGCTCCGTATTGGACACGGCGACTTCCTTGTCAGAAGCTTCCCGATCGACGGCGACCTCCGCGAAAGAGATTGCCGTGGCGACCGAAGAGATCGCCAAGGGAGCGACCTCGCTGGCTGTTGAGGCTGAGCGCGGGCATGATTTGACCCATAACATGGCGTCTCATATGCAGCATGTGGTCGGTGCGAATGAGCAAATGGATACATCCGCCCAAGCGGTTGCCGAATCCAGCGAATTGGGCGCATCCAACATGACCTCGCTCCTGACAAGAACGGAATCGACGGGAGATATGATGCGCTCGCTGGCAGAGCGGATCAAGCAATTAAGCGAGAGCACGCAGTCGATTCGCAAAGTATTGGAAATGATTCATAACATGACCAAGCAGACGAATATTCTGTCTTTGAACGCGACCATCGAAGCGGCGCGAGCGGGAGCCGCCGGCAAAGGCTTCATGGTGGTAGCCGACGAGATTCGGAATCTCGCTGATCAATCGCGCCAATCGATCGACGTCGTCGGGCAGATTACTGAACGAATTGAGACGGAGATTACCGAGACGGTAGCTGCGCTGTCCGCTGCGTTCCCGATATTCCAGAAGCAAGCCGAAGCGGTGCAAGAGACGGATGCCATTTTCGGCACGGTTCAGCAGCAGATGGGCGGCATGATCGAGCATCTTGGCAATGTGACCGGTTCGATTAACCGCCTGAACGAGGCGCAATCGATTCTCGTCGAAGCGATGAGCAACGTAAGCGCCGTTGCCGAAGAGGCTTCGGCTACTTCGGAAGAGGTAGCATCGCTCAGCACCGAGCAGTTGAACATCTCCAACCGCTTGGTCGAGCTGTCTCAGGAGCTGGAGGAGGTATCCTCCAACCTGAAGGAGACGCTCTCTCAGTTCAAGTACTAAGGATAGACAGGTGCCGTTCGCACCAGCAGCCATGCCCGCATCCTTGGAGCAAGAATGCGGGCATGCTCTATTATCCGGAATAAGCGGCCTGCCGCGTGGGCCCATTTTTTTCCGAAATAGGGACTAGCCAGTTGCAACGGCATCAAGATTATGGTATGTTAGGAATAACTTCACACGAACGTTGGTACGGAAGCACCGTCATCAAGCAGATGGGACATGTAGCGCATGTCCTGCTTGATGACGGTGCTTTTTTGTGTTTTGCGGATCCGTACCCGGAAGGAGGAGGGGAAGAGAGATGAAGGCTTGGGATATTGTCGTCGCCCATCCGCAGAAGCGAGTGCTGGATGCATGGATGGAATATTGGAAGCAGTCCGATTTTGCGGAACAGCTTCACCTCCGGATGTTCACTCAGGCGGACACGCTGCGCCGTTATCTGGGATTGAAGCCGGGTATCCATATGGTCGTGGCCGACCCGGAAGTGCTGCAGGAGTTGATCGAGGAGGAGATGCATGGAATCCTGATTACGGTATTGTCGGCGGAGAAGCGGAACGATGCATTTCCGTTCGCTCACGCGGTAGAGGTTCCGTATCAGCCCTTACCGCAGCTATTCCAATCCTTGATCGAGCGCTGCAGGACGGAATACGAAGGCGCTGCCTTCCGGACGGAGAGTCACTCCTGCATGCTGCTCGGCATCAGCTCGCTGGGAGGCGGTTCAGGCAAGACGACGGCAGCCCTTCATCTCGCCCGCCATGCTGCCGCGAAGGGGAAGCGCGTCCTGCTGCTGAATGTTGACCCGGTGCAGGAGTATGCGCTTCTGGATGCTCGTCCAGAGCCGGCGGCGATCGCTCCGTTGGCGCAGCTTCTGTACTACGTCCGCAAGGATCAGGCGGGAGAGTCTCTGCCGCTGGAATCGTATCTTCTGGGCGTTCCTGATCTCGAAGCCGCGGATATCTTTGCCCCTGCCGATTGGATGAAGGAATGGGGGGGCATCGATGGGCCGCTCATGCAGAAGCTGCTCCGGCTTCTTCGGCGGAGCGGCCGGCACGACCTCATTATTGCGGAGGGAGGTTTCAGCCAACCGGCATTCGCTGCCTTGTGGGAAGAGGCGGATCGAATCGTCTGGCTGCTGCAGGATGATTTACCGCATTTGCATAAGACGGAGCTTCTGTTCCGGCAATGGGAACGCTCCGGCGATGAGGCGGTCCGCAATCGGATTCGCAGACTTGCCCTGCTCGTGAACCGATATATGGGCATGATGGCGAACCGATGGATGTACCGCGATGCGCCCATTACCGGATATTTGCCGTACATTCCTAGCTGGAAGCAGATGCACCGCATCGATCAGTGGCTGCAGTCCGCCGTCTATCAATCTGCCGTCGCCGAGTGGGCCGATCGGCAGCTTCTGCGCAGGCTGGCGTCTGGATGTGAAGTCTCATGAAGGATAGCACAGCTGTTCCTTCCGTTCCGGAAGCGATTGATGAAGCGTATGCCTGGACCCGCCAGCGCGTTCGGGATAGCCTGGAATGGGGAGACCCCGTTCCGGACGAAGCGCTCATGGCGCGAATTGAGCAGACATTATTCTCCAGCTTCCAGGCCGCAGGGCAGTTCACGTCGGAAGTCTTGGAGCAGATCGTCAAGCGGGTCTATTATTCGTTCCGCGGCCTGGACGCCCTTCAGCCGCTGGTCGACGATCCGGAGATTACGGAGATTATGATCAACAGCCATCAGGAATGCTTCATTGAGCGGAAGGGGCGGGTCGAGCGCCTGGAGATCGGCTTTGAGGACGAGGAGAAGCTGGAGGATGTTATCCAGGCCGTCGTGTCCCAGGTGAACCGGGTCGTCAACGAATCATCCCCGATCGTGGATGCCCGGCTGCCGGACGGATCAAGGGTGCATGTGGTCCTGCCACCGATTGCCCTGAAGGGCCCGACGGTTACGATTCGCAAATTCCCGGCTGAGCCGATGAAGATGGGCGATCTGATCCGTTTGGGCGCGCTGAGCGAGCAGGCCGCGTTGCTCCTGCAGACGCTGGTCGCTGCCAAGTTCAATATTTTCATCAGCGGGGGGACCGGCTCGGGCAAGACGACATTTCTCAATGCATTGTCGCAATACATTCCTCGCCAGGAACGGGTCATTACGATCGAGGATGCGGCCGAGCTTCAGATTCGCACCGTTCCGAATCTGGTGTCACTGGAGACCCGCAATTCCAATACGGAGGGAAAGGGCGCCGTCACGATTCGGGATCTGATCCGGGCCTCGCTGCGGATGCGGCCTGACCGCATCGTCGTCGGGGAAGTCCGGGGGGCGGAGGCGCTGGATATGCTCCAGGCGATGAACACTGGGCACGAAGGCTCCTTGTCCACCGGCCACAGCAACGGGCCCGCCGATATGATCAGCCGTCTGGAGACGATGGTGCTGAGCGGCGCGAATCTTCCCGTCGAGGTCGTTCGGCGGCAGATAGCCTCAGCCATCGATATCATCGTGCATCTGGCCCGTCTTCGCGACGGCTCGCGCAAGGTGATGGAGATTTCGGAGGTTATCGGCCTGCAGGACGGGGAGGTGCTCCTCGCGCCGCTGTTCCGGTTCGAGGAATCCGGTACAGAAGAAGGCCAAGTAGCCGGGCGTCTGGCCGCGCTGCATATGCTTCGGGACAGGCATAAGCTGGCGATGGCAGGACTGCGGCTGCCGGAGGATAAGGAGGTGCATGCTGATGGGGAAGCAGCCCAAGGCGGCTGAGCAGCGGCTGCCGCAATACAGCGAGTATATGTTGAGCCGGAGGGAGAAGGTGGCGGCCCTGAGTGCCGGAGCCGCTGTCATGGCCGCCGTCGGGTACTTGTTCTATCAT
Source organism: Paenibacillus thiaminolyticus (assembly GCF_003591545.1). Lineage (GTDB taxonomy): Bacteria > Bacillota > Bacilli > Paenibacillales > Paenibacillaceae > Paenibacillus_B > Paenibacillus_B thiaminolyticus_A. Next base: position 20,957 of record NZ_QYZD01000015.1, read on the forward strand.
CACTGGTTGGGGATGCTCCTGCTTGCTGCCGCCGGACTCCGCTATACCCGCATTCGCCGGCATACGTTGCTCGCGCGCAAGCGGGCCCGGCTCGCGCAGCAGTTCAAGCAAGCGCTCTATTCCTTATCGTCATCGCTCTCAGCCGGGCGTTCCATGGAGAACGCGTTTCGCGAAGCGATAGCTGATCTGAAGCTGCTCTACCCGGGAACCGAGGTGGAGATGGAGCGGGAGCTGCGAATTATTGCGATGCGGATGGAGAATGGGGAGCCAATCGAACAGGCGGTCATGGATTTAAGCCGAAGGGCGGAACAGGAGGATATTTCGAATTTTGCCGACGTGCTGATCACTTGCAAACGGACGGGAGGTGATTTGATCGAGGTCGTGCGCAGAACGTCTTCCGTCATTGGCGAGAAGATGGATATTAAGCAGGAGATTGACGTTCTTGTCGCCCAGAAGCGGCTGGAGATGAAAGTGATGATGGCGGCTCCATTCCTGTTTTTGGCCTTTCTTAATCTGGCTTCCCCGGATTTTATGGCAGCACTGTATGAAGGAATCGGCCGGGTTATCGCAACGGTGGCGCTGCTGCTATTGCTGCTTGGCGCGTGGTTGATTCACAAGCTGATGGATATCCGTGTTTAGCCTTGGACGCCAATTACATCATTTTTTGGAAATGAGGTGATAGGAACCGATGATGCCGCCGTGGATGTGGGCTTCCGGCTCCGCCGTTCTCTTGCTTGTGTTCCTGCTGCTGAATCATAGCAATCAGCGGCACTATGGGACACTGCTGGCCGGATTGAACCCCCGGACGAAGACGTTCCGCTGGCTGGCGGCGCCGCTTCGCTGGTTGGAGAGGGTCCAGCCATCTCTCGACACGAATCCGGCTCTCTCCCCGGTACGCCAGGCGCTCATGCAAATCCATGGCCCGGCGCACAGCCATACGATGTACCGGGTGCTGCTGGCTGAGCTGGCGTTGTACCTATACGCGGGCATCAGCGGGTCATTGCTGCTGCCGGCGCTGACGGACGGCAGCGTGACGAATCTGGTTGGCGGCCTGCTGGTTGCCGTCGTTCTGCCGCTGGCGAAGGTGAAGGATACGCTGAACCGGGCTGAACGGAAGAAGCAGGATCTGCAGCTGGAGCTGCCGGAGCTGATCAGCAAGCTGACCCTACTCGTGCAGGCGGGCGAGACGGTGCAGAAGGCGCTGGCCATCTGCATCGAGCGCAAGCAGGAGGAATGGAGCCATCCACTCTACGCCGAGCTTGCCAGAATGCAGAAGGACGTGCATAACGGCTACTCGTTCGCGCAGGCAATGGAGCAGTTCGCGAAGCGTTGCTCATTGCAGGAGGTATCGATGTTCGTCACGACGGTGCTGATCAATCAGCGCCGGGGCGGAGATACGTTCGTGCTGGCGATGCAGGATGTCGGCCGGCAGCTGTGGGAGAAGCGCAAGGCGGTGGCCCGCCGGAGAGGGGAGGAGGCGTCGACGAAGCTCGTCTTCCCGATGATGCTGATGTTCCTGGTCATCTTGGCCATCGTGGGCGCTCCCGCTCTGCTCATGATGAAGTAATGAGATGAAGCAACGAAAATCAATCGGAAAGAAGGAAGCGGATATGGAAAAAAGCCTGCTCTTTTTCAAACGGCTATGGAAAGAGGAAGATGGGCTCGGCATGGTAGAGATTGTCATTATTATCGCGGTGATCGTTGTGTTGGCGCTTGTATTTAGAGAACAGATTAGCACGTTCCTGGAAAATTTGATCTCAAGGGCGACAAAAGAGACAGATAAAATTTTTAAAGAAAAGTAGTTCTGTGTGCATTGTTTTGGAAAGGAGGAGCTGGCTTGAACACGAAGCTGCGCCGCTGGCTGCGTTCCGTTCAAGAGGAAGAAGGCTCAATGATCGTGGAAGCTTCGCTGATATTTCCCGTTATCTTCTACTGTACGCTGGCGATCTTGTTCTTCGCCATGATCATCTATCAGACGGTGCTGAGCTCGCATGCCGCGGCGCTGGCCGCGGAACGGGCGGCGGCCTTTTGGGACAATAGCCACAGGGAGGCGGTGAGCGGCGCTTATGACAAAGGACGGCATGACGGAATGTATTGGCGCCTGCTCGACGATCGGCTGTTGGATAAGGTGTTCGGGGGAGGCTTCGGCGGAGAGAACTATATGGTGCAGTTGCCTGCCGTCAATGCCGGCGGCTCACTTCCCGAACGGAAGCTGATGCGGGCCGCCAGACTGGTGCCTGAGGCCTTTCACGGGAAGATGAGTTACGAGAACGGCCTGCAGGATCGAAGAATTACCGCAGCTCTGAACAAGCCCCTGTATCATGTGATGTTACGGAACATGTCGGGAAGGGAGATCTCGAATGAGGGGCAGGCCGTATCGGCCGTCGTGGAGCCGGCAGAGTTCATTCGTGCGGTGGAGTTCGCGCGCTACATGGCAGGGAAGCTGAAGGAATGGAAAGGGCAAGGCGTTCCGACGGGGGAAGCGGAAGACATATTGAAGAAAGCGGCGGGACAGACTGCGGGACCGTCATGACAAGCAGAGGGGAGTGCTGCCTATGAATCGCAATCGGCTGAACCGATGGGCAAAGTGGATTTGTAAGGCAAAGGACGGATCGGTGTCAATATTGCTTGTATTTATTGTGGCTGCCATGTTCTTATTCACATCGGTGTTCATTGATTATGCCCGCATCGCAGCGGCTGAGTGGCGAATCGAGGCGTTGTCCCGGGCAGGCATCCGCTCAGTCATGTCCGCTTATGAGCCGGCACTGCAGGAGAGATACCAATTATTCGCATACGGAGCCACCGACCCGGCGCAGATATTGGACTATGTGATGCAGGATCACAATCAGCTGCGATCGACAGGCGTATTTCCTTGGGTTCCTCTGCTGTTGGACAGTCATTCGACATCGGTCACCCGCCCGCTTGCGGACTATGACGAGATGGAACGCCAGATATTGGAGGATATCAAATACAAAGCGCCGGTGCAATTTGTGTTCGAGCTGTCCGGCAAGCTCAAGCCAATGTCGGGAGTGTTGAAGGAAGCGGCCCAGGCGACAGAGCTGTTGGCGAAGCTGAAAAAGCTGGTTGATCGGAGGGACAAGGAGCTCTTGGCTGTCTTGAAGCTTCAGAAAAAATCCCGCGACGAGCTGAACCGCTCGGGAATTGACAAGGGAATAGCGGCCCATAGAAACGATATGATGGAGGATCGTCCCCTCGGCACGATTCGATCGGCGGCCGATATTGCAGCCCAATATGCTGATTATGCGGAGAAGAAGCGCGAAGATGACCGCAGGGGAGAGGACGAGGAACTGCAGCATCGAGATGATACGGATCGTTACGAGAAGGATTCGCGCGAGCATGCATGGAGCTTGCAGCGGGCGGTCTCCATGCATAATGGGAATCATGACCGCTGGCTCCGCGAAGCCGAAGCGCAATTGAAGGAAGCCAAGGCTTTCAACGAAGAGATGAAGCGGGTTATCGAAGAGGTGCGTTCCAGCCCAGACTATGCCGGCTATGACAGGGTAGGCCAATCGGATATTCCGGATGGGGGGACGATGGAGAATGACCAGCAGGTTGCAGATGCCATCAAAGAAATCAATGCTTCCGCCGAGCAATTGGTTATGCCTGATTCTTTCTTCGAGGAATGGAGCGGAGAGATCAATCGCCAGCAAGCGGTCATGTCTACGATCGATAACGCCGCCTCCGTCTTCCAACGCTTGGCGGACGGCATATCCGCTTACTCCACCTCTGCTTACACGCTGAAGGATAAGGGGAGAGAGCTGATGGAGGCTTACGAAACGTATGCTTCCGAGTTTATCCGGCCGCCAGGCAGCTATATCGAACGGAGAGAGGCCGCCATGATCAATCACCAAGGCAAGGATAAGGAGCGCAAGCGGGTAGAGAAGGAAGCGGACAAGGAATTGGACAAAGCGAAAAACTTGCTCTCTTCACTGTCTGAGCTGAAAAGCAAATTGCAGGAGCACCAAGCTGCTTTCGATGATGTCCGCCGCAAGATGGAAGCCATTGATGCACATAACCAATCGTCAACCGAGGCGCCTGCGGAACGAGCGGTCGGCGACGATGCCGTAGAGGAGAGCAAGCAATCCATGGATTCCGTTACCACGCTGTATGATCAAGCGGCGGACGGGTTCTTATCGCTGCGTGATCGTCTATACCGGAACGAATATGCCTATATGTACTTCACCTCCTATGACCCGCGGCAATTGAAATCATTGCTGGATTCAGGGAATCCGGGAGAGGAGGTTGTGAAGTCACTGGCCATAGCCAATCAGGAGCTGGAGTATATTCTGTACGGCTTTCACAATCCGATCGGCAATATTGCGTCCGCCTATGGAGAGATTTTTACGATGCGCCTCGCCATACGCACGATGGAAGGCATCGTGGAATTCGGCAAGCTCGGACATCCGCTGCTTATCCTGGCGTCAGCGATTCTTTACGGCATTCAGCAAGCGGTCCAGGATATGCTGCTGCTCGTTACGAAGAACGAGATTCCGATCTCCCGTTATTTGCCGGCGGTGAAGCTGAACTATGCCGATCACCTTCGCCTGTTCATGCTGGCTCATGGAAGCCGGGAAGGAATGCTGAAGCGGATGCTGGCGCTGATCCACTATAATACCGGAATCGATCCGGCTGCAAGGGGGACATATGGCGAGACGGAAGTCCGTCTCAGCACGCCGCTGTGGTTCCTGCCGGGATTGATGAAGCTGCTGGGCCATGCCGCACTATGGGACGGTGAGATCGAGAATGGGCGTTATTACGGGGTCAAGCGTTCCGTGTTCTCCTATTAAATGCAGACTCGCTCCGTCATCTCGACAGCGGGCGTGGTGCCGGATACCGCCCCGCAGCCTGTTCGGTGACAGGCGCGGAAGCATCACGGTTGAAGCGGCTTTGCTTCTGCCGATGGTGCTGCTCGTATTCATGTTCTTCGTGTTCATGATTCAGGCCGCCGTCATCGCGACGTCTCTGCAATCAACTGCCATGAATGCGGTGAAGCAGGTGTCCGCCCATTTGTATCCTGTCAGTCTGCTGGCCGTCCAGTCCGCAGGTGCGGATGGAGATCGTTCGGGGAAGCCGGGCAAGTGGCTGCCTCCGGCCCAGAGAATGAAGATGGCGGTGCAGGAATTCGGCCGTTCCTTCGGGAGCGAGCTGCCGAAGCCTGTCAGCGAATGGGTGCAGGACGGCACGGAGTGGGCTGCGCGGCAGGCGGAGGCGGTAGGGGAATGGGGCCAGGCTCGCCTCGCCGAGACGGTTATCAAGCCATTGCTTGTCCGGTATGGCGTTCAAGGCGTGCTGAGAGAGGAGCGGCTTCGGGTCACGCATGTGAAGCTGCCGGATCTGGATAAGAAGACCGATCCTTACTTCGCGATCGAGGTCGCTTATGATTTGCCGATGCGCGTTCCGTTCCTGAACACGACGCTGACGTTGTCCGCGCGAGCCGTGGAGCGAGTCTGGGTCGGAGACGGGCCGGCCCCGTCTGATTCGGGCAACGATTCGTCGAACAAGCCGGCGCCGGCCTTGGTGGAGCTGACGCCCGATCCGCTCCTTCCCGGCAGAAAAGCCCGGCTGATCGCCAAGGTTGAGCCGAATGAACGGGTGGAGCTGGTCATCTATTACAAGAGCGGCAAGAGCCAGGCGAAGCATGTCGGCTGGGCAACCGCCGACGCGGATGGGGTCGTTACGTGGGAATGGCATGTCTCGGGCAATACGACCACAGGAACATGGCGGCTGGCCGTGAAGACGGAGGACCGGCGAAGCGCCGAACGAGCTTTTGAGGTAAAATAACGGGTTCCGGCTGGAAGCGGACTGAAGCGGATGAGAGAAGGGAGAAAGCGATGAATACGATGAACGGTGCGATTTGGGCATGCGGGGTGCTGCTGCTCGCCGCGTTTGCTGCCGATGTGCGGACGCATAAAATACCGAATCGGCTGACGATGCTTGCCGCGGCCGCCGGGTTCATCATTCACGGTGCCGCGAATGGATGGCAGGGGCTTGCTTTTAGCGGTCTCGGAGCGGGATCCGGGTTCGGAATCATGCTGCTCCTGTACATCATGAAGGCCGTCGGGGCCGGGGATGTGAAGCTGTTTGCAGCCATTGGCGCACTGACGGGAATCTATTTGACTTGGCAAATCTTTATCTTTTCGATTTTATATGGCGGACTCATCGCGGCATGCATTATGCTATGCGGCCGCAGCAGGAAAATTCGTGGCTGGTGGTCTGCGCTGATGGGCAGTTGGCTGCTTCGCTCCTTAGCTCCCGTTCAGGCGGAAGCCGAGAGGCAGGCAACCTTTCCTTTCATGTGGGCCGTGCTGCCGGGAGCGCTAACGGCTTATCTGACGGTGCTCTCCCCCGCGTGATGACCCATTCGAGCAGGAAGGAGCGTGAGCCTCATTTACGGTTACCGGGTACAATTTATTCAGGAAGAAAGAATGGGCATGATGCTGACCCGCGATAATCCCGTTCCATCCGAAGCGCTGGATCCGTATCAAGCCAAGATGCTAACCTATAACCGGGTGCCGCATTTCCTTCGTCTAGATATCCGGGAACTCGATCTGGAGCTTTCTTTTGTTTATGATATCAGCGGCAAACGAATGCTTAAACAGGCTCTAAGAAGCATGCGAATGACTTCAAGTCAATATTTTGAGTGGATGCTGCAGTTGGTTCGAATTTTGGAGAATTGCCGGGCCTACATGCTTCATCCGGATCATGTGCTTCTGCATGAGGAATGCGTGTTTATCGACGAACAAGCCATGGACGGAGGATTGCATGTCGCTTATCTGCCGTTGCTGGAACCGCTGCAGCCGCGGGCGGGCATGGACGGTCTCCGCAGGCTGGGCATTCTGCTGTCCACCCATGTTACCCAGTGGAATGGAGACGGATTCCAGCGGGTGGTTCAATGCTTGTCCCAGGAGGATAATTCCCTTGCCGAGGTGCGGAAGCTGCTTCAATCCCTCATTGCCGGAACAAGCGGGATGGAAGCAGAACGCCCGGTCAGCCAACGGCTTCCCGAGGGGATGGCAAGCATGTCCTCGCCGGATGCAGGCACCGGTTGCTCAAGGTGGCCGGGGGACGATAATGAACGATCCGGTCCCATTCATGAATCGGCCGCTTCCGAACGTTTTCCGACTGCGGCGGGCGTCTCGGTCCATGAAGGAGCCGAGACAATCCGGGGAGAGGATGAGGATACTGTTCCGGGGACCAGGGGAACGCCCTCTGGCAAAAGCTATTATGCGGCGGGAGGCGCCGCCATCGTGACGGCAGCTCTGGCCTGGAGATATATCTATATGGACAATCCGGGCCTGAATACGCTGCTTATCTCGGTTGGAATCAGCGTGGGGGCCGTTACATTGGGGGCCGCCTGGATCGCGGGAATATTGTCCCGGATTCCGGGAATGCTCACCCGCCGGGAGAGCGACGCTTCATCTGTGGCGGAAGGACCGGAAGCTTCCTTACCTGGACAGCACGCCGGGGATGAATTGCTGCGGCCGGAATGGATGAAGCTGGAGCTCCAGGCTGGAGGCGAACCGTCTGCGGTGGATTGCGTTCACACGGCTGGGAAGCATGGCGTTCGCCTCGCTGCGCCGGATGCCGTTCGCCCGGGGGCGGAACGAGATCGCCAGCCACCGGAATATAACAACTTACCGCGGGTATCGGGCAATGAACAACTTTCAATGCCTGCTGGGTCGCGGATGGATTCCTTCTACGCTGAGTTGCCTATGCACACATCCTTGCTCGACTGTTCCGGCTCCGAAGCGACGGCCGTCCTTGGACCAAGGCCCGGTACCGATACGGACTTGCGAGAAGGGGAGCGCTTCGCGCCTTATTTGCAGCGGTTTTGCGGGTTTGGAGGGCTAGGTGAAAGCGCGGGAGCCGGAGGGATAGGCATTCCGAAGGAAGCGGTAGCCGCCGTTGAACGAATCTCGCTAGCCTTTCCCTTCGTGATTGGCCGCTCGAAACAAGGGGTGCAGTGGCGTGAAGCCGGTGCGGGCGTATCGAAGCATCACTGTGAGCTGGTTCAGGATGACGATGGCACAGTGGTGATTCGCGATCTCGGATCGCGCAACGGAACCGAGCTGGAGGGGGAGCCGATTATTCCCTATAAGCTGTATCCATTGCAGAGCGGGGATCGCTTTTCGGTTGCCGGTACGGTATTTCAGTTTCATTGCTGAACTTGACCAGGGTAAAGCGGACAGACATTTTATGTCTCGTTTTTTCAGATGGAGGAATGAATATAAGGGCTGATGCTCACTTGATTATGACGGAAGGAGAGATGAGTTCTTTGTTCACTCAGGTGGATAAAAGGCGAGTTTGTCTATACAAAGGCGGACAAGGAGGAGGATATTGTTCCCAGGGATGGATGTCCATATATAGCGGTTAGGGTGAATATCGGTTTCATATATAGGGGTGTGGCGCCAAAATAGAATAGCTCTCTCTTAAAAAAAGTCCACTATTTGAAAGATATTCTTCACCATTTTCCACAGTTTTCTACAGTTGGAGGGCAGAAGAGGGAGGAGGATTCCCCCTTTCCCTCTGTCTGCTCAGATGAGGTGGCATGCTGCATAATGCTGGCTGCCCACTTCCCGGAACAGGGGCGTCTCCTGACGGCATATGTCCTTGGCGGCCGGGCAGCGGGTGTGGAATTTGCATCCGGAGGGGGGATTGACCGGACTCGGGATGTCACCGCGGAGCACGATCCGCGACCGCTTGCGCTTCGGATCGGGGATCGGGATGGCCGACAGCAGCGCCTGGGTATACGGATGGAGCGGTTGGCGGAACAGTTCGTCCCGCGGCGCAAGCTCGACAAGCGAGCCCAAGTACATGACGCCGATCCGGGAGCATAAATGCTCGACGACGCTCAGATCATGCGAGATGAACAGATAGGTCAGTCCTCTCTCTTCCTGCAGCTGGCGGAACAGATTGAGAATCTGCGCCTGTATGGACACATCTAGCGCGGATACCGGCTCATCAGCGACAATGAAGCGGGGCTGCAGGATGATAGCCCGGGCGATGCCGATCCGCTGGCGCTGCCCCCCGGAAAATTCATGGGGGTACCGGTCATAATGATAGGCCGCCATGCCGCATACGGACAGGATGTCCTCCACCCGATCCCGAAGATCTTCCTTGGCGGCCAGCCCGTGCTGCAGAAGCGCCTCGCCGATCGCATCGCCGATGCGCATTCGCGGATTCAGCGAGCTGTACGGATCCTGGAAGATGAACTGCAGCTCGGGGCGCAGCCGGCGCATGTCCGTACGGGACAACTGATGGATGTCGGTCCCTTGATACCGGACATCGCCGGCGGTCTTGTCGGTCAGCCGCAGGATAGCGCGCCCGGCCGTACTCTTGCCGCTGCCGGATTCGCCGACGAGGCCGAACGTCTCGCCCGGGTAGATCGAGAAGCTGATATCATCGACCGCCTTGACGTAGTTAACGGTGCGGTTGAACAGGCCTGCGCGAACGGGATAATATTTTTTCAGGCGGTCAACTTCAATCAATGCTTCGCTCATGGCGTTCCTCCCCTTCCCCGTACAGCCAGCAGGCGACATGATGATCCGGCGCTGTGCGGCGCAATTCGGGATGGGCTGTCCGGCATGCTTCCGTCCGCTGATCGCAGCGGTCATAGAAATAGCAGGACGAGCCCAGCTCCAGCGGATTGGGTACCTGGCCCGGTATCGAATAGAGCATCTTCCGCCGCTGATGCAGCACCGGCTTGGATCGGAGCAGCCCCTGGGTGTACGGATGCTGAGGGTGATCGAACAGCTCCTCGACCGGGGCCTCCTCCACGATTTTGCCGGCGTACATGACGACGACATAGTCCGCCATCTCGGCCACGATGCCCAGATCATGCGTAATCAGCAGGATCGCTGTCTGCATCTCCTCCTTCACCTGATGCAAAATATCGAGAATTTGCGCCTGGATGGTGACATCGAGGGCTGTAGTCGGTTCGTCGGCGATGAGCAGGCGGGGGCCGCACGCCAAAGCGGTCGCGATCATGACACGCTGCAGCATTCCGCCGCTTAACTCATGCGGATAGGCGTTCAAGATGGCTTCAGCCCGGGGAATGCCGACGAGTTGGAGCAGCTCAACCGCCTTGGCCCGTGCAGCGGCCTCCTTCAGATGAAGATGCTCCCGCAGCGGTTCGGTCATCTGTTTGCCGATGGTCAGCACCGGATTCATGGCCGACATCGGCTCCTGGAATACGATGGCGATCTCGTTGCCGCGCAGCCGCCGCAGCTGCTCCTTGCTCCAATGCCTGATGTCCTGGCCGTCGAAGCGGATTTCGCCGGAGACGACTCGCCCTGACGGCTCGGGAAGCAGCCCCATAACCGACATCGCGGTCACGCTTTTGCCGCAGCCCGATTCCCCGACGACGCAGACCGTCTCTCCTTCCTTGATGCGCAGGCTGACATCATCGACGGCTTTGACGATGCCTTCCCCTGTATAGAAATAAGTGCTTAACTTCCGGATGTCGAGCAGTGCATTCATGAGCTACCCTCCTCTTATCGCTTTTGCTTCGGATCGAGCGCGTCCCGCAAACCGTCTCCGAAGATGTTGATGGACATGACCGTGACGAAGATGGCCAATCCCGGCGGGATCCAGAGCCAAGGCCGCTTCTCGAAATCGATGATCGAATTCGCGGCATCGATCATATTGCCCCATGTCGGGGTGGGTGGCATAACGCCGAGGCCGAAGTAGCTGAGCACCGATTCGCTCAGAATCGCTCCGCCCGTGCTGAGCGTCGCCACGACGATTAACAGAGGGAACAGATTCGGCAGGAGATGGTGGAACAGCTTGCGGCGATCGTTCAGACCGAGCGCCTCCGCTGCCTGCATGAAGTCCCGTTCCCGCAGGCTGAGCAGTTCTCCGCGCACGAGCCGGGCGAGCCCCGGCCATCCGACGAGGCTGAGCATCAGCATGACGATGTATAGCCGGTAGTCGGTCGGCACCTTCCATTCGGACAGAATGGCGCCGATAATGAACAGCAGCGGCAGGCCGGGAATGGTCATCAGCAGATCCGCGGTTCGCATAATCAACTGATCGACCATGCCGCGGTAATAGCCTGCGATCGCGCCGAGCACGGTGCCGATAAGGACCGACAGCACCATGGAGGCCAGCCCGACCGTCAAAGAGATGCGTCCGGCCTGCAGCAGACGGGTGAGCACATCGCGGCCCAAATGATCAGTCCCGAGCCAGTGTGCCGCGCTGGGTGACTGATTCATGACGGCCAGATTCACTTTGCCTGCCGCATAGGGCGAGAAGAGGGGACCGATGAAGCAGCCCGCGAACATGAAGGCAATGACCGCCAACCCGCTTAGCGCCAGCTTGTTGTGCTGCAGCTGCTGGAGCGACTGGCTCCAGATCGAGGGTCTTGCCGCTGACTGAGCGACGGAACGCCGGCCCGATAATTTCCCTGTCATCGATAAATTGGTCATGATCGATTCCTCCTTCCTACAGCCGAACGCGTGGATCGGCGACACGATACAGCAAGTCAGACAGCAAGGTCCCGATAACGGTCAGGATTGCGATGAGCATCGTGAAGCCCATGAGCAAGGGATAATCCCGCATGGTGAACGACTGCATGTATAACTGCCCGATTCCTGGCCAGTTGAAGATTTTCTCTAAAATCAGCGATCCGCCGAACAGCCCCGGCAGCTCGAAGCCGATGAGCGTAATGGCCGGCAGCATCGCATTCCGCAACGCATGGCGGTACAGAATCACCCGCTCCTTTATTCCTTTGGCCCGCGCGGTGCGAACGTAGTCCTGCTTCATCGCTTCGAGCATATGCGTCCTGAAATATCGGGTCAGCCCGCCCGTCCCAAGCAGCGTCATCACCATGACGGGCAGGAACATATGATGCGCGACTTCCATAATGTAGGCCAGCCCGGTCGCATTGCTTCCGGTCGTAATCATGCCCCCTGGCGGAAGCAGCTTGGCATCGACCGCCAGCAGCTTAATGAGGAACAGCCCGATGAAGAACACCGGCACGGACATGGCGGCGAAGATGCTGATCGTCACGATCCGATCGAACCATGAAGATTGCTTATAGGCGCTTAGGACGCCGATAATGACGGCGATGAACCAGGTCAGGAACGTAGAAGCGGCCGCGAGCAGGAAAGAGTTCCAAATATATTGGCTGAACAAGGTGGTGATCGGCTGCTGGTGCTGAAGAGAATAACCGAAATCCCCTTTCAGAACCTTGCCGATCCAGATGAGATAACGCTCGATAATCGGCTTATTCAGACCGTACATTTCTTTCAGCTCCAGCTTGCGCGCTTGAGTCAGATTCATGTCGTTGTCGACGAAATCGCCCGGTGTCAGCGCGTACAGCGCAAAAATAAGGACGGATGCGCCCAGCAGCGTAAGCAGCATGTACAGCGTTCTTCTCAGCAAATACGTGCCCAATGGATGCGCCCCCTTTGGCTAAAGATGAATCCCGCCCGCCTGCTTCGGCGCCGCGGTGGCATCAGGCGGGATGCTTTTCTATTCGATGCGGATCGACGGCAGACTCGTGGCGATGCCCCGGTACGGATTCGGCTCGAGTCCCTGAATCCGGGCGTTATAGGCATAGAGCAGCTTCGAATAGCTGTAAAAAATGTACGGCGGATCCTCGTTCAGCTCCTGATACAGCTTTTTATAAATCTCCTTCCGCTTGTCGGTATCCAACGTTCCCAAACCTTCCTGAATGAGCTTGTCGACGGTCGGATTGGAGTAGCCTTTGGCCTCCTCCGTGGAGAAATCAGCCACCCCGTATGCCGGATCGATGATCATTGCCGTCGAGAAGCTGGCGAGATCGTAATCTCCTCCCTCGACCTTGGCCCGCAGCGAGTTGAAGTCGGCGAACTGCTCCGGCTCGAATTGGATGCCGATCGCTTCATAGTTTTCTTTGGCGATCGCGATGAAGGCGTCGCTGTTTTTGCTCTTGGAGGACAGATAGCGGATGATCAGCTTTTGCCCGTCTTTTTCCCGGATGCCTTGAGCCCCGGCTTTCCAGCCCGCTTCCTCCAGCAATTGCTTCGCTTTGTCCGGATCATAGTCGTACGGGTTGATGCCCTCTTCCGTATAAGCCCAGGAGGTAGGAGAGACCGGCACATTGGCGACTTGAGCGGATCCTTGCGACACGCCTTCGACGATCGTCTTGCGATCCAGTCCATAGATGAGTGCTTGGCGAACCTTTTTATCCTTCAAATAAGGCTTCCCGTGGTTAAATGCGATATAGCCGTAAGCGCTGGAGGTATTCAACTGCAGATTGACGAAGCCGAGCCGCTGAAGCTTCTCCAGATTATCCTGTGTCGCCGCGAAGGAAGCGAAGTCCTGCTCGCCCGTCTCCAGGAACTGGAACGTGTCGCCCTCGGTCGTCTTGTAAATGAACCGCTCGACCTGCGGCTTCCCGGCAAAGTAATGCTCGTTCGCAATAAACCGGATTTCCTGCCCCGGCAGATGCTTCTCCAGCTTGTATGGGCCTGCGCCCACCGGCTTCGCATGAAGCTCGCGAATATAGTCGAGATGGCCGGGCACGTAGTCTTTCCCATAATAGGCCTTCGACAGCACCATGCCGCCAAGGGTCAGCAGTGCGGTCGCGTTCACTTGCTCTGTCGTGATCTCAATGGTCAACGGATCGATGACCCGAATGCCTTCGATCGTATCGGCCTTGCCCTCCTTGTAAGCCTGCCCGCCTTTGATATGCGTCTGGAAAATGTCCGTGCCCCCGTCATAGGACTTGTCGTGCAGAATCGTGAGCGTAAAGGCGACATCGTCTGCAGTCAGCGGCGAACCGTCGCTGAACTTCAATCCTTTGCGCAGCGTGTACGTATACGTAAGCTGGTCAGGAGATATCTCCCACTTCTCTGCCAGCAGCGGAATAGGGAGTCCCGTCTTGTCGACCGTGACCAGCGGAGCGAACAGGACGGATGCGACATTGCCGTCATAGCCGCTCTGGTGGAAATGCGGCGTGAACGCGCCGCTTGGGTCGATCAAGCCGGCGACAAAAGTATCGCTGCGCTTCTTGGCTGCTTCCGGCAGCTTGCTGATATCTGAAGCGGGAATCACATCGGTGCCCAAATGTTGAACGCTCGTGCTGACGGGAGCGGCGGCGGCAGACTCCTTGCCGGAAGCGGCAGGCGACTGGTCCCCGCAGCCTGCGAGCAGGCCTCCAATAAGGGACAGCAGGACGAGCGAGCGGATTAATTTGGCCATGAATGAAATACCTCCTGAGCGATGAGATGGAAAATCATTGAAATGTAAGCCAAATTTTAATTAATCCGATCGGATAAGTCAACATTAAAAGTTGAATTCATTTTGGGTAAAAGTAGCCACCTATCAGGAAGAGGCAGGGAGACGCCAATGCAAAAAACGGCGTCTGTCTCAAGGACAGGCACCGTTTATGATGTGGCATGAGCTCGGTATGCCGTATTGCGATGGCAATCATTCAGCTCGAAACGCTGTATAGAAGATCGCAGAATGCAAAAAAACGTAGGGTTTGCGTTTACTCGTCCCGCAGCGCCCGCAATGCTTCATCCAGTTCCCCGTAACGGAAGGTGAAGCCGGCGTTCAAGGCGGCGGCCGGATAGACATGCTGCCCTTCCAGTATCAGCATCGACATCTCGCCGAGCGCTAGCTTGAGCGCCCAGGCGGGAGCGGGGAACCAGTGCGGACGGCGATAGACGGCGCCCAGCTTCCGGCCGAATTCATCGTTCGTCACCGCATTCGGAGCGCTTGCATTGACGGGACCGGACAGGGACGGTTCCTGCACGGCATAATCGATCAGACGCACCATATCGTCGATATGAATCCAGGAGAAAGGCTGGCGGCCGCTGCCGATTTTGCCGCCGAAGCCGAGCTTGTAGGGCAATGTCATGAGCGGAAAGACGCCGCCGTCATTGGAGAGCACGGGGGCGATGCGGAGCTTGACGCGCCGTTCGGCGGGAATCGCGTCAGCCGCTGCCTCCCATTGCCGGATGACATCCGACAAAAAATCTTGCCCCGCAAGCGGGATCTGTTCGTCGAAGACCGCCGTCTCGGACGAGCCGTAGCCCGAGCTGCCGGAGGCATTGATGAGCAGGGGGAGCTTGCGAGGCTGCTGCTCCGCCCATTCCGCCAGTCTGCGGGCAGGCACGATGCGCGAAGCGACGATCCGGTTCTTCGCTGTCACGGTCCACCGTTGGCTGATCGTCTCGCCAGCCAGATTGACCACCACGTCGACGTCGCTGCAGCTTGGGGGAAGAGTCTCCAGTTCGGACCAACTGACCACATGAACATGCGGATGGGTCTCCTTGGCCCGCAGCTTCGTGCGGGAACGCGACAGAATAATGACTTCATGTCCTTGGTCCAGCCATGCTTTGTACAGCGCTTTCCCGATCAGTCCGGTTCCGCCGCTAATCATGATTTTCAAGCCAATCCCCCCCTCGAACGGATGCTCCGGCGACAGCCGGCTACTTGTTCAACAGATGCCGGTATGGACTGTAGTCGATGTTGTTTTTGTCCAGGTAGCGGACGAGGCTGCGGTAATCGCGCTTCGGCGTCGCCATAATATATCCCTTAATGCAGTGATCACGGGTTACTTCGTTGGCACCGCTCTCAATCGCGACTTCGCCGATCTTGGCGGCGATGGAATGACGCGCGATATCGCGGAACGGCTTCGGAACCGGGGCGACGAGCATATCCAGGAACGTCTTCGTATCTTCCGTCCACAGCTCCCGGCTTCGCTCCACCCAGTAATTTTGCCAGTCGAGCTTGGACATCCCGTCGCTCTTTGGCAGCACTTTAAGAAATTTGCGGAACATGAAAAATCCGCCGATCGCCATGAGTCCAAGTAGAACGAAAGTCCAGAACGCGATAGAATTCATGAACCACGTGTTAGGCGCATCGGCCGCCAGTGGTAAATAGAAGAAAGAATGCACACCAATTCACCTCACCGGATGATAATCTAATCGCTTTGCGCGCTTATTTTTCCTAAGTTTCGTTCCGAAATCAGCCTTATATGAACATGAAACGATAGCTATAGAAATTATACCGCATTCCTAGATTTATTTCGATAATCCTTGTAGAATAAGGGAAATGATTTGAGAGGAGAGAACGTATGCTGAAGATTGGTTCTCATGTATCCTTTTCCGAAAAAGGGCTGTTGACGGCGACGAAGGAAGCGATAAGCTATGGCTCCAGCTCGTTCATGATATATACCGGAGCGCCTCAAAATACGCGGCGCAAGCCGATAGACAAGCTGTTCATCGAGGAAGGCAGGGAATTGATGAACAAGCACGGCATCGACGAGATCGTGGTCCATGCGCCTTATATTATCAATCTCGGATCATATAAGCCCGCGACGTTCGAATTGGCCGTATCATTCCTGCAGGATGAGATTCACCGCACGGATTGCATCGGCGTAAATAATATCGTGCTTCATCCGGGCGCCTATACGGACAGGGATGCGGAATATGGAATTAACCGCATTGCGGAGGGCTTGAATGAAGTGCTGCGGAACACGAAGGAGACGAACGTGAACATCGCGTTGGAGACGATGGCGGGCAAGGGCACAGAGATTGGCCGCAGCTTCGAGGAGATCGCGGCGATTATTGACAAGGTCGAGGATAACGGCCGCCTGACTGTCTGTCTCGACACCTGCCACATCCATGATGCCGGCTATGATATCGTCAACGATCTGGACGGCGTGCTGGAGGAGTTCGACCGCGTAGTCGGACTGGGCCGCATCGCTGTCGTTCATATCAATGATAGCAAAAATCCGACCGGGGCAGGTAAAGACCGCCATGCGCCTATCGGGGCGGGCTATCTCGGCTTCGACGCGATTCGCAATGTCGTGCAGCATGAAGCGCTGCTCGGCAGACCGTTCATTCTGGAGACGCCATGGATCGGCAAAGATCCGAAGCAGCAGCGCCCAATGTACGAGGCGGAGATCGCGTTCCTGCGCGGCGACGCCAAGGAACGCTTCGGCGAAGAGTTCTGGGCGGACGTTGAGCGGATGCGTCACTTCTTCGAGAAGCAGGATGTCGATTCCCGTGACTTCGTGCTCGAAACATGGAATGTGCTCAAAAACGACGCCAAGGCGAAGAAGGCCGATCCGCGCGAGCCGATGGAGCGGCTGTACGATATGATCGTCGATGCGGACCTGCTGCAGGAGCGGACGGAAGAAGAGATCAATCAACGTATTACCGCATGGTATACGGGACAAGCTGCGGAATAGCGCTTGCGGGCCCCGCGGGCCGCGATGGACGATAGCGATGCCCAGATATAGAAATGCAGATAGAGAAGATAGACCAATTTTGGAGCAGTGGAGGACATAGGCTAATGAAGCACCAGCATACGATGGTTCACGCCCGCGAGCAGGCTGGCGAGAACACACGGAACCGCGCGCGCATGCTTATCTCCTGCCCGGACCGGGCGGGGATCGTCGCGGCGGTATCGCGCTTCCTGTACGAGCATGAAGCGAATATCGTCCAGTCGGATCAATATACATTGGATCCGGAGGGAGGCATGTTCTTCATGCGGATCGAGTTCGATATGGCCGGCTTGGATCGGCGGTTGCCGCAGATGGAGGAGGACTTCCGCGTCATCGCGGAAGAATTCAAGATGGAGTGGCGCTTTTCGCGGGTCAGCCAGAAGAAGCGGTTGGCGATTTTTGTATCGAAGGAGGATCATTGCCTCGTCGAGCTTCTCTGGCAGTGGCAGGCCGGCGATCTGGATGCCGAGATTGCAATGGTCGTAAGCAATCATCCGGACATGCGGGAATACGTGGAATCCTTCGGCATTCCGTACGTGCATATTCCGGTCACACCGGACAATAAGCCGGAAGCGGCACGGCTCCAATTAGAAGCGGTGGATGGGAAGGCCGATCTGATTATATTGGCCCGCTACATGCAGATCATCGCTCCGGAATTCATCGAACGGTACCCGAACCGGATTATTAATATCCACCATTCCTTCCTGCCCGCCTTTATCGGAGGCAAGCCTTATCAGCAGGCCTACGTGCGAGGCGTGAAGCTGATCGGCGCGACAGCGCATTATGTGACGGAGGAGCTGGACGGCGGACCGATTATCGAGCAGGACGTAGAGCGGGTAACCCATCGCGCCGACGTGAACGAGTTGAAGCGAATGGGGCGCACGATCGAGCGCGTCGTCCTCGCTCGGGCTGTCCATTGGCATATTGAAGACCGGATTTTGGTGCACCAGAACAAGACGGTCGTTTTCAGTTAAAGTGGTAGTTCAAAAAGTCCGCTTTTGATCACGAAGTTATTGAGGAAGTAACTCGGCATCGAATCTTGCATTCACTCTCGAAGTCCGCTGCTCATGTAGTCTCGCCTACACTGCGCTGCTCCTTCTTCGAATTCAAGCAACCTTCTCGGTGCTGAAAACCAGCCTTTTTGAACATCATTTAAAATGCGATAGTCAACGGCAACGCCCTTCGCTGCAGAAGGGCGTTGTGGCATTTGGGCCCGGCCTGCCTCAGCGGCCGCCTGAATGCAGATCCGGGAATCGAACCATAATAGAAGGGGCATCGGTCCTTTATGGAAATGATTTCATTCCGGCTGCAGGCGGCTTTTCGTCATGTAAAAAAGTGGCGTCGAAGCAAGAGTAATGGTACAATAAATCAAATGCATATAAGGACAAGCTGAGCGAGGGCGGGCGAATTACCGCGGCCGCTCGTTCGCTTGGACATAGAAGGATATGAGGAGGAAATCAGCAATGACTGTCAACCAAGCGCAATTGGACACGCTCTCTGTAGCAGCCATCCGAACTCTGGCTATCGATGCGATCGAAAAAGCAAAGTCGGGACATCCGGGAATGCCGATGGGGGCTGCACCGATGGGTTATCAGCTGTTCGCGAAAGAGATGACGCATAACCCAACCAATCCGACATGGATTAATCGTGACCGCTTTGTATTGTCCGCGGGCCACGGATCGATGCTGCTCTACGGATTGCTTCATCTGAGCGGCTATGATCTTCCGATGGATGAACTCAAGCAGTTCCGCCAATGGGGCAGCAAGACGCCGGGGCATCCTGAGTTCGGCCATACAGCAGGGGTAGACGCGACGACGGGGCCGCTGGGCCAAGGCATCGCCATGGCTGTCGGCATGGCCATGGCCGAGGCGCAAATGGGAGCCACTTACAATCGTGACGGTTATTCAGTCATTGACCATCATACCTTCGTCATCTGCGGCGATGGGGACATGATGGAAGGCGTGGCCAGCGAGGCGGCTTCTCTAGCCGGCCATCTGAAATTGGGCAAACTAATCGTGCTGTACGATTCCAATAATATTACGCTGGACGGGGGAGCAGACCTGTCCTTCAGCGAGAATGTGCGCCAGCGCTATGAAGCGTACGGCTGGCAGACGCTGCTGGTCGAGGACGGCAACGATCTCGACGCGCTTGCGCGTGCAGTGGCACAGTCCAAGCAAGCAGCGGATAAGCCGACGCTTATCGAAGTGAAGACGGTGATCGGCTACGGCAGCCCGAACAAGCAAGGCAAGGGCGGCCATGGCGGAACCCACGGTTCCCCGCTCGGCGCGGAGGAAGCGAAGCTGACGAAGGAATTCTACCAATGGGAGCATGAAGATTTCTTCGTGCCGGAAGAAGTATACCAAAATTTCGAAGAGAATGTGAAGAACAAGGGAATCCAGGCGAACGAAGCTTGGGATCGCATGTTCGGGCAATATAAGCAGGCGTATCCGGAATTGGCCGCTCAGTTCGAGACGGCGGTGAAGGGCGAGCTTCCTGCGAATTGGGATGCAGAATTGCCGGCTTACACGACAGCGGACAAGCCAGTATCGACACGCGTCGCTTCCGGCAACGCGCTCAACGGCTTGGCAGGCAATGTGCCGCATCTGACGGGCGGTTCGGCGGATCTGGAGAGCTCCACGATGACGCATCTCAAAGGCTTGCCGGTATACCGTCCGGGCCAATATGACGGCCGCAACATTTACTTCGGCGTTCGCGAGTTCGCGATGGCGGCAGCCATGAACGGTATGGCGCTGCACGGCGGCGTGAAGGTATTCGGCGGCACGTTCTTCGTGTTCACGGATTACCTCCGTCCGGCGGTTCGCCTGTCTGCCTTGATGCAGCTTCCGGTCACCTACGTGCTGACGCATGACAGCATCGCGGTAGGCGAAGACGGACCGACGCATGAGCCGATCGAACAGCTGGCTTCCGTTCGCATCATACCGGGCTTGACGGTGATCCGTCCGGCAGATGGCAACGAGACATCGGCTGCCTGGGCGTATTCGATGGAGAACCGTTCGAATCCGGTCGTGCTCGTCCTGACGCGTCAGAACCTGCCGATTCTGGATACGTCGGCAGAGCGTGCGCGCGAAGGCGTGGCCCGCGGCGCGTATGTCGTCAGCGACGCGGCGAACGGCCAGCCGCAGGCGCAAATTATCGCGACGGGCTCCGAAGTGCAATTGGCTGTGCGCGCGCAGCAAGCGCTGGCGGAAGAAGGCATCCACGTTCGCGTCATCAGCATGCCGAGCTGGGATCTGTTCGAGAAGCAGCCGCAGGAATACAAGGATTCCGTCCTGTTGCCGAGTGTCAAAGCCCGCCTGGCGGTGGAAATGGCTCATCCATTCGGATGGGAGCGCTATGTCGGCGATCAAGGCGACATCCTGGGCATCTCGACGTTCGGCGCATCCGCGCCTGGCGACCGTGTCATGGCCGAATATGGCTTCACGGTAGAGAATGTTGTCAGCCGCGTGAAGGCGCTGCTGTAAGAGCAAGCCTCAGCAATAACATAGACCGTGATCCGGCGCGAAGGGCCGGGTTGCAATAGCATACAGGCCGCTGGCGGACGGATATGGGCATAGCTTTCCATCCGATGCCAGCGGTCTTTGTAATGGATGGAAGGGTGGATTAACGGTGGAACACAAGCAAAGCCAATATGTGATGGGAGTGCTGGCAGCCGGGCTGTCATATCTGATTTGGGGCTTTCTGCCGCTGTACTGGAAGGCCGTCGGCACGGTTCCTGCCGGAGAGGTATTGGCGCATCGAATCATATGGTCGCTCGTATTTATGCTCCTTCTCTTGCTCCTATTGGGGAAATGGAGGGTTGTGGCCGCAGAGATTAAAGCGATCTGCCGGCACAAAAAGCAGGCCGCCGGCGTCATCATCGCCTCCGTGCTCATCAGCATCAATTGGCTCGTCTATATTTTTGCGGTAGAAAGCAATCATGTCGTCGAGGCAAGTCTGGGCTATTACATCAACCCGCTGTTCAATGTATTTCTGGCGACCTTCTTTCTGAAGGAGCGCTTGAACAAGGCCGAATGGCTGTCGGTTGCCATCGCGGCGGCCGGCGTGCTGTGGCTGACGGTCTACTACGGCAGCTTTCCTTGGGCGGCGCTGACGTTGGCCGCGACCTTCGGCGTGTACGGGCTCATCAAAAAGAAAATTCCGGTTGGCGCCTGGACGGGGTTGACCTTAGAGACCTTCATTATGGCGCCGTTTGCTCTTATCTTCTTGTTCTTTTTCAATTCAGGCGCGGTTCCGTTGGTGGAGGAGCAGCTAACGACCGTGCTGCTGCTGATGGGGGCGGGCATCGTGACGGCGGTTCCGCTGCTTTTGTTCGCGGCTGGAACGAGGCGCATCTCGTTTACGCTGGTGGGCTTTCTCCAATATATCGCGCCGACGATCATGCTGCTCTTGGGGTTGTTCGTGTTCCATGAACCGTTCGACGCGTCGCAGCTGTTCGCGTTCTCCTTGATCTGGGTCGCGCTAATTATTTTTTCTTGGTCCCGGTCCAGAGGCATGCTTGTGCGCAGACCGGGCGAGGGCAAGCTTGACGGGCGCAAGAAGCTCCAGGCCTAGCCCGAGGCTCGTGCAAAGCCCTAGCCCGAGGCGCCTAGTCCTGGGCCCGTGCATAGGGCTCAGGGCCGGCTAGCGGCGTGAGGCTGATGTCCGCGGCCATTCGCGGATAAGCGCACAAAGGGAGTGCGGTGCAGATGCGCCCACTCCCTTTGTTATGCATTGACGTTTATTTGCTTTTCCCGATTGGCTGCCCGATCCACTGCTCGTACATTTTCACGACAGAGCACAAATCCTCTTCGCCATACCCGGCCGTCTGCCCCATCTGGAACAGGCTCTTGGCCGCATCCAGCATCGGAGAAGGCGATTGCATATCTTCGGTGAGACGGGAAGCAAGCTTCAGATCCTTCAACATTAACTTCAAGGAGAACTGATTGTCGAAGTTGCCTTCGATAATTTTCTCTCCCTTCAGTTCGGCTGCCTTGCTCCCGGCGCTGCCGTTGCGCACCACTTCGAGAAATGCCGCCGGGTCGACGCCTGCTCGCGCCACCATCGAGAACCCTTCGGCGAGCGCCGCATTGTTGATGCCGACGATTGCGTTATGTGCCAGCTTCGTAATGGATCCGCTGCCGTTCGGTCCGACATGGACGATTCGGCCTCCCATTGCTTCGAATGCCGGCATTGCCTTATGGAGCGCCTCCTGCGGCCCGCCGACCATGAACACGAGCGTGCCCGCGATCGCGGCTGGCTTGCTCCCCGTAACCGGGGCGTCAAGGAAGGTTCCCCCGCGAGCTTCCACATCCGCAGTCACCCGCTTGACCAGAGAAGGCGAGATGGTGCTCGAATCAATCACGATCACGCCTTCGCGAACGCTGTTCAGCAGACCCTGCTCGCCATAATAGACCGCTTCAATCGACTGGTCGTCGCTTACCATCGTCAAGACGATATTTTGATTGAGGGCTGCTTCCTGCGGCGATTGTGTTGCCCGGGCACCCATCGCCACCAGCTCGTCCGCTTTGCCGGCGGAACGGTTGTATACCGTCACCTCGAAGCCTTGGCGAATTAGATTGGCGGCCATTGGCGCCCCCATCGTTCCTAAACCCAATACGGCTACTTTCATTCGCATCGTCACCTCACGTTGTCTTTTCCTTCGTCTCCATTGTAACACAGGAAGGCAACCTTCTTGTCCGTGCATTGTTTCTGTAT
This sequence comes from Paenibacillus thiaminolyticus, assembly GCF_003591545.1. Taxonomy (GTDB): domain Bacteria; phylum Bacillota; class Bacilli; order Paenibacillales; family Paenibacillaceae; genus Paenibacillus_B; species Paenibacillus_B thiaminolyticus_A. The sequence goes on from NZ_QYZD01000015.1 coordinate 43,917, forward strand.
GTTACCGCCCGTTTCATGGTATAATATCAATTAATTTTATCATGTAAACCTTTTCTTTACAGGGCGTTCCCTTGTGTTTCAAGGAGAAATCCAGTATCCTAGGACTATATTTATTTTCATGGGTTAAAGTGGCAAAGTCAACCAATACTCAAGGAGGGTGTACGATGAACAAAACAGTGCACTTTGATTACAGCAAGGCGTTGACATTCGTAAGTCAGCATGAGATTGATTACTTCAAAGAGCCCATTCGCCTGGCGCATGAGCAACTACATAATAAGAGCGGAGCCGGTTCGGATTACCTTGGCTGGATCGATCTCCCTTCCCAATATGACAAGGAAGAATTCGCACGCATCAAGGAAGCGGCGGCCCGGATTCAATCCAACTCCGAGGTGCTGATTGTTATCGGCATCGGGGGTTCCTACCTGGGAGCGCGCGCAGCCATCGAGATGCTGGGACATTCCTTCTACAACATGTTGCCGAAGGACAAGCGCAAGACGCCGGAGATTTATTTCGCGGGGAACAACATCAGCTCGACGTATATCGCCCATTTGATGGAACTGATCGAGGGCAAGGATTTCTCCGTCAATGTCATCTCCAAATCCGGCACAACGACAGAGCCGGCGATTGCGTTCCGCATCTTCCGCGAGGCGCTGGAGAAGAAATACGGCAAGGAAGAAGCGAAGAAGCGCATCTTTGCGACGACGGACCGCGAGAAGGGCGCGCTGAAAAAGTTGTCGACCGAGGAAGGCTACGAGACCTTCGTCATTCCGGATGACGTTGGCGGAAGATACTCGGTGTTGACGGCGGTAGGTCTCCTGCCAATCGCGGTAGCCGGCATCAATATCGATGAGATGATGCAAGGGGCGCAAGCCGCTGCAGAAGCGTACAGCAACCCTGATGTGGCGCAGAACGAGAGCTATCAGTATGCAGCCGTCCGCAATGCGCTCTACCGCAAAGGTAAGGCTATCGAGATTCTCGTGAACTATGAGCCGTCCCTGCACTATGTGTCGGAATGGTGGAAGCAGCTTTACGGGGAGAGCGAAGGCAAAGACAACAAAGGAATCTACCCGGCTGCCGTTGACTTCTCCACTGATCTTCACTCGATGGGGCAGTTCATTCAAGAAGGAACGCGGAACCTGTTCGAGACGATTATTCAGGTCGCGGAAGTGCCGCATCAAGTAACGATTGAGGAAGATGCGGACGATTTGGACGGGCTGAACTTCCTGGCCGGCAAGACGATGGACTTCGTTAACAAAAAAGCGTTCGAAGGAACGATGCTTGCGCATACGGATGGCAATGTGCCGAATCTGATTGTCACGATTCCGGACATGACCCCTTACTCCTTCGGTTATTTGGTATACTTCTTTGAAAAGGCATGCGGGATCAGCGGCTACCTGCTTGGCGTCAATCCTTTCGATCAGCCGGGCGTGGAAGCCTATAAGAAAAATATGTTCGCCTTGCTGGGCAAACCAGGCTATGAGGCAGAGAAGGCTGAACTGGAGGCGAGACTGTCCCGCTAATCGGGCAGCCGCCGATACATCGAAGATAAGCGATAAGCCGGAAAGCAGTTCTCCGTACGGGAGAACTGCTTTCTTGGCACTCATGGAAGAGGGTGTTTGACAGGAGCGGATACCGGGCCTTGTTGAACATGCATGGAGAGGTGAGTCCCCTGTTAGAACGTTACAAGACGGTTCGTCAATTCGGGAGCAAGGAGATTGTCATCAAAAAATCTCGCTTTATCGGATACGGCCGGCCAGTCGAGACCGAGGAAGAGGCAATTGCATTTATAGAGGAAATCAAGCGTAAACATTGGAATGCCACGCACAACTGCTCGGCCTATATGATAGGAGAGCGCGACGAGATTCAGAAGGCGTCGGATGACGGCGAACCAAGCGGAACGGCCGGCAAGCCGATACTGGAGGTCATCCGCAATCAAGGGTTGAAAAATACGGCCATCGTCGTAACCCGGTATTTCGGCGGAATTTTGCTCGGAGCCGGAGGTCTGATTCGGGCCTACACCGATGGGGCCGTTGCCGCTATCGAAGCGGCAGAGGCCATTGAGAAAGTGCTGCATCAGGAAGTGTTCGTTGACATTGATTACACATGGCTTGGCAAATTGGAAAATGAATTGCGTAACAAAGAGACGAGGATGGGAGAGACGCAATTTACCGACAAGGTGACCTTGACGTGCTTGCCCGTGGCGTCGGACGCCGACCGGTTTGTCGCATGGATCACGGATCTCACGCAAGGGCAGGCCGTGATTCGGAAGGGAGACCCTACTTATTACATTGAAGGGGAATAAGGAGAACAACCGCTATGCCGAGAAAAGCAGTGGATCAAGAATTGTCGCGAGAGCGAATCTTGGAAGTGGCGCGCCACTTGTTCGTAACCAAAGGGTACCGGGCTATCTCCATGCGAAGCATCGGCCAGCACCTGGGGTACAGCCATGGCTCGCTCTACTATCATTTCAAAGATAAAGCCGAACTGTTCTATGCGCTTGTCCGGGAAGATTTCAATCGGCTCGAACGGCTGTTCGAACGTGTTCTCAACCAGACTCCTTCCGAAGGATTGTCCAAGATGGAGCAAGTCATGCTGGAGTTCATCCGGTTCGGTCTGGATCATCCCCACCATTACGAGATTATGTTCATGACGCGAGATGAGGAATTGCTTGCCTATGCTCGGACAGAGCAGGCTCGCTGTCTTGATATGTTCTCGACCATTGTCAGGCAGGCCATGGCAGGCCATGCGCATTCGGAGCAAGAGCGTCATAATATTCCGCTTAGTATATTTTTGGCAATGCACGGGTTCATCTCCTTCTACATTCAAGATCAAGTCACTTATGAAGAGATCAAACCGGCTGCTCTGGCCCATATTCGTTTTTTGTACCAGAGGGTATTGGATGCGGCGCAATCGGCGTAGTTCCTGCCTTTCCCCGGATATATCCTGCTCATCCGATAGACAGGGCAGTCCGTCAACTCTTGCAGCGGCTGTCCTGTTTTGATCTGCCCCCGCCAGCGTTTGCTTTCCGCTTTCATCAATACGGGAAAACACTGCTTCCTATGCCCATTTCATCCCCTTAGAAATCTTCTGTCTTCGCCTCCGATTACGCTGTCTTCACCTCCGATTCCGTTGCTTTTGCCTCCGAAGCACTTTTCCGCTCTTCTCCTTCTTAGCCGAAGCATCCTTCGCAAGATTATCCCCCTCCGCAAAAATCCAAGCACTGGGTAATCACCTATCATAAGCATTTCGAATAAGTTGCATAAGAATCAGTTAGGTATTGACGTTCTGTTCTAGTTTTTGGTAAAGTAATCACAATAAACACCAAGTAAACAAGTAGGAATAATGTTATATTTGTTGCGGATTGGAGGAGTCTGGGGTGAATGGTGTCCTGCGGCACAAAGGCGCAATCTGGGGATTCCGCTCGACATTGCTGTTATATGTTTTTCTGCTCATTGTGCTGCCCATCGGCGGGATCTATGTGCAATCGTTCAGCGGAGGCTGGCAGGCATTCCGGGAGAGCATTGCCGAGCCGCTGGCCTGGCATGCCGTTGCATTGACGTTCCGGCTGGCGTTGATCGCGACCGCAATCAATATGCTTATCGGCACGATGACAGCCTGGGTGCTTCATCGGTACCGGTTCCCGGGAAGAGCATGGCTCAACAGCCTTGTTGATCTCCCGTTTGCGCTGCCGACCGCGGTAGGCGGGCTGATGATTCTGCTTCTGCTCGGTCCCGGCAGCCTGGCGGGCCGGGCGGCAGAGGCGGCGGGCTGGCGCCTTGTGCTCGCCGAGCCGGCAATCGTCGTCTCGATGGTCTTCGTCACCTTCCCGTTCGTCATCCGGGCGGTGCAGCCGTTGCTCGAAGAGGCGGATCGTTCCGAGGAGGAAGCGTCCTACACGCTCGGCGCGTCCCGGCTGCGGACCTTCGTGCGCGTACTGCTGCCGCAGATGCTACCGGGCATCCTCAGCGGCGCGATGCTCGCCTTCTCCCGGGCGATGGCCGAATTCGGGGCGGTCGTGCTCGTCGCGGGCAACATCCCAGGCAAGACGCTCGTTGCCTCAGTGTATATTTTCAGTGAGATCGAGAGCGACAATCCCCAAGGAGCCGCCGTCGTCTCGGTGCTCCTGCTCACGATCTCGTTCCTGATTCTCTGGCTGGCCGGCATGCTGCAGTTGCGGAGGGTATCGCCATGATAGGCAAATCTGTATCCCTCTCCGTATCTCCCCGGCATTCGAGACCGGCGCAGTCTTCCAGAACGCGCGCCGCCTTAATCGGGATGACGTATGCCGTCTTTTTGCTCTTGCTGCTGGCTCCATTGGCCCAGATCGGAGCCGAAGCGCTCCGCGGCGGCTTCTCCTCCTTCGCTGCCTCCCTCACCCGGCCGGAGGCGCTGCATGCGATGGCCATGACCGGAGCCGTTGTTATCGTCGTGACGATACTCAACACGATATTCGGCGTCCTGTTCGCCTTGCTGCTCGTTCGCGGGCGCTGGCTGGGCAAGCGTGCCCGGCGGCTGCTGAACAGCATCGTCGATCTTCCGTTCGCCGTATCGCCGGTCATCGGCGGTTTCATGATCGTGCTGCTGCTCGGGCCCCATACCGTGCTCGGCGCCCTCTTCTCCGGGATAGGCATGCCTGTCGTCTATGCTTTTCCCGGCATGGTGCTCGCGACCTTGTTCGTGACGTTTCCGATGATGGTCAGGGAAGTGTCCCCCGTGCTGCAGGAACTCGGTACGCAGCAGGAAGAGGCGGCTTCGACGCTGGGCGCATATGACTGGACGATCTTCTGGAAGGTCACTTGGCCGTCTATCCAGTGGGCGGTCACGTACGGGGTCGTGCTTACGATTGCCCGTTCACTCGGCGAATTCGGGGCCGTCCTGGTCGTATCCGGCAACATCATGAATAAGACACAGACGGCGACGACGCTGGTCTATCAGGATGTGGAGAATTTCAATATCGGTTCGGCCGGCAGCCTCGCGCTCGTGTTGGCATGCGTATCGGTCGTACTGCTTTTGCTCATGGAATGGGCAAAAAAGCATAAAGGGCACAAAGGAGTCGATTGACATGCATATTGAGGTTCGCCAGTTAAATAAATGGTTCGGCGCCTATCACGCCGTTCGGGACGTTAGCTTCTCTGTCGAAGCCGGCCAGCTCATCGGCCTGCTTGGGCCGAGCGGCGGCGGGAAGACATCGGTGCTGCGGATGCTGGCCGGGTTGGAGCATCCGGATCAAGGCGAAATCTTGTTCCAGGGGACCGTGGTCAATGATGTGCCTCCGCAGCAGCGGGGCATCGGCTTCGTGTTCCAGAATTATGCGCTGTTCAAGCATATGAATGTCTATGACAACATCGCCTTCGGGCTGCATATTCAGAAATGGCCGAAGCCGCGGATTCGCGAACGCGTGGCCGAACTGGTGGAGCTGACCGGACTGTCCGGCGTGGAACGGAGGTACCCTCATCAGTTGTCCGGGGGGCAGCGGCAGCGGGTCGCATTCGCCCGGGCGCTGGCCCCTGAGCCGAAGCTGCTGCTCCTCGACGAGCCGTTCGCGGCCATTGATGCGAAGATTCGCCAGGAGCTGCGGAGCTGGCTGCGGGAGCTGATCGAGCGCGTAGGCATCACCTCGATCTTCGTGACGCATGATCAGGATGAGGCGATCGAGGTGGCGGACGAGATTATGATCATCAGCCAGGGACGTGTCGAGCAGAAAGGGACGCCATGGGAAATTTACAAAATGCCGGAGACGCCTTTTGTAGCCGAATTCATTGGGGAATCGACCATTTTGAAGGATATATACGCCTTGAAAGGGTTCGAGATACTGAACGTTGGGGAAGAGATGAGAGCCCTCATTCGGCCGGAATATATCGAGGTCGGAAGAGAAGGCGAGGTAAGGCTGGCGTCCGCAAGCGAGTCCGGACGGGTCAAGGCGGTCCATTTCCGGGGCAGCGAATGGATGGTGGAGGTCCAGGTAGGCGATCTGGTGCTGAAGACGTACCGTTCATTGGAAAGGCCGCAGCTTCAAGCAGGCGAGCAGGTCCAGGTTCTGATCCATCGGGTCTATATGTTCGAGGGAGACGAGAGCTGGGTGGTCGAGAACCGGTTGAAGACGGAGCCGCTGCCTGTTCATATTACGGGCTGAACGGAGGAGGGGCAAGATGGACAGGGACGAATCACGCGGCCTATCCGGCTTTATAGCGACAGTCATCATCTTTATCCTCTTGTTCGGCTGCAGTCCCGGCGGGCGGGATGCCCCTCCGCAGGAGAAGGGGAAGCAGGACCAGACCTCTATTGCCGTCTCTGCCTCTCAACCGTCCCCGTCTGGGAAGGCTGAGGTCTCTGAATTGCCGGGGGATTCCGGTCAAGATAGCGTCACGCTCGTTATTGGCGCGTATTCCGTCGTGAAGGATGTGATGCAGCGGATACTGCCTGAATTCGCGGCGGATTGGAAGGCGAAGACCGGGCAGCAGGTCGTATTCCAGGAATCATACGAAGCCTCGGGCACGCAAGCGCGTTCGATTGCCGGCGGCCTGGAAGCCGATGTCGCGCTCTTCTCGATGGAGGGCGATGTCGACAAGCTCGTACAGGCCGGACTCGTGCCGACAGATTGGCAAGCGGGGGACGCTTATGGAGGCATGGTCACCGGCTCCATCGTCGTGCTGGGAACGCGGGAAGGGAACCCGCATCAGGTTCGCGACTGGAGCGATCTGACCAAGCCGGGCGTTCAAGTCCTCTACCCGAACCCAAAGACATCGGGCGGCGCCCAATGGGATATTAATGCGATCTACGGAGCCGGCCTGTTGGAGGCGAAGGAGCGGGGAGAGGATAGCCAGCGCCGGGCCAAGGAGTTGCTGATGAGCGTTCACCGGAACGTCATCTCGATGGACAAAAGCGGCAGGGCATCGATGGCCGCCTTCGAATACGGCGTAGGCGATGTCATCGTGACCTACGAGAACGAAATTCTGTCCCGCATGCAAGCGGGCGTCCCATACGAGCTGGTTCGGCCGGAGCGGACGATTCGCATCGACAACCCTGTCGTCGTCGTTGATCGATATGCACAAAAGCATGGCACGACAAACATCGCCAAGGCGTTCGTCGATTACTTGCGGGGGCCCAAGGCCCAGCACCTGTTGGCGGAAGCCGGGTTCCGACCTGTTGCCCCGTCAGTAAGGGCGGAGACGGCGGACCGTTATCCCGAGCCGGCGGGATTGTTCGGCATCGAAGATATGGGCGGCTGGAAGCATATCCGCGAGACCTTATACAGCAAGCGGGGCATCTGGTACGAGGTGCTGGCAGGGATTGAAGACTAGAGCCCGGTTAAGCGAACGGGGATGAATTGCGCGTGGCGGTGATGCCTGCGCATTTTCTTTTTCCAGGGAAAGGGTGCGGATTGGATTGGTTCACTCACGGGTGCGGATGATTCCGGTTCAGGTAGTAGGGTGAGGCTGTTGGTGCTTATCGTGTCGATATGGGTACGGAAGTGCCGATGCCGTTGTACGTTGGTAGAGATATACCTTACTCGCTCCTTATGAGCATTCTCCCTTCGGCTCAGAAAAGCAATCTTTTGCTTAAAACCGATGTAGAAAGTTAGTGCAACACATGTAAGCATGATATACTCAAAATCAGAGCAAAACGAAAATAACAAAATGGTATTTATTTTATCATCGTATAAAAATCCCATTCTGTTACAAGTGCGAATGTGGAGTGCACATAAAAATCCCGGGGGATTCGCACCAACTTCATGGAATTATTATCCAATTTAGTTGATGGAAGATCAATGGTTTGAAGATTATTTCGAGCTTAATCGCTCACTTGGTCTGAAATTTATGTAAGAAAATGTTTATATTATTATATATTGTGTTATTTTTCGCTGTCGCATCCTATGCGGATGCGTGGATTGAAATAGTCACGAATCTATCATGTGGGCAACGCCACAAGGTCGCATCCTATGCGGATGCGTGGATTGAAATGAAATACAAGGGATGCGTCCTGAGTCCCTGATTTCGGGTCGCATCCTATGCGGATGCGTGGATTGAAATGTACAGGCATTTATTGGTTAGGCGTCGCGAAAGAGTCGCATCCTATGCGGATGCGTGGATTGAAATTCTTTGAACATACCAAGGTGACGCGCTACATTTGTCGCATCCTATGCGGATGCGTGGATTGAAATGGATCATTGTCAGTAAGTTGAGTAAAAACCTGTCGTCGCATCCTATGCGGATGCGTGGATTGAAATTCCAGCCGACGATTCGCGGGCCGAGGAGCCGTTTCCGTCGCATCCTATGCGGATGCGTGGATTGAAATGGGATGACACGGGACATATCAAAGAGGTTGAATAGTCGCATCCTACGCGGATGCGTGGATTGAAATAATGAGACGCGTAAGTCGAAGCTCCAAGAACAGAGTCGCATCCTACGCGGACGCGTATCTTGAACCGATTATGTTCCCTTTCTCAATTGCAAAGGACACACCTTGATGCGGTTGCGGCAACTGCTGTGGAGACGTCAGGCCGGATAGTAATGCCATCTGTTTGCAAAGGGGAAACCTCGCTTTCAAAGTCCTCTCAGACAATTTACATAAATTCAATATTATGGTAATGTGAAAATAAAGATTTCTTGGAAGGGTGAAGATATGGAAGCATCGTCGCTACAATATTCCACTATTGGCGACAGCAAGAGACAATACAGAAATAAAGCCAATCTAACGCAAAGCCAGCTTGCCGAGTTGTCAGGCGTCAGCACAGGGTATATCTCCAAAATTGAGAATGATGAGGTAGAACGCCCTTCATTTGAAAAAGTTTGCCCCATAGCTAAGGCATTACATATCCCTATCCGTGAAATCGTCCAACCGTATCTTGAAATAGGGCAAAAATCCATTGTTTTGTTCGGAATCTTACGAGAAGTGATCAAGGAAGATGCGACGGATTTAATTGTTAAAGTGGCATCTGCCTGTTTACATAGTAAAGATATGGACAGCATCGATTTGATGGAAAGATTGTACGAGTTTGTGGCTCAGGAAGTGAATAACGACTCGCTCAAACTCGCCTTGTATGATCTCATTATCCGTCAGTCCCGCGGGCACGGTATCAACAAGTTTGTCGCCAAAGCTCTTTTTCAAAAATACCTGATTGAAAGAAATGACTTTACCAAACTACATGCAACCTATGATTCGGGAAGATTTGTTCTCCATTATGTTGACTTTTTATCGGCAGAAGAACGGGTAAGCTTGTATTATAAATTAGGCGTTCATGCGTATAACTTGCGGCTCTTTCAAGAGAGTATTGATTTATGCATGAAAAATGTGGCGGCAAATTTACCTGTAAGACATGACATTTCCTTATCCCCACGTAAAAGACAACGCAAAATTAATGACCGCTGTTCTGCATGCCAAAAAAGGGAACAAGGATCTTGCCTTGGCACAGCTTGAAGAATGTTTGCAGAGCTGCGGCGATTATGCTTTGTTGCATGTTATCAAGCAGCTCATGATACTCTATCTTGAGAAGAAGGATTGGGCTTCCATTGAAAAGTTGTTCCAGTGGGAAGAGAAGGTTATTTCTATCCCCTACAACACACCGTATAAAAAGTCGGAACTGGCCCATTACTATAAACTAAAAGGAGACTACTGCGTTTCTGTCGGAAATATTGAAAATGGGCTCAATGTTATTTGGAAAGCGCCTCGTGGTATTCCAAAGTCAATGACAAATTCAATGAACGGAGCAGCCATCTCATGATGAAGCTGGTTATGGAAAAAGACGAGCGGATGGACATTGAGATTATAAAAAAATTTCAGAACATCTTTGACCAATGCATGAAATATGAATTGAGGTAACTCAAGGGACGCCATATACGAGGTGCCTTTTTTTATTGAAAAAAATGAGAAAATTTGTCCAATTTTCCTCGAAGATAAATGAGGGAATAAAAGGAAAATCATGATAAAGTTGCACCAAGAGCAGCTTGCAGATGCAGGCAACGAACGTTATACCTTATCGCGAAAGGGGCAACTATCATGTCTTTTTTTCTTGAAGAAGGTGATTACTTAATTTACAAAATCGAGAGCGTACGGCAGCAAATGATGCAAATAGCCGCAGAGAAGAAGAATTTTACCGATTAGGCGGTTGTAGAGTTAAGCCAAGAGTTGGATATTTACCTTGTGGAGTATCAGAAAAGAAAGAACGCCGCTAGACGATATAAAGTCCGCCGGTATGATGCTCAGTCCTCCTTGGATAGGCATGGGCAACTCTGGGACATCCATTATGACAGGCACTGTGATGATGCCGAACGGGAACGATGCGCTGCCATTCCGAACATGGCTGGCTGTGGGTTGAAATGAAAGGTGGCGGAGTGATAGAACGCAGTATGCCTGAGCGTATCGCAATTTCTGTCGGCTCTTACTAGGGTGTGCTTTCCATAACCAGTGTGTTACTATGTTCTGTTTGTTCCCTATGCGCACTCTCCCCTTCGGTCAGAAATGTGCTCGTAATCTGAGCGGATGGGAGATTGCTCATAAGGAAGAGAAGAGGGGAATATGCTGCGCCAAGCATGGAGCCGACTGAGCGGGTTAAAGGCAAAAAAGCCCCACCCAGACCGCATGCCGTGTCTTGAGCGAGGCGATAGATTTTCCTCCAAGGGGAATGTAAAGCTCGATAGATCATTGCAGAAGATTCCCTCTCGCTTCAGCTCCAGATTATTCCGAGGCCGAGGCGGGCAAAACGCCCTTCAATGGAATGTCGGTCGTTATGCGCCGTACGCCCAGATCGTACAGCTTGCGGGCATCGGCTTCGTCGCGGATGGTCCAGGCAGCGAGACTGAAGCCCTTCTCCTGGGCGGTGGCGACGATGTCAGGATGGTTCATGACGGTCCGATACTGCAGCAGCAGCGCCGCATGGCCGAGTCCGGTCAGGATGTCGATATCGACTAATTTGTCGGAGAGCCAGCCTACCTCGATAGTTGGATGCAGGTTTCGAATCAACCGCAAATTGTCCACATGGAATGAAATAATAATGGTTCGTTCCGTCAATTTATAGGTATCCAGCAAATGCAGCAGCCCTGCCGCTTCCTGCTCGTTAATGTGCTCCTTCAATTCCAACTGCAGGCCGGCCCGGCCCTCGGACAGCAGCGCCAGCACCTCTTCGAGGAGAGGGATGCCGCTTCCGGCGTAATCCGGATGGAATTTGATGCCGGCGTCAGCCTGCTGCAGCTCCCCCACGGTCTTGCTTCGGACAGGTCCCGAGCGATCGGTCGTCCGGTCCAGCGTGCCGTCATGAATGACGACCGGGACGCCTTCAGCCGAATGGTGCACGTCAATCTCCAGCGCATCCGCGCCCATGTGAAGCGCCCGCCGGAATGCAATCATCGTATTTTCGGGAAAAAGGGCGGCGTAGCCGCGGTGGGCAACGATTTCCACGGGGCTCGTGTGTAAGGGAACAGTCATGGATAGGCCTCCTTCGGTATTGACGATTATGTAGCAGTATCCTTGGGTGAATGAGGCGGCCGGCTGTCGGCTGTATATTCGTCGGCAAAGGTAATCTGCAGTCTGCCACTTGTTTGCCATGCATATCGATTCGAAACCGATTATACTGGAAGCATGACAGGAGAACAATGGAGTATTGCCATCAACATCATATGAAAATTGTAAAGGCACCGCCTGTTCTAGAGGAGGAATAGAGATGACAGACCAATCGATGCAGCTTCCCGGATTCCCCCATGACGAAGAGGGTTCCGCCGAAGGTTACGACAGAGGCTGGACCGTTACGTTCTGGGGAACTGGCGACTCGATGGGCGTGCCGCGCGTATATTGCGCTTGTCCGGTGTGCGAGGAGGCGAGGAAGGAAGGCGTGAACCGGCGCTATCGTTCGTCTGTGCTTCTTGAACGGGGCGAGGAACGGCTGCTCGTCGATTGCGGGCCGGACTGGACGGGGCAGATGGAGAGAGCGGGGCTGTACTGGCTGGATGATATTTTGATTACGCATGCGCATCAGGATCATATCGGAGGCTTGACGGCCTACGCGGATGCCTGCCGCTGGTTGAAGCGGAAGGGGCGGGCGACGATGCCGCCCGAGGTTGGAGAGACGATCCGGACGATGTACCCTTGGCTGGAACGGTATATAGAGTTCCAATATATCGAAGGGCCGTGGCGCTGGAAGGATTGGAGCATTCAGCCAATTCGCGTCAATCACGGCAAGAATGGCTATTCATACGCCTATCGCTTCGATCCATGGTCAAGCGGAAGGCCCGCGGGCGAGAACAAGCCTGAGGTTCACAGCTGGATTTATGCCTCTGATGCGATCGGGCTCGGCGAGCAGGAGCTGGCTTGGTTCCGGGGGCTGGATTTGTTGATTCTCGGGACGAATTTCGTCCATGAGGAGGCCCCTTACGAGACTCGCTCGGTCTATGACATGCGGGAAGCGGTCGAGGTTCTCGGCGAGGTGAAGCCGCGCAAGACGGTGTTCACTCACTTGTCTCACGGCGTCGACCTCCGGGAGGATTATCCGCAGCTGCCGGCCTCGGTAACGCTGGCCCGCACGGGGCTGGGCATTCCGCTGCAATAACAAGGAAGCCGCCGGGAACGGGCCCGGCGGCAGAAGGCAGGCTTTACGCCTGGTTCAGGATGAACTTCTCGATGACATGCCGCACACCTTCTTCGTTGTTGGTGCGCGTCACGTAATCGGCCACGGCCTTCAGCGAGTCGACGGCATTGCCCATGGCGACGCCGAGGCCTGCCGTCTCGATCATGTCATGATCGTTCCACGAATCGCCGATGGCGATCGTCTCCTCCAGGCTGCAGCCGACATGCTGCGCCAAATGGCGCAGGGCGCTGCCCTTGGTTCCTTCCCGGTGCGTTATCTCCAGGAAGTGAGGCTTCGACTTCGTTATATGGACATCCGGTCCAAGCAGCTCCTTCAATTCGGCGGCGATTGCATCCAGCGTCGCCGGCTCGTCGATGATGAGCATTTTGGTGGAAGGGGAAGCGAGCAGCCGATCGAAATCCGGTTCGATTGTATAAGGAATATCGGACAGTTGGGCATATGCGATCAGCTTGTCATTCTCCTTGCGGGCGTACAGATGATCGTTGATATAGAGCTGAAGATGAAGTCCCTGTTCGTCGCAATAACGGAGCAGGCGCATCGCCGCTTCCTTCGGCACTGCCCGCTCGTACAAAATATGACCGTCCATCACGTTCTTCACGAGGGAGCCCTGATAGGTGATGAGCGGAACGTTCAGTCCGGTCTGCAGCGCCAGGTTGCGGGCGGACGCATACATGCGGCCCGTGGCAAGCGTGACGGTGGCGCCTGCGGCGACAGCCAGCTCAAGCGCGTGCTTCGTGCCGGGCGTAATCTCCTTGTCGTCCGTAATGAGCGTATCGTCGATATCAATGGCAATAAGCTTGTACAATGTCGATGTCTCTCCTTTTTCCGAGCCGTCCGGCACTCTCTCTATGTCAGACCGGCGCTCCGATGATAGTCAATAGATGCGAGTTTCTCCCTCTATTGTACCGCATGCCGGCCCCATTTCAATTCAGCGGCGATCATTCCCGCCAAAATCAGCAGACAGCCCACGATCGCCCACAAGCCGAGCGTCTCTCCGGCAAAGGTAACGCCTGTAATGGCTGCGAAGACCGGCTCCATCGCGAAGATGACGGCAACCCTGCTCGCGGAGGTGTATTGCTGGCACCACGTCTGCGCCCAATAAGCGAAGGCGGTGGAGATGCAGATGGAGATAAGCAGGGCGACGATAACCTTCGTCTCCGTCAGCGCTCCCCACAGTGCCGCTCCCGTAAGCTGCGGCTCGAACAGGAAGGAGCTGCCGGCCGCGGCCAGCGCGACGACGGCGAACTGCACCGTGACGAGCAGCACGGTATTATGGATGGCCGCATATTTCCCAGTGAAGGCGATATGGAGGGCGAAGCAGAACGAGCATAGGAGCACGTAGCCGTCGCCCTCGTTCCAGTGAACCGCACCGCCATTGAAGGCGAGAAAATAGAGCCCCGCCAGCGCCAGAGCGGCCGCGATCCAGGTAGCAGGCTGCAGGCGCTGCTTGGCCAGCCACAGGCTGATAAAGGGCACGAGCACGACCGACAGCCCGGTAATGAAGCCGGCATTGGTTGTCGTCGTGTACACGAGACCGACGGTCTGGAATGCGTAGCCCCCGAACAGGAATACGCCGAGCAGCGCGCCGTGCAGAAGCAGTGCTCGCGTGCCAGAGCGGCTGCTGCTCTGGCGCCGCCTTCTGCTCAGCAGGGCGACGAAGCCGAACAGGAGCGCGGCTCCGGCGAATCTTACGGCGTTGAAGGCCAGCGGGGGCAGGACGAATACGGCATGCTGGACGACGAGGAAGGTGCTTCCCCATACGAAGGCGACAAACAACAAGCATAAATCCGACACTAATTTACGATGTTTCACAGCAAGCGACGCTCCTTTGATGTGCACATGAATTTTCAAATTTTACAGCAGGCGCGGCGAGTTGGCAAGAAAGCAGTGCATTGGTGTAGAGTTGCTTCCTTGCTTGCGGGGCCAGGAGCGGGAGGAAGCGTGCCGGGAATCGGTGTGGACGGCTTATTTTCCGGTTCGGTATAATGAGGGGAGAACGAGGAATGGAAGTGAATCCATCATGACCACTGGCGAGCATACGAGCACGCTTCTTTTAATACGGAGCTTATATCCTTCATTGACGAAAACGGAGAAAAAAATCGCGGATTATGTGCTGAGAAGCCCGGATGAGGTCCTGTATGCGACGGTGACGGATCTGGCTGAGAAGTCGGATGCCGGCGAGACGTTGGTGCTGCGGTTCTGCCGCAATCTGGGCTTTACCAGCTACCAGGAGTTCAAGCTGTCTCTGGCCAAAGATCTGGTGACGACGCTCAAGCATCAAGAGAGCGAGATTGATGAGGAGGACGATCTGGCGGCCGTGGCGCAGAAGATGACGCTGGAGAATGTCGCGTCGCTGGAGCATACGCTGTCCCTGCTGAATATGAAGGACCTGCAAAAAACGGTGGAAGCGATCGTCCGCTCCAACCGGATCTTTTTCTTCGGCGTCGGCTCGTCCGCCATGACCGCGATGGATGCGCAGTACCGCTTCATGCGGCTGGGCTTCGCGGGAGAGGCCGTAACGGATCCGCATGTGATGGCCATGAACGCGGTGCTGATGACCGATCAAGATGTCGTATTTGGCATCTCCACCTCGGGCAGCACGAAGGATCTGGTTGACGCCGTGCGCCTGGCGAAGGAGAACAACGTTTTTTTCATCTGCCTTACGAGCCATGCGAAGTCGCCGATCACGAAATACGCGGATTCGATTCTGCTGATCCAGGCGAAGGAGACACCGCTTCAGGGCGGGGAGTTTTCATCCAAAATCGCGCAAATTCATGTGCTGGACATTTTGTCTACCGCGGTGGCGCTGCAGGCGAAGGAGAGGGCGCATCGCGCCATCAACCGGACGGCTCAGGCCGTGCAGGACAAGCTCTACTGACAATCGAACGGCCTGCCGTCCATGCGCGGGCTGCCACGCAAACATAGACAGGCCCGGGCCATCTTGGCATCCAAGACAGTCCGGGCCTAGTTATCTATTCATTCAGCATGACGAGTCCGATGAAGTCTTCCGCGCTGATATTGCCGAGATAATGGTTGATATCCATATCGGCAAGCGCTTCGCGAATTGCCTGCTCCTCATAGCGAACCCCCTGCAGGCGCGCCTCAATATCGCTGACTTCGCCGACTCCGAAGAAGTCGCCGTATATTTTCATGCGCTGAATCAATCCGTCCTCGACATCCATGCGCACGTCGACGATTCCGGCCGGGAATTTCTTCGAATGCTCGACGTTGAACTTCGGCGATGAGCCATAGTTCCAATCCCAGTTCTGATAACGCTCCTGCGAGATGCGATGAATCGTCTCCCAATCCTGCTCCGTCAGCTTGTACTGCGGCACCTGATCCGGCTCCATCCCGAAAATATGACGGAGGATCGTATCCTTGAACTGCTCGATCGTCATCGGCTCGGCAAGAAACTCGGAAATGTTGGCGACGCGGGAACGAATCGATTTCGTGCCTTTGGATTCGATTTTGATCGGCTTGACCTTGAGCGCCGAGGCGACATGCTCCATCTCGGAATTGAACAGCAGCGTGCCGTGGCTGAACATGCGCCCGCGCGTGGAGAACTGGGCATTGCCGGATATTTTCTGCTCTCCGACCTGGATGTCATTGCGTCCGGTCAAGTCAGCATTGACGCCGAGAGAACGGAGCGTATCGATGACCGGCTGCGTAAATTTGCGGAAATTGTGGAACGATTGCCCGTCATCCTTCGTGATGAAGCTGAAATTCAAATTTCCTGTATCATGATACACGGCGCCTCCGCCCGACAGGCGGCGCACAACGTGAATGTTTTTCGCTTTAACGTAATCGCTATTGATTTCTTCGATCGTATTTTGATTTTTGCCGATGATGATGGAAGGCTCGTTGATATAGAATAACAAATAACTATCCTCTTCCAGCGGCAGATGCTTCAGAACAAATTCCTCGATCGCCAGGTTGACGCGAGGGTCGGTGATGCCTTGATTGTCGATAAACTTCATGGCTCGTCCGCCTCCTTCTTCTGTTAATTGTAATCGATTTGGAACAAAAGACAACTTATATTTGATATTGATAATCGTTATCAATATAATAAGGATATTGGATGCATAGAAAGAGTATGAGAGTAAATAGGGAGTCAAGGAGGATAAACAATGTCAATTGCCAATACAATCCGGGAACGCCGGAGCATTCATCGCTTCTCAGATCGGCCTGTCGACAAGGAACTGGTGCTTTCCCTGCTCAATGATGCCGTCTGGGCCCCCAATCACGGGCTGCGCGAACCGTGGCGGTTCATTTATGCGGCGGGAGAGGCGAAGGATCGGCTCGTTCGCTGCGTAATAGAGCTGGTCGAAGGAACGAAAATGAGAGGCTGGGATGAAGAACAAAAGGCGAAGTTCATCCAGACGAACCTGGCCGTGCCTGCTTACCTTATCGTCGTCATGCCTGAGGATCCGCGGCCGCATATTTGGGAAGAGGATCTGGCGGCCGCAAGCGCTCTGATTCAGAACTTCCAACTGCTGGCGTGGGAACAGGGGCTCGGAATGCTGTGGCACACCGGGGACTATATTTATAATCGCAAGTTCCGTGAAACGGCAGGAGTGCAGCCGGGCGAGAAAATCGTCGGTGTGCTGCGCATGGGGCATTTCGATGAGATTCCGCCGGCTCGCCCGCGTACGAACGCGTCGGAACGCTTCACCGAGCTATCATAAAATTATATTTTGAACTGACAAGCGCAGGGCCTAGGGCCGCTGCGCTTGCTTCGTGATGTCAATGTCAGGAACGGAAGTAATCGTTTTCATAATTAGGAAAGGTCTGAGGAGTCGGCTTTCAGATAGCGGTAGTACAGCAACAGCTCGACCGTATACTTGATGATCCAGGCGGCCAACAGCACGCTGACCAGCAAATGGGCGCTGACGAGCGGGGACAGCAGCAGAGTACTTGTATCGGATACATAGATCAGATAGGCCGCGCAGCAGGCAACCGAGAGTACGAGGAAGATCAATCCCATCTGGTTCGCCTGCAGCGAGATCAGACGTGACAATTCCTTGTCCTCCGGCTCGTCCTTGGACATGAAATTCACGAAGTACATGACGGCTTGCACGACGGCGGCGACGCCGAAAACATTGCGGGCCAGCGCCATCATCTCTGTGCTGTACAAACCGATGTCACCCTTGAGGCGAAACAGTATCACCCCGTAATAGGTGGTGACGATAATGGCGGCGCCCAGGGATGCCCATGATGTTTTGCGATGCACCGACATAATTGAACCTCCTTGAGCTTGACATAGCATTGCGCCAATACCGGTCTGCAATGTGATTATACAGCATTTAACAGTAACGTTACAGTGTGCGATGTGCCAATGTTTTTCGGCATTTCGTAGAAAAGGAAAAACCGTTTGACGAATGGGTCTGCGTTACGCATAATGTACCATGAGAAATCATGCGCCGTCTGCCTTCAGGCTGGACCTGGGGAGTACGGAGCGTACGGCAGAACAAGGGCAGACCGGACCGATTGACGATGGCGAAGTTCCGTTGGAACAATCGCTATAGAGATATTGTACGCGACCGTCTGTCCGTCTTCAAGGAGGGGCTTATGGTCACAATTGAACGGTTTGGGCATGGCGGGGACGTATGGACGGCAGCGGAGGCTTTCGGACGATCGAGCGGCGAGTTCGTGGACTTCAGCGCGAACATCAATCCGCTCGGACCGCCGCCGTCCGTCATGGCGCGGCTCGCGGAGGAACTGGCCGGCATTATTCATTATCCTGATCCGGGGCACCGGCGGATGAAGGATGCGCTGTCTCGCCGCCTTCAGGTGGGAAGCGAGCAGCTGTTAATCGGCAACGGCGCAGCCGAATGCATGGCGCTGGCGATTCTGGCGCACGCGCCGCGCACCGTCGGCGTAGTCGCGCCCTGCTTCTCGGAATACGAGGCGCTGTCGCGGCAGTTCGGCGCTGACGTCGTGCGTGTCATCGGACAGGCCTCCCGGGATTACCTGGCAGATTGGCCTGATCTGGAACGGCTGATGGCGGATGCCGATGTCGTCTTCCTCGGCCAGCCGAATAATCCGACCGGCGCCGTATACGAGCGGGGGATGCTGGAGGAAGCGGGCCGGCTGGCGGAGCGGAACGGTACGCTGCTGATTATGGATGAGGCGTTCATCGATTTTCTCCCGGATGAGGAGGAGGCGAGTCTGTTGCGGTTCGCGGCAGCCAGCCGGAACGTGCTTGTCATCCGGTCGCTGACGAAGTTCTACGCTATCCCCGGCCTTCGCCTTGGGTATGCGGCGGGCCATCCGGACACGATTCGCTCGCTTGCTTCGAAGCAGGTCACGTGGAGCGTGAACGGGCTGGCGCTGGCCGCCGGGGAAGCGCTGCTGCTTGACGAAGCGGCGGATGACTATGCGGAACGGACCCGAAGCCTGATTGCCGGCGAGCGGGAATGGCTGAGCGGGCAGTTGGCCGCGCTTGGCCTGCGGCTGTGGACGAGCCGGGCGAACTTCCTGCTCGTTGAGGCCGCGGCGCCGTGGAGCGCCCGGAGCTTGCAGGAAGAACTTGGACGCCGGGGAGTCCTGATCCGCAATTGTGACCGGTATGCAGGGCTGGGGGCCGGACATTTCCGCATCGCGGTGAAGGATCGTCAGGCAAATAAACGTCTAGTCGAGGCCCTGCAAGCTGTGTTACATTTATAAGATGTGGATCCTGCAATGTGCAGAGGCATTCTCCTGTTGGCTTTGCTCATTGCCAGGATATGAAGAACGAGTTGTGAGGATGTCCGGTATCGGGTCGATAGATCATTTTGATGAAGCCGGCTCTGGAAGCGCGTGTTCAAAAAGCCGGTTTTTCAAAACCGGGAAGGTGCCAGGAAAATCAGCGCCTTTTAAGCACGGTATCTGTGAAGACAGAACGCAGACGGAGCGGACAAGCAAGGGGGAAGCGTGATGCAGCCTTGCCGCGAAGGCATTCGCAGCTATGCATCGGAAGTCATGTCCGGCGTAACGGTATGCTGGGGCAGCGAGATCATGACCGTGGAGCTGCCGGAGTGGACTCCGGTATGGAGCAGCGCGGTATGGAACGGCGGCTCCAAGCTGGCGTCGCGCATCATGAACCGGATGGTTCGGACAGGGTTCGATTGCACCGATCCGGTCGCATATATGCAGGAGATATGCCTCCAGCAAGGATACGCGCCGGCGACGACGGTCGGCCTGATGACGGCGGCGAAGGTCACCCATGCGTCCGTGATGGAAGAGGAGGGTGACGGCTTCTCTCTGCTGTGCGTCACGACGGCCGGAACGGGCAACGCCGCCCGCGCCGGGCTGGCGCGGCAGGTATACTCCGCTTACGAGCCGCTGAAGCCGGGCACGATCAACACGATCATCGTGCTGGACGGCAAGCTCGCGGAAGCGGCGGTATGGAATGCGGTCATTACCGCCACGGAAGCCAAGTGTGCGGCATTGGACGATCTGCGGGTGATCGACAAGGAGACGGGCCGCGTTGCGACGGGAACAACAACCGATGCGGTGGCGATCGCGATCGTCGACAGCGGGCGCTACGAGGCCGTACACCGTTATGCGGGCACGGCGACGACGCTGGGCGCCGCCGTGGGGCGGCTGGTGTACGGTACCGTGGCGGAGGCGGTACGCACGCAGCGGGAAGACGACGGGCCGCTGTTCGAATAAGAGAAGCAGGCGCGCCACTGCCAGGCAGCCGGGGAACGGCGCTACGGCGGCAGTGGAGGAACGGGCTGCAGGCAAGAGGAGTCAGGTGAGCAATCATGATCGCGGCATTAATAATCATCGCAGCATATGTATGGGATCGAATCGTTGGCGATCCAAGGTGGCTCCCCCATCCGGTCATCGGCATGGGGAAAGCGATCTCGGCATTGGAACGCCTTATCCGGAGAGCGGCTCCGTCCGAAGCGGCGCTCAAGCCGCTGGGCTTCCTGCTTCCGCTAGTGATGGCGGGCGGGGCATTTGCTTTGACGTGGGGTGTGCTGGCAGGACTCTATGCCATCAACGTCTGGCTGGGCGCGGCGGTTGAGGCGCTGCTCATCGGAACGACCATCGCCACCAAAGGGCTTCGCGATGCCGGAATGGCCGTCTATGGGCGACTGGTGGAAGGTGATCTGGCCGGAGCGCGGCGCGAGGTCGGCATGATCGTAGGAAGGGATACCGAGACGCTCGATGAACCGGAAATTACTCGCGCTGCCGTCGAGACAGTGGCTGAAAATATTATGGATGCCGTTATCTCTCCGCTCCTGTACGCGGCTATCGGCGGCGCGCCGTTGGCTATGGCCTATCGGGCTATCAATACATTGGATTCTATGGTCGGCTATAAAAATGAGAAATACGCCAATCTCGGCTATGCTTCCGCGCGGCTTGATGATCTGGCGAATTGGATACCGGCGCGCTTGACCGCGCTGTTGATCGTCATATGCTCCCTGTTCGGCTATGACGCGAAGCGGGCATGGAAGACGGCGCTGCGCGATGCGCCGAAGCATCCGAGCCCGAACAGCGGTTGGCCGGAAGCGGCAACCGCCGGGGCACTTGGCATCCGCCTTGGCGGATTGAATTGTTACAAAGGCGTATGTTCCTTCCGTGCCTATATGGGCGATCCCGTCGTCGAGACGGGAGGGGAACATATTGCGGCAGTGTGCAGGCTGCTGACCCGAAGCACACTGCTCTTCGCCATCCTGGCCGCAAGCGTCCTCTGGGCCTGCGGCGGATGGCTCCTGTAGACGAAAGGCGAATGAAGGAGTAATGGGATGAAATGAAACAAAAGCGCACATACAAAGCTCCCCCCGTTCGCCGCAAGCGGCGTCAAGCAGGAGCTAGACGACAAGCCCGGCTCAAGCCTCCGCGCTGCGGCACCCGGCATATCCGCCGCCGTGCAGGCGCGTCCAGCGTCATCGTGCGGTTCGCGCTCGTCAGGCATTCGCTGACGCAGGCGAATGTAGAGAGGCGGTATATCAGCTATACGGACAGCCCGCTTCTCCCGGAAGCGGAAGAGGTGCTGCGGCCGATGCGCAGGGCAGTCGCCCATCCGGCGCCGCTCCTGTATACGAGCGATATGCGGCGCTGCCGCGAGACGCTGGCTCAGTTGCGTCCGCGCGATGCGGGAAGGGCTCATGTCGATACGAGGCTGCGCGAATACGATTTTGGCATGTGGGAAGGCTTGACGTACAACGATCTGAAGGAGGATCCGTCCTACCGCCGCTGGTTGGATGATATGACCTCCGTTCAGCCGCCGCGCGGCGAGCCTTGGCAGACATTCAGCACGCGGACGGCGCATGTCTGGTGGGAGATTCTGCAGAAGGCCAGCAGACAGACGGCTGTGGCGGCGGGACAAGGAGCCCGCGGGCATCGCCATCGGCGGGAATGCGATCCGGACAGGGACGGGACTGATCGGGGCAGCGAGCGGTGCAGAACGGCCCGGCTGCGCCGGAAGCGGCCTGGCCGGGTAGGCAATGCGTATGAGGCGCGGCCCGATGTGCTGGTCGTGACGCACGGAGGAATGGTGCGGAGGCTGTACACACTCGCTTTCCCGAAGAAGACGTTCTGGGAAGCGACCGTCCCGATCGGGGCGGGGATCTTGATTACGGCTGCAAAGTCTCCCCGCCGCTGGAAGTTCCTGCGGGCGGAGCGGCTGCCTTGATGGAGCGAGCGGCGGGTGAACGAGGGAACAGATAGATGCCCTGAAGTAAGTGAGGAATGTTATTGCAAGGACAGGGCAATTCCCCTATAATCAATAGTCAAGCTATGATGAGTCAAGCTATGATGAGTCAAGCTATGATGGAAAGACAAGCGAATAGTAATCTATCGGGTCCTTGCGCCGCACGAGCATTGAGCTTATGCCCAAGGATAATAGGGAAGCCGGTGTGAATCCGGCACGGTCCCGCCACTGTAAATGGAGTGCTGCGCTCAGAATGCCACTGTCTGCGCGGATTCAGGTGAATCCGCTGATGGGAAGGCGAGCACAGCAAGATGCTCCTAAGTCAGGAGACCTGCCCGATAGGAGGACGAGTTATTTCCTTCGCGGAGAGGAGCGGCGTCATTGGAATGGACTTCCTGTTGCTGCTGAGCGGTCATGCTGTCTAACGGCGTGAGATCGCTTTGCAGATCAGTTCGGAAGGTCCTATCCAGGAGACTGCGTTCCCCCGATCCTAGGATCGGGGGTTTTGTGTTTGTGCGTTCTTTGACAATTCCGCCTCGAAGCGGATGGAGAAGCCGGTAAGGCAGGATGCCACACTGGGAAGAAGACTGGGCGCCAGTCCTTCCGCGTGAAGGAAAGGCGTTCGCACCGCTTCGGCAATGAAGCAGGTATGATATTCAGGTAAGTGAGGGAGAAAAACATGATGAGCAAATGGTGGAACAGAACGATAGCGGTCGCGGCAGCGGCTGTATTGGCTTTGAGCTTGGCGGCTTGCGGAGCGGCTCCGTCGAAGGAGGCGGACAAGGCTCCTGACTCTGCGCAGCAGCAGGAGAACGGCAATGCGGCTTCTGATGCCGCGAAGACAACCTATCCGCTGACGGTGAAGGATGCGACCGGGCATGAATTCACGTTCGACAAAGCGCCGGAACGGATCATTTCCGTATCGCCGGCAGAGACGGAATCATTATTTGCCCTTGGCCTTGGCGACAATATCGTCGGCGTGTCCGATTATGACGATTACCCGGAAGAAGCGACGCAGAAGCCGAAAATGGGCGGTATCACGAAACCGAATGAGGAAGCGATCATTGCGGCGAAGCCGGATGTCGTATTTACCGGCATCTCGATGAAGGAAGAAGCCGTCAACAAATTCCGCGAGCTGGGCATTGAAATTTTCAAGGTCGAGCCGAAAACCTATGACGACGTAATCAGCAACATCGAGCTGTATGGTCTTATTACCGATCATCAGAAGGAAGCAAAAGAGATTACCGATCAGATGAAAAAGGTGCGCGATGACGTTGCTGAAGCGGTCAAGGGCGTAACCGACAAAAAGAAGGTTTATATTGAATTCTCTCCGGGCTGGACCGTCGGCAGCGGCGAATTCATGAATGAGCTGATCGAGCTGGCAGGCGGCGTCAATATTGCGGCCGCGGACATGACCGGCTGGAACCAGATTAATGAGGAGAACATCATCAAGGAGAATCCGGACGTCATTCTGTTCGCGAAGGATCTTATCGACAGCGAGACGAACAAGACGCTGGAGGACATTATCCGCGGACGCAGCGGCTGGGAAGCGCTCACTGCGATCAAGGACAATCAGCTGTTCGGACTGGACAACAACAAGCTGAGCCGCCCGGGCCCGCGTGTGGGCGAAGCGCTGCAGGATGTGGCGAAGGCGATCTATCCTGATTTGTTCAAATAGATGATGGGATGGACATATCGATGAAAAAAGGGTTTGGCTTTGGAGTAGCGATGTTGGCGCTGCTCCTTTTATCTATTGTAGGCTGTCTGTCCGTCGGATCGGTGAAGATGCCGATGGGAGAGATTGCGAAAATATTGCTGCATCACGTTCCCGGACTGGAATCGCTCATTCCCGTCACCTGGGACGATGCTTCGGCGACCATAATGCTGAAGGTCCGCTTCCCGCGCGTCGTGCTCGCGATGCTCGTCGGTGCGTCGCTCGGGCTGGCGGGGACGGGCTTCCAGGGCGTGCTTCGCAATCCGCTGGCGGATCCGTACACGCTGGGCGTGTCTTCCGGGGCCTCCGTCGGCGCCGCGTTCCTGATCTACTTCGGCTTGCAGTATGCGCTGCTCGGCCAGTGGACGGTTCCGATCGTCGCCTTCGTGACCGGCACGCTTACGCTATTGGCCGTCATGCGCCTGGCGAGAGAAGACGGCAAGATCCCGATCGAGACGCTGATTCTGGCCGGGGTCGTTACGCAGGCATTCCTCGGCTCGATCGTCTCCTTCCTCGTCGCGATGTCGAATCAGACAATCAACGAGATTCTGTACTGGGTCATGGGAAGCCTGGCGCTGCGGGGCTGGTCTTTTTCTGCCGTGCTGGCGCCGTATATGGCGATCGGGCTCATCGCCCTGATCGCCTATGCCCGCCCGCTCAATCTGCTTGCCCTTGGGGAGCGGCAGGCGTCTCATCTCGGGCTCAATGTCGAGCGCACGAAGTGGGTCGTTCTGCTCGTGTCGACGTTCATTACGGCGGCGGCCGTTTCCGTATCAGGGGTTATCGGCTTCGTCGGGCTCGTCGTCCCGCACATGATTCGGCTGCTGGTCGGCCCGGACTATCGCTTGATCGTGCCGTTCTCGGCTGTAGGCGGAGCGATCTATGTCATGTGGGCGGATACAATCGCGCGGACGGCGCTGGCGCCAACGGAAATACCGCTGGGCGTGGTGACCGCCTTCATCGGCGCTCCGTTCTTCGCGTATCTGCTAATCCGAAATAAACGGTCGAAACGGAGGAGATGGTCATGAAGACGGGAGCCGCGCACCGGGAAATTACAGCGAAGCCTGGGGCCTCATCCGGGCAGATCCGCCCGGGAGAGCCGATTCTTCAGGCCGAGCATATCAGTAAAAGCTACGGCAGCCGAACGGTGCTGAACGATGTCTCCTTGACCGTCGGCACCGGGGAATGGGTCGGCATCATCGGGCCGAACGGCAGCGGCAAGTCGACGCTGCTGTCGCTGCTGTCCGGCGCCGATTCACCTGCCGGCGGGCGCATCGAGCTGAAGGGGCGCTCCCTGCGCTCCTACACGCGCAAAGCGCTGTCGCAAACGATGGCGGTCCTGCTGCAGGAGTCGCTTCCGCCGATTGGATACTCTGTCCGTGAGGTTGTCGAGATGGGCCGATTCCCGTATCAATCCTGGTTCGGCTCGGAGGCGGAGGACAGCGGACCCTATATCGAGTCGATTATGGAGCGGCTGCAGCTCACGGAACTGGAGGATCGGCCGATCGACCGGCTCAGCGGCGGCCAGCGCCAGCGGGTCGCCCTGGCGAAGCTGATGGCGCAGTCGCCGTCTATCGTGCTGCTGGATGAGCCGACGACCTATCTCGACATCCGGTATCAGGTGCAGTTCATGGATGTCGTCCGCGACTGGCAGCAGGACTGCGGCTTGACAGTCGTCTCGGTGCTTCACGATCTGAATCTCGCAGCGTTGTATTGCGACCGGCTTGTCGTCGTGCATGAGGGGCGCATCGCAGCTGATGGCACTCCGGAAGAGCTGATGTCGCCGGATGTCATCGCACGCTACTTCGATACCCGCGCCGCCGTCGTGCCGCATCCGGGGAACGGCCGTCCGCAGCTGCTGATGTGTCCGGCCCATACGGAAGCCGAACAGAAGGCGGTAACAGAGGCACGGAATGAAGAGGAAGCCAGGACAGATGAAGATGAAGCGGCCAGAGCATGACGAGAGATTGGGCAGCGACAACGTGAATGCAGCGGCGCCATGTAGGCGTGTCCACGTGAATGCAGCGGCGCCATGTAGGCGTGTCCACGTGAAGGCAGCGGCGTCGTGAAGGCACGTCAACGTGAAGGCAGCGACAGCATGAAGGAGCGGTAACGTAAAGGTTACGGGGCGTGAAAGCGGCGAGAGCCGGTAACGAGGAAGCCATGAACGGGAATCAGGCCGATTCCACGGCATGGCGGAAGATGGAGTGACGAACACGCAGGAGAAGAATCATTTCTGTAATTGGGATGAACATCAATGGCAATGACAGCTAGCAACCAACTATGTGAAGACGGAGATGAATGAGATGAATGCGATGAATGCGATGAATGAACGGCTTAGCGAAGTAATTGGGCGGATCCCTGGTGTGGACAAGGCGGCGATGGAGGCAGCCGCTGCGCATCAAAATCAGCTGACGAAGCCTCCGGGAAGCCTCGGGCTGCTGGAGGAGATTGCGGTTCAACTGGCCGGCATTACGGGGACAGTCACCCCTGAATTTAAGCAAAAGGCGATTGTTGTGATGGCGGGCGACCATGGCGTATGCGCGGAAGGAATCAGCGCCTTCCCGGCTGAAGTGACTCCGCAGATGGTGATGAACTTCCTTGCCGGCGGCGCAGCCGTCAATGTTCTGGCGCGTCAGGCCGGAGCCGAGGTCATTTGCGTCGATGTTGGCGTTAACGCCGATTTGAGCCATCCCCAGCTGCAATCGTGCAAGGTGCGCTGCGGAACCGGCAACATGGCCCAAGGCCCGGCGATGACCCGGGACGAGGCGGTGGCGGCGATACTGGCTGGCGTCGATACGGTGGACGAATGCGTCCAGGCTGGAATTCGCATGTTCTCTACTGGGGAAATGGGCATCGGCAATACGACGCCGAGCGCCGCTATTCTGTGCGCCTTGACCGGACTGGCGCCGGAAGAGGCGGTCGGCCGGGGAACCGGCATCGGCGATGAGCAATGGGCGCATAAATGCAACGTCGTGCGCCAGGCGCTCGAAGTGAACCAGCCTGATCGCAACGATGCGCTGGATGTGCTCGCGAAGGTCGGCGGTCTGGAGATCGCCGGATTGACAGGCGTCATTCTCGGCGCGGCGGCCCATCGGCTCCCGGTCGTCGTCGACGGCTTCATCTCCAGCGCGGCGGCGCTGGCAGCGGTGCGGCTCGCCCCGGTGGTGCAGCCTTATCTGATCGCTTCGCATCTGTCCGAAGAGCGCGGTCATACGGCCTTGCTGGCCGAGCTTGGCCTGAAGCCGGGCCTGCACTTGAATATGCGCCTGGGCGAAGGAACGGGCGGCGCTCTAATGTTCCCGATTATCGACGCTGCGCTGCGCATTATGCAAGAGATGGCGACCTTCGCCCAAGCGGGCGTATCCAACAAAGACACCGACGATAGCGAGGGACAAGCATGACGGGCACGACTGCCGAAGGAAATAAGCTTGTCCTCGTTACGGGCGGCGCGCGCAGCGGCAAGAGCGGCTTCGCGGAGAGGCTGTTCATGAAGCGCATCCCGGATGGGGGCATTTATGTCGCGAGCGCGGAAGCCCATGATGACGAGATGCGCGAACGGATTCGCCGCCACCAGTCGGACCGCGAGCAATCAGGCTATGGCTGGAAGACGGTGAACGAGCCGCTCCAGCTGCCGGAATGGCTCGCCATCACCAGCGCGGATGCAGAGGCCGCCCATGAAGGGCCGGCCGTGCTCATCGACTGCCTGACGCTCTGGCTGTCGAACGAGCTGCTTCAGGCGGAGCGGCAATGGGGAGAGAGCCTGGAAGCCGAGCGCTATCTGGAGGCGCGCATCGAACGGCTGGCGGAGGAAGCTGGCCGCTTCCGCGGCACGCTGGTGATGGTTACGAACGAAGTCGGGGACAGCATTGTTCCTGTCTACAAGCTCGGCCGGATGTTCCGTGACGCGGCCGGCCGCTTGAACCAGCGCATCGCCGCCAAGGCGGATGAAGTGTATCTGGTGACGGCAGGCATTCCGATCGAGCTGAAGCGCCGGGAGGTGCAGCTATGAGGCGAACATGGCAAGGACTCGTCGCTGCGATGCAATTTCTGACCCGAATTCCCATTCCGTTCTCGGTCCCGTTCACGAATGAGGTGCTGAAGCGAAGCACCTACTTCTTCCCGCTGGCGGGCTTCTGCATCGGCGGGCTGGTCTGGGCGGCAGGCTGGGGACTGCAGCATCTGCTTCCCGTCTTCCCGGCGGCAGCGCTGACGCTTACCCTGGCCGTTGCGCTTCAGGGCGGGTTGCATATGGATGGCTGGATGGACACGGCCGACGGCGTGCTCAGCTCGCGTTCCCGCGAACGGATGCTGGAGATTATGAAGGATAGCCGCAGCGGCGCGATGGGCGTCATCGCATGTGTTCTGCTGCTGCTGCTCAAATGGACGCTCCTCGTCTCTCTGATGGAGCTGGGCTTGTGGAACGGCTGGGTTGTCGTTCCGTTCATCTGGTCGCGTGTCGCGATGGTATTGGCACTGGCGAGCAAGCCTCAGGCGCGCCCGGAAGAGGGACTCGGCGGGTTTTTCCTTGGCGTGAAGACCGGGCATGTCACGATCGCCTATCTGCTAGGCTTCGCGCTTGCCGCGCTGGCCGTCGCAGCATCGGGAACGGCAGATGCCGGATCGAGCCTGGGCGTGCTCACGGGACTAGGACTCTCGTCTTCGGATGCCATCATCATGATGAGCGTCGCCGCGCCGCTGCTGTGCACGGCGGGGGCCTGCCTGCCGATGCAATACTTATCGCGAAAGCTTGGCGGGCTGACCGGAGATACGTACGGCGCGATTAACGAATGGACGGAGACCGTCGGCTTGCTGCTGCTTCTCCTGGCGGCAACCGGGAAAGGGTGAAGGATATGAGCGAGAAATCCGGCGCCGGGCAAGGCGCGGAACGGGCGAAAGAGACGGAAGAACGGCCGCAGGGGCGGACGATCATGCTGCAAGGAACCGCTTCCGATGTCGGTAAGAGCGTCGTGACGACGGCGCTATGCCGCATATTCAAGCAGGACGGGTTCCGGGTAGCCCCGTTCAAGTCGCAAAATATGGCGCTCAATTCGTATGTGACGCCGGACGGCAAGGAGATTGGGCGCGCGCAGGGCGTGCAGGCGGAAGCTTGCGGGATCGCGGCGACGACCGATATGAACCCGGTGCTGCTCAAGCCGACGAAGGACATGCATTCGCAGGTCGTCGTCCACGGCAAGCCTTATCAGAATCTGAGCGCCCGCGATTACCGTTCCGGCTTCCTGCCCGAAGCGAAGCGGACCGTGGTGGACGCGGTGAACCGGCTGCGTGCCGCCTACGATATTGTCGTCATGGAGGGGGCAGGCAGCCCGGCCGAGATCAATCTGAAGCAAAATGATATCGTCAATATGAACATGGCTGCCTGGGCGGAGGCTCCTGTCCTGCTCGTCGCGGACATCGATCGGGGCGGCGTGTTCGCTTCGATCGTCGGCACCTTGGAGCTGCTGGAGCCGCATGAACGTGAGCGCGTTCAAGGCTTCATCATCAACAAATTCCGCGGCGACGTCACGCTGCTGCAGCCCGGACTCGACTGGCTCGAAGAGCGCACAGGCATTCCTGTGATCGGCGTGCTACCTTATGCCGACGATCTGGACATTGAAGCGGAGGATTCGGTCGCGTTGGAGCAATGGAAGGGGAAGATGCTCCCGGAGAACGACCTGGATATTGCGGTCGTGGGCTTGCCCCGCATCTCCAACTTCACCGATATCGATCCGCTGGCCGCGGAGCGCGATGTGCGCATCCGCTATATTCGCAAGCCCGAAGAGCTCGGCGCCCCGGATGCCATCATTATTCCGGGGACGAAGAGCACGATAGCCGATCTGCAATGGATGCAAGAGAACGGGCTGGCCGACGCGTTGGTGTCCTATGCGAAGGAAGGGGTCGTAACGGGCATATGCGGAGGCTATCAAATGTTAGGCGAGTGTCTGCGCGATCCGTACGGAGCGGAGGCCGAAGCGGGCGCGGTCCTGGACGGCCTGGGGCTGCTGCCGATGGAGACGGTGTTCGCCGCTGAGAAGCGGACGGAGCGCGTGCGGGGAACGGTCATCGCTTCCGGACTGCGCGGGACGGCGCTTGAGGCTTGCCCTATGGAAGGCTATGAGATTCATATGGGCCGTTCGCTGCCGACAGGAAAGGATATGTTGGCCGAACCGCTGCTGGAGCTGCGGGCTGCGGACGAGGCGGATGCGGTATGCATCGGGCAAGACGGCTTGCTGCATCCGAATGGGCGCATCATGGGCACCTATTTGCATGGCTTGTTCCATAATGATGCCTTCCGCAGGGGCTGGTTGAACAGACTCCGTGAGGCGAAGGGGCTTGCGCCTCTGCCCGTCGAATTGAACTTTGCCGCCCAGCGGGAGGCTGCCTTCGACCGCCTGGCGGATCAGGCTCGCAGCCAATTGGACATGGAGCGGATCTATCGTATATTGCGGATTGCGGATCCGCAGTAGAAGGGGATGGGCAACAATGCCGCCTCCCCGCTGGATGGTCATCGGATAGCGGGCAGCCCGGCGCTTGCGCTGCAGGTGCCGGGCTTGTGGCGCCCGCTAATGGGTGGGGGCAGGAGGGGGGCTCAGCCTCTTATGAGCACTCTCCCTTTTACTCAGAATCTGTCCTGCTCAAAAATGCTTCTGTCCCAGAGGTATCGTGCCCTCGCGATAAGTCGTCTTCTCCCTATGTATAGCGCCTCGGTGTTCTTCTGATGTATTATGCATCGCGAGGTATTATGCCTCCCGATGAATCGTACCGCCCGAATAGTCGTCCTCTCCCGATGTATAGCGCTCCGTTGCTCTTCTGATGGAGCGTGCCGCCTGATGTATCGCGCTTTTCCGATGTAGTGTCCTCGCTCAATGGAGAGTGCCTCCCGATGTATTTTCTCTGCCGCTATATCGTGTCCTCCCGATGTATCCCCTCTCTATATTTCGTGTGCCCCGGATTTCTGACCCAATGGGAGAGTGGTCGTAAGGGGCAAAAACCGTACCTTATCCTCTGTTCCCATGCATGTCCTCACCATGTTCATAAAGCATATTCATAAAGCATATTCATAGAGATGTTCATAAAGCATTGTTCATGGAGCAAGTTCCCTCATCATGTTCATAGAGCATGAGCTAAGCAAAGCCTCGTTTGACAACATAATTGATAATGATTATCATTATAAACTAATAGAATGGCAGCGCGGCAGCTTTTCATGAATAGGAGGCCATCAAAGAAGGCGATTCGGCGCGCATGCAGCGGGCGATGAAGACGCCAAGGCGACGTTAGTCCTTGTCCATGGCATCGGCTGGCATGCGGGGTTCTATACCGGCCTGATGAGCCGGTTGAGGAGGGAAGGACTGCGGGTTATCGCTGTCGACCTTCGCGGGCATGGCAAGAGCATGGGGGAGCGAGGGCTCGACACGTATGAGGAGCTTCTGGAAGATACGCTTGATGCCGTGGACGCCGCGATCCGCAAGTATGGGCCGGATGTCTATTTATTCGGCACGAGCTTCGGGGCGTCGGTTGCTTATTACGCCGCGGTCCGCGAGCCGAGACTAAAGGGCCTTATTTTGCACAATGCATGGGATATTATGAATCTGCCCGTGACGATAGACAAGCGGCGCATTGACTCCCTACTAAGCAAATATGGGGATGAGCCCGAGAGAATGATTTCTTTGCCCTTCATGATGGGGCTGAGGATGACATGGCATTTGTTCGACAACAAGCTCCGCCTGCTGGCCATGTTCAAGGATAAGCTTTGGCACCGCAAATGGTCGGTCCGCTCATGGGCATCTTTTTTCGGGTATGTGCCTGATGAACGGTATATCAACGGCTTCAGCCTGCCTACGCTTGTGATTACGGGGGACAAGGATGGCATGTTGCCGCTTGACTATACGAAGGAGGTCTTTTGCAATCTGGACACGACGGAGAAGGATTTGGCGGTCGTCGCCAATGCGGGCCATATGATTATGATCGAGCATGTCGGATGGGCTGTCCCGATCATTGGCGGGTGGATGGACCGTAGGCTGGCAAGAAGGTAGAGCCGTTCAAGCGGAGCGGGGCGGATAGCAGGTACGGGACGCGAGCGTGCCGGAACGGAAGACGGTGACGGGGGGAAGGACGCACAGGGCATATGGAAGGACGAGCAAGGCGCATGGAAGGACGCGCAGGGCGCATGGAAGGACGGCAGGCGAAGAAGAACAATGCCTTCGGCCATCCCAACAACGGGTGGGGCTGAAGCCTTGATTTGGCAAGGGCTGTCCGCCAGAAGCCGCTTGTGTTGCAGCTGTAAAGAGATTACAATCAAGGGAGTCTGGCTGCCGGCCTGAGTCCCTCTCTTTTGTTGTCCGCGTTTCCGGAAGGGAGAAGAGGGGTAAAGATCTATATTACTCGCGTTGCATTTGCATCGGCGGAAGGAAAGGAATACGCCATGTTTATGATTCTCATCGCCATTTTCACGATACAAATCATCTATGTCTCTTTTTTCACGCTGCGCATGATATTGACCTTGAAGGGACAGCGGTATTTGGCCGCCTCAATCAGCACGGTTGAGATTATCATCTATGTGCTTGGCCTGAATATGGTGCTCAAATATTTGGACGAACCGATCAGCCTGATCGTGTACGCGGTCGGGTACGGCATCGGGGTGCTGGTCGGCTCCTGGATCGAGGACAAAATCGCGCTCGGCTATGTCGTCTTCAAGGTCATCGTCAACAATCCGGACAGCCCGCTGCCGAATTATTTGCGGGATCATGGCTTCGGCGTTACCTCCTGGATCGGAAGCGGCCGGGACGGGAATCGGCTCATGCTTGAGGTGCTGGCGAAGCGGAAGAACCGCAGTATGCTCCAACAATCGATTTTGGAGATCGAACCGAAGGCATTTATCGTCACCTCCGAGCCGACACAGCTTCACGGAGGATTTTGGACCAAGGTCACGCGCCGTTAGGGCGCGAGGCCTTTTTTTGTTGCGCTTGGAGAAGGACGGTTTTTTTGGTAAACATAAGAATCCAAAAATTGCAGATAATGAAGACCAGAGACCTGAGTTTTTGTCGAAATATAAGTCTTTTGTTTCATATGGTCAGGATAGGTGTAATTATAAAGTATGCTTATGTGTAGATGCGCTCTCAGCGAGGGCGCGTTCTATTCCGTGTGCTGATTCGCGTACACATTACACATAACTGCTTCCTATGTCAGGCCGGCCGGACTCATCTACATACTTGGCAGCACCCGCAGGGGCCAACAGCTTCTATCAATATTTTTTATAAAAAGAGGTGATGGTGTATGATCCAATTCCAACAAGTGAATAAGGTGTACGAAGGTGGCTTTCAGGCGTTGAAAGACATCAATCTGGAATTCAAGAAGGGCGAGCTCACCGTCCTGATCGGACCGAGCGGATGCGGCAAATCGACCACGATGA
The DNA here is from genome assembly GCF_003591545.1 of Paenibacillus thiaminolyticus. Taxonomy (GTDB): domain Bacteria; phylum Bacillota; class Bacilli; order Paenibacillales; family Paenibacillaceae; genus Paenibacillus_B; species Paenibacillus_B thiaminolyticus_A. The sequence continues at coordinate 77,263 of NZ_QYZD01000015.1, forward strand.
AAATGATTAACCGTCTGATGACCCCTTCAAACGGAAAAATCCTCATTAACGGCCAAGATATTGCCGAGCAGAACGCTGTCGAGCTACGGCGCAATATCGGCTACGTCATTCAAAACATCGGATTATTCCCCCACATGACCATCGGCAAAAACGTTGCCGTCGTCCCGCAATTGAAGAAATGGGATAAAGCCAGGACCGAACAACGGGTGGATGAACTGCTGCGGCTCGTTCACCTCGATCCGGAAGTGTACCGCGATCGCTATCCTTCCGAGCTGAGCGGAGGCCAGCAGCAGCGTATTGGCGTCATCCGTGCATTCGCTGCCGATCCGGACATTATTTTAATGGACGAACCGTTCAGCGCCCTCGATCCGATCAGCAGGGAGCAGCTGCAGGATGAGCTGATCCGGCTGCAGCAGGAGCTGAACAAGACGATTATTTTTGTCACCCATGATATGGATGAGGCGATCAAAATCGCGGATACGATCGTGCTGATGAAGGATGGAGAGGTCGTACAGACCGGATCACCGGAAAGTATTCTTCGGCATCCGGCCAATGATTTCGTCCGCACGTTCATCGGGCAGAAGCGGCTGGAAGGAGCGTCCGGCTTCGAGATTCCGATTGTGGATGAAGTGATGGTGCCGAAGCCGGTCACGGCGTATCCGAACCGGGGGCTGGCGGAAGCGATCAAGCTGATGGAGAGCCGCAAGGTGGACTCGCTATTCATCGTCGACCGTGAGGACAAGCTGCAAGGCATCGTATCCATTTATAAGGTGCTGGACCAATACGGTGAGGAGAACAAGCGGGTGAAGGATGTGATGCGGCCAATCGGCTACTTCGTCCGTCCGGGAACGCCGCTGCCGGAGGCGGTTCAGATTATGAACGACAATCGGCTTACGATTTTGGCGGTCGTCGACGAGAACGGCAAGTTCATCGGCTTGATTACTCGCGGCAGCGTCGTGAAGCATTTGGCGGACGTGTATCCTTCCATCATGGAGAGCGCGCCGAATACGTTCAGAGAGGAGGCGTAACCGATGGGTGGATGGTGGACATTTCTGCAAGAGCGGGGAAGCGACATCCTCACAGCGCTGGCTGATCATATGGTTATCTCGGCCGCTTCGGTGCTGATCGGGTGCCTCGTTGCGATTCCGCTTGGCATCGCACTTATCTACAACACCTTGTCCTGGCTGAACAGCATCGTCTTCTTCGTTGCCAATCTGCTGCAGACTGTGCCGAGTCTGGCGCTTCTGGCCATTATGATTCCGCTGATGGGCATCGGCATGAAGCCGGCGATCTTCGCTTTGTTCCTCTATTCGATTATGCCGATTCTGCGTAATACATACGATGGGTTCGAGTCTGTGGACCGAAGCGTGCTGGAATCGGCCCGTGGCATGGGCTATGGGACTTTCCAGCGCATTGTGCGCATTCAGCTTCCGCTCGCCTTGCCATATATTATGTCCGGCGTGCGCGTGACGACGGTCTATATTATCAGTTGGGCGACGCTCGCTGCCTTGATTGGGGCCGGGGGCCTTGGACAGCTGATCGTATCGGGCATAGGCGTCAACAAGCCGGAGCTGATCGTTACCGGAGCCGTCGGAGCCATCGTGCTCGCGTTTGTTATCGACGGACTTCTCGGGCTATTGGAAAAAGCACTTACACGCCGTTTTGGACGGACGAGCAGTTTGTCTGCTTAATTTGCCGTCCGTAACGGGGTGTACGGTCCGGGACTAGAGTGAATGAAGGAGGAGGATTCGGTATGACTGGACGAACACGGCCGGCGGGCATCGCGATCGCCCTGCTGGCGTTGACGATATTGTTGTCTTCCTGCGGGCTCGACAATCGGCTTGTCATCGGGGCGCAGACCTATTCCGAGGCAAAAATATTGGCCGAAATGTACAAGGCGCTCATTGAAGACCGTACTGACTTGAAGGCTAAGGTGCTGCCAGACCTGGCAGCGAGCGGCATCATCATTAACTCGATGAAGAAGAACGAGCTGCAGATTGCCACGCTCTATACGGGCGAGATTTTCAACAACCATTTCCCGGTCGTCGAGACGAAGCAGCGGGATGAGGTATTGAAGCAGGCCCAGGAGGGCTTCGATCAATATTTTGACTTTACGTGGTTCGATCCGCTCGGCTTCGAGAATACGTATGCATTCACTGTACGCGGCGATCTGGCTGAGGATCGCGGATATGAGAAAATATCCGATGTGCATAAGGATGCCGGTAATCTACGGCTGGGCGTCGATACGACCTGGCTCGAGCGGGGTCTGGACGGATACAAGGGTTTCCAGGATGAGTATGGCTTCCGGTTCGGGAAGGAATTCCCGATGGAGCAAAGCCTCGTCTATGAGGCGGTGGCGAACAAACAGGTCGATATTGTGCTTGCTTATTCCACCGATTCGCGTCTGAGAGCTTATCAATTGAAGACGCTGCAGGATGACAAGCAATTTTTCCCGCCTTATGACGCTTCGACCGTGGTGCGCAATGATGTGCTGGCGGAGCATCCGGAATTGAAGGAGGTTCTCGGCCTGCTTGTGGGAACCTTGGACGAGAAGACGATGATCGATTTGAACTATGAAGTGGATGTCGAAAAGAAAAGTGAACGGGAAGTCGCCGTCAATTATTTAAAACGAGTCGGATTGCTTCAGTAAGAAAGGAGGCCCCCTATGGGAAGCTATGAATGGACAATTGTGGATTTGCTCGCGTATATGGGCCGCAATACGGATTTATTATGGGAATATTTCGTGACCCATATTATCATGGTGCTTACCGGCGTCGGTCTTGCCTTCGTCATCGGCGTTCCGCTCGGCGTGCTGTGCGCCCGGTACAAAGGCTTGTCCAAGCTCATTCTCGCGGTGACGAGCACGCTGCAGGTCATCCCGAGTCTGGCTCTGCTCGTGCTGCTGATGCTCGCGTTCGGGCTCGGCACGAAGACAGTCGTCGTCGGCCTGCTCCTGTACTCGCTCAACCCGATCGTGCGCAATACGTACGTCGGGCTGAAGCAGGTCAATTCGAGCTATGTCGAAGCCGGACGCGGCGTCGGCATGAGCCCGCTGCAGCTGCTGTTCAAGGTGCAGTTCCCGCTGGCGCTGACCTATATGCTGACCGGACTGCGCATCGCGGCCGTCATCGCGATCGGGGTCGCGACGATTGCGCCTATCGTTGGCGGGGACGGATTGGGCCGGGAAATCTATGCCGGCATCAATTCACAGAACCCGCTGCGCATCTATGCGGGCGCCATTCCCGCGGCGCTGCTCGCCATCGCCGCGGATGTGCTGCTCGCCGTCCTGCAGAAGCGCTGGAACCTCGCGGAGCGCAAGTCTCGGAAGAACGGCGTTCAGGCCGACTCCACCCGCTCCGCCACATAACGCGGCTTGAAGCCCGCAGCCGGATCGCCGATCAGGCTGCGGGCCTTATTGCGTGTTGGCGGGTTGAAGCACTCAAGCCAGACCTGTTCTGCGGTTGTTCGGCTGTGGATTTTTCAATAATTACATATGTCAATATTGACATTATAGCTATCCCGCCTTTACAATTTTGGAGGAACAGCTACAGGCACTCATGGCGGGAGCACCTGCATGAATGCGCATAGGCTGTCTGCAAATCTTATCGCATGATGTGATTTATTGCGATATAGGCAAATGAGAAAGGCTGTGGAAGGATGGGAGAAGGGGACACGATGACGAACCGCTCCTTTTGGAGCATTATGTTCGCCATTTTCTTTGGCAATTTTTTGGCCGTACTGAGCACCAACACGATCAATATCGCGCTTCCCGTGCTGATGGATCATTTTCACGCGGAGCTCCAGACGATTCAATGGGTGTTAACCGGGTTTATGCTGGCGACGGGCGTCATTGCGCCTGTGGTCGGTTATTTCGGCAACCGCTTCAGCACGAAGCGGCTTTATATGATCGCCTTGGGAGGCTTCATCCTGTGCTCCATTCTGTGCGCTCTGTCCTGGAGCGAATGGAGCCTGATCGCGTTCCGCGTATTGCAGGGCGCCTTCAGCGGGATCATTATGCCGACGACGATGTCGATCGTCTACCAGGCTGTTCCGAAGGAGCGGCAAGCGACCGCTATTAGCCTGTGGGGCCTGTCGGCGATGCTTGCTCCGGCCGTCGGGCCGACGCTGGCCGGCTTCATCGTGCACGTGGGCGACTGGCATTGGCTGTTCTGGCTCAATGTGCCGATCGGGGCGGTGGCGCTGCTTGCCGTCGCGAGGTTCATTCCGTATTACCGGCTGGACCGTCAGGGGCATTTTGACAAGATCGGATTCGTCAGCGTCGTCGCCGGGAGTCTGGCGCTGCTGCTGGCCTTCGGTAACAGCTCGACCTGGGGCTGGCTGTCAGGGAAGACGATGGGACTCCTGCTCTGCGGGACGGTCATTATCGCCTTCTTTGTCCGCCATTCCCTGCGTCAGGAGAAGCCGTTGCTCGATTTCCGGCTGTTCATGTACAAACGGTATACGGTCAGCATGATGCTCGTGTGCATTTTCACGATAAGCTTGTATGCCGGAGCGCTGCTGACGCCGCTCTTCCTGCAAAAGGTTCAGGGCGCTTCGACGCTGACCGCGGGTCTCGTCCTGCTGCCGGCATCCGCGCTGATGGCCTTCGTCATGCCCTTCACCGGGCGCTGGTACGACCGCTTCGGTCCGGTTCGCCTGATTACCGTCGGGCTTCTGCTGATGGCTGTCGCCACCTACGCGATGAGCCGGCTGCATCTCGATTCGCCGCATTGGTATATCACGGCCTGGATGGCTGTGCGCAACGTCGGCATCGCCCTGGCGAACACGCCGGCGACTAATGCGGGAATGACGGCGATTCCGCGGGAGCTGTCCGGCTACGGCTCTTCGATCAACAGCTGGCTGCGGCAAGGGCTGGCGTCGTTGTCCATCAGTCTGTTTACTTCGCTTTTGGCTTCGCGCACCATTGCGCATATGGCCGGCCTGCGCGGTATCATCGCGGATCCGTCGCAGCTGCACGACACGGCATATACGATGAGCATCAATGATATCAACCTGATTAGCGTCGGATTGACCTTGCTCGGGCTTCCGCTCGTCTATCTGCTCAGCCGCACGCCGGACCGGCTTCCGGCATCCGGTGACCGAGGGGCTTCTCGTAAGCTTCCCATTTCTTCAGCGAGGGAATAATTTCTACGGATAATGGATGAATTGTATTCGATGATGGGCAAACGCATTCAAGCGTTGTACAATAAGAGATGATCGGCAATCAGAAAACACGTGTTCAAAAGAAATCAGCGTGACTCAAGATTCGATACTGAGATTGCTTCCTGCAAATCTCTTCGTGATGAGTTCGTGATCTAAAGCGGACTTTGTGAACAACCTCTTAAATGGACAGACAGGGTGATGTACATGTCACATGACGGCAGGCGCGGTCATGACAGCGAGGCTGAGGCGCGCGGCGTCATCGAATTTCGTTCGGAACAGGAGCTGCAGGCCCATCTTCCTTGCAAGGTGTACCGGTTGGATCAGTCGATCGGCAACATCTGGGATCATACTCATGACTACATTCAGATCTGGTACGTGCTGAAAGGCGAGTTCAAGCATACGATCAACCATCACAGTTATCATATGGTCAAAGGGAATTTATTCATTATCCCGCCGTTCGCGGTCCATCGAGTCGAGATGGTCGCCGGGCAAGAGGTTGAGATTATCGGCTGCGAATTTTTGCCGCATTTCGTCCTTGATCCGGCGGAGCGCGACGGCGAGCGGGGGGTTGACTTTTCTTATCTGGAGCAGTTCCTGATGGATGAGAAGCAGTCGACGCCGAAGGTGGCCTTGACGGGTGATACCGATATCCAGGTGGGGCGGCTGCTGCAGGAGATGCTGGAGGAGTATCAGCATACCCGCCGTTATTACGAGCTGGTGCTGAAGGCCGATCTGCTCCGGCTGCTGGCGATTATTATCCGCGAGTATACGAAGCCGGCCGACAAGACAAGCGAAGAGGACGATCGGGTGGAAAAATACCGGGACGTGATTACCTCCGTCACCGAGTATATTCATCTTCACTACGCGGAAGAGCTGAGGCTGGAACGGCTGTGCCGCGAGTTCAGCTTGTCGAAGACGTATTTTTGCTACTTGTTCAAGCGCTTTACCGGCAAGACATTCAATGATTACTTGATAGATCTCAGGGTGCGCAAGGCGGTCGATTGCTTGCTGGAATCCGATATGTCGATTACGGAAATCTGCTTCGGCGTCGGGTTTAACGATCTGGCTTATTTCTCGCGGATATTCAAGCGTCATACCGGCCTGTCTCCCTCTCAATACAAGAAGAAGGCGCCTGGGCGGCTGTAGTAGAGAATCCGCCTATTTGTCAAGCGGCGAGACGCACGCCTTGCTCCGGGTGGACGTAGGTCCTCGCTCCGGGTGGACGCAGGCCCTCGCTCTGGGTGGGCGCAGGCCCTCGCTCTGGGTGGGCGCAGTCCCGTGCCCCAGGCGGACGGAGACGCGCGCGGAGCCAGTGGGTCTGGGGAGCTTGGAGGCATGCTTTGCTTGACTTTGCGAATGCAATCGTTTACGATGAAATTATCCATATACAGGGAGAGATGTTAATGTTGGCGGTCGTTCTTAACTAATCAATTCCATAGGGAAGAAGCTTGGCATAGGTTCGAAAATACGTCTTGCTGGACGTTTATTCGATCATGTGCGAGTCAGACTTCCGGAATTAGTTAAGAACAGCGGATATTCATTTGAAGCCAAAGATTAACGTCTGCAGGCGACACCGATCCGTGCTGTTGTTAGAGCACGGTTTTTTTGTGTTCAGGAGAAGGGGGAGACGCACGCCTATGGCACGCACTCCAGATCCTCGCACGAGATTGCGCTTCCAGGGAGGGACCGGGAGCGTCGGGTCGCGACACGTTATGACAGAAGGCAGAAGATGCGATAGGCGCGCATTCTTCTGCCTTTTTTTGTCGTATGCGGACATCTGTATTGGATGAAGATATGAGAAGGAGTGCTGATCAATGGACGACAAAATGATGGAGCGCCTGGAATACGGACGCGTGAAGCAGGAGGTAATGAAGTATGCCCTCTCCTATGCGGGGCAGCGGCATATTGAGGAGATGAAGCCGCTCACCGATCCAAAAGCGGTGCAGCACGCGCTGCTGGAGACGGAAGAGGCGACCCGGATGCTCGCTAAGGGGGCAAGCGTTCCGATCCCTTCCTTGCAAGGAATGGACACGGTGCTGTCTCTGCTTGGGTCTGGGTATCTGTTCGCCGAGAAGGATATCGCGCATGTGCGGCAGTTCTTGCACAGCTGCTCGCAGTTGATCGCCTACATGCGGACCAAGGAGGGAATCGCTCCGACAGTTGCCGCCTATGCCGCTTCGATGCATCCGCTGGACGGGGTGGCGTCCGAGATCGACCGCTGCCTCGCGCACGGCCGGATTCGGGATGAGGCGAGCAAGGAGTTGCATAAGATCCGTCGCAAATTGACGGCCATCGAAGACAAGATCCGCGGTAAAATCGACGCGCTGTTGAACCGGTACCGCTCGCTGATGCAGGAAAATCTCGTCAGCCAGCGGAACGGACGTTATGTATTTCCGATCAAAAAGGAGTATCGGAAGCAGATCAAGGGCAGCGTCGTTGATGAATCGTCCAGCGGGCAGACAGTCTATGTCGAGCCGCAAGAGCTGGCCGTCCTGCAGCAGGAGCTAGGGATCCTTCGTATTGAGGAAGGGAAGGAAGAGGCGAAGATTCTCAGCTATTTGACAGAGTTGCTCGAAGAGAAGGCGGAGGAACTGCGCCGCAATGCGGAGACGGTGGGCTGGTATGATTATGTATTCGCGCGGGGGAAGTATGCGCAATCGATCGAAGGTCAGCCGGTCCGGTTGAACGAGAACGGCGTCGTCGATCTGCGGCAGGCGAAGCATCCGCTGCTCGGCGGCGGCACGGTGCCGCTCGATATTCAGATCGGTCGGGGTTACCGGGCCTTGATCGTCACCGGGCCGAACACGGGCGGCAAGACGGTGACGCTCAAGACGGTCGGGCTGCTGTGCCTGATGGTTCAGTCCGGCTTGCTCGTGCCTGCCGGAGAAGGAAGCAGCTTCCCGGTATTCCGCCATATCGCGGCCGATATCGGCGACGGGCAGAGTCTGGAGCAGTCGCTTAGCACGTTCTCGGCTCATATTACGCGGGTCATCGATATGCTGACCTTTGCGGATGAGGCGACGCTCGTGCTTATCGACGAGATGGCCTCAGGCACCGATCCGGGAGAAGGGGTTGCCCTGTCGATCGCGCTGCTGGAGGAACTGGCGCGGCGCGGGACGATGGTCATCGCGACCACCCACTACAATGAGATCAAGCATTTTGCCGGCGTCACGCCGGGCTTCCGCAACGCGCGGATGGAGTTCGATCCGGATACGCTGCGGCCGCTCTATCGGCTCTGCATCGGAGAAGCCGGCAGCAGCTACGCCTTCCTCATCTCGCGGAAGCTCGGGCTGACACCGGAACTGATCCGCAGGGCGGAGGAACTGGCGGCGCGCCGGGAGGAAGGGCCGGGGCTGCGCGTGGAGGCGGAAGCGGGGACGGCGGCAGGTTACGACGCCGCATTGCTGCAATCCGGCGATTCCCTGTCGGAATCGGTGAGCCGGCCGATGCCTGACTCGGAGGCGTCCGATAATGATAAGGAGGCCGCTTCGCTTGAGAATGGGGCAGCGGAGAATGCGGCTGGAGAGGAAGAGAAGCAGGACCGTCCGCTGGAGATTGGAGATTGCGTCTACATCTCGTATCTGGGACGGACCGGAATCGTATATGAAGCAGCGGATGCACGTGGCAATGTCGGAGTGATGATTGAGCGGCAGAAGGTCAAAATCAATCATAAACGGCTGTCACTCTATATCGAAGGCAAAGAATTGTATCCGCAAGATTATGATATGGACATCGTGTTCGAGACGAAGGAGAACCGAAAAAAGCGGAAGCTGATGGAGCGCAAGCATGTGGAAGGCTTGAGCATTGTCCATGAGGCGGAGCAGTGATGCCGGGCGGGGCCTGCGGGCCCCGTCAGATCCGAATCATATGGAGCGCGAACAATGTAAATATTTTAGGTATCGATGGGGACGTGATACAGTAGAGCGAGATAATTGGCTAATCGAGGAGGGGGATTCATGATGCTACGCGCAGTACTGCTCTGTCTGTCGCTCGTGTTGGCGTCGGGCTGCGGCGCTGCGGAGGATCGCTCCGCAGGCGGCCATATGCAGGCCGAACCGGGGAAGGACAGCGGAAGCAGGGAGTCAAAGGCCCGCGATGCGGCGCTGCTTGATGCGGCGAAGAAGGGCAAGGAGGAAGATGTCCGGCGATATATTAAGGAAGGTGCCGGTGTCAATGCGCAGGACGGCAGTTGGCGCACGCCGGCGATGCTGGCGACGATTGGCGGAAATACGGAGATCGTTCGCATTCTGATTGAGGCGGGAGCGGATGTCAATATACAGGCAGATAACCTGGACAACCCGTATTTGTATGCGGGCGCGGAGGGGCTGCTCGATATTTTGAAGCTGGCGATTGAAGCCGGCGCAGACACGAAGCGAACGAACCGCTTCGGCGGAACGGCGCTCATCCCGGCGGCGGAGCATGCACATCTCGACGTCATCGAGTATTTGCTGACGTCATCGGATGTGGATGTGAACCATGTGAACAACCTTGGCTGGACCGCCCTGATGGAGGCGGTCGTGCTGGGCAGCGGCAGGGAGCCGCACCAGCAGGCGGTGGAGCTGCTGATCCGGCATGGCGCGGACGTGAACATCCCGGATCGTGACGGGGTGACCGCGCTCAGCCATGCTCAATCCCGCGGCTTCACCGAGATTGCGCGGCTGTTGGAGCAAGCTGGAGCCAAGGCGGATGAGCCTTAAAGACGGCATCGCCTCGCGTTGAAACGGCTGGGTGCAACGACGCAGGACGGCGCAGTGGTTTGTCTCCGTGCTCTTATGTTTACTATCCCATCGGTTCAGATTCCCCGTTTGCTCGTCTAACACCCTTTTATGTCCTTATGTGTATTATCCCATTAAGTCAGGTCAATTTTTTTATCTGCGCCGATGGGATAGTGGTCATAAGAGGCATCGAGCAGTTCGTTTCCTGTGTCGATGGGATACTGGTCATAAGAGACATCGAGCAGTTCGTTTCCTGTGTCGATGGGATAGTGGTCATAAGAGGCATCGAGCAGTTCGTTTCCTACGCCGATGGGATATTGGTCGTAAGAGGCTAGGGGGAATGATTAGAGCTGGTGATTTTTGTACTGCACAGTGCCCAGCCGCGTCGACCCTGCTCAACGAACGTATTGATTTATCAATTTACCTGGGAGCCTGGGCTTGCCGGGTTTATTTGTGTAAGAAAGTCCAACAATTGTGGACTATAGTTCAATGTGTTTTGCCCGGGCTTTCCTATAATAGAGGTGAGAGGAGCGGCCGGAAGTGTAACCGTTTGCAGAAGCAGGACGGTAAGCAGCCGGTTGAACCAAGACGAAATGGAGTGAGCCAGGTGAAATTAGGAGTCAGTATTTACAGCTTGCATGCCGCGCTGCAGGACAAACGGATGACGGTACTGGACGTGCTGGACTGGATGAAGGCGCAAGGAGCCGATCATGCGGAGATCGTGGATATGGATCTCGATCTGGCCAATCATCCCGAGCGAGTGGATGCCATCCGCGAGAAGGCGACGGAAATCGGGCTGGAATTGTCCAATTACTGCATCGGGGCGAACTTCGCCGGACTCGACGACGAAGCGTTCGCTGAGGAAGTGGCGCGCGCCAAGTCGCATGTGGACGTGGCTCATCGTCTCGGCGTGAAGCGTATGCGTCATGATGTCGCATGGCGGTCCTATCCGGAGACCGATGTCAGCTACTTCGAGCAGGATTTCCCGGCGCTCGTGGAGGCATGCCGCCAAATCGCCGACTATGCGGTAAGCTTCGGTATTACGACAAGCGTGGAGAACCACGGCTTCTACATTCAGGCAAGCGAACGGGTGAAGCGTCTCGTGCTCGCGGTCGATCGCGAGAACTTCCGCACGACGATGGACGTGGGCAACTTCACGTGCGCGGACGAGAATTCGCTGAATGCCGTCCGCAACAACATCGGGTTGGCTTCTATGGTTCACCTGAAGGATTTCTACATCCGTCCGGCAGACCGCAATCCGGGCGAAGGCTGGTTCCGCTCGCTGCACGGCAATTACTTGCGCGGCGCCATCGTGGGGCAAGGCGATCTGCCAATGTATGATATTATCCGCGCCGTGAAGGAAACGGGCTATGATGGATATGTCAGCATCGAATTTGAAGGCATGGAAGATTGCCTGAGAGGCACGAAAATCGGAATCGAAAATGCGCGGCGCATCTGGTCTGAAGTGTAAACGCGTCATAATACGATTTTTTTATAACCGTAGTTAAGCAACCATTTCTTATCAAATCTATGGGGGGAAGTCCATCATGAGCAAAGTCAAAGTAGGCGTCATTGGCGCAGGTTCCATTTCGGAAATGCATTTCGGAGGATATCAGAAAAACGATGAGGCCGAGCTGATTGCGGTCTGCGATCTGAACGCGGATCGGGCGAAGGAGAAAGCGGCGCAATTCGGGGCTCCCGATGCGAAGATTTATACGGATTATCATGAACTGCTTGCGAATCCGGACGTAGAAGCGGTCAGCATCTGCACATGGAACAATTCTCATGCTGAGATTGCCATTGCCGCGCTGGAAGCAGGCAAGCATGTCCTCGTCGAGAAGCCGCTCTGCAAGACGGTAGAGCAGGCGCTGGCGGTTCAGGAAGCGCAGAAGAAAAGCGGCAAGACGCTTCAAGTAGGCTATGTCCGCCGCTACGGCATGAATACCCGCGTACTGAAAAAATTCATCGATGCCGGCGACCTGGGCGAAATCTACTATGCGAAGGCATCCTGTCTGCGCCGCTTGGGCAATCCGGGCGGATGGTTCAGCGATGTAGAGCGCTCCGGGGGCGGGCCGCTTATCGACCTGGGCGTTCATGTCATCGACCTGTGCTGGTATCTGATGGGCAAGCCGAAGGTTAAATCGGTCAGCGGCAATGCGTACAACCGCCTCGGCAACCGGAACCATATCGAGAATCTGTCCTTTTACCAGGCAGCGGATTATGATGCGAACGTGAATACGGTCGAGGATATGGCCAACGCGCTTATTCGCTTCGAGAACGGAGCGTCGCTCGCTGTCGATGTCAGCTTCGCGCTGCATTTGAAGCAGGACGAGATCAGCGTCCGTTTGTTCGGGGACAAGGGGGGCGCGGAAGTTGAACCGAAGCTGCTCATTATGGGTGAGAAGCATAATACGATTTTGAACATGACGCCGCAAATCGACCATCTCAGCTTTGATTTCGAGCGGGGCTTCCAAAAAGAAGTCGATCATTTCATCGATTGCTGCCTCGGTCGCACCGAGACGATCTGTCCAGTGGAAGACGGCGTGGAGCTGATGAAAATCCTTTGTGCTATTTACGAGTCGAGCGCGAAGGGAACCGAAATTGTTTTCTCTTAATGTTATGGCGAAGAAGCGGGAGGGAGGAAGAACGGCATGAACGGCTTGTACCCCGCTTTAGCTGTAATAACACGCAGCAATGATAATGATTTGCTGCAGGCGATTCGGCTGATTGAGCCGAATGTGGCCGTCCTGCATCCAGATGAGGTGCGGGAAGGCGTGCTGGATGCGTATGAGGCGATTGCGCTGCTTGGCGGAACGGAAGAGACTCCTCTTCTGTTCCCCGCGCATCAACGCGTACTGCTGGAGAGGCAGATTGCGGCCGGCAAGCGGATTTTCGCGGAATATGTGGCCAGCATCGGTCACGTCTATTGCGAGCCCCCGCAGTCGACGCGGTACCATCGTCTCATCTATTGCTCCAAGGAGACGGATCTGGCGGGCCTGCCGCTCGGCGCGCTGCTTGATGACCAGTGCGGCCTGCGGCTGCGCCCCTTCGCGGGGGCGTGCCTGCATGATGTGCCGATTTTGCAGTATGCGCGGGTGCATGCGCATGATCGCGTGGAACTGGATGATTCCTTCTTCGGGGAAGTGTCCGACCGCGCGCTCTGGTTCGAGCAGGATTCGCTGCTCGTCTGCGGCTTCCGGCTGTGCCCGTGGCGGCGCGCACGCTATTCTCCGCTGCAGCGAATCCGGCATGTCGTCGCCTTTGTCATCGGCTGGCTGCTGGATCGCCCGGTCGAGGTCGCCGCTCTGTCTCCGCTGAAGCCGGTCGTCAGCACCGGCCTTGACGGAAGGCGGGCCGCTTCCTACAGAGAAGCCGCGGAACGCGCCATCCGCTGGTTCGAGCAGTCGGGCGTGCTGTATGATGAAGGTCGCACAGGAGTGCATGAAGGCTGGGGCACCGAGATATACGGCGACGGCAGCCAGCGGCTGAGCCGCCAACAGCGGGCCGATTGCATCGGCGAGACGGCGATGGCCTACTTCATGCATTACAAGGTGACGAACGATGAGCGCAGCCTTGCCATCGCCAATCGTCTACATGATTATGTATTCCAGTACTTCCTGTGCAAGGAGGATGTCCCCTGGTCCGGCATGATGCGTTTTAACGGAGAGGCGTGGAGCATCTGTTATCAGGATGACGTCTCGCGCGCTATCCTGCCGCAAATGTGGCAGTGCTTCGTGGAGGGCAGCGAGCGTCATCTGGACGACTGTCTGCTGGCGCTCAACTTCCTGCTGAAGACGACCGGGTCGGATGGCATGCGGGTGTCACGCACGAATAATATGATATTCGACCGCCATCCCGAGGAACTCCATAGAATGCGCAGCGAGCCGGCCCACTTCCCGAGCGCGCATTACAACGCTTATTATTACGCGGCGCTGCTGCTCGCGTACCAGCTCACCGGCATTCGGCTGTTCCTTGATGCCGGGCGAAAAGGGCTGGAGGCCTTGATGCGTGTCTACCCGGATACGGTGCGGGAGCAGAGCCAGACGCAGGAGCTGTGCCGCCTCGTCCTGCCGCTGAGCTGGCTCTATTGGTCGACGCAGGATGAACGGCATCGCGAGTGGCTGTACCGGGTAACGGAAGACTTGCAGCGCTTCAAGCATACGAGCGGTGCTTATCTGGAATGGGATGAAGGCTATAAGGCGCCGATGTGGGAAGAGAACGGGATGCGGGACAATTCGCTCGTCACCGAGAACGGGCATCCCGTCGTCGACCTGCTCTACTCCAACAACTGGCTGCCGATGGCTTGGATGCAGGCTTACTTCGTGACAGGAGACAGCAAGTTCCTTGACTTGTGGAAGGAGAGCTCGGACTTCATGGTCCAAGCTCAGCTCAGCAGCGCGAACCCGGACATCGACGGCGCCTGGGCACGGGCGTACGACGTCGAGCTCGGTGAAGTATTCGGATCGCCGTCCGACATGGGCTGGGGTCCATGGGCGATTGAATCGGGCTGGACGGTGGCGGAGATTGCGAGCGGGCTCATGGTCGGCGAACTGAAGGATGAGCTTGTCGCCCACTTCCAAGAGCATGCCGCGAAGCGGCGGAAGGGAACGGGTTACCCGAACCGCTAGACCGGCTACTAGGCCGGCTCAATTGAATTCTGAACACGCGCAGCAGCGCAATAAAATCATAAACTTGATTAAGGAGTGATTCATCATGGCATTGTTAACGAATCCAATCGGTGTCATTACGGACAGCTTCCGTCTTGCACTTCGGGAAGCGCTGGCCAAGGCGAAGGAAGTAGGCGCGGATGGCGTGCAAATCTATGCAGTCAGCGGGGAGATGGATCCGGAGAATTTGTCGAAGGATGCGCGCAAAGAACTGGCGAAGTATATCGATTCGCTCGGCTTGAAAATATCGGCGCTGGTCGGCGATCTGGGCGGGCATGGCTTCCAGGACAAGGAGGCCAATCCGGCCAAAATCGAGAAGTCGAAGCGCATCCTCGATCTGGCGCTTGATATGGGAACCAATGTCGTTACGACGCATATTGGCATCGTGCCGCATGAGCAGAACGAGATTTATTATGCGATGCAGCAGGCTTGTGAAGAGCTGAGCCAGTACGCGAACAGCCTGGGCGCGCATTTTGCGATTGAGACCGGACCCGAGCCGGCGGCGCATTTGAAGTCGTTCCTGGATACGTTGTCGGGAAAAGGGGTCGCCGTCAACTTCGACCCGGCGAACATGGTGATGGTGACCGGGGACGATCCGGTGCAAGGCGTTCATCTTCTGAAGGATTATATCGTTCATACGCACGTCAAGGACGGCGTCCGTCTGCGTGAAGTCGATCCGCGCCTCGTCTACGGCATGCTCGGATTCGATCCGATGTCGCATGAGAAGATTGCGGACATGGCGACCGATGGGCCATTCCAGGAAGTACCGCTCGGCGAAGGCAAAGTAGACTTCGATGCTTATTTCCAAGCCTTGATTGATATCGGCTATACCGGCTATTTGACCATCGAACGCGAAGTCGGCGACTCTCCGGAGACTGACATCCGCAAAGCGGTTGAATTCATTAAGCGTTATAAAGGTTAAACAAGCAAGCCACCCGATTCTAAACTGTACCCCATGTAAAGGACATTTAAAAAAAGTCTAGGCAGATTGAAGAAGATGATCTCTGTATTGAAGTATTGAACAGGGGTCATCTTTTTTAAATTCCATTGATACCTGTAGTGGTTGTAATAAGTCATATAGTCCTTAATCTCCCGTTTTAACTCGTCCAAAGTCAAACAAGGTTTAATGGAGGCCTGATCTTTAAAATGTCCAAAAAAGGATTCCTGAGGGGCGTTATCCCAGCAGTTTCCCCGCCTGGACATGGATTGTTTCAATTTCATTTTCTTAACCATTTTTTGAAAATCCGGATTTGTATAATGAGATCCCTGGTCAGAATGAATGAAGGCACCATCTGCTTTCTTAAACCTTCGGTTTTTCTTAAGCTTCAGGAGGGTATCTGTCGCAAGATCCATCGTGATTCGGTCTGACACATGATATGACAAGATTTCATTGGTTGAACTGTCCTTGATAGTTGATAAATAGGCTTTCTTGCCTGATCCGTAAAATAAATAGGTGATGTCCGTCCGTAATATCTTACCGGGGCTCTTCTGCTTAAACTCCCGGTTCAGCAGGTTAGGAACGATCCTGTGCTCTTGAGTAGCCTTCATCATCCGTTTTTAGGGATTGGCCTTCCTGAAAGGGCACACAATGCCGTATTTCTTCATAATCCTCCTAATCCGTTTCAAATTGTAGATAACCTTAAACTGCCCCTCCAATGTCATCTTGATGGAACGGGCCCCTTTCCGCGAAGCGAATCTTTTTTAAAAGTTCGTTCTCCGCTCTTAGCAAGGCATTCTGAGCCTCCAGCCTGGCATATTTCTCTTCCAGCGACAGCTCCCGTTAAAGGGGTCTTCCTAATGATCTACTTCTTGTATCCTGTAGACCTAAAACTCCGTTCTCCTGGTAACTCGCACGCCATCTCTTTCCCGAAGATCTGACTCTTTGGATCCCGATGATGGTTACGTCAAAACCGCATTCTTCAAATATTTCTCTCGGCAGTTTGCCCTAGTTATTCTCTGAGATGAACAATTGCTTAAACGCATCCGTATACGTGATTGGCTTTGAAGAAACGGACTTCACATAAGGATTGTTAGATAACAGCTTGATTTCTTCATCTGTTAATAATTTCTTGCTCATTATAATTCCTCATTCCCATTTTTCTGCTATAAACAAAAGTACCCTATCGAGAGACTTTTTTAAAGTGTCTACTCGATAGGGTACAGTTTAATTCACGGGTGGCTTTTTTCTTCTTAGGATGAGGGTGGATTGTTCAGCAATTGCCAGAGCCGGTCATGCGCCTCCTGCCCGAGCGCATCCTCTGCTACATTAAGGAAGCCGTCGATGGTCGCGAATTGCCCACGGTAGCGATTGTAGTAGCTCTTCCATACCACAGGAACGGCATCGGTTCCGACGGCCTGCGTCCAGGCGGCGAGCAGTTCGGCGCCCCGTTCCCGGTAGATGGTCACGGCGTCGTCCCCGAGCCGGGCAGCAGGGAGCACGAGTGCCCGGTAATCGGTTGTTGAGGCGGATGGCCAAGGCTCCTGCAGCCGCTGATGGCGATAAAAGCGTGCGGCGAACTCGGACATCCCCTCATCAAGGAAGCCGTCGGTCCGCGAGTTGATGCCGATCGCGGAGCCGAACCACTGCTTCGCAATTAAGCGAAGCATGTCGGGCGAGAGCGGACCGTTCAGCTTCTCTTCCCGGCCGAACAGGATGATGCCATCAAGGCTGTCGTTCATCCCGGCATATGGAGCTTCGACGAACGCCCAATGCTTTCCCGGCAGCTCCCCGATCGCATCGGAGTAGAACGCGATAGCATCGGCTGCGGCGTCAAGCCATTGCTCGGACGGCTGTTCCCCGTCGTCCAATGTGTAGACCGAAAGGGACTTCCCCTCCGGGAGCGGCCGCTTCGTCTCAGTGTAGTCCGGACTAGCGTAGAACGCGAGCTGGCGGATGCCATTGGCGCGGATATGAGTGGATTGCACTCCGTCTTGCACGCGATGATCCAACTGCTGCCCTGTCGTGACGACGAGCCAGGAAGCGGGCAGCTGGAGATGAACGTCGTAATCGGCCGCATAAAAATAATCGCTCGTGTATCCGGGATAATTCGGCACCCGGTTCCAGGCATGGCGCAACGGGTTGTATACCGCAAGCTGCGGCGTCCAATAGGTGCCGCCAGCGAATTGTTCATTGTAGGCCAGCCGCCAAGCCCCGTACGGAAGCTGGATCTCGTAGCGGATGCGGAGAGAAACGGAGCCGTTCGGAGCAAGGGGCTGCTTCAGTTGTACAGTCAGAGACTGATTGACATGTTCGTACTCCAGAGACTGGCCGTTCTCCAGCGTTACGGCGGTAGTGGTGACTCCGGCGCCGCTGGCAGGCAGGTCGGATAGAGCGGTCCCCAGTAGTCCTTCGGAGGCGAGACGTTGATTGAGCTTCCGTTCATGAACGGGCTGCGTGTCCGGAATGCGGTAGCTGTCGGCATACCAATGGAAGACCAGTTCCTTCAAGGCATGATTGAATTCATTGCGAAAATGCAGCACCGTCGTCGCCTTCAGCGAATGAGTGGCATCATCCCAGACGGCGGTCACTTGATACTGAATGGGAGATGATCCCTGAAGGGCCTGTGCGCTGCTGTCCTTTCCCGTACACCCGGTAAGTACGGCTAGAAGGGCAAGCAGGGAGATAAAGATGCCGGCATGCCGCAGCAAGGGTGTATTGTATATAGAAACGTCCGTTAGCCTCATTGGCCATCTTCCTTCCGTTATCGGTCCTCTCGTATGTTATGTTCATTGTATCGAAGGGACGTTCCGGGTCCTATTGAATTGACTTACGTCATGCTTACGATTTTGTCATCCGCAACCGATAAAAAATTCAGGACTATTGTCACAGAAAAATATGGTATTATTACATAAGTGTGAAAAAACTTATTGAAACAGAAATCATGACTGGTTCCAGAAAGGAAGGATATTTTGATATACCGTAAGCCGAAGATGCCAGGTGAGATCGAGGCCGTACATATGGAAACGCTTCCCTCGCTTCGAACCAAGCTGATGTTTCTGCAGATGACGACCCATGACTTGAAGCTGTTGAAGCGTTTGATCCCTTATTTCGAAAAGTATGCCAAAGCCATTACCGATCG
This sequence comes from Paenibacillus thiaminolyticus, assembly GCF_003591545.1. GTDB lineage: Bacteria > Bacillota > Bacilli > Paenibacillales > Paenibacillaceae > Paenibacillus_B > Paenibacillus_B thiaminolyticus_A. Next base: position 95,887 of record NZ_QYZD01000015.1, read on the forward strand.
TCACTATAAGCTGCTATTCGAAATTCCCGAGATGAAGCAATTAATTGAGCGTCACAGCACGCGTGAACGCTTAACCAAGACATTCATCATCTATCTGAATTCCATTCCGGATGTTCAACTGGATGAAGAGTATATTCGGGTACGGCAGAGGATTGGCATTATGCATAGCCATATCCAATTGGCACCGGAATGGTTCGTATCCTCCTTTTTACGAATATACGAATTCCTTGTCCCACTGATTTTGCAGGACTTTCGAACTGCTGAAGCATCAGACCTGCTGCTGGCCCTGCACCGTATTTTGATGCTGGATGCCCAGATCGTGCTGGAGGCCTATCAGTCCGCTTACGAGTTCCGTTTGCTTGATACGAACAGCGAGACGATGGAGAAGCTGATTCAAATGGACGGAATACATACATTATTAATGTCTGCCGAAGCTTCAATGAAGGATGCCCAGCATATCCAGGAGTCCGCGGAGCAACTGACAGCTTCTATCGAGGAAGTGTCCTCGCAGACGACCGAAGCTGCGGCCACGACGGAAAAAATGCTCGGCACGCTCCAGGATAACCGTTCCATCGTCGAGCAGACGATAGACGGATTGGAGGAAATGACTGACTTGTTCCGCGACACCAAATCACGGTTCGAGGAACTTCAGCAGTCGCTGCTGAAACTGTCCGGAGTCGTCGATATGATCAACTCCGTTGCGGATTCCACTCATTTGCTTGCGCTGAACGCTTCTATTGAAGCGGCGCGGGCAGGCGAAGAAGGGCGCGGGTTCGCTGTCGTAGCGGGCGAGGTGCGGAAGCTGTCGGAACAGACCAAGACCTCCGTAGGTGAGGTATATGAAGTCATCGCCAACATCCAGCAGCTGGCAACATCCGTTCAGGAACGTACCGACCTGATGGCCGGCAAGATGGAGCTGCAGCATGAGAAGAACCGTGGGGCATTCGAACAGTTGGAGGGAATGATGCGCGCCATCGACGACATGGGAATGTCGGAAGAGTCGATAGCCTCGATTGTCGAACAGCAAGCGGCGGCCACGGTGGAAATCACGGAGCATATGAAGGAAATCGTCGATCAGACCCGACAGGTCGTTACGCTGGCAATAGACACAGGGGAACAAGTATATGATACGAGCCGCTCAGTGGAAGGACTGCGGTCAGAGTCGCTGCAATGGTTCCATCATTTGAACGATTCTCAGCTTCTGCGGGTTCTCAAGACCGACCATTTGTTATGGAAATGGTGGATCTATAACCGGATGCTTGGTTACGATAAGAGCGATATTGATATTATCGGCAATTCACATCAATGCCGGCTCGGGAAATGGATTGAAGCTCAGAAGGCCAATCCGGAGTCGTTGGTAAATCACCAGCCGGCGTTCCGAGAGATGGTTGAACGGCATGAACAAGTGCACTCTCTGGCGGAAACGGCAGCACGGCAGATCGACGCCGGACAGACGGAGCAAGCCATCCAGAGCTATCGAGAGCTTGGTGAGCTATCTTCGCAACTGCTGGAGGATCTCGATGGCCTGCGAACGCTGCTGGATCAGCATTCACCTAAGTGCCGCTACATATAGCATCAGGATCAGCATTCACCTAAATACCCCTACGTATAGCATCAGGATCAACATTCACCCAAAGACCTCTACGTATAGCATCAGATCAAGATTCACCCAATTACCGCTACGCATAGTACAAGGATAAGGGATGATAGAGGATGACAGTTGCTGCCTGATGAAATCGACATAGGATGATTGCCCGGGAAATGAATTTCGACAGGCAGGGAAGGATACTGTAATTCTCGTATCGGCTATCGAAAATAGAGAGAAGCCCCGTTGCGCTTGCGCGTTCGGGGCTTCCAAGATTGCACGAGACTTCTGCCTCTATGTTCATCTTTTTTCTTCTGGATGCGAATGCTCCGTTTTTCTCCTTGAGAGCCTCGCTCTGTTCGCGGGAACGTACCGTCCGCTCTTTCTTCCTCGATTCGAGATCCAGACTCATCGCTCCCTGAGAGTGCGACGATATTACGTGCCGCTGCATCTCTCTGTCGACGATTCTGGCAAGCCGCTTCGGATTGACCGGACGTTTGCAGGTGGTCTCCGTTCCAACACCGGACTGAACCTTCTCCATTAGCGGATTCATCCGGGTATTCACAAATTTTCCATCACTTCGGTATCCTTGGGCTCGGTGCCAAACACATAGCGGCAAGCCTTCACGTGATTGCCGAATTGCTCCTCAACTACGCCCACCCAGAACGGGTCCTCAAAATAACCGGTTAGTCTCACAATCCGGATCGCCATAGCACAAATCTTGATGCACAGACGACGCTTGCCTATTTCAGCTTGCCTTTCGATCTCAAATAATCTTCTACGAGTGTGTCGCCATGAAAGGCCTGAACCATCATCCAGTCAGTATACAGCTTGCCGAATTTAGAGGTGAACCAATTCGACGTGTACTGATTGCTTAATGTGAACAGTTGGTATATTTCTCCAACTGTGTTGGTATGCTTAAATCCATTGTCATCCAACCACTGCACTTTGCGCTTCAAATCGACTTTACGGATATCTTTGAATTCCATTTGCAAGATGGAACCATCTTGTTTGTAATAAACGGCAATACTCTTTTCATTAGGATGGCCCTTCAGCAAGCGCCAACCTTTCATATCTCCACTTGCGGCCACATCATACATCTTTGACTTTTTATTCTGGGCCGTCTTGCTCTTGGCAGAATCTTTCTTCGGAGGGTTCAAAATGGAGTCCGGAATCGACCCGACATAGGTTGTATTCGTAGCTTGGTCATATTTCAATTTGAGCCCTAAAATATCGGCTACAGTCTGGAACGAAATATATAAATTTCCTCCGGTCGAGATGGTATCGTCTTCGACTGGTATGCCATGAATGCTTACCTTGTATTCATTCAATAATCCGGTTGCGCGGCGATCGCCGGCGACCTCTCCCAGCTCGCCAGTCTTCTTCACCTTTTTGCCGAGCGATTCCCATGCTTCAATAACCTCGTCTGAGATAACTCCGGCCGGAAGCATGCCAAGATAGAAGGCAGTGCTGTCTTCATCGAATCAAGTTGGAACAGATTGGCCATCCCTTCGATATTTCTTTTTGTCCGTATCGTTGCGAGTTCAATTACTAGACTGACTACCGGATAATCATATGGGAAAATAGCAGAATTGACCAGTATACGATTGGATGATTGGGGTATCCACTTCTAGTGAAAATTTGTGCACGAACGTTGCTCTCTGAGGAGAGGGCAAGATAGATGAATTATGGATGGTGACTAAGATGAAAGGCCGGGACGAGCTAAGGGTCCTATGTCCTTACGTCCTTATTAGCACTCTCCCATTGGCTCAGATTTAACAGCCCATAAAGCTAGCTGTGACTAGGTGTGCAAGCTGGGCCGAAATAGACGGACAATAAAAAGATTAAGCTGCAAGTGATTTCGATTGAAATGCGTTAGGTCCCGTACGTGGACTATTGCCAGGGAAAGAACGGGGAGCGATGGATGCGCATAACGAAAGCAGCCGTGTCCATGGACTAACGGTGTTATCCAAGTTTTTATGGAAAATAAACTCATCTACATAGCGCTGCAAGTACTTGGGCCCGATTCCGTGAAACGTATCGTTCAGCCAACGGCATGCTTGTCGGAATGTCTGATATAAAGGGCTATTTCTGCGTACCCGAAAAAACTGGTCGATAAGGGAGACGCGAGAAGCAGAACTTGGCTCGACATGATCGTTAATAAACTGTTCGGAGCCAGAACGGTACAGGCGTTTTTCGATAACATGCTTCCTGTCAACTAGCGTCATCTTGAGCTGAGGAAGCTCTCCTTCCGGCTCGATGGATTCAGCGACGATTAGAGCGCATTCTCCTGGATGGAGTTCGACAGATGGGCGGTAGGCTCTGCCATAGAATACGACAATGCCCTGAACATCGCCGGACAGCTGCTTCTTAGCGTGGGCATGACTGATTGCCGCCCGTATTTTATGAAGCATTGACCAGGCGGTCTTATATGTAACCTGTATAAGGGAGCGAAGGCGAACGGCATTGATTCCTTTCTGAGCACGAGAAAATAACCAGAACGCGGCCATCCACTTGCGCAAAGGCGTGCGGCTGCCTTCCATGACCGTGCCGACGGTGGGCGTGGTCTGATGTCGACAAGCGCGGCATTCATAGATGGGAAGCCGGCGGGTCTTCGTCATATAAGCACTGTGATGCTTGCATCGCGGGCAAGAGAAGCCATGCGGCCATTTCCATTGAACAAGGTAATCAGCGCATGCGGACTCTGTCGGGAAGCGGCGGTACAATTCCTCTAGAGTAGCTATGTTCTCTAAACTATCCAACACCAACGTCTGCCTCCTTCACAAGGAACATTTGTTCTGATTTCATTATATCGAACATGGGTTCTTATTTCAAGGTGTAAATGTAATATTGCGGAAATTGATAGATATTTTTGGAGGATAACATTTTCGGGGCGCGATTCTGATGGGAAGGGATAGTACTGTATAGGAGGAGGTACTCAAAACATTACTCAATCATTACTCACATCATTACTCACATCATTACTCACATCATTACTCACATCATTACTCACATCATTGGTCACATCATTACTCAATGATTACTCAAATAATTACTCAAAACATATTCGGATAGGATTCTGATTCGATGGGAGAGTGCTGTTAAGGTACGGAAGACCCCATACTTGGCTGGGAATTTAGAAACAGGAGGTGTTTTGCAAAAATTGCTCTGTAAAAGAAAAGCAGCAAAGAAAGCAATAATGAAGCAATAATGAAAGCAATAATGAAAGCAATAATGAAAGCAACAAAGTGAAAATAACAAAGTGAAAGCAACAAGGTGAAAGGAACAAAGTGAAAGCAGCAAAGAAAAGAAGTAAAGAAAAGCAACAGAGCAACTGAGAAAAGCGAGCGTTTGTTCTTATCGGAAAAATAAGATAAAGTACTAGGTAGAATAGTGTGCGTGTAGGGCGAGGGGAATGGTGCAGGGAAGGAGCATTATTAATGGGGCGGAGGAAGGAAGCGGGAATGTTGCTCGGCTTGAGGTTCCCGATTATTTTGATTTCGGCCAATACCGAGAGCAACTGGACCGTTCGGAGAGCGGCTGCTTGGTTACGGACGGTCAAGGGAGAGCGGCGCTGGGCTTGGGGAGAAAGCCGATTTTGGAGGAGATACGGCGTTATGCCGTCGATTGGGACGATTGGGAAGCTATGCTACGTTCTATCTGTGGAGAAGCCTGGAAGACCATGTGGAAATCTCCACAGATGAACTTGCATAGTGCAATAGCGGAACAGGTTAGTCGAGCTGATTCCATTTATTGCCGAACTCAGGCGTTTTGAAGCTTCCCAGCATGGCCAGCAGTTCACGCGGATCGGTTGAGGAGAGCAGCAACTGTTCGTGCTCGGCTCTGGCAAATCCGGCTTGTATGGAATGGCGAATCATCTCGATCATCGGCGTAAAGTAGCCCTGAATGTTGAGGACACCAATCGGCTTTTTGTGGATTCCGAGTTGAGCCCAGCTTAGCGCCTCGAACAGTTCTTCGAATGTCCCGAGCCCGCCTGGCAAGGAGATAAATGCATCGGACAGGCGGTGCATGGTCGCCTTGCGCTCATGCATGTCCGCTACTTCGATGAATTCGGTCAAGCCGCTGTGCATCAACTCTCCGCGGAACAGGCCGCGCGGCATGACGCCGGTTACTCTGCCGCCGAGACGGAGCATCTCGTTGGCGACTTCGCCCATGAGCCCTACAGTCGAACCGCCGTAGACGAGCTCGAATTGCTGTTCAGCCATTGCTTGGCCAAGTTCTTTGGCCAGGTTGGCGAAGTCGGGATGGTTGCCTAGGTTCGAGCCGGCAAATACACATATTTTTTTCATTAGTATGGCATCTCCTTCAATTCGATAGTACGCACTATCTAGTATAGACATCTTACATAAGGAAGGAAAGAGACGGAAATGGATATGAATGTATTTCAGGAATGGGTAAGCGAATTTTACAAGAAGCGGGAATGGTCGCAATATAATTCTTTTATTCGAGTAGGTTTTTTGATGGAAGAAGTCGGGGAAGTGGCCAGAGTGGTCCGTGCTCTGGAAATCGGCCGGGATCGTCCGGATGAGACGCAATTATCCTCGGCGGAGATCAGACAGGAGCTGGTTGAGGAGTTGGGCGATGTTTTGGCCAATCTGTTGATTCTGTCGGAGAAATACGGAATCGGTCTGTCCGAGATTGCCGAGGCGCATATGAACAAGCTGTCGGAACGGTTCGGTACGGCTTCGCCGGACCAATAGAAGCAGGGGAATGTAATAGGAAACTAGCGTTGGATAGGGCGGGCAGATGATTGGGGGGGGAACTAGGCTAGCGAGAGCGGTTGCCCATGCTCCATGAAACGAATAGCGGGGGAACAGACATTGCAGGCTTGGCTGGATAGGGAGACACTTCTCCACAGGGGAGAAGCAGTCTCTTCCTAACCTGAGCTGTCAGCCCTTCAGCAAAAACTGGTTGCCGTCCGGGTCGGAGAAGCTGGCGTAGGTTCCCCATTGCATCTCATTAGGTTCGCCATTGAACTCAACTCCGTTGGCCTTCATTGTTGCGTATGTAGACATGATGTCGTCACATTCGAACACGATGGAGGCTTTTTGTTCTTCCCAGCCCTTCATCATCGATTTCGGATAGAGGACGAGGCGGCTTCCCCCGCCTGCCGGAGCAACTTCCAGCCACATGGCGTTGGGACCCATAGGATGTTCCGTGGTCACTGTAAAGCCGACCTGTTCAGTCCAGAAGCGCTTGGCTTGCTGCTGATCTTCGACATAGATCGCGACGGTGGCGATTTGCTTGATCATAGAAATGCCTCCTTTTCTCTTTAATATGCGCCGGGCGTAAGAAAATATTTTATCAGCATGGTATTGTATCCGCATTCAGATTGGAAGACAGCCTCATTATCTGGGGAACCACGGTTGGAGAGACATAGCGGGTGCATTTACAATGCGGTCGAATTTGTGTATAATACATACCCATCAGGGTATGTATGCTGATCATTTTTTTGTTCTCTTTTATACAGTACGGGGTATATGTCAGGAGGGAGAAGCCGGTGTGGATTCTCGTCATGTTATTGATATTGGGCCTTCTGTATGCCGGGTGGACGCACCGGCCGGTGCAGGGTCTGCGATACTTGCAGCCGCATGAGCTGCAGGCGCTTCGCGAGGGGGACTCCCCGGTGAAGCAGGTGGATGTGCGCGAGCCGGTTGACTATTATTGCCGACATATGGAGGAGGCGGTGTCGATGTATGTCGGCCGCTTGCCTTATGTATGGAGGCAGGAACTGAGCCCAGGGGATACTGTCGTGCTGATCGGGGCGCGGAAGCGGCATATCCGCAAGGCGGCGCGACTGCTGAAGCGCCGCGGCTTCGGCCGACTGTACGGGTATATGTACCCGTGCGAGGCGTTCGCGCCGCGCGTGCATCCTTGCTGCGGCTGCGCGTAAGCAGAGTACGGCCGATGCACGTCACGGCCGCTGCAGGCGGAGAAGTCCGGCAGGCTCGGCTGCAGAAGCGAGCCTGCCTGCCGGGAAAAAGAAAGACAGAGCAGCCGGGTTGTCTTAGCGCTGCTCTGTCAGTATGATCGGGCCATGCTTCGTGATGGCCACGGTGTGCTCGTATTGGGCCGACAAGCCGCCGTCCCACGTGCGGGCGGTCCAGCCGTCATCGTCGATCCACATCTCAGGTGTGCCTTCGTTGAGCATGGGCTCGATTGTGATGACCATGCCTTCCCGCAGGCGGAAGCCTCGCCCGGGCTTGCCGACATGGGCGAACTTCGGCTCCTCGTGCAGGGCGCGGCCGACCCCGTGCCCGAGCAGATCGCGGACGACCGAGTAGCCGTTCGCCTCGGCATGGCTCTGGATGGCATGGGTGACATCGCCAATCCGGTTGCCCGGGATCGCCTGCTGAATGCCGAGATCGAGGCATTCCTTCGTGACCCGCATCAGCCGGCGCGCGTCTGATGATATGTCGCCGACCGCATAGCACCATGCGGAGTCTCCCACCCATCCGTCGTACACCGCGACGACGTCGATCTTGACGATATCGCCGTTCCGCAGCGGCTCCGGACTGGGAAATCCGTGGGCGATGACATCGTTCACCGAGGCGCAGGTCGCATACGGAAATCCTTTGTAGCCCTTCGTATATTGCTGTCCGCCTTGCTTTTCAATGTAGCGCTCCACGAAATCGTTCAGCTCCAGCGTGCTGACGCCGGGCCGGATGCGCTTGGCCAGTTCGCGGTGGCAGGCTGCGACGAGCTGCCCCGCCCCTCTCATCTGCTCAATCTCCGCTGCCGTCTTCAGCTTCACCATCGCATTGTCTCTCCTTCATCAGAACCTGTTCATCGGAATCCCTGCTCCATTCGATCATGCTTCCACAGAATCCTGTATGACCGGAATTCTGCTTTTTAGGGGAAAGCGGTCAGATCTAAAACGGGCTGATCGGTAACAGCCGCAGCGGCTCGCAGAGCGGTTGTGACACTCCGCCGGCATGCGGTCAATCAACCGATTAGGGTCCTTTGCAGTAAATATATGCCTGAAATGCGCGATGGTGAGTGATTGCGTACGGAATAATTAGCGGTAGTTCGCCGCGATGCCGGCGGCCAGGTCGCGAATGCGCAGGCGTACCGATTCCGGCTCCAGCACCTCGGCTTCGGGGCCGAAGCTGAGAATAAAGCCATACAGCCAAGCATTGTCGGGCAAGGAGACGTTTGCGGTCGAATGTCCCGTCTCATCCTCCTGCAGTGACTCCGCCCCGAACCACTCTTCGGCGACATGCCGGATGCCAAGTCCGAAGCGAAGCGTGAGGGAGACGGTGCATTCGGGCGCATGCCATTCCTTGTCCCATGGCCGATCCTCCAGGGTGATGTCTTCCCGCTCGAATCGGGTGTCCAGCGGCTCCAGCCGCTTCATGCGGACGAGCTTGAAGAAGCGGAACCCGAGCTTGCCGGTGCAATAAGCGTATAAATACCAGGCATGCCCCTTTAGCACAAGGGTGTAGGGATGCACGGTCCGTTCCGTTGCCACTCCCTCGGCGTTGCGATAGAAGAAGCGGACGGCCTGCCGTTCTTCAATCGTTTTTTTCAGCGTCCAAATCATCGCTTCCAGCTTGTCATGGTTCCCCCAGGGGGATAAATCAACGACAAATTGCTTCGTCCGGAACTGGAAGTCTTCCGCTTGCGAGGCGGGAATAATGCTGCTGATCTTCTCCACCAGCATGGCGTGACCCTCATCCGGATAGGAGGAGGACACACTCTGGAGCGCGGTCACGATCGCGGCCAGCTCCTCGTTCGTCAGCAGGTTCCGGTCTAGACGGTAGCCTTCGGCGAGCCCGATGCCGCCGTTCGCTCCCTGGTAGGTCACAATCGGAATGCCGGCCTGGTTAATCGCGTCGATATCGCGGTAAATGGTGCGAACCGAGACCTCGAACCGCTCGGCCAAGTCTTTGGCCTGCACGATCGGGCGATTCAGCAAGAGAATGATGATATTGAGCAGGCGATCGATTTTCACAATTGGCGTCCTCCACAGTATCGATTATCGTACAGCGGCATCCCCTCACGGGAAGCTGCTCTTTCCTCTATTGTAGTGGATGGTGGAGTGCGGGGAAAGAGGCGGGCAAGGAGGGGGGGGGGAGCGTTCATTGACTTTTTGGCTTCGGGCCGATATCATGAAGTAATATACTAGATATATACTAGAATATGAACGATAGAGCGATAACTTAATCATTAGAGAGTAACGCTTAGAGAGGTACCGATAGAGTGCTGAAAGTAACGCTTAAAGAGCGATGATAGAGAGCTGCAAGTAACGATAAGTTGAAGGAGCGTACAGGATGACGAGCAGACCAAGCCGCACTACGTTTAGACAGCGATTGGACGAAATGGTTACCGTGTTGCGGGACGATATTATTACGGGCCGCCGGGCCGCTGGCGATTATTTGCCCTCGGAGGTGGCGCTTGCGGAGCAATTTCAATTAAGCAAAAACTCGGTCCGCAAAGGCTTGGAGCGGCTCGTCGAGGAGAAGCTGATCGAGAAGGTGCCCCGGGTCGGGAACCGGATCGCGGATCCGGGAGCTTCTGGCACGGTGCTGCTGCGGTTCGGATATTACCGCTCCGTCATCCAGGAGGCGGCGCTGGACCAGCTTATCGCGGGATTCCAGCAGGCTCATCCGCATATACGGGTAGAGCTCGTTCCCCTTCCGTACGAAAATTATCCCGATGCGGTCTCCGGCTATATCGGGCATGACATGCTGGATGTGGCGACGGTCAATTACAATGATTTCCTCTCGCTCGCGGATGAGGGGCATCATGAGCTGCTGGAGCCGCTGGCTCCCCGCTCAGAATTGTATCCGTTCATCGCGGACTGCTTCCGGCATGAAGGGCAGCTCTTGGGCCTGCCGTTCATCTTCTCGCCGGTCATGCTCTGCTACAACCGGGATCATTTCCTGGCGCATGATCTGCCCGAGCCCGACAGCAGCTGGCGGTGGTCCGAGCTGATGGCTGCGGCGGAGCGGCTCGGCCAAGAGCCGGGCACGTTCGGCTTCTACTTCCATATGCTCTCGAACAACCGCTGGCCGGTGTTCCTGCTGCAGAGCGGCGGACGGTTCGAGCCCAACGAAGCGGGAAATGTCCCTGTCTGCGGGACGAAGCTCATGGAGGGTCTCCGGCTGACCCGCGAGCTGATCGACAGGCAGAGCGCGTATCCGGCCTACCTGTCGGAGAATGATATGGATGCCGAACGGCTGTTCCTGCAGGGCAAGCTGTCGGTCATTATCGCGACCTACTTCAGCCTGAACCATTTGAAGGATGCGCCGTTTGCGTTCGATGTGGCGCCGCTGCCTTACTTGAACGAGGCGAAGTCGCTGCTGCTCGTTATCGGCCTGATGGTGAACCGGACGTCGGCGGTGAAGGAAGCGGCGCTTGAATTGGTCGATTACTTGCTCTCATATGAAGCCCAGCTCCATATCCGGCAGCATACGTTCAGCATCCCGGCACACAAGAAGGCGGCGGAATGGAACGGGAAGGAAATGTTCCCGCGGCCGAGCCGCTTCTCGATGTACCGCGAAATTATTCCATCCCTCCGCTTCTTCACGGAGGTGGGGCTGCGTTCCGCGGATTTGCAGCACGTATGCAATGCATTGAAGCTGTATTGGTCGCGTCTCGAAGACGAAGCAGCGATGTGCAGCAGACTGGAGGGCCTGCTGTCCGAGAGGGCCGCCCGTTAAGGGCGGTTTTTTTATGTGCCATAAGCAAGGACGCCCGTGGCATGGCCGCGAATTTCCGTTCTGTCTTTAATTCGTCTTTTTAAAAACAGGATTGACAGCGCTTTCTTTGGAGTCTATGATGTTTTACATACCAGATATGAACTACAATCCAACTTGTCTGGCTCATTGCAATCCATGCATGATGATCAGGGGTAATTAAGGATTTTGATACAAAATAGCAAGGAAGGAGAGGCGGGAGCTGTCAAATTATCTTCATTTCAAAGGTAGTGAGAAACTGCAGTCAGGACGGAAGCGAAGGGGATTGGTCTACATCTAGATTATAAAAGTTATGAAAAGAAGGGATGGTCTCACAAGATGACGAAACGTTCCAGTCTGTTGATGCTGGCCTTTGTGCTGGCGCTGTCCATGCTGCTGATGGCTTGCGGCTCGGGAGGAGCGGGAAGCTCCGAGTCCCCGGGAAATGAAACAGCCACTCCGGGCGCTGACCAGCCGGAGGGGAAGCAAGAGCAAACGCTGTCCGGCACGATTACGGTATGGTTGCATCCTTATGTGTCGGAGGAGAAAAAGAACGACATGAAAGCGGTGTTCGACGGCGTTATCTCGCAATACAACAGCAAATATCCGGATGTGAAGGTGAAGCTGGAGGAAATTCCGTGGAAGAACCGGGAGCAAAAAATATTAACAGCGATCGCGGCAGGGAACGGGCCGGATGTATTCTATCAGCTTCCCGACCAGATCCCGCAGTTCGCAAGCAAGGATGTCCTTGAGCCGCTAGGCCCTTATATGGATGACAATCAGATGGATGATTTCACCCCGGGCGCGCTGGCGGCGGGCACATATCTGGATACGCTGTATGCGCTGCCGATTCTGCAGGAAGCGCAGCTCATGTTCTACAACGCGGACATCATTAAGGAGATTGGCGAGGACCCTTCGGCGCTGCCGCAGACATGGGATGAGTTCAATGTATGGGCTGAGAAGGCCGTGGCGAAGGGCTATTACGCCCGTGATTTCAACGGCGGCAGCGCATGCTGCAACGCAACGCTGTATCCGATTCTGTGGCAGCAAGGCGGCGACGTCATCGACGGCAACGGCGAGATCGTCATCAATAACGAAGCGGGCGTTCGCACGTTCCAGATGATTAAAGATATGTACGACAAGGGTTGGATTCCGAAGGATTCCATTTCGAACCAGGATCAGTCTGCGGAATTCCTGTCCGGTAAAATGCTGTCGGTCTGGGGCTCGGGCTTGACCCAAACCGTACTGAAGGAAGAGAAGTTCAATTATGCGGCCGGCCCGCCGCTCAAAGGCGCGGAGCAAGCCAGCTTCGGAACGGTCGGCATGTTCGCCGTGCCGAAGAACAGCAAGAACAAGCAAGCAGCGGTGGAGTTCATCAAAGTATTGACCAATACGGAAGCGCAGAAGAAGTTCAATAAACTGGCCAATTATATCCCGACCCGGAAGTCGGCTTCGTCCATCTATGAAGGGGATAAAGATATGATAATCTTCCTGACGGTAACGCCTTATACTCGTCCCGGCGTGATGAGTCTAGTGGCGCGCACCATTATGCCGAAGATCCAGGCCGAGCTCGCGGCGATGCTGGAAGGCGGCAAAGCTCCGCAGGAAGCGGCGGATGCGGCGGCGAAGGCGATTCAGGACGATATGAATAAAAGCTAACTCTTGGCAGGATGCGGCGGGAGGGCGCGGATCGGATATGCCGGCCGCTGCTCAGCCCGCTGTCTCGCGTGGCGCTGCCGGCCTCATTAACAGGGATGGAAGGTGATAGCACGTGCAAACAGTGAAGCAGGGAGCCGCCGCTCGGGAATCTGCCGCACGGCGGCCGCCGGGAGAGCGGTTCCGGCAGGAATTCCGGCGGAACGCCATCGTGTACGTATTTTTGATTCCGATACTGATCCATTTTCTTATTTTCCAAGTGTTCCCGCTGGCCTTCAGTCTCGTGCTGACGTTCATGGATTGGCCCATCATCGGCTCGCCGTCCTTCGTCGGGCTGGCGAACTGGCGTTATTTTTTCACGGATGAGATTGCCTGGAAGGCGATCTGGAATACGGTTCTCTTCTCGGTCTACTATATCGTTCCGACGATGGGGGTCGGGCTGCTGTTGGCGCTGCTGGTCAACTCGGGCGTACGCGCGGCCGGCTTCTTCAAGGGCTTGTACTTCTTGCCCGTCGTCACTTCCTTCGTTATTATCTCGGGAATCTGGTTGTGGCTGTTCAAAGGAACCGAATACGGCATGATGAACTATGCGCTCAGCTGGTTCGGCATTGAGCCGCAGCTGTTCTTCTCGAATTCGTCGCAGGCGCTGCCGGTGCTGGCGGGGCTGAGTATTTTCAAAGTGGCGGGAAGCACGATGGTCTACTATTATGCCGGACTCAAATCGATTCCGAACCACTTGTACGAGGCGGCCAAGATCGATGGCGCCGGACGCTGGCGCACATTCTGGAGCGTCACGTTCCCGCTGCTGCTGCCGATTCATTTTTACGTTGCCATCATTACGACGATCGGTTCTTTTCAAGTCTTCGATTCCGCGTTCCTCATTACGGGCGGGGGACCGAACTATGCAACGACGACTCTGGTGTATTACTTGTATGAGGAAGGCTTCACCGGACTTCGCCTTGGATATGCCAGCGTGCTTGCGTATACACTGTTTTTCATCATTTTCGCGATATCGCTCGTGCAGCGCCGCGTGCTGGGCAAAGAGGTGCATTACTGATGCGCGCCCGCAGTGAACGCCGGCATCCGAAGGAGGGGCTCGCATGAATATTCGATTGAAGCATAAAGCCGCCATTTATGTGCTGCTCGTCATTCTCGGCATCCTGTTCTTTTTTCCTTTTGCGATGATGATTCTCGGTTCGCTGCAAAAGGTGGAGAAGGCAACGGCTGATCCGTTGTTCTGGATTCCGACGAACCCGACGCTGTACAATTTCACGTACATTATCGGGCAGAGTTCGTTCCTGCATTGGATTAAGAACTCGCTTGTCATCACACTCATCCCGGTGGCGACCCAGATATTTTTCGGAGCGGTTCTCGGATATATTTTCGCCAAGAAGCAGTTCCCAGGCAGGGAGATTGTGTTCTGGCTCATGATGGCTGTCGTCATGGTGCCCGGCCAGCTGCTCATTATTCCAAAGTATATCATGTTTAGCCAATTCGGCTGGATCAACACGTACGGGGCGATTGTCGTTCCTGAGCTATGGGCCATTATGGGGGTCTTCCTCGTGAGGCAGTTCATGATGACGATCCCGAAGGATCTGGAGGAAGCGGCTTATATCGACGGAGCAGGGGATTTCACGATTTTCTTCCGCATTATGCTGCCGCTGGCGAAGCCGGCCATCGCGACGATCGGGACGTTCGCGTTCATCAGCTGCTGGAACGATCTGTTCACGCCGCTGATTTTCATGACATCGGAACTGATGTACCCGATTACGGTCGGACTGGCGTCCTTGCTGACGAAAGAAGGGAATTTCGGAATCGAAATGGCGGGAGCGGCTATCTCCTTCGTGCCGACCTTCCTCATCTTCGTCTTCTTCCAGCGGTATTTCACGGAAGGGATCGCCATGTCCGGTATCAACTCTTAACATCATAGAAAAAGGAGATTACCCATGAGAGCAGTCGTATCTACAGATGGCGTCGTCCACACCGTGGAAAAGGAGGCGCCGGTTCTCCAGCCTCATTTCGTGCTGGTGGATACCGTCTATTCGGCGATAAGTCCGGGAACCGAGATGTCGATGCAGCAAAAGGTGCAGGGGCCGTTCGCTCTGGGCTACAGCGCCGCCGGCATCGTCAGGGAGATCGGCGAGGGCGTCAGCCATCTCCGACCGGGAGACCGGGTGGCCTGCTACGGGGCGCCGTTCGTCAATCACGCTTCGCTGCTCGCCGTGCCGAAGCATCTGGCCGCGCCGCTGCCCCCGCAAGTATCGCTGCGAAAAGCGTCCTTCGCGGGGCTCGGCGCCATTGCGATTCACGCGCTGCGGCAGGCGCAGCTTCAATTCGGGGAGCGGGTCGTGGTGGTCGGCCTCGGCATCCTGGGGCAGATCATCGCGCAAGTGGCCCATGCGGCAGCTTATACCGTCATCGGCTATGACCTGCTGCCGGAGCGGTGCGCGATGCTGAAGCAGGCAGGCGTCGAGGCGGTCTATGCCGACCGGCAGGAGCTGGAAGCGGCGATTCGGGAGCTGACGAATGGGGAGGGTGCCGATGCGGTGCTGCTCTGCGCCGGCGGCAGCGCCACCGATCTGATCGACAGGTCGCTCGGCTGGCTGCGAGATCGGGGCAAGGTCGTCATCGTCGGCGACCTGAAAATGGAGTTCGAACGCGGGCGCATGTTCGCGAAGGAAGCGGAGGTGCTTATCTCGCGGGCAGGCGGCCCGGGACGGTATGCGCGTGACTATGAGGTGGGCGGATTCGATTATCCGCTCGGCTATGTGCGCTGGACGGAGGGCCGCAATGTGGCCGAGTATGTCCGCCTGCTGGCCGGGGGTCGGATTCGCGTCGAGCCGCTTATCTCGGCGGAGCTGCCGATGGAGAAGGCGGACATCGCTTACGCGCGCTACAAGCAGTCGCCGAAGGATACGATTGGCGTCGTGCTGCGCTATGCGGAAGCCAGCCGGCCATAGGAAGCGGCGCGAATGAGGCGCCCGGTTCCGGGATTGGATGCTATCCAGCCCCGGACCGGGCTGTTGCGCGTTTACTCGGTTCCGTGTCTGCTCCGTTGCGCTGTTGCTTGGTTGTTCATTTACTCTGTTCCGAGTTAGTTCCGTTGCGTTGTTGCTCAGTTCTGCGTTTATTCTGTTCGGAGTTGGCTCCGTAGCGTTGTTACCCGTACTTTCCTTGCATGTCTTGAAGGTTGACAGCCAGCGTCGGCTCCTGTCTCCTCTAGCTTGAGGCGCCCGGGCCGGTTTATTTGAGTTGTTTCCAGGAGACCCACATTTCGGGCGGGTTCAGTTCGTAGATGCTATTCTCCCGGTACATGAAATGCTGCATAACAAATTCCCGGCGTAAGGTCGCGAAATCGTCGTGATAGGAGCGGATGAACGCGTTGATTTCCGGTTCCGTATATTTCCGCCCGTGCTCCAGGCGCGAGACCAGATGCTCGAGCACGATGAGCTTTTTCTTCAATTGGGCCGGAATCGTCTTCAAGCGGCCATCCGCCGTGAAGAAATTGTTGATAACGGACTGCTGGTATTTCTGTTGGGCTTCTTGGTCTTGCATAAGACTGTCCTCCTTGTGGGCGGCATGGCGATAGATGAAGTCAAAGGTCGCCGTCGCGTTTATTTTCATAAAGTAATCGTTCAATGAAAAATAGATCGTATTTTTGTCCCGGCGTTCGTTAATGAGGGCGGCCTCCCTCAGCTTGGCGGCATGGTGGGTAATGGTGGCCGGGGTAACGCCGAGCCGTTCGGCCAGCCGCTGCCCGCTGTACTCCTCTTGGGCGATAAGGACGAGTTGTCAAGCAGCATTGGAGACTTTCGGAAGATGGCAAGGAGCGCATGCAGGCGCTGGTCCGATGGTGTGGTGTATATACTATGGAACAAACTATGAATCCGTTAAGCGGTTATCAACAGGCCTGATATTTAACCCATGTCTTCTTAATCAAAACAAACACGTAGAAGGTACCTGTCTAGTGGTGTCCTTTCCCCGCACCCTGTTGCATTTGTCTACTCCGCCCCGGCCGAGAATCAGGAATGTTCTTAACGTTTTTGGACGCAATGAAGTCGTAATCAATAAAATTTGAAATAAATTTATTATATAGTAAAATATGCATATAGCGAATTACAAAACCAACAATTAACCGGCGGAAAGGGTGATCCTTATGGAAAATAGCGATCATAAAGAACCGATGATTTTTGATATCCATGTCACGGAAGGAACCCACTATGAGGTAGGCAAGCAACGGGCGATTACATTTAAGGAACATTATCCGGAAGATATTGACTACTATATCACTCCTATGGAAGGAAAGGATTTTCTCTGTTCGACTGAGGCCCATAAAAGAATGATGATGATTGATAAAATGTGTCCCGGGTTTACTGATGAAATACAGGGATTTGCTGATGAAATAAATACGGAACCAGAAAAAATTGTATGTTACGCCAATTCATTTCATACCGCCCCGAATTGCTGTCAATTCGCTGTTCTTCCTTCAAATACAAGTGATGGGCACTTTTACGTTGGGAGAAGTTATGAGTATTTTGTAAGGGACGAGAGAAGTTTGTGCATTACCCGTGTAAAAGGAAAACCCAAGCACATGGGCTTTTCCCTTGCTACCAATCACTATCTGAGCAATGAAATGCAAGAGTTCGATGAATATCATTTTTGGCATTCGGAAATGCGTTATACCGCTGTCTGGAATACTTTATTGCGGGTAGCACCAAACGTTGATCATGACAAGATAACGAACTTAATGTCGACAAAGTATCCCTTTGGCCCATGCTGCCATTTTTATTCAAGTGGAATGGGAACGCTCAGAAGTATGATATTTGATGTAACAGATAAGAAATTGAAGGTTAGTTTTGGCCCTCCGGATATGAATGAATGGCACTCTTTTGACTTTGATGAGCCCGTAGGAATTCAAGAAGTTGTGTGCAAATATGAAGATGTGCATATTGATGATCCGGATCAATTTTGGAGAGAAATGTAATCCTCTCTTGAATGTTAGGATTAGACCGAATTCAAAATCGACAGGGAAGGAAAGAACTATTGCCTCTTTGTAGGCAATAGTTTTTTATATTTTGGACCAGTTTGATAAAAGTTTACGATGTTTTGGAGTGTTTTTATAGTTTGAAGACACGTTCTAAGTCAATAAAAAAATAAAAGTAAATTATATATGGAAAAAGGATGAAATACAAGGTAATATATAGATAAAGAACAGAATTAACCTGAATTTCCAATTTCGTAAATGCATAGGGGGATACGATGGACAATACTTTGACGAGAGCCGAAATCCACAAGAAATTTCTTAAAATGCCCTCACATCGAAAATTAGACGTGGGCGATTATATGACCGACATCATATTAAATGATGGTATGGGGACAGTAAGAATGTACGAATTAATAAAAAATGATCATATGATTGCTGCATTTTTTAGTACAGATTGTGATTCATGTCAACCAGCTATGGAGGCTTTAGATAGATTTTATGATCAGAATTCGAATTTGAATATCGTGGGCTTTGTAAACACTTCAGAAGAAATATTGGACATGCTAAAAGAATATTATAGTAACAAATTCAGGATATTTTTGTTATCTAAAACAAGGATGAATGAAGAATTGAGTATATATCAATTTCCCAAGGGATATACACTTAATAAACTTGGCCAGGTATTGGTTGTAGAAACTTGTAGTGATGAGTATTGGTACAACAAACTTAAGGAACCATTAAAAAAATTGAATATATAGATAATTTAGGAGGGTTTCTAATGAGTTTAAAAAGTATTTTTCAAAAGGCAGAGAAAGAAATGGCTGATAATCACGAATTTAACAGCAACCGATTTCCTTTCGAACTTTTGAAACTAGAGGAACCAATCACTCGGAAAAGCGTTTTCTGTCTCATTTCTCTCAGTTGTACTCATTGTATTGATCTCCTGCCGGAACTTAAGCGAATAAATGACAGCAATACTTTTATTCTGGTGACTGATGGAACCGAGGAAGATAATGCTGAAATACATAAATATTTTAATTTCACATTCCCTATCATTTCTTATCGTGGACCCTTAAACAAATTAGGTACTGAGAAAACCCCATATCTACTTCTTGTTAGTCCAGACGGACAAGTTATGAGACAAACTCAGGCGTCTGATATTTCTGAAGTCATGGATATGTTTTAGGTGTGAGACATGAGTTTGAGTATAATGTTGCAATTTATTCTTTCGTTTATATTCGCGTTGTCCGTTTATTCTAAATTACTAGACATACAAGTTTTCATTCAAGAAGTTAATTCATTACGAATGTTCAACAAAAAATTGACTGTCATTGCTGTTTACTTGTTGTTAGTAATTGAGTTTTCATTAGTTGTTTTCTACATTTTTGATGTTTTTCATGTTTGGAGAGAACTAGTGACTATTATCGTTTTAAGCTTTTTTATTCTTATTTTGGTAAAAAAGAAAAAGATAAGACTTCAAGGGAGTTGCTCATGCTTTGGAAATAATAGCATTCTAAACAAATACCCCATACAAAGAAATTTGATACTAATCATGGTGAGCATTCTTAATATCAAATTCAAACATGTAACCTTTGAGTTAGTTCACTCCTTGATATTGTGCTTAATCACTTTGCTTCTCATTATTCTCATTGATATTAGAACAACTCACAAAAATATGAAAGTAGTGAGGAATGTATATGGTAAATTTTAGTGTCATCAGCATTGTGGTATTAATCTTGATTGCTGCCTTATACCGTATTTATTTGGGAGGAAAATTAAGAAAACTGCATACGGAGTATTTTACTAAAGCAAATAATATGTTTTCTGCCAAAAATCCAATGGAACATATCTTAATTATTCATTTTTCTTCTGAAAATCTCAAGGATGTAGAAGAAGTTCTGTGCAAAGAATCAACTTATGAGTTAATTGTTATTTTTATAGGACCACAATGGATGTTTAATTTGAAAGAAAAATTGTGGAATAAACATTCATTAATCCACATTCCATGGAATAGTGAAGACACAGATTTCGTGGGGCTTTCGAAATTTCTTGTTAAGAAGGACAGTAGAAATGTAGTCTCGTACAATGATGCGGTAAGTTATAGAAATTTAAATTATACCAATTGAGTAGAGGTATCGACGATTATGAATGTTATAGCAATGAAAGCTCAACTGATTGCAGCAGAAAAGATAGAATTTGATGCTTTTCGAAATCAACATTCGTTAGCAAATGTTCTAAATTCCATGACTGTACCTCTATTTCCTGCTGCTGTGATTACAGATGTATTGGTTAAAATAAATTTTGAAAGCCGGGATTATATAACTGAAGCGGAGTTTACTGTAGTTTCGCCAGAAGGAAAAATTGTTTGCTCTAAATCATCATTACCTATTAAAAACTTGCGTACTGAAAAAGAAGTTCCGGGTATTGATCTTGCTTTTAACGCAAGATTCCCTGTTGTCGAGAAAGGTAATTACTATTACAAACTTGTAGTAAACAATCAATTGCTATGTGAATATCCAGTCTACATCTATAGCAAAGGGTAATTATATGCGTGCAGCATTTAATAGTCTATTTATTGTTTTTAAAAACTACAGGTTTATATTAGCAGAACAGAAAAAAAGGCTTATTTTTATTACTGCCATAATTATAAGTGAGTCATTTATTCCCTTACTCCAAATTTATTTAATCAAAATAGTCACAAATGAAATCGTTATCGTTATTCAAGAAAAACATTCACCAACTAAGGCGTTTTTATTTATTTGTGCTCAAATCTCGCTTTTTTTTCTCTTATCCCTACTGGCTAATTCTAAAAATCTAATCAGAATAAAACTTAACACGTGGTCAAGTTATAGGTTCGATGAGATTACATCAATAAAATGCGGCAAGCTGCCCCTCATTTATTATGATTCTTCAGATAATTACGACTTCTTAGAAAGAGCGTCAAACGGAATTGGTAATAAAGTGATAAATAGTTATGTTGTTCTTATAGAAATAGTGAAAATTATGGTTACATTATCAGGGTGCATATTTATGTTATATACAGTTCATTGGTCGCTTACCTTTATACTATTTATTTTCATTGTGCCCTCATTATTTACACAAAATTTAGTTTCCCAATGGAATTATCGTCAAGTATCTTCTCAAACTTATTTAATGAGAAGAGCTAGCTATTTGTTTAATCAGTTAAGAAACCGATCTACAAATAAAGAATTGAAATTTTTCAATCACTATAACTTTTTGTTAAACAAATGGAGTGATTCTTTCCTCGAAACTGCAAATGAAAAGTATAAATTGGAAAAGAAAACCTCTAATATAAAATTGGGTGTATATGGTTTCGACAATATCATAACGGGTGTATTCTCAATGTTGTTGTTATGGATTGGAACAAGGGGAAAACTAACCGTTGGTGATTATGTAGCAATGTCCCAAATACTCTCAATGACAGTTTCTTCTGTACAAGGGATTTCTAATAATATAGGCATGTTGATAAAAGATAGTCTTTTTTTGAAGGATTTTAATAACTTTATGGGGATTAAAGAGGAAATAGGGCCTGAACATTCGCTCTCCATATCGTTCCCTCTTACATCGGGGATTTTGGTGGATGGCATCTCTTTTAAATATCCAAACGCAAAAGACTATGCATTGAAGAATATTACTTTTCATATACGTCCAGGTGAAAAAGTAGCTGTTGTTGGAGCTAATGGTTCAGGAAAAAGTACTTTAATTAAATGTATAACAGGTTTGTATAAGACTGATTATGGACAGATTTTGTATGATGGAATTGACTTGCATTTAGCGAATCCTAAAGAATTGCAAAAAAATATTAGTGTCGTCTTTCAAGATTTTGTTCAATATCAACTTACACTGAAGGAAAATATTGTTTTAATGGATGGCTTGTCTGATTCTGAAGAAAGAAAATTATCATATGTAGTACACGAGTCTGGGCTAAAAAGTCTTGTTGAGAGGTTGCCGCAAAAATTAGAAACCGCTTTAGGTTCTTCTTTAAAAGGAGGAGTTGAGTTATCTGGAGGCGAATGGCAGAAGATTGGTATCGCAAGAGCGCTATTTCATGAGTCTGAAATTATTATTTTGGATGAACCCACAGCAGCGCTTGATCCAATGGCCGAATCTGAATTGTTAAATAAATTTCTTCAGATTTCTGAGAATCGAACAGCAATCTTCATAACTCATCGCCTTGGAAGCTGTATTCATGCCGACAAAATTTTGGTATTAGAAGATGGTATATTGGTAGAGTCTGGTACTCATTACAAATTAATGGAAAAGGGAAGTACATATGCAAAAATGTATGAATCTCAGGCGAATTGGTACCTCCCCAAAAAGAAATTTTCAAGTTATGAAGGGAGGTGAAAAAATGGCAGGATGTCTTAGTGGTTGGGCACCTACAACGATGATGACATGCAGTTCTAAAGAGGAATGCACCAGCAACCCGTGCGGCGATAGAAAAGCAAAATATCGTCATAATTATGTCGCCTGCGAGGTATCTCCAACAACTGTAACCTGTGCTACGTTCGGTTACCCGGGAGATGGCGTTTGCTACGATTGTCATTGGCAAGATTCGGAATTTGTAAGTTGTTGCTAAGACGTAAGGGGCCGCGTTTGTATGCGGCTCCTTACTGAATGTGGAGGTATGATATGATTCGAAAAATAGTAAAGACCATATTGGCGCTTTCATTTGTTGTTGTTGTAATGACAGCATGCCAAACTGAGAAACAAGAGATCGAAAATCCCCAGCTTCGGATATTATATTGGGATGAAGCAAGCTTCTTGAACAGATATGGGAACATGTTTCTTGCCACTCATCCTAATTATAAAATTGAAGTTATTCCTTTAAAAGGAGAGCTTGTGCCAGGCAAAGACCCGATTGAAGTTATCAAGAAAATGATCCAGAATAAACAACCTGATATTGTTCAGACGGATTTGGATGCTTATAAGATACTGGTTAAACAAAACCTATTATTGTCGTTAGATGAGTTCATGAAGCAAGACGGCTATAACCTTGATGATTATGTTCCCGCGGTGCTCGGTGCACTTAAGGATGAGGAGAATGGGAAATTATACGGGTTGTCGGCTACCTTTAACGGACTGGGACTCTATTATAATAAGAATCTATTTGAGTCTTATGGAGTCCCGCTGCCACAGGATCGTATGACCTGGGATGAAGTATTTCGACTCGCAGAACGATTTCCGAAACAAATTATGAGTTCGGAGAAACCTCTGTTCGGATTTTATCATAAATACAGCTTGAGCCCTTTTATGATGGCTTTAAATATAGGTGAGGGCGGCGGACTCTCTATTTACGACCCGGCCAATAAACAATTTACGATCCATACAGACGCTTGGAACAAGGTGTTTGAAACGATTATAAGGTGCATAAAGTCGGGGGCATGCTATCAAGCTTCAGAACCAAATGAACCAGACAAAATGGATGAATACAGTATTCTTAAAAGAAGCTATCCCTTCTTGGAAGGCAATATCGCAATGGCTGTAGAACAATCCAGTATGCTAAGAACGATGATATCGAGCCAGAAACCGTTTGGCGAGTTTGAATGGGGCGTAGTGTCCATGCCTGTCCATCCAGAAAATCCGGATATGGGAAACGGCATTAGCATGAACGAAGTGTTTTCAATCCGCAGCGGTTCTGCAAATAGAGAGGCAGCATGGGAATTCATTAAATATATAACGGGTGAATCATATGGAAAAATAGCGATGCGTACAAATGGAGAAGAATTGCCCGCACGCAAGTCTTTGACAGAGAAAGAAGATAACTCCGGCATCGACTCTTTCTATAAGTTGGATCAAACGAACAATAACATTGTGGAATACCTGCGATTGCTTCCTTCAGAGGTCATCGGCCAGCTAGATCAAAGCGCGAGCAAATACCTAGGAGAGGTGTCATCTGGTCAGCTGACGGTAGCTGAGGCACTGGAAGCGATACAGAATGAAGTGCAATCTGTAATGGAGGAGCCTGTGTTGTAGCATTATATAACAGTTGAGAATTCGGATTATAGACATAGATTTGTCGCAAGTCGTTACATTGAATTTTTAGTCTATGCTAGGCATTCTCGAATACGGTCTGGCACAGACCTACACTTGTCTTACTGCCGTTTCTTATTCTTATACACTCTTTATATTTCTTTGAATGATTATATAGCTCTAAGTAGGACAATTGTCAAAAAAAATTAAACCCCTCAGCTCTGTTAAATTGAACTGAGGGGAATAAACTGATTTTTTTACACTGTCTACTTGACAGGGGGCACTTCATAATAATTATATTGGGACTTCTTTGCTGACAGACTCAGCCGGCAGGCTTCGCTGGCATCTCCCCTCACGCCCTCACGTAAGGAACGGTTACAGCAATACGTTCATGCGGCGGTTGAAATGGCGGCGCAGCCCCTCGCCCAAAATATTGAAGGTGAGGATGGTGAAGCCTATCGCAGCCGCTGGATAGAAAATAAAGCCGAATTTGTTCACGTAGATTTCGGCCCGGTGCTCGGCAAGCAGCGAGGCCCAGTCCAGACTGGTGTTCAAAAATTTCGGCGTGAAGTAATTGACCTCGATCCATTGATGGGTCAGGAAGATGCTCAATACGCCCATCTGGCCGATAAGCAGCATCACCTTGCCCATATCGAGACAGAAGTTGACAATCAATTCAGGCAGGATCGCCGGCATATAATAGCTCTTTGACATCCGCCACGGGCTCAAGCCGAGACTGTTGCCCGCTTCGACGTACAACTCCCGCGACAACTTATGCGTATGCTCCTGAACGATATGGGCAACGCGGCCCGCCTCGATGACGGCCACGATAATAATGACCCACCACAGCTGATTGTCCGAGGTCTGGATAAAAGGGACGCTTACCAGCAGCACCGCCGAAAAGATGGACGGCAAAAAGGAGAACGCCTGATTCATGCTGTTCACGATAAAATGGGCAATCCCTTTCTTGCGCCGGGCCATCAGCCCAAGGGGGATGGCAATCAAATAGCGGACCACCGTAATCGTCAATACGATGAGAACGGTCGACTTTGTGCCGATGATCAGCTTGCTGAGCAGGTCGACGCCGTTCTTGTCCGAGCCTAACGGATTGAGCGCAGAGGGCGGATACGGGGGCAGCTGCAGCTTGTTATGCTCGTTGAAGCGATGCTTTACTTCTTGCAATTCTTGGTCGACGAAGGGAAGCTCGGGGCCGAAAAACATAAAGAACACGATAATGGCCAGCATCGCGGCTCCGATCCACAAAGTTATATTTTTCATGTCGTTCTCCTTCCTTACCTCGCTTCGAAATGTCTTCTTGCCGCCAGACTGATCCACTGGACGATAAGCACCAGGATCATAAAGCAAAAGGCGATGCCGATGATGACGCCGGGCTCATAATCGAAGCCGGTGCCGAAGTTCACGCTGTAATCAATGGCAAGAAACAACCGGTATGCCGCTCCCGGATAGAGCATGAAATACTCTACCATTAGCAGATTGGACAAGACATAGACGAAGAGAGAGGGAAGATGCGTCAATATCGTGCCGAAGCTGTTATAGAAGACGTGCTTGTAAAAAATGAGACGCTGGGTCAAGCCTTTGGCACGAGCTACCATTATGTACATCTTGCCATCCTGATCCGCGATGGAAGCGCTCGTGATACGTGCGATATACATGGTCGGATATATCGAGACCAGTACGGCAGCCAGAAGAAAGGAATACCATTGATCCGGGGAGAAAATGCGGATAAACGGCAGATAGCGGATGATATACCACTGAATCAGCAGCAGTACCAGAAAATCGGGCAGCGATTGAAAAAGCCATGTCGTCCAGTTGCCGAAGAAGCTCCACTTCGTCCGCGACAGCTTGTAGTCCATAATTCCCTTCAGCACGCCGAGTCCGAAGCTAAGTACAAGCGCCGTGACGATGACGGCAAGGCTCTTGGCCACGGAAGTCAGCACGACCGTTACGATCGGCACGTTGTAGCGATCGATGCCGAGGCTTCCCTCTTTGAACAGATCGGCAAAAAATGCTTTGATATTGTTCCCGTACTTTGCCCAACTAAAGCTATAGTTGACGTTCACCTGATAAGCATCCATGTGAACATCGAGGTCGCGCGGGAACAATACGATGAGGACAACCATCAACATGGCAAATATGCTGATGATAAACGTTCGCAGAAATTGTGCTTGAAAACTCATCATTTCCTCCTAATATTTTCACCTATTTCACCTTATGTTAGTGATATCATACACGGGTCAATTCGTCTACATATTTATTCATAAATCTGCAAATTAAATACAATATTTGTCGATTTGTGCCGTTTTTTTATTTATGATAAAGAGAAGAGGTTGAAGGGGAAATAAGGTTATTTCGGCATAATCATGTTTTTTTGAGTTGGTTGGTAAGATTTTGGGGCCGGGTGGCATCTTGTATAAGTGGCTCTTACGGAGTGCGGCCGTCTTGGTTCCTGAGGAGGAGGGGAAGCATAAATGCATATGGCGGAGTGGAGGCCGGAGACCGGAACGGATGAGGAGGAAGTGGAGGCGTTCGGCGAATTGGTTCGGCGGCACCGGGAGCGGGCGCTGGGATGGGCCTGCTCCATGGCCCGCGATGATCAATTGGCGGAGGATATTGTGCAGGAAGCGCTGCTGAATGCGTTCCTGCGTCTGGAAACGCTGCACGATGCGTCCCGCTTCCAATATTGGCTGCAGCGCATCGTGCGCAAACAGGCCAATATGAAGCTGCGGCGGGGAGGCCCGTATGGCAAAGAACGGCCCTGGTCGAACCTGGCCCCAAGGCGTCCCGCGCAGGATTCCGAGCTGGACCGGGTGCTGCACCAGCTCTGCACCGCGCCCCCGCCCGAGATGCAGAACCCGCAGGCGTGGCTGCTTCGGCGCGAGCTGATGGAGCAGATCCGGGAACTGCTGTCCTGCTTGACGGGCAGGGAGAGACAGATGTTCGAAGCGCATGTATTCCGCCAGCTTCCGCCATCCGAGATCGCCCGCTTGTTCGATACAAGCCCGGGGTAACCCGAGGGGAGCACAGAAAAATGACAGCAACTTCCAATGGCTGGACGATGACGTGGACCTCTGCGGCGCAGGCGATCTATGCACTGCTGCCGTACACCGACAAGAAGGAGCGCTACACACTGACCGATGTCATGGGCGTGTCAGGACATGCCTTCCGCATCAATATTCATCCGGCGGATGTGAACGCGGCCGGTCCGACGATGTTCGATCCCGGGCAGCTGCTGGAGCATGGCCTTCATCTGTTGGGCTTCGCGACGGAACCGCTGGGCTTCTCGACGCCCGCGACGCCCGAGCAGCTAAGAGAAGCCATTGAGTTCGCCCAAGCGAGCATCGATCGGGGCTTGCCGGTCATCGGATGGAGTCTGTTCATACCGGAGTTCGGGCTGATCTACGGCTATGACGATGAGAAGCAGGAGTTGTACTGCCGCGATCCGCAGCAGGATGGGGCGCTTCCGTACACGAAGCTGAACGAGCTGCCGATGAAATTCGTCTACATGCTGCGGGTAACGGACAGTGATGACGTGGATCCGCTGGAGGCGTGGACGAAGGGACTGCGGTCGATTATTGAATTCGCGCGGGGACAGGCGCCGACGCTATCGGCTGAATACAAGCATGGCCTGGCGGGCTATGACGCCTGGATTGAGGCCTTCCGCCACCGGACGGTCGATCCGTTCGGCAATGCGTATAACACGGCGGTCGTCTGCTGCGCCCGAGAGTTCGGAGTTCGTTTCTTGGAGTCGTTCCCGGAACGCTGGCCGGGGAAATCCGAGCGGGAGGAAGCGCTTCGCCGGCTTGGCACCGAAGCGGCGAAGCATTATGGAGCCGTGGCGGAAGCGCTCCGCGGGCTGCATCGGCTGTTCCCCTTCCCGCAAGGCGGAGAGCCTAACGATCCGGCAAGCGCGAGCGAGGCGGAGGCTCTTCTGAAGACCGCGAAGGCGGCGGAGGAGCAAGGGGTCGGGGCGCTGGAAAGGATGTATGAAGCATTGACGCGGGAGAGCGTGAGTTAGCGTCCAAGATTTTCCCATAGCTCGTAGAAAAAATAAACTTCTTCCATGACAGAGGCATCGTCCTTGGCTACGATTCCTCCCCGGATGCGGCTGAGGATGCCGGAAATATCGTACATGTATTCGCGTTCGACGCTGTATTGAATCCGATTGACAATACGTCTCCATGCATTGGAGGCGTATTCGACTTTGTCCTTAGCCTGCTTCCAATTCTTCTTCTCGACATGCTGCTCTATCGACTGGACGGCTTCCAGCAGCCGATCCTCTTTGCCCAGCGGCTGCTTCAAAAAATTGCCTGAGCCCAGGACGGCTCCGAAAATAACGAGAAGAAGAACAGCCACGGCCAACATCGTCCATTTTCTCATTTTCATGCTGCTCACCTCGCTAAGAACTATTCGCGGTTATCTGTTTCATCGGACAGGTTATCTTTGTACAAGTCAACATATAGCGTATCGTCAGGCAGGATGGCGGCAAAGCTGACTTGCTTGATATTTTCGACACCTTGCTTCTTTAGTTCATGATGAAGCCATTTCGTAGTCTTATTCCTCCGTTGGAGGTTATTGGTCAAAATTTTACCTTCATGCACGACGTCCGTCATCATGCGGGCAGGCGTCACGGTCCGATTCAGATCTTTCGGCGTCAACGGCTGATCTTCGGATTTAAGCAAGACGGAGAGGCCGCCGTTCGGCTCCAGGATGGCGTATTCGACCTTGGTGATATCAAACGTATCTTTCTCGCGCAGCAGCATCATGATTTCATCGAAGCGGATACGCATTTTCTTTAAGTTCTGCTCTAGAATTTTGCCATGCTGAATAACGACGGTTGGTTCGGAATCTATTACTTTGGAGAAAAATCGGCTTTTCAATGTCCAAATCTGGAATAGAAACGTAATGATTACGAACACTGTAAGTCCGATGAAATGCAGCCAGCCCTTCGATGACAGATCGGTCGCCAACGTCCCTGCCAATGACCCGATCGTGATGCCGTTAATGTAGTCGAAGTAGGAGAGGGACCCCATTTGCTGCTTGCCTAATAGCCGTGTATAGATCACGAGGCTGAAGAAGGCGATTATGGATCGAACGATGACGACCCAGGTTTCCTCCATCATGTACTATCCCAGCCTTTCCCGGTTTTTGAATTAGTCTTCCCGGGAGGGACAGGAATATGTAAAAAACCGCATGAATACGGAGAAGACCGTGTCCATGCGGCAGTTATTCGGGCGATGAGGGTCAGAGCGAAGCGGTTGTCCTGGAAGCGGATGTTCTTGCATTGATCAACAGCCAGACACAATGCGCGCCCAGTACGAGGAGAACGAGGGAGGTATAGATTAGATTGCTGTCATTCCCGATGAACTGAATAAAGTTATGAACGAAATGAAAAAGAATCAACGGATAGATGTTGTGATGCTTTACCATCAGCAGGGCTAGCGCGAAGCCGACCAACAGAGCATAGACCCGCTGCATAGCGGTGTCCGCCACATTTTGTCCCGACAGCATATTGAGCATATGGGTCAGGGAGAAGAGAACGCTGGATGTGATCACGGCTGCGGCAGCGCTTGTGCGTATAAGGGTCCTTAGAATCAATCCCCTGTATATTGTCTCCTCCACGAAGGCGACGAGCAGCGTGAAGAACAGGAAAAATCCGGCTTCGGATAGCGAAATGTCCTGAAAGCCCTTATGCTGAGAATGACAAGCACGACAAGCAGCGGGGCGTAGTCGATCCAGTCTGGGGCATGGAGAGTGGAGAGCGAGCGGAATCCGTAATGTGCCCATCTCTTCTTCAGTTTCATATAGAACAGCAGCGCAAGCGCAATCGGAATGAAGGCAATCAGCACCGGCGATGTATAAGGAAGCTGCTTGAGCGTGGCATATGCTCCGGCGGCGAAGACGGCAAGCAATAAGAGCAGCTCCACGACCATGACCGTCAAGACCGGGTGCTTGTTCGAAAATGATTCTGTGTCTGGTAAAGTCATGGTTTCATTTCCCCCCGCTGCTTAATGACTTGCATCCACTGCTTCTCCATCCCGAAATAATGCAGTCCATAGGTGAGCACGGACACGCGGTAATAGTAGTTCTCCGGGTGTTCGATATGCTCGAGTTCCCCCGCTACCATCTCCTGTACGGCCTGAAGCCGCCTCATCTCGGATTCAAGCTTGTTCTCGTACTCGGTCAGGCGCGCTTGCCGCGTGTCTTCGTCCAAGTAATCGTAAAAGAAAATGCGAAGCAGCACTTCATTGCGGGAGACGGGAAGCGGCTCGGCCAGCCAGCTCACGAACTGTTCCTTCCCTGCGGGAAGCAGCGTATATTCTTTTTTGTTCCTGCCGCCTTCGGCCTCGGCTACCGACAGGAGACCCTTATTCGCCAACCGCTTCAACGCGGGATAGAGGCTGCCGTAGCTTGCCCGGTAGAACAAGCCAACCGAGCTGTCTATTGTCTTCTTCATCTCATAGCCGCTCATTGGGCCTTCCATTAGAAGGCCCAAAATAATATATTCCAGCATTTGCCGACATCCCTTCATCGTGCACGATAATGTATCGAGTCAATATATCATATCGATACATTGATCATACTCAATTGCGGCCGGTTGTCAACGGAAAGCCGCAAGGCAATCATCGCCTTCGCCGTTTTACCCGAGGTTCAATACTGTGGTACGCAAGAACCCGCTATGATCATCTGGCCGGATTTGCAGGGGTTCAGGTAACGGAGGGGCTGATGGCAAGAGGGCTGTTGATGAAGGGAGAGAAGGAGTTCGCCGTTACGGCAAGCGGCGTTCTTTCAGTCATTGCTGTCTTGATTGGAGCGAGCGCCGCCATCATCTTGCGGGCGCGTTGGGCCATGCCCTGCTGGTCAGATGGATAGAGCTTCGTTGGATTCAACGCCGGACGGGCACCCGAGCCGTCACGGTTACGGCAGCCGGCAAGCAAGGCTTTCAAGACATGTTCGGGATTGCTATGGAGCGAGAGACTGGATCGCATTCATAAAAAAGGGGCCAGCCAGGTATTCTGGCTGGCCTTGGGCGAGGAGCAGTTGCCGCGGGCAGTCTAGGATAACGCTGTGGCCAGCAAGTAGAACCGATGCTGCGTCACTTCGAAATAGCCTTGCCGCTCGATAAGCTGGTGAATGCCGTACAGCTCTTCTCTATATTTCTCGGCCTCGAAATCCGGAATCTGCCACGGAATGGCCTTCAAATAATAGACCAGCGCGCCGACATCATAGAAGCGTTGGCTCAGGAATTGCTCCGCCTGCTTCACGACCTTGAAGCGATGCTCCTGCACTTCCCGCACGGCGATGTCGAGCTTCCATTCCGCAAATTCTTCGTTCTTGGGCACGCAGAAACGTTCGTTGATCTCGAAGCAATCACTGCCGTCCGCCTGCTGGGTGAAGAAGAAGCCGCCATCGGCGAGTACCCGCCGCACCTCCTGCGGCGAATACGATTCGTGCTTGTTCAGCACGAGGTCGAATTGGCCAGTCCCGAAGGGGAGATGCTCGTCTGATTGTGTTGCTTGTTGAAGTGCTAACTGAATGCGTATAATTTGATTATATCTTTCCAACGGGGTGATGGGAATGCCTTTCCGAATCGTTCGAGGTAGCTAGTCTCCGGGCTGGGTTAACACGCGTGCCAGCCATCAAGGGATCAGTCTGCCCTTGGACCCGGAACCGGAGCGATTGGAGCAGGGCAAGTACCTGTCAGGCGATATCCATTGGAAGGAGAATGAACGATGATTCCATTTGATGAAAAAGCTTTTTATGACCGGATTGGAGCGATCAACGGCTGGGATTTCCGTTCCGTGCGTTCGGTCACCGAAGGTCCGGCCTGGGATTATGGTGCGAAGGTAACGGAATTATGCAAGCCGGCCGATGTGCTGCTCGATATCGGTACCGGAGGAGGTTAGGCGCTATTGCCGCTGGCGGCAGCCGTGAGGCTGGCCATCGGGATCGACCGCTCGCCGGGCATGATCGAGACGGCTCGGCGTCATGCCTCTTCCGCGTGCCATGTCCGCTTTGCATGCATGGATGCGGAAGAGCTGACGTTCCCTGACGGGTTGTTCGACGCCGTCATCTGCCGCCATGCTCCGTTCCACGCCGGGGAAGTCGCCCGGGTGCTGACGGAGGGCGGCGTATTCGTCACGCAGCAGGTGAGCGAGCGCGATAAATGGAATGTGAAGGAGGCGTTCGAACGGGGCCAGGCCTATGGCGAGCCGACCGGAACACTGATGTGCCGCTGCGCCGAGCAATTGAAGGAAGCGGGCTTCACCGAGGTACATTGCGAGGAATACGATGCGGTTGAATATATGCGAGGGGCAGAGGATCTCCTGTTCTTGCTGAAGCATACCCCGATTATCCCCTGCTTCGGAGAAGTCGAAGGGGATGCCGAGCGGTTCGAGCGGTTCGTCGCGGCGAACCGGACCGAGCGGGGCATTCAGACCAATGCGGCGCGCTTCCTTATCATTGCCCGCCGTTAGAAGCCGGGCGCAAGGAAAAAGCAATTGGGTATCTCGCAGGCATTGCATAATGATTTGGGTCGGCGGTTGGCGTGACGGGTCAACAGCGAATAGGCGGGATAAACGGCGGCAGGCAAAGCGGCAGCGGGCAAGCGGGGGATGATGGGGGAGGCAGCGAAATCCTGCGTAAATGCAGCAATTTGCGCTGTTTGAGCCGCGATCTGATGAAATTCCTGCAAAAGTACATTAGTTTCATCGATTTTTATCTTTAGTTATTGGAAAGTCTGAAATTGATGCAGTTGTGCAGCAATTCCTGTAACGGAGTATACGTCATGAAGGAATAATGTATATTTACAGTATTTTCAGCAGGCTGAGGTGTGAGAAGCAGGGGCGGGGCTGTCTCCTGCAGCTAAAACTACTTACGGGACAGCCCCTTTTAAGGTTGGGATGGATGCCATTTCTAACGATGGTTGTCCAGCCTTCCGAGCAAGTTGTATGTTGGCGCGGCTTCCCATGTCTCATAAGGGACGAAGAGGTCGCACGCATGGCGTCCAAGGTGCGGGATCTCGTTAGCGGGCGGGTAATATACTGGCCGATATTCGACTCGTCGATACGGATGAATTTCGCCTCGATCACTTCTTCCGCTTGGATTCGGATCTCCCCGCTGACATACACCGCCCTGAAGACAACGGACAGCACCCGCTTCGTCGCATTATAATAGACGCCCGTAATCCCGAGAGGCCGTATCACAATGCCCGTCTCCTCCATATATTCCCGGCATACCGCAGCATCGAGCGATTCGCCTTCCTCTGCATTCCCGCCGGGGATCTCCCAGGTGTCCGATCGCCAATGCGTCCGAAGCAGCAGCACTTCCCCTTCCGCGTTCTGCATCTAAGCCGATACCGACACGCCATGCTGCCATGCTGCGGAGCGGTATACTCCATAACATCCCCTCCATTATAAAATGATCACGGCCGAAGTATTCCAATTCCCCGCCCGGAAATCGTTCCTGCTCAAGTCGTATAGGCATGAACGAGCTGTTGGAGCGCCTGCTTGACATCACCAACGTAAATGCCCCCATGGTAGCAAATGATTCGCTCGATGTCGTAGTCGAGCAGGCGCTGAACGGAGCGGACAGCTTCCTTCAAATCCCACGCATGCTGGGGATTGGCGATATTCAGTCGTCCGTCTTCGATGACGACAGCATCTCCCGCGATGAGCGTCTTGCTTGCCGGCAGATACAATGAGGTATGTCCGGACGTATGCCCGGGCGTATGGACGATATCGATGTCGCCGCACCAGGGCAGCCGATCTCCGTGGATGACCGTCCGTTCGACTTGAGCCGGCTCGATCGATTGCAGGAAGCGAATGAACTGCCTCGCGTCAGGCTTGGCTTCCTCCGGCAAGTCGTCGAGTGTGGATTCCGCCTGCTGCTGCCGCAGCGGCTTGTGCTTGCCTTCGATGTACGGCTGTTCCAGCTCATGCGCGATGATTCCGATGCGCGGGTATGCCCGCTTCAATGCGGCCAGCGATCCGATGTGGTCCATATCGTGATGGGTCACGATCAAGGCGGTCATCGAATCGAGACGAATGCCTTGCCGATTGGCCGCTTCTTCGATCCGCGGCGCGAAATCCGGATACCCGCAGTCGACAAGGATCGTCTCGTTCTCATCCTGAAGCAGGACCGGGGTGATGGCCTGCTGCTGTCCATTATATTCGAACTCGATCTCGAGCAGATGTACATGATTCATATCGCTTCTCCTATTCAATAACCGGTTGTCTGGCAAGCGGTTGGCTCTATCGTTGATCTTTCCCTGCTGCCGGCCTCCGTTAACGAAGGATTCGGCAGCGGGCAAGGGGGAGGGGAGCGAGGGGCCCAGCCCGATCCGCCACGCGCATACTATGGCCGGCCCCCTCGGTGTTACTTTTTCATCCACTCCTGCACATTCCATACTTGCGTGACCCAGCCCTCGTAGAAATTCGGCTCATGAGAGACGAGCAGGATCGTGCCGGCATATTTCTTGAGCGCGTCCTGAAAGGCGTCCTTCGCGCGAACGTCGAGATGGCTGGTCGGCTCATCCAGCACGAGCACGTTGCTGTCGGTCAGCATCAGCTCGCACAGCCGAACCTTGGCCTGCTCCCCGCCGCTCAGGAGACCGATCGCCTTCCGGATATGCTTCTCGGTCAGCCCGGACTGAGCGAGAAGGCGCCGGAAGTCCTTCAGCGTCATATCCGGGCGCAGTGCCGATAAATGCTCCAGCGGGCTATGATCGGGAGCCTGCTCTTCCTGGGCGAAATAGGCGGTCTTGACGCGGTCGCCGAATTGGACGGTGCCGCCCAGAGCCGGAATAAGGCCGAGCAAGGTCTTGAGGATCGTCGATTTGCCGATTCCGTTATGGCCGACGATGGCAATCTTCTCTCCGCGCTTCACCGTCAGATCGACCGGAGCGAATAACGGCTCGCGATACCCGATCTGAAGCCGTCTTGCTTCAATGACCGTGCCCGCCGGATCGGCATGCACCCGGAAGGCGAAGCGAGGCTGCGGCCCGGAGGACGGCCTGTCGATCCGCTCCATTCGCTCCAGCATTTTTTCCCGGCTCTTGGCCTGCTTCGCCTTGCGAATGCGGTTCTTCTGAATGAAGTCCTCCAGCCGCTCGATCTCCCGCTGCTGCCGCGTGTAGGCGGCTTGCAGCTGCTCCTTGTTCAATTCATAGCTGCGCTTGAACTGCTCGTAATTGCCGGGGTAGCGCCGAATTGACTGGTGCTCCAAGTGAAAAATCGTCGTCGTGATCGCGTTCAAAAACCGTTCGTCATGGGAGATGGCGAGGTAGGCCTGCTCGTAGCGGGTCAAATACCCGGTAAGCCACTCGATATGCACGTCATCCAAATAGTTGGTCGGCTCATCGAGCAGCAGGACATCGGGCTGCTCCAGCAGCAGCTTGCCCAGCAGCAGCTTCGTGCGCTGGCCGCCGCTCAGTTCGCTCACGTCGCGATCCAGGCCGAGTGCGAGAATGCCTAATCCGGCAGCGACCTCCTCGATCTTTGTATCGATCAGATAGAAGCCGGAATGTTCCAACTGCTGCTGCAGCTCCCCGTAGCGGGTCAACAAGGAATCGAGATCATCCCCGCCCTCGGCCATCTGGGCCGCGAGCTGATTCATGCGGGCCTCCATCGCATACAGATCCGCATAAGCGGTGCGCAAATATTCGATAATGGTCATTCCCGCCTGCAGATCGATATGCTGCTGCAGGTAGCCGGCGCGGATATCCGGCAGCCAATCGACGGTGCCGCGATCGGGAAGCAGCTCGCCCGACAGGATGCGGAGCAGCGTGGACTTGCCTGCGCCGTTGCCGCCGACCAGTCCGGCGTGCTCTCCCCGCAGCAGGCGGAAGCTAATATTGTGAAATACGTTCTTGTCCCCGTACGTATGGGACAGTTGTTCAACCGTGACAATGCTCATATTGGTTCTCTCCTTTGTTCGCTTCAAGATCGGAAGCCAACCGGGAGAACAGCAAAATAAAGTCAGTTTTCAATTTTATCGGGAAAAAAATATACAAAAAATGGGTAAGGTGAACGCGCACCTTACCCATACAGATTGATATGCATGAAAGGAAATCGGTTCTTTATCTTCTGTTCTTCGGTTGGCTTAGAGCTAAAAATGGGCAGATCTATCCCGTCTTAAGCCAAATCCCGTTGAAGAACAGTCGATAAATGCAACATTTCCCTTTCCACCTCATTACAAAGTTAATTCCTTACAGTGTGAAGTATACGCATCAACGCGCTTGTATGTCAAGTCATGACAAGCGTCCATAACTTCGGACGAACTTAACTTGCGCTCGCTGCAGGTTTGTTATGCCCCGGGATAAGTCCAGCGGAACCATCATCCGTGTCCGTCGGTCTCGGCAAGCGACACTCCGCGCTCCATCCCGCTGATATATTCGTCGAGATTCAGATTCGCGTCCCACATATTGTTGTACAGGTGAAACAGATCGCGCCTGCTGCCGATCTCCTTGATTTGCTGCTCCAGGCGCCGCTTCGCTTCCGGCGGCATCTGATTGGCGACATGGGTATGGAAGACGCAGATCGCGGCGTCGTCGGAGATACCGGCCGCGAGACTCGGAAGCTGCTCGATCCCGTCTCCCTCGATCAACTGCAGCGCCTGTCCGGCCAGGCAGCGGGCCGCTTCGTCGAACAGCGCGACTCTGTCCCGGTGCCCGGGCCAGATCAAGGCCCGCAGCCACCGGTAGTCATCCGGATCGGACAGGCGGTTGATATACAAATCCACGCCGATTCTGGCAGTGACAGGGGGACTGTGCGGCAGCAGGGGTGGGGAAGTATCTCCGCCTCTGATGATGGAAGCAGCAATCCGGACAGCTCCTGCCGGGTTCCCGTACACGTCTCCGGTTCCATAGGTGTATCCGTATTGATCCCAAATCAGTTGCAGCCCCGCGCTCGTGCCGATCTCGATCAGCGCCAATGGTTTGCGTATTTTCTCATAGATAAGGCAGAAGCTCGGGTACAGATAGGCGCAGCGCCTGACCTCATTCGTCTGTACGATCTTCGTCTCAAGCAGCGGCACGATATCGTCGGCGTGCTGGAGGCAGAAGTCCTTGAACGGGGGGAAGAACTGCCGGATGTCTTCCGGCTCCTCCACGAGCCCGTCATAAAAGCGGGTCAGCTCGTGGTCGGCGCCGGCGAGCAGCAAGCAGTGAACCGCGCCGAAGAGCAGGTTCGGCACCGGCTGCCCCGGCCTTGCATGCGAGGCGATCTGGAGCAATTCATCATCGGAGGCGATGCGCAGCGCCAGATGCTCGTACAGATCGCAGGATCCTGCGCATTCTTCGTGTGCAAAGCGTGAGAAACGGTTGGACAAGCTTGCGTTACCCAAGTCAACCCCTCCCTTTTCCACCATTTTACAATGAGAGGGTGATAAGTGATATTTCTGATTTTTTGTCGAGGCGATTAAGAAAAGTGATTGAGAAGGTGGGGAGGGATGGAAACAGGATAGAGCTCGCATCTGCCGAGACAGAGGAAGGGCGGAAGGGCTTGCTCCCGCCCTCCATTCGTTATGCAGTTCCGGCCGCCACCGATTCCAGCTGCAGCATCGCCTGCCGCACGTCATCCGCCGTCACGTTCCTGTTCATCAGATGAATCGACTCCTGCGGAAGGACCGAGGCGGCCGCGACGCGGTCCAGCGTCTCGCGATCCGAGGCGGAGAGCCCGAGATCAGACAGGCAGCGGGGAAGACCCATATCCCGGTAGAACGGCAGCAGCCGCTCGACCTCGGGCAGGTTGCCCTCCAGCGTGAGCTGGACGAGAATGCCGTAGGCGACCTTGTCCCCGTGCAGCAGGTGATGCGTCGCCGGGGCTGCCGTCAGCCCGTTATGGATGGAATGGGCTCCCGCGATCCGCCCCGCATAGTCGCCGAAGCCGCCGACCGTGCCGCCCGTCATGATGATCGTCTCCACGGCGAGCGTGAACGCATCCGTCAATTGCTGCCGCTCGGCATCCCGCACGCTCTGCAGGCCGTGCTCCAGCAGAGCGGTCTGGCACAGGCGGGCCGTGAGATGGGAGAGCTGCACTGCCGCAGGCGGCCGGATCCACTGGCGGACGAGCACGTCGGCCTCGTACCATTTGGCCAGCGTGTCGGCGATGCCGGCCCGCAGGTAAGCGGTCGGCGCGCGCAGGGCAATCTGCGGATCGACCAGCACCATGAGCGGACTTTTCGGATGGAGCGTATAATGCGTGAAGCGCCCCTGCTCATCGTAGAACACGCTGAGCGGCGTCCAGGCTGCGCAGTTCGAAGCGAGCGTCGGCACGAGCACCGTGTCGACGCTCGCTTCGATGCCTGCGGCCTTGGCGAGGTCCATCACTTTGCCGCCGCCGACGCCGAGCAGAATATCGGCCTGCGCTGCCCGCGCTTCCCGGGCGATCCGGCTGGCTTCCGCCAGCGTGCACTCGCCGCAGTACGGCAGCGGCAGAAGCGTCAGCTCCGTCTGCTGCGGCCAAT
This sequence comes from Paenibacillus thiaminolyticus, assembly GCF_003591545.1. GTDB lineage: Bacteria > Bacillota > Bacilli > Paenibacillales > Paenibacillaceae > Paenibacillus_B > Paenibacillus_B thiaminolyticus_A. Next base: position 134,291 of record NZ_QYZD01000015.1, read on the forward strand.
ACGGAGATGCGGCCTCCCAGGAGCGCTCGCCGTGCACGACGAGGACCCGGCGGCTGCCGTACGGCTGGAGCAGGGACCCCAGCTGGTGCAGGATGCCGGCTTCACAGCGGTAGATGGCGGGAGCGCCTCTGACGATAAGCGGATGATTCAGCGTTGTCATTTCCTATCCCTCCCCGAAGGTTCTTCCTTATTTCCGGTTCAGCATCCACTCCGGCTTCCCGAACCCCTGGAACTGCTCATCGATAATCTGCTCGAATTCCGGCGATTCGACCGCTTCCTTCAGATCTTTCGCGAAGGCCTTGTCCTTGTCTGCCGTGTTGATGACGACCCGGTTGCGGTAGTCGTCCGGCATATTTTCCAGCTGCAGCGCATCCAGCAGATTCATCTTGGCCGCGAGCGCGAAGTTGCCCGGTACGAGGGAGATATCGGCGCTGTCGACGGCGCGCGGCAACTGGCCGGCCTCGATCGGCTGCAGCACGAGCTGCTTCGGATTGTCCTTGACGTCCTTCTCCGAGACGCGCAGCGGGTCAATGTCATCCTTCATCGTCAGCAGGCCGGCGTCCTGGAGCAGCCCCAGCGAACGGGCCAGATTGGTCGGATCATTCGCCAGCGCGACGGTGCTGCCGTCAGCGATCTCGTCGAGCGACTTGTACTTCGAAGAGTAGATTCCCATTGGCGCTGTCGGCACGACGATGAGATCGGTCAGCTCCAGCTTGTTTTCCTTGGCGAAGTTATCCATATAGATTTTATGCTGGAACAGGTTCGCGGCCAGATCGCCGTTGGACAGCGCCAGGTTCGGCTGCACGTAATCCCCGAATTCGACGATTTCGATCGTGTAGCCTTTTTTCTCCATGATCGGCTTGATCGCCTTCGTCAGCATATCGCTGTATGGGCCGGCGGTGGCCCCGAACTTCAATGTTCTGCTCTCTTCCTGCTTCGCATTGTCCCCGCCGCTGGAGGACGAGCCGCTTCCGCAGGCGGCCAACAGGCCGAACGTCAGGATGAGCGAGAGAAGAATGGCTGTCTCTTTCATGATGATACCCTCCATATATATGTGAAATGATGTTGTAACCTTGCGTTAGCGCTTGTCTACCTTCTTGGCCAGGAAATCGCCGGCATATTGAATGAGCTGCACGAGGCAGATCAGGACGATGACGGTGGTGAACATGACCGTATTGTCATAGCGGTAATAGCCGAACCGGATCGCCAGATCGCCGATGCCGCCTCCGCCGACCGTCCCGGCCATGGCCGAGTAGGCTACGAGGCTGATCGCGGTAATATTAATCCCTTGCACGATACCGGGCTTCGCTTCGGGAAGCAGCACATCCTTGATGATCATCCAAGGTGTGGCCCCGATCGACACCGCAGCTTCGATGACGCCCTTGTCGATCTCGCGCAGCGCGGTCTCGACGAGCCGGGCGAAGAACGGGATGGCGGCCACCGACAACGAGACAGATGCGGCGGTTGGACCGATCGTAGTGCCGGCGATCAGCTTCGTCAGCGGCAGCAGGGTCACGAGCAGGATGATGAACGGAACCGATCTGATTATGTTAACGATGAAGCCGAGGAAGACGCGGGTAAGGCGATTTTCCAGAAACAGTCCTTTATCCGTCACAAATAATATTATTCCAATAGGAAGACCCAGAATTAAAGCGGCAACTAATGAGATGCCCACCATATACAAGGTCTGAAAAAACGCCTTGTATAGATCGGGCAAGATCTGTATGAGGGAGTCCATCTTATCTGATTACCTCCAATCGGTGCGTTCGTGATGCGATATAATCCATGGCACGCTGCACTTCGGACGGATTGCCGTTCAGCTCCAGGATGAGGATGCCGAGAGGCGTATCGTGGATATATTCGATTTTGCCATGCAGGATATTGCCTGTGACGTCGAAATGCTTCAGCATGTCGGTAATGACGGCTTCCTCCGCCTGCGGCGCGACGAAGTGAATCTTGACGACGGTTCCCGTGCTGTTCCGGAACAGGCGGCCGGGCAGATCGAATTGGAACAGGCTGCTGATGAAGGAGCGGGTCATCGGATGCTGCGGATCGGAAAAGATATCATAGACAGGCCCCTCCTCGACGACGCGGCCGTTCTGCATGACGGCCATCCGATCGCAGATTGCCTTGACGACTTCCATCTCATGGGTAATCAGCACGATTGTCAGCTTCCATTCACGGTTGATCTTTTGCAGCAGGTCGAGAATGGACTGGGTCGTCTCCGGATCGAGTGCGGATGTCGCCTCGTCGCAGAGCAGCACATGCGGATCGTTCGCGAGCGCCCTGGCGATGCCTACCCGCTGCTTCTGGCCGCCGCTCAGTTGGGAAGGATACACGTCGCGCTTGTCGGACAAGCCGACCATCTCTAATAGCTCGGTCACGCGCGCTTCGATGTCCGCCTTGGTTGTCCGGTTCGCCTTGAGCGCGAAGGCGATGTTCTCGTAGACCGTCTTGGATCGAATCAGGTGAAAATGTTGAAAGATCATGCCGATCTTCAACCGGGCCTGCCGCAGCTGCTCGCCCTGCAGCTTGGTCAGATCGACGCCGTCGACGAGGATGCTGCCCGATGCCGGCTGCTCCAGCAGATTGATGCAGCGCAGCAGGGAGCTTTTGCCGGCTCCGCTTCGCCCGATGATGCCATAGATGTCGCCCTTCTCGATATGCAGCGAGACATTATCGACACCGACGACCGTTCCCGTCTTGCTTCGGTACTCCTTGACAAGATTCCTTATCTCTATCATCTCTCTCTCACCCCAACATTCATGCTGTATTGTCTGTCTCGTCCGGCCGGCATTTATTGCAGCGAATGAAAAAAAGCCTCTTTCCATGAGAGAAAGAGGCTGCTGCATTGCATCGATCGGAACCACTTATCTCTCAGAATGCCGCGCATTCTGTAGGATTTAGCACCTTTTACCATAATGGGTAAGGTTGCCGGACGTCATAGGGCCTATTCCCTCAGTCGCTCTTGATAAGGTCAAGAAAATGAAATTGTCTTGTGAGAATCATACATAGGATTGCTGCGGTTGTCAATTTAATTTTCATTGGATTAGAGCGTGTCTTCAAACCTAATTTAACCATAACAAAATAGAAGCCAACGATAAA
>NZ_QYZD01000016.1:0-132286 GCF_003591545.1 Paenibacillus thiaminolyticus
TCAGTAATTCATTAAATCACCAAGGGTGCAGCTTGACAAACATTAGCTGGTTTTTTATGCCGGAATATCCTTCCTTATGTCGAAGTATGACGATATGGGGAGGTGACAATATTGAGCATGTTAGGCTTGACAGTTGTCCCTGCTGTAAAAAACAGTATGTCTGGAAAGATACATTAAAACATGACGGGGCCGTTTTAGGGTATAAACGAAAAAAGATGAAGTGCCCGGGCTGTGGAACAGAAATAGCAGCGAAATGAGAAATGGTTCGCTGGCTGAATAACGAACACGCGAAGCTCTCGCGGCCGTTAGCGTGCGCCGCTGCCAGCATTATGCCGGATCCAGTCTGAGCGGGTGGAGCGGCGGCTTCATGCTCGAATGGGACGGGTGGATCGGACTCATCGCCTGGATAAGCCTTCTACTGGCTTCGTCCCCACTATTCAGTTCAGGTGCAGATGCGGCCTGCTCCAAGCCGCAGCACTGAAATTTATGGGAGGGGCAGTTCCAATCGGGGATCGGGTGAGATAAAATAGAAGAGTGCAGCGTACACCAACCATCGCACATCGATCGCCACATCGCCAAGAGGAGTGAACAGTTATGATGCTACATAATGAGAACCAATCATTGCGATGCATGTCTTTTAACATTCGGTATGGTAGCGATAACATAGAGGATGGGGAGCAGAGATGGAGCCGCAGGGCCGATATGGTCGCCAGCATGATCCGCTTCCACCGCGCAGATACGGTCGGCATGCAGGAAGCGCTTCGTCATCAGATCGCCGATCTGGAACGAATGCTGCCTGATTTCGGCTGGGTAGGCAAGGGCAGAGACGATGGAGCCGATGGAGGGGAATTCTGCGTAGTCTTCTACCGCAAGAGCCGCCTCGAGCCCCTTGAGAACGGAACATTTTGGCTCTCCGAGACGCCGGAGGTGCCTGGCCGGCTCGGCTGGGACGCCGCCTGCCCGCGTATCGTGACTTGGGTTCGATTTGAGGATAAGCTGACGGGTACGCGGTTCATCCATTTCAATACTCATTTCGATCATGTTGGGACGGTAGCGATGGAGCAGAGCGCGCACTTGCTGTTGAACCGGATCGCGAAGCGGGAAGAACGCTGCCCTGTCATCGTTACAGGGGACTTCAACTGCACCGAATCATCCGTGCCGTACGGCATCCTAACCAGAGTCGGGGATGGCTTCGGCGCGCTGCGGGATGCCCGCTACGCGGCGCAGAACCCGCATTTCGGGCCGTCGTTCACGTTCCACGGCTTTCAGCTTCAGCGGTTGATCGAATGCCTGTACCGCGACGGCGAATGCTTCAAAGGCGATAATGGAGAGGATCTCGATTCGCCAATCGATTATATTTTCGTCACGGAACAGGTTCGCGTGCTGCAATACGGGGTTCTGGCGGATCAGCAGAACGGCCGCTTCCCTTCGGATCATATGCCGGTTGTGGCCGATATCCTGTGGAATGAGCAGTAGCTGAAGAGGGAGAGTCCACGACCGCTATCGTGCTGGAACATAAGGCAATCCCCGGCGTTTTGACGTCTGCATGGAGGGCGCAGGACGGACCGGGGGCTGCCTTTTGTTTTGAAGCAGCAGATCTCACAAATGAAGATTAGAGCTCGGCCTGAAGCCTGTTCAGAAAACGCTTCGCCGCCCGCGCGATATGCTTCTCCTCCGGATGCACCCACCCGTAATAAACCGGTCCGGTACTAGGGGATTCCAGCGGCAGCGTGATGATATGCTCTCCGTCTTCCTTGAACGAATAATCGAGTCCGATCGTCACCGCGATGCCTTCCTTGACCGCATTGTAAATCGCCTGTGTATTGTTGCTAATGAATAGAATGTCAACCTCGCCATAGGCCGCGACGAACTGATCCATGAAGTCCCGGATATGCTCGTCATCATACAGCACGAACGTCTGCTTCGCTAATTTATCGGGCGTTATCGCGCTCTCCAGACGAAGAGGGGACTGCTCATGGACGCCGACCACCATTTTGCCTTCCAAGAGCCGTTCAAAGGCAAGGCAGCGTTGTTGATGGAGCAGACTTTCCGGCAGTGCGATTAATCCAATGTCAATCTTATCATGCTTCAGCAGCTCCAATATTTCCTTCGGGCCCTTCTCCATAATCTCCACCCTTACCCCTGGATAATCCCGCTTGAAGCCGGAGATGACATGCACCAGCAGATGCATCGGTCCCGGTATGGTGGCGATTCGCAATTGTCCGCTCAAGGCGTCGCTATAGGATTGGGCTTCGGCCCTGAGCTCATGGAGCGCGACTAGCGCTTCATTCGCCTTGGCGATGAGGGCTTTGCCTTCCGGCGTCGGAACGGCTCCCAATCCGCGCGAGCGGTGGAACAGGCTCACGCCCAATTCCGATTCGAGCAAGGAGATGGACTGGCTTATCGCCGACAGCGTGACATGCGAATGCTCCGCCGCTTTTGTAAATGATCCGGTTTTGGCCACTTGGACAATGTATTCGAGTTGTTCGAGATTCATAGCTTACACCTCATATTAAGTATTGCTTAATTATATATTAGTTTATATAAATTTTAGTTAATTATAAGCGGTGTTACAATAGGGGCATAAGAGAGTGCTTGAAGTCAATGAGCTTTCTCACAATTCAGCAATTCAGTTCTGAACAACAACATAGGGAGGAATGAAGCATGACGGAGAACAGAGTAGCGGTTATCACTGGCGGAGCAAGCGGAATCGGCAAGGAAACGGCGCTGAAGTTCGCGCGGAAGGGCGATCGCGTCGTGGTCGCTGACTTCAACGAACAGGCCGGACAAGCCACGGTTGATCTTATTCGGGAGCAGGGCGGACAAGCCATCTTTGTCAAGACGGACGTATCCAAGCTCGAGGACATGGAGTCCTTGGTGGACACAGCGGTCGAGACGTTCGGCCGCATCGATGTCATGTTCAATAATGCCGGCATCGGACGGGTTACGCCGGTGCTCGACCAGAATGTGAAGGATTATCATGATGTCATCAACGTGAATCAGCACGGGGTAGCCTATGGGATTATCGCAGCCGGCCGCAAGATGAGAGAGCTGGGCATCAAGGGCGTCATCATCAATACGGCCTCGGTATTCGGCTTCCTGGCTTCGCCGGGAACGTTCGCTTACCACGCGACGAAGGGCGCGGTCATTATGATGACCAAGTCGGCGGCGCTAGAGCTAGCGGAATACGGTATTCGCGTCGTGGCGGTCGCGCCGGGCGCCGTCGACACGCCGATTATTCAGGGCTATAAGGATAGAGGCATGGTAGACACGATGAAAGCCAAAGTCATCGGCAACAAATTGACGCAGCCCGAGCAAGTGGCCGATGCGGTCTATTTGATGTCTCTGGAGGAAGCCAGCGCGATTAACGGAAGTGTCGTGATGGCGGATGAAGGGTATGCTTCCTTCAAATAATCGGAGCGCTGCCGCATAGGGACTTTGAACAAGTGGATAATGGAACATAAGCGCTGAGTCTTCGAATCCGAGAGGCTCGGCGTTTTTTCTCGGATGACGGTGATGAGGAGTGGAGGCCAATAAGAACAAGTGATAATGCGAAGAACTGGATCGTATGATTGAAATATCTGGTCATAATTGGTAACCTGTAATTAATCAACAGAATTGGTTACTAGATTTCAGTGTCACATAGAAATGGTTGAAGGGATGAGGATCATGTCGCAACAGCAATTCGCACGGCTCAAAGAGCGGCTAACAGTGCCTGTTATTGCCGCTCCTATGTTTCTCGTGTCAAGCCCGGAAATGGTTATTGCAGGCTGCAAAGCCGGTATTATCGGCTCGTTCCCTCTGCTGAACGCCCGTACGAGCGAAATTTTGGGAGAATGGATGGAGCGGATTACGCAAGAGCTGGCCGCAGCTAAGCAACAAGAGGGAGCTCAGCCCGTTGCTCCCTGGGCGGTCAATCTGATCGTGCACCGAACGAACAAGCGCTTCGAAGCAGATCTCGAGCTGATCAAGAAGTTCCAGCCGCCGATTGTGATTACATCGCTCGGGAATCCTCAAGCGGTTGTCGATATCGTGCATGAATATGGCGGGCTTGTTTTTTCCGATGTGATCAATCTGACTCATGCGAGAAAAGCGGCCGATTCGGGCATTGATGGCTTGATTCTCGTGTGCAACGGCGCCGGCGGACATGCGGGAACGCTCAACCCGGTTGCTTTTCTGAGTGCGGTACAAGAATTCTGGAATGGGATTACGATTGTCGCCGGCTGCATCTCCCGCGGGCAGGATATCGTAGCGATGGAGGTGCTAGGCGCCGATATGGTCTATATGGGAACGCGCTTTATTGCTACGGCCGAAAGCTTCGCAAGTGAGGCTTATCGAAGCATGCTCATGGCATCGAATGCGGAAGATTTGATTTATACGGATGCGCTTAGCGGCGTCCATGGCAATTATCTCGTTCCTAGTATTCGCAATGCAGGGCTTGATCCGAACCAATTGCAGAAGAAGGACATGATGGACTTCTCTTTTGCGCAAGTCAGCGAAGCCAAGGCATGGAAAGATATTTGGTCGGCCGGACAAGGCGTGGGGGCGATCAAGCAGACGGCGCCTATTGCCGAGGTCGTCGCCGAGCTGCGGGAGGAGTATCAGCAAACCTATGCTTCTCTCGTCAATGCTCGCAAGGGCTGACAAGAAGGCCTTGTGATGCTGGCAGTTTATGTAGTAGCAAGCGAAAAGGGGCGGTGAGCCCCTTTTCTGTCGTTACGGGCTTCCAAGCTCATTGGGGATATAGCTCTTGAAACTCTTCCTTAGTCATGCCGAAGTAGACTTCAATATCTTCTGTGTCGGGAGCGCTAAGCTGTACGGCGGCGCCCTTCCAATATGAAATCTGCATGTTTCCTTGCTGCCTCCTATAGTTGTCTATGTACGGATGCTGTTCACCCATATCTTTCTATTATTTTAGTGGAGATAGACTAGAATTTCCACTTGTTGCCGGTTGATGCAAGTGACTCAGCATCGGGCAGACTCACTTATGAAAAAGGAAGAAGCCCTGGCGATCAGGGCTTCCGTTCGCTGCGGCACATTATTGCAACAGCCACAGCGCAGGGACATTCGGCGGCTCCCAGCCGACCAGCGAGGTATGCGCGACCCGCGCCTCATACGTCTTGCCGTTGTACGTGACAAGCGCGCCGGCCGCATACGAAGTGTTGGGAGCCCAAGGCGTCGCGGCCGGGGCGGGCGCTGTCGTGACGTTCAACGCGCTGCTGGGCGGGGAGACATTGCCGGCTGCATCAAACGCCACAACCGTAAATGTATAGGAGGTCTCCGGCTGCAGACCGGACACGGTGTAACTCAATCCGCTCGTCGTTACCGCCAGTGCCGTTCCGTTATAAATGCGGTATCCGGCTACACCAACATTGTCTGTGGATGCGTTCCAGGTCAAGGTCACGCTCGACGAAGTGATGGCCGAAGCGGTCAAGGATGATGGCGCCGTAGGAGGCGTCGGATCGACCGGGGAACCGCCACCGAAGTCCACATCGATGACATTGTAGAACGCATTCGCCGTATCCGCGATTTCCCATACCGCCAAGATGACCTGATAGCCAGTGCGGCTTGGGACATCGCATGTATCCGAATAGGAATGTGGCGGCTGCTTGCCTTTGTAATCGACGCTGCAGAACGGGGTCAAGTCGAAGGAAGCACGAGTGAGCGGCTCATCCGGATTCCAGTTCTGCTTCGTGATGTAGTACTTCCAGCTCGTGGTCGCATGATTGGCTTCAATGGTCCAATGGAACGTCGTCGTTCCCGGCGTAATGCTGACCTTGCTCCAGCGGGTGGCCGATTGCTGATCCAGCTCCGGAAAAGCTCCATTCGCGCTTGCGATCTTGCCGTCGGCCGGACCGGCAGCAGGGAAGCCCTTGTGCGCTTCCAGGCTTTGCGGTTCGTAGATGATGAACCCGCATTTTTTGTTGACGCCCTTGGCGCACAGGTCGGCGCGGCTGCTTGGGGAATCAATGTAGCCGTGGGCAAGCGCCTTGCCGGAGAAGACGATCATGACGAACATGAGGGCGAGCGCCATGCCGCTGGATAGCAGCAATCTCCGGAATAATGGATGGGGTACACAACGATTTGCCAACTTCATTTTCCTCCTTGCGATTGGAATGGATGTGTATAAGAACTCAAGCTGAGCTTATACCGGATGAGGGCAAAGAGTCCGCCGCACAGGCGTCGAGATATACGCTTTAACTTTGTCGCACGCGGATGTATGATCGGGGAATGGCGGATTCGATAATATTTTTATTCAAGCGGTTTATGTCTTATTAATGAAAAATAAAAAAATTATGAGGGACGGCTGCTGCGCCTGGGCAGGGAACGGGCTGGAGCAAACATGGTAAAAAGACGCCAAGCCGCGCGGCTTGACGTCTTGCCGAATCCCGATGTACACGATTCCGGTCCGGATGCGGCCTGAGCCGTCCGGCGTAAGTTAGGCGCTGTTGTCCTAGTTCAGGTTCACCCACACGGTCTTTACTTCAGTATAGTTGTCGAGCGCATAGGAGCCCATCTCGCGTCCAAGGCCCGATTGCTTGTAGCCGCCGAACGGAGCGGCCGCATCGAAGACGTTGTAGCAGTTCACCCAGACCGTGCCCGCTTTCAGTTTTCTTGCCAGATAGTGGGCTTGCTTCAGATTTTGCGTCCATACTCCCGCAGCCAAGCCGTAATCGGATTGGTTGGCCTGCTCAATCAAGTCGTCGAGCGTATCGTACGGCATCGCCGCCACGACAGGCCCGAAGATCTCTTCGCGGGCGATCGTCATCTTCGGATCGACATGCGCGAATATTGTCGGTTCGACGAAGTATCCCTGTCCGCCAGGCACTTTGCCGCCGGTAACCAGCTCTGCACCGGCCGCTTTCCCCGCTTCGATATAGCGCTTCACGATGTCATGCTGCTCGGACGAGACGAGCGGGCCCATCTCCGTATCCGGATCGAGGCCGCTTCCCACCCGGATCCGCTTCGCCTCCGACGCCAGGTCGGCTACGACGTTATCATATAATTTCTTTTGCACGTAGAGCCGCGAGCCTGCCGAGCACACCTGCCCCTGATTGAAGGTGATGCCCCGCAGCGCGCCGGGCACCGCCCGGGACAGATCGGCGTCCGGGAGAATGATGTTCGGTGATTTGCCGCCGAGCTCAAGCGTTACTTTTTTGACCGTATCTGCGGCTTCGCGCATGATCGATTTCCCGACAACCGTCGAGCCGGTGAAGGCGATCTTGTCGACTTGCGGATGCTGGACGAGCGGTGCGCCCGCCGTCTCGCCGAAGCCGGGGATGACGTTGATGACGCCAGGCGGGAACCCGGCTTCCTGGGTCAACTGAGCCAGGTAGAGGGCGGACAGCGGCGTCTGCTCCGCCGGCTTCAGGACGACGGTGCAGCCGGTGGCGAGGGCGGCGCCGAGCTTCCAGGCCGCCATCAGCAGCGGGAAGTTCCACGGAATGATCTGGGCGACCACTCCGACCGCTTCATGTCTCGTATAGGTAAGGAAGTTGCCTGCCGTAGGAATGGTTTGTCCGACGATTTTTGTAGCCCAGCCGGCATAATAACGGAAATGCTCGATCGTGAGCGGAAGATCGGCTGCCTTTGTCTCCCGCAGCGGCTTGCCGTTGTCCAGCGTCTCCAGCTCAGCCAGCTCTTGCTTGTTCGCCTCGATGAGATCGGCCAGCTTATAGATGAGGCGGCTGCGATCCGCCGCGCTCATGGTGGACCATTTTCCATGATCGAATGCATGGCGCGCCGCCTTGACCGCCCGGTCCACATCCTCCTCACGCGCTTCTGACACGACCGCGAGCACTTCTCCCGTAGCCGGATTGATCGACGAAAAGACGTTGTTCTGGACGGATTCGACCCACTCTCCATTGATGAACAGCTTCTTCGTGCCTTGCAAAAAAGCTTTAACCTTCGGACTGATTTGGAACGATGACAAGCATAATCACTCCTTCGTGAGAATATTCTTTGACAATGATTGCAGGCTCTCACAAGATATGTATTCTCCAGGAGGACGAATCATGCCCGTTGTGAGCGGGAGAAAGCAGGTGTGGTCCTTTTTTTCCATATAATTGATCCTTGCGGAATCTGAGATCGTTCTCTATAATAGATGAACAACTTCATAACTGGATGAAGTATACGGGAGACAGGATCAAGCCTGGCCGAAGGGGCAAAGCTCTCAGGCGCTTGTTATCGTTCGTAACCGAATTGGATGAAGCAGGACCGTATACGGACAGGACTCTGGAGAGACTCCATCGCGGAGCACCGAAGGGGCAAGACGTGGCAAGACGCGCGTTAAAACTCTCAGGTAAAAGGACAGGGATTGCAGATGTCAGGCATCTTTATGTTGGTATTGTGATTGCATTCACATATCATTCTTTTTGCTGTTCTGCAAAAATGTCCCCCGGAGTCAAATCTATCGATTTGGCTCTTTTTTATGTCGTCAGACATTGATTTCAAGATGAAGAGGGGAATTGTAATGCATTGGTTGGAAGTATGGCTGGATCGGGTGAATCAATTTGTATGGGGGCCGCCGCTCCTGATCTTACTAGTGGGGACCGGTATCTTTTTAACGATTCGGCTCGGGCTGCTGCAGGTGCTTCGCCTGCCGCTGGCGCTCAAGCTCATATTCACGGCGAAAAACGAAGGCAAAGGGGACGTCACGAGCTTCGGCGCGCTGGCTACCGCCCTGGCGGCCACGATCGGAACGGGGAATATTGTCGGCGTCGCCACCGCGATTCAGATAGGCGGGCCGGGCGCACTGTTTTGGATGTGGCTGGCCGCATTTTTTGGCATGGCGACGAAGTATGCGGAAGGCTTGTTGGCCGTGAAATTCCGGAAAATCGACGAGAACGGGCAAGTGTCGGGCGGCCCGATGTATTATATCGAACAAGGCTTGGGTGCGAAGTTCAAACCGCTTGCGATCTATTTCGCGGTGAGCGGAGTATTGGTGGCCTTGTTAGGCATCGGCACTCTTCCGCAGGTGAATGCGATCGTATCATCCAGCCAGACCAGCCTGGGGGTTCCTGTGGCGGTAACCGCAGGAGTGGTGACCCTCGCGATAGCTCTAGTGACGATTGGCGGTCTCAAGAGCATTGCTAGGGTGACCACCAAAGTCGTGCCTGCGATGGCTATCATCTATGTCGTAGCCAGCGGCATCGTTCTGATCACTTTCGCCGACAAGATTCCGAACGCGCTGTCGCTTGTTTTCCAGAGCGCTTTCAGCGCGACGGCGGCCGGAGGCGGCTTCCTCGGCGCGACCGTCATGATGGCCATTCGGAACGGCATCGCTAGAGGGGTGTTCTCGAATGAATCCGGGCTCGGCAGCGCTCCGATCGCGGCGGCGGCGGCCAAGGTGAAATGGCCCGCGGAACAGGGTCTTGTATCGATGACCGGTACGTTCATCGATACAATTATTATTTGTACGCTGACCGGACTGACGCTGATTGTGACCGGGGCGTGGAACGGTATGGCGGAAGGTGCGGCGATGACGCAGGCGGCGTTCGATGCCGCGATGCCTTTCGGCTCTATCATTCTGACGCTATGTCTTATTTTATTTGCTTTTACGACGATTCTGGGGTGGAATTATTACGGCGAGCGCTGCATTGTCTATTTATTCGGCGTGCGGGCGATCTTGCCTTACCGCATCGTGTTCATCGCCATGGTCGCGGCTGGCGCGTTCATCAAGCTGCATGCGATCTATCTGCTGTCGGACATCGTGAACGGGCTGATGGCTCTCCCGAATTTGATCGCACTGTTGGGATTGTCCGGCGTGGTCGTGGCAGAGACCCGTCTTTATTTGCGGTATATGAATCAGTGAGGAGCGCAAGGGCAGGCAGTGCCCGGAAATAGTAAGGCTGGCCGAACTTGATGTTCGGCTAAGACTGTCGACAAAGTCCTGTCGACAGTCTTGTTTTATCAGAGAACTTTAAATTATTAACCGCATTAATATAATGAAGAAAAATTATTAGTTCTGGAGTCTCCATGGTCCCTTTGGACGAGTTTGTACCTGAGGATCAATTAAAACCAATGTAGCGTACGGTTGGTCTATTGTTTTTAGCAATGAAGATGGTTCTGCAATCACAATTACTGCTCCTCAAAAACTTAAAGACATTGCAGATGGCATGGAAGAAGTGTCGTGTTAAAGATTTCGTCAACCGTAATGCTTGGAAACGAATTGAGACCAGACTGGCTCAATTGGAATGAGTATTCCCCAAAATTTCACATGGAAAATGGGGGTGTGCCTCGGGAGGGGGGGAAGACCATTCACAACAACTCCCTGTCTCTATCAAACATGGGTAATTACCACATTATAACATCTCAATTTGCTATTGACCCGGTCACTTGCCTCAATCTTATGGGCTTTCGAAATTTAGGGTAATTTTAAATGGGAAACATATTGATAATCTCGTTATATTCCTTAATAGTGAGAATGAAACAATTGATTTGTGAATAAACATTAAAAATGGTAAAATTAACTTTGTTTGAAAAACGGCCGACATCTGTTTAAGGAAAATTATTTAAGGGGGGAGAAAGTTGGATAAAAATAAAGACATTATCTTAAAAATACTTTCTATAATATGCGTGTTAGTAGGTGCTTATTTTTTATTAAATAGCACAAGAATGGGCGATGATCAAGCAAGTAAGTTTGTAAAGAGTATGGGAGGGAGTGTAGATACTGAAAATTTGCTGGCTCATTTTAATGCGTATACAGGAACCTATCGTATATTTGGTGGTGTACTGTTAAGTATAGGATTAATTCGTCTCTTGAAAAAATAATGATAGGCTGTCCCTGTAGTTTCTGATATGCTCCCTTACGGTAGACAGGTGAAATAATAAGACATGTGTAAGGGGAGTTTTTATGGCTAATAAAAAATATGATGCGTCCTTGGCGAAATTGGTGTTAAGGCTGCAGCCAAGAAATACGGTAGCAGCAAAACGACTTTGGCGAAATGGTGTCCTCGTTACAGGGTGTATGGTTATGAGGGGTTAGAAAAACGAAACCATAATCGAAGTTATAGTGCTGAGCTTAAGCTTAAAGCGATGAAGGAATACATAGAGTGAGAGTTATCTCAATATGCAGAGCAGACGTATGTCATGATGCCATTTATGTGAAAGTCGAGCGAACCTTCGATACCGTCATTTACATTAACGATCCAATGGAATCTTTCTGGGGAACTCAAATTTTGTGAGAAGTATTATTTACACACCTACCATACCTTTGAGGAGCTCGAGAGGGATATTCAGGCCTTACGAACGTTTACAAACAAAACTAAACGGCTTCAGTCCGATGGAATTCAGGACCAAAGCCGCTTAATTAATGATTATTTTTTGTACTGTCTACTTGACGGGGGGAAGTTCATTCAAGGGACATCTTTAATAAATTACAACGGAAAAACAAACACCTGTTGGTTTCTGAGCCCACCCGTAACCTTCATAAGAGTCAGAGAATATGCCTTTTTTGTATATATCATACTGCCAGACATAAACTACCGGAAACGCTTTAACACTTGCCCTTTTTCCGAATGGTACCTCTACGTTTTGTGAATCTGAAACTGCATAAGAATGAGTTACATTGAAACTAACTGATGCGTTTATGATCTCGGCAGATACGGAAACGGCTCCCCCATACGAGGCTTGTACGCTTTGAGACACACTCATTGTTCCACCTGGATAATCATAGTAGGAATGTTTAAGTAGTTCTGAATCGCATGCCTCTCTGGGACCTTCAAGGTTTTTTATATAAAGATCCCCTATCCAAAGAGGTTGATTTGTTGGTGTGGATTTATCAGCAATCTCGGTGACAGGGCTAATATGAAGAATTTCCGCATCTGGTGAGGGGAGAGTGATTCCAAATTTCTTTGAGTATTCTTCGACATCACTAACTTTAGTTATTTTCTTTACAATTTTACCACTTTCATCTTTTTGATAACTAACTTCGCCTCTGATGTCTTCGCATGCAACAGTTGATTTTGGAGATGCAGAGTGAATTTTTGCATTAGCAGAAACTGAAGTAGAAAAAACTAATAACAGTGAAAAAAACGCGACCAAACCGGTGATAGACTTCTTTTTCAACAACCACATTACCTCCTTCTAATTACGAATTTATGCACAAATTATATGTGCACGTATGTACTATTCTGCGAATATATTATATTTCCTTCCATAAATATAAATATTTTAAAATCACTTTTGGAACCAGTGCTGCCGGTTCTGTTTTGCCGCCTCTGTAAAAAAGACAAGGAGCTGTCAGGATGATCGGATATTATAAGTTGGAATCTGGAGCACTGCCGAGCGGATATTGGTTTATGTCTCGTTAGGGATATGGGGTGGTATCATGACTCGGGTTTAAATACGCACCTCAACTAAGTTATTTATGTTGAAATCAAGAAGATTTGAAAAATAATAGGTTGCAGTTTTATATTCAGGATGATATCTGCTGTAGGGATGGAGCCTAATCTAGTGGATTGTATTAACTAAAAAGGTTGGGTGAGGTAATATCTCTAAATTCTTGTCATTCGACAACAGGTAAGAATTATGTACGCCGTTTTCGGGATACGGGATTGTTTGAAGGAATCTTTCATCGCATCCCCGAAGAAGCTGCTTGCCATGGTTTCCTTGAACCTGACTTACTCTTTATTGACGCGACACATGTGAAGGTCAAGTCCAAAATTGTGTGTAAATTTCCCTCAATTAAAACTCGCTCCTCAATTAATCGCACAATTTTGGATTGGGTTTTTACGTTTGTTTTTCTCCACACCAAATAATCCGTCATATCCAGATACTTTCGGCCATTGCTCCACTTTTCATCTATCTCCATTAGCAAGGATCCAAGTAATCGGTATGCTTGGAAAGATACGAAGAACACGCTCACGACGCCGTACTGCCTCGTTTACACGCTATTGGCTGTTCGTCGTACGCAGACGCTTGCGGTACTTCTCTGGAATCGACATTACCGCCGTAGCATCGTCGAAACCTTGCTCCAATATACGCATGGCTCGTTCTGCTTTCTCACTGCAGGTCTCTAACGTTTTATCCAGCAATAGCCGAGCTTTCTCCAAGTCTGGAGCATCTAAAATGCCTACGCAGCTTTGGTTGATCTGCCGAACGAAGTGGCGGGCGCAATGAAATTTTTTGCTTTCCTCCCGACTTCATATAGAATGTAGGTATATAGATATACGCATAGCTAGAAATCGTACTAATGGAGGATATCCCGGTGAATCCGATTTATGAATTCGTGGAAACGGACGAGGCATTGCCATTCGATGTATCGCTGCACAGCGTGAACTACGTGCCTAATCACTGGCATAACAGCATGGAAGTCATCTTCGTGCTTCGGGGTACGTTGGAAGCAACGGTGAATCAGCGGAAATATGCCTTGTCCGAAGGGGACGTGTTGCTGATCAATCAAGGCCATGTTCACGAAGTCATTGGGCTGGACGTCAATATCATTGCGACGTTTCTTATCCCGTCCAAATATATGAAGAATAACGTGAACGGCGTCGAAGCCATCAATTTCGCATGTTATTCGGGGGAGGCCGGCAAGGAGGAGAAGCTGGCGTTGGACCGCATCCGCCAATGCTTGGCGGAGATGGTGCAGTTGAAGCACAAGAAGGGGGAGGGCTACGAGCTCGACATGCAGGCACGCATGCTGAGCGTCCTTTCGATCCTCCTGAAGCAATTCAAGCGGCCCGCGATCGAAGGCGTAATGAATGAGAAGTATATGGATCGGATGCTGCGCATCATTACCTTTATCGACGAGCATTATCAGGAGTCGATCACGCTGCAGGCGATCGCCGAGCGGGAATATTTGTCCGTGCCGTATTTGTCCAAATTTTTCAGCGAGAACATCGGCCTGAACTTCCAGGCTTATCTGACCAGCATCCGCTTGAAAAACACCGTTGAGGATCTATTGCGGCATGCCGACGCGCCGATTGCAGACCTGGCCATGAACCACGGGTTTCCGAATGCCAAGTCTTTGTACGCCGCCTTCAAAGCAAAGTATCATATGACGCCCAACGAGTATCGCAAGCAATACCGGCCGCCGACGGATCACAAGGAAAAGCCTTCGGACAACTATTTGGCGTTCAATCAGACCAGCGCTCTGGGCATTATCAACCAGTATTTGCAGCGAAGCCAATCCGTTGGCATGGCGGCTGATATCCGCGAGGTGGAAGAGGCCGCCTATGAAGTGGACCTGTCCGTCCCGGGCGAGCCGATTCGGCATACGTGGAAGCAGTTGATCACGATCGGCAAAGCGAAGGAAGGCTTGCATGCCGATGTTCAGGAGCAGCTGCGTCATGTTCAGCGGATATGCCCCTTCCGCTATTTGCGGTTCCACGGCATCTTCGACGATGAAATGATGATATATGACGAAGACGAGGCGGGACAGCCCCGGTTTAATTTCCGGTTCGTGGACCAGTTGTTCGATTTCCTGCTCTCCGTCGGCCTGAAGCCGTTCGTGGAGCTGGGCTTCATGCCCTCCTTGCTGGCGGACGATCCGGGCAAGAAGGTGTTCTACAAGGCAAGCTTCGTCAGCAAGCCGAAATCGATCGATCGGTGGTGCCTGCTCGTGGAACGGTTCCTTCGCCACTGCCTGAACCGTTACGGCGCGGAGGAAGTGGAGACATGGAAGTTCGAATTCTGGAATGAGCCGGAGCTGAAGACGTTCTGGCCGGGAACGTTGACGGAATATATGGAGCTGTATCTGCGGACCTATCAGACATTGAAGGGCGTATCGGAGCGGCTGCGCATCGGCGCGCCCGGCCGCATCATTACCATTCGTTCGCATCAGCTGAATGATGAATTCTATGCGTTCTGCCGCCGCAATCAGTGCTTACCGGACTTCATTCCGCTGCATTTCTATCCGCATGAAAATATTGAGGGCATGCTATATTCAGAGCCGGCGAATCCGCTGCCGCTGCAGCCGTACCGTCGAATTTTGGAGGAGTTCATCGGAATTTCCCCGAATCCGGATTTTTTGCGGGATATGCTGGCGCATGAGATGGAGCTGCTTGCCGAACAAGGGTTGTCCGACAAGGAATTGGTTCTCACGGAATGGAATTCGACCGCGTATCATCGGGAATTGACGAATGACACTGTGTACAAGGCGGCTTATCTCGCCAAAAACATTATCGATAATCTGGACCGCATCAGCGGCTTCGGCTACTGGGTGCTGAGCGACAATATCGAGGAGACCGCCGCTTCGGCCCATCTGTATCACGGAGGGCTGGGACTGATCGCCCAGCACGGCATTCCGAAGGCCGCGTTCGTTGCGTACGAGCTGCTTGCCAAGCTCGGAGATCGCCTCCTTGCCCGCGGGGATCGCTACATCGCGACCGCCGGCCGCGGAGGGTATCAGATCCTGACCTTCAATTACTGTCATTTCGACGACCTGTATGCGATGGGGGATACATCCTTCATCAATTGCACGAACCGGTATAACGGGTTCAAGAATGAAAAAACGGTAAAAATGCAGGTCGAGCTAAAAGGAATCCGCCCCGGCGCCTACCGGGTGGTCACCTATACGATCGGCCGCAAGCACGGGAGCAGCTATGACCGCTGGGTGGAGATGGGAGCGCCCGAGCCGCTGTCTGCCGAGGAGATCGCTTACCTGAAGGCGAATTCCGGCCCCCGGATGCATGTCCAGTATGTCGATCTGGAAGAAGGCCGCAGGACCTATGTATCGGTGCTGGAGCCTCACGGGGTGCAGCTGATGGAGCTGATCCCGGTGTATTGACGATTGGGTCACTTTTTAATCTCGGATCATGCTGTCATGTAAGCGTTTGTAAAAAAGACGTTAAAAATAACTACAGAAGACTATAAATAGCCGCCTGTCTCGGAACAGGGGCTTTTTTTTATAATATATTTGCAAACGTTTTCAATTCTCTCTTAGGAGGAACTTACGATGGCTGAACCAATGATAAAAGGGCAAGTCCGAACTCCGCTGGGCCGGTTGACGTTCGGCATCATCTTCGGTTATGGCTGCATGATGCTCGGACTGATGACTCCGGCCATACTGCTGCTCACCTTCAAAATGATTGAGGTCGATCCGAATGGCTACACCGCTTCGTACGGCTTAGTCGCCGGCGCCGGCGCATTTTTCGCCCTGATCGGCAACCCGCTTGGGGGCGCGATCAGCGACCGGACGAACATCTCTTTCGGGCGAAGACGGACATGGATATTCCTCGGCCCGCTGGTTGGATGCGCTGCGCTGATGTGGGTGGGGATGGCCACGGAAATATGGCAAATCCTGATCGGCTGGGCGATTGCGCAGCTATTCTTCAACTTCGGCATGGCGGCTTATACGGCGCTTATCCCGGATCAGGTCATGGAGGAGAGACAGGGAACGATATCCGGTATGGTCGGGCTCGTCTTGCCGGCGGCCGTGTGCATCGGCATGGTGCTGATGATGCTGATGAACTCCGCCTCCTCGGACATGAAATGGCTGGTGATTGCGATCATCGGTATCACGGGTCCGATTGTCAGTTTATTTGTGATTCGCGACGGCAAGGTAGAGATCGTGAAGACCGGGCATCAGAAGCTGTCGCTCGGCGAGAAAATCAGCAAAATCTATCCGAGCCCGAGAAAGTTCCCGGAATTCACCTGGGCTCTCGTCTCGAAGTTCCTGCTGATGATGGGATATTGCAGCACGCTATACTTGACGGTCATGCTGGTGAACCGGATGGGCTATACAGAGAGTCAAGCGACGAACAGCGTCGGCACCCTTAACATTGTTTGCTTGCTTGCGTCGGCGGTAACGAGTATTTTAGGCGGCATCCTGTCCGACAAATTCAAGAAGCAGAAGCCATTCTTATATGGTTCGGCGTTCATTATGGTGCTGGGCATCTTGCTATTTGGCTTTGTGCCTCAGTACACGGCATATATTGTGGCATCGGCCATCATCGGCTTGGGCTTCGGCTGCTTCAGCGCCGTCGATATGGCATTGGTGGCCCGGATTCTTCCGCGCAAGGAGGATGCCGCCAAAGACTTCGGCCTGATGAACGTCGCCAATGCGCTGCCTCAATCGATCGTGCCGGCGATCGCTCCGCTGCTGCTCGGCATCGGCGGCTGGACGTTCTTCTATATCGTGTTGGCGCTCTGCGTCGTGCTGGGCATGGTGGCCGTCAAGCCTTTGCCGGAAATCGGACAGACGAACAAAGACATTTCATTACCGCGTACGGGAGGATTATCGCATGAGTAGGCAAGTGAAAGACATCATAAAGGAAATGACACTGGAAGAAAAAGCAAGTCTGTGCTCGGGACTGAATATGTGGCAGACGAAGGCGGTTGAGCGGGTGGGCATCCCCTCCATCGTCGTGACCGACGGCCCGCACGGGCTTCGCAAGCAAGCAAATCCGGCCGATATGTCGAGCAAGACCGTTCCGGCGACATGCTTTCCGAGCGGCGCCGGTCTCGCGTCCTCATGGGATCGGGAGCTTATCGAGGAAGTGGGGGCTGCCCTCGGGGAAGAATGCCAGGCGGAGGATGTTCAGATTCTGCTTGGCCCCGCGGTGAACATTAAGCGTTCTCCGCTGTGCGGCCGCAATTTCGAATATTTCTCGGAGGATCCGTATCTGTCTTCGGAAATAGGCGCCCATCATGTCCGGGGAGTGCAAGGGCAGGGTATCGGCACTTCGGTCAAGCACTTCGCGGTCAACAATCAGGAAACGCTGCGCAATTCCATCAATGCGGTCGTCGACGAGCGGTCATTGCATGAAATCTACTTGCGCAGCTTCGAAGGCCCGATCATGGACGGGAAGGCGTGGACCGTCATGTGCGCCTACAACCAGGTCAACGGCGAATTCTGCTCCGAGAACTCGCAGCTGCTGACGGACGTGCTGAAGGAGACCTGGAAGCATGAAGGCTTCGTCATGACCGACTGGGGCGCGATTAACGAACGGGTGAAGGGCTTGGAGGCAGGGCTGGAGCTGGAAATGCCTTATGCCGGACCGGATCACGACCAACTGATCGTGGATGCGGTGCGATCGGGCGAGCTGGATGAAGCGGTCCTGGATCAGACGGTGGAGCGCCTGCTAACTGTTATTTTCCAAGCCTATGACAATAAGAAAGCGGGCTTCACCTACGACAAGGAAGCGCATCATGCCTTGGCGCGGCGGGCGGCGGCGGAATGCATGGTCTTGCTTAAAAACGACGGCGGCCTCCTTCCGCTGGATAAAAGGCAATCCGTCGCGGTGATCGGCGCCTTCGCGGCGCAGCCCCGCTACCAGGGCGGCGGCAGCTCGCATATTGTGCCGACGCGGATGGACACCGCGCTCGAGTTCATGTCCTCGATGGCGGAAGGGGAGGTCAACTTCGCTCCAGGCTATCGGCTCGAGGAGGACGCGATCGATGAAGCTCTCATCGCGGAAGCGGCAGAACTGGCCGCGAGCAAGGATATCGCCGTGATTTTTGCCGGTCTGCCGGATGCCTTTGAGTCGGAGGGACTGGACCGAACCCATCTCGACATGCCGGCGTCGCATTGCGCCTTAATCGAGCGCGTAGCGGCCGTGCAGCCGAATACGGTGGTCGTCCTGTCCAACGGATCGCCGGTGGCGATGCCATGGCTGCCCAAGGTGAAGGCGGTGCTCGAGGGCTACTTGGGCGGGCAAGCGGCAGGCAGCGCGGCGGCGGACGTGCTCTACGGCGATGTCAATCCGAGCGGCAAGCTGGCGGAAACGTTCCCTGTCTCGCTAGAGCAAACGCCATCCTATCTGAACTTCCCGGGCGGGAAAAAAGAAGTCTTTTACGGGGAAGGGATATTTGTCGGTTACCGCTACTATGAGACGAAGAAAGAAACGCCGCTGTTCCCGTTCGGGCACGGTCTCAGCTATACGACGTTCGCTTATGAACAAATTCAATTCGACAAGTCAAGCATGAAGGATACGGACACGGCGACCGTAACCGTTACGGTGCGCAATACGGGCAGCCGCGCAGGGAAGGAAGTCGTGCAGCTCTATGTGAAGCACGCCGGCAGCAGCGTGGTTAGACCGGTGAAGGAGCTGAAGGGATTTGCCAAGATCAGCCTGGATCCCGGTGAAGCGGCAGCGGTCAGCTTCACTCTGGACAAACGCTCCTTTGCCTATTTTAATACCGATATTCACGACTGGTTCGCCGAGAGCGGAACCTATGAGATTCTGGTCGGCCCTTCCTCGGCGGATACGCCGCTGACGGTAGCGATAGACGTTCATTCGACGGCGATTCCGTTCACGAAGGTGACCCGCACGACGCGCTTCCATGAGCTGCTGGCGCTTCCGGCCACGGCCCAGCTCGCCGAGCAAGCGATGAACGACAGCCTCGAGAGCGTGAAGCGAATGGGGGCGATGTTCGCGGAGAGCATGGATGACAGCGGCCTGGCGCAGCTGTTCGAAGCCGTCGTGGAGTGGAAAAAATATGACGGGCTTCGCTCCTTGTCGGGCATGATGGGCAGCGGCATGACAGAAGCCGAGCTGGAGAAGCTGATTGAGCGGCTGAATGAAGTCTTGGGATTGAAGTAAAGAGAATGGATAGTGGAGGGATTGGAGACGTGACACAGAAAAAGAGAACGGTCGAACGGCAAGAAGAAACCATTGCATATGTACACAATAAGCAAGGGCCGACGCTCGGATATTCCAAGGCGTCCGGCGTCTCGATATTGGAGCAGGACGGATTCTATTTCAAGGATTTGAATCGGAATGGAAGCCTGGATAAATACGAAGATTGGCGGCTGCCCGCGGAGGAGCGGGCGAAGGACCTCGCTTGCAAGATGTCGATTGAGCAAATCGCGGGCTTGATGCTGTACAGCCGGCATCAAGCCATTCCGGCGGCAAGCCGCGGCTGGTTCGCGAGCACCTATGACGGCAAACCGTATGAAGAGAGCGGCGCGAATCCGTGGGATCTGACGGATGAGCAGATCAAGTTCCTGACGGAGGATCATGTGCGGCATATTCTGGTCACCTCGGTGGAGAGCCCCGAGACGGCGGCCCGATGGAGCAATGCGGTGCAGGCCTTCGCGGAAGGCACGGGCTTGGGCATTCCGGCCAACAACAGCTCTGACCCGCGGCACAGCTCCGATTCCAGCTCCGAATTCAATGCCGGGGCGGGGGGCGCCATCTCGATGTGGCCCGAGCCGCTTGGCTTGGCGGCCACCTTCGACCCGGAACTCGTGCGCCGGTTCGGCGAGATCGCGGCCAAGGAATACCGGGCGCTTGGTATCGCCACGGCCTTGTCGCCGCAGATCGATATCGCCACCGACCCGCGCTGGTTCCGGTTCAACGGCACCTTCGGCGAAGACTCGCGTCTGGCGACGGATATGGGGCGCGCCTATATCGACGGCTTCCAGACCTCGGCGGACGACGCCGAGATTGCCGACGGTTGGGGGTATGACAGCGTCAATGCGATGGTGAAGCATTGGCCGGGAGGCGGCTCGGGCGAAGGCGGACGGGATGCGCATTATGCGTGCGGGAAATACGCGGTCTACCCGGGGAACAACTTCGAGGAGCATCTGAAGCCGTTCACGGAAGGCGCGTTCCGGCTTGACGGACCTACGAAGATGGCCTCCGCGGTCATGCCGTACTACACGATATCCACCGATCAGGATACCGTGAACGGGGAGAATGTCGGCAATTCGTATAACGCCTATCTCATCCGCGATCTGCTGCGGGGGCAATACGGCTATGATGGCGTCGTCTGCACGGATTGGCTGATTACCGCCGATGAATCGGGGTGCAAGGACAGCTTCCTGTCGGGCAAGCCATGGGGTGTCGAAGAGTTGTCCGTCGCCGAGCGGCATTATAAGCTGATGATGGCCGGCGTCGATCAATTCGGCGGCAACAACGAAGTCCAACCCGTGCTGGAAGCATACCGAATGGGCGTGGCTGAGCATGGCGAGACGGCTATGCGGAAGCGGTTCGAGCAGTCTGCGGTGCGGCTGCTGGCCAATATGTTCCGTCTCGGTCTCTTCGAGAACCCGTATCTGGACGTCGAGGCGAGCGCGCGGGTTGTCGGGAACCCCAGCTACATGCAGGCCGGTTATGAAGCGCAGCTCAAGTCGATCGTGATGCTCAAGAACAAGAGCGCTATCTTACCGCTCAAGCCTGGCAGCACGATCTATATTCCGCAGCGGTACACGCCGTCAGGGAAGGACTGGTTCGGCAATCCGACGCCGGAGACGCTCGAATATCCACTTAATCTGGAGATTGCCGCAAAATATTTCAAGGTGACGGATAACCCGGATGAGGCTGACTTCGCGCTCGTCTGCATGCGCAGTCCGAAGTCGGGGACGGGATTTAGTCAGGAAGAGGCGGACAATGGCGGGAACGGGTATGTGCCGATCAGCTTGCAGTATAAATCTTATACGGCAGCGCAGGCGCGCAAGCAGAGCCTTGCCGGGGATGCCCGGGAAGGAGATGCGCAGAACCGTTCCTACTACGGCAAAACGGTGACGACGCATAACGAAGCTGATCTGGACGCCCTGCTGGACACGGCGGAGCGGATGAAAGGCAAGCCGGTCATCGTCTCCCTCTTGCTGTCCACCCCGGCAATCGTCGCTGAATTCGAGACTGCGGCAGACGGAATCCTCGCTCACTTCGGCGTCCAAGATCAGGCCATCCTCGATGTGCTGACCGGCGCCGCCGAGCCATCCGGTCTCTTGCCGATGCAAATGCCCGCCAGTATGGAGACCGTGGAAGCGCAACTGGAGGATGCGGCTCATGATATGGAGTGTCATGCCGATTCGGAGAACCATCGGTATGATTTCGGGTTCGGGCTCAATTGGAGCGGCGTTATTCAGGACAGCCGGACAGAGAAATACAAAAAAGATCGCAGTGAATGATCTGACAAGCAACGAGTGAGGGGAGAAGTCCGTGCTACGCGAAGTGGCCCGGCCTTTCTACATTCGGTTCCAGATGTGGACAGAACATACAAAAAAAGGTATTGTCAAAACAAACGGAACTGGAACGGCGGCAAGCCAAGCGAGACGCATTTCGATTCGCCGGAAGCGATTGCCGCATATAAGAAATGGATTGGACCCATCTGGGATAAGCAGGTCTCTCCATCTCCAGCCTGGTCCAAGTCCGTGGCAGGACAATTCGGCGATCCGTTCCTGTCCGGCAAAATCGGCATGTCGGTAGGCGGCTCCTGGAGTTTGGCGAGTCAGGACCAATTCAACTTCAAGGTGGGTGTCGCTGCCGTTCCGTTCGGCGGCAATGAGAAGGAACGAAGCGTACTGTATATTCACCCGCTATTCGTACTGAAAGACTCCAAGCATCCGAAGGTAGCCTATGAATTCATTAAATTTATGATCTCCAAGGACGTGCAGGAAAAATCGATCGAATTGAGCGGCGGTACGCCTCCGATCAATGAGCAGGCGAAAGAAAAATATTACAATAGCTTCGAAGGCGTAGATCCGCAAGTTATTAAAAACGAATATGACGGAGCCAACAAATACGGCGTGGAATCGTTCAACCATTTGGTCGCGAACTACTCGCAAATCAATGAATTGTTCATTAATGAGTTCGCCGCCGCCCAGAACAATACCAAGAGCGTTGAAGAAGTGATAGAAGGACGGCATCGATAGCGATGCTGTCCTTTTGCATTTTGGCGATCCGTTACCAGTCTACCTGTCTGCCGTGCGCCATTTCCCATTCTTCCCAGGGCACAACGCCTAATTCTGGCTGCGGCTTATCGGGCAGCATGGAGAGGAATTCCAGAGAATGCCCGTCGGGGTCGGCAAAGTAGATGGATACGGCTGGCATCCATGCGAAAACAAAGGGGCGTTCCGTGCCATCATTCAAGAAGTTCCGCACAGGAAGTCCACGTTCTTGTAAAAACGGAACAGCATGCTTCATATAATCGATCGTCGTATGAAAGGCAAAGTGCTGCCGAATGACTTGAGCCGGTTCTTTTTCCCATATGCCGAGGGCAGAACATCATGGCTGAGTAGAAGTAATATTATCACATTAGCTCCAGCACGCTGCACAGCTCGACCAGCCGGTGCACCCCCTGGAACTGCTGGCGATTGCGCTCGTGGATGATGAGGAGGGCATTCTCCGTCACTTTTGTAACCTGCTCGATGCTGTGGTTGTCCAATGCCTGTACAATATCCTTCATGCTCTTCAAAAAGTAGACGGTGCTTCGCAGCGTGCGAATCAGCAAGATTTTGCGGATATGCGTTGGCGTGAACAGGCGGTAGCCGTTTTCCGGATGCTCCATGACAGGGCTTGAATGTTCCTTTTCTATAGCCTCCAATAGGACCTTAAATAGAACTTTAGCACTTGCATAAATGTAGTATCGTGGTTAATGAAGGAGCTTTTTCGAAAGAGGACATGAGGAGGATATCCATATGAATATGTTGCATGAAGTGCCCGGCATAGGAGAGTATATGGAATTGCGAGCCGCGGCGGGTCTCGCTCCGAAGGAGGAGGCGGTTGCCCATACAGCATTGATGAATTTGATGTTGTCTGTCGTGATGAGAGATGATCAGGGGCAGCTGATCGGAATGGGGAGAATCATCGGCGACGGAGCCTGTTATTTTCAGATTGTCGACGTGATGGTCCATCCTTCCCGCGAAGGCGAGGAATGGCAGCAGACGATAATGAACGTGTTGATGGAGTATGTGCAGCAGCAGGCGCCGCAAGGGGCAGATATCCTGCTCATGGCCGATGTTCCATCTGTTGGCTTCTATAGAAAATACGGCTTCGAGCTGACGTACCCGCATTCGTTGAGCATGATCCGGAGGCTGTAACGGGATGTTGAGATCAGTACCTTGAGCCAACGTATAACAACATGGCATGTTACGTATATTATAGAGCGTATCATGATAGAGGCCCAGATGGAGGTTGATAGGAATGAATACGCAAAGAGCGATCGAAATCTCAGCA
Source organism: Paenibacillus thiaminolyticus (assembly GCF_003591545.1). GTDB lineage: Bacteria > Bacillota > Bacilli > Paenibacillales > Paenibacillaceae > Paenibacillus_B > Paenibacillus_B thiaminolyticus_A. The sequence continues at coordinate 23,853 of NZ_QYZD01000016.1, forward strand.
TCGCCGGTTATGGTAGACGTGACTTACCAAGGGGAGCCCGTATACATTCAACATGTGAATGAAGAGGACGGCATCGCAAGAATTTACCCTCTTAGCAATCCGGAAGAGGAACGGGACGTTCCGGTTAACATGCTTAGCGAACGGTGAATAACAAGGAGGCGGCCAGGCCGCCTCCTGTTACTTTCTACAGAACATCGCAGCCGCTGCGCTATCGATGTTTTATTTCATGCTCCGGTTCGACATGAATGAATACTTGCGCACGGCGGAATGCCGCCATAATTGCTTGCTCAATGTCATCGCATAGTTGGTGCGCCGAATCTATATCCATCCTGGAGGGGACCACGAGATGGAAATCGACATATTCGACGGGACCGGAACGTCGGGTGCGCAAGTCATGGAACTCAATATATTGTCCTTGATAAGATTGAATCACTTGCACAATTTCTTTTTCCTCTTCATCGGTCAAGCGTGCATCGAGCAGAGGAGGGAAGGATTCCTTCATCAGCTTGTACGCCTCTCTCATGATGTACAGAGCCAGTATGATGCCGATGATCGGATCCAATATCGTCCATCCTGTCAAGGTGGCCAGCAACAGGCTGCATCCGACGCCTAATGATGTATACACATCGGTTAGCAAATGCAGCGCATTGGATTTCATGGCGACCGAATTCAGCTCTGTTGCCGCTTTGCTTACCCGGCGAGATACGATGAAATTGATGCCCGCCCCGACAAACATGACGATGACGCCCAAATAAGGAAGCTCAATCGGCGTAGGCTCGAAGAGCTTATGAACACATTCATAGATAATCCAGGCACCCGCCACAAAAATAAGCAGCGTCTCAATGGTTCCCGATATATTCTCCACCTTGCCGTGACCATAAGGATGGTTCTTATCTGCCGAACGGCTCGACAACCGCACCGAGAAAAAAGCAATCAAGGAAGCCGCCAAATCCAGCGAGGAGTGGATCGCTTCCGAGATGACGGCAATGGAGCCCGTGAATATGCCGACAACGAGCTTCAACAAGACGACAAAGGTATTACTGAGCACCGATAAAATAGCTGTTTTCGGACCATTCACATGCATCACAACCCCAAGCTTCGTTATTGTTCATATACAATAACAAACGAAAGGCGAGTGGGTCTACAGAAACCTTTTTTCATACTCGCCGTCATGTAGCTTACATTAAAAACTGTTGCTCCTTCGCAAAACTTGACGGATTCCTCCCTTTGATGACGCTTAGCTTTTGCCAGAGGGGTTCTTCGCTTGTCCGGGTACGCTTCCTTTGCTTTTTTCCCATCTGAAGATCTTATTCAGTCCCTTGAAAATGAGTCTGGATTCCTTCGTCAGCAGAGGTCCCAAAATGGCAAGAATGAGCACATACAGTGCCGCGAACGGCTGGAGCAGTTCAAGCAGTCCGCCGGATTTGCCAAGGTTCGCCATAATGATAGAGAACTCGCCGCGGGATACAATGGTTAGCCCGATATTGGCGGAAGCCTTGGGCGATAAGCCCGCGCTCTTGCCAGAAATCATACCGGCAAGGAAGTTGCCGAGCAATGTCACCGCAACGGCTCCCACCGACAGCCACAAAGCTCCGCCGAGCGCGGAAGGAACGATGGTCAGTCCGAAGCTGAAGAAGAATAACGCGCCGAAGAAATCACGGAACGGCAATATCATTTGCTCGATTCGTTTCAAGTGTATCGTTTCAGCAAGTATGAGCCCGGTCAGAAGCGCACCGATCGCTTCAGCTACATGAATCGTCTCCGCGAACCCGGCCACGAGGAATAAGAAGCCGAACACAAGCAGCAAGAACAATTCATTGGAACGGATGTTGAAGACCTTATTCAGAAGAGGCGCAGCTGCGCGTCCGACAATCAGCAAGAGAAGCATGAATCCCAGAGCGTACAAGGCTGACAATATTACCCCGCCCACAGAGGACGAGTCGCTGAGGACCAGCCCGGACAGGACGGAGATGTATAATGCGAGGAAAATATCCTCGAACATGATGATTCCCAAAATCATCTCAGTCTCGGGATTGGCGGTTCGCTTCAAATCAACGAGCACCTTCGCCACGATCGCGCTGGATGAAATGGTCGTAATGCCGGCCATAACCATCGTTTCCTCAATAGGGAAGCCGTTGACCCACCCATAGAGCAAGCCTAAAGTAAAGTTAATAAGGATATAGATCGTTCCGCCCACGATGATGGAGCGGCCTGATTTCATTAAGCGGCCGATAGAAAACTCCAGCCCCAAATAGAACAGCAGAAAAAGCACGCCAAGCCGTCCCATAAATGCAATGACCTCCGCGCTCTCGACAAATCGGAAGTCGAATGCGCCAAAATGCGGCGCATGGGGGCCTACGGCCATGCCGACCAAAATATAAAAAGGAATGACCGAAGTTCGAATGCTGGCCGCGAGCAGTCCAACCAGGGCAATGAGAATAACGGCAAGTCCAACTTCCAGTACGAGATGATCCATGATCAGCGTCTCCCGGTTTGCAGCAGCTGCTTCAACTGTTTCAATTGGTGGCGTTCGCCCGCAACGACGAGGATGGTGTCTGCCTTAAAGGTATACTCCGGACCGGGATTGATGTGCTTGGCACCTTTCTCGATGGCGGCAATAATGGTGACTCCTGCGGTCTGCCGGATATTCGCTTCGCCGATCGTGCTGCCGACACAAGCTGCGTCAGGCGCGACTCTGTACCATTCAATCGTCAAATCCTCTAAAGCGACATCCATCGTCTCCAATGCCTTCGGCCGGTAAGTCATTCCGCCGACGATGGCGGCAAGTTGTCTTGCTTCTTCATCCTCGAGCGTAACCATGGATGTGCAATCATCCTGATCAAGATTTTCAAAATGATACACTTCACGCCGGCCGTCATCATGGATGACAATGACCAGCCTGTCGCTGCTTTGCGTAATCATTTCGTATTTATGGCCGATGCCTGGCAGGTCGGTTTCTTTAATGTACATGCTCTCAACCTCCTCAATTGCGGTTAGTGTGTGAATAAAGCAGGGATTTTAATCAGGAAATGGGGGAAATGGCAGCGGACGAGCCATCCGTGCCATAGGGTTAAGATGAAAGAACTGGCAATAATGTCCTTGACTTACGAACAGGAAAAATGTTACGATTTTTATAGACCGACAGTCTGTCGGTAGTGGCGTAGGAATGAAAAATGAGGATTTCTAAAAAACCGGAAGAACGAAGAAATGAAATATTGGACGCCGCCGAGATGCTTTTCACGACAAAAGGGTATTCCAAAACAACGGTTAACGATATTTTTAACGACTCATTATATGGACGAGGCTGAAATTTGCAATAAAGTAGCTGTTATGGACCACGGCAAAATCATTGCGTTCGATGAGCCGCATGCATTGAAGCAGCGATACACCAAAGACAAAGTCCATATCGCTAGCAGCGACGAGCGTGCACTAGAAAACTTGTTACAACATTTTGAGATGAGGTATGAGAGAAAAAACGGTTACTTCGCCACGGAATTTACCCGTTTATCCGACCTGCTGGACATCGTGAGCGAACATAGGCCGGCGATTACCGATATCGAAATTAAAAAAGGTACGTTAAACGATGTGTTTCTCGAAATTACGGGAAAGGATATAAGGGGGTAACTGGGGGTGCGCATTGTGGCGGCGATATGGTTTCGCAATGTCAAACTATTTATTAGAAATCGTGTGCAGTTGGTGTTAATGCTGATTATGCCGTTTTTTTATTTATATTTATTAAGCTCCGCTTTTGCAAGCACATCAGTAACCAATCCGGTACATTATGTGCTGGCCGGTATTGTAATCATTGTAGTGTTCCAGACATCGCTGAATATCGCAACCTCGACGATTGAAGATATCGTGTCCGGTTATATGAAAGAAGTGCTTGTTAGTCCTGTCAAAAGAATACAGATCGCGGCCGGACAAATGCTGGCCTCGGCAACGATTGCTACGTTCCAAGGCATTATGATTTTGATCATCGGTTATTTTATCGGCATGACCTATTCATCCATCATGACTCCCTTTGCCATCATCGGCTTCATGATTTTAGTCGGACTTGTCTTTTCGGCGTTCGGATTATTTTTAGCGACATTAGCCAAAAATTCGCAGACCTTTCAGATTGTCTCGGTCGCGGTTACAACGCCGTTCACTTTTTTATGCGGCGTGTACATTCCGCTTCGCTTGCTGCCAGACGGCTTGCAGTATATTGCGTTGTTTAATCCGATGACCTATGCCGCGGCATTTTTCAGAGCGCTTAGTTTAGAAAAAATGTCTTTGCCGCCAGACGAGTTAGTCGCCGAACAGCTTGCGTTTAAAGTAAGTGATGTTGTGATAACTCCTCAACTTGGCATCCTCTTTATCATTTCATTCGGGATCTTATTTTTATTGGTCTCGACGATTGCCTTTGCCAAAGTTGATTTTTCCAGAATGAACCGGGCGCAAGGTACTAAAGATATTTTTCAGCAGTAGAAAAAAGGGGAGTGCGGACCATGGTTCCTCGCATATTTCACGGTTAACGGATTCGCGGTCCGCATGGCTGCCCCTCAAAAGCTTTTAGCTTCTCGTATTTATCGCAGCACTAAAGATTTCTATACCAATGCAATGCTCTTTTTTCCAGTTCTTTCACAAACGTATCTTTTCCGTCCATATATGCTTCAATATCCTTCGGAAATTGGTTCGCCAGGTTCTCCTTCAGATCTCCATATTGCTTGACTGCCTCGGGATGGGTCCGGAGGTAGTCTCTTACCGCCACATGGCGCTGAATATCCTCCTTGTTATCCGCTTGAAAGACATGAACCTGAGGTGCTGCCAATATGATGGATATCAACTAACTCCTCCGCCAATATCTCTCTTATTTTTTGTGATTCTTCGCGGAACATGCGCTCCCATTTCTCGTTATATTCCGTAACCCTTACATTCATTGATAGGTACCTCCATTTTCCGCTTTGCTCAGCGAGTTAACCGCCTTTGACTGTCGCCAACGGCTTGCATCTTGCCACGACGCCGGCAAGACCAGCTCCGACGACGCTCTCGATAATCTGCTCCACATCCTTGTAGGCTTGCGGCGCCTCGTCGATAATCGATTCCAGCATGCGCTGGTTCACGACGACCTCATCCTCCGTCCCGACCTGAAGCGAAGCTGCGAACTCGTCAACCGTTATGAGCTGCTTCGTGGCACTGCGTGAACGGACGCGCCCTGCGCCGTGGCAGATGGAGTAGTAGTTGGCCGCACCGGTATCCCGGCCGACCATGAGGTAAGACGCGCTGCCCATGGAACCGGGGATGAGCGCCGGATGTCCCATCGCCGCATACGGCTTCGGATTGTCCGGATGATGCGGCGGGAGCGCGCGGGTCGCCCCTTTGCGGTGCACGAACATGCGGTGTCCGTCATGGCTCTCTTCCCATGCATAGTTGTGCATCAGATCATACAGCGTCGTCATCTCGGCCTTCGACCCGAGCACATCGCGGAACGCTTCGCGAATGCCGACCGCCATCAGATGGCGGTTCACTACGGCATAGTTCAGTGCCGAAGACATCAGATGGACATAGCGCTCCGCAACCGGCTCCGCCAGCGGGGCGAAGACCAGCCTTGGATCGGCCGTCCCGGCTCCGGCTGAGCGCATCCATTGTGCTATCTCCTTGCTGCATTGCTGGCTGACGGCGCCGCCCCAGGCTCGCGATCCGGAATGGATCATGATGATGACTTGGCCGTCGAACAATCCCCAAGCTTCGGCCGTATCCCGGTTCGACTCATCGATCTCCACCGCCTGGATTTCGGCGAAGTGGTTGCCGCCGCCGAGCGTTCCAAGCTGGCGGTGGGAGCGATGCCATGCTGCGGCCGGCATCTCATTCAGCATTTCCGTGTCGAACGCGAATTTGCTATGCTCCACATGGGTGAGGGAGGTCATTTTTTTCGGTGTATACGAGTCAGGCAGATATTTTTTGGGCAAGCCATGAAGCCCTTTGACCAGCACATGCTCCAGGCGGATGTCCGAGAAATGGCCGCGCGCATGAGAGTCGACCGGAACCAGCTTCTCGATCGCCTTCACCAGCTTGCGCCGCAGCTTCACATCCTGCAAGTCGTCGCGGTGCACATTCGTCAGATGCACCCGCATGCCGCATCCGATATCGCTCCCCACGATAGAAGGGGAGACATAGCCATCGCTTGCGTTCCAGACCGCCGTCGTGCCGATGCAGGTGCCGACACCGACGTGGACGTCGGGCGTATAACTCATATAAACGCGGTTCGGGATTTGCAAATTATTGTTGGCCATTTCAAATACTTTGGCCCCCAGCTCTTGATAGAGGGCATTATTGGCATAAATATGGAGCGTGCCGGAAGGCAACTCGACGGTGCGGTAATAGCACTCTTGAGCCGGCAGGTCATCGCCATATACAAAATGATTAGTATGCATATAAATCGTAATTCCTTTCCTATTTCCGTTCGATTTATGGAATAATTCAAAATAAAAGACCGCAGACTCTCGTCCTGCGGCCATTTGATCAATAATAAAAAGCCATAGACGTCATCGTCCATGGCTAGCAACCGGTATAAGCCTCCCCGCGAGGGGATCAACCGATTATCTTGTTCTCACTCCGTAGAGGCCGACGAGAGACTGTTCCCAATCGATATGCAGTTGCAGTGCAGCAGCTTGATTCCATGTCATCTTCATCAACCTCCTTTTCCAAAATATACATTCATCTTAAAATGGCACGGCCATCGATGTCAACCTTTATTTTTCTCCACGAATGCTTTGACGCATTCTTCGCATACGCATGCTTGCCGGCGCTGTTCCGCCGGTATATGCTCCAGCAACTCCTGGGGAACGGAGCGCTTCATGCACCAGCATTCGGTATGAGGCCGCCCGGCCGCATACGCGCAATGATTGGGCTGTCCGCATAACGGACAGCGTTGAGGATCGATTAGAACGGTATTCATAGTACTGTACACCTGCTTCGGACTGAAATTTTGTGCGTCGATGAGAAATCGCTCACGAGTCTAACGGATACTTCGAAATGTCTTGTGAACAATGCTAATCAATTCAATGCTATACATTTGTAGCAAGTATACCAGAATGCGCCGATTCCAAATACGGCACTGATCACAGGGAGCAGCTTACGCAACTCACATGATGTCCCGTTGGCAGCTTCACAAAACTTCCCCTTCAATAAGAGGAAGGAATCGGATTGAGGCGCATAACCTGACAAGACCCGCATGTCCACTGCGATCATTTGGATTCATGGGTGCGAACGGCTGCTCCATGCCGAAGCTTTGGATTGCGAGCAATTGGCAGTGATGAACGATGTGGAAGTACTCCATATGTTATCGCATCATCGCCTGACTGCTAACCGATATTTACCCTCATTGGCAAGCCCGATCGCTGCCGCGCATGTTTACTTTCACTATCATTGATGATACTATGTACCAAATAAGAAACGCCATGAAGAGAAGAGTAGATGAATGAGGAAGCCGTACAGAGAGCTCCGGCACGCTGAAAAGGAGCAGGATTCCCTTCGTTGAACCAAGCCTCTGAGCGGCGCATCGGAACGGGGTGCCGGGATGGTGCGACAGGAGCTCCTGTTACAGAGCTAGGGTATAAGCATCCGACGCGGCTGCCGTACCTGATGAGGCGGATATCGCGATATATCGGCGAACCGGGGTGGCACCGCGACAGCAAATCTCGTCCCCAAGACAGCAGTCTTGGAGGCGGGATTTTTTTTATTTTCTGCAAGAAGGACAAAACATTCAAGGAGGTTGTGCATGATGGGTCATGGCAAAGAAACGGCGGAAGCCGCCAATTTATTGGCGAAGCTGGTGAAGGAGGATATGACACAAGGGGAATACCTCAGGCCTATCGCCACCAGATTTCCCCCGGAGCCGAATGGATATTTGCATATCGGGAACGCGTATGCGATTCATGTGAACCATTCTATCGCGAGCAAGTATAACGGGGCGTTTCATCTGCGATTTGATGACACCAATCCGCTGAAGGAGGATATCAAATATGTGGATGCGATCCGGGAAGACATCGCGTGGCTGGGATATCAACCGGCGGTGTACTTCGGTTCGGACTATTCAGAACAAATTTATGAATGTGCCGTCAAGCTGATTCGCAAGGGGAAAGCCTATGTCTGCAAGCTGACGCCCGAACAAATGACCGAATTCAGAGGGACATTGACCGAACCGGGAACAGACAGCCCATTCCGCAATCGGCCCGTGGAGGAGAACCTGCTCTTGTTCGAACGAATGCGGAAGGGAGATTTCCCGACTGCATCCAAAGTGCTTCGCGCCAAAATCGATATGTCCTCGCCCAATCTGAATCTGAGGGATCCCGTGCTGTACCGCATCGTGCATGCGGAGCACTATCGGACGGGCAATGACTGGTGCATCTATCCGATGTATGATTTTGCCCACCCGATTCAGGATTGGATCGAAGGAATTACCCATTCCTTCTGCTCTGCCGAGTTCAAAGACCATCGTCCGCTGTATGAATGGGTGCTCCGTGAGCTGGAAGTTCAGGAGCCGCCGAAGCAGCGGGAATTCGGGCGGTTAAGTCTGTCCGGGATGGTGACAAGCAAGCGGTATTTGCGGGAGCTGGTGGAAGGGGGCTTCGTCGACGGCTGGGATGATCCGCGGCTCCCGACCCTCCGCGGGCTGCGGCGCAGAGGGGTCACCCCGGACAGCATTGACCGCTTCATGGAGGAGATCGGGATACTGAGACAGAACAGCGTAGTGGACTCCGCTATGCTTGATCATTTTATCCGCCAGGATCTGAAGGAGAGAACGATCGGCTATATGGCTGTGCTCAACCCGGTAAAAGTGATCATTACCAATTATCCGGCCGATCAGACGGAAATGCTCCTCCTCAAAAATAAGGAAGGCGATGAAGCGATGGGCAGCAGGAAGGTTCCCTTCGCCAGAGAGCTGTTCATCGAAAAGGAGGACTTCATGGAGCAGCCGATTGCCGGGTTCCACCGGCTCTCTCTGGGATCGGAGGTGCGGCTGAAGGGGGCATACTTCATTCGGTGCGAGCATGTGGTGAAGGATCCGGTCACGGGAGAGATTCAGGAGCTGCACTGCACCTATGATCCCGCGACCAAAAGCGGGTCCGGCTTCAACGCCAGAAAAGTGAAAGCGACGATTCATTGGGTGTCTGCGGCGCATGGCATTCCGGCGGAGGTTCATGTGTACGATACACTGCTGCGGCCTTCCGCTGTGCTGCAGGAGTCGGGAAATTGCTGGGAGGATCTGCTCAATCCTCATTCGCTCGTCATCATGAAGCATGCGGTGCTGGAGCCTGCCATGAAGGATGCTTCCGCCAACGAAAAAGTTCAGTTCGTGCGGCACGGCTACTTCTGCCTCGATACGAAATATACGACGGTGGACAGACGCGTGTTCAATCGGATTGTGTCGCTCAAAGATTCATGGAAAAGGGAAAGATAGGCTTCTTCTCCTAAAAAAAGGAGAGTTGCCGTTAAGGTCATATTTCCCTTATAATGGACAGCACAAGGGAGGTCGGTAGAAATGGCAAATCAGTTTGCCGGAATCGGCAACGACTCATGCAAAGCCTAATATTGGGGCGATACTTTGCATGGGGCGGACAGCGATCATAAGGACATGTCGCCCGCGAGAGCTTGATATCGTTTCTAATAGTGGGCTTTGCACCTTATTTCCATTCCATCATAAATAAGGGGCTGAAAAGCAATGGTAAAAACATTTATTAGAAACCATCAATATAACTTGATTAAGAAGCAGACCGATCTGCTGCAGCACGCCTGCAACACGGTGACCGATCCGAAAGTCGTGGAATCGGTAAGATACAGTGCGCTCACCAAAATCGTCGAAGCGTTCCCGGATGCGGAAGAGGCGCAAAAGCAAGCGCTGGAGAACATCTCGACGCTGCATTCGATGGTTGAATTCCAGGACTATTTGGAATCGCTGGTGCCGTACTTGGCGGAATTTGCGCCCGTGACGGAGAAGCAGATCAGGAAGCTGTTCCCGAAGATCAAAAAGTTGAAGGTTCCCGATGCCGCCGCCATCGATTTCCGCTATGTCACTTATGTTGGCTGGACCGACATTGCGACGAATCGAATGTTTTTTGTATACCATCTAAATGGCCAGCTTGTCGGCATTGAGGGAAGATATACCCCGACAAACAAGAAGAGCGTATGCTTTTTGTGCAACCGGCATCAAGAGGTCGCGTTATTCTCGGCCGTTACCAAGTCGAAGCCGGCCAACGCCTCGCCAGATTACTACAAAGCAATCGGCAACTACGTATGCATGAATAGCGACGCCTGCAACAAGCACATTACGAATGTCGGCACATTGGAGAAATTTATAGGCAACGTTCTAGGTTGAACGTATCTATACAACGAGGCTGCTGGAGCATATCCGGCGGCCTTTTCTTATGTAATCTGCAAATAAAGGAAGTCACCTGTATAACAATAGGCGAAGAAGAGGGATACTGAGGTAATCGGTGAATCAATAGGCGAGTTCCCGTCCATGCGGCATGTCGTGACCGCGTGACAGTTCATTATCCAAAGGAGCATCTACCATGGCAGTCTCTCCACAGCAGCGCATCCAGTTGCATGGCTTTAACAATCTGACGAAATCATTAAGCTTCAATATGTACGACATTTGTTATACCAAAACAAAAGAAGAGCGTGAAGCTTATATCGAGTATATTAATGATCAATATAATGCGGACCGGTTGACAGAGATCTTGAACACGGTATCGGATATGATTGGCGCGAATATCGTCAACACCGCCAAGCAAGATTATGTTCCTCAAGGAGCGAGCGTGACCATGCTCGTATCCGAAGGGCCTGTCATTGAGGTTCCCCGGACAACAACCGACGAAATTCCCGAGCCGCTTCCCGAGTCGGTGGTTATGCAGTTGGATAAAAGCCATATTACGGTCCATACCTATCCCGAATACCACCCGAATGAAGGGATCAGCACCTTCAGAGCGGATATCGATGTAGCCACTTGCGGCGAGATCTCGCCATTGAAAGCGCTGAATTATTTGATTGACTCCTTCGATACTGACATTATGACAATTGATTACCGGGTGCGGGGATTCACCAGAGATATGGATGGCCGCAAATTATATATCGATCATGATATCCGTTCGATACAAGACTATATTGACGATCGTATTCTCCAACAATTCGATCTAATTGATGTCAATGTGTATCAAGAGAATATCTTTCATACCAAGTGCCGGCTCAAAGCGTTCGATATAAATAACTATTTATTCGGGTATTCCAAAGCGGAAATAACCGCAGAGGAACAGCAGGCCATCACGAACAAAATTAAAACGGAAATGGACGAAATCTTTTTTGGAATCGCCTCCTTGCGTTCCTGAAGCCATAAAAGCAGCTTGAGCAACCGCTCACGCCGCCTTTATGGTTTGTTCTCATTTTCATACGAATTTTCGGTGTGATAAATATCACACCAGAAGTGTAAACTAAGCAAAACTTGGACTGGGATAAGGAGGTAATCGAATGTCAACCATAGCCCGGGAACTGGATTCTCTCATCATTGGAATTGACGTCGGTTCAACGACGGTCAAAGCGACCGTGGTGGATCCGGACAGCAAGCAGATCGTATGGTCGGATTATCAGCGCCATCATACGAAGCAGGCAGAAAAAGTGTTGGAGCTGCTGGTTGCCATCGGCAACGAATTTCCGGATGTGAAGCCGGACAACATCCGTGTCTTCGCGACGGGCTCCGGCAGCGGACCTATCGCTCCTCATATCGGTGCGAAATTTGTGCAGGAGGTCAATGCGGTCACGATGGCCGTGGAGCATCTCCATCCCGATGTCGGGAGCGTCATCGAGCTCGGGGGACAGGATGCGAAGATTATCATTTTCAAGGAGAACAAAGAAACGGGCAATAAGCAAGCGCTTACCTCCATGAATGACAAATGCGCATCAGGTACAGGCGCCACGATTGACAAGTGCATGATCAAAGTAGGGATGCCAGCGGACGAAGTAGGCAAGCTGCGTTTTGACGATTCGAAATTGCATCATGTCGCTGCCAAATGCGGCGTATTTGCCGAAACGGATATCGTCAATCTCGTGAAAAGCGGCATTCCATCAGGGGAGATCATGTGCTCGCTCGCCGATGCCATCGTCATGCAGAACCTTTCCGTGCTTACTCGGGGCAATACGCTGCGGCATCGTGTCCTGCTGCTGGGCGGGCCGAACACCTATTTGCCTTTCCTCCAGGAATGCTGGCGGTTGCGAATTCCTCAGACCTGGAAGGAGCGGGGCTATGAATATCCCCAAGATGTGCCGATCGACAGCTTGATCTTCGTCCCGGAAAATTCGCAATATTATGCGGCTTACGGCGCTGTCCTGTACGGGCTGCACGAACCGGCGGATGCCGGCTTATACAACGGATTGGAAATGCTGAAGGAGTTCATTGCCCACGGCCGCAAGGCCAAGCTGGGCGAGAAGGCGGGCCCGCCGCTGGTGGCTAGCGAGACGGATCTGGAGCAGTTCCGCCGGAGCTACAGCATTCCCAAGTTCACTCCCGCCACGTTCGAGCCGGGACAGAAGGTGAGAGCGGTCATCGGATTAGATGGCGGTTCCACTTCATCCAAAGCCGTGCTGGTCGATGAACAAGGGGATATTTTGCTGAAAGAATATCAGCTGTCCAAAGGCAATCCGCTGGAAGATACGAAAGAAATGCTGAAGCGGATCCGGGATACGCTGATGGGGCAGGGGGCCGAGCTGGAGATCATCGGCTTCGGCGCTACGGGATACGCCGCAGACGTGCTGGAAAAAACGTTGCGGGCAGACGTCAATATCGTGGAGACGGTCGCGCATATGATGAGCGCCGTTCACCAATTCGGCGACATCGATGTGATCTGCGATATCGGCGGTCAGGATATCAAGGTACTCTTTCTCAAAAACCGGGACATTCGCAATTTCAAGCTGTCCAATCAATGCTCCGCCGGCAACGGAATGCTCCTGCAAGCGATGGCGGATCAGTTCGGCATTCCGGTTCAAGAGTATGCAAATACCGCTTTTCATGCCGATTTGAGTCCCAAATTTTCTTACGGCTGCGCTGTCTTCCTCGATGCGGACCGGGTCAATTTTCAGAAGGAAGGGTATTCGAAGGAGGAATTGCTCGCCGGACTCGCTCTCGTCCTGCCCAAAAACGTATGGCAGTATGTCGTGCAGATTCCGCGCATGTCCGAGCTCGGGCGCAAGTTCGTGCTGCAGGGCGGAACCCAATACAATCTGGCAGCCGTCAAGGCCCAGGTCGACTATATCAAGGAGCGGGTTCCCGATGCCGAGGTATATGTTCATCCGCATCCGGGAGAAGCGGGGGCGATCGGAGCCGCCATGGAAACGCTGCGCGTCGTGAAGCGGCGGGGGTATTCCAGCTTCCTCGGCCTGGATGCCGCTATCGATCTGCGTTATGTCAGCCGCAATGATGAATCGACCCGCTGCAATTTTTGTCCGAACCATTGCAGCCGGACGTTTATCGATTCCGAGACGCCGGACGGCAAGACGGCTCGTTATATTAGCGGGTTCTCTTGTGAGAAAGGGACAGTGGAGGATCAGGAAGCGGTCTTGAAATTAACGAAAGAGCGGCAAGCGTTGAAAAAGCATTATCCGAATCTCGTCGAATATGAAGCGCGGCGCATGTTCCAGCATTTCTACGATGCGGAACCGCTTCCGGAGGCGGAGGTGGAGGTGGAGAACGTCCTGATGAAACGCCGCTTGTTCGGCTTTGGCATGCGCAAAATACCGAACCGGCGCCCGTTCGCGCGCTCTTCCGCCGAATCGATGGAGCGCCGCCAGCGGATCCGGATCGGGATTCCGAAAGTATTGAACATTTGGTCCACCGCTCCGTTCTGGCGGACATACTTCGAGACGCTCGGCATCGATAAGCGCAACATTGTATTCAGTGATAATACGAGCGAGGAAATGTGGCAGGAAGGCGGCAAATACGGTTCGATCGATCCTTGCTATCCGTCGAAAGTGGCGCAGGCTCATGTCCATAATCTGCTGTTCAAGCACCATGAGTCCAAACCGCTGGATTACATCTTTTTCCCGTGCATCACGCATATTCCGACCCATCTTCACCATGTGATGGACTCGTCGAGCTGCCCGATTGTGGCGGGCGCTCCGAACGTGATCAAAGCTGCCTTTACCAAGGAGGTCGATTTTTTCGAGACGAGAGGAATCACCTACCTGGATCCGGCGGTTACCTTCACCGAACCGAACATGCTGAAAAAGCAGCTGTTCGAGGCATTCGCCGAGAAGCTGCAGATCACGGAAGACGAGAGTGATTTTGCCGCTGAGCAGGGCTGGAAGGCGATGGATCGCTTCGATGCTGACATGCAGGAGAAGGGCCGGGAGATTCTAGAGCAGATCGAGCAGGAAAACCGCCTTGCCATTCTGATGATCGGGCGGCCTTATCATTCCGACCCCGGCTTGAATCACGGCGTGCTCGAAGAGTTCCAGGTGCTTGGTTACCCTGTATTGTCCATGCGGTCCATTCCGAAGGACGAGGCATGGCTGCAGCGCTTTTTCAGCGAGGATCTGAAGAGCGGACGCGTGGAGTACGCTCTGGAAGTGAGCGATGTATGGCCTGAAAATTTCAGCTCCAACAGTGTGCAAAAAGTATGGGCGGCCAAGTTCGCAGCGCGTCACCCGAATGTGGCGGTGTTGGACTTGTCCAGCTTCAAATGCGGTCATGATGCGCCTACCTACGGGCTGATCGAATCGATTATATCGACGGTCGGGACGCCATATTCGGCGCTGCATGATATCGACGCCAATAAACCGGGCGGCTCGATCAAGATCCGGGTGAAGACGTATGCGCACAGTCTCAGTCTGCATGAAGAGCGGCTGCAGGATGTGGCCCGCAAAAAGGCGGAGCTGCAGCAGCGGCTGGATCAAAAGCTCGCTGAGCTCACGGGCAGAAAACCGGGAGATCAAGCCGAGAAGGTTATATAACATTCAATGATAACGAGGGAGTGACTTAGAGTATGTCTGTTGCGGGCAGTAAGAAAAGAGTCAAGGAGCAAACGTCTATCGAGGAGACGCTGCTGAACTTTCAGAAGGAGCAGGAAAAGGCGCTGGGCCTGGATCAGCAGACGGCGAGCCAATGGTTCGATCCGGTACCGCGCCAGTTCTTGGCCAAGGACAAAGCGACGACAACCCTTCTGTTCGGGGGCTTGACGATGGCTCACGATTTTTTGGTCGAGGGCGCGCTGACGGGGCTGGGGTATCGGGTGAAGCATATGGATTGTCCGGACAATGAGTCCTTGCGCTTTGGCAAAGAGTTCGGCAATCGCGGACAGTGCAATCCAACCTACTTCACGGTAGGAAATCTGATCAAATATTTGCATCACCTGCGGGATGTGGAAGGGAAGTCCAAGGAGGAGATCATCTCCAGCTATTTGTTCGTCACGAGCGGTTCCTGCGGCCCGTGCCGCTTCGGCACCTATGTTACAGAGTACCGGAAGGCGCTGCGCGATGCGGGGTTCGACGGGTTTCGGGTACTCATTTTTCAGCAGACGGACGGGTTGAAGCAGGCGACCGGCAGCGAATCGGCCTTGAAGCTGGATACCGCGTTTTTTCTCAGCTTTTTGAAGGCCGTGCTTCTGGGAGACATCTTGAATGCGCTCGCTTATCGCATCCGCCCCTATGAAGTGGAAGCCGGTGCGACGGATGCCGCGCTGGAACGGTGCAAGCGGCATATCTATGAAGCGCTGAGCGAACGCCAACGGCTGCGGCCGGCTCTGCTCAAATCCCGCCGGGAGCTGCAGGCCGTCCGGGTAGACCGGACCAAGGTCAAGCCGAAAGTAAGCATTATCGGGGAGTTCTGGGCGATGACCACCGAGGGAGACGGGAATTATCAGCTGCAGCGCTTCCTGGAGAATGAAGGGGCCGAGGTCGAAGTACAGTCGATGACGGCGTGGATCTTGTTCCTGATCTGGTCCGGACGCTTCGATACGAAGGAGCGGATGACGCTTCGTCAAGCCGACTCCGGGAGACATGGCCTGGAAGGGAAAAATCCGCAGAAGCGGCTGCGGATGCTATGGCTCGCCGATCGCGCATTGCGGGTCATGTTCCACGCGTATGCGAGGACGATTGGCCTGTATCACTATCATCTGCCCGACATGGAGGAGATCGCCCGGGTGGCCCATGAGCACTACAACAATCATCTCCGGGGCGGAGAAGGCCATATGGAGGTCGGCAAGCTGATCTTGAACGTCAAGAAGCGGAAGGTGAACATGACGATCTCGGTCAAGCCGTTCGGCTGCATGCCATCTTCCGGGGTATCCGACGGAGTTCAGTCGTTAATTACCGAGAAATATCCCGACGCGATCTTTCTGCCGATCGAGACGACGGGCGACGGAGCGATTAACGTGTACAGCCGGGTGCAGATGATGCTGTTTAAAGCCAAGCAGGCGGCACAGCAAGAATTTGACGAGGCGTTGTCGAAAAAAAGCATGACTGCGGCTCAGCTGCAACAAATGAGCGTTCGTTCGCGCTTTACTCGTCCGCTGCAGACAAGCCGTCATGTCGTCGCTTGCACAGCGGCGAATGGCGTCTATGGGGTTCCTCGGATATTCAATGGGTTATCTTTGCGGCGGGCGAAGCGGGTATGTAAGACATGAATGGGGCAGTCCCATACGTCAATGAAAAATGAGGAGGAGCAAGACGGGACAGCGGTGAATTGCGGAGGCGGGGGAGACGGCGGCGGGACAAGTGGCGGGATAAGCGCCGGAAGAGGAAGAGGGAGCGAATCCTGCATATGTGCAGGAATTTACGCGATTCCAGCCGCTATCTGATGCCATTCCTGCAAAAGTGCATCAACTTCGCCGATTTTTGCTTTCAATCCATTGGCATAGGTGAAATTCCTGCGGTTTTGCAGGAATTCCGTTAACGGAGGAAACTTCACAAGAGAAAACTGTAATTTCGCAGTTTTTTGGCAAGTCGAGCTGCGAGAAGCAAGTGGGGTTGTCTCAGTGTAGCCTCGTCGAAATTCAGGCCATGTCCGTAGCGATTCCCGAGAAGCCTACGGATACGGTGAAGCGGTTGCTCGGCAGAGAACCGCGAACGATGGACGCCTTCCTGCAGGAATACGCGGACCGATTCCGGTAAGGGTTCCGCCAGCAGAATGAAGTGGAATTGTAATTGTCAGGGGCTGCAACCGGCCCCTGATTTTTTTGACATATGCCCTCTGTACTCCGATGTTTAAATCCCCCAAGTAATATCCAATTTTTCTTCCGCTTTGTCTGTAGATCAGAATTTTCTTCAGTTCTGTCTTCATATCAGAAGGAACCCTTTCATTTCCGTCACATTGATAGCGAACAAGCCCATTATCCTGTAATATGATCATGGACGATTCGATCAGCAAGCGGCCATACGCGATGTTCTGCAGCGGGAGCCAGCTTGTCCCAAGATGAGACCATGTTATCAATGACCGCAAATTACGTTGTGGAGACGGTGAGAAGATGGAAGAGATTCGCGTACTTATAGCCGATGATGAAAAAGAAATACGAGACTTGGTGAAAAAGTATCTGCAACGAGAAAGGTATCAGGTCGATACGGCGGCTGATGGAGGGGAAGCCCTTCGCCTATTCGAGAGGCATAAATATAACTTCATTCTGTTGGATCTGATGATGCCGAAAATCGATGGCATTGAAGTGTGCCGGAGATTGCGCTGACGGCCAAAGAATTCGAGCTGTTGAAGTTTTTGGCCTCCCATCCGGAGCAAGTATTTACGAAGACGCAAATCTTTCGCCAGGTGTGGGGAAGCGCTTATGTGGAAGACGATAATACGGTGATGGTTCACTTCCGCAAGCTCAGAAAAAAGATCGAAGCCGACCCGTCCGATCCGAAATGGATCCAGACCGTGTGGGGAATCGGGTACAAGTTTCGCAGGTGAAAAAGATGAAGCGTGACAAAACGCTCCTTCTTCTCGGCGCCCAATTATTGCTTATGACGGGCCTTATTGCGATAGAGGCAATGAACCAGCCCCAAGGCTTCCTGCGCGGGGCTTTATTTATTGCGGTTGGGGTGATCACGGTCATTCTGCTGCTCATGCGTCTCCGATTCCGGACGAAGCTGACGGGCATGACCGCGGCGCTGAAGCAGGCCAAAATGTTCGTGGTCAGCCTGATTGGAGCGGCCGCAGCCCCGACCATGGTCTTTATCGGCTATCTGGATTACCTGGCCCAAAAACCCGGCATGCCCGTCTTATTCAGCGAGGCATGGTCGCAGACCAATCTGTATACGACCCCTGCTTATCGGGACGCTGCTGTACGGCGTCATCACCGCCTGTCTGTTCAACCGTGAATATGCGGAAGACACTTTGAAAAATCTGTTGACCATCCCGGTCTCCAGAACCGGTCTCATCGCCAGCAAGCTGGTGCTGTTGTTCTTGTGGATGATGATCCTGACCTTTACGGCGTGGGGACTGACATTCATCTTCGGATTGCTCGCGCAGTATGAAGGCTTGACTGCCGGCGCCGTGCTGCAATCGCTGAAGGAGTTTTTCGTCGGGGGAAGTCTGCTGTTTCTTTTGTCGACCCCGACGATGTTCGTTTCTTTTTTGTTCAAAAACTATGTGCCGACCATTATTTTTACGGCCGTGATTACGATGGGGAACGTGGGGCTGGCCAATCGGGAATATAAAGCGCTCTTTCCGTGGTCGGCGGCCCATGTGATCGCGGAGAACGGCTTCGTTCCCGCTTATCCTCCGCTCTTTTCCTTTGCGGTGATTATTGCTGTTGCGGTCATCGGCCTGGGAGCCACGATCGTGTACTTCAACAAAACGGATATTCATTAACGTCAACCGTCGTCTCATGAATTAGAAACAGAGGAGGAATATCATCATGTCTCAATGGAATATCGATATCTTTCGGGCCATTAATGATCTGGGCAAGCAGTTCGCTTCCCTCAATCCGGCCGCCGTCTTCGTGGCGGAATATATGCTGTATGTGCTCGCCTTAGCCATGCTTGTCTATTGGTTCACCCGCAGCGGCCGGAACCGAATGATGGTCATCCAGGCCGGACTTGCGTTTATTTTGGCGGAAATCATGGGGAAAGCGGCCGGCAAGCTCTACTCCCATCATCAGCCGTTCGCGGAGCTGCCCGAGGTGAATAAGCTGATCGACCATGCTATTGATAACTCTTTTCCGAGCGATCATACGATTCTCTTCTTCTCAGTCTGTGTCTCCTTCTGGCTCGTTCGCAAGAAGGAAGGGTGGATCTGGCTGGCGCTCGCATGCTGCGTAGCCGTCTCCCGGATCTGGGTCGGGGTTCATTATCCTGTGGATATCGCCGCGGGGGCGCTTCTGGGAATAGTGTCCGCCTTGGCCATGTACTGGCTCGTTCCGAAGCTCGGTTTCGTCAAGCGCTTGCTAGATCTGTATGAACGAGCGGAGCGGCGCATCCTGCCGATTAATAACAAATCCGACAGCTTATAATTTGTTCCCGCTCTATTGCAAACATACACGCATCGTTGTCCCGCTATGAATATGCTTTAGTGAGAATGAACATAGAGGTGATGATGATGGCGTTACCGCTTCATCAGAAGTGGCGTAATCAGCCGGTACTTGTCGTTACGAGAGATGGCAGGTATTATATCGGGGAGATCACGGCGGTGAATAAAAGCAAAATCACTCTGCATGGCGCAGTGACGACGAAAAAAACAGTTCGTAATCAGAAGAGTAGAAAAGGGAAACCGGTACAAACCTCAGGCCTTCTCGATATGTTTTTGGGTGCACGGAATAACGGACCAGAGAAAGGAACAGCAGAGGCGGGTCCCGAAAATCGTGCGGCAAGCGCGTTCGATGGCGGGAAATTGCTGCAGGGCATTCAATTGTGCATGGGAATGATTAAGCATGTCATTCCTTTAATGAGGTTATTCGCGTAAGGGATGTAATGAATGGGTGTGAGCAAGTAGAAAAGTCAGCTGACTTCCCGCAAACAAGCGGAAGCCGAGCTGGCTTTTTGATTCTCTGACCCTGCCGCTGTCCGCGCTACAGGATAATAAAAGTGGGATGAGCCGCAGGCAGGAGGTTATTTTCCTCATCTACAGTCCGAATCTCTGTGATAAAATGACATATAATGAGCATTTTTTCATCATGGGGGAGGACATATAGTGCGCAGCCGACAAGTGAAACTACTAGCTAGCGGCAAATATTTGCCCAAACGAAAACTGACATCCGCCGATATGGATCGGCTTCTTGGCGTGCCTGACGGTTGGGTGCAGAAAAAATCCGACGTATTGGTTCGTCATTTCATTGAAGATGAAACGGCTTCTTATATGGGGGCGCAGGCTGCCCGGGGAGCGATGCGCCAGGCCGGGCTTCGTCCAGGCGACATTGATTGCATTGTATGCGCGAGCGGCACGCAGGAACAGCCGATTCCGTGCAATGCGGCCCTGCTGCAAAAAGAGCTGGGACCGGAATGGGCCGGCATCCCGGCTTTTGATATGAATTCGACTTGTCTGAGCTTCCTGGTCGCTCTTGATGTCATATCTTATATGATCGAAGCTTCCCGCTACCGCCGGGTGCTGATCGTCTCGTCGGAAATTGCTTCCACCGGTCTGAATTGGCAGGACAAACAGAGCGCCGCCCTGTTCGGTGACGGGGCCGCCGCAGTGATTGCCACCAAGGCAGAGGAGACGGAATCGTCGCGAATCACGCATGCGGCGATCTCGACTTATGCGGACGGCGCCGAGCTGTCGGAAATTCGCGGCGGCGGCTCAAGGCTGCATGCAGCGGCCTACAATGAGGAAAATCGGGACGATTTTTTGTTCCGGATGGACGGCCAGGCCATTTATCGGATGGCTTCGAAGCTGCTGCCGGAGTTCACGAAGGAGCTTCTGGAGACCGCCGGAGCGCGCATGGCTGACTTCCGGCTTGTCATCCCGCATCAAGGCAGCGCGATGGCGATGAGGCTGCTGCGCCGGAAGCTCGGAATCGCCGAGGAGCAGCTTCTGTACATAACGCCGAATCACGGCAATACGATCGCGGCTTCGATTCCGATGGGCCTGCATGAAGCGGTGACGCAGGGGCGCATTCGGCGCGGGGACCGCATCCTGCTGCTCGGGACGTCAGCGGGCCTGACGCTCGGAGGAATGATTATTGACTATTGAAGCGGATCCCACCAGCGTTCTCATCACCGGAGCGAGGGCGCCGGCGGCGCTGGAGTGGGCCCGCCTGCTTCATGCGGCGGATTGCCGGGTCTATGTCTGCGACAGTCTGCCCGCTTATGTGAGCCGCTACTCGCGCGCGGCAGCCGGCGCGTTCACCGTGCCGGCGCCGAGGTTCGGCGCGGAAGCCTTTGCCGATGCGGTCGCGGAAGCGGTTGCGAAGCATGGCATTGGGCTGATCGTACCGACATGCGAGGAGATTTTTTATTTGGCCCGATATCGCGAACGGCTGGAGCAAGCCGGCGCCGCATTGTTCGCGGACCGTCTGCCGGCTCTGCTGCGGCTTCATCATAAGCTGGACTTTATCCGGACCGCAGCCTCCCACGGCCTCCGCGTCCCGGATACGCGTCTTATCGGGACGCCGGCCGACTTGAGGGAAGCGCTGTCCGCTTGGAATGACCGGGAACGGGTCGTGCTGAAGCCGGCCTATTCCCGGTTCGCTTCCCAGGTGCAGATCGGGAGCCCCCGTCCGGGCCGCGGCTATATTCAAGCGCCCGCGAGCCTGTCGCCCGGGAATCCGTGGGTGCTCCAGCAATATATTGAAGGAGCGCCGATCTGCACCTACAGTATCGTGAGCCACGGACGCGTGGTGGCGCATGCGGCTTATGAGGCCCGCTACCGGGTCGGGCTCGGAGCGGCCGTTCAGTTCGCGGCGCTTGATCACCCGGGCGCGCTCCGCTGGGTTCGCCGCTTCGCAGAGGCCGAACGGCTGACGGGGCAGATTGCATTCGATTTCATTGAGGCGCCCGGCGGGGCGCTGTTCCCGATCGAATGCAATCCGCGGGCGACAAGCGGAATTCATCTGTTCGCTCCGGAGGACGGGATTGCGGAAGCGGCGCTGCGCCATGGGGAGCCGGAGCGCGAACAGGCGCTGATCGCTCCGCCGGGCGGACGCCAAGCGATGTTCGGCCTCGCGATGGCCGCATGTCTGCTGCGCCGCGGGTTGGCGTGGACGGAGCGCAGGGAAGCGCTCCGCGCGCTGTGCCGGAGCCGGGATGTGCTGTTCCGGGCACGCGATCCTTGGCCCGTCCTGGGGCAAGTCCCGGCGATGTTCGCTCTGCTGCGCCTTGGGCGGGAGCATGGCGTGCCGCTAATGGAAGCAAGCACAATCGATCTGGAATGGAATGGTGATACGACATGAAGGCATTGGTAACAGGGGCAACAGGATTTCTCGGCATGTGCCTGGCCCGGCGGCTGCAGCAGATGGGCTGGGATGTCACCGCAGTCGGCCGCGACCGGGGGCGGGGCGCGCTGCTGACGTCCTCCGGCATCCGGTTCCTCCCGTTGGATCTGGTTGACAAGGATGCTGTGCTGCGCGCGGTGGAACGGCAGCAGACGGTGTTCCACTGTGCGGGGCTGTCCACTGTATGGGGGAAGTATGCCGACTTCTATGCGGGCAACGTTACGGCCACCGAGCATCTGCTCGAAGCCGCGCGGCGTCACGGGGCGCAGCGGTTCGTATTCGTCTCGACGCCGAGCGTCTACTTCGATTATACCGATCGCTTTGACGTCGGCGAGGATAGCGAGCTGCCCGCCCGCTTCGTCAATGATTATGCCCGCACCAAATATATGGCGGAAGAGCGGGTGCGCGAAGCGATGAACAGCGGACTGTCCGCGATCATCCTGCGCCCGCGCGCGCTGTTCGGCCCCGGCGACCGGGCGCTGTTCCCGCGCTTGATGAGGGCCAACCGGGAGCGCGGCATTCCGCTCATCGACGGCGGCCGGGCGCTGTTGGACTTGACCTATGTGGACAATGTGGCGGAGGCGCTGGTCTGCTGCGCGAGAGCGCCGGAGTCTGCCTGCGGGCAAGTGTACAACATCAGCAACGGCGAGCCGATCCGGTTCGTCGATGCGGTGAACCGCTTGTTCGCGGAGATGGGGGAGACGCCAAGGTATCGCCATGTGCCGTATCGGACGGCTTTCGGCATGGCCGCGGGAATGGAGGCGATGTACCGGCTGTTCAAGCTGAACGGGGAGCCTCCGCTCACGCGCTATTCGGTCGGTGTCGTCAGCCGCAGCCAGACGCTGGATATCCGCAAGGCGAGACAGCAGCTCGGATACGAGCCGCAAGTCAGCTTGCAGGAAGGGTTCGCGCGCTTTGCGGCATGGTGGAAGAAGGAGAATGCGTCCCGTTAAGCATACGGAGTTGCTGATCAGTTAACTTTTCGGAATAATCAGGATAATAGGACAGGATAGATTGAATAGATTGTATATTAGGATAGATAGGATTGATAGGATAGATTGGCTAGATAAGATTGTTAGGACGGAGTGGAAGCCATGAGCAGCATCAATCGCACCCAAGTTCGGCTTACGTGGCTGATGGCCGGCTGGTGCACACACCCGGAGTGGGTGACGATACGGAACGGTTCGCTGCGCAAGGCCGTCTTCCCGGCCGGGTTCGCCGTCATCGAACACCCTGACAGAGGACTTGTCCTCTTCGACACGGGTTACGCCTCCCGCTTCTTCGCCGCGTCAGCGGAATGGCCTTACCGCTTGTACCGGATGATCACGCCCGTCCGGTTCGAAGACGCCGACGGCGCCGCCGCGCAGGTGAAGGAACGATTCGGGGGGGAGGCGGCCGATGTGGGAACGATCATCGTCTCCCACTTCCATGCCGATCATATCGGGGGATTGAAGGATTTCCCGAACGCCCGCTTCCACTGCTTCCGTTCCGCATACGAGGCAATTCGGGGTAAGCGCGGGTGGTCTGCGCTGCGGGCCGGTTTTTTGCCGGAACTGATGCCGGATGATTTCGAGGCGCGTTCCATTATGATAGCGAATACTGGCGAAGGATCGGGACAGATCAAGCTGCCGGACGGGCTTCCGTTTGCTTACGGCTGCGACCTGTTCGGGGACGGCAGCGTCGTGGGGGTGGACGTGTCGGGGCATGCGCATGGGCAGATGGGGATCTTCGTGACGACGGAGCGCGGGACATTCTTGCTGTGCGCGGACGCCGCCTGGTCCAGCCGGGCCATCCGGGAGCGCCGGCCGCCTCATCCGGCCGCCGGGCTCATAATGACTAGCCGGGCCGATTACCGGGACCGCTTCGAGCGGCTGTGCCGGCTCCATGACGCACGCCCGGATATTCGCATCGTGCCGAGCCATTGCCGAGAGGCAGACCGGCAGGTCAATCAGGAGGGGGATTCATGAGAGCGGCACCGCTCATCGCGTTTGCTTCACGTTATATTCATACGATGCGCATCGGGAAGACTCGCTCCCGGTCTGCGCTGGAGCGGTGGCAGGAGCGGAAAATTATGCGCCATATCGCAACCGTGCGCGCGCGATCCTCTTTTTACCGCGAGCTGTGGGAAGGATGGCCCGACACGGAGTGGAGACAATTTCCGATAATTGAGAAAGCGGAGATGATGGCGCATTTTGATCGGCTGAACACGGTCGGCGTCAAGAAGGAGGAGGCGCTGGAGATCGCGCTGCGGGCGGAGCGCACTCGGGATTTCCGTTCTGCGATCGGATCGGTCACGATCGGGCTGTCGTCGGGAACGAGCGGGAACCGCGGCCTGTTCCTTGTCAGCGAGCGGGAACGTCTCGCCTGGGCGGGAGCCGTCGTGGCGAAGCTGCTGCCGGGAGCGCTGCTGCGCAGCGAACGGATCGCCTTCTTCCTCCGGGCGGACAGCAAGCTGTATCAGAGCGTGCGGCAGGGGCGGCTGCAGTTCGCCTTTTTTGATCTGCTGTCTTCGTATGCAGAGCATATCGAACGGTTGAACGCGCTGCGCCCAACCGTTGTCGTAGGCCCGCCATCCCTGCTGCGGATGCTGGCGGCCTCCAGGCGGGCGGGGGAGCTAGCGATCCGGCCGCGCAAGATCATCTCGGTCGCGGAAGTGCTCGATCCGCTCGACCGCCCCTTCATCGAGGCTGCCTTCGAGCAGCGGCTCCACCAGGTGTACCAATGCACCGAAGGGTTTCTCGCGTCGACCTGCGCTTACGGCACGATTCATGTCAATGAGGATATCGTCCACATTGACAAAGAATACGTTGACGCGGCTCACGGCAAATTTGTTCCGATTGTGACCGACTTCTCCCGTCTTGCGCAGCCCATTATCCGCTATCGGCTGAACGATGTGCTGACGGAGAAAAGGGACCGCTGTCCATGCGGGTCGCCGTTCATGGAGATCGAATCGATCGATGGCCGCTGCGACGATCTGTTCTATGTGCCGGCCGCCGAGGATAGCGGGAAGACGATTCCGCTATTCCCGGACTTCATCTCCCGTGCGATTATCGGGGCATCGGATCGGATTGAGGAATATGAGGCGGTGCAGTTGTCGCCGGAGCGGATGCGCGTCGCTCTGCGTATCGCACCTGCATCGCGTCCGCAGGCAGAGGAAGCTGTACGCGCCATGCTGGACGACCTGTGCCGGAGGACGGGCTGCCAGCCGATGGAGATTGAGTTCGCGTCGTATGCGCATACGGCAGGAGACCGGAAGCTCAGACGGGTGCGGAGGTGCTGGACATGAACACAGACTCCGTTCAGCTCTATGATGCGTCCACGATTTCCGCTCTCGCCTGGCCGGATACCGCGGACGGGCGGTATGCGAAGACCTTCCTGCTGCCGCTGATGGAAGCGAATGTGTCCGCGTATATCCGCAACGCGAACACGAGGCTGATGGCATTAAGCGTGGACGGCATGATTCTGCCTGTCACGGCAGGAGACGGGGAATACGGCGACAATACCTTCGTCTGTTCCCCGTACACCCATTATGTCCGTTATGCGAAGCAGGAGCTCGACAGGCTCCCGAGCCGGCCGCTGCGGGCGTGCCTGTCGGTACTGCTGAACGGAATTGGCGCCGGGCTGCGTGCGGCTCAGTTCGACTCCTGCGTGATGGTCAACAATTGGCTGTTGTCCACCAATCTGTATCCGGCATGGTTCGCGGCAAGCCATATTCGCGACATCGTCCGCTCGCTGAAGCGGCAGTTCCCGCGGCATGCGATCATGCTTCGCTCACTGACTTCTTCTCTGCATGCCCCTCTGCTGGAGGCTTGCCGCCAAGAAGGCGCCTGCCTCGTGCCGAGCCGGCAGGTGTATCTGCTTCATCCCGCCGACCCCACAAGGCAAAACGCGAAGGCGCGCTGGTTGCTGAAGCGGGACTACGCGCTCATCGAACGGCATGGCTATACGATCGATGGACCCGGCCAGATCCGGGAAGCCGATGTGCCCCGCATCGAGGAGCTGTACGGCAAGCTCTATCTGGAGAAGTACTCGCGCTTCAACCCGGACTTTTCCGGCGAATACATTCGCCTTGCGCTGCGGGACGGGATTTTGCAGCTGCATGGCTTGCGCCGAGAGGGCCGCTTGGACGCGGTGCTCGGATTTTTTTGCCGTGACGGGGTGATGACGACGCCGCTATTCGGCTACGATACGGCGCTGCCGCAGGAGCTTGGCTTGTACCGGATGCTGTCGGCGGCTCTTCTGGAGCTGGCGCGGGAGAACGGCCATCTGCTGCACGAAAGCTCGGGAGCCGCGCAGTTCAAGCGGAATCGGGGGGCTCGGGCGGATATCGAGTACAGCGCCGTGTTCTGCGACCATCTCCCGCGAGGCACGCAGATCGCGTGGCGTTCGCTTGCGGGCCTGCTGACGCGCGTCGGCATTCCGGTGCTGCGCAAATATAAGCTGTAGGGAAGGGGAGAGAGAATGGATAGGAATACGCGCGCCGCAGATGAAGCGGCAGAACGCCCGGTGGCCTTCGTCACGGGCGCTTCGAGCGGGTTCGGCATGCTGGCGTCCGTGAAGCTGGCGGAACAGGGTTACCGGGTTATCGCGACGATGCGGGCCACGTCCCGGCCGGAGGCTTTGACAAGGCTGGCGGCTGCGCGCGGCGTGGAGTCCCGTTTGGAAGTGTGCCGAGTCGATGTCACGGATGCGGCTTCCATCGAAGCGGCCGTGGCGCATGCGAGCGGGACCTATGGCCGGATCGACCTGCTCGTCAACAATGCGGGCTATGCGCAGGGCGGCTTTGTGGAGGAAGTGACGATGGAGCAATGGCGCGCGCAATTCGAGACGAACGTGTTCGGCGCCATTGCCGCCGCCAAGGCGGTGCTGCCCCATATGCGGGAGCAAGGACGCGGCACGATCATCAATATCGGGAGCATCAGCGGACGGATCGCGTTCCCCGGGTACGCGCCGTATGCCGCGGCCAAGTTCGCTATCGAAGGCTTCAGCGAATCGCTCCGTCTGG
This sequence comes from Paenibacillus thiaminolyticus, assembly GCF_003591545.1. GTDB lineage: Bacteria > Bacillota > Bacilli > Paenibacillales > Paenibacillaceae > Paenibacillus_B > Paenibacillus_B thiaminolyticus_A. Next base: position 51,240 of record NZ_QYZD01000016.1, read on the forward strand.
AAATGAAGCCATATGGCGTCGATGTGGTGCTGATCGAGCCTGGCTCGTATCCGACGAACATCTGGGAGAAAGGGTTCGCGTCGATTACGATAGACGATGCTTCGCCATACCGGAACCGTCTTGAGAGCATTCTGCGCTTCTCCCGGCAAAGCGCCTCCTCCAAGGCCGATCCATGGGAAGTCGCCAATCTGATCGCACGTATCGCGGCCGACAAGCGGCCGCGCCTTCGCTACCCGATTGGGAGCGGGGTGCGCCTGCTCCTCACCGCGAAGACGCTTCTGCCATGGACGCTCATTGAGAAGCTGGTCGTGCGTCTCCTACGCTGATCGGCCGTGCGGCAGGAGGCGAACAGGGCTCCCGGCCAAAAAATGCGCCGCTCTGTGCAACTTTCCGTGTATGTTTTCCGTCTGAGATTGTGAGTAAAGGGTCAACCATTTGCGCAATTGGATTCCATCCTGTGACCTGCACTCCAGAGAGGATGACATCGAATGAACAAAGCTATCGCCGCATCTATCGCTCTTGCGATCGCCCTGGCGGCTGCACAGCCTTTTGCCGCGCCGGTGAACGCGATGAATGAACAAGGGACGGCAGTGCCCGTGGAGCAAGAACGTGATTTTTATGATAAGTATATGAAGCAGTTTGTCCATAACGAGAACGGAGAGATCATTGGCACGACCCGCGAGACGAGCCTCAACACGGACTGGCTGCATAACGTCTCCGCGCGGAACAGCCTGACCGTTGACGGCCAGAGCGTCGATGCCGACATTGTGCTGGACGGGACCTATCTTCTCATACCGCTGCGGCCGGTCATGGAGGGCATCGGATACGAGCTGACATGGAACGCCAAGAACAAGTCGGCCGAAGCCGTAAAGGGCCCCATATGGACGAGCGTGGAGTTGAACAAGGACCACTATCCATACGCGAAGATGCCGATCCAGCTTGGCAAAGCGCCGATGCTCAAGGACAAGATGATGTATGTGCCGCTGCAGTTCGCCTCCGAGGTGCTGAAGGCAGACGTGAGCTTGAACGAGCAGGGCGATATCACGATACAGAGCCGGCCGGAGCAGATCCCGCAAGATTCCTTCGGGGGCATGCATTGGGTGATCGTCGTCAATGGCGAGAGCATCGGCGTCCCGACTGAGGACGTATTCACGACGGAAGATGACGTGATGGTGCCGGCGGAAGCGATTGGGAAGGCGCTTGGCTATACAGTCGAGTATAACAAGGATACGGGTGCGTACGAATTCGTGCGCGGCGCGAAGTGGATTGCGCTCAAGGAAGGCGGGACGGCGGCAGCGGTCGGCAACATGAACGTCGAACTGAACACGGCCCCGATCATCAAGGACGGCAAGCTGTATTTTCCGTTCGGCTCGCTTGCGGATGTATTCGGCGTGAAGGCGCGCATCGATCCGACCGGCGTCATTGGAATCCAGGAAGAGTTATCCTCATAGACAACAAGAGATAGACACACATACCAAGAAGATATGAAAAAGGAAAAGACATGCTTCGGAGATCACCGGGACCCCGGGAGAGCTCGAGGCGTGTCTTTTATATATCTCACATAAGAAACACAGAAAGAAGCAAAAAGCGACACCATTGTGTCGCTTTTTGTTCTCCCGTCGCCACCTGCCCTTACGCGCCCTGCTCCTTGGCGGGCGCCGCAGGCTTCGCCGGCGCGAACCGCCGGCCCGACAAACTGGTCGCCACCATGCCGATAATGACGATGATCATGCCCGCCATGGACCAGCCCTCCGGGAAAGAGCCGTTCAGCAGCAGCACTTCGCCCAGTACGGTAAAGACCATCGTGCCGGATTGGGTCGATTCGACCGCGGCCAACAGCATCGTGTTATGCTTCGCCATGTCAGTGGCGAGGAAGAACAGCAGGCTGGCGATAACGCCTGAGCAGACGGCGAGCAGCAGCGCCTGGAGCAGCTGCGGGCTTGTGGGCCAGCCGACGGTTGCTGTCCCGTACAGGCCGAGCAGGAGCGCGATCGGCAGACTGCTGAGCGCCATGCCCAGGGTGCGCTGGAAGGTGTCCAGCCTGCCGTGGCACAGCTCCATCATTTTGCGGTTGCCGAGCGGATAGAGGAAGGCGGCGACGAGCACCGGTATGAATCCCGCCAGCAGATCGGTCATCGTAATCTGCCCCGCTTCGGTTACTTGCATGAGGATGACCCCGATTAATATAATGACAGATATACGCAAGCTTCGATAGGGAATGGCTTGCCGCACTCTGTGCGGCCCGTCCGGCGCAGGCACGGTGACGAAAAAGAGCGGCGACAGCAAGGCACCTGCCAATATCGTAATCTGCCACGTTCCGGAAGTAAGCCAGGACGGGGCGTAGACAGCCGCGAAGCTGAGCAGCGAGTAAAAGCCGATGCCGCCGAGGATGCCCCAGAGCAGCCAATGCAGCGGATGCTTGCGCATCTCGCGGAAGAGGCCGGCCAGATTGCCGCGGAAGGCGACGATGGCGATCAGAAAGGGAAGCGCCAGCAGAAAACGGAGCGACGCGGTCCATGCCCAACTCGTGCCTGACAGATTCATGGCCCGATTGATGATAAAGGTCGCCGAGAAGAATAACGACGATAATATGCCAACGATGATGGCTCTCATTTGTCTCACCTCATTGATAATCATTTTCAATCGTATATAGTAAGGAATAATATACTATAAATAAATAAAAGTAAACTATAATATTATAATGAATCTTTGGTAAAGGTGTGGTGCGGTATGAAGCCTGTTCATGAAGAGGAGACGAAGATGCTGATGCAGTCAGTCGGCGGCAACCTCCGCAGGCTGCGGAAGGAGCGAAAGCTGAGTCTGGAGGAGCTTGCGGCGCTAACCGGGGTAAGCAAATTGACGCTCGGCAATATCGAGCGCGGGGACACGAATCCGACGATCGGGATGATGTGGAAAATTTCGAAGCAGCTGGAGGTTTCTTTAATGGCCTTGTTGAAGCCGGGACATGCGGTGGCGCTCTCCCGTGCCGGCGAAGGGCCGAGATATGACAGCGACCATCCGGGCTGGACGCTTGAACCGATGTTCAGCGATGTCCGCGAGAAGCTGGAGATGCACCGCGCGTATGTACAGCCGCATACCGTCTATATCCCGGAGAACCATCATGCTGGCACAATGGAGATCGTGACGGTGATGGCAGGGTCGATCGAATTAACGATCGGGGAGAAGACGTACTCGTTAAATAGATTTGATTCCATCCAATTCTCGGCGATGGAATCCCACCGCTATCACAATGCCGGCGAGGAAGAAGCGGTATTGCATTTAACGGTGTGTTACCCTTGAACACGCGCGTGGCGCGTTTTTGTGTGATGGGGAAGAGCAGAGGCGAAAACAACAGTCTATGGGGAAATGCCTGCCGGGAGCACGGCGTACACCCAAAACGAAAAAAAGAAACCGTTTTTAGCGACATTCCGGTTCAACTGGGCATTCACATATACACTTCACCCATGACAGTAATACAATGTAGCAAAACCAAGAGGAGGTTTATCATGGCGAGTGTAATAGCGAGTGCACGGTTCAGAAGATTATGTAATCAGTTTGCCAGAATATTAGGAGGGACTCATGAGATCGACCCGGGGCCTGTCTGTTTTGTCAGCCGTTTAAGAAATTTCAGAGCGACCATTCTCGGAAGACGTACGACTTCACCTTTGGTTCGTGCTCAGCTCTTCTCCTTCGAATCGCTGGATCGATCCGGACGCGCTCTTTGCCTAGGGGAAACAGCTGTATTCCAGAATCAGGCCAACCGGTTAATTCGTAATCTTCAACGGAACGGAATTAAGGTAACGGCACTCCACAACCACTGGTTAAATGAAAGCCCCCGTTTGATGTACATCCACTGGGAGTCGATTGACAATCCTATTGATTTTGCCAGAAAAACGAAGCGGTCGATTGCTTTCTTGGGCTAAGCTCAACGTAAGGCCATTCCTCGGAAGACGCCGTCTTTCTCCATGCACCGCTGGGTCCGGATTCATGCGGAGCTTGGAGAAGACGGCTCTCCTTCCCGATCGTTATTCTTCTTCCCACTCCATTTCTTGAGAAAGCCGTGCTTTTCGGCCCAACCCTTTGCGGGTCAATTGTCGCGCAATAGTGTACCCAATAAGATATGCGGTTGCTGACGTATTGCCGTCTACCGTAATTGGAATGATCGAAGCGTCAGCAACGATTAAGTCTTTTATTCCGTGAACGCTGCCTGTGCGATCAACGACGCCGCCTTTTCGTAATGGAGCCATTCGAAGTGAACCTTGTTGATGATGATTGTGATCGAAATTGTCTCTAATAAAGGCCTCAAGCTGTTCAGCATTGTCCAGCGTAGCTGGATCGGGCGAAATCAGCTGGTAGGAGGGATCAATTCGCGACAGTTCCGAAGCGATACTTCTAATATATATTTAATAAATGTTGTTAACGGACTCCATGTCATCCGGGTTGGCGAGGAAACCTTCATCAGCCAACACGATGGTCGGCGGGTCTTTATTTTGGATCGTGATCGATCCGCGGCTTTTCGGACGTAAACAGAGGATTGCAATACTTAACATGTCGCCGGAACCGATACCGATCAGTTGAACCGCGTGGCGATGCGGATCTGCGCCCGTTGGATCAGGCAAAAAGGCTCCGCCGGTATACAGGGCATCGGGATCACTCGCAGGCAATGCGCGATCATTGTGATTCGTGGAGAACACGGCAAAATTTAACGTGTGATTCCGTAAGCGCAGCCCTACGTTGGGATTGTTGAAAATAACGGGGATACTGGCTTCCTTTAGCTCAGTGGCTGGTCCGATGCCGGATAATAGTAAAAGCTGAGCGCTGTTAATGCCAGCGGAAATAATGACCTTTTTGCGTGAGTATGCGCGAACGCATTTGCCTTCTTGCAGATACTCCACTCCAATCGCCCGCTTACGGGCAAAGAGGATGCGGAGCGCGGTTGTCTTATAACGTATTGTCAGCTTGCGCCCGCGAACGCCCCGGCCGGCCGGCGTTACTACATCAGAAGAGAGGAATGCCATCGAAGCGCTTTCCCGTTGACCATTCGGCTTTTGGAACAATTGCCAGCGCGTGAATGGACCCAAGGGAGTAGTGGGATCATTGTAATCGATAATTCTTGGAAATCCCGTCGCCCTTTCCATTAATATTACTTTGCGCTGTCCAATGTGCCTATTTTGACCATTCGCTCAAGAATGTATGGCTGGAGCGCTTATCGGATGCAGGATTATTACGAATATTGGAGAATTAGATAACATCCGTTAGAAGATGCCATAATATAGCAAATAATTAATAGCATTAATTATCTCTATGAAAGGGTATAGGAGAAGGGAAGATGCGTGAGGCCGGATTTGGCGATAGCTTCGGGACATGGAACGAGGTCCAGCACCGGATATCGCAGGTAACGTCTACCTTGTCTTATGACAGGGCTGGCGTTGGCAGGAGCGAAGCGGCGCCCGTACCGCGGACTTGCCTGGATCTGGCCGAGGAACTGTCCGCGTTGCTGGTGGCGATTGATATGGAACCGCCCTATCTGATGGTGGGTCATTCTTTTGGGGGCTTGGTCGCCCGATTGTATGCCAGCCTATATCCGCAGTCCATATGCGGCATCGTCTTGGTGGATGCTGCGCCCGAATTTAAGGAGCTAGCCTATGAAAAGGTGTTGCCCGAGCATCTGATAGCCGGCAACCGAGAATATTACGAAAATCCAATGGTGAACCGGGAGAAGATCGATAAGGTCGAGAGTTACCGCCAGGTCGCCGAGCATGCCCGGACAAGCAGCATTCCTCTCGCCATTATTACAAGGGGCTTACCGGATGACAGCGGGGAGGAATGGCCAGCTCAAGCCATATTGGCCGTGGAGCAGAAGCTGCAAGCCGAATTCATGCGATGGTCCGCGTCTAGCAAGCAGCGAATAGCCTGCTGCAGCGGGCATGATATTCATCATGATGAGCCGGATGTTGTCATTGAAGAGATCTTAATTATGTTACAGGGGATGGGGAAGTGAGCGAGCAACGGATGATTTATGTGAATGAAGGAGGCTGGGCTCACAGCGCCGCCCACGCGGCGGATGCTTTGACGGAACTGGTGCAGTGTCCGGAATGCGATGCAGAGGGCCGGCTTCGCCCAGGTGAACAGCAAAAACATGGTGCGCTCCCTTTATTACAGAAGAAAGCTGGAATGCAGGAATGGTCTTGCGCCTGTGCTTGTTGCCGCCGAATCACAATTGAACTCGTTTGCCTCCACCGTCCAATAAGGGCGGTGTTTTTTGATCGCGAAGCTGCTGATCCTGTATCGCGCTCACGTATAACGCTCACGAAGCAATACTGAAAATTACCATGGTTGAATATGACTTTCCGCCGGATGATTACCGCCCTGCCTCGATAAAATAAATGTATCTTCAGTAAAGGGGAACCGCTCATGTGGATAAAATCGTTTGTCTTATCCATCTGGAATATCATTGATCCGATCTATTATGCGTGCACCCGGCTGAAATGCATTGTGCAGCAAGACGGGAAGCGGAGCGCATTTCGAGTCAGGCTTACGTCCTTCCGCGGCAAGAGGGTGCTCCTCTCCGATGGAACCCTGATCACAAGGGGCGATACCTTGTTAAAGATTCATTTGCATAATGTCCTGCTGTTGAACAAGATGCTGTTGATCAAGGGCGAGCTTCGAAAGGGAAAATTTTTGTACCGTCTCATTGAAAAATCGCTGCCTGACCTTGCCGAATATGTGGGGAACCATCCCAAAACAGAGGATATTAAAGGAATTATCGGGATAACGATGTTAAACCGGGGAGCAAGCGGATTAGGATTTGAGACGATACCGATCAACAGCGCCGTCTATAAAGGGCTCAAATACGTAACCATGACGCCGATCTACTTCTTTTCCGCGAGCGATCCCGTCAAGCATATCAAAAAACAAACGCCAGCTTATTTATTCATGTCTAAACATGCATTGCTGGAAAGATACGGGGCACCCAAAACGTAATCTTGCTTCGTAATGGAAAAAGACTCTGATGGCTACATGGCCGCCAGAGTCTGTTCTTGTTGTATTTGCGATGCGGATGATGCCACCGGCAAGCGGTGGATCGTGATTTCAGGCCGGCTGCCAACGCGAATATTGACTCCGGTCTGACCCAAGCCTTCACTGATATAGAATGGCTTCCCGTCATGGACATGCAGCCCTTTAATCATATTCATGCCGACAAGCTCGCCCATAGCCGCCAAATGATACGGCTTCGGCCAATGAATTTGTCCTCCATGAAAATGACCGGAAAGCAAATAATCAAATGAATATCGTCTCATCTTCAGTACAATATTCGGATCATGCGTAAGCACAAGGCGGTATCCATTCCCGATTCCATGGAAGGAGGCGGCAAGATCGCTCCGTTCCGTGCTGGAGTCATCAATCCCGATAATATTCAGCCGCGTTCCATTGATGTCAATGACGGCATTCTCGTTCCGCAGCGTTTTACAACCGCACTGCTCTAAGGTTTGCTGTAACGAAGCAAAGTCTGCCCCCATCAGCACATAATCATGATTCCCGAACACCGCGTACATACCGTATTTCGGTTGCAGGCGGTTCAGCACTTCCAGATAGGGAACCAGCTTCGGTATGGAGCGCGGCCGATCGAGAAAATCGCCGGTAAGAGCGATGAGATCAATCTGTTCATCTGCGAGCTTGTCGAATAATTGATTCGGCGTAATCGAGATGTTCTCCAGATGCATGTCCGATAAATGCAGCACATGAATGTCCTGTCCGGACTGATTCTGTGCGCTGCTCGCCAAGCTAATCTTATTCATATTTACTTGCTGCGTATTCAGATAGGCTTTATATAAAAGGCATCCCAGCATAGCCAAGGTCATTGCGATAAACAAAAATAATAGCATAGCTTAAAACTCCTTTCTATATACCAGTATATAAAAATCGGCAGGTCCATGTCTGCGGTAATTCATGGAGCGGGGCTGTACTCCGAGTTCGATTCAGGGCTTCATGCATGACGGCCGGTGATTTCGCGCAAATTAAACATTCGAGAGGAAGCTTGGTTAGCGGAGGAAATCACATGGCCACAAAAGTTCTGTTACTGCCCTTCTTGCAAATCAAAATGGGACATCACCAAGCGGCTGATGCGCTGGTGGAGCATTTGACAGCGATCGATCCGTCCATCGAATGCGAAATCATTGATATTTTAGACTACAGCTACGGCAGACGTGTGGAAGGCTTGGTATCCTCGACTTATTTGAAATGGATTCACTTCCTTCCGGTCACTTACAGCTGGATGTACCGAAAAAACTGCGGCGGCCAGATCCACAACAAGAGGCGCTACCGGCTTTATGAGATGATATTTTTGAAAGCGATGCAAAAATTGATACGGGAAAAGAAGCCGGATTGCATCCTGTGCACTCATGCTCTGCCGTCTTACTTGCTTGATCGATTGAAATGCAACGGGCTGCTTGCCATTCCGGTCATCAATGTGTATACCGATTTTTTTGTCAATGATGTGTGGGGGAGGGACGGAATCGATTATCATTTCGTTCCGGATGCGCATGTCAAGGCTTGGTTGACGAGTTGTTCCGTTCAAGCCGAGCATATTTTCGTAACCGGCATACCGCTGCATCCCCAATTCACCGCCCTGCGTCCGCGACGGAAGCAAGCGAATTCCGAAATCACGGTATTGATTACAGGGGGAAATCTCGGCGCTGGGGTCATGAAATCGATGTGCCGCACTATCGGGAAGGCAGAGGGAGTACGTTATATCGTACTGTGCGGGAAGAACAAAGCTCTCTATCGCCATCTGAAGAAGAAAAACTGCCCCAACATTGTTCCGATGCCCTATATTGAATCGAGAGCGGAAATGAATGATTTATATAATCAAGCCGACGCGATACTGACCAAGCCGGGGGGAGTAACGATTAGCGAATGTCTGTATAAAAAAGTGCCGATTTTCGTCTACCATGCCTTGCCCGGACAGGAAGAAATCAATCTTCTGCGTCTGCTGCAGCAACAATTGATCGTTCATGTGAAGGATTGGGCACGAGAGACGATGGACAAGCAAATCAAGCTGTTATGGAATCACACGGTGATGGAGCGTCTGACGGCACAAATGAATGAATACGGCCGGCAAATTTCGGATTTGCGATCAACGCTTCGTCATGTGCTCAAGCTGCCGTAGTAGGAGCAGGAGTTGGAATGCAAGAGTTGATGCGGCGTCCCCAAAGAGTTGGTGTACGTGAATTGTCATGATCATTTGAATAATTGATTCGTATATAATGTTGAACCGAGAGGTGGCGCATGAGCAAAATATTAGTGATTGAAGATGATTTTGATACTCAGGAATTGATTACAGAATTTTTAATCGCTCAAAATTACAAGATCGATGTGGCGGACGATGGGGTGGAAGGAGTTCGATTATTCCAAAATAACGAGTATGATCTCGTTCTGCTTGACGTGATGCTGCCTATGGACGGCTACAGTGTGTGTAAAATGATACGAAAACAATCGCCTTCATTGCCTATTCTCATGTTGACGGCTCTCTCCGACGAGAGCGATGAAATCAAAGGCTTTGAGCTGGAAATTGATGATTATATCACAAAGCCCTTCTCATTCAATATTCTTAAGAAACGGGTGGAAGCCGCATTAAGAAGAGGGAACGCAACCGCTCTGGGGATTCTCCGGTGCAACGAAGTTACGCAGAATAAGGTCGGGTTTACGGGTAGATGAGCGAATCCCTCACCTGAAGAGAATGCTTGAGGAAGCGGGGATAACTAGCCATGCGGATGCAAAAATTTTAAGAATCCCCATGGAAGAATTACTAGCATTCATGAGCGGACAAAAGCCGGCGGAAGAAGTGAGCAAGCTGATTTAGAACAGAGTAATGACCTATTTGAATGACTAAACTGCATCACCGGGAAGCCGGTCATATATTGCAAAAAGCTGCATTAATCAGGCTGTTGAGAAAGTCCGGATCACGTCTCTCAGTAGGAAAACTCGATTTAAAACCCTATGGGTGCCAAGTTTTGAGTAGGAAAATGGACAATCTCCGCCCTTTCGTAAAAAACAGGGGTTTTCCAACGGCCTGAAAACTGCACCATTTCCCTAGACACGTCTATCCCGTAGGCGAAATCCGCAAAACTGCACGATTTCTCCAGACACGCCTATTCGGTAAGCTAAATCTGCAAAACTGCACGATTTCTACACCTATTCGGTAAGCGAAATCCTGTGAAAATACAGCAATTCGATATGGACGACTTTACCAGAAAGGGAATCCTGCAAAACTGCAGGAATTTCACCCGTTTCGCATCGGCTTGAAGCAAAAGGGCCTAAAATGATGTAGATTTGCAGCAATTCCCCGGAATGTGGACTCATTGAGCCGAAATTCCTGTAAAATAGCAGCAATTCCCTCCACACGTTCAAGCCCCAGGAGGCAACAATGCCTCCAGAAGACGATGATGCCTCCAGAAGGCAATGATGCTTCCTGAAGACTTCATTTTTTATATCGTGGATCTCGTCTCTCAGTAGAAAAAATCGACTTAAAGCGCTCTGAGTGCCAAGTTTTGATTAGGTAGATGGACATCTCCACCCCTTCGTAAAAAACAGGGGGGTTCCACCAGCCGCATTAATGCGGTTTTTTTTGCTGCCGGCAGCGTTCCGGGAATCCGTTCACGCTGCCGGAGGCTATTTGACGGGAGAATTTGCCGTGATGACACCAACATGCCGGGTAGACAATGGAGCTCTATCGGGAGTGAGCCTCCTGAAGTGCCGCCTCTTCCCTCTGCGGCTTCCGGAATAACTGATGCAGGCTGTCCCAATTGACAAGCACGGTACCTGCAATGACGGTGACGGCACCGATTCCTGTAAGCCAGGTAACCGACTCTCCATAGAGCAGGACACCGATGACAATGGCAACCAAAGGGGATACATACAGCCAGGTAGAGGCGAAGACAGGACCCGTCTTGGCCACCAGCCAGTAGAACAGGCTGTGCCCGATCATCGAACCGATAATGATCAGGTAGAGCAGGGAGCCGAGCGCTTGCGCGGACAGCAGGCTCTGGACATGCCACGGCTCTGTGCAAGCAGACAGCAAGAGTAGCAATAATCCGCCATATATCATCTGCGCCGCATTAAGCGCGATTGGCGACACCTCCGGGAAACGCTGCGTAACGCGTTTGGAGTACAACGCGCCCCATGAATAGAATGCCTCGCCGGTAATAATGACAATGCTGCCAATGAGCAGCCCGATACTGGCAGTTAACGTAATGGTTGGCGCGATGATCAGGAAGACGCCGAATAATCCGATAAGGCAGCCAAGCAGAGAACGGCCGGCAGGCTTTTGACGCAGCATGATCATTTGCAGGACCAGAATCATCATCGGCCCTGTGGCCGATAAAACGGCAGCGACACCCGAAGGGACAAATTGCTCGCCCCAATACAAGGCGGCAAAGGTGCCGAAAGTGAGCCCGATACCGGTAAGCAGCATATCTTTATGCAGCAGGAGCGAAAGACTGGCTTTTTTCCTCCATACCATCCAGCCGAATAACAGCCCCCCCGCGATGAGAAATCGTAGTCCTGCCGATAAAAACGGCGGGGCAGAGACATCGACACCTATTTTGATGGCGAGAAAAGTTGTGCCAAAGATAAGACAGACAAGTAAGTAATTCAAGATGATCATAAGTGCTCCTCCTTTTCCCATCATGTTATACGGGCAGAAATAGAACAGATGTATGCCGATAGAACAGATGGGAGCGGATTGAGGTACAATACTATCGAGAAGTTTGTTTGAACAGACTTTTGAACAACCTCGACAGGGGGAGGGGCTGCATGCTTTTTAGACAAGTGTACGATCACATCATAACGCGAATGGAACGGGGGGAATGGAGCGCACATGACAAGCTTCCTTCGATTCGCTGCCTTGCCCTGGAATTGGGGGTGAACCGGCTGACGGTATTCAAAGCCTACCAACTGCTGAAGCAGAACGGAAAAGCATATGTAAAGGAGAAATCGGGGTATTATGTCTGCCCCGAAGCCGGAAGCCAGCTTGCTGACGGGCATGATGAGCAACTGACGGCCGTTTCCTCCGCGGTGCAGTTGAACAGCAAGCTGTCCGACATTCATAAGATAACGGCTTCCTATCAATTTTCCCGAGCGGTGATCGATCCGAATTTACTGCCGAATCTGTTTCTATCCGAGTACGTGAAGAAGGTATTTGACATCTACCCGAAGCTAATGGGGACCTATTCCACCCCGCAGGGGGATGAAGAGCTGCGTGAATTTCTTTGTCAGTATCTCAAGCGCCATTTCCGGATTCATCTGCAACCAAGCGAGGTGTTGATCACCACAGGCTCGCAGCAAGCGATCGATTTGGTTGGGAGAATCTTCATCCGCCCGCTGGATGCGATCTTGGTGGAGCAGCCGACATACAGTGCGGCCCTTGATATATTCCGGGCACAGGGAGCCAGATTGATTCCCGTAGCGATTTCTCCGGAAGGTTATGATGTGGACGCGGTTGAAATGCTGATGAAGCAGCATCGGCCTCGATTCTTCTACATGAACCCAACTTTCCATAATCCAACGGGGTACACATTGCCAACCAATCAACGCAAGCTGCTGGTGGAACTGGCTGAACGGTATCGTTGCGTGCTCATTGAAGACGACGCGTTTTACGATATCTATTTTGATGAACGTCCGCCGCAGCCCTTATTCACGTATGATACCGAAGGATGGGTCGTATATCTCCGCAGCTTCAGCAAATATGTGGCCCCAGGCTTGCGAATATGCGCCGTATTTGGACGCAATCCGGTCATTGAGCCTCTAATTGCGGCCAAGGCGCTGGCTGATAACGGAACCCCGTTAGTGACGCAGAAAATATTTTTGCATTATTTTCAGTCGGAACGGATGCAGCAGCATCTGGAAAAATTGCGCATCGCTCTACAGATTAGAAGAGACATTATGGAGGCAGAACTGGCAGCAGCCCCTATCGATTGGCGATGGACCAGTCCCAAGGGGGGGCTTAATATATGGCTTCAGCTTCCGGATACCGTTCCGGCGGCCGCGTTATTCCACGAGAGCTCACGGCAATCCATTTCCTTCGTTCCCGGTCAAATCTGCGATCCGCTTCATGACATGCAATCGTGGATTCGGCTATGCTATTCCTTGGTGAATGAAGAGCAATTGCGCGTTGGCATTCAACGGCTTGCGGACGTTGCGCAGCGCATCCAGAAGCGATGACCGGCTAATCCATTCTTCTGTGAACAGATTGTCAGTTTCCTGGAAACTTGATATAATGCTTGATATGCTTTAACCCCCTATAAGATAAAGGTGAACTGTTATGCTCTCATTTTCCAGATTGTGCAAATGCAAACCCCCGATCCCGTAATTTCTTTGCCGCGAATCGAGATTTTCGAATTTATAGGGGGATATTCGCAGTGCAAAGAAAAATCTCAACGCCATCATTATGGTTGCTCATTGTTTTAGTCGGTTTTCCGCAAATTAGCGAAACGATATATACGCCGTCCTTGCGGGATATCGCTCATCATCTGCAGGCAAGCGGCAACATGATTCAACTGACGCTCAGCATTTACTTTCTTGGTTTCGCCTGCGGCGTATTTTGCTGGGGAAGGCTCTCGGATTCCATCGGGCGGAGACCCGCATTGCTGTGGGGAATCTTCGTCTATGGAGCCGGAAGCTTGGGCTGTTATCTGTCTCCTTCGGCTGAATGGTTATTGGCAAGCCGCTTCATCCAGGCCTTTGGCGCAAGTACCGGTTCCGTCGTGACTCAGACCATTTTGCGGGAGAGTATCGATGGAGCCAAGCGTCATGCCGTGTTTGCTCAAATTTCCGCAGCGCTGGCCTTCACGCCTGCAATCGGGCCCTTGATTGGCGGATGGGTGGATCAAGCGCTTGGTTTCCGGGCGGTGTTCGCCACACTGGTTGTGATGAGCATTGCTATCTTTATGTACACGCTGGCGGCTCTGCCTGAGACACGAGTGTCCGCCACGGCGAAGGTGAGCACATTGGCGGTAGCGAAGCGCCTCGCGTCGGACGGAAGGATATGGGCCTTTGGTTTTCTCATCGGCGCCACCAATGGGATACTGTTCAGCTACTATGCCGAAGCGCCATTCATTTTTATTGACTTTTTCCGGATGACCCCGGGGCTGTTCGGCTTTTTCGGTATTTTAGTCGCGATGTCTTCCATATTCGGGGCGATGTTGTCGAAAAAACTGGTCGCCAGCTTTCCGGCAGAACGAATTATTCTGATGGGTTGTACCGTGACGGCTGTCGGGGCTATATGCCTTACGGGACTGGCTCTGTATGGAATAAGCCGGTCCGCTATATTCTTGGTTCTTATGGTCGCCTGCATTTTTATCCTTTTGCTGGGAATAGGCATGGCGATTCCGAACTGCCTGAGCCTGGCGCTCGTCCAATATGGCGATGTGCTTGGTACGGCGGGCGCGATTTTCGGATTAGGTTACTATGTGGTGGTGAGCCTGATTACGAGCGGCATGAGTTACTTGCATAATGAGTCCTTAGTCACCATGCCTGCGTATTTTCTCGTATTGGCTCTTATGATGCTCCTGGTCAGCCGCAAGGTGGCGAGACTCCGAACGAAGTAATTTTGGAGAATTGAATAAGTAACGAAGAAGGGGCTGGCTCATAGGTAGTATTTTCTACCTGTTAGGATGGCCGCAAAATTCAAAAAAGGCTGAGTTAGGGTTTACATTTTTAAGGGGTGTCCCGAGTCATTTTCAATGACTTTGGGGGCAACCCCTTTTCTTATGCAAGAACCCCCTTTTCTACATAAAAACACCATTAAGGTGGGGGAGGCAGCGGCGGGGCGAGTGGCCGAAGAGGGAGGAGGCAGCGAATCCTGCACAGATGCAGGAATTTTCACTAGTTCAGCTGCTATCTGATGCCAATCCTGTAAAAGTGCATCATTTTCGTCGATTTTTGCTTTCTATCCGCTGACATGGCTTCAATTCCTGCAGTTTTGCAGGAATTCCTCTGATGGAGTGATCGCCCCAAGGAAATGCTGTATTATTGCAGTTTTTCGCGCAAGCCGTGCTGCAAGAAGAAGGGTGGGGGGCTGTCTCACTGCAGATATTCAGTTATTCAACGTAAGGTCAAGCTCATTATCGCTTATTGTCGCTGGCGAGCCAGCTTCTGAAGTTGAAACTGCTCAGCACCAGATGTATGATGCTACCAAATGAGCTTGCCGGAACGTTCAGGGGGCTGCTAACAGCGCTAAGTTAAAAAGGTTCTATATTTCCATAGACCATAACCGAATAGAGCGCTTATGCAGCTCAGCATCATAATCCCCCCGGCCTGCACAGTGCGGATCAGGCTCTGACTGTGGAGGAGCCCTTGTCCGGAGATGTCCACTATCGTGTCATGCACCGGGAGATGCCATAGCAGGGCGATCGACATAAGAAGCGTAACGAGGCTGATCTGCCCGACCGCACTCCCCAGCATGGACCACCGGCTGCGTGTAACGATGCTGGAATCCTTCTGATCGATGCTGAAGCCATAAGACCAGCGATTCAACAAAATGCCGAGCCTGGAGGCACAGAACCCCACAATGACGCCTCCCAGCGGCAGAGCATGGGGAACAAGACAGAGCAGCAATCCAGACAGGCAGCCTGAGACCAACAGAGGCAGCAAGGAATGTCTAGTAAGCTTGCGCAACACAATTCCGCCAAAAAGCAGCGACAGGATATTTCCTGCAAAGTAGGGCAGATAGACTCCATACATTAAAAATGGCTTCCCATAGCGGGACAATGCGTAGAAGGTGCCATACAACACATAAAAGTTCATTGTCATGCCATGCATAAACGCAAAATAACGTATGCTGGGCGACAGCTTCAGCATCACTTTATGCTTCCGCAGCATAAGGAGCAGAACAGCCGCCGTGATGCCTGTTCCGATGAACATCAACTCCGCAAAGCTCAGGTAGCTCGTCTGTCTGATTCCTTTGGCCGCAAAGAGAAGGACGCTAAGCGAGACGAACGCTAACAATGAATAGCGGTTAAACGTCAACCCTGTCTGGACTTCAACTTCATAATGCGGCAGCTCCCGCAGACCGAGGAAACAGATAAGCAAAGCGGCTCCATAAATCATAAAGGCCATATGGGGATATATGCTTGTCAGCGTAAGCACTAATAAGATCATCAACAGAATTACGTACAAAAAAGCCCAAACATAATGCTTAGCGCTCATGCCATGCTGATGTTCCTCGCGTTCATGATACCGGATTGTCGTATAGAGCGGCAATAATAGGCTGGAAAACAAACCCAACAGGACAGCGGACAGCTCAAGCCAATAAGAGGAGAGCGGTGCCAAAACACCGCTGCAGCATGCGATCACGGACAACAGCAGGAGCCGGGTGAGCAAATCGCGTGATTGGGTTCGGGTGCCTATAATATTCAGCAGATACGTTCCTGTATACTTGAAGGAATAGAACAGCAGAAGCGGAAGCCAGCCGCCTAGAGTGATAGAGTAATGATCTCCCAAAGCAATGAAAATGAAATAAGGTATAAATATTGTCGTGTTCATGATGCCGTATATCAATGCCTGTTTGTGGATCACCGAAAAAGCTCCTTTATAACTTCTTCACAACTTGCAAATACGTTCTTCATAACTCTCCTTTATATTATAACCATAGGGAGGAGATACTAAATGAAAAAAGTATGGCTAGGCATAACAACCGTGGTCTTGGTTATGGGAATTGGCACAGCTGGCGTATATGCAGCATCAGCCGATAACAATACCGGCGACGACCGCAGCTTCTTTGAACAGATGCTGCCGCACGCGAAGCAAATGCATCCCGAGCTCTCGGATCAACAAATTGAGCAGATGTATAATAGCTGCCACAATGGCAATGGCACGGGACGGGGAATGATGAACAATTCTCAATGGCGCGGCAGTATGATGAATTTCAATTAATACTGTGCTATGATAGGCCTCGCGAATATCGCTAGGCCTATCTTTGTATATATGGTGAGGTTGATACGTATGGACCGTGCAAAAATTTTGATTGTGGATGATGAGGCGGATATCCTTCAGGTGATTAAAGCCTATCTGGAGAAAAATGACTATCTGGTGTATGAGGCAGATACCGGGAAGGGGGCGCTGAGTCTATTCGAGCATCTGCAGCCTGACCTGATCATATTGGACTTGATGCTGCCTGACATATCCGGCGAAGAAGTCTGCAGAACCATCCGTAAGACATCCAACGTTCCCATCCTGATGCTGACCGCCAAAAGCAGTGAGGATGATATGGTGAATGGAATTCTGATCGGCGCCGACGATTATATTACGAAGCCGTTCAGCCCCAGAGAGCTGGTCGTTCGCGTGATTAGTTTGTTACGAAGATCGCAGCTTCCCGTCGCATCGCAGCCAGACAAGTCTCTTTCCTTCGGCAACAACCATCTGACCATTGATTCGCAGCGGCATGAAGTGAAAGTCAGGGGAGAACTTGTCTCACTCACACCCATTGAGTTTAAGTTGCTTGAGCTTCTGGCGAAGCATCCCAAGCGAGCGTTCAGCCGTTTGGAACTCGTCAACCTTATCCAAGGGGACACATTTGAAGGATTTGAGCGCACGATCGATGTTCATATTAAGAACATCCGCCAGAAAATTGGGGATAACCCGAGAAAACCGAATTTTATTGCGACGGTTTTTGGGGTCGGTTATAAATTCCAGGTGAATCCGGATGAATAAGGGCGGACTTCGGAAAAGGCTGTTGTTATCGCATATCGGGGTAGCGCTCACGTCTCTGCTGACGATTACGCTCCTTGTCTATTTAGTCATGACTTTTGCCTTCGGCCAGTATATGAAGAAGCAGCAGGAAGCAGAAGCCGACATGCTAATTAAAGATTTGGAGGCCTCCTACAACGTGGAAGCAGGCGGGTGGACGATGGGTTCCCTCATGCAGATTTCCCATCAAGCCATGCACCGTAATTATAACGTCAAAATCTACGATGCGACGAACCGATTGATCTGGGATACGGGCAGCATGGGAATGATGATGCATACTTCTCCTGGAGGTATGGAAGCAGGATTCAGCGACCAAGATAATATCTTTTCCCGTGATATGATGAAAAACGGGCAAAAAATCGGCATGATCGAAATTCAAGGAATCGAAAGCGCTTTTGCCTCTCAAAATCAAGAGTTCCTGCGGTTGTTTAACTCTTTATTATGGGGTGCCCTTCTGATCGTGATCGTGGGCGTCTCGCTCTTCAGCGTCTTTATGGCGAACAGTCTAAGCCGGCCTCTTATGCGAATCAAACAGATTGCCACCCGAATGAGAACAGGAGATTTGTCCTCTCGGGTTGCCCTGGCGAACCCGACAACCGAAATCGACGAGGTGGGCTTGGCGTTGAATCATCTGGCAGATGCTCTGGAGCAGCAGGATAAGCTGCGCAAAAATTTGACTGCGGATATCGCTCATGAGTTACGAACTCCGTTAACTACGATTCAAAGCCATATCGAAGCTTTTCAGGATGGGGTGTGGCAGGCGACGCCTGATAAGCTGGAGGTGTGCCATGAGCAAGTGATTCGATTGGTGAAGCTCATCCATGATCTTGAAAAATTAACGGCGGCTGAGAATCCGATGCTGCAGCTGCAAAAGCATGAAGTGAGCCTGAATGAAGTGATCGAAGATTCCGTAAAAACGGTAACCGGCCAGTTCGAAAATAAAAATATTTCAATGGATATACAGCAAGACCATGACGTGTTTTTAAGCGGCGATTACGGGAGGCTCGTTCAAGTTTTTGTGAATCTGCTCAATAACGCATACAAGTATACGAACGAGGGCAGTATCCGTCTCGTCATATCGGAAGAGCCATCTTATGCGAAGGTCACCATTACGGATACCGGAACAGGCATTGATCCAGCGGAGCTGCCGTATATATTTGAACGATTTTATCGGGGCGAGAAATCCCGGAATCGCAAGACCGGCGGAGCCGGGATCGGGCTGGCCATCGTCAAAGCAATCGTCGAAGCGCATGGAGGGAGTATTGAAGTCACAAGCGCGGTTGGCCAAGGCAGCGAATTCACTATTCGTCTTCCCAAGCAATAGTTAAGGGCATAAAGTAACATATTGGAGAGAGAATAAAGCATGTTTGAACAAACTGTTCTGAAAGGAAGTTGTAACAAACATGCTCCCGAAGAAAATGTTGCTGCTACCCCTCGTAGTCATGTTGCTGCTTTTGTTCGGGTACCGCACTGAAGCCGGCCACTTGCCTGAAGCTGAGAAGCCATCGATCGTTGAGGCACTCCGGAACGGCGGCTATATCCTGTATATGCGGCATGGCGAAGCGACGATCGGCCAAGATCTGCCGCATGTGATCTTTGACGACTGCGGAACGCAAAGAAATCTGAGCGAGCTTGGCAAAAGGCAGGCTCAGGCGATCGGCCAGATCATGAACAAATTAAACATACCGATTCAATATCCCGTATGGGCGAGTCCTTATTGCCGCACTCGGGACACGGCCCGGATTGCATTCGGCAGCCAGAACGTCAAAGTGGTTCCCCTTCTAGCTGACATTGCAAAAGTAAGCAATCAAAATGTGTCGGCCGAAGAAAAGCAAAACATTGTTGCAAACTTTACAAGAATGCTGGAAACCGCTCCCGCTCGCGGATTGAATCAAATCATAATCGGACACAGTTTTCCTGCCGGAACGGCGATTGGCGAGATTCCGTATATGGGAACGGCCGTAATCAAACCCAAAGGGCAGGGGAATGGTTATGATGTTATACGAATAATCAGCTTGGAAGAGTTTATGAAAGCCGCCTCAGATCGATAGTTTATCTGCAGGCGTCCTCTTTTTGTTTTCTCCTTCGCGGCTTACTTGAATCGGCCGTACGCTTTGGCATAACGCAGAATCCGGCGATAGGCGGAAGGATTGAATGTACGATAGACATATATGGCTGGGCTTGTGTTCACTTCCAGAATCCAGGGCTGCATGTTTTTATCGAGGGCGATATCGAGTCCCAACTGTTTTAGACCACGATATTTTTTACTTAATCGTTTGCCTGCCGATAATCCCATTTGGTTCAATTCGCGGCGCAGCTTGCGGATGGAGGCCTTATTCATATGAGGACGCAGCAGGGTAGACAGCGATTCCATAGACCCGCCATTACTGACATTCGTGACAATCTTATTGGCGTCTGCCTTGCGCCCCAAGATGGACATGGCTTCCCAGTTATTGTTCAGATTTTTTTGAACCAAGACCCGGAGATCGAATTTTCTCCCCCGGTGGCTCATCATCTGAATGCCCTTCTGCACCAAATACTTCCGCTTCCCGATTCTGGACTTGATGCCGGCGTGCAATTGGTTCACGGAAGGGAACACTTTGGTTAAAACTCCTTCTCTCAGCTCAAACGATCCTTTGGAGCGTCTTTTCGCGCGCATGACACCTTTCCCGTGAGTACCTTTGTCCGGCTTCACATACACCATATTGTAACGGTTCAGCATATCCGATAAGCTGCTGGAATTGTATACGGCGGTCTCGGGGATGTAACGCTTCAACGATGAGTTTTGCAGCACGCGCGTCTTTTTCCATTTGCTAAATACATGTTGAGCAGGCAAACAAGCATCACCCTTTTCCAATAAATTGATTGTATCTGGTTGATAGTTACTACAAGGACTAGGATTCGATTATGTGCTATCAATGTATGACGGTGTCCCCGATTCGGAGTGGACAACAACCTATTGGGACGGCAATGGCGTCATAGGAGGAGGCTATAGACTAAATTTTTTATAATGCTAAGACGAAACGGCACCAAGTTGATTATTGAAGATGTTAGACCAATAAATTTATCCCGGAGAGGTGGTAAGATGTGAAATCTAACGTTCAGAAAGAACCGATGATTTTTGATATCCATGTGGCGGAAGGAAGCCATTATGAAGTGGGAAAGCAGCGACCGCACACAAGAGGATGATGATAATTGATATATGAATGATGAAAAGGTAAAGAACTTGTTGTCCACTCCATATCCGTATGGTCCATGCTGCCACTTTTATTCAAGCGGGATGGGGACGTTAAGAAGTATGGTCTTTAATATTACGGAAATGAAGCTCCAGGTTAGCTTTGTCCGCCGGATATGAATCCATGGCACTCCATTGATTTTGATGCTCCAGTCGGGCTTGATGAAGTCGTGTGCCGGTACGATAATGTAAATATCAGCAATCCGGAACAATTTAAATGACAGTACGAACTCGGTCCGTATGGAAGATAGAATGGCGAACAAGGAGGATAAGTATTGAACCAGGCTGCAGAAGCATTTTTGAACGATATATGGGATCACATCACTGCCATTTACGATAAAGAGAGTTAGAGAATTAACGAGCTGCCGGACCGAAGCCGGCTTCAGGCGGCAAAAAAGGAGGCATCCCCTGTAAAGGAACAGCTTGAGCGGTTATTGGATCTGACGGTCGAGGCGTGACCCGTCTACCGGACCCTCAATTTGCCGTGTGCTCCCAAAATGGAATGAAGAGGAGAGGGGATTATGCGAATGATAAAGCGATGCGCATGGGTAAAGGAAAGTGAGCCATTATATAGGGAGTATCATGATCAAGAATGGGGTGTTCCCGTATACGACGACCGAATCTTATTTGAAATGCTGTGCCTCGAAGGAGCGCAGGCGGGGCTCAGCTGGTGGACGATTTTGCAAAAAAGAGAAAATTACCGGACAGCCTTTGATCATTTCGATGCGGAAAAAATTGTTCATTATACCGATGAAGAATTGCAATCCTTACTGAAGAATAAAGGAATTGTTCGCAATAAGCTGAAAATTCAAAGCGTCGTCACGAATGCCAAATCTTTTTTACGGATTCAAAAAGAGTACGGCTCATTTTCCGGTTATATATGGAGTTTTGTTGATAACCATCCTATCGTGAACCGTTGGGAAACGGTAAAGGAAGTCCCCGTGTCCAATGAAATCAGCGATCAAATGTCCAAAAGATTAAAAAAAGACGGATTTACATTTGTAGGAAGCACGATTTGTTACTCTTATATGCAAGCGGTAGGTATGGTAAATGACCATACGTTGGAATGCTTCTGTCATCCTTCTCATCCGAAAGCTCATCCATAAGGATTGCTAGAGTCAGCAGCATGGCGCATGGACGGGAAATAGCTGCATGGTGGCTTGATGCCAAGTACATAGAGAAAGATGTTTGGCGGGATTGCGTGATAACGCAGTTCCGCTTTTTTGTTTTCCTTTGCACCTTCTCTCCTGGAACATGGATATTTGAACAAATTTAGGGGGATTCTACAGTGTAGCTATCATACGTGATAAGGAGGCAGGGTTGTGGGCTTGCTGCATAAGCTATTCAACAACAATCAGAGAAAGAGCAAACCAAAATCAAAAAAGTCTGTGCTAACTCCCCAACCGGTATACCCGAACGTTCTGGAGAACATTCATTATTTAAGAGAGGCCCTGTTTCATACGGATGATCTCGTGCGCCAAAAGGTTTCCATCCCAGGACACACGAGCGAGTTTCTCTTTCTGCACACGATGTGCGACCAGAACAAAATCCGCGAGGAAATCATAAAACCCATTTCTCATAATAAAGACGAAGATCTAGAAGATATATTACTCGCCATGCGTGCCAATAAACATGATGATCTTGAGAAAGTGATTGATTTACTGGTAAAAGGAAATGCAGTACTTTTTATCGAGGGGAAGAGGGAATGCTTTGTCATCGAGGTGAAAGCGGAGCATAATCGAAACGTCTCCGAACCGAACAATGAGAAAATCGTGGAGGGTTCACATGAAGGCTTCGTGGAGAATATCAGCATCAATCTCCAACTCGTTCGGAAACATATCGAAAATCGGAATTTGGTAGTGAGGCGCTATAAGCTCGGGAATGAAACCAAAACCGAGGCGGTCATCGTTTATTTGCACAATTTGGCCAATCCCGGCCTCATTGAAGAAGTCGATCGGAGAATCCAAAATATCGATGCCGACAATATTACCGCTTCCGAATTTATCGAAGAATATATTGAAGATGCATCTTTTTCGCCATTTCCGCAGCTGCTGCATACGGAGAGACCGGATCGGGTCATCGGGAATCTGCTGGAAGGCAGAGTCGCCCTCATGGCCGAAGGAAGCCCAACGGCTTTAATCCTGCCTGCGACCTTTTTTTCCTTTTATCAATCGCCGGACGATTATAGCTTTCGGTCTCTTCAAGGGTCGTTCATCCGCTTGATCCGGGTCTTCAGCTTTGTAATCGCCATCGCTCTTCCGGCTTATTATATTGCGGTGGTTTCTTTTCATTACGAAGTGATCCCCCAGGATTTGCTGCTACCCATAAAAAGCAGTGTCGAGCATATCCCGTATCCGCCGATACTGGAGGCGCTGTTCATGGAGCTGACGGTCGAATTGCTTCGCGAAGCCGGGATTCGCCTCCCTGGGCCGGTGGGACAGACGATTGGAATCGTCGGCGGTCTCGTCATCGGAGATGCCGTTGTCAAAGCAGGTCTCGTATCGAACGCGATGATCATTGTCGTCGCTTTAACGGCGATTGCTTCGTTCGTGGTGCCTTCCCATGAGATGAGTGCGTCGGTCCGCATGCTGCGCTTCCCCGTCATGATTGCCGCCTCCTTATTCGGATTCATCGGGATTGTCTTCAGCTTACTGATCATTCTCATCCATTTATGTAAATTGGAATCGTTCGGGACGCCCTATTTTGCACCCGTCGCACCGTTTCGATTGAAGGACTGGAAGGATATGATTATCCGGCTTCCGCAATGGATGTTGAATCAGAGATCGAACGATTCAACTCCGCAAAAACTAGTTCAGGAGCGATCATCAAGGGAGGGTCAGCAGACCGATGAGTAGCGCCAAGGATCAAATTACGCCGGGGCAGCTTGTGTTTTTGATTACCCAGACTCAAATTGGTATCGGATTATTAAGTCTTGCAAGCAAGGTACATGGTGCGGCGAAAGGGGATGCATGGATATCCGTACTTCTCGCGGGGATGCTTGCTCAGTTGTTTATTTTCATCATGTGGTGTTTAGGCAGAAGGTTTCCATCGCTTACGCTCTATGATTACTTGCCTGTGCTGTTGGGCAAATATATCGGAAAATGTATCCAATTTTTATATACCGCTTATTTTATTTCTGTATCCAGCTTTATCATTATACAGTTCAGCGATACGCTGCGGGAATGGGTATTAATCGATACGCCCAAATGGATCGTCATGAGTATCATGTCAGGCGTATGCTTTTATTTGCTCCGGGAGAGCTTGCGAACGATTGCCCGTTTTTTTGTAATCGTCTTCTTCTGCAATTTTGCGGTGATTATCATTGCAGCATTTGCGTACACCAATGTTAACTTCCTATATGTTTTGCCAGTGGGACAGGAAGGCCTATGGAAAATAGGGAAGGGAGTGCATGAGGCCGTAAATTCTTTTGCGGGGTATGAAATCTTGTTGGTGTGCTATCCCTTCGTGGAAGGAAGCAATACTGTCAAATTAAAGGCTGCGACCTTTGCAATTATTTTCACCACATTGATGTATACGTTTGTGATACTTACCAGTCTTGTTGTATTTAGTCCTCCGGAATTGGAGCTGCTTCCTCAACCGTTGCTTTACATGGTTAAGGCGTTATCTTTTAGTATAATTGAGCGGGCGGACCTCTATTTCCTCTCCTTGTGGGTGGTCGTGGCGACCACCTCATGCATAGGTTATATGTTTTTGGCATCCAGGGGGGGAGCCAGTCTTTTTCAGGCGCAGCACAGGAAGGCGGCTCCTTACGTGGTGGTGCTTGCCTTTGTCATTTCCCTGTTCTTTCAATCTCCGCTCTTGATTAGAGAATATGGAAGAATTTTATCCAACGTAACTTATGTGTTTGTACTTGGGATACCATTCGTTCTACTCATGATTTCCGTTGTGTTCAAGGTAAAGGAAGCAAGGGGGAGTACGGGATGAGATGTAGAATGGCGATCATCTTCTTCGAAGCCTGCGTTATGGCAACGCTGCTTGCGGGCTGCTGGGATCAGCAAATGCTGAAGGATGACAGAATTGCATATATTGTCGGATTAGATTTGAATCCCGATGGGAAGCTTCAGTCTACCATTTCAATACTTGATGTGAGCGGTTCGCAAACCGGTTCGGAGACCGGAATGAAGAAGCAGAGCGAAATTCATACAAAGACCGGCTACACAAGCAGACATACCCGGGACATGATTGACCGGGAAGTATCCGGCAGATTATCGGCCTCCAAGCTCCGTGTGATTCTAATCGGAGAGGCCTTGGCGAGACAAGGCATTTATCCGTTTCTCGATGTATTATACCGTGATCCTAGAAGCGCGCTGAATGCCAAGGTTGCTGTCGTTGAGGGGAAAGCTCATGATAAGATCAATCTGAAGCTTAAAGGTTCAAAATCGATTGGCGAGCATTACAACAACCTGATCCGAAGCGCAGAGAATAGAACCGTTGTACCCGCGGTTAATCTTCAACTGATACGCCCTCCCATGTTGGATCCGGGCGCTGATTTTGCTGTCCCGTATATATCTCATAATGAGGTGAATCCTCAGGTTTCCGGGATAGCCATATTTCAAGGAGATAAAATGACTGGCACGTTAAAATCAGAGGATTCATTGTTGTACCTTCTCATGGCCAACAAATTAGCCAAGACTGCAAGCCTGACGCTTAAAGTCAACGAGGAGGAAAAACAAAGCCCGGAACAATTTATAGCGATGGACTTTCAAAAAGTTAAACGGAAGATGAAAGTGTATGTTGAAGGCAACCGAACTATTAAAGTGACGCTGGATTTGAAAATAAAAGTAACCGCAATCGAGTACCCGAAGGATCATTTAAATGATCGGCGAAGAGTGGAAAAGTTAGATAAGAAACTGTCGGAAGAACTGACGAAAAGAGCGCGGGCGATTACGGAGAAAATGCTGCAGGACCATCATGACGGGTTCGGAATCGGCCGAAGAATCATGGCTTACTATCCCAATACATGGAGAAGATTGAACTGGAATGAGGATTACGCGAAGGTGGAGTTTGTCCCTAACGTAAAAGTAGAAATTGTGAACCACGGAATCATGTACTGAAGGGCGACAAAGCAGCCGGATCGGCTGCTTTGTTAGCGCTGACTGGCAAGTTAATCTAATTTTTCTTCCTGCTTATAGACCGAGAACGGTATGCCTGCGCCAGCCTGGAAATTTAGCAGAACGATGATTTCTTTGGTGCTTTGGCTTATTCCGCTTTGCACAAGGGGGGCATTGTCAGGCAGATTCTGATCGTTTCCCATGTCATCTGTCCCAACGGATTGTCGTGTCTCGCTTAGCAGCACTCTGCTGCCATCGGGTCTGACGATATATTGCCTGATATAGGCGCCTTCGCGAGTGGTAACGAGCTTCCCTTTTTTATCCTCTTGTTTTTCTTCTTCCTGTTTTGCCGCATCCTTCAGGACGGCTTCAAATAATAAATCATTATTTTGAGTTTTCCGTTGCATTGAAGACGGAAATCGATAGTTGGAATCAATACGCATATTAAATTCTCCTTTCCCGATGCCCCCATTCATTGGAATTGGGCGATGGTTCTATTATCGGAAGGAGGGCTTTGTTCCATTAGCCTTTAGGGGAAACTGTTCTGCGTCGTATACTAAAATATATTATTATCAAATATATAATGGTATACTCTACTATTATGTGTTATCTTTTGAAAAGAACAGCATCGGAAGGACTTCCCTAACGGGCAACGCTAATCATTAGCATCCGTTTTTATTTTTATCACTTTTCTTCCTAGCTTCACCCTCTCAATGCTCATCGTGAGCTTCGAACAGACCACAATGTTCAGAACCTGACCAAAGTTTTTTCCGGTAAAAAAAGTGCGAAGACCGTTGCCAACGATAACCTTAGCTTCAGTGTGCAGGAAGGCGAAATTTATGGGTTACTGGGACATAACGGAGTTGGACAAGCCGGACAAGGTGATCGGTATGCACTTCATGAATCCCTTGCCGCTCAAAGAAATCGTGGAAACGGTTCGCGGCTTCCACACTTCAGAGGAGACGATCGCATCGGCGGATGAACTTATCAAAAGCATCGGAAAGCAGCAGATTCTCGTCGAGGATTCTCCCGGCTTCGTGTCCAACCGGTTGTCTCATTTATTCATGAATGAAGCGGCGTTCCTGGTCCAGGAGAGGGTGGCGGAGCCAAGGCAGATCGATCTGATGTTCAAGAAAGGGTATGCCCATAAAATGGGCCCCCTGGAAACGGCGGATCTGATCGGGCTGGATACCGTCGTCCGTTCGCTGGTCCTGGCGCACTAGCTTAACAAATCGTTCGGCGCACCGTTGCTCCATCTGTGGAAAGGCTGACAATAGGGAACAGAATCAACCAGTTTGTTGCCGTAGCTGTCCTCCGGCGGCAGGTGCCGGCGATGGCGGTCTCCGTGGTGATGGATGCTTCCCGATGGAGCACGGAGGTGAGCGATAGATGCCGAGCGGGTTTGGCGTCGGTTTTAAGTGAGGACATTGTCTTTTAAAATATACAGAAACAGAGGAGTGACGTGCATGGCGGGATTGGCAGATCTAGTAGAGATATTGAACAAGGATGCGGGGTTCGCGAAGCTGCTGCAGGGAGCATCGGAAGATAACAGCTTGCTCTCCCCTGGATTCGATTCACTGGATGTGATGATGGTGACGCATCTCTTTGGCGTTGAGTATGACACGGAGCTGGAGCTTACCAAAAATTCGACCCTGGCCGGGGTCTTGGAGCAAATTAACCAACATAAGCACGAATGTGAAGAGAGATCGGTATGAGCATGATCGATCTGTTCTGCATTCCCTATGCCGGCGGCTCCGCGCATGCCATCTATGGCAAATGGGTTGAAAAACTTGACCCGGGAATCAAGCTGCATCCTTTGGAATTGGCAGGGCATGGCCGAAGAATGGGGGAGCCCTTTCACGCGAATGTCGCGGAAGCTGTCCAGGACTTGTTGGACAAGATGCGTCCTTCAATTGTACAGCGTCCGTATGCCGTATATGGTCATAGCATGGGAACGGGCTTAGCCTATGAGCTCACAGTCGCTGCCCGGGCTTCCGGACTGCCGGAGCCGGCGGCGTTATTTTTATCCGGCCGCATACCGCCCCATCTGAAGTATAACGAAGAGCCTATGCACAAGCTGTCTGATGCGGAATTTTTGGAAAAAATCCGCAAGATAGGCGGAACACCGGCACAGTTCTTCGAATCCAAGGATCTGCTGAAGCTTTTCCTGCCGATTCTGAGGCATGATTACCGGATGATCGAACAATATCGGTTGAGCGGAAAGCCGCAGCCGGTGGATGGGGATATTGTCTTTTTTCTAAGCCATGAGGATCAATATGTCAATTTGCCCGATATTTTGGAGTGGAAGCAATATAGCAAGCGGTCATTTGAATATCATCCATTTCAGGGCGGGCATTTCTTCATTCATGAAGTATGGGATCAAATCTGTATGCTGGTTAACCGCAAGCTGCTGGGACATGGCAGCACGAACGATTCGAGAGGGTGATGTGCGTGAACGTAGTATTTGATGTGCTATGAAGGCAAGCTGAGGATTGGCAGCTTAGCGGGAAATTTCTACGCGGAAGCGTTGGATTACCACATCCCGGCGGACTGGAACAAGGGGACAGTCCGATTGACCATGATTAAGATGTTGGTTCGAAATAGGGAAGAGGGAGATGCCGGCCGGCATCTCCCTCTTATGTGATCATAGTTATGATTTGATCACTTGAATCCCTTTGACAATATTCCAAATGAAGAAGTATACGCTAATGATACCGCACAGCGCGACGGTGATAACCGAGCCAATCCCCAGGGTTACCTCTACCTCCCGCACACTCATGCTAATGATTCCTAACGCGGAAAACCCTACAATAGCTGTCACCGTAGGAAGAATATGCGTCCACAGCGCTCGTTTGGCATGGCTCTTGCTCTCAGCGTCTCCGACAATCCAGACAATAATCGGGAATAAAATCGGGGCAAAGAGAACACTCCAGTAGGACAGAGCAGATACTAATTTGTTTCCGTTCATATCTATCACCTCAAGCAAGTTTGTCGTTGTTGTTCCATGGCTTAAATATACAGGAGAAGACTCCTGCAAACTAATCGATCCAGCTTTCAAGAGGCTTATGAAATTGTAAGATTTCAAAAAAGTGGAGGATCGGTCCGAATGAGAGAGCAACATTCCAAAACCCTCCTTGTGATATAACTAAAGTGAATTCCACACAAGGAGATGAGGCAATGAGCAAGTTGAAAGGTAAAATTGCGATAGTAACCGGGGGCGTCATGAGCATAAATGTCAAAGCACCGTTTTTTGTAAGCCAGCATGCTTTGCCGGGCCTCAATAATGGAGGGCGAATGATCAAGATTTCGTCGTTTGTCACACGAGCGGCTTCCCCGAGTGTTTTTGCCTACAGCATGCCGAAGGGGGCTATGAACATACTTAGAAAGGGTAAATGAATGGGAGTGTCTCACAGGCATTGCAAAATGATTGAGGTGACGAGTCAACAGAGAAAGTGGATGCGGGAAAAACGGAAACGCTCGCATAGAAACTGTACAGATCGAAAAATGGCTGCGCGCACAACGGTGGAAGATGGATGAAGCAGTGAAATGCTGCGTGGATGCATCAATTTCTGCTCTTTAAGCTGCTATTTGATGAAATTCCTGCAAAAGTACATCATGTTCATCGATTTTTGTCTTTTATCGATTGGATGGTAAGAAATTGATGCCGTTTTGCGGGATTCGCTGTAACGGAGTACACGTCAAAAAGGAATGGTGTAGTTTTGCAGTTTTTGGAAAGTCGAGCTTTGAGAATCAAGGGAGCAGTTCACTTTTGGGACACCCCTCTTTTTTTGTAGCCGGATCAGGCAAGCTCGTGCTGCAGCAGCTGCTTGAAGAGCAGCGTCAGCTTGCCGGCAATGCGCATAAAGCCGAGATCCGTTGGATGAACGCCATCTACCGTACATTCAAAGCGGGTATCATCGGTGCCAAGCAGCCCACTGCCGTCGTAAAAATGTAGATGTGAATCTCCTTGCTGACGAAGCCGCTCAACAGTTTCCCGTTGGATCCGGCCCATCTCCAGCCGCAATTCCGGCACGAAGACTCGCTCGGGTACTCTATTTTCGAAATAACGAGGTCGGAACAACGGGATGAGCTGCCCGGTAAATACGAATAAACTCCGGCAATGTCTGCTTGAGCAGATCCGGATTAATGGCATTGGCTTCGTAATCAAGCACCAGCATCGACGGATTGGCGATCTCGGTAATCACATGCGCCATCTCCGGCTCCCCGCAGCCGCTCCCGGAAAATCCGAGATTCATAAATTCCAGAGGAATGCGGCGGCTCAATATATTCGTGTAGGCCATTCCAGGCCGGGACGCACAGGCACCCTGTGTGATCGAGGTGCCGTAGATGATGACTTTTTTGTCATTGCGGTAGGGGAGCGGCGCTTCGATTACCGCATCCGGATTGACTCCGATCGCCGCCGATTACACACCTTGGTAGAGCGGAAAATTCAATGTCACAATGGTCCTGGGTATGGATCATATAGGCTTGTTTTATAAAAAACTTGTTCTCCGGGCTTGCCTAAATAAAGATCAAACCCGCATTGCCCGGTGGCAGGCATATGATACAAATCGGCCTTATTGGCCAATTGTACGCGATGGCCAATTGACGGGAGCTGGTCTGGAACGCAAGCTGCCCGCCTGCCGTATGGTTGGCGATCACATCGACAACGGGAGGGATTGGTTGCAGTGATCGAAGAGGCAGTCTGCGGAACAACTGTTCCTGCTCGAACCAAGAGAAGCCGCTTAACCGAAACGGCTTTTCAGTAGGGGACAACCATTGCAGCCCCACCAACCCATTTTGTTCCAAGTGCATATGAGGATAAGCTCGGATACTTTCCTATCATCCCCATCTGGTTGGTCAGCCATGACGATAAGCCTCCTTAATAGAAATGGTATGCCTCTTCGATATTACCAGAATATTCCCGGAGCAGGTGGATTCACTGGTGCCGCTGCTTTTTATATGGCGTATATCAGATACGGGTAAGATCGAGCGAGGCATGTTCTTTCAATATAGCAGAGATGCGTTCACGCTCTTCATCGGATACATGATAATAATAAATGCCATGAATCATTTGGTTGGAGCCGGCGATCTCCTGCGTTGTGATTTGATATTCGTCCCAGTCCTTTTTGAATTGGAGAAAAAAGGTCTTCATTTCTTCAAACGAAATATTGGTTTTTATATTTTCCCCCATGATGTTCAATATTTCTTCCATCTTGAGAACAGAGGATAACGATGCCGTTTTATTGAGCAATATTGTTAACACCTGACGCTGCCGCTCATTCCGCCCCAAATCGCCTTTCGGGTCCGACTTGCGCATGCGGGTATAATGCAGTGCTCTTTCCCCGTCCAACTGAATAAGTCCTTTATCGTAGTGATGCTTCTTCTTACCATATTGATCCATCTGCTCGAAGGTAAATGCATTCTCCACTTCGATGCCTCCGAACACATCGACAAGCTGCGTCAATCCCTCCATATTCGTCTGTAAGACGTAATCGATCGGTTGATCCAAAAACCGCTCGACCGTCTTTTTCATCATTTCGGTTCCGCCAAAGGCGTAGGCATGATTGATTTTGTCCATTTTATCTTTGCCGACAATTTCGACGCGGGAATCGCGAGGAATATTAAACATGAATACACTTTTGACCTTCGGATTAACAGACACGACGATAATGCTGTCCGCCCGTCCTGCATCGCCGATTTTCGGCCGATCGCCGATACCGAGCAATAAAAAAGTAAGCGAGTCCCGAATGTCTTCGGGCTTCGGCATCTCCTTGTCTTCTGCCTCATCGAACGTAATCTGCATTTTGTCCACCGTTTTTTCCATCGACCGGTACAGATAAAATGTGTAGCCTAATGCAATCAAGAGGAGTGACAACAAGACTGATGAACTGATGATCACATGTTTTTTCATAAAACCTCCGACAATCACTGAATGTAAGCACAAAGAGCTCCCTCCACGAGAGAGCTTGCAACGCTCTGGCGCGTTTCTTCGATCTCTATGCGATGTTTATCATATTTCACCGTGCAACAGAAAGGGTTATGAAAAGGTTAAAGCCCGAACGAATGGAGGGACATTCGTTCAATCCAAGCTGTCCTGGAACGAATAAAGTAACAAAAGACGAGGAGGCGATCTGAATGCCGGTCAAAAATGGGAGCGAGTATATCGAGCGGATAGATAAAAATTCCCCAGACGTTTGGATCGCCGGAGGGCGGGTGAAGGAGCCTGTGTCGAATCATATAGCTTTCAAAGGACTTATGGCAACACAAGCTTCTATGTATGACATGCAGCATGCCGAAGATTCGCAAGCGACAATGGTATATTCTTCGCCCTTGACGGGCGATCCGGTCGGCTTGTCCTTCAAGCAACCGAAAACAAAGAAGGATCTTGCGCTGCGCAGGCAGATGATGCAGGTATGGGCTAGCATTCATCACGGCTTCCTGGGACGATCTCCCGATTACATGAACACCGCTATTATGGCTTTCTCCGCTGCGGCGGGAGTACTAGAAGAAAAATATCCCGAGTATGCTTCTAACTTGAAACATTATTATGAATATTGCCGGGAAAACGATATTACGCTTTCTCACGTATTCATCCAGCCGAAGGCGGGAAGAGTATCCACTTTTCTCCGGACATTCGAAAAGCCGGAGGCCGCACGAATCATGGAGAAAAATAAAGACGGGATCGTGATTCGCGGGGCCTTTCTGTTAGATACACAAGGGGCAACTTCGGATGAAATTTTGGTGTTCCCCAAGCCTTTCACTTTATCAGGGGAGGAGGTAAGTCCTTACTCCTTCGCCTTTGCTGTTCCGAGCAACCTGAAAGGCGTTAGTTTTGTCTGCCGGGAAAGCTTGGTTGGCGGAGACTCTGCCTACAATTATCCGTTGAGTTCCCGGTTTGAAGAAATGGATACGCTTGTGATTTTCGATGATGCTGCCGTTCCGTGGGACCGCGTTTTTGTGTGCGGGGATGAAAAAATGGCGTATCGGTTATTGGATGAAAGTCATTTTCATACCTATGCCGGCACGCAGATCATGTTCAAAAACATTGCCAAAACGGAGTTTTTGTTAGGAACCATTGACATGATGGTTAACGCGTACGGATTGGAGAGTTATGGTCATATTATCGAGAAGGTGACAGAGGTGATCGTAGCCTTAGAAACGCTCAAGGCATTTCAGCTTGCCGCCGAGAAAGGGGCTTCTTCTGATCGATGGGGCAATATGCTTCCCGCCCGGAAACCGCTGCTTGCAGCGAATGTATATTTCCAACAGGTATATCCGCGTATAATAGAAATTATTCAATTAATTGGCGCCAGCAATCTGATTATGATTCCCGAAGAAAAAGATTTTGCTACAGCCATGAGCGATCAATTGCACCGTTACATGAAGGGCATCGATCTGGATGCCATGAACTCAAGGCTGTATACGGACTATCAAAGCACCAGGCAGAAATATCAAGACCGGGTCAAGGACTTTTTGTCATAGGTTTTTTTTCGAAAATAGGACCTCCCTTTTTTAGAGATCTGGAGGGCATAAATCCAGGTGACTCTTCGCAACTTTATTGAACCGTGAAAAAAGAACAGGCAAGCGGCCTATCGCTTCGGGAAGCTCCCATCTGTACCTGTTCCTGATATAAATCGATCGACACGAGCTATGTTAACATCGAAATCCAGCCTAGCAACCGAGATTACTGCCCGTAGGGACGCCAAGCATATTGGCGAAAATCGTGTAGAAATTGATTCGATTAGTTACGGCACCTGGATTGACCCCATTGCATTCCTTCACGCCGATGATGGAGCGGATCGTCTCGCCGAAGCCTGCGCTATTGACCATTGCGTTATGCGGGGTCATCGTCCCTGCGCCGTTCTGCGTGTTCCAGAACCACAAGGCCGTCTTCCAGGCTACGGCGGAATCCTGTGCCACCAGATCCGGATTGGTAAGAAGGGGGAGTCCTAGAGCAGCGCCTGCAGCGCCATAATTAAAGTTCCAGCTCAATTGAAGCGGACCTCGGCCGTAATACTGCTTGCCGGGAGCGCATGGGTACAGCACGCTCGAATTATCGCAATAGAACGGGTAATTTGCGGGATCTAGCTCAACGATGTATCGTAAATGTCCTGATTCTTGGGCAACATTTCCGAGAAAAGCGGCTGCTTCTTGTTTTTTAATCGTGTCGCTCCCCGTATTGGCAAATGCAGGGTAGGCGGAGAGGGCGGATACGAAACCGGAGTACGTGTAGAATGGATTGCGGTCAGGGAACATTTGGTTGAACTGCGCCTCGGTAACGACGAATCCGCCGCCGGTACTGCCGCCCGTTGGGGTGCATGTCTTGCTGGCGCTCTGTGGAGAAGTAGTCACCGGATTGGTCGTATCATTCTGCGCGGCGACGGTATACGTGTACGTTGTTCCGTTTGGTAGTCCGGTATCGGCAGCAGATACAGCATTGGTCCATCGATACCAGCTGCCGTTGCGATAAATATCATAACCTGTAGCGCCGGAAATCGCATTCCAACTTAAGGTGCAGTGGATAAAGCTCCGAATGCGGTAAAGGGATATATTAGAACGGTTCCTATCATAATGACAAGCATGCCGATCGGTTTTAGAACACTACTTCTCATGGCAGACCTCCATTTTTATGCAAAGCGCATGTCAACAAGACTTCAGTGAATGGGAAATCGCCCATCGCGAATACAAACCTCACACCTTCATATCCCTACCTCCTAACTTGATTCATTCATGCTTCAATCGAAAAAATGAAAAAACCCCAATTCTTAGCGTAATCGTGGTTCTCTGGGACAAAATCACCTAAGAATGAGGGCATCTTCGAGGTAAATACTATCATATTCGGCAAAAAAATCAAGAATGATTTTGACCTGAAAGCCCTGCTTCTTAGCGGGGCTTTCTTTCTTTTCAATAACGATGGTATCATATTCCTAATCTAGTTGGAAGGAAGCGGGATTCTCATATCAAGAGAATATTATAAACAAGTCATCAGACGCTTAGTTGATGATGGGGCGGAAGGAATCGTTCTCGGTTGTACTGAAATTGGTTTATTGGTAAAATCAAGTGATTCAGAGGTACCCTTATTTGATACGACGGTAATACACGCTGTTGAATAAGTTAATATAGCATTACAGCCATAACTGGAAAGGGAATGCGCATTCTTCATACGGGCGGCTATTTTACGCTTACTTTTAGACCCGATAACGTTTATAATAAATCAAGCATAAAGTATATAAGAAAAGGTGTCATGGATGAGCATATTAAACGTAGAGCGACTAAGCCACGGCTTTGGAGACCGTGCAATCTTCAAGGATGTATCCTTCCGCCTGCTCAAAGGCGAGCACATTGGACTTATCGGCGCCAATGGAGAAGGCAAGTCCACATTTATGAATATCATTACAGGCAAGCTTCAGCCAGATGAAGGCAAGGTTGAATGGTCCAAGCGCGTACGCGTCGGCTATCTCGATCAGCATGCCGTTCTTAGCAAGGGCTTAACGATTCGAGATGTATTAAGGGGAGCCTTCCAATATTTATTTGACCTGGAACAAGAAATGAACGACATGTACGGCAAGATGGGGGACGTCACGCCAGAAGAGCTGGAGAAGCTCCTTGAGGAAGTCGGCACGATTCAAGACACGTTGACGAATCAAGATTTCTATATGATTGATGCCAAGGTCGAAGAGACCGCACGCGGACTCGGTCTGAATGATATCGGTCTGGATAAGGACGTCAACGATCTGAGCGGCGGTCAGCGCACGAAGGTGCTGCTGGCGAAGCTCTTGCTCGAGAAGCCGGACATCCTGTTATTGGACGAGCCGACGAACTATCTGGATGAACAGCATATCGAATGGTTGAAGCGATATCTGCAAGCTTATGAGAATGCTTTTATTCTGATCTCGCATGATATTCCGTTCTTGAATAGCGTTATTAACCTGATCTACCATATGGAAAACCAGGAGCTAACGCGCTATGTCGGTGACTATGAGAAGTTCCAGCAAGTCTATGAAATGAAGAAGCAGCAGCTGGAAGCGGCTTATAAGCGTCAGCAGCAGGAGATTGCCGACCTGAAGGACTTCGTCGCACGCAATAAGGCGAGCGTGGCTACACGCAATATGGCGATGTCGAGGCAGAAGAAGCTGGATAAGATGGAGATTATCGAGCTGGCGAAGGAAAAGCCGAAGCCACAGTTCAACTTCAAAGATTCCCGGGCATCCAGCAAGCTGGTGTTCGAGACCAATGATCTGGTCATCGGTTACGATGAGCCGCTGTCCCGTCCGTTGAACCTCCGTATGGAGCGCGGTCAGAAAATCGCCCTTGTCGGTGCGAACGGAATTGGTAAGACGACGCTGCTGCGCAGCATTCTCGGCGAGATTCCGGCGATTTCCGGTTCTGTTGAACGCGGAGACAATCTGGATATCGGCTATTTCGAACAGGAAGTCAAAGATGCGAACTACAATACATGCATCGAAGAGATCTGGAAGGAGTTCCCTTCCTTCACCCAATTCGAGGTGCGTGCGGCACTCGCGAAGTGCGGGCTGACAACGAAGCATATCGAGAGCAAGATCGCGGTGCTCAGCGGCGGCGAGAAGGCGAAGGTTCGCCTCTGTAAGCTTGTCAACATCGAGACCAATCTGCTCGTGCTCGATGAGCCGACGAACCATCTGGATGTCGATGCGAAGGAAGAGCTGAAGCGTGCACTCAAGGCATACAAGGGCAGCATCCTGCTCATTTCCCACGAACCTGAATTTTATCGTGAGGTCGTGACGGAGACATGGAACTGTGAGTCCTGGACGACGAAAGTATTTTGATGTTGGAGCATCGACTCTATCGCAATTGGTGCGATAGAGTCTTTTTTTAGATTAAAGAATTTATAAATTTTAGGGGGTGGAAGCAGGTCTTCCGCCTTGTTTCTGTTCTTCGTAAGGTTAGGATATGGAGACGAGCATCTTGAAACGAAACTGGGCACTCTGTCTCCTGGGGCTTGAACATGTGGAGGGAATTGCTGCTATGTTACAGGAATTTCGGCTCAATGAGTCCGTACCCCGAGGAAATGCTGCACATCTACATCATTTTAGTCCCTTTTGCTCCAAGTCGAAGAGAAACGGGTGAAATTGCTGCCGTTTTGCAGGATTCCCTTTCTGGTAAAGTCGTCCATATCGAATTGCTGTATTTGCGCAGGATTTCGCTTGCCGAATCAACGTGTCTGGAGAAATCGTGCAGTTCAGAGCGTTTTACATCCATTTTTTCTACGGAGAGACAAGTCCAAATGGAGTACCGAAAAATCCCTTGGACTTTTTAACGCCTGGGAGGGAAGACGGATTTATGGGGGCGGACACTTTAATCTCCTAACCATTTCGAACCGAAGTAGAGGATAAGCCACGCAAGCAGATTCGGTAAAGCGACCAGTAATAAAAAAGTGGGTAATCGGAACCTGCGATTCATGGATTCCTTGCCTTCGGTCGCCAAGTCCACACGTCTGGAATCAGGGTCAATCATGGCACCAGAAAAAAGAGCGGCTATTACTAAAGCAGCCAATCCAACATACCCGGATAACTTCATCGCAATGGAAATATCCCAAGCGACGATGGACATAGCGGCAATGACGCTAAGTATAAAAAGTCCAATCCCGAGCGCTTTTTTCATTATTGCCTCCTTGTCATGACTGTTATAACTTATATTACCATATCCTTCAGATCATGAAATAGGGGCACTCTGTATTCAATGACGGCGTTGGGGTGTCTGCGCATGGGTAATCGATTCCTTCCGCAAGAATGAAGGGAATATCCATACCCGCAAGCAGAAGGGACTAACCCATGCAGGGTTAGTCCCGGTAGATACAGCTTAGATAGAGCTTCTACTTGCTATTATTCTACAAGCTTCCAGGTGTCATCGCTTCCCGGAATGCTCTGTGTCCACCACTTGGCTTGATAGAGCTTGCCTTCATAGCGAACCAAATCGCCTCCTACATACACATTGCCCGGCACGTAATCCACACTGCCGTCTTCATTTGGAATTAGTTCTTTTTGCCATGCTTGGGAGGTATCCGGCGCTTGGCCTTGTACCCACCATTTCGCTGTGTATTTCTCTCCTTTGTAGATGACAGAATCACCTTCGTAGTAGATCTTCTTCGGATCATACGTATCCGCAAGTCCATCGATAACGGTAATATTGCGCTCTGCAGAGGCTTGCAGGCCTTGGCTGTCTTCTACGGTATACACCAGCTTGTAGGTTCCCGGAGTAGAGGAATCAACCGTTCCTTCGATCACGATGCGATCGGTCAGGTCGCCGTCCTCTTCATCCGAAGCGGTAACCCCTTCTCTCGGATCGAAGTGCTCGCCAACGAGAATTGTTTTATCCGTTGCGCCATGAATCACAGGCTTGTGATTGATCTTTTCTGCAACAGTGATAGCACGTTCAGCAACGGCTTGCTGCCCTTGGCTGTTCTCTACGGTGTATACCACCTTATAGGTTCCCGGAGTAGAGGAGTCAACCGTTCCTTCGATCACGATGCGATCGGTCAGGTCGCCGTCCTTCTTGTCCGTAGCGGTAACTCCTTCTCTCGGATCGAACTGCTCGCCAACGAAAATCGTTTTATCCGTTGCGCCATGAATCACGGGTTTTGAAGCGACCGGCGGGGTGCTTCCATTTCCGAATGCTTTGAAAATATCGGTAAATTGATATTGCGCTGTTACGCCACTGTTATTTTCCAACATCGCATCCCGGTTCATCGACCAGAAGGAGGTCATCGCCAGCCCTTGCTCGATCGCATGGTCCACAACCCATTGAGACCACTCCGTCGTGAATACCGGATGAGCCGCGCCTTCAAAACCGATGGATGGCGTCGTTCCAATGATTCCATAAGCCTCTTGATCGGTCAGATCAATGCTGGCAAATTGCTTGAAGTACTGCTTTACTTGATTCTTCGTCGAATCAACGGCTCTCAGAGAAGCGGAACCATAGTTCTCGCCAGGCAGGAGCGTTCCGTTGCCGTAGCACATCGTCATGATGTTCACGACTTTGACATCCACGCCGGCAGACAAGTAAGCTTCCAACACATCCAATTGAACAGAAGTCAGACCGCTTGGCAGTACAGGGAGTGTTAAGACGATATCGACTCCCGTTGCATCTTGCAGCTTCTTAATCGCTTTCGCGTTGGCGGCATTCAGGGCTTTGTTCTGAGCACCGCCCTCAATGTCGAGGTCTAAGCGGGTCAGTCCATAGCCTTGAACCAGCTCCATATACGTATTGAAGAGCGTATCTGTGTCTTGAGTGACTTCCCAGAATGTAACCCCGTTCAAACCGCCCAGCGAGATCGTGACATCTCCGCCCATCTCGCGAATCTCCCGGATAGACTGCTTGATTCCTTGATATTGGGCGTTATCTGCATTCTTTTCATTGAGGACGGAGTACCCTCCCCAGCCCCATTGCACTTTGCCGTCAACGATTTGACGCGAAATGGTTTGAATAAAGCCGAGATTGAAGAATTTCACGCCTGTGTCCTCGGAAATTCTGGCGAGGTTAGGGGCGCCGTTGTTGGAATAGCCCGGCTTGGTAACCCATGCAACCATATCGACGAAGGGAGAATTGACTTGCTTCGGCCACTCGATGCCTTGGCCAACCCCAAAATCATACCCCGGAGCTGTCGCTTCGATAACTGTAATGGTGCGTTTTTTCTCGGCCGTTAATCCTTGTGAATCCGCAACGGAGTACACCAGCTCATACTTGCCAGCCACATTCGTATTGACTTCTCCCGTCACGGTAATACGGGATGTTAGATCTCCGTCTTCTGCGTCTGTAGCGGTTACGCCGGCCAGCTTATCGAAGCTGTCGCCGACTTGAAGTGTCAGGTCCGTTACGCCATGCAATACAGGCGGTTGATTGTTGCTTGGAGCTTCGATAACTGTAATGTTGCGTTTTTTCTCTGCCGTTAATCCTTGCGAATCCGTAACGGAGTACACCAGCTCATACTTGCCGGCCACATTCGTATTGACTTCTCCCGTCACGGTAATACGGGATGTCAGATCTCCGTCTTCTGCGTCCGTAGCGGTTACGCCGGCCAGCTTATCGAAGTTATCGCCGACTTGAAGCGTCAGGTCCGTTACGCCATGCAATACAGGCGGTTGATTCTTGCTTGGAGCTTCATCACCCAGAATGAGTTGTCTGTTCATCTCCGGGCTGTTATTCGAGACCCGCTGAACAAGCTCCATGCTTGTAATCTCGGCATCTCCCTTGAGTTTGAACGTATAGGATCTGCCCGGTTCAATCGTTTTGGCGTCATAAACCGATTTCAAATCGACGACGGTATAACCGTTCTCATTGGTTACGGTTCCCGCCAAATAATCGCCGGAAGTCAACGGACCATCGGCTTGGATGTAAAGCTTAGGCAGCTTAACCGTTTTTGCTCCTCTTTCCACGGCTCTCAATACTTGATTCGATTCGGTCAAAGACTCGTTATTAACGAGGGTAATTTCATACCCTTTATTGTTGCCCCAAGGCTCTGTATACGGCTTCATAGCAACCGTCACGTCCAGCTTGGCATATTGGATCTCATGTGTTTTCAACGGCTGGCTTCCAAAGAGGCCTTGTTTGGTCGCCTTTGTTAATTTGTCACGCTTGGCAGGGTCGGTAGTAGGGGCATCATTGGAAGCCATCCAAGCAATGACGCCGCCTAGGCCGCGCTCAAGCACATATTTCGTTTTCTCTTGAATCGATCTTTCATTATCATACGTGTAGAATACGCCGGTCGTCTCATCATACATATATGGAGCTTTGGCTGCATCATCCCAATATTCTTTGAGGTTCGGGTAAGTGGCCTTCAACTTATCGAGATTGCGATAAGACCAAGTCCCTGTTCGGCGTCCGCCGTCCCCAAGGACGAGAGGGGATTCACCAACCGCGCCGCGGGATGGAGTCTGATCCGCATCCTTGGCAGATAGTGCGGCTTCACCGAACAGCCCCGGATGATTCGGATCGGTGCCTTGCGACACTTTATCCCAGCCGCGAGTATAGTAGGCCGCCCCGATAACAATCTTGCTCGGCTCGGCACCTTGCTGAATCAAATAGTTCACGCTCTCGTCAACGGATAGGTTGTTGCCGGTGAGCGGGTCATTTGGATTCGGATACAAGCCGGTATGATGACCGCTCACCTCATCCCATGCGCCGCGCATATCATAAGTCATGATGTTGGCAAAGTCTACAATGTTGAACAGTCTTGGCACATCAATGCCGATATCAATTTTCTGTTTGGGAGCGGGCAGGGCAACAGACAGTTCATACGCTTTACCAAGCTCGGCTCCTTGTTTATTCAATGCGTTTTTGAAGTCCTGAAGAAGCAAAATATAATTATTTTTATCCTCCGGCGTGGCGTATTTCGTGCCTTCATCGTTTTTATTATCCACCAGATCAGGCTGTCGAACTTCAGCCGGGAACTCCCAATCCACATCAACGAAGTCCATGTTCGTGTACTTGATGAACTTCATGACATTCTGGACCAGATTCGCCCGCTTCGAAGCATCGGCCGTTACAACGGAGAAGTCACCTGATTTGGACCATCCGCCAAGAGAGATGCCGATTTTCAGATTCGGATTTTCTGCCCGCAACTGCTGCAGGGCGATAAGGCTGCCTGAATTGGCCATATCCCATTGTACGCCATCCTGGCCGACAGGCGCGCCTACAGCTGCATCCTTGTCCGTAAAGACGAGGTTGCCTTGGGCATCAAAATCGAGGAATGCATAGTTCAAGTGGGTTAATTGATCGGCGGGAATATCCTTGGGATAAAAGTTCCCTTGTCCTCCCCAAATCGACCAATCGCCATAGTACATGACATTCCGGATTTCCTGTGTCGAGTTATTGACCGCAGGTTCCTGTGCTGCAGGAACAGTCGTTCCTGCATAAGCTGGCGCCAATGAAGACACGAACATCATGATGGTCATTACCGTCATGGCGAACAATCTTCGGGCACTCTGCTTTCTCCTAGTCTTCATCCGTTATTCACTTCCTATCAATATATTATATTAATAGGCAGCTAGGGCAGGGTAACGCTTACATTGATAACGCATACGACTAACAGGAATTGGATTC
This sequence comes from Paenibacillus thiaminolyticus, assembly GCF_003591545.1. Lineage (GTDB taxonomy): Bacteria > Bacillota > Bacilli > Paenibacillales > Paenibacillaceae > Paenibacillus_B > Paenibacillus_B thiaminolyticus_A. The sequence goes on from NZ_QYZD01000016.1 coordinate 93,372, forward strand.
TATTAATCGGCAGCTGGCTGGCATAGAATCTATTCTTTAGCCCCTTTAGCTTTGCGTCACTAGATTTCCCTAGGTTTGCCTAGTAATACCTGGACAAAAATGCATACGCTTTTACTTTTAATGGCAGCGATGTATTGTATAACGATGCATGTATGCACCGTTTAATATACAGTAATTTTCCGTTTATTTAATGGGTCTCGTAACCTATTTGTGAATATATGAACATGGGTCGATTTTATTATTCCTTGCAACATATAAGGTTAATATTGCGGATTCGATAAAGGAACGTATTTTTATTTCATGTGGTTTCATGCTGTGCATCTTCCTAGTAACTGCGCCATTCCCTTGGCATTCCTTGTTCTGCATTTCTTCATTTTTAAGATGTCCGGTAAGGATTGGGCCAATAGGTCTTAGGGAGGAGGGGAGATGTATATTGGTTTGGATGAACTAGCCAGAGTTCGCAAAATGATAACCGAATATAACTATCCTTATTGTAGTCAAACCAGTAGTACAATGCAGTTCCTTTAGGGGAATTATACCTATTCAGAGAGGTTCAGCATGTTGCCTCCACATTTGGATTTGTAGTACGATGATAAGGAATCCAAGCAATGGGAAATTGTAACTTGTATTACATAGGATAGGAGTGTTGCTACATGCTGACGCCACTGAAGGATAAGACGGTCGTCGTGACCGGAGCCAGCAAAGGAATCGGCAAAGGAATTGCGAGAACCTTCGCTGCACAAGGGGCGAAAGTCGCGGTCGTCGCACGCAGCTTGACGAAAGCGGAGGAAACCGCGGTGGAAATCCGGGATAACGGAGGTATTGCTCATGCCTTCCAAGGAAATGTCGCCGATTTGGAGTCGATGAAGTGCGTTGCGAGCGAGGCGGCCGCTACTTTCGGGGGGATCGACGTGCTGTGCGCCAACGCCGGTATTTTTCCGAATGCGACGATCGAGGAGATGACCGGCGAGCATTGGGATCAGGTGATGAACACAAATGCACGCGGGACGCTGTTTTCCCTTCAAGCCTGCCTGCCTTTTCTGAAGAAAGCGGAATACGGCCGGATCATTGTTACCTCTTCGATTACGGGGCCGGCCACCGGCTATGCCGGATGGTCGCATTACGGCGCAAGCAAAGCCGCTCAGCTTGGATTCATGCGCAGCGCGGCGCTCGAGCTCGCGCGCTACAACATTACAATTAACGCCGTCATGCCCGGCAACATAATGACGGAAGGCTTGGAAGGCCTTGGAGATCATTATCTGCAGGCGATGACGGCGTCCATCCCGCTCAAGCGGCTTGGAAGCGCCGAAGATATCGCTTACGCCGCTCTTTTTTTGGCTTCGAAGGAGGCTGGTTTTATTACGGGCCAGACCATCATCGTTGATGGCGGTCAGATTATTCCAGAGAGTCTGGAAGCGATGGTGCATACCTGATTCGATTCCCATAGGATACCGTTCATCATGAGCGTCTGCTGGTCGAGCTTAATGTAATCATCATATAACCTATGTATAAGTGGACAACCGTTTTAGAAGAACGGTTTATGTCCACTTTTTTTGTTAAGCTGAATGGGAGTAGGGGCCTGGGGAGGACCAAGTGCCCTATATTACCGGGGATGCCTTGCTGTGCTTAATCCACGCGAAAGACCTGATATTGCTTCCGGTACTCTCCGGGCGTGAACGATGTATGGCGTTTGAACAGACGAGTAAAATAATTGTGATCCTGGAACCCGCATTGTTCACCGAGTTTGCTGAGGGGCAGCTCCGAATGCGTCAGCAGCCGCTTGGCCCGATCAATCTGCAAATGATGTCTGTATTGCAGCGGGCTCATCCCCGAATACTGCTTCAAGCATCGCGCCAAATAATCGAAATGATAGTGCAAGTCGCGCTCCATCTGTCCAGAGTCGAAGGGAAGCTCCAAGCGGTTCGCCAAGTAGGCAGCCACCTTTTCGCCAAGAAAATAGGATCGGGCTTGCGGACTGCTCTTTCTCATCCCAGTTTGCAATTGAATGAGAAGCTGGCCCAACAAAATATGCAGCTCGAAGGAACGGTACTGTGTAAGCACGCTGTGCAAGTTAAGCATTTCTGTCATTAAAGGCACGACCGTCCGCAAATCTATGGCAGCAAATTTAGGAATATCGATCATGGCCGGATGGGATTCTGTATCCTGATCCGTCCGCTTCAGCAACGGCTGCTGCCAGTTGATTTTCTCGGCCAGCATCGGCTGTGAGGACTGCGGATATTGAAAATGAATCCAATATACCTCGGTTTCTGTCTCGGTCGGACGGTAGCCGCGATGTACCTTTCCAGGTTCCAGAACCAGTACCATGCCTTCCTCTACATCATATTTAATTCCGTGTTCCTCCATATACAACGTGCCCTTAACGCACACAATCATATCAAATACATCAAATTGACGTTCGGCATGCACGACTCCCGGCTGCCATACGGTGTGGCCGATCGTGGCCAGCAGCGGGAACGGCGGAACCTGCAGTTCAAGTACAAGCATTCCATCACCTTCTAGCAAATATGTAGAGATTGTACTATAGGAAGTCGTTCTTGTCAGCTGTACTAAGCACAATATCACTTTAGAGTAGTAGATATCATATGATTCCAGCAATTTGGGGAGGTAATTTGCATGAATAATCACGAGTTGGTACAACGACAGCAATGGTTTGTTAACCAGAGATTTGGGATGTTCATTCACTTCAATAGCGCTACGTTTCAGTTTGCCGATTCGGAAATACAAGATTGGGAATACGATCATGAAAACCATGATGAACCTCGCAGATTCATATTTGAGCCGCAAGACTGGAACCCGGTTCGGCTGAATTGCGCGCAATGGGCGCAGGCCGCTACATCAGCAGGTATGAAATTTGCCGCCCTGACGGCGAAGCATCATGAAGGATTCAGCTTGTGGCCAACCCGGTACACGGAGCATTGCATCCGCAATGCAACCTGCCAAAGGGATGTCGTAAAGGAATATCTCGATGCGTTCAGACAGGAAGGGATCGCAGCGGGGCTTTATTTCTCCATGCTGGACTTGCATCATCACATCGGCCGGAAAAAATGTACCCCGGAAGACAAGCAATTTATTAAAAATCAGCTTGAAGAGCTGCTAACAGGCTACGGCGACATTCCGTTCCTGATCATTGACGGCTGGAACGCCCATTGGGGCGGCCCGAATTATGAGGATCTTCCTTTTGAAGAAATCGATGAATGGGTAAAGCGGCTGCAGCCAAATTGTTTATTAATGAATATTAGCTGTGAATCCAGTCTGGATCATACCGATGTTGTTTTTTATGAAAATGCCGCCGGACAGGAAGTAGAGGACTCATTTGCCGGACCGGGCGCGAGCTGTAATATTTTGACGAAAACATGGTTCTGGAGAACATCGGATCCGACGATGGATCTGAGATCGGCTGACTGGGTACTGGATAAAATCCATGAATCGAACAATCATAACGTCTCATTTCTATTAAATGGAGCACCAAATCAGCAAGGTTTGTTGGACATAAATGTGTTGGAACGCTTTCAAGAAATCGGAGAACGATACCGGCAGCCTGCAACTCTCGATTCAATTCCGGGAAACTGGTTATTTAGAAAGTGAGAACGTAATAAAAAGCGAAGATTTCTCTTGTTATTTGCCCATGATAATAGTAATCTACCAACGATACAGATAAGTTACTAGGGTATAAGAAACCCTGGCGATGGAAAGGAATGGGAGCATCGGGGTGGTATTTGCCTAGATAAGGGAGTGAAAAGTCTATGGTTAATAAGCTTGGCCAAGTTATGTTGTATGTGAGTAACCAAGATGAGGCAGTGGATTTTTGGACAGGCAAATTAGGATTTCATGTAATGTCTGAAGAAAATAACGGTCAAGGTATGAGGTGGATTGAAATTGCCCCGACAAAGGATGCGGAAACAAGCATCATTTTGCACAATAAAGAGTTCGTAGCCAAAATGTCACCTGGATTACATCTTGGTACGCCGTCTTTAATGTTTTTTTCGGAGAATCTGGATGAATTACATCGTGACTTATCAACTAAAAATATCAAAGTGGGGGACATTGTAACGATGCCTTCCGGCAGAGTATTTAACTTTGCCGATAATGAAGATAATTACTTTGCGGTAATGGAAAGAAAATAAATGACGTAAAGTCATACTAGAGTCCAGCGGAAAGCATAAGCGTCAAAGAGCATCTTCTCCCACGAGGAAGAGATGCTCTTGGCTTTTTCGGGGGCAAGATACACTAGGCCGGTTTACAAGTGATATTTAAAAATTTTGATATCTTCATCGTTTCCACATAATTTCTGGTTACAGTATGAAATACCAGAATATGAAGTGGAGGTATGTCTGATGAAAGGTAAATTAAAAATAATCCTTGCAATCGGTGCGATTAGCATCGTGATGGCTGGCTGTGCTAGTTCTAATGCTAAAGATGCGATGGAGGAATTGGATTCTTCCCAAATGAACGTGGAAAGCAACCAGACACAGGGCTCGAATAATACTGGCAACATCATGACGAATGAAACGACGAGGGTAGATGGCAAGGAGTATACCATCACGGCACAAGCGAGCAATTTGAAGGTATCCGATGATAAGACTCTGCCTGTATGGACATTCAATAATTCTGTACCCGGTCCAGAGATTCGTGTCACCGTGGGAGAAACGGTAAAGATCAACCTAAAGAATGAGCTCGAAGAACCCGTGTCCATTCATTGGCACGGTTACCCTGTACCGAATGATATGGATGGGATTCCTGGCGTTACCCAAGATGCTGTTGTTCCAGGCAAAACGTTCACGTATGAGTTCAAAGCTACCGTTCCCGGTACCTATTGGTATCATTCGCACCAAGATAGTGTCAATCAACTTGATAAAGGGCTCTACGGTGCTCTTATCGTGGAAGATCCGAACGATAGCTACGATCGGGATTACACCCTTGTGTTGGACGAATGGATAAGTTCAGGCAGCACGGATATGGAAGGCATGGATCATGGCAAGATGGACATGGGAGATATGAAAGGCATGGATCACAGTCAGATGAATAGGAGTGGCATGGGAAGCATGGAAGGTCATGATATGAGCATGTACGACCTGTACACCATCAATGGAAAGACTGGCGAGGCCATTGATAAGCTAATGGTTAAAGAAGGTGAGAAAGTTCGAATCCGCCTGATCAATGCTGGATATCTGACGCATACGATGCATTTGCATGGGCATGAATTCAAGGTAGTTGCCTCAGATGGTCAACCTGTAAATAGCCCTGCGGTGATTACGGATCAAGGGATTGCCATCGCTCCAGGAGAACGTTATGATCTTGAATTTACAGCGAACAACCCTGGGTCTTGGTTGCTGGAAGAGCATGGAAGTGATGACAAAGTGAACAACATGAGAGCCGTTATTGCGTACGAAGGCTCTACGGTACAATCCGATGCTTCTAACGCATCCGAATCGTTGCCACAATTCGATCTGATGAACTACGGTAAACAAGCCGAAACCAAGTTCTCATTGACTGAATCCTTTGATCAGGATGTTCTTCTGAATCTGAATACAGAAATGAAGAACGGAGAGATGGTCTATACCATAAACGGCAAGGTATTTCCTGATACTGATCCCATTAAAGTTAATAAAGGGGAAAAGGTAAAGGTCACTTTCGTGAACCAATCGAAGACCGATGATCATCCCATGCATCTGCACGGACATTTCTTCCAAGTGTTAAGTAAAAACGGACAACCTTTAGAAGGAGCACCTGTCATTAAGGATACCCTCAACGTGAAGCCGGGCGAGGAATATGTGGTTGCATTCGAAGCGGATAATCCGGGGGATTGGATGTTCCATTGCCATGATCTGCACCACGCGTCAGCAGGTATGGTTACGGATGTAAAGTATAGTGATTATCAAAGCAACTATACCCCTGACCCGAGCGTTGGTAATAAACCAGAATAATGTGGAGGGTCCAGTTCAACTGCATCGATACTTCGTGGTATCAACACAGAATCCACACATTTTTGAACTACCATTCAAGTATACAAATACTTTCTAGCATAGGGAGGCGTAAAAGATGGATTGGACATGGTTATTACTACTGGCTTGTCCCATCATGATGGTTCTGATGATGTTCGGTATGCATGGAGGTCACGGACACGGACATGGGAATCATGGAAAAGGGACTCCAGAGGATATGCAAAAGATGCAAAGAGAGCTGGACGAAGTAAAAGCTCAGAATGAGCGAATGAGAAAAGATATTCAAAACTTGTCTCGATAAGTACGTCCACCAAGGAGGAATGAACATTGAAGTGTTGTGGAAATCATAATCATAGATACAGCAACACCAAACATCCTTCCCACGATGGACAGGGTTCAAAATCACATCATTGGATGATGACATTATGTTGTGTACTTCCAATCGTGCTTGTTGTATTGACCGTTCTTATCAATGCATATCGAGGTGAACCGACAAATTATCTGCTTATGGGCATCCTGTTGATTTGTCCACTTTCCCATATGATTTTCATGCCATTGATGAACAAGATAAGTAATCGAAATACATCAAATTAACGATCGGAATGCCGTTTGCTTGATGCTGACGGCATTTCGTTTGCTGAGGATGATTTCATTCCCGCTTCATCTTGAATGCAGTGTCTGGATCGTTTACATTGGGGTTACAAGTTACACACGAAGCAGGTGAACATATGGCTAAAATTCAGGTACTTGTCGTAGATGACGAATGGAATATGCGGAATCTGCTTCGCATTTATCTTATGAAAGAGGGCTTTGAAGTCAGGGAGGCTTCGTCTGGATATGAAGCCCTGTCGATGATGAAGCAGCATTCGTTCGATCTTCTGATATTGGATGTGATGATGCCGGGCATGGATGGTTGGCAGGTCTGTAAAGCCGTTCGAGAAACGGAAACCATGCCGATCCTGATGCTTACGGCTCGATCGGAGACCAAAGATAAAGTCCATGGACTCGGACTCGGAGCCGATGATTATGTAACGAAACCATTTGAACCTGAAGAGTTACTAGCACGTGTCTTTTCGTTATTGAGACGTTCTATGATCAATCAAGCACACAAGCTTCAAGAGTCGACCATAAATTTTCATAACCTCAAAATAAATGAAGAAGCTCGTGAAGTTCACATTCATGAAGAAAGCGTTGATTTTACGCCAAAAGAATTTGATTTACTTCTCTATCTGGGGAAACACAGTCAACGCACATTTTCACGAGAAGAACTGGTGGAACGATTATGGGGCTACGAATATACGGGGGATGCCCGTGTCGTGGATACTCATATCAAAAATATTCGTGAAAAGTTTCAACGCGCTGGACTTGGCTATGATCCGATACAAACGGTGTGGGGTGTGGGCTATAAATTCTCGCCAGACGGAGGAGAGAGATGAGACGGAATCGAATTGGGATGAAACTCGGACTCGTCATCGCTTCGATCGTGTTTATCGTCCTCCTGCTTCTTGGCGTGAGCTTGTATCAAATGTTCTCCAACTTTTATCATGCCGAGATGAGAACGGAGGTCACAGAGTTGACCTCTCATTTCAGAACCATGGCGGAGACAACGGATTCATCATCCATGGAAGAAATGATACGGACATTTGCAGATTTTTCAAATGTAAGTATGTTCTATATCAACGCCGCAGGTGAGGTCACCCTTCATTCAGGCGGACATAGCGCTGCTGATCGGTCATTTATTCGGACAGAGGATGTACAGCAAATTTTTGCGGGGAAGTCCATTCATTTAGAACACGAAGATCCGCTAGGCAATCGCTACATGGTCATTGGCCAGCCGCTCTATCATGATAATCAGATTTCCTCGGCTATTTATGTGATGGCCTCCATGCAAAGCATGGATCGATCTCTTATTACGGTGCGCAATCTGATACTCCTGTCAGGAGTTGGAGCTTTCTTGCTCGCTATTGGAATCACCTGGATTATGGCACTGCTCTTTGCGCGGCCTCTCATTATGATGCAGCAAGCGACGAACAAAATCGCTATCGGAGAGTTAGAAACTAGATTAGATATCCATAGTAAAGACGAGATTGGTGATCTGGCAGCAGCGATTAATAACTTGGCTGCCGATCTGCAGAGGTATCGAGATACACGGCAGGAATTCTTCGCGGCTATCTCTCATGAGCTAAGAACGCCAATCACTTACGTGGAAGGCTATGCCAAGGTCGTGAAGAACCGGTTATATGAGACGGAGGAAGAGAAGGATCGCTATCTGGACATTATTTATCAAGAAGGTGTGCGTATCCAGCACTTGGTGAATGATCTATTTGAACTGGCCAAGATGGAGGAGGGAAAGATCAGTCTGTCCATGGAATGGGTGGACTTGAAGGATGTTGTGGACCAAGCTGTACAGGCGGTCTCGCTACAAGCGAAGGAGAAAGAGTTCGAACTTATCGTTCATCCTGTCGCATCTGTACCGTTAATCCACGGCGATGGGAGGCGAATGGAGCAAATTGTACGCAACCTGTTGGAGAATGCAGTCCGTTATACCGAAGAAGGACGAATTGAAGTCCATCTACGGAGCACACCTGGCACACTCTCCCTGTCGATAGAGGACACGGGCATTGGGATTCCTGAGGATGAGCTGCCCTATATTTTTGATCGCTTCTATCGGGTAGAGAAGTCAAGATCGCGGAAGACAGGCGGTACGGGTCTAGGGCTTTCCATCGTCAAGAAATTGGTGGAATTGCAAGGAGGGTCTATTCAAGTAAGCAGTCAGAAAGATGCTGGTACTCGCTTCACGGTTACATTCACACTCCCGACCATGCAGGAGGAAAAAATATGAAAAAAGTTGACTGGCTCATTGCGGCGTGCTTTATCGCTATCGGGTTGATGTGTTTAACCGTGTCAGCTTCATACTATCAAAACAATTCTGCTTCGGGCGGATGGAGTGTTTTCGAATCAATGTGCATCTGGATGGCGATAATTGGGGCAGTCACCTATCTCATGTATCGACTCGTTCAGTTCAAACAACGGAAAGGAAAGAAAGACTAATATCGATGCGGACTCCACGAGGTAGGAAAAAATTGAATCCGTTCAAACTAAAAAAAGGGGACTGCATCCTGATATCCATTCTGCTTCTTGCCGCAGTGATGATATACGGAGTTTACGCTTTGCAGCCATTTTATGATGAGCTGCTGGCAGGTGAAGCTCACGCCCAAATTCAGGTAGATGGCGAGATCTACCAGACAGTCAAGCTCACCAAGGAGACTCAGTGGATTGAGATTCGAACAGACAGGGGCTATGACTTGCTTCGAGTTCGTGATTATGGCATAGAAGTTGTCGAGTCAGACTGTCCACAAAAAATCTGTTTTACTTTCGGTCATATTACGAAGAAAAATGAAGCAATTATATGTTTACCGCTTCACATGTACATCACCATCATAAGTGATAACCCAAGTGATCCGGACGAGCTGGATGCGATCGTGTCATAAACCTATTTTAAAAGGAGACTTGCTTTGAAAAAATCAGTGATATGGATAGGGGCTTCATTGCTTTCTGTTGTCGTCATATTCGTAGTAATTAATGCTATTAACATTCACACGGATGAGCCTGCAGAAGTACAGAGACTTCAATCTGCAACACCGCCTTCTCAAGTGGAGGAACGGTTTGGCTTGGAAAAAGATTGGCAGCAAAATGGTAAAGATAATCTCTAAACAACCAGATTACTTGAAGGAGAACTTGCCTCGGAGCGCACTGGGGTTATCCTAACCGATACGGTAGGCAATTTATGTTTTGTCACTTCGCATTCATCTTTTTAATTTCCACTTTTCGGATTCGATGCCGATCCTTCTCCCTAATAATAAAATGCAATGTATCGTATGTCCACGTTACATCTTTCTTTAGTGATGGATTTATAGTATAGAGCCATCCTCCTATCGTATCTAAGTCTTCGCTCTCTAGTTCTAAATTTAAAATATTACTTATCGTATCCAGTGACACCTTGCCGTCAACTAAGATGTGATTCTCGTCGATGATTACGACATCGGGAGTTTCTTCGTCATCAAATTCGTCCCGAATTTCTCCAACGATCTCTTCTAATATATCCTCAATCGTGATTAATCCGGATGTTCCTCCATATTCGTCCACAAGTATTGCAATATGAACATGCTGCTGTTGCATCTTGTGAAGGAGATGTTTTACGGGCATGGCTTCTGAAATGCTGAGAACCGGTTGTATGAACTCGGATATGTCCACATCGGGATTGTCATTTAATTGCATAAAAAACTGTTTTGTATTTATGAAGCCGATGATCTGATCCTTATGCCCATCCATGACAGGAAAACGTGTATATTGTTCCGTTTTCATTAGGTCAATGATTTCGTTTTTGTCATCCTGAATATCAATACATACCATGTCTGTTCTGGGTACCATAATTGCGCGAGCAAGCAGTTCGTCGAATGTAAATATCTTATTGACATAACCGTATTCAGATTGATTAATTTTTCCGCTTCGCAGACTCTCTGTTAAAATAATGCGCAGTTCTTCCTCAGAGTGGGCCTCTTCGTGCTCTTTAGCTGGTTTTACACCAAATAAGCGTACAAACCAGTTAGCGGAGCCATTTAAAGCCCAAATAAACGGATACATGACTTTATAAAAAAATATAAGAGGTTTTGCAGTAAGCATACTGACTTGTTCCGCTTTCTGTATGGCAACCGTTTTGGGCGCAAGCTCACCGAGAACCACATGCAGAAATGTGATGAGAGCGAACGCGATCGCAAAAGATAAAATCGTACTTACTCCAACGGGCAGACTAAAATGCTCAAAAAGAGGGTGCAGCATACGTTCAACTGTAGGTTCACCCAGCCAACCTAAACCCAATGCTGTGATGGTAATCCCTAATTGACAGGCTGACAGATAGCCATCTAAGTTGGACGTTACTCGCTTTACAGCCGTAGCATTCTTATTGCCTTCCATAACCATTTGATCTACCCTGCTGGATCGTAATCGAACAATCGCAAATTCAGCAGCAACAAAAAAAGCTGTCGCAATAATTAAGATAGCTACAAGAAATAAATTAAGCGTGAACACTCACAATCCTCTCTTTCCAGAAGCTTTTAAGTTATTTTGGTTCCATGCAGCAAAAAATATTCATCATTCGAAGAGCGGATCCGAGCTCTGGAAGGAAAGAATCCAGTCTGAAATGTCATTAATAACTTGTTTATCTATATGTTGTGCAACCTTATATTCTTTTTTGGCTTTTAGTATCTCTCCATAAACAGAAGGCATGAACAAATGATTTAGGTTCGCATATAGTTTATATGTTGCATTTGGCGTATCGCCCAAAATGTTTTTATAACCATGAAAATCTCTTTCTACGAAAATTTCCACCTTCTGCATCAATTCGAGGAGCCAGCATTCCCCCTAAACTATGACCTAAAATAAATATTTTGTTTGAATAAATACGTGCATCTTTTCGTAAGAAATCAGACGCAAAAATGGCATCTTCTATTGTTTCTTTTTTAACCGTTATTATGGTTAATAACTTGAATGAGGAACTCCCCGGGAAGCTGCGGGGCTATACACGCCATCCCCGGAAATCAGGAAAAGAAACGATTGGTCAAGCATAACGTCGCCTTCAGGGGCAAATGATCCGATGCAACAGGGAAGCTCGTGATGACCTCGGTTGAAGCAATTCGGAAATGCCGGCTGACATATATATAATCCAATTGGAGTCGCGGCCGAATCGAGGGAACGTATATTTTGACGAGGTGTCTGTGGATGAGCACGGCGACTTCCGTTTCCATCCTGTCCAGGAACAGAACCGGTCTTCGCAGAAAATACTCCAATCTCGTTACGGCTAGTATGATCCAAAGTACGGTTCGTATACATGATACAGGAAAAAGCATCGGGAAGACCAAGGAATGAACTGAAAATGAAGTTTCTTAATCTTGCTAAAAAAGAGAGAAGCTTTCTTACCTTACAAAAGTGTAATAATTTTTTGATTGACGATTCTTATCAGTTGTAACTATACTAGTTACAACTGAGTTGGTATATATTAGAATCCTTGTTTCTCTACTATTTTACCGACTAGTAAAAATTTATTAGGGGTGTAGAGTTGATGAAGAAAAATCTTATTGCAGCAGGAATTGTTACAGGAACCTTACTTTTAAATCCGTCTACTATTTTTGCAGACTCCATTTCCAACGTGATTAACATGTCCCAAAGTCAAGTTGAAAACTCGGTCATCGGCGTAATCACAGATGCAGATACATACTTTGCAACTGTTGAATATCAGGATTCTGAGGGAAACATCCAGACGGTAGAAATCGATTTTCCGAATGAAAGCAACAAGACCTTTGCAAAAGGGGACAAAGTTAGAGTTATCAATAAAGATAAATGGGGAGTATTGGATTTGGGTTACCAGAAAGTGACTTATGCCCCTGGAGACTATATTTTTAAGCTAACTAGCAACACACAAGTTGAAAACTCGGTCATCGGCGTAATCACAGATGCAGATACATACTTTGCAACTGTTGAATATCAGGATTCTGAGGGAAACATCCAGACGGTAGAAATCGATTTTCCGAATGAAAGCAACAAGACCTTTGCAAAAGGGGACAAAGTTAGAGTTATCAATAAAGATAAATGGGGAGTATTGGATTTGGGTTACCAGAAAGTGACTTATGCCCCTGGAGACTATATTTTTAAGCTAACTAGCAACACACAAGTTGAAAACTCGGTCATCGGCGTAATCACAGATGCAGATACATACTTTGCAACTGTTGAATATCAGGATTCTGAGGGAAACATCCAGACGGTAGAAATCGATTTTCCGAATGAAAGCAACAAGACCTTTGCAAAAGGGGACAAAGTTAGAGTTATCAATAAAGATAAGTGGGGAGTATTGGATTTGGGTTACCACAAAGTGACTTATGCCCCTGGAGACTTTATTTCCAAGCTGACTGACGACTCAAAATAATTTTAAACCCAGCTCCATTAAACTAAGAGAAAAATCACAAACAAAAATACCGCGAAATTTGCGGTATTTTTGTTTGCGACGGATGATACGTCATCGACCTACCGGACCAATTTAAAAAGGTGAGTAAGTTCCACTTACTAAATTAGAAATGTAGTAGGGGATACTGCTAAAGCTTCTATTCTATTGTCTTGCATCATGTACGCACTTAGGTTTACTGCTAGACATATATACCCCGATAAAGACGACAATGCCCCCTGCAATTGCCAATATTCCAGAAAATAAAGGCCCCTAAAGATGGGAATAGTCCCATGTAGATAATGCCCATGATCGCTTGAGCACTTTGAGGAATCTGGATTCCTACGTACAGCACAAAGGGGATCATCACTACAAGTCCACTGAGTACCGATACCGCTGTTGCAGATATCGGCGGTATGGACTGAATCTTTTTACCAAGAATCGAATACACCGTCCAGACCAGAATTGCAAGAATCATAAGCAGATCTCCTGTGTTATATTCAATACGAAAGATCTGCAGCAGCTGCCCCTTCGTTAGGACGAGCAGTACTCCGCATAAAGAGATGCATAGTCCTATCTTATTTTTAAAAGGGATCTTTTCTTTTAAAATAAGTGCTGAACATAGAGCTATAAGTACCGGATTCACCGAATTCACAAGGGAGGCATTCAGCGATGAAGTATATCGGAGTGCCTCATACAACAAATAATTGCACGTTATTACACCTGTTACCGCCATCACAAGCAGTATCTTCCAGCGTGCCCATACTTCTTTCCAATTCGGATGTTCAATCAGATGAGGCAATCGGAAAAAGGAAGACTACTGCGATTAGCCATCTAGAAAACGTCATTTGAATCGGTGTCATTTCTGCCACTACGTACTTTCCGAATATGTAGTTTCCTGCCCAAAATATATTCGCAAGCACAAGAAACGATATAACTGTACTTTTCTTCATGCAACCTTCCCCTGACTTTAGATTAGGAGCAATCAAATTAAGTTTAGATTAGTCAGATTCCGCATTTTTCAGTTCACCTTTCTTCCCTAAAGCAATATGTTACATAGATCATACAAGTGAATAGCGCGCCAGTCATGAAACCGCTCGTCAACATTTCATGGTCTCCGCTGGAGGCAGAACGAATAATAAAGCGGACTTTTCGATAAATGGCTTGTCTCGAGCGTTGGAGAAGAAAATTTAAGCGGCCCAATTTGTTCTTAATCGTCTTTGCTGGGTTGGAGGGGAGAGGTGTGATCGATGTTTATGGCGACTCAGCATGGTCATCATCTCCCTGATCATCTATCTCTTGTTCGAGATGTTCGATCCGATCCCTCTTGGTGAACGAGGAGAACACCTCGTCGATACGAGAAATCCGATCAGGTATATATTTTATCTCTAACAACAGAAGGTGCCTTCGTTGTGGGATATATCGATCAACAGATGAATGCATATTTAGATGAAGTTTTCTCCCATATGAATGAATTTGAGCGTCAAACTGTGATTCGTTCCATTCAATTGCTAAATGAATGTATGGCAAAATCTAAAACATGCTGCTCATAATAAGATTTGTTGCAAATTCCAGAGTATACAGGAGGATTATTTCTGCTTAATCTTACAATACGGCTTGCTTATGATTCAGATATTCCAGCTATTTTACAGATATATAACCAAGGTATTGAGGACCGAATTGCTACGTTAGAGACTGACCTTAAAGACCTGGGTTATATGATGAATTGGTATGACAATCATCAAGGCCGATATAAGATTCTCCTTGCTTGTCATAATGGCAAGACCATTGGTTGGGCTTCACTAAACCCATATTCACAGCGCTGTGCGTATCAAGGAGTGGCGGATCTGTCTATTTACATTGATCGGGAAAATATACGCCAAGACATTTATATATGCGAAAAAGCCGGATTTTCCTACTCTAAGGATTACCGGCTTTTTCAAGTTAAAAGGAATTAACCCTTTTTGAGACCTCTCACAAAAGCACTCACATTTCCTAGGCAGCAAGCACCTTGGGGGTTGTTTACCTCGCACCCACAGCTACCCGCCTGAACATGGGCTTTGATTTCGTCAGCAGGTCGTTGATCGGTGCCTGCCGCTTGGAGTCGATCTTTTGTCCAATCGAAGCAGTAGCATACTGGCACATTCGTGCTCGGGTTCTTTTGGTATACAGGTACCTTGAGGTCGTTCTCCATAAATGTTTGCGAATGGTTCCCACTGAAGTAGACGATAGAACAAGCAGGGTTGGAGCAAAAGGCGTAAGAGTTCTCGGATTCAATGGTTTCTAAAGCCAACGCTTTTAGCAGGGACTTGAGCGTTATAATTTGCACGTTCTTACCCTTTTCACCGCAGGAAGGGCACTCTCTTATTTTTATAACTCCTGTATTATTAGATGATGCACAGCAATCCATTTGAGGTCACCCCATATCTGATACATTAATTTTCTGCAATTCCCCAGATAATTATCTCACCAATTGCTAAGAGAATAAACATGTTAGCCTCAGCCTACACCACTTATATAGTTCAAGAAGACTTTTCACTTTAAATAATTACTTGATTATATAATTAAGCACTTATATAATGATTTCGAACAGGGAGGTGTAAATGATGAATACCGTATTGATTGAGGTTATGGCCGAACATTTCAAACTGCTCGGTGATCGCACGCGATTAAAAATTATTTCTATGCTTTATTTTCAAGAAATGTGTGTATGTCAGCTTGTCGAATTAATGGATACAACACAGCCAAATATTAGCCAACACCTACGCAAATTAAAGGATGCAGGGTTGGTTCGAGAAGAGAAGAGAGGCCAGTGGAGTTATTATTCCTTACACCTTCAAGGTAAGCCTCACTTACAGGATATCGTTAAATACTTACCGGATGTAGATGAAGCTCTCAAACAGAAAATGAATGAATCGATTTGTGATTGAGGAGAGTGACTAGCATGAGCCAGGGAACGACGAAGAGATTATCGTTTCTGGATCGATACTTAACACTTTGGATTTTTGGCGCGATGGCGTTAGGAATAGTGTTGGGGTACTTGGTACCTGGATTCTCGGAGGGCCTGTCAGGGATGCAGGTTGGGACAACATCCATTCCCATTGCCATCGGTTTAATCGTCATGATGTATCCACCGCTTGCAAAGGTGAAATATGAGAAGCTCGGTCGAGTATTTACAGATTGGAAAGTTTTAAGCCTATCCTTAGTCCAGAACTGGGTTGTAGGGCCTTTTCTTATGTTTTTTCTTGCTATCCTGTTCTTGAGTGATATGCCAGAATATATGATTGGTCTCATCATGATCGGTCTTGCACGATGCATCGCTATGGTCATCGTCTGGAGTGACTTAGCAAAAGGGGACCCGGAATATACGGCCGGTCTCGTCGCGTTCAATTCCATTTTTCAAATCCTGTTCTACTCCGTATTTGCCTACATCTTTATCACAGTACTGCCGGGATGGTTCGGGGTTCAAGGGGCTGAAGTGAATGTCTCGATGGGACAGATTGCGGAAAGTGTGTTAATCTACTTAGGTATCCCGTTCGTAGCTGGGATGTTTACACGGGTTATAGGCATAAAGCTGAAGGGACAACAGTGGTATGAGAATGTCTTTATCCCCAAAATCAGTCCATTAACGCTTGTTGCGTTGCTGTTTACAATCATCCTCATGTTCTCGTTAAAGGCTGATCTCATTGTAACTCTACCTTTTGATGTGGTACGAATCGCGATTCCGCTTTTAATCTACTTTGTTATCATGTTTTTGTTTTCATTCTTTATGTCCATTCGAACAGGGACATCTTATCCGATTTGTTGCTCCTTATCCTTTACAGCCGCCAGCAATAACTTTGAACTGGCCATTGCGGTAGCTATTGGGGTGTTTGGCATCGATTCTGGAGCAGCCTTTGCCGCTGTAATCGGGCCACTTGTTGAAGTTCCCGTGTTGATTGGACTTGTTAATGTTGCCTTCTGGTTCAGACGTAAGTATTTTGACTCAAAGCTGCACTCAACCTAAGAAGTTGAAGGAGTTAACGACATCATGCACAAAAAATTAGTTTACTTTCTTTGTACAGGCAACTCTTGCCGCAGCCAAATCGCAGATGGCTGGTTGAAAGCTCTCGGTGGTGACCGTTATGAGGTGAAAAGTGCAGGTCTGGAAGCTCATGGACTTAATCCTAGAGCAGTTCTGGTCATGAAGGAGGCAGGGATTGATATTTCACAACATACATCCGATGTTATTGATCCAGTGCTCTTGAATCGTGCAGATTATGTGATTACACTTTGTGGCCACGCTGACGAGCATTGCCCAGTCATCTCTAACAAGGATGTAGTCAAATGGCATTGGGGCTTCAATGACCCCGCTAAAGCAACAGGAATCGAAAAAAAGATCATGACCGAGTTCCGTCAAGTTCGTGATGATATTAAGGCTCGCATTGAACAGTTTCTGAAAGAAGGTAAGTAAGCTAATTAAGGTCGGCATCCATTGCGTCAAATCGTAATTCGCTCCATTCAATTATTAAATGATTGTAGAGGTAAGGAAGAACATGCGAAGCTAAAACTCTAAGGTGGAGGGGTTGTAATGGAATCAAAAAAAAGATCAAGTGCGCCAGGCGGTACGCGCCCACTATAAAAAGGTTGTAGTTCAGGAACAAGAACAAACAAGCTGCTGCTCTCCTAAAATAAGTAGCTCCATCTGCAACGGAAATGCAGCACCTAATCAAGCCCTAATTCAGATGGGATACTCCATTGAAGAATTATCGTCGGTTCCTGGAGGTGCTAACTTAGGGCTAGGGTATCTGGAGCCAATGCAGAGAATTATATTGTGTCTGCGAATATTCAAGCTGTCAAACCTCCAACATGCTGAATAACCGGTGATGTCCATAAGTATCTCCCCAAAAGATGCGTCTAAGTCCGAAGGCGCATCTTTCCATTTGGTAATGAAGAGAACGAAATATGAATATATTTGTTGGGTGGTGTTCGCAAAAATCGAATTTTATGGTAATCTATAGGTGGTCAACCACTTGCATTGCGAAAGGAGTGAGTCTGTGAGTACCGTTGCTGCAAAGCCCAAGTGCTTGGGGGAGCTAATACAGCACTATCGTCAGAGGAAGAAAATGACTCTGGCTAAGCTGCAGGAAGCGGTCGGCATCGATAAAGGCAGCCTGTCGAGAATTGAAAACAGCGAGGTTAAGCGCCCTGATTTTCAATCCATCTTGTCCATCGCTGCAGTATTAGACATTCCCCATAACGACGTCGTAGAGAAGTACATCGAAATTGGACATAAGTCAGAAGTCGTCTACACTATTTTACAGAACGAATTAACAACACTTGAATATCCTTCGCTGATACCGAAAATAGCCGCAAAATTTCTTCAAGCACCGAATGAAGACAGCCTGTACCTAGTAGGGAAATTGTATCGCGAAATCGACTCCATCGATATCGACTCCATTAAACTTTCGTTGTATGACCTCATCCTTGACTACTCACGTTCCCACGGAATTATGCCCTACATAGCTAAAAGCATGTATCAACGTTATCTTATTGAACGAAATGATTTCAGCCGATTGAAGGAAACATACTATAGCGGAAAGTACATTTTGCATTACATCGATTTCTTGCCGCAAGATGAGCAACTTGAGTTACACTACAAATTAGGGGTTCACGCTTACAACTTGAGGTTTTACAGCGAGAGTATCGACCATTGCAAAAAAGTACTCGCGGAAGATGGCGGTCAAAGTCCTTACAAAATATATGCACTTGGTGTGCTTAGAGACGCGCACTTTGGTATAGGGGAATACAAAGAGGCTGAGATGTACTCTATACAATACAAACAGTTTAATTATCCGCACACGCACGAGCAAGTTGTTCTGATGGAAGCATTATTCCATGCTAAGAAGGGCAATACCGCTAAAGCCATTGAACAGTTGTGGTCATTCCTCGATACTTGTAGTGATATCTTTGTTCTTTCTGCAACAAGGCATCTCATTCAATTGTACTTGGAACAGAACAACACCGAAGGCGTTAAAGCCGTGCTAGAAAATAGCAAAATAAGCTCATCTATATTAGATAATACGAATCCGTTGACTTATTATGGGTACGCTGAGTACCTTCGGCTTCAAGGGGAGTACTACTTAGCTATAGGTGAATATGATAACTATATAAGCCATTTAATGAAAGGAGCTTTATATTTCTCAAAGATTAACGATACTATCAAAGAGAAAGAATGTCTTAACATGATTATACGAAGTCATATAGAACAAAATATCCCTATGCACAAGGCTACACTTGAAAAGTTAAGTTCTTACTATGTTAAAAGCGCTAATAAAATGGAGGGTTAAGCATGAAAAAACTTATTAAAAATCTATATTTCAATTCCTTGCTCTACACAGTTATCTTCGTAACAACGGCGGCGGCATTCTCTGGTGATACTGGAATCATTCATCCTTGGTAAAGCACCTTCATGGTGCTCTTTTTATTTGTTCATCTCTTGGGATAGATATGACGTTAGGCAAAATCAGCTAAGGATAACAAAGGCGAAAAGAGGCTGATGTGGCAGGTGGTTACTACGTTCACAGTGATCCCAATACGAACTGTAACTATTGTGTTAAACTGGTACGTACACGTCAGGCATTAGCCTGGCCTTACCAGCTATTCTAATATGGAGGCTTTTAAATGGCGAATGTGACCTTTTACCGGGACGAAGCGCTGCCTTTTCTGGAGGCAAAGCGATGCCACAAGAATGACCTGGCGTATCAGAAGCATTTTCACGAGGAATATTCCATCGGTTTAATCGATGAAGGCGAGACGCAAGCATGGTGTGACGGCGTCTTGTGGCGCGTAGAGACGGGACGAATGATCAGCTTTCCGCCGCTCATTCTCTACGCCTGTCAGCCTGCGGAAGATGCGCAATGGAAATACAAAATGCTCGCCTTCTAACATTCAACAACCTTCTGTTTTTGATTGGTCCAAAGTTGAAACCATTATGGGGCAGAAGGGTCATCGCAGTGGGATTCTTCTGCAGTTTAACATCCCGCGTTCGGAAACTATCACAGAAAATAATGTCGTGATCCACCATCGATGGGAGTGGCTTCACCAATCAATTTTCAAGCGATAGTCAATGTCCGTTTCATGGGACTGCATCAGTGAAGCCGACATGTCCTAATTGTTCTCAAGGAGGCATCGGACTCCACATCTTCAATAAAGGAACTAATGTCATCCTAAACAAAAAACACCATCATCGTCGACGTTATTTTTTGATTTTCCATACTTAATTTCTCATAGGTATCTGTTCTTCCTGTTGGTTATTAAATATGTTTCGGAAGCGAATGAACAAATATAATGCTCGAACAAGTAGATCTAGGGCTATTGAGAGCCAGACACCTGCTATCCCCATACCAAGATAAAGACATAACACATAAACCCCGACGACCCGAATGAACCACATACCAACAGCTGTACTATACATTGGACTTTTTGTATCTCCAAGACCTTGTAATGCACCTGCAATTACTAAACTAACTGCAAGAAAGGGCTGAGCAAAAGCGTCTATTCGAAGTGCGGTTGTGACCATTTCTACCACATTACCTTCACCAGTGAACCATGTCGCAGCCAATGGAGAGAAGAAGAATAACAAGGCGCCTATTATCGACATAAAACCCACGGCAACAGCTGTAGTCAGGATCCCGTATCGATAGGCATCTTGCGGCTTACCAGCCCCCATATGCTGCCCTACAAGCGTTGTAGCGGCAACGGCCAAGCCATAACCCGGCATGTACGAGAAAATCTCGATATTACCGGCTATGGTATGAGCTGCGTATACCTCGGTTCCGATCCGGACAATTAACCCAAAATAAAGCACCTGTCCAAATCGCATGATAAGACGTTCTATTGCGGCAGGGACTGATAATGTAAGCAACGGTTTGGTGTACTCTTTGGAGTTTTCTTTCCATAAGTTGAAAGACAGTTTTGATTTACGTATGGCAAGAAATAAGGCAATTGAACCAATTATCCGTATGATGACTGTCGCCCAAGCGGCCCCTGCTATCCCCATGGCAGGGATAAATAAAAAACCGAAAATCAGTATATAATCAATACCAATGTGGATCAAATTGATCCATAACCCGACCTTCATCGGG
Source organism: Paenibacillus thiaminolyticus (assembly GCF_003591545.1). Taxonomy (GTDB): domain Bacteria; phylum Bacillota; class Bacilli; order Paenibacillales; family Paenibacillaceae; genus Paenibacillus_B; species Paenibacillus_B thiaminolyticus_A. Next base: position 114,455 of record NZ_QYZD01000016.1, read on the forward strand.
GTTTTCGTATCGCCAGATGCCCGCAGAATGCTTCCGAATATCGTCATTAGTGAAATGAAAACAGAGGGAATAGCAACAATTCGAAAATAGATAGCACCATCAGCTATTACAGCAGGTTCAGCACCCATTAATAATAGTAGAGGCTCCGCAAAGAAAAAGGTGACAATTCCGAATAGGAGACCAAGCAGAATTGAGATCCAAGTTGATTGATGGGCAATAGCTTTCGCTTTCCCAAGTTCACCGGCACCGACATACTTTGCGATTAAAGCTGACGTCCCCGTACCAAGAGCGAGAAATATAGCTAAGTATACAGCGATCAGTGTATTAGCGATCCCAACTGCTGTGACTTCAATAAGTCCTAATTTTGAAACGAAAAGTGTATCAACAAAACCAACAACGGTTTGCAGTAAATTTTCAATCATTGCAGGGATTGCTAAAGCAAGAATAATCCTCAGTCTCTGTTTATCTGATGTTGGCTGGGTTATTAAATCTGCAGGCATCATTCATCACTCACTATCTTATAAAGTGGTCCAGTGCTTTGTTGAGATCTCGAAGCACTTCGGATTCATTTCCATGATAAACAGCCTCTACCACACAGGTTTCAAGGTGGTCTTTTAAGAGTACCTTGGCTGTACTATCTAACGCTTTTCGAACTGCTGCAATCTGCAACAAAATATCGGAACAATCTCGTTCATTGGCAGCCATTTCTTTGATCGATCGGACATGACCTTCAATTCTGGCAAGTCGATTGACAACCGCTTTCGTATTTTTATGAGTATGGGAATGGGTATGCGAAATCGTATGAGTATGTTCAATTCCTTGCCCATGATCGTGCTCCTGGTTTGACATCGAATAAAAACCTCCTTTTTGTTTGATTATATCCCCCCTGGGGGATTGATCAACAGAAAAATAAGACGTTAGTTTTGAACAGGGAAGAGGTTTCTCAATTTTTAAATTGATTGAGAGATCCCTTTTGCATGGAAAAGAATCGCCTGCCACCCAACAAAAGCGGGGTCACAGGCGATGAGCTCCTAAAAACAAGTGGAGGTGAAAAATCGGATAATAGTACAGTTATGTACGATTGCAGCCCTTTTATTCGGTTTCTATTTCGCCTATACATTCAAAGAACCTAGAAACGGAATGCAAATGATAGGAGAGGAAGAAGCATTACAAGATATAAAAAACCAACACAATGCTGACATCAAGTCAGTGGACATCTATACAGTGGGCTACTACTTTAATCATTCATCCTTGGTAAAGCACCTTAATGGTGCTTTTTTTAATTTTGTTCACATCCTGTCGAGGGACAACCCGGTCCGAAGGATCGACAACCCGAAACGTTACAGTGGAATTCAATTATTAGGGCTTCTGCCATAACCGTTTTTTGGGTGGGCAGATATCATAGGAACACTAGCGGAGCGAACTTCATAAGATATCTCGTCAAGATTAGGGATGGCAGCTTGCCGAGGGCCCAGATCTCAACATTCTGATGTAATGATTGTCACATGCAAGGATAGTGAAATGAATGATATGGAGGGTATGAAATGAGCGATTTTCAGAAGGATCTGCAAAACTTGAATGTCGGCCAGTTCAGTTCGACGGGGATGACGCCTGCGTCGGGGCAAAATCAGAGCGGCCCGGGTGATCCCCGCTTATGTGTTGGCGTTTGCTTTTTTTGCTCCGGCTTTTGCGGCGGCGGGTTTTGTTCATGCAGCAACTGTTTCCGCTGCAGCAGCTGCTTCAATTGCTTCCGCTGCGGTGGCTGCGCGCGTTGCGGAAGCTGCGCTCGCTGCCGCTGAGTACCGATAAGCTCGCTTCGCCGAACCGCAAAAACGGTATGCCCCTGCAGATGTCTCGTCCTGCAGGGGCTGTTCCTTTTTTCGTTACAGGCATGAAGGACAAAATGCTCTACATAACTTAAAAGCGAGGGGGAAACCGAAGTCCTGGCCTACAATGCGGTTTTTCCTCCGGCAAAACCTTAAGGAGGAATAAAAAACTTGAATCCTTCTGTACGTCTGAAAGTGAAAGGGGATACGTTCTTTCTCCCCGATTCAAATGGTGGCGTCTACTTCCGCAACAATACGGGTTCGTTCCGAATGGAAGGCGACATGGTCGACCGGTGGATTGAAAAATTGATGCCCATGTTCTGCGGAGATTACTCCATGGCGGAGCTGACGGACGGATTGCCGGAACCGTACAGGTTACGGGTTTATGAAATCGCGGAAGTACTGCTCAATAACGGCTTTGTCCGGGATTCCAGCCAAGACCGCCCGCACAGCCTCCCGGAAGCGGTAGAACGGAAATATGCCGCACAGATCGAATTCCTGGACAGCTTGGGCGGTTCGGGCGCTTACCGCTTTCAAACCTATCGCCAGGCTAATCCGATTGCGGTCGGTTCCGGCCCGATATTTGTCTCGCTCGTTGCGGCCTTGTTGGAATCCGGGGTGCCCCGGTTTCGCATGCTGATCACGAACCGGGCGACCACGGATCGCCAGCGTATCTCCGAGCTGACGGCGATCGCACGTCTATCCGACAGCGAGATCGAAGTCGAGGAGATCTGCCCGTCGGATGACGGCATTCTCGATTGGCCGGAAGTCGTGCGGCTGGCGGATTCCGTTCTATACGTCGCTCAGGATGACGATCCCGGAGAGCTTAGAGCACTGCACGCGGCCTGCAGGGACGCGAAGAAGCTGCTGGTACCCGCCATTTACATGCGACAGGCGGGCATAGCAGGGCCGTTGGTGCACCCGGATTCGGATGTCTGCTTCGAATCCGCATGGCGCAGGATTCACCGAGCCGCTCTTGGCGATGCGGAGCGGCCGGCCGCCGTCTCGACAACGCCGGAAGCCATGCTCGCGAATGTAGTCGTATTCGAATGGCTTAAGACCGTGTCGGGGGCGACGGCTTCGGAATTGAACGGACAGCTGTTCCTGCTGAATCCGGAAACATTGGAAGGCGAGTGGCATGCGGTACTTCCCCATCCGCTGGTCAGGGGACTTCGTCCGGCCGAGCCTGCGGATCCGTTCAGCCTTCCGGCCGATCAAGGTACAGCGCGACAGGAAGCAGACCGTCTCCTCTCCTATTTCTATCGCTTGACTTCGGCGAAGACCGGCATACTTCACCGCTGGGAGGAAGGGGACTCGAAGCAGCTTCCGCTCTCGCAGTGTCGCGTCCAGGCAGTTGACCCGCTGTCGGAAGGCCCCGCCGAGCTGCTGCCGCAGATCGTCTGTATGGGAATGACGCACCATGAAGCAAGGAGGGAAACGGGCTTGGCCGGCATCGAGGCGTACGTGTCGCGACTGGCCGGGGTTCTGAAGGCGGCGAGATCTGCGCAGCCGGATTCCGCAAGCCTGCTCGACCTGCAACCACAAGAATATGTAGGGATCGGGGCGGGAGAGACCGTAGCGGAAGCAATCCTCCGCGGACTGCAGAAATGTCTGTTCGAGGTGCTGAAATGTCGTTCCGATTCCAGCCTGCCCTCCGTGTATCGAATCACATTAAGCAAGGTTGAGGACGATTTTTGCCGCTATTGCTTGCGCGCATTGGAGACGATGCAGGACGCCCCGGTAATCGGACTGGGACAAGAAGCTGCGGGCTTTCCGGTCGTCTGGGTCGGTACGAACGGTTACTGGTACGGCGGAGCCGGAGTCAACCGCACGATGGCGCTGCGAGAAGCGCTCCGACAGGCGCTGATGAAAATCCAAAACCATGCGGCGGACATCCATGGCCACATACTGGAGCGCTCTTCGGTCAAGGTGGAAGATGCCTTGCCGCAAAGTCTGGCGATCCCCGGCTTCGATCAGTCGGAATACGGCATGATGCTGCAGTCCGTCCGGCAGATCCTGCAAGGGAACCGTAAGCGAATCGAGGTCGTTGATTTGTCGGCAGAACCGTTTATGAAAGAAGAGCTGGCAGGCGTGTTTGGCGTATCGCTGCGAGAGGAGGAGACGCATTGAGCGCGATCGTGACGGTCATCGGGGAAGGACAGCTCACGGATTTTGTAATGAAGCTATTGTCTGCCGATGACCGCTACCGGCTGGTCTGGCAGAAGAGCATCGAATCCGGAGAAGCGGCAACGGGAGACTTGGCGCTCGTGTTGAACGATGCTTGGGATCCTTCCGTTCATCCTGCGGCGGAGGAGCGGTTCCGACAGTCGGGAACGCCCTGGCTGCGCGGCTATGTTGCATTCGGAGAGGGGATTGTCGGTCCGCTGGTTCGTCCGGAGGATCAAGGATGCTCGCAATGCGCGGATGCCCGGCTCCTGCTGGCGGGAAGCGACCGCAGGGAATCGTGGGGCCTGCAGCAGAAGCTGGCGTCGCATGGCGGAATTGCCCGGGACGCTTGGGCGTCTCGCACGGGATTATTGCAGGTGGCCCACCTGGTCGCGGCAGAAGCCGTGAAGATGCTGGAGGGCGTGCGGCCGGAGACGGACAGCCGGATGTACTTGATCGATCTGCGTACGCTGAAAAGCTCGTCGCACTTCTTCCTGCCCGATCCGCTGTGTCCGATCTGCAGCCGATTGCCGGAAGACGATGCGCAGTTGGCCCGCATTACGCTGCAGCCAAGCCCGAAAATCAGCGCCAACACGTATCGCAGCCGTTCGCTAGATGAGCTGAAGGCTGTGTTGGCCAAAGACTACCTGGATGCCAGGACCGGTTTTCTGAACGGACAAAGGGTTGACCTTGTGTCTCCTTTCGCCGATGCGAGCATCAATTTGCCCTTGTTCGGCGGAGATGAGGCTTGCGCAGGCCGGACCCACTCCTATGCGGATAGTGAAATGACGGCCATCCTGGAGGGATTGGAGCGTTATTGCGGTCTGTCGCCCCGCGGCAAACGAACTGTCGTTCATGACAGTTTCCGCAATGTGCAGGACCAGGCGCTCGATCCTCTCCGCGTAGGCGTCCATGCGAAGGAACAGTATGAACGCTCCTGCTTCCCGTTCAAGCCCTTCGATCCCGAACGGCCGATCGATTGGGTATGGGGCTATTCGTTCCTGCAGGAGCGTCCGATTCTCGTACCGGAGCTGCTGGCCTATTACAGTGCGGGCTGCGGACACGGATTCGTCTATGAAACGTCAAATGGCTGCGCGTTGGGTGGCAGTCTGGAGGAAGCGATCTTCTACGGGATGCTGGAAGTGGTGGAGCGCGACTCCTTTCTCATGACCTGGTATGCGCGGCTCCCCTTGCCTCGTCTGGATCTCCGCTCGGCCCCGGACCTGGAATTGAGATGGATGACGGATCGTTTGGAGGCCGTGGCGGGCTATGACATGTATTTGTATAAAGCGACAATGGAGCATGGCATACCAAGCGTGTGGGCGCTCGCGAAAAACAAAAAAGAGCGGGGCGTGAACCTCATTTGCGCGGCGGGCGCCCATCCGGATCCGATCCGCGCTGCAAAGAGCGCGATCCACGAGGTGGCGGGCATGCTGCTCACGGTCAGCGAGAAATTCGAGGAAAACCGTCAGCAGTATGAACGGATGCTTCTCGATCCATACCAGGTCGTTCAGATGGAGGACCACTCCATGCTGTACGGGTTGAAACAGGCGGAGGAACGGCTCGATTTTCTGCTGAATGACGATCGTCCGATGCAAACGTTCGCCGAAGCGTTCGAACCTAAGGGCTGGAACGCCGATCTGACCGATGATCTGAAGAGCATGTTGCATGTTTTTCGACAACTGAATCTTGAAGTGATCGTGGTCGACCAGACGACTCCGGAGACGCGCCGCAACGGACTGTATTGCGTGAAAGTACTCATTCCCGGCATGCTCCCGATGACGTTCGGGCAGCATCTCATCCGTGTAACGGGACTGGATAGAGTGCTCAGGGTCCCTGCGGAGCTGTCTTATTCGCTGGAGCCCTTGTCGCCCGAGCAGCTGAATCCATATCCGCACCCGTTCCCATAATGGCTATGGGGCGGCGCGGTTGAAGCCAGGGAGGAAAGCGATGAGTCTGATGAATCTGGACGATTTTCTTCACCGTTTGCAATATGAGCCGGATAAGGTCAAGCCCTTGGATTGGGAGACGGACTGGGATGACGCGCCGCTTCCTTACAAGCTTTATCGCGGCTTGCCGATGTTTCCGTTATCCAGGGAAGTGCCGGCTACGCTCGAAGGCAGGGATACGCCCGGTGTACCCAGCCTCCACGATATCGGACATTTCCTCTACTATGTATACGGGCTTACGCAATTGACCCAATCCGTCATGGAACGGGAGCCATCGAAAGAAACGGGAGGCGTCTTGCAAATATGCCGGCGCTTCGTTGCTTCCGGAGGCGGGCTATATCCAAGCGAACTGTATCTCTATCTGAAGCTTGGCGAATTGCCTGCCGGCATATACCATTACGATGCGGCGCATCATCGGTTGGCGTTGCTGCGCGAAGGGAATTTCGACGATTTTTTGGCAAGGTCGCTCGGTCATCGCTGCGACGCGAACGGTTGCTTCGGAGCCGCGTTCGTATCTATCGCTTACTGGAAAAATTTTTACAAGTACAACAATTTTGCCTACCGGCTGCAGGGACTGGACGCTGGCGTGTTGATCGGACAGCTGCTCGAAGTCGCGAAACGATTTGGATTTTCGTCTAGCGTGCATTTTCAATTTCTCGATCAAGCCATCAACCATCTGCTCGGACTATTGCAACAGGAGGAGAGCGTGTATGCGGTAATCCCGTTATCGACGGAACCGGCGATCCGGTGGGTGGAAAGCGGGAGCGAGGAGGAGGACATGGTTTCCGCCTCCGATCTGTGCCGGGAGTTGTCGCCAATCAGTCATGATCACTATGTCAGGTCGCGGCGGATCGCAGATTATCCGCTGCTGCTTCAGATGAGTGAGGCGTCTCGACTGGATTCGGCACGATTGTTTCGACAGATCCGTCAAGATGAGCAGGCAATCCCGGATCCAGCTCTCACACTGCCTCTGCCGCCTGTAGACCGCTTATCGTATGATTTTGCGGCGGCGTGCCGCAACCGGTTCTCGCCCGAGACGGAATTTGTCTTGAAGCCGATCGGTCTCTCCCGGCTTGCCGCTCTGCTTCGGGAAGCGACGGCTTCCTTCACGTATCGCAACGACCTGGATGGCCTGCAGGAACGGCCGGAACCCCGTGTATGCCTTTATGGCTTCTTCTACGGGGTGGAAGACGTCCCGGATGGCGCCTATCGGTACGATGGCGCCACGCATTCGCTGCAGCCGGTGTGCCTTGGAGATCACCGGCAACGGATGCAGGAGAGCATGTCGTTTCCCAATATCAATTTGTCTCAAGTTCCGCTCTCCTTACATGTGGCAGGGAAGAGGGGGTTCTCGCAATCGCAGCTCGGCAAGCGGGGATACCGTATACAGCAAATGGAGGCCGGGATGCTCGTACACCGCTTATTGCTGGCAGCATCCGCCCTCGGGATGGGGGGGCGTCCGCTTCTCGCGTTTGACGCCAATTCCAGCGATGCGCTTTATCGAACGGCTTCCCGGGATGAGACGGGGCTGATTTTTATACCAGTCGGTCCCTATCGTCAGCGATTGCGATTGGCGGGCAGCTTGAGCCGTTAAAATAAAAGAATCATCGCTAACAACATTGACGCAAACGGTCATGTTGTTAGCGATGAAACCCCCTCTTTCAAGAAAGGGAGACCGGACTTCTCTTACCAATGATGGGTATCCCACGAATGATGGCCATGCGCATGGGGATGGCCCCATGGATAGGGATGGAACCAATCATGACGGTAGTCGACCGGGCAGCAATCCCACCCTGAAGACATATAAGGATGAAGGCAGTCATCCATATACGGATCCCATGAATGATCCATGAAGGGATGGATCATGGACGGGTAGTGAGCATGCTCCCAGGGGTGAACCATCACGTCCCCCCAAGGATGACACATCCCGGGATGGTGTTCATGGTGATGAGGAATATGGTACCAGGTAGAATGGGACTCGTGAAATACGTCATCGCGAGGTCTAATTTGAATATTCGACTGCTCGGGGGCTTGCTCGGACGGATCGGAACCCTGGAAGCCGGCCGGGTTCTGAACGAAAGGTTGATGGTATGTCATGGTTGCTTTCCTCCTAATCTTTTGAGGGGCAATGCATTGTGAACCCTCTTCTGACAAATCTCGCTTTCGAAGCCTTCGCTTGGCATAATATATAATATGCTGAGATTGAAATAAGGGCACTTGACCCGATAAAATGGGCAGGTGCCCCAATGCCTCGTAATATGGGGCTTTTTGTATGATTAGGCCAATCAGAATTTCTGGTTGGTTTATTTTTGTAGGAATATAAAGCTGGCGGTAAGCAATGGTTGCGCATTTTCAATAGACGCAAAAGCAAATAGTGTATATAGTATGTATATACGGTAGTCACTCTATTGACAGCAGCGAGGTGAGGGAACCTGAACATCATCATATCCAACGCATCGAGCGACCGCATACCCCCGATCAGTGGCTTGCTGCGCTGCTTACCAATGTTATCGTTGAATGACGCATTATGAAGTAGAGGAATCCCCGAGATTTTCAGAAAAAAAGCTTGAATTCGTACATTTCGGAGCTTATCACACAACTAGAAGAACCTATTTCGCTTGCCTCGCCATCAGATCGTTCCATCACAGTAGGTGACGAAAAGTTATGGATTCGAAGCGTAACCAAAACCGATACAGGCCATGATATCGTTATCACCAGAAAACAATTTGTAAAGTGGAGAAAGGAGCTTATATCCATAAAAGCTGGTGGTAACGTAGTTCCCGTATCATCGCTTTCCACAGCACGCCCTTGGGATCCGAAGAACGGTAACACTCTGTGGGAGCAGACGTATTCGTTTAACACCACGGAGACACCGGAATTCCTGCTGCTGGACGGATTCCATTATATTAAAACCTACAATAAGAAAATTTCGATTCCTGTAGATAACAAAAAATAAAATCATGTCACCCGGCAGATAGACACTTTTGAAAAAGAGTGGCTGTTTTCCGGGTTTTTGTTTAATAAGAAATAGAGATTTCGAGGTTATCGAGGTAAGTATAGCTCACCATAGAAGAAGGGAGGGGGTTATCATGGACAAGAAGTACATGAGAGTAGTCGGTTGAGGTTATGGCCACGTTACTGCCTTTACTTCTTTCTCGATGCTTAGGGGGAGCACTTGTTAGTAGGTTGAGAAAAGTATGAGGAATGCCGCTGACGTGGTGGACCGAAAAAACATAGCAGCGTTCTCATACGAGTTCCGACTCTCAGACATGTGTCGAGTGGAAAACATAGCCAAAGACATTCGGCTAACCAGTACCTACGAAAAGGTGGATTCTCAACAAGGGAAAAATGTACATTGAACTGCTAACCTGCATAAGATATTCGAAACGATGAAAGCTTGATTTAATCTCCTCTAATCTCCTCTTAAAAAGGGGTTTGTTTATGAACGTCAAATTTTATCCTCTAAACTCCCTCCCTTCTTCTTTAAGGCCCCCGAAGAACTGTCGAACTATTTTTCCCTTGTTACCTAGAGGAGCCACTGGAGCAACTGGTCCAACGGGAGCCACCGGGGCTACAGGAGCCACAGGTGCCACCGGAGTCACTGGAGCTACTGGAGCTACGGGAGACACTGGAGTTACCGGAGCCACCGGAGCCACTGGAGCTACAGGGGCCACGGGAGCTACAGGTGCCATGGGAGCTACAGGAGTCACTGGAGCAACTGGAGTCACTGGCGCGACTGGAGCGACAGGAGCAACTGGAGCCACGGGAGCTACAGGAGAAACGGGAGCTACAGGAGTCACTGGAGTAACAGGAGCTACTGGAGCGACCGGAGCTACGGGAGCCACTGGAGTTAGCGGAGCCACCGGAGTCACGGGAGCAACTGGAGCAACCGGAGCCACGGGTGCAACGGGAGCTACCGGAGTCACAGGAGCATCAGGAGCAACTGGAGCCACAGGAGCTACAGGAGCAACGGGGCAACAAGCCCTTTCCAGCAATTTCAAGTATCCCAGAATACGCCAAATACAACGGGGAGTTCAGCCATCCCGTTAAGCGCAGTCGCAACTACATTAAAAACCATCACAATAACGGGAGTTCCTGCAGGAAGCCGCATTTGGTTAACCGGAATCGTAGGATGGGAGTCTACGTCAGGTAATACAGTACTTCAACTACAAGTCCTCCGTGGGGCAACTATAATTTTTAGCATTAATCAGCATGCAGTCGCAAATACCACATTTGGAGCAACCAGTGTTGACCACGTTGATCTAACCCCTGGATCTGGAAATATTACCTATACCTTAGTTGCACTAACTACTGTCGGTACAGCTAATGCGATCGGAGCAATCACTTTTACAGGGGCTTTAATACAGCCTTAGGTAATAAGCGGCTAGTCCTTAGCGGGGCTGGCCGCTTTTTTGGGCAGTAACGTTTATAGAAAAAATAAAGGAGAAATAAAGCTCACATGGGTATTTCCCCCAGAATATACCTGTAATGAGGTGAGTAATTTGATTTCCGTTAGTCTTTGTATGATTGTAAAAAACGAGGAGAACAGTATCGATCGATGCTTGAGCTCCGTTCAGGATATTGTTGACGAAATCATTATTGTAGATACAGGGTCGACCGACGCCACTAAGGAAATTGTACGTAAGTATACAGAGCAAATTTTCGATTTCGTATGGATTGACGACTTCGCAGCGGCACGTAATTATGCTTTTAGTTGCGCTACAAAAGACTATATCTTTTGGTTGGACGCGGATGACATATTAAAAGATGAAGACCGTAAGAAATTCTCCACTCTAAAAGTGGGACTCGATCAATCCGTTGATTCTGTTACGATGGATTATCATTTGGCTTTCGATGAATTCGGTAACGTGACTTCAAGCGTTAGACGTAACCGCCTTGTGAAGAGGGGAAACCAATTCCGATGGATTGGTGCCGTTCACGAATACCTCGAAGTTTGGGGGAATATTTTGAACAGTGATGTTGTCATCACACATAACAGACTCCACCATGATAGCGACAGAAATCTTAAAATTTACAAAAAACGGTTGCTCCGCGGCGAAGAATTTTCGCCTAGGGATTTATATTACTTTGCAAATGAACTCGTTGATCACCGGATGTACGAACAAGCAATATGTTATTACGAAAAATTTCTGGCCACGGGAAAGGGATGGATCGAAGATAATATTGCTTCCTGCGGGAAGTTAGCAGACTGTTATCATCACCTTGGTAATCGGGAACAGGAGTTGGCATCTTCTTTGCGCTCTTTTCAATATGGTAGTCCCCGCGCCGAATTTTGTTGCCGCTTGGGGTTTCATTTCTTGCAGCAGGAGGACATTCGAACAGCGATATTCTGGTATAGGCTGGCTACCCAACTCGAACAGTCGAGAGACAACTGGGGGTTTCTCAATCCTGTATGCTCGACCTGGCTGCCCCACCTTCAGCTTTGCGTATGTTACGACCGAACTGGTGAATACGAATTAGCCCACTATCATAATGAGATTGCCCGTAGCTACCGGCCGAGCGACCCAAGCGTCTTGCAAAATAAAAGGTATTTGGATTCCATCTTAAGCAATTACGATATGGTAAAAGCCGGAGGGGATCGTCTTGAATGACAAGATGCGTGTGTTGATCGGAAGTCCCGTCCATCAAAGACCGGCCATTCTACTCGAATTTTTAATTTCTTTGCATCATTTAAGGAAGGAACATATGGAGTTCGGATATTTATTTATTGATGATAACCGAGATGAACGGGCAAGTGAACTGCTTCGAGACTTCGCCAAGGCGGTGGACCATGTTACGGTGCTGACATCTGGGCAAGGGGATGAGTATTTTCGTAACGAAACCACACATTTTTGGAACGAACATCTTATTTGGAAAGTGGCAGAATTTAAAAATACCATGATCCAACATGCGACTGATGAACAGTACGATTATTTATTTCTAGTCGATTCCGATTTGCTGCTGCATCCGAGAACGGTTGAACAACTGGTCACTACGGGAAAAGATATCGTGTCGGAAATTTTTTGGACCTCATGGCAACCGGATTCTGCGCCTCAGCCCCAAGTATGGCTTCGTGACGAGTACACGCAATGGGAACAGCAACGGGGTGAGGATTTAAGCGACGAGGATATCGCCGTCCGTTACGATCAATTTATTACTCAATTAAAGGTTCCGGGGGTATATGAAGTAGGAGGGTTAGGGGCCTGTACTCTTATCAGTCGTCATGCGTTAGTCGCCGGAGTGAACTTCAAGCCGATTAAGAACCTTTCCTTTTGGGGGGAAGATCGTCATTTCTCTGTTCGTGCCGCTGCAATCGGGTTTTCGTTATATGTTGACACTCATTTTCCAGCTTATCATATGTATCGGGAATCTGATCTAGACGGGGTAGAAAGGTTCAAATACGAGACTTGTGAACAGACCAAAAAGCAGGATACAGGGTTATTATCCGAGTGCATTGGTCAAATGACAGAACCCCCTATAAAACGAGGAAGGGATAAATTGACATTGACGATGGTGGTGAAGAACGAGGAGAAACGGTATTTGAAGCAAGTACTGGAGGAACACCGGAAATATATCGATGAGGCGGTAATTATCGATGACGGCAGCGAAGATAACACGGTTGACGTTTGCCTCGACGCGTTGCAGGGGATACCCGTTAGGCTGGTAAGGAACGACGTGTCGAAGTTTAACAACGAAGTCGATTTACGAAAGCAACAATGGGAGGAAACGGTGAAAACAGAGCCCGATTGGATTTTGAATCTCGATGCGGATGAAATATTTGAGGGCCGGTTTGCCAGTGAGATTCAACAACTGTTACAGCAAAATGAAGTCGACTTATTTTGTTTTCGGCTCTTCGATTTTTGGAACGAAACCCATTATAGGGAGGACGATTTTTGGCGATCGCACTTGACCTATCGTCCGTTTTTGCTCCGTTACCGTTCTGATTTTGTATCCACATGGAGAGAGACTCCGCAGCATTGCGGGCGGTTCCCCGAGAATGTCTTCGAGCTTCCCCACCGTTCATCGGAGCTTCGATTGAAGCACTTGGGATGGTCTAAACCCGAAGAGCGTCTTGAAAAATACCAAAGATATATGCTGCTCGATCCGGAAGCGAAATATGGATGGTTGGAGCAATATCTATCCATATTGGATGACAAACCGAACCTGATTCGATGGATCGAATAAGAGGGAAATGATACATGATTTAGCTAAGCAGCCGAGCAAATTGTGCAGCATTTGCCGAAGGGCACGGACTGGAGCGATCAGACGGTCAGAACCTTTATCAACCGGCTAATGAAGAAAAAAGCTCTGGGTTACCAGAAGTCTGGCAGAAGCTATCTGTATTATCCGCTAATTTCGGAAAAAGAGTGCGTGCGCGCGGAAAGCCGTTCTTTTTAAACCGAGTCTTCAATGGCGCAGCTGGATTAATGATGACCAATTTTTTGGAGGAGACCCATCTGTCAGATCAGGAGATTGAGCGATTGCAGCAAATTTTGCTGGAGAAGCAAGGAAAAGAATCTAAAGATTCAAAAGACTGCTCACAGCCTTACAAGCGTGAAATTTAACCAAATGAGGTTATACCATGGATATAGCTGAACGTCTCTTCAATTGGTTTGTTGCCTCGACGCTGATGGCAAGCGCAGTTGCTGGCAGTTCAGCATCTGTTCCGCAGACGCATCCATGCGCGTTTGAGGCATGCACTATGGCTAATTGTACTGTTGAGGCTCATGCTGCCGGTGCTGCCGCAAAGTCCGGTAAGCTTGTTTAATGCAGTTCCTGCACTGACAGACATAAAAAATGCTGTCTTCGGGCTTTCGTACCAGCTGGGCAAGCCTGACACGATATCCGAACACAGCCAAATAGAAAACACATATCAACCCTATTATATAACGAATGAAGCGGAGAAGAATACTTTTTTTCAGCCGCTTATGACCATGAAGGATACGGAAGAACATGCCGAAGCGGGCATAGAGAGAGAAAGCCATCCGGCTGTTCGTGTGCTGGCTGTAGTGTGGCTGACGGGTGCGGCCGTCTTGCTCGGATATAACCTGATCTACTGGCTGCGATTCTACAGAAAACAAAAACATCTCAGTCCTGTCGACAGTGCTGCGATATTGAAGATTGTGGAACAGTGCCGGATCTTATTTTCCATTAAACGCCCTGTGAGGATTTACGCGGATCCATCCGCTCAGAGTCCGTATATTACTGGAGTGTTCCGTCCAGCGGTCTATTTGCCGACATCGCTTATTTCAGAAGCAGGCAATGAACAACTGCTCAAGCACGTGATCGCGCATGAGCTGGCCCACTACAAACGAAAGGATACGATCTAGAATATGATCGGCAGTCTGGTGTCCGCTGTTCACTGGATGAATCCATTCGTATGGTTCATGCTGCGGCAGATGAAAGCCGACCGGGAGCTGGCCTGTGATGCCTGTGTCCTGGAGGCGCTTGGGGAAGAGGAGGCTGTGCCTTACGGCATGACGATTATCGGCTGTATCTTTTCGTGGCTAATCCCTCGACTAGTTGTTTAAAATTGGCAATTGACAAGAATTCATAACGTTTGGTAACGTGCTATAATTGAAACCAACATAAAATCATCTAAAGGAAGATATATTATGACCCAAGAATATATAGAAATCCGCGGCGCCCGGGAAAATAACCTTAAGGATGTATCTTTGCGCATTCCCAAGCGCAAAATCACCATTTTTACCGGTGTATCCGGTTCCGGAAAATCGTCGATCGTTTTCGATACCATCGCCGCCGAATCCCAGCGTCTGTTGAACGAAAACTTCAGCATGTTCGTCCGCACCTTTCTGCCGCGTATTCCGCAACCGGATGCAGACGCGATCGAAAATCTTAGCATGGCGGTTATCGTCGACCAAAAACGCTTAGGCGGCGGTGCTCACTCGACCATGGGCACGATTACCGATATTTCGCCTATACTTCGGCTGTTATACTCACGTCTGGGTCAACCTTACGCCGGTGACGCCAATGCATTTTCCTTCAACGACCCTCAGGGCATGTGCCCGGAATGCAACGGCGTTGGCCGCAAGCTCGGAGTGGATTTGGAAAAATCGCTGGACAAGTCCAAATCACTTAGGGAAGGAGCCATTTTGCTTCCAGATTACGGTGTTGACAGCTGGGATTGGAATATTTTAACCCAGTCAGGTTTGTTTGATAACGATAAAAGGCTTGCCGATTATACCGAGGAAGAAATGGCACAGCTTCTGTACGGCAAACCGCATAAGGTTGAAATGCAAGTCGGAGGGAAACCTGTAAAATTTACCTTAGAGGGAATCATTGAGAAGTTCAGCGGCAAGTACATCAAGCGAGATGTCAAAACGAAATCGGAACGCACCCAGAAAATGGTGAAGCCGTTTATAACCGAGGGCCCATGCCACCTTTGCCGCGGCGCTCGTCTTAGCCAAGCGGCTCTCAGCTGTAAAATCAACGAAAATAATATTGCCGAACTATCTTCTATGGAGGTAGGTCGGCTGATTGAGGTTATTAAGGAAATAAAAGATCCGATAGCGGAACCTATGGTTAAAGCCTTAACGGAAAGACTGCAGCACCTGGTTGATATTGGCCTGGAATATCTCAGCCTCGACCGCGAAACCGATACTTTATCAGGTGGAGAATCACAGCGTGTCAAAATGGTCAAACATCTGAGCGGCAGTCTCGTGGATGCGGTATACATTTTTGATGAGCCGAGCGTTGGCTTGCATCCCCGCGATGTGCACCGGCTCAATGAATTGCTGCAAAAACTGCGCGATAAAGGCAATACTGTCATTGTCGTCGAACACGACCCCGATGTGATTGAAGTAGCCGATCATATCGTCGATGTCGGTCCTTATGCCGGCAGCCGCGGCGGCACCATTGTTTACGAAGGCAGCTTTTCCGATCTGCTGCAGGCTGATACGCTGACGGGCAATCATATGAAGCAGTCGATGCCGCTTAAGGACCATTTTCGTCCGGCAACAGGCAAACTATCCGTCGTGGGCGCCACTCTGCACAACTTGAACAATGTAAGCGTCGATATTCCAACGGGGGTATTAACCGTAGTGACAGGCGTTGCCGGCTCCGGCAAAAGCACATTGATCAACGAGGTGTTTTTGCAACAGCATCCAGATGCGATTGTGATCGACCAGACGGCTATCGGTGTCTCGACCCGTTCGAATCCGGCCACGTACACGGGCATCATGGACGACGTACGCAAGGCCTTTGCATCAGCCAACAAAGTGAAACCCGGTCTGTTCAGCTTTAATTCCAAAGGTGCCTGCGAGAACTGCCAAGGCCTTGGTGTCGTTTATACCGACTTGGCATTTTTGGAGAGCGTCAAAACACCTTGCGAAGTTTGCGGCGGCAAACGTTTCAAAGAAGAGGTGCTGGCCTACAAACTGGGCGATAAATCGATCGCCGATGTGCTGGAGATGACCATTGAACAAGCTCTCTCTTTCTTTGACATCACAGAAGTTGTGCGCAAGCTGCAGGCCATGAGTGACGTGGGACTGGATTATCTTACACTTGGCCAGCCGCTCAGCACACTGTCGGGCGGTGAGTGCCAACGCATCAAGCTGGCCAGCGAATTGCATAAAAAGGGAAGTATTTACGTCATGGACGAGCCCACGACCGGACTGCACATGTCGGATATCGCCCATCTGCTGGCTATCATGAATCGTCTGGTAGATGCCGGAAATACAGTCATTGTGATCGAACATAACCTGGATGTCATCAGAAACGCCGATTGGATCATAGATATGGGACCCGAAGGCGGCAGCAATGGGGGTAAAGTCATATTCGAAGGCACGACAAAACAGCTGTTAAGCGCAAAACATTCACTGACAAGCAAGTATTTGAGGAATGAATCCAAAGGTTGATGAATATTTAAGTAAAGCTACAAAGTGGAAAGAAGACGTTTGAGAAAAAAACATAGTTTTAATACATGGATTTAAAGACTATTGTGCGCTTCTGTTTCACAAGGGTGCCTTGTTACAGGATGCCCATGGAATTCTAATCCAACAAACGGAGAATGTACAGGCGGCGCGCCAGATTCGGTTCACCAATCTTCAAGAAATAGTTGAAATGGAGACCATCTTGAAAGCCTATATTTATGAAGCTATTGAAGTTGAAAAAGCCGGTTTGGAAGTAAACTTTAAAAAGAATATAGAATTCATAATTCCTGAAGAATTTCAAAATAAACTCGATGAAACCCCTGCCTTGAAAACTGCTTTTGAAGCATTGACGCCGGGACGGCAAAGAGCATACATTCTTTATTTCTCTGAACCCAAGCAAGCCAAAACTCGAGAGTCAAGGGTTGAAAAATGTATGCAGCAAATTCTCAATGGAAAGGGATTAAGGGATTAAATGAGATTAGAATATTCGATGAGAAAATAAATTAATCAAACTTGTGTCCAGACTAATATGTAATTGATAAGCTCTAGGCACTTAAAACACATCGACAACTTGAGGCGATGTGTTTCTTTTGTTATCGCGGCAATTGAAGATCAGGAAAGTACAACATGGGGTCACATTTATCTTAATACATCAGGATGTATTTTAGGTCTTTAGCACAATCTTTAGTACACGCTTCTGTTTTGCTTGCCTATCCGTATTTGGAACACCTAATTTTTGGCTTATCATTTTTCGAGTGATGAAGGTATAGGATTGAACACGATGTATCCCTCGCTTTTTTATAGTTTCCAGCTATAGGGTTAAAAAAGAAGCTGCCGAGAGAAGACCTCGGCAGCCAGTTTATATTGGCTGAACTTATCTGTTGTAAATAAAGATCATTATGGCACGGGTGCGTCAGTTTCGCCTTAAAGCGGCCCTTGCTCACCTTGAGGTCCCTGAGCGCCAGTTGCCCCTTGCGGCCCTTGCTCACCTTGAGGTCC
>NZ_QYZD01000017.1:0-128989 GCF_003591545.1 Paenibacillus thiaminolyticus
CCGCTTACGTTCACTCCCCCAATCAGTCAGGAGCGGTATATGTGTTACACTGCTTATGCGCACTGTCCCCAACGGTCAGGAGCGGTATATGTGTTACACTGCTTATGCGCACTGTCCCCAACGGTCAGGAGCGGTATATGTGTTACGCTGCTTTTGCGCACTCTCCCATTCAGTCAGGAGAGGTCTACGTGTCACGCCGCTTATACGCACTCTCCCATTCAGTTCAGGAGAGGTCTACGTGTTATGCCGCTTATACGCACTCTCCCATTTAGTCAGAAAAGGCCTGCGTGTTAGTCGCTAACGTGACTCTTCAAGTCCTCCCCAAAGCGAAAATGCAGCCGTGGACGGAAATCTGAGCCGAAGGGAGATTGCTTCAATGAATATTCAAAAGGGGCTGACCTGAGCGGATGGGAGAATGATGAAAAGAGCATTAGAGGTAGGGAACTGCCCAGGCGGCAGGCCGGTGAAATGAGTAGCTGTGGACGGAAATCTGAGCCAAAGGGAGATTACCACGAAGGATATCTGACGGAGCAATTATGCTGTAAATTTGTAAGATTGGTTAGACGTAAGGTGGAATATGTTGTGATATGATGGGGGGAAGAATGAGGAAAGCTGGTGCTTGCATTGAGAGTATTTCGTGGTCTTGTGAATCTCATTATTATTATTATACTTTGGGCGATTCTTAAAAATATTTGGGAGCCTGCTGCTTATATATTTGTGCCATTGCTTGCCATTGTGATGTTCTCCGGGCTGAACAACAGAACGGAGCAGGGGAACGCAGCAGGGCGGCACGATGAGCAGGCGGAAGCTCTGAATGAATGGGACCGGCATGATAATGACGGAGATGAGTACGATGAAGATGAGTATGGCGAAAATGAGTGCGATGAGGATGATGATGAAGAGGATGAAGATGATGAGGAGTACGACGAGCTTGTCGAGGATGCCGCGGTCATCGTAGCACAGGCGGGCTACGCTTCTCTTGAACTGTTGGAGGCCGAGCTTGACATTGGTGAGGAAGATGCCGAGTACATACTGAATGAATTGGAGGAGTATGGGATTGTTGATGAAGCTTCAAGCGATAGTTCTGTGCGGAAGGTGCTCCTAACACCGGCGGGTGTACAGGCGCTCGTGAACTCATGGCATGAGTATGAAGATGATGAGGAATACGATGGAGACGACGAGGACGAGGCGTGTTGGCATAGCTTGAGAGATGAAGGGGTGAAGAATGCGGCAGCGGTCGTGGTTGACGTGGGCTATGCTTCGGCAGAGCTGCTGCAGTCCCACCTAGCTGTCGATAGAGAGCGAGCGACGGAATTGCTGCATATTTTGGAGGATTGTCATATCGTCGGTCCAGCGAATGGACATCGCATCGAACGAAGCGTGCTTGTGACTCCTGCGTGGATGGAACGAGAGCTTGGGGAGGAAATAGACGAGGAAAAGGAAGCGAAGAATGGGATAGCAGGATTGCTTCAGCAACTCGACGCTCTACATGGCATGGAGGCGGCCAAGCTACATATCCGACAGTTAGTTGATGTCTTGTCAGAGATGAACGAGCGGGAGGATCGCGGGTTCGATACCTATGAACTACGGATGAATATGATTTTTGCTGGTCTGCCGGGCATGGGTCAGATGACGATCGCGCGTATTGTCGGCAAATTATTATATGAGATGGACATTCTCTATGAGGGGGAGGTTGTGGAGGTTCCTTTCTTCGAACTGCTAGGGTCAGATACATTCACAACCTCTACACAGGTTCACGATGCTCTTAACGGGGCTTCCGGCAACGTTGTTGTTATTCCCGATTTATACCGGCTGTCTGAGCCTGGTGCGCCGGAACAAGGCGGTGAGGCGATCCATTCTCTATTAAGCTACCTGGATCAGTGCAACGAGGAGATCGTTGTCATTTTGAGCGGGGCGCCGAATAAACTTAATAGCTTACTGGACAAATATATCGGAATCCGCACCTTTTTCCCGTATTTGATTCCGTTTTTGCGAACGGCTACGACAGCCGGCGGGAACATTGCGGATGCGAGGGCCGAGCATTTTTCCCGGTTTGAACGTCCTTCCTTACCAGAAGAACGAGTCGTACCCGAGATGCCGCCTTTAGTCTCACCGCCACGGGAGCATGCAGGGATGGAGACTGTTGCTCCGCAATCCGAACCGGTTCGGCAGAACGAGGTGGGACTTGAGCAGGATGGGGTTCGGCAGAACGAGGTAAGACTTGAGCAGGGTGGGGTTCAGCAGTATGAGGAGAGGCTCGAACCGAATGTGGTTCAGGCAGAACGGTTCGACTGGGAGGCGGAGCTGAGCCGTATCGAAGAGCTGCATGGACAGCGCGCCACGCTGGCTGAATGGGCGGAGCAGCTCCATGCCTACCACGAGCGAAAGGCCAAAGGCATGTATGCGGATGCCCCTCCGGCCTGCTTCGTGTTCAAGGGGGGGACGGAGTCTGGCAGAGCATCGCTGGCTCAATGTCTGGCAGGCCTGTATAAGCATTATGGCATTGTATCCCGGGGACATGTCGTAACCGCGGAGCTGCGGGACATACGTTCATTGCAGGAGCTTAATGAACAGCTTCAGAACCGTCTGCAGCAAGCGGAGGGAGGATTGCTTGCCGTCCATATTCACGAACTGGGCTCGGCCGCCGATCGGGTACAAGCGGAGCGGGCAGTGGCGGATGCGATGATGAAGGCGACCGATAAGATGAATGCAGACAAGGTTATCGTCATTGAAGGGACAGAAGAAGAAGTGAAGGCGTTCCTCGATGTCAGTTCGGTGCTGCGCATGCGATTCTCCAAGCAGATCGAGCTGGAGCGGGTTGCTGCTGGCAAGGCTTAACAATCACATTCAGGTGTAAGAAGGAAGAGCCGTTGAGGACAATATCTCGATGGCTCTTTGGCCTGCCGACGAGTTTCTGAATGCAGAGGAGGCCGCCAAGCAAGATGCAGTCTAAGCTCGCTTGATGCCGTGCTGCGTTGGATCCTGAATGGAGGTAAAAATGAATTTATTTAGTTTGTTGGTCATAGTTCCAATTGACTATATAGCCAGGCCATTTGGTATAATTAACCGGTAAACATGTGGAAGGATTCTTCAAAGGGGGAGAAGCATGAACCGGTTGTGAATGATGAAAAAGACGATGTGCGCCGTGCTCGTTTTGCTGATTATGGCACAAGCGATACCGCTAACGGCAGGAAAGGCCAAGGCGGAAGCGGAAGATGGACGTATGTTCATGTTCTGCCCTTTTTGGCGTTGAAGCAGTCATGGCCTTGTTCTATCTTATCAAGCGATGAAGCGAGGTAGACTTTTCCATGAAAACCCTATTCGATACGATCCATGAAAACATACGCCTTGATGAAGGCACGCATGTCATTGAGCAGATGCTTATCGCCTGTTATATGAAGCCGGGCATTGCGACGAAAGAATTGGCCCGGCGCACGATGCTGCCGGTTCCGCTTGCGACGGCCGCCAAGAAGGAGCTTATCCGCGCCGGCCTGCTCCGGCAGGACAGAGGAGTGCGCTGCACGCCTGCAGGCGATGCCTGGGTTGAGCAGGAGTGGGATTATGATGGGCTCGCTATCCCCCTGTACCATGCCTTGCTCAAGGACGATACGGCCAGGAGGACAGTATTGGCCGACTGGTGGAATGAGTGGAGGGGCATTTATGAAGCCCGGCCGCAAGCGGACGTGCAAATCGATCAATCGAAATGCACGATGGAGACCAGTCTAAAGCGGGCGATGCTGTGCTTGCGCGAGCACGCGTTGATTGGCAAGCGAGTGCTCTGCATCGGCGACGACGATCTGGTCAGCATTTCGCTAGGCCTGCTGCTGAAGCGGCTGTTCCCGGGGAGAAGCAGTCTGAGGGGCAGGATTCATGTCGTCGATATCGACGAGAGCGTTTTGCAATATATTCACGATGTCGCGAAGCGGGAGCGGCTGCCGATCATATGCCATCATGCGGATCTCCGCCAGCCGCTGCCGGAGGAATTGCACGGCCGCTTCGATTGCTTTTTCACGGATCCGCCGTATACGATGCAGGGCATGAGCTTGTTCCTGTCCAGGGGCATCAGTGCCCTCAAGCGGAGCATAGGGCTCCCTATGTTCCTGTCATTCGCGCATAAGCCACCCGGCTTCACGCTGGCGATGAAGCAGGAGTTCATTCGCATGGGGGTGATGGCACAGGAGATTATCCCGCATTTCAATGAATATGAAGGAGCGCAAATGATTGGCGGCCACGGGCAAATGATTGTGCTGAAGTCGACGGAGCGGACCGCTCCGGGCCAAGAGGAACGCTATGAAGGAGCGATATACACCGGTGAATTCAGGCGGACGGAGCGTCTGTACCGCTGCAAGCAGTGCTTCGGTACGGTCAGGGTCGGTCAGGATTTGGAGATTGGCACGATTGAACAGTTGAAGCAGCGCGGTTGCTCCCGCTGTGGGGGCTTTATCTTCGAGCTTGTAAAAAGCAGTGCGGGAGGGAGCCGCACTGCCCGCAGCCCATCAGCGGTAACACGGATAGTTGAACACGGCGGAAAAAAGAACACCGCTCTGCCGGGCAAGGGCATACGGACCGGTGTCCCTATGAGGCTCACACGCGGACGGTTTCCCGTTGCCGGACTGAGCATGGTTGGTCCGGCGACGAGGCGGCGCCGGATAAGGCGGCGCACTCCCTGAACGCGAAATGTCTGCACCCTTGACAGCGTGCCATACTGATGCGCGTCAGGGCGTAGTCGATGGCGGCGCCCGTCCGATCGAAGAAATGGTCGGCCCCGATGCGATCGGCCAGTCCGGTCCGGGATAGCAGCGTCCGCGGCTGGTCATGGATGCCGGTCACGAGCACGATGCCGCCTTGACGCTGCACGCGGCCGACGAGAGCCGATAGATTCGATTCGGCGGTGGTATCCATGTACGGGACGCGGCCCATACGCAAAATCAGCACAAGCGGGGTGTCTGCGGACTGATCCGCCAGCGACTGCTCGAATGACTGGGCCGCTCCGAAGAATAGCGGGCCTTCGACCGTGAACATGCTGATTTGCGGACAATGCCGGCCGTCCTTCACGATTCGGGAAGAGACCTTGGCCTTCCGGTCGGCCGGGTCGGGCAGCACCTTGGCGACCGTGACGCCTTCGCTCATCCGCTTCACGAACAGCACGACGGCCAGCACGAGCCCGGCCTGCACCGCCACCGTCAGGTTGAAGAAGACGGTCAGCAGGAAGGTGACGGCCAATATGAGCGAATCGGCGGTTCGGGTCCGCAAAATATGCAGAAAAGCTTTGCGTTCGCTCATGTTCCAGGCCACGACCATCAGAATCGGCGCCATGGCGGCAAGCGGAATATTCGAGGCATACGGCGCGAAGAACAGCAGCACCAGCAGCACGACAAGGGCATGCACGACCCCTGACACGGGAGAGACGGCTCCGTTCCGGATATTGGTCGCCGTCCGGGCGATAGCTCCGGTGGCGGGAATGCCGCCGAACAACGGCGTGATCATGTTGGCGATTCCCTGCCCGACGAGCTCGCGGTTGCTCTTGTGCCGATCGCCAGTCATGCCGTCGGCGACGACAGCTGACAGGAGCGATTCAATGCCGCCGAGCATCGCGATAACGAAGGCGGGCTGCAGCAGATGGACGATGCGATCCCAGCTGATCGCCGGCACCCGGAATTCAGGCAAGCCGGCCGGAATGTCGCCGAAGGTTGAGCCGATCGTGGCGACTTGGCCAGGGAAGAACCAGGCGGCAGCCAAGCTGGAGATGAGCAGTCCGATCAGCGATCCGGGAATGCGGGGCAGCCATCTCGGCGTAATCAACAGGACGGCAAGGCAGAGAGCAGCGGTCACTACGCTATATAAATTGAGCGACGGCAGCTGCAGGACAAGGGCGCGCATGTCGGCGATGAAGCCGCCCTGCTTGTCGACGTGCACACCGAGAAAATCCGCGATCTGCCCCGTAAAGATGATGACCGCGATCCCGGAGGTGAAGCCGATCGTGACCGGCCGCGGGATGAAGCGGATGACGGCTCCGAAGCGGAACAGACCCATCAGCACCAGCATGAGTCCAGCCATGAAGCCGGCGATGAGCAGGTTTTCGTATCCATATTGCAGGACGATGGCGAACAAAATCGGAATGAACGCGCCCGTCGGCCCCCCGATCTGGAAGCGCGAACCGCCCAGCAGCGAAATAAGCAGGCCCGCCACGATCGTCGTATAGAGCCCGTACTCCGGCTTGACGCCCGAAGCAATGGCAAACGCCATCCCTAACGGAATGGCGACAATGCCGACAATGCTTCCAGAAATCATATCTTTCTTCAGTGACTGCACGGTATATCCGGCATAACGTCCGCGCAACAACGGTTTCATTCACTTTCCCCACCATTTCTAAATATCTGATTATTTGAATATACAAAAAATCATATATTTCATTTCCGCTTCTGTCAAAGCCGGTGTAGCGCCGTGTATGGCGTCCAGAAAGGGAAAAGAGAGGAAACCCGAGTCCGTTACTCGAATCCCTCTCTTTTATGAAGATTCTTGCTTTTTGATGTTTTGCAGCATCGAAATCGAGTTGACAAGATGATTGTCGAAGATGCGCTTCGCCACCTGGAGCAGATCCTTAATCATCGGATCGCGCAGAGAATAAATAACCGAGGTTCCGTCCTTGACGCCGTAGACGACGTTCTTGCCGCGCAGGACCGCCAGCTGCTGCGAGACAGCCGATCCTTCGATGCCGAGGATCGACTGGATTTCGTTCACCGTCTTGTCGCCCTCGCATAGAACCTCCAATATTTTGATTCTCAAGGGGTGTGCCAACGCTTTGAAAAACTCGGCTTTGAACTGTTGAATGTCCGGATACATGGCGTACTCCCTTTGTCATGGAAAGAGTAGATATAGAATAGTGTACCACAAAACGGACGCTTCTGGAAAATGGAGGCCCAGGTGCGGGCGGCTTCCTCAGGAAGAGAGCGGAGGGGAATCATGGCCCTCTGCCGCCGCATGCTTCTTCTTCAAAATAAACCCGGTGCTCGCCGAGAGCAAGTACATGGTCCCGCCAACGATATATACTGCCTGCGGTCCCCACATATCGGCCACAGTCCCGGCGAACAGGACCGACACCCCGAACAGGACATAGGTAATCGTGCTCTGCGCCGTGAATACATTCGGCTGCTCGGCGAGCGGGGTGTATTGTTGCACATAGGTCCGCTGGGCGATATCGCGCAGCTGGTAGAACGGGCCCATCAGCAGGACGAGGGCCAGGGCGATGAAGGCTTGCGTATTGAACGCGTAGCCGTAGGCGAACAGGCTCACCCCGAAGGAGCCGACAATAATTGCGCTCACGAGATGGCGGTGGATAAGGGCAGACAGCTTGAGCGTAATCAGCCCGCCGATAATGGTGCCTGCATAGTAGGTGGCATTAATATAGCCCCACCATGCTTCATCCTTCTGCAGCACTTCCTGCGCGAAGACGAGCGTGACGCCGCCAATCCAGATGCCGCCCGCGATTCCTTCGACGATATCCATCCACGTGATAATCCGCATCTGCGGATGCGTGAAGAGAAAGGTCCAGCCGGCCAGCATGGATCGGGATCCTTTGGCCTTCCGTTCGATCTGTCCCTTGTGGGACAGGCGGACGAGAAAGAGGCAGCCTAGGAGCAGCAGCCCGGAGGACAGCTGCAGCACAAGCGAGTGGCCGAGCTTGGCGACGAGAATGCCGCCGGCGGTCCAGCCGAGCAGCGACAGCATCTGCATGCTGGTGGAGACGAGGCTGTTGGCCTGTACGCGCTTGTCCTCTTCAACAAGGCGCGGATAGAGCGCATTGGCCGCGGCGGAGGCGCAGCCTTCGACATAGCCGATAAGCACGATGCCGCCGAACGCATAGCCGAGGAATGCCGACGCAGGCAGAATCGATGACAGAGGCGCCAGAGAGAAGGCGACAAGCCCAGACAGCGCGCATTGGAGCAGCAGGAACAGCCGGGTCACGTTGGCGACCGTCAGCTTCGTGTACCAGAATGGCAGCGAGAAGCTGCTCGACAGCACGGCGATGGAGCGGACGAAGGAGACCGCTCCGGCGAAGGCCGCCGAGCCGGTTAATTGGTATACGGCGGCGATCAAAGTCATCATATAGAGCGATCCGGCCAGATTGGCAAACGATCGGCTCGATAAGAGCGAGTAAAAGGAACGATTCAAGCAAACACCTCATTGCATCGGCGGTTCGCTCGGAAGCCGTGGACCGGCCTTGGCGAATCCCGTGTTAAAGTAATTTTTTCCTATTATAGCATGTTGGGGAAATTAGACTACTTATTTTTTTCTAATAATTATTCTACTTTACTTGCCGCCCTCAGCTTTTTTTTTCTATGAACTGTCTTTCCTTTATTCGATGTTCCTGATATATTAAACCGTAAATCATAATATACTTTTGAAAAAAAATTTCAGAATGCATTTGCTTGAAGCGATCAGATCATCTGAACAGTATGCCTGCTCGAGGACATCACCAACAGGAGGGAAATACGATGATATTGAACGAAGTGCGGCAGGAGCTGCTTCGGCTGCTTGGCCCGGATCGCTTCCGTGACGATATGGAAGCGCTTATCACGCATTCGTATGATGCGACACCGATGCTTCAGACGATGCCGGATGCGGTCGTCTACCCGGACTCAACGCAGGATGTGCAGCATATTCTCCGTCTGGCGAATGAGTACCGTATTCCGATTGTTCCGCGGGGAGCGGCCAGCAATCTATGCGGCGGCACGGTACCTGTGTCCGGAGGCATCGTCGTGGCGATGACCCGGATGAACAAGCTGCTGGAGCTCGATACCGATAATCTGACGGCCACGTTCCAGCCGGGGCTGAATACGAAGCAGTTCCACCGCGAGGTCGAGAAGAAGGGGCTCTTCTATCCGCCCGATCCGAGCAGCATGGTGATCTCGACCTTGGGCGGCAACATTATGGAGGGCGCCGGCGGCTTGCGCGGCTTGAAGTACGGCACGACCAAGGACTATGTCATCGGTCTGGAGGCGGTTCTTCCTTCCGGTGAGGTCATCCGGACGGGCGGTAAGCTGTACAAGGATGTCGCCGGCTACGACTTGACGAAGCTGCTCGTCGGGTCCGAAGGGACGCTCGCCATCGTAACGGAGGCGACGGTGAAGCTTATCCCTGCGCCCAAAGTGAGACAGACGATGCTGGTTGCTTTTGAAGACATTTATGCGGCCGCGCGCTCCGTCTCGCGGATTGTGGGCGCCGGCATCATTCCCGCGACGCTGGAGTTCATGGATCAGCCGACGATACGGGTCGTGGAGGAGTACAATCATATCGGCCTGCCGACGGATATGGAGGCGGTGCTCTTGATTGAGCAGGACGGGCAGGAGCAGCTTGGGGTGGGGAAGGATATGGAGGCCATCGCCGCGATATGCCGGGAGGAAGGAGCGGCCCGCATCGATATGGCGCGGGATGAGCATGAGGCGGGGCAGTTGATGAAGGCGAGGCGCAGCGCGCTGTCGACCTTGGCGCGCATCCGGCCGACGACGATATTGGAGGATGCGACGGTGCCCCGTTCCCGCATCGCGGATATGGTCTTGGCCATTAACCGGATCGCGGCCGAATACGAGCTGAATATTTGCACCTTCGGCCATGCCGGGGACGGGAATCTGCATCCAACCTGTACGACAGATGCGAGAGACAGCGCGGAGATCGAACGGGTGGAGCAGGCGTTCGCCGATATTTTCGAGGAGGCGATCCGGCTTGGCGGCACAATCACCGGGGAACACGGCGTCGGCACCGTCAAGGCACCTTATCTGGAATGGAAGGTCGGAGAGGCGGGCATCGCCGTCATGAAAGGCATCAAGCAGGCGTTCGATCCGAACGGCATCATGAATCCGGGTAAAATCTTCGCCAAGCCCGCGCGCAAAAGGCTGGTGATTACCCGATGAGCAGCGGCAGCATGACCAACAGCGAGAACAATAAGGTGAATAATAGTATGCAAAACAGCATGCACAGCAGCGTGAACGGCATCATGCACAGCAGCGTGAACGGCAGCATGAACGGCATCCGGGATAAAGAAAGCGGGCAACGTCCGGCGGGCGCTCTGCAGCAGCAGCTGGCCCAGGCGCTCGATTACGAGCAGCTGATGAACTGCATGCGCTGCGGATTTTGCCAGCCGTCCTGCCCGACGTTCCGGGAGACCGGCCTGGAGGCCGCTTCTCCGCGCGGGCGTATCGCCCTCATGAAGGCGGTGGCGGACGGGCTGATGGAGCCGGACGCGGCGTTCAAGCAACAGATGGATCTGTGCCTGGGCTGCCGTGCCTGTGAACCGGTATGCCCCTCCGACGTCAAGTATGGCCAACTGCTGGAGCAGACGCGGGAGGTCTTGTTCGAGCATACGGAGCCGCAGCCCGGAGCGGTACCGCTGCGCCGGCTGCATAAGCTGGCGCAGCCGGTCTTCAAGCGCCACCGCCGCTTGCGGCTGATGAGCACGATACTGCAAGCGTACCAGCGCTCCGGTCTGCAGCGGCTGGCGCGGCGGGGCCGCATGCTGCGCTGGCTTCCGCAGCATATGCAGACGATGGAGCGGATTATGCCTCAGGCCGACAGCCGCGGCGTCGTGAAGCGGGCCGGCGGGGGCCGGTTCCCTGCGAAGGGAGAGCGCATCGGCACGGTCGGGCTGTTCCGCGGCTGCATTATGGACGTTCTGTTCACGGAGACGAATGTTAATACGGTGCGTCTGTTGACGGAGTCCGGCTACGATGTCGTCATTCCGGAGGAGCAGTCCTGCTGCGGCGCTTTGTTCTCCCATAGCGGCGACCGGAGGACGGCGCTGGAGTTCGCGATGCAGAATGTGAAGGCGTTCCGGGAAGCGGGCGTGGATTACATCGCTACCAATGCAGGCGGCTGCGGGGCGACGCTGATCGAATATGATCATCTATTGGCGGATGAAGCGGAATGGGATGAACCGGCGCGCCAGTTTTCCAAGCAAGTGAAGGATATTAGCGAGCTGCTGCTGCGCTCGGGCCGCTGGAGCGATCTGGCGGATCCGGCCAAGCAATCCCCGGCTGCGGATTCCATTACTTCCGTGACGGTCACGTATCAAGATTCATGCCATCTCCGCAATGTGATGCGGGCCGGCGACAGTCCGCGCCGCTTGCTGCGCATGATTCCGGATACGAAGTTCGTAGAGCTGGAAGGGGCGGAGATCTGCTGCGGTTCGGCAGGCATTTATAATCTGGTGCAGCCGCAGATGGCGAACGATATTCTCGACGCCCGAATGGACGCGGTGGACGAAACGCAGGCATCCGTTATCTTGACGAGCAACCCGGGCTGCCTGCTGCAGATGAAGGCGGGAGTGGAACGGGAGCAAGCGCATGACCGGATTCAAGTTATGCATATCATCGATTATTTTGCGGAAAAAGTGTTGAAATAATATTTTATATTTTTATAGGTGGGAGGAATGTGCGTGAATGTCATTCCATTGCAGGCCGAGTGGCTGGCTCCGATGCTTGACTTATGGAACCGGGAGTTGGGCGGGCATTTTCCGATGCGAGAAGAGCTGCTTCGGCAAAATACGTTTGAAGATGTCAATGTCTATGCGCCGGGCTCATGGCTGGCTCATAGCCCGGATGGAACGCTGCTTGGCTTCGTCGTAGCGAAGACGTGGCGGGAAGAAGATCGCGGCATGAAGCTCGGGGAAGGCGGGGGCTGGATTCAGGCCTTGGTCGTTCGTTCCGAGGCGAGGGGCCGGGGGCTGGGAAGCCGGCTGCTGGCGCTGGCGGAAGAAGCGCTGCAAGCGACCGGGGCGAATAAGGTCTTTATGGGACGGGATCCGTGGCATTATTTCCCCGGAGTTCCGGCAGCGCTCGACTCTGCCCGCCCATGGCTGGAGCGGAGAGGCTACCGCTTTTTATATGAAGTGCATGATCTGTATGCAAGCGTGAAGGATGAACCAGTTGTTCGGCCGGACTATTCCGGGGACGTGCAGGCGAGATTGCTGGAATGTAGCGATCGGGAAGAAATGCTGCGTTTTTTCCGTAGATGCTTCCCTGGCCGCTGGTATTATGAGGCGCAGTGCTATTGGGAACGCGGAGGGCAAGGCAGGGAATTCCTTGGCCTGTTCACGGAGAGCGGAGAGATGATCGGCTTCTGCCGCGTCAACGACGAAGCTTCCCCGTATATCGCGCAGAATACGTATTGGGCTCCGCTCGTCCCGGAGCCGCTCGGCGGAATCGGTCCGCTCGGCGTAGACAGCCGTTATCGCGGCAAAGGCTACGGGCTGGCCTTAGTAGAGGAAGGTATCGCCGAATTGCAGGCGCGCGGGATGAAGCATCTCGTCATCGACTGGACGGAGCTCGTTGATTTTTACGCCAAGCTAGGCTTTCAGCCGTGGAAGAGCTACGATCTGATGGCGAATTCGTGGAGCGAGGATTCGCAGGGCTGAGCGCTCTGACCGGAACAGGGAGAAGCTGTGACCAACACATGAGCACCCCCGGGCGATGCATTGCGGCATAACTAGGTGTGTGGTGGTCGGGCGGTCCCGCAGGCGGTCTGCCCATTTTCCGCCGCAATATGAGATTGTGTTCACTTGAGTCTCATCCGCGGCGGTTCTGCTCCCGATCGCTCTCTGGCGACGAACGCGGCTGCTGCGACCTACTGATCGGATACGAATGGCATTTGGCCGTCCCGCACGGTAAGATAGAAGACATCAGGATGCGATAGCAGGTACGGACAAGCATCCGAACGCGTGTCCGCGCGGAACGAAAGGGGGAACCACCCATGTTTGCTTCACCGACGAAAGGCGGCCTGATCATGCTGTCCGATATGCTGGGCAAGCTGCCTCCGTCCGAGAAGAAAATCGCGTCGTATATTTTGGCGCATCCCGTAGAGGCGATCTCGCTGACCGCTTCCGAGCTGGGAGAGAAATGCCATGCCAGCAGCGCTGCCGTCATCCGCTTATGCAAATCGCTGAAGTTAAAGGGCTTCCAGGAATTGAAGCTGCGCATCGTCGGAGATTTGAATAAGTCGGAGAGCGAAGGGTACCGCGACATCAAGCAGAATGAGCAGGTCGACACGGTATTGGCGACCATGACGAACAACAGCATTCAGGCGCTGCGGGAGACATCGGAGATTGTCAATCTTCACGATATGGCCGCGGTGGCCGAGCTGTTGATCAGGGCGCGGAACATTCATTTCTTCGGCGTGGGGGCATCGTCGATTATCGGCATGGATGCACAGCAGAAATTTCTCCGGATTAACAAGCCGGCGACCGCGTTTACGGATCTGCATGTGGCTGCGATGAATATCGCGAACATGACGGAGGAGGATGTCGTGTTCGGCATTTCCTATTCGGGAGAGACCTTGGAAGTGGTCGACCTGCTGAAGCTGGCCAATGCGAAGGGCTGCCAGACGGTGAGCCTGACCCACTACGGAGATTCGCCGGTCGCCGCGGAAGCGGGCATCAATCTGTACATCTCGGCGACGAAGGAAGCGACGTTCCGCAGCGCCGCGACGTCTTCCCGGCTTGCCCAGCTGCATATCATCGATGTGCTGTTCATGTGTGTCGCCTCCCATCAATATGAAGAGACCGTGCAATACTTGGATCAGACGCGGGAAGCGATTCGATTCATCAAGGATCGGCACGGTTAATTCAAGGACAACCCGATACTCCTCGCCACGGCCCCTCCCGTGACTTCATGCCGCGGGAGGGGCTGCGCGATCCGAGGCTTCCGCACCGCCGCCGCCTGCCTGCATATAATGTAATCCGCCCAAATGATGCTGGCGGCAGGCAGAACACGGCAAGGAGGGAACCCGGATGATGGATCGGCCGTCACTGATGAAGCGAAGAGACGAAAGGGCGAGCGCTTATACGCACGGCATCGGAATGATATGCAGTCTCGGCGCGTTGGCTCTGCTTGTGGAGGCGGGGATAAGCCATGGGACGGTATGGCATATCGTCAGCGCGGGCGTGTATGGGCTGACGCTCGTGATGATGTTCACCATATCGACGTTCATACACAGCGCCCCCGAAGGGAAGCGCAAGGCATGGCTGAAGATGGCGGATCATATGTCCATTTAGGTATTCATTGGCGGGAACTACACGCCGTTTCTGCTTGTCTACATGCGGAATGAATTCGGCTGGAAGCTGCTGGGGGCCATCTGGGGGACGGCGATTGCCGGCATCATATTGAAGCGATACTATATGGGGCGGTACAAGTGGATCTCGACGATCGGTTATCTCGCGATGGGCTGGCTCATCGTCGTGGCCTGGCCGGAACTGTCCGCCGTTCTGTCGCCGGCCGGTCTTATCCTGCTCGTAGACGGAGGAATCAGCTATTCAGCGGGGATCGTATTTTTCGTATGGGAAAAGCTTCCCTATCACCATGCAATCTGGCATCTGTTCGTGCTGGCGGGAGCGGGACTGCATTTCGTATGCATTTACCGCTATGTTATGCTCGGATGATATATAAGGAGGTGCGCCATGCCCCGCAGGAATGCGGCCAGCATGACGCCTCTCTCCATGGCGAATATTACAGATGGCGCTCCGCGTAAATGCGCATGGCGTCGCGCAGCGTCTCCGCCAGAGCGGGATGAAATCTCTCGTACAGCTGGCGGAAATCGGCGTGGTCCACGTACAATTCGCCCAGGCCGGTATAGACCTCGCGCGTCGGGGTGTAGAAGCGGCTCACCCATTGGAAGTGATCGGCGATAACCTCCTGAATCAGGTCGCTTTCCGGTGGACGGCCCTCGCGAATGAGGGCGGCGATGCGCTCGTGTATACGCTCGGACTCCTGCTGCACGTCCTGCCATTCGCTGCCCGACCAGGCGTTGGTGCGCGCCTCGCTCTCCCGGATATGGCGCTCTGCGCCTTCCCCGTATTTTTCCTTCAACTCCTCTACATACTTCTCCTGCCTGCTTCGGTCAAATCCGTCGAACCATTGCTCTGCGTTCATGGCTTGTTCTCCTTCCGTCTCGTGTATCGTGCGATCCAGCGTGGCGACCAGACGCTGCAGCCGATCGATTCGCCCAATCAGCAACTGGCGGTGCTGCTGGAGGGCTGCTTTCTGATCGAAGGTATCCGATTGCATCAAGGCCTGAATGTCCGTCAAGGGGAGGTCCAGCTCACGGAAGAACAAAATATGCTGCAGCTGCCGCAGCTGATCGTCTTCATAATAGCGATAGCCGTTCTCTCCCACATAGGCCGGCTTCAGCAAACCGATCTGATCATAATACCGCAATGTCCGGATCGTGACGCCGGACAGCTTCGATACTTCATTTACGGTGTAGGCCATAAATTCATCGCCCCCTTCATGTCTGCGCCTTCGAGATCAAATGTTCAAGCAACCTTCTTGGAGCAAAACCCCCGGTCTTTTTGAACATGCCCATTATAAAGGGTGACGCAACGTTACGGTCAATATGCAAAAAAGAAATATGCGAATGTTAAGGTCGAACCCTTGACATGGCCCCCGGATTCGGATATGATTAGGAACGTTGATGGGCTGTAAAGGTTTTTTCCTTGACGAAAGGAGTGGCCCGTATGAACGAGGAACATGTTCTGGAGAAGACGAACCGCGTCAATATGCTGTTCGATTTCTACGAACCTCTCTTGACGGAGAAGCAGCAGACGTTCCTGAAATGTTATTTTCAAGACGATTTTTCACTAGGCGAGATCGCCGCTGAATTCGGCATTAGCCGCCAGGCGGTATATGAACATATTAAGCGGGCGGAGCAGACGCTCGGCTCCTATGAGAGCAAGCTTGGATTGGTAGCGAAGTATGAACGCCGGAAGCAGCTGCTGGATGCGCTGCGCGACGAATTGAATGAGATAATGGGTATGCCCGACCCGCAGCGTGCGGAACTGCAGAAGATTATCCGTGAACTGCAGGCGTTGGATTAAGGGAACGGGGTGAATAGGAATGGCATTTGAAGGACTAACGAGCCGGCTGCAGAATGTGTTCGGCAAGCTGCGCGGCAAGGGAAAAGTAACCGAAGACGACGTCAATGAAGCGATGCGCGAGGTACGCCTTGCGCTGCTGGAGGCCGATGTTAACTTCAAGGTCGTCAAGGAATTCATCACTAAGGTGAAGGAGAAGGCGGTCGGCCAGGAAGTGATGAAGAGCTTCACGCCGGGCATGGTCATCGTTGACATCGTCAACAAGGAACTGACCGAGCTGATGGGCGGGACGGCCGCCAAGCTGGCCAAGGCGAACAAGCCGCCGACGGTCATCATGATGGCCGGCTTGCAAGGCGCCGGGAAGACGACGACGTCCGGGAAGCTGGCGAAGCTGCTGCAGAAGCAGAACCATAAGCCGCTGCTGGTCGCAGCCGACATTTATCGGCCAGCCGCCATCAAGCAGCTGGAGGTGCTGGGCGCGCAGATTAATGTACCGGTCTTCTCCCTGGGGGATCAGGTCAGCCCGGTAGAGATTGCGCGCCAGGCGATGGAGCATGCGCGCGCCAATCACCTCGACTATGTCATCGTCGATACGGCGGGCCGCCTGCATATCGATGAAGCGCTGATGGAGGAACTGAAGCAGATTCACGAGACGGTGAATCCGGACGAAGTTCTGCTCGTCGTCGATGCGATGACCGGTCAGGATGCGGTCAATGTCGCGGAGAGCTTCAACCAGCAGCTGGCGCTTACCGGCGTCGTGCTGACGAAGCTGGATGGCGATACGCGCGGCGGTGCGGCGCTGTCGGTCAAGGCCGTGACAGGCTGTCCGATCAAGTTCGCCGCTCTCGGCGAGAAGATCGATGCGCTTGAGCCGTTCCATCCGGAGCGGATGGCGTCCCGGATTCTCGGCATGGGGGACATGCTGTCGCTCATCGAGAAGGCGCAGGCGAACATCGATGCGGACAAGGCGAAGGAAATGGAGATGAAGATGCGCAATGCCGCATTTACGTTCGACGATTTCCTGGAGCAGATGCAGCAAGTGAAGCAGCTCGGGCCAATTGATCAGATTCTGGACATGATTCCGGGCATGAACAAGATGAAGCAGACGGCCAATCTGAAGGTGGATGAGCGCCAGATGGGCCGGATCGAGGCGATTGTGCGCTCGATGACGAATGAGGAGCGGCAAGATCCCGATCTTATCAATCATAGCCGCCGGAAGCGGATCGCTGCCGGAAGCGGAACATCGCTGGCCGACGTCAACCGGCTGATTAAGCAGTTCGACGAGATGCGCCGGATGATGAAGCAGTTCACCGAGATGATGGGGCCGAAGGGTCCGAAGATGATGAAGAATTTGAAGAGCAAGGCCGGCAAAGGAATGAGATTTCCTTTCCGCTGATGCATAGGGCCGGTTCCCCATAACGAGCCGAATTCCGTTAAGGAGGTGAAAGTCGTGGCAGTACGTATCCGTCTGAAACGTATCGGTGCTCACAAAGCTCCGTTCTATCGTGTCGTTGTATCTGACTCCCGCTCTCCGCGTGATGGTCGATTCATCGAGGAAATCGGTTACTACAATCCGGTAGCTCAACCGGCAGTCGTTAACATCGACGAAGAAAAAGCGTTGAAATGGCTGCAAACAGGGGCACAAGCTTCTGACACCGTTCGCAACTTGCTTAGCCAAGCTGGCGTCATGAAGAAGTTCCATGAGCAAAAATACCAGAAGTAATCTAACCGTTCGGAGGGTCGCGAATGGAAGAGTTAGTGTATGTTATCGCACGCGCTTTGGTCGATCATCCGGAGGAGGTCCGTGTGAAGGCCGTGGAGAAAGACCATATTATCGTATATGAGCTTCACGTCCATCCTGACGATGTCGGGAAGGTTATCGGGAAGCAAGGTCGCATTGCCAAGGCGCTTCGCACGGTTGTCACATCGGCAGCCGTTACGATTCCGAAACGGGTTGCCGTAGACATTATTTCTTAATCATGACGAAACGGGTTAGGATGAGATCCTAACCCTTTTTCGTATAGATGAAGCAATTGTGATACACTTATAATGCATGTTGAACTACCTTTTGGCAGACCCGTAATAGCAGGAGGATCGAGACGTTATGTCTGAACAATTGTATACCGTCGGCAAGCTGGTCAATACCCACGGCATTCGCGGCGATGTCAAAATATTGGCGAGCACCGACTTCCCGGAAGAGCGCTTCGCTTCGGGCAGCGAGCTGATTCTGCAGCACCCGGAGACGAACGAGTCGCTCACGCTCACCGTGGAACGCGCGCGGCCGCAGAAAAATGTCTACATTGTAAAATTCAAAAATTTCGACAACATCAATGACGTGGAACGCTATAAGGGCTGGATTCTCTATGTTACCGCCGAACAGCAGCAGGAGCTGCCGGAGAATGAATACTACTACCATGAGATTATCGGCTGCCGCGTCGTAACCGATGAGGAGACAGAGCTGGGCGTTATCAGCGAGATTCTGGCGCCGGGCGCGAATGATGTCTGGGTCGTCCAGCCCGCGAAGGGCAAGCCGATTCTGCTTCCGGTCATTCCGGACGTCATCCTCGACGTCGATATTCCCGGCAAGCTGGTGAAGGTCCATCTGATGGAGGGGCTTCTGTAATGCGCATCGATGTATTGACGATCTTCCCGGAGATGTGCGAGGGCGTATTCCGCTCGAGCATATTGGGGAAGGCGCAAGAAAAAGGGCTTGTCACCTTGAATGCGGTCAATTTCCGGGACTATTCCGAGAACAAACATCAGACCGTGGACGATTATCCGTACGGCGGGGGCGGGGGCATGGTGCTCAAGCCGGAGCCGATCTTCGCGGCCGTCGAAGCAATGATTGTGCAGGAGGCGGAGGCGGAGCGGACACAGCTTTGGGAGGAAGGGCACACCCCGGCGGCAGATGATTCGGATGTCCCGAATGCTCCAAATAATTCAGACAGGCCGAATGGCCCGAACAGTCTGGAACGGAAGCGGCCGCGGGTCATTTTGATGTGTCCACAGGGCGAGCCGTTCACCCAGGCAAAGGCGGAGGAGCTGGCGCAGGAATCGCATCTCATTTTGGTCTGCGGCCACTATGAAGGCTACGATGAGCGAATCCGCGAGCACCTCGTTACCGACGAGCTGTCGATTGGCGATTATGTACTGACCGGCGGCGAGCTGCCGGCTATGGTCGTTACCGACTCGGTCGTGCGGTTGCTCCCGGGCGTGCTGGGCAATGAATCATCAGCGGTGACAGATTCGTTCAGCACCGGCCTGTTAGAATATCCGCATTATACGCGGCCGGCCGATTTCCGCGGCTGGACGGTGCCCGATGTGCTGTTAAGCGGCCACCATGCGAAGGTGGAGCAGTGGCGCAAAGAGCAGTCCCTGCGGCGCACCGTGGAACGGCGTCCGGATCTGCTCGAGTCCATCGAGCTCAATGAGGCAGATCGCAAGCTGCTGGAGCGCATCATCGCGGAACGGCAAGCGAATGAAGCGAATAAGGAATAACGCAGAAGAGCACTTCCCGGGGATGTGCTCTTTTTGCCATAATATTGGATTCAGGAGTGACAGCATGCAGGAAAAGCCCGTGAACCAGGGCATAGGCCGTAGTTCATGGGCTAGGGTGTGGGAGTAAAGTGCGGCTCGTACGTCTTTAAGCCACGAACTTCTGCAGCAGATCAATCAACGGAGGAATAACCGCCCCAAGGAATTCCAATACTGCGATGAAGATTGTCATATCAATCACTCCCCGATAATTTCCAAGAAACAGTAACGTTCCTTGTACTTTCTATATCGGCAACCTGTCTCTATTTTTGAACAATTGTAACGGAAAAATTGAAAAAAATTACTTAAGGCTACATCGCTCGAGAATATCAGGAGGTTGTTGTTGGAAAGGCAGACCTTGGAGCGGTTATGGAAATAAACTAGAAAATATAGTAATTTGAAATAAAGTAGAGAGGAGGAATATTTTAAGAGAAACTTAAAGTATAGTATGATTATTTTGGTTTCGTCATTATTTTCGAGGCGACTTCATTGCGGCTTCCACATCACCTGACAAGACGTATACGCTGAACGCCTATCTCGTCAATGCGGGAGGAGCTACTCCCGAGTATTTACATAACGCAAGACAACAAACAGACCGCCGGAGAACTTCTCCAGCGGTCTTCTTTTACTCGGCATCCTCTAACGTTAGCTCGATAACGGTATCGAAGTCGTCCGGCAGCTGGGCCGTCGGAATATTGACGAACAGATAATCCGGATAGTCGACCGCATTCCACGGCGTCTGAATGTTGACCTCGGCTCCGTCGGCGAGCAAGCACGCTTCCTTCACGCGGCCATTCAAGCCTTGCAGCGCGATCGGCCCGATTCCCCGATCCAAAATATGAGCGTACAGCTTATTGCCTTTTTGCGTGTACCGTCCCCATTCCGGCTTGCTCAACGCAGCTGCTCCACAACCGTAAATGCTGTCGCCGTTCGCCCGCATCCAGGCTCCGACTTCATCCAGCACGTCAAGCGACAGCTGGGGTATCTCGCCCTTCGCATTCGGCCCGACATTCAGCAGCATGTTCCCATTCTTGCTCACGCATTCGACGAGGCCGCGGACCACCTGCTTCGGTGTCTTGTAGTCGCGGTCATGCGCGTGGTAGCCCCAATGATGATTCAGCGTAATGCACGCCTCCCACGGAATCGGCTTCCCGTCTTCGTTGACGATGCCATGCGGCGGAAGCAGCTGCTCCGGCGAAGCGAAGTCGCCCGCATAGGTTGCCGGCTCGCGGGCCTTGATATTGCCGCCCAACCGATTGTCAATCAACACATTCGGCTGCAGCTCGCGAATCATCTTTACCAGCTCGGTCGCCTTCCATTTCTCCCCGGTCATATCCTCGTAAGAGAAATCGAACCAGAGTACGTCGATCGTCCCATAGTTGGTCAGCAGCTCCTTCACCTGGCCGTGCATATAGTCAAGATAGCGGCTGAAGTCCTGCGGGCGGTCCTTGAATTTCGCGTTGTCCCGCATCGGATGCTGGCGATCGCCATAGGCCGGATAGTCCGGGTGATGCCAGTCGATAATTGAGTAATAGAAGCCGACCTTGAGTCCTTCGGCCCGGAAAGCGTCTGCATATTCGCGAATCAGATCGCGGCCCGCCGGTGTATTCGTCGCTTTATAGTCAGTCAAGGCGCTGTCGAACAGACAGAAGCCGTCATGGTGCTTGGTCGTCATGACCGCATATTTCATGCCTGCGGCTTTGGCGGCCTTGGCCCATGCCTTCGGATCATAATTCACCGGATTGAAGCTGTTGAAATATTTCTCATAATCCTCGACCGGGATGCGCTCGAAGCTGCGAACCCATTCGCCTCGGGCGGGGATCGCATATAATCCCCAATGGATAAACATGCCGAAGCGATCGTGATTGAACCATTGTATGCGCTGCTCGCGTGCGGTTAACGTCATCGTTGCTCTCTCCTTTGCTTTCATTTGTCCCCATTGTACGACGGAGCGGTTATAATGAAGATAGAGAGAATTCATTCGTTTTTGGACAAAATTAAGATTATGGAATGGAGCATGCGAGCATGGGGAAGCCGGATCTGCTGCAGCGCTATCTGGCCAATGTACGGCTGAGCGTGACCGACGCATACTACACGAAATGCAATCCCGGCTGGTGCGAAACCGACTTCGTGCCGGAGTTCAACCGGATGTATCTGATACGAGGCGGGGAAGGGCGAATCGAGATTGACGGAACGGCCTATTATCCCGGGCCTGGCCACATGGTCATTATGCCTGCCCGCGTTATCCAGTCCTATGGAACGATAAGCGCCGATACATACGAAAAATATTGGTGCCACTTCACGGCCCTGATCGGCGAGCGCCATTTGTTCCAGTCGATGCGGATTCCGTATTGCCTTACGCTGTCGGACGACGTGTTCCGGGAGGCGGAGAGCCATTTCCAACGGCTCATCCGGTGCCATGCGCGCGGAGACTGGACGGCGGAGCTGAACAAGCAGGCGATGCTGATCGAGCTGCTCAGCCTGTATTTCCGGACGACGGGGCTGGAACGCATTGATCTGCCTTCCTCTCAGACGCTGGACAAGCTGAATGTGGCCCTGCAGATGATGCACGAGCATCTGTCGGAGCGGCTTAATGTGCAGCAACTGGCTGAGCGGGTCCATTTTCACCCGAATTACTTCATTACCTTGTTCCGGGAGCATATGGGAGAGTCGCCGGTTCAATATATGAATCGGATGAAAATCGAGCGGGCAAAGCACCTGCTGCTGACGACGGCGTTGACGGTGACCGAAGTGGCCGAAGCGGTTGGCCTGGATGTATATTATTTCTCTCGTTTGTTCAAAAATAGTACCGGATTCAATCCAACGTCGTTCAAAGCGGCGCATAAAACGGAGGCGAAGTGAACTGATGATGGCGGATACGGAGAACAAGATGCGGCTGTTTATCGGCGTGCCGCTGGGCGAGTCTGCCAGCGCCGCCCTCGACAACTGGGCGAAGCAAGCGCGGCGCCAGTGGACATTTTCCCGCTGGGTCCATCCGGTGGACTACCATATCACGCTGCAATTTCTCGGTGATACTCCGGAGTCGAAGCTGGCCCCGCTGCTGGAAGGGCTGAACCGGACGGCGGCGCACAGCGGGCCGTTCCGGCTGACCTTGAGCGAATGGGGCACGTTCGGGCTTCCTGCCTCGCCACGGGTACTGTGGGCGGCCGTCGCCGGAGATATCGATAGGCTTCATGAACTGCATCATCAGGTTCTGAAGACGACGGCTCCGCTAGGCTTCCTGCCGGAAGCGAGGCCATATCGGCCGCATATTACATTGGCCCGCAAGTATAAGGGAGCGGCTGCATGGGACCCGGGCATGCTGGAGGCAGATACGAGCGGCGCGGCAGCAGAGTGGACGGCGGATCGCTTCTGTCTGTTCCGAACGCATATGCAGGCTGCGCCGATGTACGAGCGGCTGGGCGAATTCCGGCTATCCGGTACTTCCGGTTCATAAAAAAGGGCTTGTTTTCACCCGCAGGACGTCCGGGGAAAACGGGCCCTTTTTCACATATATTTACGGGTTTACCACCTTTATAATAAAAAAGACCTGTCCTATCGGCATTTTTCGCCATGAACAGGCCTTTTCTTGTCTTCGTTTGAGAGGACAGTACAGACAGGAGGGATGAGACACATTTTGAACAAGCGCATATATGCCGTTAACTGTCGGGAAATGCTGTTATCGTACCGGTATGACGACACTGTGCCCTGCCGCCGTTACTGTGAATGGATAGGAGGAGAGACTAATGAACAGATTCGCATCTCGTGCAGGTCTGCTGCTGCTTATCGTATCTGCCGCCCTGTTGGCCGGCTTCAAGCAAGTGGACGAACCGCAGCAGGCGACATGGGTATGGCAGGCCGAGCGTATCGTATCGGAACCGGAGCAATTATTGTCTTTTGCCAAAAATAATCAAATTGATGTGATGTTCTTGCACATCCACCCGGATGTTCCGGACTCGGCATATCGCCAATTTATTCGGCAGGCCGCCAAGGAAGGCATTGAAGTGCATGCGCTGGCGGGCGATCCGACATGGGCGCTGCCGGAGTACCGCGGGCGGATGCTGGATTTTCTGCAGAAAATTCAACGTTACAACGCACAGGTTGCGGAAGATGAGCGGTTCCGGGGAATCCACCTAGACATTGAGCCGTATGTGCTGCCGCAATGGCAAGAAGACGCGAATGAAATCATTCATGGATGGATGGACAACCTTGACGTCTTCCTCGATGCCGGACGGAAGGAAGGCAGCCTCGAATTCGGCGTGGACATCCCGGTATGGTTCGACGGATACGCCGGAACCGACCCGTCGGATGCATCCTTGGCGGAAGCGGTCATGAAGCGGTTTGATTACACGACGCTGATGGCGTACCGTCACGAGCTGGAAGGAGGTAATGGAATCCTGGCCCTCATTCGCGAGGAGATGGCTATCGGGGATCGGCTCGGCACGAAGGTATTGGTCGGGATCAACGCCAAGCCGATGCCGGGAGAAGAGCATACGACCTTCGCCAATCAGGGGGCGGCGGCCATGAACGACGCTTTGAAGCAGATCGGCGCTTCCTTGGCGGGGCATCCTTCCTATGGAGGGACGGCCGTGCACGATTACCGCTATTGGAATGATCTGCTGGCGCAGCAGCCGAATGTGCCCGATCCGACGGAGCCCGATCCCGGCCCGGAACCCGATCCTGACCCGGAGCCTGATCCTGGCCCGAAGCCCGATCCTGGCCCGAACCCTGATCCTGGTGCGAAGCCCGATCCTGACCCGAACCCTGATCCTGGTCCGAAGCCTGATCCGGAGCCGAACCCCGACCCGGGACAGCCTGAACCCGATCCGGATCCCGACTGGATCCCGGACGCCTCGCCGATTGAACGCGTCAAGCCCATTGTCGGCACCTATATTTGGCGGGCCGAGCTGGCGATTTACCAGCCGGATGAGATCATCGCCTTTGCCCGGGACAAAGGCATCAATCTTCTGTACGTCCGGTTGGATCTGGAGCAGCCGTACGAAGTCTACCGCTCGCTTGTGAAGAAGGCGCATGAAGCGGGCATCGAGATGCATGCCATGGGCGGCCATCCCGGCTGGGCGCTAGAGGATAATGCGCCGCGCATTCGCAGGCTGATCGACTACGTGAAGAAGTATAACCGCGCCGCGGAAGCGGATGAACGGTTCCACGGCATCCATCTGGATGTGGAGCCGTACGTGCTCCCGGATTGGTCGAGCAGCAAGGAGGAGGTGCTGCGCCAATGGACGGCCAACATGAAGATGTTCGTACAGGAGACGAAACGGAACTCGAATCTCGAGACGAGCATCGATTTGGCTGTGTGGCTCGATCGGACGCTCCTGCCTGACGGGCCGGAGCAGTCGGTAAGCGAATGGATGATCCGGACGATGGATCATGTGTCGCTGATGGCGTTCCGCAACACGGTAGACGGCTCGAACGGCATTGCGGCTGTTGTCCGCGATGAGATGCGCATGGCCGATCGGCACGGGAAGCCGCTCATCGTCACCGTCGAGATGAAGCAGAGCCCGGAGGGCGGCCATATTTCCTTTTTCGACAAAGGCAGCGCCGAGATGGAGAAGCAGCTCTCCCATCTTCCTGGACTGTTGGGCGAGTTCACCGCCTATATCGGCAACGCGGTGCATGCCTATGATTATTGGAAGGAAGCCGAGCCTTGAGGCGGCTTCTCTTGGCCGCTTGTGGCCGTTAATCTGTCCAAGCAAGACCACTTTCCCTTCAGGGTATGGTATCCTTGATGGAGAAAGTGGTCTTTTGTATGTGCGGCCGAAGCCGCGTTCAGGATCGCGTGAAAGCGATGCCGGCTTGCGTATGCGAGTAATCGTTCCCATGCCATAATTCGATTAGTGTATAGGAGAAATACGATGCCAAGATATGAAGCGACTCGCGAACAGATTCGCCGCAATCCTTCGTTCTATCCATTTGAGCCATGCAGTGAGAATGAGATAGCAAGAGAACGGATAGAAGGCGTTCCGGAGGACTACATTGACTTTTTGAGGGAAATCGGTTGCGGGGATGACGGTTGTTCGAACCGAACCAATAAGCTTGCTTGCGACAGCACGCAAAAAATCGCTTGCTTTCAAGCACAGTGCATCATAACGGCAATGGTGCGCTGTTTTATTAAGGGAAAACGGATCA
This sequence comes from Paenibacillus thiaminolyticus, assembly GCF_003591545.1. GTDB lineage: Bacteria > Bacillota > Bacilli > Paenibacillales > Paenibacillaceae > Paenibacillus_B > Paenibacillus_B thiaminolyticus_A. The sequence goes on from NZ_QYZD01000017.1 coordinate 25,544, forward strand.
TACTTAATAATGACGTCATACGCTGGATAATACTCGTTTGCACGAGCAGACTGAAAATAAGAGGAATACATAAATTATTTTCTTGTAATCGGTTGGCCGGTATGCTAGAATTATTTCTGTTGTTTGGAATACGGTGGTCCTCTATATTCGATGAGGTTGAGCGCATGGGGCGCTCCCGAGATGTATGAACACCTGTGTGGAAGGAGGGAGTCCAAGATGAATATCGTTCAAGCGATTACGCAAGACCAGCTTCGCAAGGATATTCCTAGCTTTCGTCCCGGCGATACTTTGAAAGTATATGTAAAAGTTATCGAGGGATCTCGCGAGCGTATCCAGTTGTTCGAAGGTGTGGTCATTAAGCGTCGTGGCGGCGGAATCAGCGAAACATTCACCGTTCGTAAGATTTCTTACGGCGTAGGTGTTGAGCGTACGTTCCCGCTTCATACGCCTAAAATCGATAGAATCGAAGTGGCTCGCCGTGGTAAAGTGCGTCGTGCGAAGCTTTATTATCTTCGCAAACTTCGCGGTAAAGCAGCGAGAATCAAAGAAATCCGTTAAGGAAACGGGGGCTTGCTTAGCTGCAAGCCCCTTTTGCTATTTTAGTCCACGTAAGTGGTCGAAGCTTGCATGTTCGCCTGCCGATAGCGTATGATATGACTGCATAGCAGCAATTCGAGGAAAGCGGGGCACTGCCGATGGATCAACACGACCAAATGATGCAACCGAATGCGGCGGAAGAGCCGCCAACCAAAAAGCCGCAAGCGAAAAACGAGCTTCTGGAGTGGGTGAAAGCGATTGCGATCGCCGTTGTGCTCGTCGTCATCGTGCGATGGCTGTTATTTGCTCCGTTTATCGTAGACGGTCCTTCCATGGAACCGAATTTTTGGACGGGCGAGCGACTTATTGTGAATAAAGTTTTGTATGATTTTCGCGAACCGAAGCACGGGGAAGTGGTCGTCTTCCACGTACCGGAGGAGAATCGCGATTTGATTAAGCGGGTTATCGGCGTGGCCGGGGATACGATTGAATACCGCGGCGACGATCTGTACGTCAATGGGAATAAGGTTGAGGAACCTTACATACAAGAAGCGCTGGACGAAGCCCATAAAAATGGCGAGCTGTACAATGACCGCGATTTCCCGAATGATCTGATTCAAAAGAACACGGTGCCGGAAGGGCATATTTTCGTGATGGGAGATCATCGGAATAACAGCACGGATAGTCGCATGCTTGGTTTTATTTCGTTGAAGGACGTCATCGGAAGAGCGGATGTTATTTTCTGGCCGCTGCCGCATGCGAAGCTTGTACAACACCACTAGGCAGGCAGAGACTGAATCATCAGGAGGTGGATGCCGATGACTATCCAATGGTTCCCCGGGCATATGACACGCGCCCGGCGGCAGATCCAGGAGAAGCTCAAGCTCATTGATGTCGCCATCGAGCTATTGGACGCGCGGTTGCCTATGTCCAGCCGCAATCCGATGATTGGCGACATTTTGCAAAATAAGCCGCGGCTCATATTATTGAACAAGGCGGATCTGGCCGATCCGGACATGAATGCGCGTTGGCTGCAGGTGTTCCGTGGCGAAGGCCATGCCGCGCTCGCGATCGACGCCTCGACAGGCACGAACGTCGCCCAGATACCCGGCGAGGCCCGGAAGCTGCTGGAGGAGAAAATTCAGCGCCAGATCGCCAAGGGGATGAAGCCGCGTCCGGTACGGGCGCTTATCGTCGGCATACCGAATGTCGGCAAATCGACGCTCATCAACAAGCTGGCTGGCCGCAGCGTGGCGGCAACCGGCGATCGGCCGGGCGTCACCAAAGGGCAGCAGTGGATCAGGGTTGGCTCCGAGATGGAGCTGCTCGATACGCCGGGCATTTTGTGGCCTAAGTTCGAGGACCAGGAAGTCGGCTACCGGCTCGCGGCGACCGGAGCGATCAAGGATGAAATACTGAATGTCGAAGATATCGCGTTCTATGCGATCAAGCAACTGGCTGACCAGTACCGGGATCGCCTCAATGAACGCTACGGCCTCGATATTCCGCCGGAAGGCGGCCGGGAGCAGGATGAGATTGTCGAGATAATGGAAGTGATTGGACGCAAGCGAGGATGTCTGATGGCCGGCGGACGCATCAATCTGGAGAAAGCCTCAAGCCTCATCCTGCGCGATCTGCGCGGAGGCAAGTTGGGCCGGATTACGCTCGAGGAGCCGTACTCCTTCCTCGTCAATGAGAACGGGAACTGAACGGAAAGCGCCGTATGCGCCGATTTATCGGACGCGCGGCGTTTTTTTGATCTGCGGCACGACGTCGTCGCCCGCTGCCTATTTCCTTGCGGCCAACAGTGAAGAAGGCGCAGTGTTGACGTAGGCAGCTATTCTCCCATCGAGTCAGGGGAACTGTATGTGTGGAGAACTGCTTATGGACAATTTCCCGTCGGGTCAGGAGACCATGAATGTATAGGGAGCTGCTTATGCATAATCTCCCATCGGGTCAGGGAGCGTGTGTGGGGAGCTGCTTATGTACACTCTCCCGTCGGGTCAGGAGACCATGAATGTGTAGGGAACTGCTTATGTACGATCTCCCATCCGGTCAGGAACGTGTGTGGAGAGCTGCTTATGTACAGTCTCCCATGGGGTCAGGGAAGTGAAGGTGTGGAGAGCTTCTTATGTACGATCTCCTATCGAGTCAGGGAACATGTGTGTGGAGCTTCTTATGTACAATCTCCCGTCGGGTCAGGGAACGCGTGTGAGCTCTTATTAGCACTCTCCTCTTAGGTTAGAAATAGGTAAGCTAGCAGCACTTTTTATGCAATTCCAGTCGGAGTTTCGGCTACTAGTTTTGAATATTTGAAAGAAGCGGCGCTTTAGAAAATCTGACGGAGAGGGATAATGGGTGAAAGGATGGGAGAGGGCAAGAAGCAACCTGACTCGTTGGGATATTGGCCAAAAGAACAGCCGGGGGATGTGGCCGCTCACCAGCACTCGAAGGGAAGTCATCTGCATGGAAAGGGAGGCAAGCAAGTTCCAATTCGGGAGGGGGATTATTCCATTAGCAGAACATATGTCGTTATTTGGCGTATAGATAGATGTTAGATACGAGCGTTACGGGATGCTCTGCCAACCGGAGCGGATAAGGAATAAGTTGAGGAGAAAACAAGGCGAGTGAAATGCAGGAAGAGGGGAAGATAATGGGTCAGCGCAAGACAGTGGATGCGGAAGCTGAAGCGATAGATCTGACCGCATGGGAGAAGCGGTTATGGGAGGAAGGGCTTCAGTATGTGGCCGGCATTGATGAGGTCGGGCGAGGCTGCCTGTTCGGCGATGTAGTCGCGGCGGCCGTCATACTGCCCGCGGGTGTCGTTATTGAAGGGATAAATGATTCGAAGAAGCTATCGGCGAAAAAACGGGAGGCGCTCTACGAAGAGATAACGGAATGCGCGATCGCTTGGTCTGTTGCGCAGGTCGACGCGTCTACCATTGATCGCATTAATATTAAGCAGGCTTCGCGCCTGGCTATGAAGCAGGCCGTCGAGGGGCTCGGCATCCGTCCCGATATGCTGCTGATCGACGCGGAGCGCATCGATTGCCCGCTGCCGCAGGAAGCGATTGTGAAGGGGGATGCGAACAGTCAATCCATTGCGGCCGCCTCGATTATCGCCAAGGTAACGCGCGATCGGCTGTGTGCGGGCTTGTGGGATGAGCTCTACCCCGATTATGGCATTGCCGTACATAAAGGATATGCAACGAAGCTGCATCGCGAGCATTTGGAACGGCTTGGTCCGTCGCCGATGCACCGCAAGTCGTTCCTGAAGTCGCTCTTCCCGGAGGAGGAGCAGTTGAGCCTGTTCTAAGCATGTACGGGCCCAATGGCCTCTGGACCGGCTTATATTCCGGCCTCCGTCTGCCGATATAGAAGTATATTGTTCTTGAGGAACGGGGGTTGGCCTGTGAATATTTCGCAGATGGTGCGCGGCTTGGTTGGGGAGGCGAGACCTGGCGAGCAGCGGACATTAGAATTGAAAAGCGGCCAAGTGGTGCGCGGCACCGTCGCTAGTGTGGCCGAGAACGGACGCGAGGCTGTCATTCAGATTAACGGGGTGCCTGTGCGCGCTGTGCTTGATACGCCAATGCGCCCGGGGCAGACGGCTTGGCTCCAAGTGCAGGGCCAGCAGGCGGACGGCATGATCATGCTGAAGGCGGCTGACGGTCCTGCATTTGCTCAACTGCCCTCGATAGAGGAAGCGTTGAAGCAATCCGGCCTTCCGGACGAGGGCTGGGCGCGAAGACTGCTCCACGAACTGCAGAAGGGCGGTGTGCCGCTGACGAAGGAGCTTGCTTCGCGGCTAGCGCAGGCATTAGCCGCCAAGCCTCAGGGTGTTCCGGCTGAGCAGTGGATGCAGGCGGCCGGTCTTGCATTGCGCCGCCAGCTGCCGTTGAGCGGCGAGACGCTGCGTGGCCTGCAGCAGGCGATGTTCGGCAAGCCGCTCAATGATTTGCTTGCCGGCTTTCAGCGTGCGGGCGAGGCTGCGCTTGCCCGGAGCGCAGGAGGACCGGCAGGAGTGGCAACTCCTTGGGCTGCTCCACTTCGGGAAGCGCAGGCGCTGGTGCGCGACATTATGGCGTCGCTTCCGCGAATGGACTCCGCTCCCGGCGCCGGGCCGAACGGCCAGACGCCAGCTCCCGCCGCCACGGGCGGGAACCCGGCGGCGCAGGCTGCATCGGCTGCGGGGCAATCCCCTGAAGGCAGTTCGCCAGCTGTGAACGCCGCCCCGAATGCCGGCAGCGGCCCCGCTGCCGGGACGGCTGCCACAGGTACTCCGCTAACGGCGTCTGCAGCGGCTGGGCCTGTGGCCGCAACGGCCGTCACTGGGGGCGAAGGCGGAGCTGCGGCTGCCGGTGCGGCGGGCCAGACATCCGCCGCGGGTGGGGGCGCCTGGATTGGGCGCCTGCTGCAGCTGCTCGGCGTGCCGCATGAGCAGCAGGTGCACCGTGCAGCCGTCCTGGAGATGACGGCCGCAGGCAGTGGGGCGCCGCAAGGTGACGGCGTCCCGGGGCGCGGCGCGTCGGCGGAGAGCACCGCCGTCCGGCCGCAGCCCGGCTCAGCCGCGCCACCAGCGGCTGGCGCGGCTTCAAGCGCAGCGGCGCAGGCCCCGGCGATGCCGGGAACGCCTGCATCGCCGGAGGCGGCAGCGCGCCCTCAAGCGACGCAAGTGCCCGCGTCGGGCGGCACGCCGGAGAAGGCTCCGGCCGCCGAGCCTGGAGCCGCAGCGCGTGCCGCGGCCGCCACAGCGCCGGAAGCGGCTCAGGCGCCGCCGCAGCAGAGCGCGGCCCAGACGACTGCCGCGCCGGCGGAGTCGCTGAAGAGCGCGCTGCTTCAGCTCCTCCAGAGCGAGGCGTTACCGCCGGCTGTGCGCGAAGCGGCGCAGCAGCTGGTCCATCAGATTACGGGCCAGCAGCTTCTTCTGACAAGCGACCGGCAAGCGCCGTTCACGCATGTAACCTTGTTCGTGCCGCTCGTAACGCCGGACGGCCAGCAGACGGCCGCTGTCCACATTCAATCTCGGCAGAGCCGCCGTGGCGAGCTGGAGTCGGACAACTGCCGCCTCTGGTTCGATCTGAACATGAAGGCGCTGGGCCGGACGCTCGTCGACGTTCAGGTCGTGGAACAGGCCGTGGCGCTTCATATTCATCAGACGGATGAGGCCATCGGAGAATGGCTGGGCGGATTCCGCGGCGAGGTGGAAGAAGCGATGAATCGAATCGGTTATCAATTGTCGGCCTTCCGCATTTTGCCGATGCCGGACACGAAGGTGGACGAGCCGAAGAACCGGCCCGAGATTGATATGGACGATTATGCGCTTCAGCCGTACAAAGGGGTAGATATCAAAATATGAAAGACCCGGAAGCAGCATCCCGGACATCCGGGCGTTATCAACGGAAGACGGCGGTGGCGCTGTCTTACAAGCCGGAGCAGCATGAGGCGCCGGTTATCGTTGCCAAAGGGCAGGGACAGCTCGCCGAACAGATATTGGAGAAGGCGAAGGAGAGCGGCGTGCCGATCCAGGAGGACGCTTCCTTGGTGGAGGTGCTCTCCAAGCTGGACATCGACCAGCAGATTCCGGCCGAACTGTATCATCTGGTCGCCGAAGTGCTGACCTTCATCTATCGGACCGATCAACGGGCGGAGAAAGGGTGGAAGCGTCATGAATGAGTTCCGCCGCGGCGCAGGGAGCTTCAAGCAGGATAAGCGGACCGAGAAAAATAAGCAGATCGTGAAAAAACGGAGCGGCGGCCTCAACCGGAAGGAGAAGGGGGCTGCCGCGGAACGGATGGCAGCCGAGCGGCTTCAAGCGCTCGGCTATCGCATTATTCACAGGAATTGGCGCTGCCGCACGGGCGAGATTGACATCATCGCGCGGGACGGCAACTGCTGGGTTTTTGTTGAGGTTCGCAGTCGATGCGGCCTTGCCGGAGCGGAGGAGGCGGCCGAAGCGATTGATTGGCGGAAGCAGCACAGGGTAAGAGCCGTGGCCGAAGTGTACGTGAACCGGTATCGGCTCCATGAAGCGGAGATCCGCTTCGACGCTGTTGCAGTTGCCCTGGGTGGACACCCCTCCAATCCCCCGGATATTACCGTGTTTCGCAATGCATTCTGAGGCGTTTAGCTGAGAATGATCCCGCATGTTGCTTGGACAAGTACCGGATCGTTTCGCCAACACTTTGATGGGGAGACCTGAATTGTAGACGTAACGAAATTAAGAGTACTAGGGTCAGGGAGAACAGTAGAAAGAAGAACGTAAAAAAATCTGGAAATGAAAGTGGCCACTAAGAATTACTTTTCCGAACCAACTGAGCAGTTCTCGGCGATTTATAATGCACATAAGTAGATCGAACGATCCGTTACCGTTTAACCGGAGCTGCTGCGTCATCATTAATCTCTGAATTGGTCAAACAGTGATTGCGATTTATACATAATAAAAAGCGTTTGCTTTTAAGGGGGTTTAATGTTTTATTCTCTTAAAAGGGTTGTTATGGAATATTTTAATGCATATCCAAGTGGTAAAGTACCGATATGACATCATGTTAATCGACATCTCCTTGCTAATTTCCTCAATTAAGCTTTTTACTGCGGTGGTAGTTCCCTATTAAAATCTCTCATAATCAAAGTACTAGCTAAAAGTGCTGTGTTGCTAGCTATCTGATCATATATGCCTAGACAAGCTCCATAATAAATTGCGGTAATGAGCCCAAAAATTCCGTTGTTTGAATGGAGGTAACCGGAAATGAAAACACATATATTGGTTAGAGCACTGTTATTCGGTATATTTGCATACACATTGAGTTTCTTATTTGATGGTATTTTTGATGTAAAGGAAATAATAGCTCCTATGATTTTTATTCTTCTCTGTGTAAATGAGTACTACTACAAAAAAATGAAAACTGAAAATAAATAAAGTGACCTATAATATGCATATTAAATATGACTTTATATGGAAAAATTAAAATTGGGAGGGGATATCGATGTGGCGTCTATATGTGGTTTTTAAGATTATAGTCTAAGGTAATGATTTCTCTTGTATTAATTTTTCGATGATGTTTTCAACCAAATTTAATTTACGCAGATAGTCAGCTTGTTTTACCTATTAAGCCTTCTAAGGCACCTAGTGCTAAAGTAAGCTTTGATGATATTGATACAATAAATGCAAATATTGGATTAAATAAAAATCAGGTTCGTGAAATTAGAGATGTTCAGGTTATTGAAAATATAAGAAGCGAATTTTTAACAATTCTGAGCATCAGGCTTTTACTGGGCTCAATAAAGATGAGTTGGAAGAACTTTAAACCAAGTATTTTACCTTGGTTTTTGAAGGCACAAAAGCAGATGTTGAAATACTCAAAAATGGAAACAAACAAGATTAAGAGAGACTGAAAAAGGAATTTCAAAATACAACGTTGATGCTCAGGAGAAATCAGACAAAACCTTTATAAGTGATGCATTTTCTGTTGTTAGCCACACCAACAGCATCTGCGCTGGATTGTAAGCCAGCAGCGAAACATGTTCATAGGTTTCAATACCATACTGTGTAGCTGTTGGTCTGGTTGTGGTCTCCAGTTCGTTATGCAATTGGTATGCAGTAAATGTGACTAAGCACTTGTGTTCAAAGAGTTTGTCGCCGCTCGCTCCCCTTGGGGGATGAGAGCGGCGTTTTTTATTTTCAGCGCCCCTCGCGGAATGCGGCATACAGAGGCAAAGTTGCGTAAGAAGTTACCCCTCCTTGCGCCGATCGAGCGAGCGGTATTGAATCGCTTCCGCGACATGGGCGGGACCGATTGAATCCAGTTCCTCCAGATCGGCAATCGTCCGTGCGAGCTTCAAGAGCCGATCGTGGGCCCGCAGGCTTAATCCCAATTGATCATAAGCCTGCTGCAGCAGTTGCTCCGCCTCCGGCGATATCGCGCAGTGCCGGCGCAGCAGGGAGCCGGACAGCTCGCTGTTGAAGCGTAGCTTCAAGCCTGCGTAGCGCTGTGCTTGGCGCTGGTGAGCTTGAAGCACCATGGAACGCATCTCAGCGGAAGACAAAGAGGGCCCTTTCCAGTCCGTGACAGGTGAGCGGGGCACCTCGACCTGCATATCGATCCGGTCGAGCAGCGGTCCGGACAATTTGGCGCGATATTGGGCCAGCCGCATCGGGGTGCAGCGGCAATCGCGCTCGGATGACGAGCTATACCCGCAAGGACATGGGTTCATGGAGGCGGCTAGCATGAAATGGGCGGGGAAACGGTATACCGCCCGCGCCCGTCCGATCGTGACATGCCGCTCCTCCAGAGGCTGCCGGAGCACCTCCAAGGCCTGCCGTGGGAATTCGGGGAGCTCGTCGAGGAAGAGCACTCCGTGATGAGCCAGACTGACCTCACCTGGCTTCGGAATCGAGCCTCCGCCGATCAGGCCGGCGGAGGAGATGGAGTGATGCGGAGCCCGGAATGGGCGCTCCCGTATCAGGCCGCCGTCCGCCCGATCCCATTTGCCGGATACGCTGTACAGCTTCGACACCTCCAAGGCTTCGTCGTCGCTGAGCGGAGGCAGAATCGTCGGGAGTCGGCGGATGAGCATCGTCTTCCCGGTGCCCGGCGGCCCCGTCAGCAATATATTGTGCATGCCGGCAGCAGCCACGACGAGGGCCCGCTTCGCATGAAGCTGTCCAAATACATCGGCGTAGTCTTCAGCACGATTCGATAGTACGTGCTCCCCTTCTCCCTGACGTGGCGTTCCTGAATTAGCAACGGCAGACCAAGGGGCGAGGTCCTCCAGTTGGAGCAGCTCATGCAGATGGCGCAGAGGATAAATGTCCAGCCCTTCGACGAGAGCGGCTTCCTCCGCATTGTCGGAAGGAACGAGCATCCGCTTGAAACCTTGCTTGCGAGCTTCATCAGCCAGCGACAAAATACCCGGAACCGGCCGGGTCGATCCGTCCAGCGCCAGCTCCCCGACTAGCAGCATGTCGCGCAGCGGATCGGATGGCAGCTGCCCGCTCGTGCACAGAAGCCCTGCAGCGATCGCCATATCGAAGGACGTTCCTTCCTTGCGCACGTCGGCTGGCGCAAGATTGACAGTGATTCGCGCAAGCGGGAACTTCCAGCCGCTGTTGCGGACGGCCGCGCGGACCCGCTCGACCGATTCGCGGACCGCCGCATCGGGCAGACCGACAAGATTCACGTTCGGCAACCCTGGCGAGATGTCGATTTCGACATGGATAAGCCGACCGTCGACACCGCATATCGATGCACTCCACAATTTTCCATACATGTAAAAACACCTCTCCTTCCATTATCGTGGCCGCAAAGGCCGGATGCAGGGGAAAGGTGCTTCCTTATCGTCCCTAAATATATTAATATTATAGGAGTATGCCAGCTCCTCCGTCAATGGATATGAGATTCATCTCATTAATAGATGATAATGATATCAAAAAAATGTCCTTTCTGCTCGAATTAGAGAGGAAAGCGTTTTTGAAACATGATACAATATTGGAGGACTGTATATATTTTCCGCGGAAGAACGCGTTTTCGAAGCGATGGAAGCGGTTCCGCGTTCACGGCCGCGCCAGGAGACGGAGAGTACAGCAGGTTCTATCAGCTGATACGGTCTATCATGCTACCGGCTCCAATGGCTACGCGTCGCTACACGGCCTAAGAGGCTAACGATGGGTTAGGGGGATGCACAATGAATATTCATGAGTACCAAGGCAAGGAAGTATTGAAGCAATACGGCGTTGCGGTTCCGAACGGCAAGGTTGCTTTTACGGCAGATGAAGCCGTTGAAGCGGCGAAGGAGCTCGGAACGTCCGTTGTCGTGGTGAAAGCTCAGATTCATGCAGGCGGTCGAGGCAAGGCGGGAGGCGTCAAGATTGCGAAGAACCTGGACGAGGTGCGCACATACGCGTCGGAACTGCTCGGCAAAGTGTTGGTAACGCATCAGACAGGCCCGGAAGGCAAGGAAATCAAGCGCTTGCTCATCGAGCAAGGCTGTGACATCAAGAAAGAATATTATGTCGGCGTCGTAGTTGATCGTGCAACCGGCCGCGTCGTGATGATGGCTTCGGAGGAAGGCGGCACCGAGATCGAGGAAGTGGCGGAGAAGACTCCGGAGAAAATTTTCAAGGAAGTCATCGACCCGGCTGTCGGCCTACAAGTGTTCCAGGCGCGCCGCCTCGCTTATGCGATCAATATTCCGGCAGAACTGGTCAACAAATCTGTCAAATTCATGCTGGCGCTCTATCAGGCGTTCGTTGAGAAGGATTGCTCCATCGCGGAGATTAATCCGTTGGTCGTAACCGGCGACGGACAAGTGATGGCGCTTGACGCGAAGCTGAATTTCGACTCCAACGCGCTGTTCCGCCACAAGGACATTCAAGAGCTGCGCGATCTCGACGAAGAGGACGAGAAGGAAATTCAAGCATCCAAGTTCGACTTGAGCTACATCGCGCTGGACGGCAATATCGGCTGCATGGTGAACGGCGCCGGACTTGCGATGGCGACGATGGATATTATTAAATATTACGGCGGCGAACCGGCCAACTTCCTTGATGTAGGCGGCGGAGCCACGACAGACAAGGTAACGGAAGCATTCAAGATCATTTTGTCGGATGACCAAGTAAAAGGAATCTTCGTCAACATCTTCGGCGGCATTATGCGCTGCGACGTCATTGCGAACGGCGTCGTGGAAGCTGCGAAGCAAATCGGACTGGATCGTCCGCTCGTCGTCCGCCTGGAAGGGACGAACGTCGATCTCGGCAAGCGCATCCTGAACGAGTCGGGATTGAACATTGTCGCGGCGGACTCGATGGCGGATGGAGCGCAGAAAATTGTCGCTTTGGTTCAATAATTTTGTCGACGAGGAGATGAATGAGCGATGAGCATCTTAATTAATAAAGATACGAAGGTTATTACGCAAGGGATTACGGGCTCGACGGGAATGTTCCATACGAAGGGGGCCTTGGAATACGGAACCAATATGGTGGGCGGCGTAACGCCGGGCAAAGGCGGAACGAAGATCGACATCGAGCTCGACAACGGGCACATCGTCTCGCTTCCAATCTTCAATTCGGTCATCGAAGCGAAGCACGAGACCGGTGCGACGGTGAGCGTCATTTACGTGCCACCGGCGTTCGCGGCGGATTCGATTATGGAAGCCGTCGATGCGGAGATCGATCTGGTTATCTGCATCACGGAAGGCATTCCGGTACTCGACATGGTCAAGGTGAAACGCTATATGGAAGGCAAGCGGACACGCCTTGTCGGTCCGAACTGTCCGGGCGTCATTACGCCGGGCGAATGCAAGATCGGCATCATGCCGGGCTACATCCATACTCCAGGGCATGTTGGGGTCGTCTCCCGGAGCGGAACGTTGACATACGAAGCGGTTCATCAATTGACGACGCGCGGCATCGGCCAGTCGACAGCTGTCGGTATCGGTGGAGACCCGGTCAAAGGATCGGAATTCATCGATGTGCTTCATATGTTCAATGAAGATCCGGATACGTATGCCGTGATTATGATCGGCGAGATCGGCGGTACGGCCGAGGAAGAAGCCGCCGAGTGGATCCAGGCCAACATGAAGAAGCCGGTCGTCGGCTTCATCGGAGGAGCTACTGCGCCTCCGGGCAAGCGAATGGGCCATGCCGGTGCGATCATTTCTGGTGGCAAGGGCACGGCTGCCGAGAAGACGGCCAAGCTGGAAGCCTGCGGCATCAAGGTGGCGCCGACGCCAGCGGAAATGGGCAGCACACTCGTATCCGTGCTGGAAGAACGCGGCCTGATTGAGCAATGCACGACACAGCCGCAGACACAAGCTTAATCATACTTACATTTATCCATATATATTGAAGCGATAGGTAAGCAACCTTTCTTAAGTTCGAACGATTTCGAGCGGAGGAAGGTTGCTTTGCTTTTTATATCCTTGGAGTACTTCACCCGGCTTGAGTTGTCAGGAGAAACACCGAGGTACCCAAAAATCCTGTAAAACTGCAGTTTTTTGTCGCAGGGTGTCACGGTCGTCTTCACATTCCTGCAAAAGTGCAGGAATTCAGCATCTTTCGATAAAAATGCGAACTAATTAGCGTAAAAGATGCACTTTTGCAGTAATTTTACCAAGTACGAAGTCAAATGGTGGAAATTGATGTAGATTTGCAGGATTTCAACTCGACTAAGCGAATTGGGCGAATTGTGCCAACTGGACATCAGTGTGCGGACTGCCCCAACTGGGTGGGCATGCGACCAGCACCGCCCGGATGTACAAAGTGGACTAAGCGAACAGCACCGCCCGGATGTACCAAGTGGACTGAGCGAACAGCACCGCCCGGATCGACCGGGCGGACTACACGAACCGCGCAGCGGAACAAACTAGTTCAGCCAGATATGCGAGTCTCGGGTATACAAGTCCTGGACACATGAGCCGTAGCCAACAATGACCGCGAATGAATTGCTTAATAATATCTTTTTACCCAGATATTGCAAAGAAAGCGTAGGTCATGCTTGCATTCTGATCTTATCTCAAGCAAAATAAGGGAAGCGGACAGCATGCTTCCCGGAAAGTGAAGGAGAGTTGCTGAAATGGGCAATTGGACGGAACGGGAGCTCGTGTTTGCGTTAAATGAAATCATTGGTATCGGCTGGCATACGATTCGCGCGTTAGGGGATCGCGTCGGATTTACTGGGTTGGCAGATTGGTTGAACCGTCCGGCATCGGATTGGGCAGAATTAGGGATAAAGCCCTCGATGGCGAGGAAGCTTGCGGGAGGCTTCCGGGCAGACAGGCTGGAAGATAGGCTGGAGCTGGCAAATACCGCTAAGATTGAGTGGATTACCCGCTGGGATGAAGGCTATCCTCCGCTGCTGCAGGAGATTCCGCAGCCGCCTTGGATATTGTACGGGAAAGGGGATTGGACCGTTCTGTCCTCCGATGCGATTGCTATTGTAGGAACGCGCAATCCTACCGTCTATGGCAAGAAGGTCGCCCTTCAATTGGCCGAGCAGTTAGGATGCGCCGGGTTCCTTATCGTCAGCGGATTGGCCAGAGGCATCGATGCTTGCAGTCATGAAGGCGCTCTCATCCAGGGGCGGACCGCTGCAGTGATGGGTACGGCCTTCGATCGCATCTATCCATATGAGAATGCGAACTTGGCGAGACGAATCGCCGAATCCGGCATCGTCATCACCGAATACCCGCTTGGCACCCCGTCTCATCCCGGCTTGTTCCCCCGGCGCAACCGCATAATTGCCGGCCTGACGCTCGGCACGGTCGTCGTGGAGGCTGCCATGGGCAGCGGCGCGCTTATCACCGCGGATTTTGCGACGGAATCGTTTAGGGAAGTTTTTGTCGTGCCGGGGCCCGTTACGTCGCCCAAATCGGCGGGCCCGCTATTTCTCATGAGGAATGGGGCCAGACCGATTGCGCATGCCGAAGATATAATGGAAGAATTGAAGGCGCGGTTGACAACAGTCACTTTGCCGTACAATAATGGAACGGTCGGCTTCACCGAGAGCGAACCGCTCACCGAGGAGGAGCGCCGGATATGCGAACTGATTCGCCTGGAAGGCAGTACATTTGAGGAACTGCTCCTTGCGAGCGGCCTCCCATTTGCGGAGCTGCATCGAATTTTGTTATCCTTACAATTAAAACAGAGAGTTCGGGAGGCCCAGGGAGCCGTATACCATTCGATATGGATATGAAGAGGAGATTGGAGAGGAGGGTGCGCCTATGGCGGATTCATTAGTCATTGTCGAGTCGCCTGCGAAGGCGAAGACAATCGGGAAATATTTAGGCAGCAAATATATCGTCAAAGCGTCTATGGGACATGTGCGTGATTTGCCCAAAAGCCAGATGGGCGTTGAAATAGAGCAAGATTTCGCCCCGAAGTACATCACGATTCGCGGCAAGGGCAGCGTGCTCAAAGAATTGAAAGATGCAAGAAAGAAAGTGAAAAAAGTGTATCTCGCGGCTGACCCCGACCGCGAAGGAGAAGCGATCGCTTGGCATCTGGCGCATGCGCTCGAACTGGATGAGACGGAAGCCTGCCGCGTCGTTTTCAATGAGATTACGAAGCAGGCCGTGAAGGATGCGTTCAAATCGCCGCGTCAAATCAATATGGACCTTGTTCATGCCCAGCAAGCGCGACGCATTCTTGACCGGCTGGTCGGGTACAAGATCAGCCCTCTTTTATGGAAGAAGGTGAAGAAAGGGCTGTCAGCAGGGCGGGTGCAGTCGGTATCCGTGAAGCTGATTATTGACCGTGAGAATGAGATCGACGCCTTCATCCCGGAAGAGTATTGGACGATAACCGCCAAGCTGGAAGCAGGCAAGTCCAAGTTCGAAGCCAAGTTCTACGGCATGAATGGTGTGAAGATGGAGCTGGCGAACGAGGCCGAAGTGAATGAAGTGCTGGCAGCACTGCAGAAGCAGGCCTTTGTCGTCTCTGAGGTGAAAGAGAAGGAGCGGCTTCGCCATCCGTCCGCTCCCTTTACGACGAGCTCGCTGCAGCAGGAAGCTGCGCGGAAGCTGAATTTCCGTGCGGCTAAGACAATGTCCGTTGCGCAGCAGCTGTATGAAGGGGTGGACCTGGGCAAGGAAGGCACGGTCGGTCTCATCACCTATATGCGTACAGACTCGACGCGGATATCGCCGACGGCTCAAGAGGAAGCTAAGGAATATATCGGCTCTCAGTTCGGTACGGAATATGTGCCGGAGACGCCGCGGCAATATGCCAAGAAGGCCGCCAATGCGCAGGATGCGCACGAGGCGGTTCGCCCTACGTCCGTGCTGCGCAGTCCGGATCAGATGAAGCCGTTCCTCAGCCGCGATCAGCATCGCCTCTACAAGCTTGTATGGGAACGGTTCGTGGCGAGCCAGATGACGTCCGCCGTTATGGATACAATGACGGTCGATCTGCAGGCGGGAGACGTTACATTCCGCGCCAACGGCTCCAAGGTGCGCTTTCCCGGGTTCATGAAGGTCTATGTCGAAGGGAACGACGACGGCACGGTCGAGGATGACAAATTGCTTCCTCCGCTCAAGACGGGCGATAAGCTCAAGCAGGAAGCGATCGAACCGAAGCAGCATTTCACTCAGCCGCCGCCGCGGTATACCGAGGCGAGACTGGTGAAGACGCTGGAGGAACTTGGCATCGGGAGACCGAGCACCTATGCCCCAACACTGGAGACGATCCAGAAGCGAGGCTATGTAGCGATCGAGGAGAAGAAATTCGTTCCGACCGAGCTGGGCGAACTGGTCATCCAGCTGATGGAGGAGTTTTTCCCCGAGATTCTGGATGCTGAATTCACCGCCCATATGGAGGAAGATCTCGACCATGTGGAAGAGGGGCAGCAGGACTGGGTGCAGGTGCTCAGCGATTTCTATGAATCGTTCGAGAAGCGGCTTCAGGTTGCCGAGGAAGAAATGAAGGAAGTCGAAATCGAGGACGAAGTGTCCGATGAAATATGCGAGAAGTGCGGACGCCATTTTGTGTACAAGATGGGCCGCTTCGGCAAATTTTTGGCCTGCTCCGGATTTCCGGATTGCCGCAACACGCGTCCGATTGTGAAGGATACGGGCGTAGCCTGTCCGAAGTGCAAGGAAGGCAAGCTGGTCGAGCGCCGCAGCAAGAAGGGACGCGTCTTCTACGGCTGCGATCGTTATCCGGATTGCGATTATGTGATGTGGGACCGGCCATCGGTCAAGCCATGTCCGTCCTGCGGCAGCTTAATGGTCGAGAAGCGGAGCAAGCAAGGAACGAAGCTGCAGTGCACGCAGTGCGATCATCATGAAATGTTGCAGGACAACGAGGATGACTAATCGTGGGCAAGCATACGATGAAATAAAGGGATACTGCAGCAGGTGCAGGCAACCGAGGGGGATGTAAGACAGATGGATAAGCCGAGAGTAACCGTTATCGGTGCGGGCTTGGCCGGCAGCGAGGCGGCATGGCAGGCTGCGCAGCAGGGAGTTGCGGTGACGCTCTATGAGATGCGGCCGGTGAAGCAGACGCCGGCCCATCATACAGGCCAGTTCGCGGAGCTGGTATGCAGCAATTCCTTGCGCGCGAACGGACTAAGCAACGCGGTGGGCGTATTAAAGGAAGAAATGCGGCTTATGAATTCGCTTATTATGCAAGCGGCGGATAAGCATGCGGTTCCGGCCGGAGGCGCGTTGGCCGTCGATCGGGACGGATTTTCCGGGGAGATTACAAGGCTGCTGAGCGAGCATCCGCTCGTCGATGTCCGCAATGAGGAAGTAACGGAGATTCCGGAGGACGGAATTACCGTCATTGCTACCGGGCCGCTGACATCCCCGGCATTGTCCGACCAGATTAAGTCGCTGATGGATGAGGAATACTTTTATTTTTACGATGCGGCTGCGCCGATCGTGGAGAAGGATTCCATCGACATGAGCAAGGTGTTCCTGGCTTCCCGCTATGACAAGGGAGAAGCGGCGTATTTGAACTGCCCGATGAACGAGGAAGAGTTCAATGCGTTCTACGAGGCGCTTGTTACGGCCGAGACGGCGGAATTGAAGGAGTTCGAGAAGGAGATTTATTTCGAGGGCTGCATGCCGATTGAGATCATGATGCGCCGCGGGAAGCAGACGGCGCTGTTCGGGCCGATGAAGCCCGTCGGGTTGACGGATCCGCGCACAGGCAAGACGCCGTATGCGGTCATCCAGCTCCGTCAGGACAATGCTGCGGGTACGCTCTATAATATGGTGGGCTTCCAGACCCATCTTAAATGGGGCGAGCAGAAGCGGGTGTTCCAAATGATTCCGGGCCTGGAGAATGCGGAATTCGTCCGTTACGGCGTTATGCACCGCAATACCTTCATCAATTCGCCGAAGCTCCTGGAAGCGACCTATCAATTCAAGGGCCGTCCGTCGCTTTTCTTTGCAGGGCAGATGACCGGGGTGGAGGGCTATGTCGAATCGGCTGCTTCGGGACTGCTGGCTGGCTTGAATGCGGCCCGTTATGCCATAGGGAACGAACCGGTCCTGCTTCCGGAGGATACGGCGCTCGGAAGCATGGCGCGTTATATTACGACAGCCGATTTTAAGCATTTCCAGCCGATGAACGCCAATTTCGGCCTTTTTCCGCCGCTTGGGCAGCGGATCCGCAACAAAAAAGAGAAGAACGAAGCGCTGGCCCATCGCGCTCTCCATTCTTTGAAGGCTTACCGGGACGAATCGGGTCTGTTCAACACATAATAGTTTGTGCAGCGGAAAGGAAGCGGATCGCCACGGAACGGTGCCGTTTCCTTTTCATTTATTGATTCTATGGTCCTAGCCGATGAATAATAGACAGGAGGTTGAGCTTCAGTGGAATATCAATTTCATGCCACGACCATCTGCGCCGTAAGACATAACGGGCAGGCCGCCATTGCGGGAGACGGTCAAGTAACCTTTGGGAACAATATGATTATGAAGCAGCATGCGCGCAAGGTGCGGCGTCTGTACCGCGGCCAGGTACTGGCGGGATTCGCCGGATCGGTCGCCGATGCCATTACCCTGTTCGAGAAGTTCGAAGGGAAGCTGGAGGAGCATCATGGCAACCTGCAGCGAGCAGCTGTCGAATTGGCGAAGGATTGGCGCCAGGATAAGGTGCTTCGCAAGCTGGAGGCGCTGATGATTGTGATGGACGCGCAGCATGTGCTGCTCATTTCGGGCGGTGGAGAAATCATCGAGCCGGATGACGAAGTGATTGCCATCGGCTCCGGCGGATCGTTCGCGCTGGCGGCGGCCCGTGCCCTCAAGCGGCATTCGACGCATCTGTCCGCGCGTGAAATGGCTGAAGCCGCCTTGCATATAGCGGCAGAAATTTGCGTATTTACGAATGATAATCTCGTTGTCGAAGAGCTGTAACGGAATAAGGGAGCTACGATAGATACGGGTGGAGGGATAAGATGAATCAACAAGCATGGACACCACGGCAGATAGTCACGGAACTGGATAAGTATATCGTCGGACAGAAAATGGCTAAACGGGCCGTCGCTGTCGCGCTTCGCAATCGCTACCGGCGCAGCCTGCTGGATGAGTCGATCCAGGATGAGATCGTCCCCAAAAACATTCTCATGATCGGACCGACGGGTGTAGGGAAGACCGAGATTGCCCGCCGTCTGGCGAAGCTCGTCAATGCTCCGTTCGTGAAGGTGGAAGCGACCAAATTTACGGAAGTGGGTTATGTCGGACGGGATGTCGAGTCGATGGTCCGCGATCTGGTGGAGACGGCGATCCGCATGGTTAAGCTGGAGCGCACCGAGAAAGTCAAAGATAAAGCGGAAGAGATGGCGAATGAGCGAATCGTAGAAATATTAGCCCCTAGCTCCAAGGAAAACAAATCGCAGCGCAATCCGTTCGAAATGCTATTCGGCCAAAACCAGTCCCATGCGCAACAGGAGGAGAAGGAGCCAGAGCCCGGATTGCAGGAAAAGCGGAGAAAGGTGCGGTTCGACCTGCTGTCAGGCAATCTCGAGAATGACACCATCGAGATCGACGTCGAGGACGCGGCGCCGAACATGCTCGATTTCCTGTCCGGCCCGGGCAATGAGCAGATGGGCATGAATATGCAGGAAATGTTCGGCAGCCTCATTCCGAAGCGGATGAAGAAGCGCAAGCTCACGATCAAGGAAGCAAGGAAGGTGTTGACCCAGGAAGAGGCCGCGAAGCTCATCGACATGGATGACGTCATTCAGGAATCGATTCGCCGTGCCGAGCAGTCGGGCATCATCTTTATCGATGAGATTGACAAGATTGCCTCCAGCGGGCGCGGATCGGGGCCTGACGTGTCCCGTGAGGGCGTTCAGCGCGATATTTTGCCGATTGTAGAGGGTTCCACCATCATGACCAAGTACGGGCCTGTGAAGACGGACTACGTGCTCTTCATTGCTGCTGGAGCGTTCCATATCGCGAAGCCGTCCGATCTCATTCCCGAGCTGCAGGGACGTTTCCCGATTCGTGTCGAATTAACCAGCTTGTCGCTGAACGACTTTGTCTCGATTCTGACGGAACCGAAGAATGCAATGACGAAGCAGTATGTCGAATTGTTGAAGACGGAAAACATCCAGATTGAATTCACGGATGATGCGATACGGGAAATTGCCCGCATTGCGGCCGATGTCAATCAAAATACGGAAAATATCGGAGCTCGGCGCCTGCATACCATTATGGAGAAGCTGCTGGAGGATCTGTCGTTCGAAGCGCCAGAGCTGACGCTCGATCAATTCCGGATTACGCCCGAGTATGTGCGGGAGAAGCTGTCCGATATCGCGCAAAACCGGGACCTGAGCCAGTATATCCTATAAAAATCATGCGAAATTTCCCCTTTTTGGGACTACAGCCAACGAGGGGATCCATTCGACAAAATATTAAAAAAAAGCCCTGACTTTTAGTCCAAAGATAGGGCTTTTTTCTTATTGTGTTATAACCCAAAGTTTAAGATGATAAGTATGGCGTTAATTATCTTCTTCTGTCAAAAAATGATGATTACTCAACATTTTCATTGAATAATCAGCTAGATTTATTGGATTATGGAAATCCCCTCCCATAGTTCGACAGGATCGGGCAAAAGAACTAAGTTTTTTGTCGAAAGAGAAGGAGAAACGTCGCAAGTAGAGAATATGTGTTTATATGTGAATTTTTAACTAATCAGGAGGGATGATTGTGAACTTGTTGAGCGGCGTACATATGCAGCGGCTGGAGGGCGCGATGCAAGCTTCCACGGCTCGGCAGAATGTGATCAACGCGAACGTGGCGAATGTCGATACGCCGTACTATAAACGCTCCGAAGTACAGTTCGAGTCGCTGCTTCGTGATCAGATGACCGGCGGGAGTCTTGTCGGTCGCCGCACTGATCCGCGGCATTTCTATATCGGACCTTCGAACGGAGTGCCAGCTCCGCAAGTAGTGCAGGATGAGAGCACGGTGATGGGGAATGACCGCAACAATGTTGACATTGACCGGGAAATGGCGCTTCAGGCCGAAAATCAATTGAAATATTATACGCTTATTCAACAGTTGAACCATAACATCAACATGCTTCGAACCGGTATGGATGTAAGGAGGTAACGGTACCGTATGAATATTTCTAACAGCTTCAACATCAGCTCGTCCGGACTCACGGCCCAGCGCCTGAGAATGGACGTCATCTCCTCGAATATCGCGAATATGGAATCGACGCGCGCGCAATATGTCAACGGGAAGTTCGTTCCGTATACGCGCAAGGTTGTCGTCATGTCGCCCCTGGAGTCTTCCTTCAAGCAGACCTTGCAAGAAGCGATGCAGGGCCAGCGCAATGCCAATGGGGTCAAGGTGTCCCAGATTAAGGAAGATACCTCAACGCCGTATAAAATCGTCTACAATCCGTCCCACCCGGACGCGGACGAGCAAGGAAATGTCTACATGCCAAATGTCGACATCATGAAGGAAATGGTCGACATGATCTCTGCCACCCGCTCTTATGAAGCGAACGTAACGGCGCTGAATGCGTCCAAATCCATGATTATGAAGGCATTGGAGATTGGCAAAGGCTAGTCCAAGCCTGCTTGCTAACAAGAGCCGTTCATTGCCACAGGGGGAAAACAAATGATACAAAATACGATGATTCCATTGAGCATGACATCTCCGGCGACATTACCGGCGGCGATATCTCCAACGACGAAAGCCGACACACCGGCTGAAGTGACCAAGGCATTCAGTCATTTTCTTACGAATGCACTTCAGCAAGTTGATGCACAAGAGAAGCAAGTCCATGAGATGGGCGACAAGTTTATATTGGGCGAAGTTGATGTCGATCAGCTTCAGATTGCCTCCGAACGTGCGCTGCTCAGCCTGCAATTGACGACGCAAATACGCAACAAGGTCATCGAAGCGTATCAAGATATTATGCGCATGCAAATGTAACAGCGGTAGTGTCTTACATCGTTCTGGAGGGTGACGTGAAGTGAATGAAACCATTGGCCGGTATCGGGATCGAATAACCCAATACTGGAATCAATTCAGTAAAAAGCAGAAAATCCTTCTGCTGTCCACGATCGCATTTGTAATCTTGGCTATTGCTATTTTAACGGCACAGCTGACAAAAACCGAGTATGAGCTTGCTTTTGAAAATCTTAACGCGAATGATGCTGCTGGCATCATAGAATATCTGAATTCGAACCGGATCCCGTACGAGCTCAGCGGCGACGGCAGCAAAATATCCGTACCCAGCGCCTCGGCAGCAAAAGTTAAGGTCGACATCGGGGCTCAGGGCATCGTCAAGAACGGTTCCATTGGCTTCGAATCGTTCGGCGCCGACGGACTGATGGGCGGAATGACGGACAACGTATTCGATGTTCGTTACAAGAACGCCCTCAACGGCGAAATCGAAAGATTGCTGCGCCTAATGAATGGTGTTCAAGACGCCAAGGCCATTATTAATCTTCCGAAGGAGACGGTCTTCGCAACACCAGAGCAGGAGCAGGCGTCGGCCTCTATTGTGTTGAAATTTAAGCCCGGATATCAGCCGAATCAGGCGGCGGTCGACGGATACTACAATCTGGTCAAGACCGCGGTTCCCAACTTGGCGGTTGACGATATCACCATCTCGAGCGATGAAGGGCCCATGTTCGCTTCCGACTCGCAAGGCGGCGCGTCCAAGAGCATCTTCGGCGAGGTGGATGAGCAGCTCAAGATTCAGCGTAAGTATGAGAATGATATCCGCATGAAAATACAAGAATTCCTTGGCGCCTATGTACCAGCGGACAAAGTAAGCGTATTGGTATCCGCAAAGCTGAATTTCGATAAAGTACAAAAGCAGGAAGATCTTGTCACCCCGGTTAATACGGAGGAGATGAAAGGAATCGAAATCAGCGTCCAGGAGCTGCAGGAATCCTATAGCGGCAAAGGCACGCAAAATGGCGGCGTCGCAGGCGTCGGAGACGGCGAAGTACCGAACTATCCTTCCGCTTCGGGAAGCGGGGATACGACATCCGAGAAAAGCCAGCGGACGATCAATTATGACGTGAACCGCATCAAAAATCTGATTGAGTCCAGTCCGTATGCCGTAAAAGATCTGACCATACACGCAGCGGTTGACGCGAACAATATGGAGCCTACCCAAATCGATGCGATTGAAAAGGTGCTTCGTTCAATCGTCGCCGCACAGTTAAAAGATTCAGGTGCTACATATACAGACGAAGAATTGACACAAAAAGTTTCAGTTATTACCCAAAATGGTGCTAAAGATGGGGGAACAGCCACTGCCAGCACGGTTCCGAACTGGGTTTGGTATGGCGCGGGTGCGCTTGCATTACTAGTTGTCGTAGGCGGAATTGCCTATGCGGTCGTCCGCCGCCGCAGACGAACGGAAGAAGTCTATGCGGACGAGCTGTCTCCGCTTCCTACTCATGTTGAGCTTCCATCCATTGATTTAGAGAATCTGACAGGCGAGCATCAGGTGCGCAAGCAATTGGAAATGCTGGCGAAGAAAAAGCCGGAAGAGTTTGTGAAATTGCTGCGTACGTGGCTCGTTGACGAATCGAGGTGAGCAACGTGACAAGAGGAAGCGGAGTCTTGACCGGCAGACAGAAAGCGGCGATTTTGCTCATCACGCTCGGACCTGAGGTGTCAGCCCAAATCTTTCAGCACTTGCGGGATGAGGAAATCGAACAATTAACGTTGGAAATTGCGAATGTTCGCAAGGTGGATGCGGTGGAAAAAGAGTCGGTGATGAGCGAGTTCCATCAAATCTGCCTGGCGCAGGAGTACATATCCCAGGGCGGCATCGGTTACGCCAAGGAAATTCTCGAGAAGGCGTTGGGCTCGCAGAAAGCAGTCGATATTATCAACCGCCTGACCGCCACGCTGCAGGTCAGACCGTTCGACTTTGCGCGCAAGGCGGAGGCGTCGCAGATTTTCAACTTTATTCAGAATGAAAATGCGCAAACCATCGCTCTCGTGCTTTCTTATTTGCAGACGGAGCAGGCATCGACGATCCTGTCTTCCCTTCCGCAGGAGAAGCAGGCCGAGGTGGCGCGCAGAGTTGCCTTAATGGACAGCACGTCCCCGGAAGTGATCAGCCAGGTCGAGCGCGTGCTGGAACAGAAGCTGTCGTCGACCGTGACTCAGGATTATACAAGCGCAGGCGGAATCGAGTCGGTCGTCAAGATTTTGAACGGCGTCGACCGCGGTACTGAGCGCACGATTCTGGATTCCTTGGAAATTCAGGATCCGGAGCTGGCGGAAGAAATCAAGAAGAGAATGTTCGTATTCGAAGATATCGTCAATATCGACAACCGTTCTATCCAACGCATCATTCGGGATATTGATAATGCCGACCTGCAGCTTGCGCTCAAAGTGGCAAGCGAGGAAGTGCGCGAAGCGATTTTCCGCAACATGTCCAAGCGGATGGCCGATACGTTCAAGGAAGAAATGGAGTTTATGGGACCGGTTCGGCTGCGCGACGTGGAAGAGGCGCAGACGCGGATTGTGTCGACGATTCGCCGCTTAGAAGAGTCGGGTGAGATTATCATCGCACGCGGCGGAGGAGATGATATCGTTGTCTAATGTCATCAAATCGACTCAATATGTTCCGCTGGAGCAAATGAGATTGATTGAAGCGGTGCGGCGTCATCAGCAGCAGCGGACCGAAGAGGAGGCTGCGGCAGCGCCGGAGCCGTTGACCCGGGAGACGCTGCTGAGCCAGGATGAACAGCTGGCCGAGCTGAGGCAATCGATTCTTGATGATGCGCAATCATTCGCTGAGGAGCATCTCCGGCAATCGACCGATGAGGCGGAGCGGATGAAGGAAGAAGCGCAAAGCCAGATAGAAGCATGGTGGGAAGAACGGCGCCGGCAGGACGAGCAGTTGATCGAATCTACCCGGAACGAGAGCTATGAGACCGGATATCGGGAAGGCATAGAGCGCGCGGAGCAAGAGATTAAGGAAGCGTACGAGCGGAAAATCGCGGAAGCCGAGGCAGTGCTGCGCCAAGCTTATCAGGCGAAGGAACAGTTAATCCAGGAGGCGGAGCCGTTCGTTGTCTCTCTCAGCTGCGCAGTTGCAGAGAAGATCATTCAGAAGCAGCTGTCTGTCGAACCGGAGATTGTGCTGGAACTGGCCCGCAAGACGCTGTCCCGCAAGCGGGAAAGCGGAACGATCACGCTTTGTGTCTCACCCGAGCAGTTCGCCTATGTGCATGCGGCAAGGGAAGAGCTCAGTCTGGTGGTCGACTCACAAGCAGAACTGCAGATTATCCCGGACTCCAGCGTGAACGACGGGGGATGTGTCGTCCGGTCTGCGCTCGGCAGCATCGATGCGCGGATTGACACACAGTTGGCGGAGATTAAAAAAGCGCTGATGCAGGTAGCGATGCAGCATGAGGAGCAGAGTGGCCATGACGCATGAGGTGAGATGGAACACGGAGAAATATGTCGACTACTTGTCCCAAATCGACCCGGTCCGCGTCAATGGCAAAGTGACGCAGGTTATCGGTCTGACCGTGGAGTCGGAAGGCCCTGACGCGAGTGTAGGAGAAGTTTGCTATATATACCCGACCAAGGGGAGCAAGCCGCTGATGGCGGAAGTTGTCGGATTCCGCGACAACAAGGTGCTCCTGATGCCGCTCGGAGAGCTGCAGGCGATAGGTCCGGGCTGTGATGTCGTGGGCACCGGGAAACCGTTGACCGTTCCGGTCGGTTCGGAGCTGCTCGGGAAAGTGCTGGACGGATTGGGACAGCCGCTTGACGGCTCCTTCCTCCCGACACGGATGTCCAGCTATTCGACGACGGCCGTTCCATCCAACCCGCTGGCCAGGCCGCGTGTGCTGGATCCGATCGGCGTCGGCGTACGGGCGATCGACGGTCTGCTGACGATCGGCAATGGTCAGCGCGTCGGCATATTCGCCGGCTCCGGGGTAGGCAAGAGCACCCTCCTCGGCATGATCGCGCGCAATACGGCGGCCGATGTGAACGTGATCGCCCTCATCGGCGAGCGCGGCCGCGAAGTGCTGGAGTTCATTGAGCGCGATCTCGGTCCGGAAGGGCTGGCGCGGTCGGTCGTTGTCGTCGCGACTTCGGATCAGCCGGCGCTGGTCCGCATCAAGGGCGCGCTGATCGCGACCACGATTGCGGAATATTTCCGGGACCGCGGCATGAACGTAATGCTTATGATGGATTCGGTAACCCGTTACGCGATGGCGATGCGGGAAGTCGGACTGGCTATCGGGGAGCCTCCTGCGACCCGGGGATATACGCCTTCCGTCTTTGCCAGCCTGCCGAAGCTGCTGGAGCGCTCCGGAACAGGACCGTCAGGCTCGATTACAGCCTTCTATACGGTTCTCGTCGATGGAGACGACATGAACGAGCCGATTGCCGATGCCGTGCGCGGGATTTTGGACGGTCATATCGTCCTGAACCGGAATATCGCGAACAAAGGACATTTTCCCGCGATCGATATTCTTGCCAGTGTGAGCCGGGTGATGAAGGATATCGTGCCCCGCGAACATCAATTGGCGGCAGAGCAGCTGAAGCGGCTTCTCGCCGTGTACCGCGAATCTGAGGATTTGATTAATATCGGCGCATATCAGCGGGGAAGCAACCCCGCCATAGACGAAGCACTTGAATTTATAGATGACATTCATGCGTTCACGAAGCAGAGAGTCGATGAAAGTGCTCCTTACAACGAGACGATTGAACGATTATTAATGCAATTTCCAGGAGGATGAGTGACCGGTGCGTGGCTTTCAATACGCTTTGCAAAAAGTGCTTGACTTGAAGACCAATGAGAAAAAGCAGGCGGAATGGATATTGTCCGAAGCAGTGGGAGATCTGATGACGAAGGAGAGCCAGCTTCAGCAGTGCACGGCAGATCTCCTGCACGCTCGCGAAGAGCTTCAGCGTCATGTGGATGCTCGCGCATCCGCATCCAGCCTTCAGGTCTGGCAGCAATATATCGCCTATATGGAATCGCAGGTTGACCTGGCGAACGAGCGGGTCAGCGCCGCGGAAGCCAACGTTCAGAACAAGCAGGGCGAGCTGGCCGTACGGATGACCGACGAAAAAGTGTGGACCAAGGCCAGGGAAAAGGCGGAAGCGCAATTCAACCAGCAACTGGCTGCGTGGGAACAGAACGAATTGGACGAACTGGCGACCGTTCGCTACCATATGGCAGCCCGCTAGGAGAAATGTCAGGTGCGGCAGTTCGGTCCCGCCGCTTCAGCAGGAGGGATGAGAGTGGCAGAGATGAATCAGGAATCAATGGAAAAGGAAAGTGGATATTCGGGCTTTGAACGGTTTTTGTTCTTTGCGACCCCCATATTGTTTACGATCATTTTGTTAGCCGTGCTGCTCACGCTGTTCAATGCGAACTGGCGCAATCAGATGATAGCCTTGGCGGAAAATATCCCGATCGTAAATGAATGGATTTCTTCCGATAAGGATAAAGCCGAGGGCAAAGAACCCGGCAAAGCGAAGAAAGAGAACAAAAACATTCAAAAGGAACAGGAAGAGCAGATTGCCGAACTGAAGGCGCTGCTGGCTTCCAAGGACGCTGACCTCCGCAATCTGGCCGATGCGCGCAAGACGCTCGAGGAGCAGGTCGCGAATCTGAATAAGGAAATCAAGGATTTGCGGGCCGAACGGCGCGAAGAACAGGTAACGGAAGAGCAGTACGCGCAGCAGGTGAAGGATCTGGCGAATCTGTACGCCAAGATGATGCCGAGCAAATCGGCTCCGATTCTGGAGAACTTGGCGACAGAGGAACTCGTGCTTGTGCTGGATGCGATGAAGCAGGAGGACCGCGCGAAGATACTGGAAAAGATGAATCCGAAGGTAGCCGCTGATGCGTCGATCCGGCTCAAGGATGTGAAGCCGGCGGACAACCTGGAGGTCCGCGCGCTGCAGGCGCGCCTCAAAAAGAATGAAGCGACGAAGGAAGCGCACAATGGCCTTGATCAGACGCAGCTCAGCCAGACCTTCTCGAGCATGACGCCGAAGAGTGCGGCCAGCATTTTGCTCGAAACGGCGAAAATCAGTCCGGAAAAGGCGCTGAACGTACTGAATTCGGTCGATGACGCGACCCGCTCCCGCTTGCTGAATGCGATGACAGAGGAGGACAAGCAAGCGACGGCCAAGCTCGTCGCGAAGCTGCTTCCAAGCAAATGATAGACATCTACGAATGCTTGAAAGGAGGTGAAAAAATGACAGGAACAATTATGAATATTTCGGCCGGAAGCGCAGCTCCGATGATGGGCGGCACGCAGGCCAAGGCTGGAGCGGCCGATGGCGGCGCCGGATTCTTGACCGTGCTCTCGCAATGCATGGATACATCGGGCGAGGGGGCGGGAGGCTTGGCTTCGCTGTTCAACCTGGGCGAAGGGACGGGCAATATACCAGCCTTGCCGGAAGAAGCAGCCGAGGTTGCTGAAGCCTTGCTTCAACCGCTGCTTGAGTCGTTGCAGTCGGCGGATGATGAATTGGAGAGCAATCCGGAGCTGTTCGCCGCGCTGCAGCAATGGGTGATGCAAGCCCAGCAATGGCTGAACGGACAGCAGCCGAATGCGGAGGACTCTAATGCATCGGCACAGAGCCCGTCCGTCCTGATCGAGCAGCCGTCCACGATTGCGATCGCGGTGCGCGATGTGCTCGCTCAACTGACCGGTCTGCTGGAAGGGAAGCAAGCGGATGCTCCGTTGATGACTCAGCTTGCCGGGAACGGACAAGCGGCGGCTGTGGTGTCGGCTGTCGTGCAGACCCAGACGCAGGCGACGTCCGAACGGCAGGCGCAAGGCGCAGGCTCGGAGCTTCCCCATGCGGCAGCAAGCGCCAAGGGGGAACAGGCACAGCCTGCCGAGGCGATACGATGGATGGCGCGGCTCGCTGACATGTTGAAGCAGGAAGGCGCAGCTAACGCCCCGACGGCTCCTGCCGCAGCCAATGCGGCACGTGCGGCAGCAGCGGTGCAAGCCCAGTCTGTGGCGCAAGCGGAAATCGTGCCAACAGCATCGGCCGGAGCGAAGCCAGCGTCAGAAACCGTGAGCGGCCCAGATCACGCACAGCCGGAGCCGCAGCTTGGACAAGTCATGCAGGCAGGCCAATGGGCCCTGCGTCAGGAAGGACTCAACTCGACGAAGCCGTTGCCCGTCATCCACGCGGACCGATTCGCGGACGAAATGGCCGGCTTCATGGTGAAGCAGCTGCGATTCAGCCGGATCGGAGGGATGTCGGAAGCGAAGATTTCCCTGTATCCGGAGCATCTGGGACAGGTAGAGGTTCGATTGACGATTCAGAACGGCCAATTGACGGCCCGCTTCTTGACTGAGCATCTGATGGCGAAGGATATGCTGGAACAGCAAATGTCCATGCTTCGCGGCGCACTGCAATCCCAAGGAATTCAAGTGGAGAAGATTGAAGTATCCCAGCAATCGTCGAATGCATTGAATTCTTCCCTGTTCCAGGAGGAGCGGAGACAGCAGGATACCCACCGCCAGCAATCGTCGGAACGGGGGGCGAAGCAGGGCAAGCGCCTGACCCTTGATGAGCTTGCCGGTACGGCAGAGGCCGGAGGGGACCTGGGGGCAGAGCAACTGCTTGGCGGGAATTCCACCTTCAGCGCAAGCGTGTAACTATTGGTAGATAACAATCAGGGAGGTACGGCCAATGGCATCAGATGCAGCAGTCGGCAAAGTCGTCACCTGGCCGAACTACAGCACAGAGAACGTGGCGCAGGCCAGCAAGAAGGATGGTCAGACGCTAGGAAAAGATGAATTTTTGAAAATTCTGATTACGCAGCTGCAAAATCAGGATCCGATGCAGCCGATGCAGGACCGGGACTTCATCGCGCAGATGGCCCAATTCAGCTCCGTCGAGCAGTTGATGAACATCCAGACCCAGCTCGGCAGCCTGCACCAGGCGCTCGGCATGTCTTCCAGCCTTATCGGAAAAGAGATAACATGGTACGGTACTTCCGAAGATAAGGAATATCAGGTAACGGGTCAGGAAGATACGAATCCGGTACTGAGAACGGGCATCGTCGAGTCGATGATTATCCGCGACGGCGTGTCCTACGCCAAGGTCGGCAAGTATGAAGTTGAGTTGAGCACGATCGCGGAGATTCGTGAACCGGGAGAAGCCCCAGGCACGGAAGAGCCGGAACAACCAGGACAGCCAGAGGAACCAGAACAGCCTGGACCGCCTGAGGAAGAGTCTCCTGGCGGAGCAGCGGAAGGCCAGTCATGAACCTCGGAGGCCCAATTGGGCATTTAGGCCCGACAGCACCGATACAGGCCGTCCAGCAGCCTGAACGGCTGAAGCAGGCCCGGCAGAGCGAGAGCAAAGCAAGCTTCCAGCAGCTCTTTCAACAGGAGCTGCAGCGGACGAACGAGGTCCGCTTCAGCCAGCATGCGAGAACCCGCATGACAGAGCGCGGCATGAACCTGACTCCCGAGCTCGTGGCCAAGATGAATCAGGCGATGAAGCAGGCCGAGGAGAAGGGGGCGCGGCAATCGCTCGTCATCATGAATAACCAGGCCTTCATCGTCAATGTGCCGTCCCGTACCGTCATTACGGCTTTGGATGAAGCGACGCGGCAGAATCATGTTTTTACGCAGATCGACAGCGCCATTCTCCTCAATGATTGAGGCATGGCGGGTCTAGAGGCTGGACCGCAAGGGAGCCTTGGCTCATGGAACGACCGAAGTGAGCCCTTTATTTAGAGGAATTCAATAACCTTTGAACTTGTACCATTAAGACATTGGAGGTAATACGATGATTCGATCGATGTATTCCGGCGTATCCGGCATGCGCGGATTTCAGACGAAACTGGACGTCATTGGCAATAACATTGCCAACGTCAATACGGTTGGCTTCAAAGGCAGCCGCGTCATGTTTAAGGATATTATGAGCCAGACGATTGAAGGCACGACCGCTCCGAATGATAACAGCGGCGGGGTGAACGCCAAGCAGATTGGACTCGGCGTCTCCCTCGCTTCCATCGATACCGTGCATACGCCAGGAAGCGCGATGACGACGAATCGCCCGCTCGACATGCGCATCGACGGCGACGGCTTCTTCGCCGTCTCGCTAGGTGATGATCAGGAGGTTCCGTTCCTGACGCGCGCAGGCGATTTCCATCTGGATGCGAACCGGAGGCTGGTCACCGCAGACGGCTTGAGCGTACTCGATTCCGGCGGCGGGGTGATCGAGTTGGAAGATGATATCGTCGCCTTCTCCATCTCGCAGACCGGTGAGATCATTGCGAAGCGGGAAGACGGCACGACAGAAGCGACGGGCGTCCAGCTCGGTGTAATCAAGGTCGTCAACCCGGAAGGCCTCGAGAAAATCGGGGGCAACCTGTACCGCTTGACCCCGAACGCGGTCGAGGAGGGTGAAGCCGAGATCGTCACCGCGAACGATCCGGAGGCGGGCACCGGCGCGATTATCACAGGTCAGCTCGAAATGTCGAACGTCGACCTGACGGGCGAGTTCACGGAGATGATCGTGGCCCAGCGCGGCTTCCAGGCGAACTCGCGCATCATTACGACATCCGATGAAGTATTGCAGGAAGTCGTCAATCTGAAGCGATAATGCGGAAGTAATCCGTTCCGAGCCCTGATGCCGCGCCTGTGAACGGCCGGCATCGGGGCCTGGAATGAAGAGGCAAAGGAGGATTTGGATGATATCCGTCACGCGATTGAACGGTTCTCCCATGTGGGTGAACGCCCTTCTCATCGAAACCGTGGAAGAGACGCCGGACACGTATGTTACGTTAACGACGGGGAAGAAGTTCATCGTACTGGAGAAGGGGCCGGAAGTGATAGGACGGATTGAACAGTATGTTCGCTCTGTCGGTATCATTGCCGGAACGAAAAAGACAGAACCATCGGAGGGACAACCATGAAACGAATGATGCCGTGGATGATCACACTCCTGCTTGCGCTGACCTTGATCGCCCTGGTCGTGATTATGATGATCAATACGAATGGTAAAGGCAACGCGCCTGGAGCACAGCAAGTGCAGACTGTAAGATTATCCGCCGATGAAATCGTGGAGATGACGTCAACGATGACAGACATCAAAACGAATCTGGCAGATCGCAGCTATATCGTATTGACCGGCTTCGCGTTCCAAATGGACACCAAGAAGACAAAGGAGCAGTTCGACAAGATCAAAGATGTTCGCATCAAGCCTCTCATTCTCAGAACCTTGGCTGATATGAAACCGGAAGACTTGCAAGGTATGAAGGGTCAGGATCAGCTGTGTGCCAAGTTGCTCGAACTGATTAATAAGCAATTGCCGGAAGGCAAGGTCGTTCAAGTGGACTTGACGGACTTTATACTTTCGCCGATTTGACGGCAGATTGACACACATGTTCAGCTGATTCCTGTAAGGGGGTGAAACGATTGGTAGACGTGCTATCGCAGAACGAGATTGACGCATTGCTCGCGGCGCTGTCCTCGGGGGAAATGGATGCGGAAGAGCTAAAAAAAGAGGAAACACAGCGTAAAATCCGTTCGTACGATTTCAAGCGTGCCGTTCGTTTTTCTAAAGACCACATTCGAAGTTTGACACGCATCCATGAAAATTTCGCCAGATTTTTGACGACATATTTTTCCGCGCAATTGCGTACTTTTGTGCAAATCAATGTCGTCCAGGTCGAGCAGTTGCCGTATGACGAATTCATCCGCTCGATACCGAAAATGACCATTTTGAATATTTTTGAGGCCGAGCCGCTCAAAGGCCGGATGGTTCTCGAGGTCAACCCGAACGTTGCATATGCCATGCTTGACCGCATGCTGGGCGGGGCCGGAGCTGCCCCTTCGAAGATCAACGTGCTGACCGAGATCGAGACGACGGTGATGGAGCGCATTTTCAGCCGGGCGTTCGAGAGCCTGCAGGAGGCGTGGAAGAGCGTGCTCGATATCCGGCCGCGGCTGGAAGCACTCGAGACGAATCCTCAATTTATGCAAATTGTCTCCCCGAACGAGACGATTGCGCTCATTTCATTGAGCACCAAGATCGGGGATACGACGGGGATGATCAACTTATGTATCCCTCATGTCGTCATTGAGCCGATTATGCCGAAGCTGTCAGTGCATCATTGGTTCGTATCTGAGAAAAAAACGCGGGAACCGATTGAGATCGAAAAATTGCGCCAACGGGTTAGCAAAGCGAAGCTTCCGATCGCCGTTGAACTTGGCACATCACAGATTTCGGTACAGGAGTTAATGCAGTTATCAATCGGCGATGTCATCGCCTTGAACAAGCCGGTTGACAGCGGTTTGACGATTCGGGTTGGTGACCGCATGAAATATATTGGCACGCCGGGTGTAGTCAAAGAGCGCGTAGCGGTACAAATCGAGCAAGTCGTGGAAGAAGGAGTGGAAGAGCATGACGAGTAAAGATTACTTGTCGCAGGAGGAAATTGACGCCCTGTTGAAAAAATCGAGCGGCGATTCATCTGAAGGCGAAGCGGAATCCCCTTCAATCGATTCCTACTTGGATCCGATCGAAGTCGATGCCCTTGGTGAGATAGGCAATATTACGTTTGGCAGTGCAGCCACCGCGCTATCCACCCTGCTGGGCAAAAAGGTGGACATTACGACGCCCCGCATCACGCTGCTGAAGCGCGAAAATCTGGAGGAGGAGTTCCCGAAGCCGCATGTCGCGGTGCACGTGCAGTATGTCGAAGGCTTCGAAGGGGTCAATTCCCTCGTCATCAAGACATCGGATGCGCAGGTCATCGCGGATTTGATGCTTGGCGGAGACGGCACGGGCCTGACCGGCGAGCTGAATGAAATTCACGTCAGCGCCGTGCAGGAGGCCATGAACCAGATGATGGGCTCGTCCGCGACGTCCATGTCCACGATTTTTAATCGGTTGGTGAACATTTCACCGCCGGGCATCGGGATCTTGAACATGTCGGATGGACAGGGGATTGACACGCTGCCTGACGCGAATGTGCTCGTCAAAGTTTCATTCCGCCTTACGATCGGCGATTTGATTGATTCGACGATAATGCAAATTTTGACGGTGCCGTTTGCGAAGGACATGGTCCGGATTTTGATGGGAACGGCGGAATCGATGTCGACAGGAGCAGAGGCCGCGCCGGAGGCTCCTGCGGCGGAAGAGGCGCCATATGCGCCACCCGCTCAGCCTGCTGCCCAGCAGCAGCCGATGGCAGGGTATGAGCAGCCTCCGATGACGGGATATGAGCAGCAGCCGATGGCGGGGGGACAAGCGCCTCAGCAGCCGTACGGACAGCCGTACGCGCAGCCTCCGTACGGAGCTCAGCCGATGCCGGCAGCTCACCTGGATCCGCAGAGCGGAGCGGCTTCCGCATTCGGCAATGTGCCGAACCGGAACGTCAATGTCCAGCCGGTGCAATTTGCGAATTTTCAACCCGGATCCTACGTGCAACATGATGAATCCAATCTAAATTTATTGTTGGACATCCCGCTCAAAGTCACAGTAGAATTAGGGAGGACACACAAACAGATCAAGGACATTCTAGAGCTCTCTCAAGGTTCCATTATTGAGCTGGACAAGCTGGCTGGCGAACCGGTCGACATTCTGGTCAACAACAAACTCATTGCCAAGGGGGAAGTTGTCGTCATAGACGAGAATTTTGGCGTTCGTGTCACCGATATTATCAACCAGTGGGATCGAATTCAAAAACTACAATAAGATTTAGGGAGGATTCAGAACGATGGCTAACCGTATTTTGATCGTAGACGATGCAGCGTTCATGCGAATGATGATTCGCGACATTTTGACTAAGAATGGATACGATGTCGTGGGAGAAGCATCAGATGGCGCTCAGGCGATCGAAAAGTTCAAAGAACATAAACCAGACCTGATTACGATGGACATCACGATGCCGGAGATGGACGGCATTGCGGCGTTGAAGGAGATTCGCAAGCTGGATCCGAACGCCAAAGTCATCATGTGCTCAGCGATGGGACAGCAGGCAATGGTTATCGATGCGATTCAGGCAGGGGCGAAGGACTTCATCGTCAAGCCGTTCCAGGCAGACCGCGTTATCGAAGCGATTAAGAAAACAATGGGATAAGCCATGCCTGACAACGGTCAAATTCAAACGCCCGGTGCCGGAGATTACATAGGCAGCTTATTGACCGTGCTGCTGTCGCTCGCAGTCATTATCGTACTTATCGTACTGCTTATTAAATGGTTGAACCGGAAAAACCGCATGTGGCAAATGAATCAAAGCATTCGCACGATCGGCGGCACCGGGCTCGGACCGAACAAGTCCTTGCAGATTATTGAAGTTGGCGATGTCGTCTACATCCTGGGCATCGGAGAGGATATTACCTTGATCGATAAAATATCCGATCCGGAGCAAGCGGCGCGCTTGATGGCGTCATTGGAGCGTGCGCCATCCAAGCCCGGGACGGCATGGCCAGCCTCTTGGTCTGACCTAAAAAGCCGTATGCGAAGAGGTTACAAGACTGCGGAGACAGACTCGGGAACGAGAGATGCGGACCCGTCTTCCGTGTCATTTCATGAAGTGTTTCATGCAAAACTTGAACAAATGCCCAGACGCGCACAACAAGTGGAGCAGTTGTTCAAAGAAGATTCCAATGAAGATCGGTAGATGGATTGATGAATAAAAAATTGCTGCTAGCTGTGACAGCCGTCCTGTTGTTGTCCGGTCTTACCGCTCATTGGGCGTCGGCGTCGCCTGTCATTCCTGACATCGACATCAAGATTGGAGACGGCGGCGGGCAGCCGGGAACATCCTCGTTGTCCTTGCTGCTGCTGATTACCGTGCTCAGCATCGCTCCGGCCATTCTCGTCCTGATGACCTCCTTCACGCGCATCGTCGTCGTGCTGGGCTTCGTCCGGACATCGCTTGGAACGCAGCAGATGCCGCCCAACCAGGTGTTAATCGGACTTGCGCTCTTTCTTACTTTGTTTGTGATGTCCCCAACGATTGGCGAAATCAATCAGGTCGCGCTGCAGCCGTATTTGAAGGGCGATCTGAACCAGACCCAGGCGTTGGAGCAAGCCTCAATACCTATGAAGAAATTCATGTTCTCGCATACCCGCGAGAAAGATTTGCTCTTATTTATGAAGTACACGAAGACCGAGAAGCCAAATACGTATCAAGACGTGCCGCTCACCGTGCTTGTGCCTGCATATGCTATCAGTGAGCTGAAGACCGCCTTTCAGATGGGTTTTATGATATTCATTCCTTTTCTGGTCATTGACATGGTCGTAGCCAGCACGCTGATGGCGATGGGGATGATGATGCTGCCTCCGGTGATGATCTCGCTTCCTTTTAAAATACTTCTGTTCGTGCTCGTAGACGGCTGGTATCTTGTCGTGAAGTCGTTGCTGATGAGTTTCAATACCTAAGTGGGAACGAATCTGACGAACGGGAGGAAGACAGGAAATGAGTGCTGAATTTATTATCGGCTTGGCGGGGCAGGCGGTGTTCACCGTATTGAAGGTGGCCGCCCCGATGCTGGCCATCGCACTGATCGTCGGGCTTGCCATTAGTATTTTTCAGGCGACGACGCAGATCCAGGAGCAGACCTTGGCCTTCGTGCCCAAAATTATCGCCGTCATGGTGGCTGTGCTCGTATTCGGCCCATGGATTTTAACGACCTTGGTCGATTTTGCTTTTAGTATTTTAAATAATTTGCACCTTTACATCGGTTAGGCAGTGAAGAGATGGAAATCCTCGTTCAGGCTTTCCCTGTTTTTTTGCTCACGCTATGTCGAATTACGGCATTCTTTGTCACAGTCCCTGTCATATCTTCGCGGGGCGTGCCGAATCATTTTCGTGTCGGACTCGCATTTTTTGTGAGCGTGATCGCCTATTTGCTGTTCGGCCTCGGCAAAACCGTGCCGGCAGACGGCATGTTTATCATTTTCATTATACGAGAAGTATTAATTGGCCTATTAATCGGATTTTTGGCCCAGCTGTTCTTCACCGCCGTGCAAACGGCCGGGTCGTTCATCGACATCCAGATCGGCTTCGGGATTGCGAATGTCATCGATCCGTTGACAGGCGCCACTTCACCGGTAATGGGGAACTTCAAGTATATCTTTGTCGTGCTGCTGTTTCTCGGGATGAACGGCCACCATTACTTTATCGACGGAATCATGCGAAGTTTTGAGTGGCTGCCGCTGGATGAAAACACCTTCTTTGAACAGATAGCGAACGGACTTGTCTCCGAATTTTTGGTGCAGTCCTTCGTTCAGGCGTTCATCATCGCGTTCCAGATTTCGGCGCCCCTCATCGTGGCGCTGTTCCTGACCGATGTGGCGCTTGGCTTTCTGGCGCGGTCGGCGCCGCAGTTCAATATCTTTGTCGTGGGCATACCGCTCAAACTGATTATCGGATTAGTTATGCTGCTACTGACCGTACCTAGTCTTATTTACGTGCTTCAGCAGTTGTTCTCCTCGCTATTCGAGGCGCTTGACCAACTGTTACGCATGATGCAGGGGGCGGGATAATGATGACACGTACGCGCCGCGGGCAGACGACACCGTCTGCCGCCCGCGAATATCAACTGAGACACCGCCTGAATCTCCAGCTGTTCTCGCAAGAGAAGACGGAGAAGGCAACCCCGAAAAAGAGGCAGGAGTCCCGCAAGAAGGGGCAGGTTGCCAAGAGCTCGGACTTGTCCGGGGCGTCTATCCTGCTTGCATGCTTCTTCTGCCTGCTAATGTTCGGGAGCTTTTATAAGGAGAGAGTGCTCGATTTATTCGCGGATTCCTTGCAGCACCGCTTGACGATGGAAGTCACGGTAGGCAATGTGACGGACTATTTCAGCCAGGTGTTCCTGAAAGGGCTCATCGTGTTAGCCCCCGTGTTTCTTGCGGCATTTCTGATGGGACTCATCGCGAATTACGCGCAGATCGGATTTTTGTTCACCGGTGAGCCCATGAAAATGAAACTGAGCAAAATCAACCCGATACAAGGGTTCAAACGGATTTTCTCGCTTCGTTCCGTTGTGGAGTTTTTGAAGTCGATATTGAAGCTGGCAGCGATTGCTGTCATCGTCTACTTGTCTTTGTGGGGGGAGCGGGATCGCATTGTCCAGATGTCGCATGTGCCCCTCAATGACATCATGAGCTATACCGCACAAATTACGCTGTCTCTCGGATTGAAGATCGGCGCCGCCTTGTTCGCGATCGCCATCATGGACTACATGTACCAACGTTATGATCATGAGAAAAGCATGCGCATGTCCAAGCAAGACATTAAGGACGAGTACAAAAAAACAGAGGGTGACCCTCTTATCAAAGGAAAAATCAAAGAACGACAACGCCGCATGGCGATGATGCGGATGATGCAGGAAGTGCCGAAGGCGGACGTTATCATTACGAACCCGACTCACTTCGCCGTCGCGCTGAAGTATGACGGTTCCGAGATGGAAGCCCCGCAAGTGATTGCGAAGGGGCAGGATTACGTTGCCCTGCGCATCAAGCAGATCGCCAAGGAGAACGGCGTACTGACCATGGAAAACAAGCCGCTCGCCCGAGCTTTATTCGAGAGGACGGAGATTGGCGAAGCCATACCAGCCGACTTGTTCCAGGCCGTGGCGGAAGTTCTGGCTTATGTATACAAATTGAAAGGCAAAGTCAATTGAGCTAACAAGTTTGGGGGAAGCAATCCGTGAAAACGCGAGATCTATTCGTCTTGGTCGGCATCATCGGCATCGTGCTCATGATGGTCCTGCCGATACCGTTATGGCTGTTGGACATCCTGCTGGTGATCAATATCTCATTGGCGCTGATGATCCTTTTGATTGCCATGAATTCGAAGGAAGCTCTGGAGTTTTCGATTTTCCCGGCAATGCTGCTCATCACGACGTTATTCCGGCTTGCGCTCAACATCTCGACGACCAAGCAGATTTTGGCAAATGGAGAAGCGGGAGATGTCGTCGCCACATTCGGCGAGTGGATAACGCAGGGCAATATCGCCGTCGGCATGGTTGTATTCCTCATTCTCGTCATCGTGCAATTCATTGTCATCACGAAGGGTTCCGAGCGGGTCGCCGAAGTCGCGGCGCGATTCACGCTCGACGCGATGCCCGGGAAGCAGATGGCGATCGATGCGGATCTGAATGCCGGGCTTATCAATGAACAACAGGCGCGCGAGCGCCGGGAGAAAATTGAGAAAGAGGCCGATTTCTACGGCGCGATGGACGGTGCCAGCAAGTTCGTCAAAGGGGACGCCATCGCCAGCATCATCATCCTGCTCATCAACCTGATCGGCGGCTTCGTCATCGGAATCGCAATGCACGGCATGGCCTTCGACGAAGCAGCATCGACTTATTCGATCCTGTCGATCGGGGACGGCCTCGTCAGCCAGATTCCGGCCTTGCTGATTTCGACCGCGGCCGGTCTCATCGTCACCCGTGCGGCTTCCAAAGGAAATCTGGCTGAGGATATGAGCACGCAGATGCTCGCTTATCCGAAGCTGCTCTACATCGTCGCCACGACGATTGCGATGCTCGGCTTGCTGACACCGATCGGCCTGAAGCCAACCGTGCCGTTCGCGGCCGTGCTGGCCATCGCCGGCTACCGGATGCAGAAAACGATGGACGAGCGTCAGGTTCAGGAGGAGCAGCTCGAAGAGGAGCAGCAGATCGAGGAGGTCCGCAGTCCGGAGAGCGTCATCAACCTGCTGCAGGTGGATCCGATCGAGTTCGAATTCGGCTACGGGCTTATTCCGCTCGCCGACGCCCAGCAAGGCGGCGACCTGCTGGACCGGATTATCATGATCCGCAGGCAATGCGCGCTTGAGCTCGGTCTCGTCGTTCCCGTCATCCGGATCCGGGACAATATCCAGCTGAAGCCGAACGAATATGTCATCAAAATTAAAGGCAATGCCGTTGCCCAGGGCGAGCTGCTGCTCAATCATTATTTGGCGATGAACCCGGGCTATGAGGATGATTCCGTCTCCGGCATCGAGACGACGGAGCCGGCCTTCGGCCTTCCGGCCCTGTGGGTCGACGAGACGATGAAGGAACGGGCGGAGCTGGCTGGATATACCGTCGTTGATCCGCCGTCCGTCGTCGCAACGCATCTGACTGAGATCATTAAGCGGCATGCGCACGAGTTGGTCGGCCGCCAGGAGACGAAAGCGCTCGTGGAGACCGTCAAGGAGCAGTATCCGGCGCTGGCCGACGATCTGATCCCGAATGTGCTCTCTATCGGGGAAGTGCAGAAGGTGCTGGCGAAGCTGCTGCGTGAGAAGATATCGATTCGCGATTTGGTTACCATCTTCGAGACGCTGGCTGATTACGGGACCTATACGAAGGATCCGGATGTGCTTACGGAGTATGTCCGTCAGGCGCTGGCCCGCCAGATCACCCAGCAGTACGTCACTCCAGGGGAGACGCTGCGCGTCATTACGGTCGGTCCTACACTGGAGAAGAAGATTGCGGAGAGTGTGACGCAGAACGAGCACGGATCTTATCTCGTTATGGATCCGGGCACGACGCAGCAGGTGTATCAGCGGATAAGCGATCAGGTGCAGCGTCTCCTGCAATCGGGGCATTCGCCGGTCCTGCTCGCGTCCCCATCCATCCGCATGTACATGCGGCAGCTGCTGGAGCGCGCCATGCAGGATATTCCGGTACTCTCTTACAATGAGCTTGAGCCTAGCGTAGAAATTCAAAGTGTCGGAGTGGTGAATGTATGAGAGTAAAAAAGTACATTGTGGAGACGATGCCCGAAGCGATGAGCCAAATTCGTCAAGAATTGGGGCAGGATGCGGTCATCATCAGCACGAAGGAAGTTCGTACTGGCGGCTTTCTCGGCATGTTCAGCCGCAAGGCGATCGAGGTGGTCGCGGCTGTGGACGAACAAGCACAGCCGTCCCGGCCGGCCGGCTCCGCAGCTAGGGCAGCGGCTCCCGCCGAGCCCCCGGCGCGGGTCTACGTCTCGCCGACGGCGGCGCGCAGCGCTTATGGCGGCGCTCCGGCCGAGCCGCGTCCGCCCGCTCCGCAGGTGAAGGAAGCGGCTCCCGACTACACTGCGCCGCGGCCGATACAACCGGAGGAGCAAGCATCTCCGGCCGCGGGAGCCGAAGAGCGGGCGCGACCAGCTCAGCGGGAGGAGACGGGATTGGCGGCCGCCGCGCCGCTGGCGTTCGCCTCCGAGCTTGAGGCGGCCGTAACGCAAGCATCCCGGCGTCCGCTGCTGGACGCGGAATGGCAGACCGAGATGGCCGAGATGAAGCAGATGATGCACAAGGTGATGCAGCGCGTCTACCAGGAGAGCTGGCCGGAACCGTTCAAGGAGATGGAACGGCTTCTGCTGCGGCAGGGCGTTGGCAGCGAGCTGGTCAACCGCTTCATCGAGGCGGCTGCAGAGCAATGCCCGCACCCGAAGGACGCATCGGCTGCTGAAGCGAAGCGGCTCGTTACCGAACAGGTAAGCGAGCAGCTTCTGAATTGGCAGGGGGACGGCATTACGAAGGCTACCCGCATCGTATACTTCGTCGGTCCGACGGGCGTCGGGAAGACGACGACGATTGCCAAGCTGGCCGCGGATCAGATTTTTCACCATGGCCGCAAGGTCGGATTTATTACGGCAGATACATACCGGATTTCGGCCGTCGAGCAGCTGCGGACGTACGCTTCAATCCTGAACGTCCCGCTGGAGGTCGTCACTTCGCCTGGCGATACGGAGCGGGCGCTGAACGCGCTTGAAGCATGCGACCTCATTTTGATGGACACGGCCGGACGCAATTTCCGCAATGACATGTTCGTCAACGAGCTGAACACGATGCTCAAGCCGCTTCCGTTCAGCATGACCTTCCTCGTGCTGAGTCTGACGTCGAAGACCGAGGACATGCTGGCCATCTGGGAACGGTTCGAAAATCAGCGCATCGACAGTCTCATTCTGACCAAAGCGGATGAGACCGCAACATACGGAACGATATTGAACTTGGCGTCCCGGGTGAAGATTCCCTGCAGCTATTTGACGACAGGGCAGAACGTACCCGATGACATACAGCCTTTTCAAGTGAATGACGCGGTGCGATGGATAATGGGAGATTGACCTCATGATGAATGACCAAGCTCAAGCGCTACGCAGACTTGTCAGCAAGAAGCTTCAGAGCGGGCCGCCTGCGCCGGCGGAGCCGGGCCAGCCGCGATCGGCCCGCATCATTACCGTCACGAGCGGGAAGGGAGGCGTCGGCAAATCGAATGTCACTTTGAACTTCGCCTTGTCGCTCCAGCAGCTTGGCTGCCGCACGCTGGTATTCGACGCCGACATCGGAATGGCGAATATCGATGTGCTGATCGGATCGCCTTCACCCTATAGTCTGGCCCATGTGCTGCACGGAACGAAGACGCTGCGGGACATTATCCAGATTGGCCCCGGCGGCCTTCACTATGTGCCGGGAGGCTCCGGGCTGCAGGATCTGCTCGATATGCCCGTGGAACAGATCGACAGCTTCCTAACCGAGATGGATGCGATGTCGGAGTTATATGATGTCATTCTGTTCGATACGGGAGCCGGATTGAGCAAAGAGACGCTGCGCTTCATCATGGCGGCAGACGAGACATGGATTGTGACGACACCGGAGCCGACGGCGATCGCGGATGCGTACGCCGTGCTGAAGCTGGTGTCGGGCTTAGGGCATCACTGCCCGCTCCGGCTTATCGTGAACCGCGCATCCGACTGGAAGGAAGGAACGCAGACGGCAGACCGGCTGACCTCGGTCAGCGAGCGATTCCTGAATCGGAGCTTGCCGGTTCTCGGATACATTTATGACGATCCGCATGTGATGCAGGCCGTGAAGAAGCAGGAGCCCTTCACTATCCTCTATCCGCAATGCAGGGCATCGGCGCAGATCAGGGAACTGGCGCGGGTATATACCCAGGGCATCAAGCAGACGGAAGCCGGGGAATCACCAGGGGGAGTCAAGCAGTTCGTGCAAAAATGGCTGCGCCGCTGGTCGAACTGATGCATGCCGAACAGGCGCACGGAAGCTTCATACTCGCCAACAACCGGTATGGAAGCTCGCATGACTGCAATCCTCAATAGACATACTTTTTTGAACAACCTCGATAAGGGAGCGTGATGGATTGTGACAACCAAGAAAATACTTGTCGTAGACGATTCGGCCTTCATGCGCGCCATTATATCGGATTTGATTTCACGCGAATCGACCTTTGAGGTGGTAGGCACAGCCCGGGATGGAGAAGAAGCTGTACGCAAGGTGAAGGAGCTCCTGCCGGATGCGGTTACGCTGGACGTCGAGATGCCTGTTCAGAATGGCTTGCAGGCCCTTCAGCAAATTATGGCTCAATGCCCGACACCGGTCATTATGCTCTCAAGCTCGACCGAAGACGGGCGTTCCGAGACGCTGACGGCTTTGGAATTGGGTGCGATCGACTTCGTGTGCAAGCCATCTCCTACGGGTGGAGCAGGCACGATCGAAGAAGTTGGACAGATGCTGGTCGACAAGCTTCATGCAGCTATCGCCTCTGCGGAACGCAGACGGCAGATGGAACGGCTGAAGCTTCTAATCGGTTCTGGCGACGAGAGCCCGGACCCTCGCCGGACGGCGAAGCCGGCCGCTTCGCCGCCAGCACAGGATCAGCGCTCAGCGGAGCTGGCGCGGCGCGGGCGCACGAGCGGTACGCCGCCTGCGGCGGACGGCAAGCAGGCGCGGCGAAGAGGGGAATCGCCGCCGCCTCTGCCGCCCGCGGCCGCGAGAGGCAGCCGGCCGAGGCCGGTTCTGCCCGCCGAAGAGTCGGGCAGAGCTGTTGGCGGCCCTTCCGTTCGCGGTGCGGGCGGCGGTTCCGCCAAGACGGCAGAGCCGGAACGGGCTGGGCGGTTCCGCCATATTGTCGCTATCGGGACCTCCACAGGCGGTCCGCGGGCGCTGAAGACGCTGCTGTCCGCGCTGCCGCATCATCTGCCGGCGCCCGTGCTCATCGTCCAGCATATGCCGCCGAACTTCACCCGTTCGCTGGCAGAACGGCTGGACAGCTACAGCGAGCTGAAGGTGAAGGAAGCCGAGGATGGAGAGGTGCTCATGAGCGGAACGGCTTATATCGCGCCCGGCGGTCTCCACATGACGGCGGTTGCCCGTCCGGACGGCACGTATGCCATTGCCTTGAACCGGACGGACCCCGTATCTGGGCACCGGCCTTCCGTGGATCGGCTGTTCGAGTCACTGCTCCCTTTGCGGCAGCTTAAGCGCCATGCCGTGATCTTGACCGGAATGGGCAGCGACGGGGCCAAAATGATGCAGCGCCTGGCCGAGGACGGCGCCGCCTCGGCCTTCGCGGAAAGTGAAGAGAGCTGTGTCGTATTCGGAATGCCGCGCGCAGCGATCGAACTCGGGTGTGTATCCCAAGTCATTCCATTGCAAGACATGGCTGGCGCTATCATAACGGCTACGTCGGGGTAGCGCGAAGCTGTACATGAGTGTGTGTTCAATAAGGCGGGCCTTTTTGAACGACCTCTATATCGGAAAGGGGGGGCGAACATGGATCTGAATCAGTATTTATCCATGTTTATTGACGAAGCGAACGACCATTTGCAAGCACTGAACGAGCATATGCTGGAACTGGAGAACAGTCCGGACGATGTCGGCATCGTCCAGATTATTTTCCGTTCGGCACACACCTTGAAAGGCATGTCGGCGACGATGGGGTTTGAAGATCTTGCGTCGTTGACCCACCAGATGGAAAATGTGCTGGATATGATTCGCAACCATCAACTAAAAATGGACGAGTTCATATTCGATACGCTGTTCCGCAGTCTTGATTCGCTGGAGGCGATGGTGTCGGATATTACGCAAGGCGGCGAGGGAAAAGCAGACGTAACGCAAATATTGGCCGCCTTGAAGTCAATCGAGACGGGAGAATACCGCACCGCATCC
Source organism: Paenibacillus thiaminolyticus (assembly GCF_003591545.1). Lineage (GTDB taxonomy): Bacteria > Bacillota > Bacilli > Paenibacillales > Paenibacillaceae > Paenibacillus_B > Paenibacillus_B thiaminolyticus_A. The sequence goes on from NZ_QYZD01000017.1 coordinate 69,942, forward strand.
TCGCAGGAGAAGGAGGATGCGGGCGGCGGCGAGGAGGCATCCGGCGAAACGCTGGATGAATTCCAGCGCAGCATCCTGGAGCAATCGCTGGAATCCGGGATGAACGTCTATCATCTGCGCGTCCGTTTGCGGGACGACTGCGTATTGAAGGCAGTCCGCGCCTATATGGTATTCCAGGTGCTCGGCCAGCATGGGGAAGTGGTCAAGTCCACTCCGCCGGCACAGGATATCGAGCAGGATAAATTCGACTCCGAGTTCACCGTATTTTTCGTCAGTACGACCGAGCAAGCCGAACTGGAACGTGAAATCAATCAGGTATCCGAGCTCGAATCCGTCACTTTCGTCTCGATGAGCACCAATGACGTTCGCGAATGGAACCGCAATGTAGAAGGCGTCATGAAGGCGGTCCAGGAGACGGCAGCTGCGGCAGCGGCTCCGGAAGCGGCACAAGCGAGCCCGGCCCCGGCGCAGGCGGCACCGAAGCCGGCCGCGGCCAAATCGCCGGACGCGCCTCGCGCAGGCGCGGGGAACGGCTCCAAGCCCGTGCAGAGCCGGACGATTCGTGTTGATATCGATCGTCTTGATGTATTGATGAATCTATTGAGCGAGATGCTTATTGACCGGGTGCGGCTGGAACAAATTGCGGGCGAATTGAAGACAACGGAATTGACGGAGACGGTCGAGCATCTGGTCCGGGTCAGCTCCGACCTGCAGAACATTGTCCTGAAGATGCGCATGGTTCCGGTCGATACCGTATTCAGCCGCTTCCCGCGCATGGTGCGCGACTTGGCCAAATCGCTGGATAAGAAGATCGATTTCATCATAACCGGTGCGGAAACCGAGCTGGATCGTACCGTCATTGATGAAATCGGAGACCCGCTCGTCCACCTGCTCCGGAACGCGGTCGACCATGGTGTCGAATCGGTGGCGGAGCGCTTGGAGAAGGGCAAGCCGGAGACGGGAACGGTACATCTTCGCGCCTATCACAGCGGCAACCATGTCTTCATCGAGATCGAGGAGGACGGGCATGGCATTGACCGGGACAAGGTGTTGAGCAAAGCGATTAAGAACGGGGTTATCACCCAAGAGAAGGCCGCTTCGATGAGCGACGAGCAAGTGTATCAGCTGCTGTTCTCCTCGGGCTTCAGCACGGCGGAGAAAATATCGGACGTCTCGGGACGCGGGGTCGGCCTCGATGTCGTCAAGTCCAAGATTACGGCGCTCGGCGGCCATGTCGTCGTCGAATCGCAGTTCGGGCAAGGCACGAAGTTCATCGTCCAGCTTCCGCTTACGCTGTCCATCATGTCGGCGATGCTGTTCCGGTTAGGCGACGAGAAATACGCGATTCCGCTGACATCCATTGTAGAGACCGGTCTCGTTACGAAGGACAAAATCCGGCGCGTCCATGGCGGCATCCGCATGGTCGATTACCGGGACAGCGTCATCCCGCTGCTATCGCTCAGCGCCCTGTTCGATTGCGAAGGGTACTCTGATTTCGACGAAGACGAAGTGGAGATTATCATCATCAGCAAGGGCGATCGGCTCGCTGCGCTCGCCGTCCAGGAATTCATCGGGCAGAGCGAGATTGTGCTCAAGCCGCTCGGCAACTATTTGAAGAACATCCCGGGCATCTCGGGCGCAACCATCCTCGGCGATGGCCAGGTGGCGCTCATTGTCGATACGAATGCGTTATTGAAATAACCGCTACAGATCAAGATACGAGGAGGAACGGTCATGGCAGAGGATATGAAAGTCGTGGTCTTTATGTTGGGGACGGAAGAATATGGCGTCGAAGTGGAGAAAGTGAAGACGATTGAACGCATGATGCCGATTACGCGCGTGCCGAAAACATATGATTTCATCAAAGGAGTCATTAATCTGCGTGGGGTCGTCATTCCGGTCATCGAGCTGCGGGGCCGCTTCGGCATGCCGGAGGCGGAAGCGACGGATCAGACGCGGATTATCATTGTGACGCATGGCGATCTGGAAGTCGGCTTCATCGTCGACAATGCGAGCGACGTCATGGACATCAATGAGGAGAACATTGAGGCGGCACCGGAAGTCGTGGGCGGCATTCAAGCGAAATATTTGCGCGGCGTAGCGAAAATCGGAGAAGACCGCCTTCTTATCATGCTGAATCTGGCGGAAGTGCTCAACAAAAGCGAAATTATTAAGCTTGAGCAACTAGAGGCATAGCCCAGTGCATCTGTATGAACATCTGGGCGCCTTCAAGATGGATGTCCTGAAGGAAGTGGGAAACATCGGCGCCGGCAATGCCGCCACGGCGCTGTCCCGCTTGCTGAACCGCACCATCGATATGAAAGTGCCCCAAGTGCGCCTGATGCCGTTTGATTGCATCGCCGATGAGGTCGGCGGGCCGGAGCAGGTGGTTATCGCGATTTATTTCCGGGTTGAGGGCGATGCGCCCGGTCATCTTTTCTTCATGTTCGATCCGGAGGCGGCCAAGATGCTGCTCTCCTATCTGGCTGCGGTGCCATTAGAGGGTGGGGAATGGTTCTCGGAGATGGAGCTGTCGGCCTTGGCGGAAATCGGAAATATTTTGGCAGGTTCGTACTTGTCCTCGTTAGCAGACTTCACCCGGATGATGATGTCTCCGACGGTACCGCAGCTGGCGATTGACATGGCGGGAGCGGTGTTGAATTACGGCATACTTCAATACGGGGAAATGGGAGACAGCGCGCTGCTCATCGACACGAAGTTTTTGGAAGGCTGCGATGAAGTGCAGGGCACCTTTTTCCTGATTCCCGATCCGGACTCTTTTTCTAAAATTTTCGCTGCCTTGGGAGTGCCTTTACATGATTGAAGAGTCCAAGATTGTTAAAGTAGGTATGGCCGATTTGAATGTATGCCGCTTCGGATCCATACGCACGACCGGGCTAGGTTCCTGTGTCGGATTTACGTTGTACGACCCCGTCGCCAAGATTGCGGGCATGGCTCATATTATGCTCCCCTCCTCGGCCATAGCGCGGGAAGGTTCGGTCAATATCGCCAAATATGCCGATACGGCCGTGCCCGAGCTGCTGCGGCGCATGGAAGCCGAAGGGGCCAGGCAGGGGAGACTGCAGGCCAAAATGGCGGGCGGAGCCCAGATGTTCGCGTTTGCTTCCAATAATGAAATGATGCGAATCGGTCCGCGTAATGTGGAAAGTTGCAAGCAACTGCTGGACCAGCACGGCATTCCGTTGTTGTCGGAGGATACGGGCGGCTCATACGGGCGAACGATTGAATTGCGCTGTGATGACGGTATGCTTCATATTCGAAGCGTACAACAGGGAGTAAAGGAAATATGACGATGAGGGGAACGATTCGTTGGAATTTTATAGTCGGAATCGTCGGATTTGTTATCACTTTATTACTTTCTTGGAGCAGCAATCTGTGGACAACCAGTCTGATTCGCGGAGCGATCGCATTTGCTGCCTGGTTCGCGCTTGGCTTCGCGATCCGCTTCGCGGCGGGCGTGCTGGGCGCGCCTGACGCCCAGGCTGCCTCATCGGCCCCGAACGGAGAGGACAAAGGAAATCTGGTCGATATGACGACGCCGGATGAGAGCGATATGCTTCACGAGATGCTGCGCCCGATGTCCGATGAGGAGAAGCCAACCGAGCGGGAAGACGATGACGGACAAGCATTTCAACCGTTAAACCCGCCCAAGCTCGTGACCAAAGAACCGCTGCCGGATGCGGGGCAATTGGCACAAGCTGTTCGTCACCTGACACAAAAGTAAGGAGGCTGACTGTCGGTGAGCGTTCAGAAAATCAAACCGTGCTCTCATTATGAGCTTTGGGAACAGTGGAAGGATAATGGGGATGTCGAGGCGAAGAAACAACTTATCGAGATTTACTTGCCCATCGTCGAATTCGTAGCGAACAAGCTCGCCGCCGGGCTGCCCCGCAACGTCAGCAAGGACGATCTATCCAGCCACGGCGTCATGGGCCTGATCGACGCAATCGAGAAGTTCGACTACCAGCGCGGCCTCCAGTTCGAGACATACGCCTCCTGGCGCGTACGGGGAGCTATTCTGGACGGTCTGCGGCAGGGCGATTGGGTGCCGCGTTCGGTGCGGGAGAAGGCGAAGAAAATCGAAGAAGCCTACCAGCAGCTTGAGCAGCGGTATTTGCGGTCCGTATCGGACAGTGAAATGATCGAATTTTTGAATGTGAGTGAGCAAGAATTCCAGGGGATGCTGCATGACGTGAACATTATGTCCGTCTGCTCATTGGAGGACCCGATCCGCGAGGACGAATCCGAGACGCGCCTGTCCTTATTGGTGGATGAAAAGGCGAAAAATCCGGAAAGCAAAGTGAATGAGCACTATTTAAAGGAATCGCTTATCTATGGAATCGAGAAGCTGACCGAGAAAGAGCGGATGGTCATCTCGCTTTTCTATTACGAGGATCTGTCTCTCAGCGAGATCGCCGAAGTGATGTCGCTGTCTCCTTCTCGTATCTCCCAGCTTCATTCCAAAGCGATTTTGCGTCTCCGAACGGCATTGGAAAAGCATAAGAGCATGCTGCTGGAAGCGTAAATGACAACTAGAGGGGCACGAAGGCAAACCGAATAAAACCGAAAGGGGGATTTTTCGTGAGTACGGCAGTGGCTTTGGAAGATTATGTAGAAGTTACGATTTCTGAGGACAAGCTATATGGCTATATTGAATTTGCCAAATTCGAGCCTACGTTTCAGTGCACTGCGGAACAGCTGGAGACATTGCTGCATAGCAACAATATACGCTTCGGCATTCAAACGCGGGTACTGCAGGAGATAGCTTCGAATCCGCAAGCCTTTGCGCGCGGCGCAACGATGATTGCTCATGGGAAGGCACCCGTAGACGGTGAAGACGGCTCAGTTCGTCTCCTGGTACGCACGGGCAAGCAGGAACACAAGCCGGTTGAGCAGGAGGACGGGACCGTTGATCTGAAGGAAGTCAAGCAGCTTGATAATGTAAGAAAAGGACAAATGATCGCTCAGCGCATTCCTCCAACGGATGGAATCCCCGGCATCTCTGTAACAGGGGACCCGATCAAGTCGAAGCGAGGGCGCGACGCGAGATTCAAAATCGGGAAGAACGTCGTCGTCGATCCGGAGGAAAGAGCGATCTATTCCGCGATTGACGGCCTCGTCTCGCTCACCGACCGGGACAAGCTGAACGTCTTCCCGGTCTATGAAGTGAACGGAGATGTCGACTACCGGATAGGGAACATCGACTTTATCGGGACCATTGTCATTCGGGGCAATGTCCTGACCGGCTTCCGCATCAAAGCGTCAGGAGATATCCGCGTGTACGGCGGCGTGGAAGGGGCACAGATCGAGGCCGACGGCTGCGTCGAAATCAGCGGAGGCATCATTGCAGGGAACAAAGGCTATGTCAAGGCGGGTACTCATGTCAAATGCACCTTCGTCCAAGAAGCGAATGTGTATGCGGCGACCGACGTGATGGTAACACAGAGCATTATGCATGCCACGATACGGGCAGGGAAGCAGGTCATCTGCCAGGGAACCAAAGGACTTATTGTAGGTGGTTTGATTCAAGCGGGAGAAAAGGTGATCGCCCGCACGATCGGCAACTCCATGTCCACTGCGACGACGATCGAGGTGGGCGTGCAGCCGGAGCTGCGGAACGAGCTGATGGAGCTCCGCCACAACTTCAAAACAAGTATGGATAATTTAGAGAAGACGGAGAAAGCGCTCCGTATTTTGGATCAAATGGCGTCTGCAGGCCAGCTCTCGGGCGACAAATTGGCGATGCGGATCAAGCTGACTTCCACCAAGAAGCAGGCCGTGGAGCAGCAATCGGACATGCGGGAGCGCATGTTCGAGATTGAGAAGATGTTGGAAGAAACCGCTTCGGCTTCGGTCGTTGTGTTCAATGTGATATATGGCGGGGCCAAAATTGTAATTGGCCGCAATACTCGGTATGTGAAGGATGCGGCGAAGAGGGTCTCCTTCCGGATGCATGACGGCGACATTACGATGTCTTCTTATTTATAAGGGTTAGCTTGGGAGCGTGTAACGCGGCCGCTTTGCTCATGCGTTTCGTCTCGGCTTGCTCGTGGCCGCTCATGGCTGGCGTGATGGTTGGCGGATGACTAGGGTGATGACTAGCGTGGAAACTAGCGTGATGACTGGCGTGGTGACTGACTAGGTGACTGGCGTGGTGACCCATAGCTAACTAGGGCCAAAATCCTGTCGAGCGAGAAGCCAATCCTGCATTTGTACAGCAATTTACGCCGATGAAACGGAGTTTCGAAGAAATTGCTGCTATTTTACATCTTTTTTACTCAAATTCTCTAGTTTATAAGCGATACGGTGAGAATTCCTGCGTTTTTGCAGGAATCCCGGCGTACTGTCAGTGCGTTCCCCAATAAACTGCAGTTTTGCAGGATTTTTTGAGCGGCACGAGAGCGGCGTACGGCAACGTATAGCACCGCGTGGAAAAGTATGGTAGAAGTGCGGCGGCTATAGCGCCACATGGAGGCGAATGGCAGCCGTACGGCAACATATAGCGGCATATGGGGACGCATAGCAAACGCTAGGCAATCATACGGCATAGCATTGCCGAGTACGGCAGGGTACTGCTGCGTACGGCAGGGCATTGCTGCGTATGGCAGCGTATAGCTGCGTACACCAGAAGGCGCCCCAAGTCGGGGCTACGAATCTCACTGTAGGTGCAAGTTCGTGTCAAGATGTGTTCCACGTCTATAGGGGAAGGCTGGGGTGATGAGATGAATGTGAAGCCGGTAGAGTTGCAAATCGCAATAACCCGAACGCAAGAGGCATCGGCAATTCATCAACAGCAGCAGCAGCGGCCTGTTACCGAACAGCTGCTTTTGAACGAGCAAGCGGAGAAGATGACGAAAAAGCGGCGCGAGCGCAACGAGCAAGTAGAAACTGCGCAGGAGGCCCGGATCCGGGATGAAGGAAAGCGCGAACAGCCGAGCGCGGACGGCTCCGGCGACGAGATGGAGCCGGCAGAGGAGGAGACGGCAGCTCCTCCAGCGGCTGCTCCTGCAGAGCACCCATACAAAGGAAAGCATATTGATTTCACGTGCTGAATCGGTAACGCTGACCGCCTTGTCGCACAAGGTGCCCGCGTTGCCTTTTTTGCCGTGTTGGCGGCTATGACGGATGCGGGCGGAGCAAGTAAAGGAAAGCCTGCATCCGCATGGGCGCGAACAATCTGAACGCAGCTGAAAAGGAGGTGCCCGCGATGGGGCCTTGGTTCTATGTAGCGCTGCTGGGGGCGGTCCTTGTCGTGCTTGGTCTGCTCAGGCCGAGAACAGGGAACGACAGCACCGAGCTCCAGCGCAATATGGAGGAGACGCTCGAGCATTATATGCGAGAGCTGGAAACGGATAATGAAAAATTAATCAGCATGATTGAGCGGATGAAAAAAGAGGGGCAGATGACGGACGAGGCGTTGAGGAAGCGAATTGACCAGCTTGAGCAAAGATGGAGCCGAAGCGAGGAACGGCATGCGGCTCTGGAAGCGCGGGTGGCGGAGCAGCAGGCGGTCCGCTTGTGGAACGGACAAGATCCCGCACCGCAGATGGAGAAGGCTGCCCAGCCCGTCCCGAAGCATTCGATGCCGGCGGAAGCCTCTCCGCTTCCTCCGGAGGCGGACCCCGTCCCGGATGCGGAAGCGGAGGCTCAAGCGGACTCAGAGGCGCCGGAGCTCCCTTCGATCCGCAGCCGGTACCCGGAGCTGTTCGCTTTGGCCGATGAACAGGTGCCGGCGGGCCAGATTGCCGAGCGGCTGTCCATGCCGATAGGCGAGGTTCAGCTTATTATCCAGCTTGGAGTACAGGAGGGCGGCCGTGTTTAAAGATCGTCGGTTTCTTATCGGACTTGGCGCAGGAATGATGATTGGCAGCCTGCTGCTCCAGCTGACGCTCGTCGGCGAGCGCGCAGCCGAGCCGCTGACAGAGGCGGAACTGCGCAGAGAGGCGGAACGGGCCGGTTATGAGCTGATTCCGCTCGGTGCGATGGCGGACGGAACGGCTGAAGGCGGAGACGCCGCTCAGCCGCCAACGCCTGCAAGCAGCGGAACGCCCTCTCAGGAGGAGGGGGCAGAGAAGAAAGCGGCCGACGGCAGCGGCCAGGCGGCGAAGCCGGGCTCATCCGCCGCCGAGAAGGAGGAGCCTCCCCCTGCGCAGGTGAAGCAGGAGGCGAAGATTAAGGTGGCCTACGGCAGTGGCTCCCGGGATATCGCCAAGCAGTTGGCTGACGCGGGAATCGTCGAGAGCGCGGAGGAGTTCGAACGCTATGTCGCCACGCAGAAGAAGCAAGGGAAGCTGCGCACAGGCACGTTCCTGTTCCCGGTTCCCTCCACGATGGAGGAAGCGCTGCGCATACTGACGAGCAAGCCGAACGGCTAGCTTGCCAAAAGTGGTTGCAACCCATGGGTCATTATGGTATATTAATTGACGGTGTTAAGAACACACGTCGATCAATTTCTGCAAGGGTGCTCTGTCTCATTGTAGCAGAGTCTTGAAGGAAGATGACATCGGCGGAGGATAAATAACCATATTGGGAGGTGCAGTGAAGATGGCAGTTATCTCCATGAAGCAGCTGTTGGAAGCTGGGGTACACTTCGGTCACCAGACTCGTCGTTGGAACCCGAAAATGGACAAATATATCTTCACCGAACGTAACGGCATTTACATTATTGACTTGCAAAAGACAGTGAAAAAAGTCGAGGAAGCTTACAATTTCGTAAAATCCCTCGCGGCTGAGAATGGGACAATCCTGTTCGTCGGCACGAAGAAGCAAGCTCAAGATTCCGTCAAGGAAGAAGCAGAGCGCTGCGGAATGTACTACATCAACCAACGCTGGTTGGGCGGTACGCTCACGAACTTCCAGACGATTCAGAAGCGTATCGATCGCCTGAAGCTGCTGGAATCGATGGAGCAGGACGGCACATTCGAAGTGCTGCCTAAGAAAGAAGTTATCTTGCTCCGCAAAGAGCAAGAGCGTCTGGAGAAATTCCTGGGCGGTATCAAAAACATGAAGGGCTTGCCAAGCGCATTGTTCGTCATCGATCCTCGCAAAGAGCGCATCGCAGTGGCGGAAGCTCGCAAATTGGGCATCCCAATCGTAGGTATCGTTGACACGAACTGCGATCCGGACGAAATCGATTACGTTATCCCTGGTAACGACGATGCGATCCGCGCAGTCAAGCTGCTCACTTCGAAGATGGCTGACGCTGTTGTCGAAGCGCATCAAGGCGAAGAAACATCCGCGTAATACAGCGTCTTACATTTGGATGAACAAATAAGGGTGGTTGGCAGGTGGTTCACCTCTCACCGCCCTTTTTTTAAGCTGTACGATAGCTTGAATCCGCCCGGCACCATGCAGGGGCATATCTCATTGATGGAGGGAATTAGACATGGCAGTTAGTGCAGGTGCAGTTAAAGAATTGCGTGAAAAAACAGGCGCAGGTATGCTTGATTGCAAAAAAGCATTGGAGGAAGCAAACGGCGATCTGGAAAAAGCGGCTGAATTGCTTCGTGAGAAGGGCTTGGCGGCAGCAGCTAAAAAAGCGGGCCGCGTAGCTACGGAAGGCGTGGTTGAATCCTATATCCACGCTGGCGGACGTATCGGCGTGTTGGTCGAGATCAACTGCGAGACGGACTTCGTCGCGAAGACGGACCAATTCAAGGAATTCGCACGCGACATCGCGATGCAAATTGCGGCGGCTTCGCCGAAATTCGTACGCCGCGAAGAAGTGCCTCAAGAAGAGATCGAGAAAGAAAAAGAGATTTTGAAGGCGCAAGCGCTGAACGAAGGCAAGCCTGAAAAAATCGTTGAAAAAATGGTCGAAGGCCGCATCAGCAAATATTTCGAAGAGTTCTGCTTGTTGGAGCAATCCTTCATCAAGGATCCGGACAAGACAATCGAGACGCTGCTGAACGAAAAGATCGCAGCGATCGGCGAGAACATTTCGATCCGTCGCTTCGTTCGTTACGAGCTGGGCGAAGGCTTGGAGAAAAAAGAAGATAACTTTGTTGAAGAAGTAATGGCGCAAGCGAACTTGAAGTAATCCTCGGAACAGGATGCTTCCGTTCATAAGCTGCTAGCAATCAACAGACGCGCTGGAAAAGATGGAACACATAGTGTTCCTTCTTTTTTAGCACGTTGTCAAAAGTGGAGGGTAAACATTGAAAGAACCGGTTTTTAAACGCATCGTGCTAAAAGTAAGCGGGGAATCGCTGGCAGGTCAGGCAGGCTACGGGATCGAATCCGGCGTCATCAATTCCATTGCAGAACAGGTGAAGGAAGTTGTGGATCTTGGCGTTGAGGTTGCCATCGTATGCGGCGGGGGCAATATTTGGCGCGGCATCGCAGGCAGCGAAAAAGGGATTGACCGCGGCACGGCTGACTATATGGGGATGCTTGCCACGGTAATGAACGCACTTGCCTTGCAGGATGCGCTCGAGCAAATCGGCGTGCCGACACGCGTGCAGAGTTCGATTGCCATGCAGCAGATCGCTGAACCTTATATCCGGCGCCGGGCTATCCGCCACTTGGAGAAAGGGCGCGTCGTCATTTTTGCGGCAGGAACCGGGAATCCGTTCTTCTCGACGGATACGACAGCAGCTTTGCGTGCGGCAGAGATTGAAGCCGATGTCATCCTGATGGCTAAGAACAAGGTTGACGGCGTGTACTCTGCCGATCCGTTCAAAGACGAGACTGCGGAGAAATTCGAGCAATTGACTTACATGGAAGTGCTGAATCGCAATCTGGGCGTCATGGACTCGACCGCTTCTTCACTTTGCATGGATAACAACATTCCACTCATTGTGTTTGCGATGACTGAGAACGGCAATATCAAGCGAGTCGTGCTCGGTGAGAAGATTGGAACCATTGTAAAAGGGAGTGTAGACTAGTGCCACAATCGGTAAAGAAACACGCAGAAGAACGTATGGAAAAGGCAATAGCAGCTTTGAAGCGCGATTTGGCTACATTGCGTGCCGGACGTGCTTCCGCAGCGCTGCTTGACCGCATTCAAGTTGAATATTACGGGGCGATGACGCCGGTCAATCAATTGGCGAACATCAGCACGCCGGATCCGCGCACGCTGGTGATCCAGCCTTGGGACAAGAGCTCGCTGGGAGAGATCGAGCGCGCGATCATGAAGTCGGATCTCGGCTTGACGCCGGTCAGTGACGGCTCTATCATCCGCCTTGCCATTCCGGCCTTGACTCAGGAGCGCCGCGCGGAGCTTGTGAAGCAGACGAAGAAATTCGGCGAAGAGGCGAAGGTCGCGATTCGCAACATCCGCCGCGACGCGAACGATGATATCAAGAAGCTGGAAAAAACCGATATTTCGGAAGATGAATCCCGCCGTCATCAGGAAGATATCCAGAAGACGACGGACAAATATATCGCGGAAGTCGATAAAGTATTGGCAGCAAAAGAAAAAGACATTATGGAAGTCTAATGAAGGCGCACCGCAATGTGCGACATCTTTATGCCCCTCCGCACGGTGGGGTTTATTGTCTTTTTCCGGTGCCGGTTCTTATCAACAGGTTGGAGGAGACCGAATGATTAAGCGATTCCAAGCGTGGGTGCAGCGCAGGAAGGATAGACTGGGGCCTGAGCTGCTGCCGGACAATATCCCACATCATGTGGCGATCATTATGGACGGCAACGGACGTTGGGCGAAGAACCGCGGATTGCCGCGTGTCGCAGGACACCATACGGGGATGAAAGCGGTGAAGCGCGCCACCATCGCTGCCAATGACATCGGAATCAAAATACTGACCCTGTACGCTTTTTCCACAGAGAACTGGGTGCGCCCGAAAGAAGAAGTGGACTTTCTTATGAAGCTTCCCCAAGAGTTCCTCGCCATTGAGCTTGATGAACTGGTAGAGAAGAACGTGCAAGTGCGCATGATGGGCTATCGGGACCGCCTTCCCAATCATACGCTTGCGGCGATGGAAGAAGCCGTGGAGAAAACGAAGAATAATACGGGACTCATACTCAATTTTGCGTTGAATTACGGCGGGAAGCGGGAATTGATCGAAGGCTTCCGGGAGATTGCCCGGGACGTCGCTGCAGGCACGGTAATGCCGGATGATATCGACGAGGAGTTGATTCATCATCATCTGTTGTCCAGCCGCTTGCCGGATCCGGATCTGCTGATTCGCACCAGCGGGGAACAGCGGCTCAGCAATTTCATGCTGTGGCAGTTGGCCTACAGCGAGCTGTGGTTTACCGATTTGTACTGGCCCGAGTTCACGGAACGGGATTTGAAGGAAGCTGTGCTGGAGTATCAGCGCCGAACCCGGAGATATGGCGGATTACAATAAGTTGGAGGAACAGTCGTTATGAAACAGCGTATCGTTACGGGGCTTGCAGCCGGTATCGTATTCGGGGGACTGTGCGTCATGGGCGGCATGCCGTATGAGCTGCTGCTTCTCGCATTAGCCCTGATTGGCTACTACGAGTTCGCCCGCATGCATCATTCCCGGCCCTTCGATCTCACATCCATCATCGGCTATGCTACGCTGCTTGCGGTGGCTGTGCCTTGGCAGCGCTGGTCCATCTCATGGCCGGTCTCGTTCGAGACGCTTCTATGGTTCAGCATGTTCATCCTGCTATGCATGACAGTATTGACCAAAAACCGGGTGCCGATCGAGAACGCGGCCCAAATGTGGCTTGGGGCTTTCTATATCGGCATCGGATTCAAATATATGATGCTGACCCGCACTTCGATGGAGGAGGGGCTGTTCTGGACACTGCTGCTCTTCGCAGCCATCTGGTCCTCCGATATCGGAGCTTATTTCACGGGACGAGCCCTAGGGAAGCATAAGCTGTGGCCTGCCATCAGTCCGAATAAGACGGTGGAAGGGGCGCTCGGCGGGATCGCGGCATCGGTTATCGTGTCGCTCTTGTTCATACTCGCCCGGCCGGATCTTCTCGATTGGCGCACGGCGCTTGCGATCGGGGCTTCCGCCGCCGTCATCGGGCAGCTCGGCGATCTGATCCAGTCCGCCTACAAGCGAGTGCGCGGGGTGAAGGATTCAGGTACGATTCTGCCTGGACACGGCGGCATCCTGGATCGCTGCGACAGCTGGATCGTCGTCTTCCCGTTCGTTCATCTGATCGGCTTGTTGACGCTATAGCAGAAGGATCGGGCAGATGGACAGGCAGTCCGGGCAACGTGCGGGCGAGCACATTAAATTAGATTGTAGATGAGGTGCAGGAATGAAACGGATTGCAGTGCTTGGATCGACGGGATCCATCGGTACACAGACGCTGGACGTTGTCCGCCATCATGCGGACGAGTTCACGGTTGAGGCCTTGGCGGCAGGGCGGAATGCGGATGCCATCGTTCAGCAGGCGAAAGAATTCCGGCCTCGCAAAGTATCCGTTCAAGACCGGGAGACGGCGGAGCGAATCCGTCACGATCTTCCCGCAGGGACGGAGCTCTATTTCGGAGATGAGGGCCTGATCGAAGTCGCGGCTGCCTCGGAAGCCGATACCGTCATTACGGCGGTCGTCGGCAGCGTCGGACTGGAATCGACCCTGGCCGCGATCGCCGAAGGCAAGAGCATCGGCTTGGCGAACAAGGAGACGCTGGTATCCGCCGGACATCTGGTGACCGAGCTGGCTGCGGACAAGGGTGTGAGCATTCTGCCTGTAGACAGCGAGCACTCCGCCATCTTCCAATGCTTGAACGGAGAAACGGCCGCGGATGTGCATTCGATTACGGTAACGGCCTCCGGCGGAAGCTTCCGCGATTATTCGCGGAAGGAGCTGGAGAACGTGACGCTGGCACAGGCGCTGAATCATCCGAATTGGTCGATGGGCGCGAAGCTGACCGTAGACTCGGCGACGATGGCGAACAAGGGCCTGGAGGTAATCGAAGCGCACTGGCTGTTCGGGATGCCGTATGATCGCATTCATGTCCTGATTCATCCGGAGAGCATCATCCATTCCTTCGTGGAATATGTGGACGGCAGCATCATCGCCCAGTTGGGCGTGCCCGACATGCGGGTTCCGATACAATACGCGCTGACGTATCCGAAGCGTCTGGACAGCCCTGCGGCCCGCCTTAATTTGGCCGAGGTCGGCAAGCTTCATTTCCGGGATATGGATTTCGAACGCTTTCCGATGATGCGGTGGGCCTATGATTGCGGCCGGGCCGGCGGAACGGCGACCACCGTGTTCAACGCGGCGAACGAAGTGGCCGTGGCGCGCTTCCGGGAGGGCGAGATCAAGTTCCTCGACATCGAGCGCATCGTATACGAGATCATTTCCGGACATGAGCGCATCCCGCATCCTTCGCTTGAAGAGATTAAGGAAGCGGATCAGCGGGCACGCGCGGAAGCACGGCAAATTTTACGGCCTTGATGGCATCCGGTGGATTCTCTTGTGCGGGATCGGAGAATAATGATAATCTATAAGAGGTTGTTCAAAACGTCCGTTCTTCGAGTTCGTGCTAAGAGCCGGTCTTTTTGAACATACGTTATAGGACAAGACCGCGACCCGAAACGTAAAGGAGGATGCATCGCGTGCAGATGGTACAAATTGTAATATTGACGATACTTGTCTTCTTCATCATCGTGACGATTCACGAGTGGGGACATTTTATCTTTGCAAAACGTGCGGGCATTCTCGTGAGAGAGTTCGCCATCGGGTTTGGTCCGAAAGTGTTCTCCCATACACGCGGAGAGACCCGTTATACGCTCCGGCTGCTGCCGGTCGGCGGCTTCGTCCGGATGGCGGGCGAGGACCCGGAGCTGGTGCAGATACAGCCCGGGCAGACGATCGCCGTCCGGCTGAAGGACAATCAGGTCGTGAAGCTGTACCTTGATCAGTTGGACATGCGCAAGCAAGTCGTGCGTGGCGAATTGAAGGAGATCGATCTGGAGCATTCGCTGAAGCTTACGATGGACGTGGAAGGGGAAGAAGTGACCTATGACGTTCATCCGCAAGCGAAAATGATCGTCAAAGGCGAGGACACGCAAATTGCGCCTTATAACCGCCAGTTCGGCAGCAAGACGGTCGGACAGCGCGCGCTCGCAATTTTCGCCGGGCCTTTCATGAACTTCGTGCTGGCGTTCATTCTGTTCGGGGCCTACATACAGATGGTCGGCATGCCGGTCGAGAACCCGTCGTATGTCAAGATTGGCGATGTGAGTCCGAATATGCCTGCTTCGGAAGCGAATTTGCAGAAGGGCGATATTATCGAAAAGGTGAACGATTTCGCCGTCGGCGGCAACCGGGACAAGATGATCGAGATCATCGAGAAATCGGAAGGCAAGCCGGTAGACATGACGATTGTCCGGGGAGATGAACGGTTCACCATCCAGCTGACGCCGGTGAAGGTGGATGGCCAGGAAGGCGGCAAGGTCGGAATCGTGCCGGTATTCCCGACTCGCAGCGCTTCAATCGGGGAGACGTTCAAATATGCGGGCACGTCCATGGTGGATACGACACAGCGTATTTTCGAGGGCTTCCGCATGCTCATTTTTGGCCAGTTCAGTCTGGATGATCTGGGCGGACCGGTGCGCACGTTCGAAGTAACGGGACAGTTCGCGAAGCAGGGGATTGGCCAGCTCACCTTATGGACCGCCATTCTTAGCCTGTATCTGGGCATATTCAACCTGCTGCCCGTTCCGGCATTGGACGGCAGCCGTCTTATCTTTCTCGGTATTGAAGGACTTCGCGGCAAGCCCGTCGATCCGAACCGGGAGAGCATGGTGCACTTCGTCGGTTTCGCCATGCTGATGCTGCTGATGCTGGCGGTGACCTACAACGATATATTGCGATTAGTAAAAGGTTGACTATCGGCACGATCATTGTTCGCAACAACATGGGCGATGGGGTTGTGTCTTCGGGAGGATTTTAACGGTTATGTCGAAACAGAAACAGTTCGTTACGGAAATTACGCCCCAGCAGGAGGATTTTTCCCGTTGGTATATTGACGTTATCAAAAAAGCGGAGCTGATGGACTACTCCCCGGTCCGGGGCTGCATCGTCTTCCGTCCGGACGGTTATGAGATATGGGAGCATATCAAGGATGAGCTGGATCGCCGCTTCAAGGAGACGGGACACCGCAACGCGTACTTCCCGCTCTTCATTCCCGAGAGCTTCTTCCAGAAGGAAAAGGAGCATGTCGAAGGGTTCAACCCGGAGCTTCCATGGGTAACGGAAGCAGGAGGGGAGCAGCTGGAAGAGAAGCTCGCGATCCGTCCGACGTCCGAGACGATGATCGGGCATATGTATGCGAAATGGATTCAATCCTATCGGGATCTGCCGGTGCTCATTAACCAATGGGCCAACGTCGTCCGTTGGGAGAAAAGAACGCTCCCGTTTTTGCGTACGAGCGAATTTCTGTGGCAGGAGGGCCATACTGCGCATGAGACCGAGGCGGAAGCACGGGAAGAGACGATGCGCATGCTTACGATCTACCGCGAATTCGTCGAGGATTACTTGGCGATCCCGGTAATCGAAGGCCAGAAGACGCCATCCGAGAAATTTGCCGGCGCGGTGGACACGTTCTCCATCGAAGCGATGATGAAGGACGGGCGCGCCGTTCAGGCCGGAACATCCCACTATTTGGGAACGAACTTCTCCGTCGCGTTCGATATTCAATTCCTGGGGCGGGAGAACGAGCTTGAATATGCACATACGACATCATGGGGCGTAAGCACCCGGCTTATCGGGTCGCTCATTATGGTGCATGGGGATGATCGGGGACTCGTCCTTCCGCCGAAGGTTGCTCCGACCCAAGTTATCATGATCCCAATCGGTCCTGCGAAGCTGCGCGATCAAGTCGTCGGCCGCGCCGATGAGCTGTTCGCAGAGTTGAAGCGGGCCGGCATCCGCGTCCGGATGGACGACCGGAGCGACATCAGCCCGGGCTGGAAGTTCAATGAGTATGAGATGCGTGGAGTTCCGGTCCGGCTTGAGATCGGACCGCGGGATATGGAGAACGGCGTGTGCGTGCTCGTGTCGCGCGTATCCGGCGAGAAGCGGATCGTGGAGCAGAGCAAGCTGGCTGAAGAAGTGAAGCGGATGCTGAACGACGTCCATCAGGAGATGTACGAGCGTGCGCGCCAGTTCCGCGACGACCATTTCTATTCGGTCGACACGATCGACGAGATGAAGGCGCTGATGGAAGAGAAGCGCGGCTTCACGCTCGCCGGCTGGTGCGGCTCGGAAGCATGCGAGAAGCATGTCAAGGACGAGACGGGCGCCACAAGCCGCAATATCCCGTTCGCGGCGCAGGAAAGCAAGAAGACCTGCCTCGTATGTGGAGAAGAGGCGAAGCATATCGTCGTCTTCGCCCGCGCGTATTAAGCAGCGATAGACCCGTTCGCCGCGATCCTCGTCATCCGACGAGGGCCTGGCGGACGGGCCGTGCCCGGCCGAACGGGCTGCGGGATGCATGACAAGGAAGCTTCCTCCGCGGGAACATCCAACGGAACACCGGACGATGGCTCGAGTGCAGGAAGCTTTTCTTTTTCGAGAGGTAGTTCAAAAAGTCCGCTTTTGATCACGAAGTAATACAGGCAGTTCTAAATTCAGCAAGATACGAACCGATACAACCGGTTGTCATGGGGGTGGAGTAATCGGCATGTCGGATAACAGAATGCGATTCGAGTTGTTAATGAAGCAGGCTGGCGTTCCTGCGGAGCTGGCGGAAGGAAGCTATCATGACGCCAGAATCGAGCGGGTCGAATGCAGCCGTTCCAATCGGGAGTGGACGATCCATATCGGCAAGGCGTCGGTAGCGCCAGCGGAGGCCTATCGTTCCTTTTGTCTCCGCGTGCAGGAGAAGCTGTCCCATATCGCCAAGATCCGAATTATTTTTCATTATGATGAAAATGTGAGCAATGCGGAGGTCGTTGAGGCCTATTGGGGGCTGTTCGTCGAGTGGGTCAAACGGGAAGTCGCGTCAGTCAACGGTTGGCTGCATCGCGCCAAGGTCGATGTGGAAGGCGATCAGGTCAAGCTGACGCTGGCCGAAGCGACGACCCTGGAGCTCGCCAAGAAGAAGCAACTCGACAGTTATGCGGTTCAATTTTTCCAGACATATTTCTCCCGCTCTCTGCGCTTCACGATGCAGAAAGGCAGCTTCGATACGGATGCGTATGAGGCCTTCCAGGCTAAGCTTATTGAGGAAGAACGGCAGGTCGTCCAGCAGATGATGGTGGAAGCCGAGCGCGAGGCGGCCGAAGCGGCCGCTCCCGGGGAAGCACCGGCACGTCTCCATGTCGGCTATGATATCAAGGACGATGCGACGCCGATTATGGATATTCAGGATGAGGAGAAGCGGATCACGATTCAGGGAGCTGTCTTCGGTCTGGAAATGAAGGAGCTGCGGAATGGCAGCACGCTGTTCACCTTCAATGTGACGGACTTCAGCGATTCGCTCATGATGAAGATGTTCGCGAAGACGAAAGAGGATCTTGCCATGCTTAGCCTCATCGCCAACGGCAAGTGGGTGAAGGCGCGCGGACGCGTGGAGTACGATCGCTTCATGATGGTGCCCGAGCTTGTCATGATTCCTTCAGACTTGAACGAAGTGACGCCTCCTGCGGAGCGGCAGGATCCGGCAGAGGAGAAACGGGTCGAGTTCCATCTCCATTCCACGATGAGCACGATGGATGCGGTGGCGCCGATTGACGCCTATATTAAACAGGCCGCCAAATGGGGTCATAAAGCGATTGCGGTCACGGATCACGCCAATGTGCAATGCTACCCGGAAGCGGCTAAGGCGGCCAAGAAGCATGGATTGAAAATGATCTACGGCCTGGAAGCGAACGTCATCAACGACGATCTGGAAGTGGTCATGAACGCCGAGCCCCGCAACTTGAAGGAAGCGACCTATGTCGTGTTCGATATTGAGACGACGGGTCTGTCGGTTACGAATACGAAGATGACGGAGATCGCCGGCGTCAAAATGCAGGACGGCCAGGAGATCGAACGCTATGCCACCTTCGTCAACCCGCATGAGCCGATTCCGTACCATATTCAGCAGCTGACGAATATTACGGATGAGATGGTGAAGGATGCTCCCGAAATCGATCAGGTGCTGCGCGAGTTCACGGAATTTGTCGGCGATGCGATATTGGTCGCGCATAATGCGAGATTCGATATCGGCTATGTGCAGTACAATCTGAAGAAGCTGGGGATGCCCGAGATGACCAATCCGGTCATCGATACGCTGGAACTGGCCCGGCTGATCCATCCGACGCTGAAAAACCACCGCCTGAATACGCTGGCGGACAAATATAAGGTGTCGCTGGAGAACCATCACCGCGCCATTGACGACACGATTGCGCTCTTCGGGATTTTGAACGGGTTGTTGAAGGACGCGCAGGCCATCTACGGCATTGAGATGCTCGACCGCTTGAATGATTATGTCGGCCAGAATCTGAAGAACGCACGGCCGTTCCACTGCAATATTTACGCGTTGAACAGCGTCGGCAAGAAAAATTTGTATAAGCTCGTCTCGATGTCCCATACCGAATACTTCAATCGCGTCGCTTGTATTCCGAAGAGCAAGCTTGTGGAGATGCGGGAAGGGCTGCTGCTGATGTCGGGCTGCGAGAAGGGCGAGTTTTTCGAGACGGTGCTCAACAAGTCGATTGAAGAGGCGGAACAGGTGGCCGAGTTCTATGACGTGCTGGAGATTCAACCGCTGACCATGTATATGCATCTGGTCGACAAAGGACTTGTCGGCTCGAAGCAGCAGATCGAGGAGGCGCTCCGCAAAATTGTCCAGATTGGGGAAAAGCTGAACAAGCCGGTGGTCGCCACGGGCAACGCGCACTATCTCAATCCAAGGGATAAGCTGTTCCGCGACATTACGATTCATGGCATAACAGGCTTCAGCCCGCTCAAAGATATGCGCAAGCCGGATGCCCATTTCCGCACGACGACGGAAATGCTGCAGGAATTCGAGTTCCTTGGCAAAGAGACGGCTTACGATGTCGTCGTGCGCAATACGAATCAGCTCGCGGATCGGTTCGAGGATCTGGTCCTGTTCCCGGACAAGCTGTTCACCCCGATTATCGAAGGGGCAGACGAAGAGATTCGGATGACCTGCTATCGGACGGCGGAGGAAGTCTACGGCACGCCGCTGCCGGAAATCGTTGTTAAGCGGCTTGAAAAGGAACTGGAGCCGATTATCAAGTACGGCTTCTCCGCCAACTACTTGATCTCCGAGCGGCTCGTCAAAAAATCAAATGAAGACGGCTATCTCGTCGGTTCACGGGGCTCCGTCGGCTCTTCGGTCGTCGCGACCTTCCTCGGCATCTCCGAGGTTAACCCGCTGCCGCCGCATTATATATGCCTAAATTCCGAATGCAAGCACAGTGAATGGATTACGGACGGAAGCGTGCCGAGCGGCTTCGACCTTCCGGACAAGCAATGTCCGCATTGTGGGCAGATGCTGAAGGGCGAGGGCCAGGACATTCCGTTCGAGACGTTCCTCGGCTTCAAGGGGGACAAAGTACCCGATATCGACTTGAACTTCTCCGGGGAATACCAGCCGAATGCCCATAACTTCACGAAGATCATGTTCGGCGAGAAGAGCGTATTCCGCGCGGGGACGATTGGAACGGTAGCGGAGAAGACGGCGTTCGGCTTCGCCAAAAAATATGAGGAATCGCACGGGAAGTCATGGCGGGGCGCCGAGCTGAACCGGCTGGCGGCCGGCTGCACCGGGGTGAAGCGGAGCACCGGACAGCATCCGGGCGGCATTGTCGTCGTCCCGGATTACATGGAAGTGGAGGATATTACTCCGGTCCAATTTCCGGCGGACGATACGTCGGCCGAATGGAAGACGACGCATTTCGACTATCACGCCTTCGACGCGAATCTGCTCAAGCTTGATATTCTCGGCCACGATGATCCGACGATGATGCGGATGCTCCAGGACCTGACCGGCGTCGATCCGACGACGATTCCGATGAACGACCCTAAGGTGATGAGCTTGTTCAATTCGACGGACGCGTTGGGCGTCCCGCCGGAGCAGATACGCACGCCAGTCGCCACCTACGGGATTCCGGAGATGGGAACGCGCTTCGTCCGGCAGATGCTGGTAGAAGCACAGCCTTCCTCGTTCGCGGATTTGCTGCAAATCTCGGGCTTGTCCCACGGAACAGGCGTATGGCTCGGCAATGCGCAGGAGCTGATCAAGAACGGGGTCTGCACGATCAAGACGGTCATCGGCTGTCGGGACGAGATTATGCTGTACTTAATCTACAAGGCGGGAATGGATGCCGGCCTCGCCTTCAAAATAACCGAGAGCGTGCGGAAGGGGAAAGGGCTGACTCCGGAATGGATCGAAGAGATGAAGCGGTGCAACGTGCCGCAATGGTACATTGATTCCTGTCTCAAGATCCAGTACATGTTCCCGAAAGCCCACGCCGCAGCGTACGTTATCTCGGCGGTGCGGACCGCGTACTTCAAGCTCTACCATCCGATTGAATTCTATGCGACGTACTTCACGGTGCGTGCGGAAGATTTCGATATCGAGCTGTGCTGCCAGGGCTATGACGCGATCAACCGCAAGATCAGCGAGATCGAAGCGAAGGGATTCCAGGCGACGACGAAGGAGAAGAGTATGGTCTCGATTCTGGAGATGGCGCTCGAAATGACCGCCCGCGGCTTCACGTTCAAGCCGATCGATCTGTACCGGTCCGATGCGACCCGCTTCCAGGTGGACGAAGGTGCGCTCATCCCGCCGTTCTCCGCCGTGCAGGGCATCGGGGAGAATGCGGCGCGTAATATCGCGGCTTCCCGCGAGGCCGGAGAATACCTGTCCGTGGAGGACTTCCAGAACCGCTCCAAGGCGACGAAAACGATCGTGGAGCTGCTGGGCCAGATGGGCTGCTTCCGCGGACTGCCGGAGAGCAATCAGCTGTCGCTGTTCTGATCATTCGCTTCGAGAGCAGACGGGCTCATTCAAGAAAGGCAGAGGATGGGATTGCCCTTGCCATTCCGTATAGGGCTATGATATAATTTTTTTGGTAATCATGTGGATAAATCCGTTGCGCAAAGAGTGGGGAAACCCACTCTTTCATATTTGCGTGCGGATTCTGAAATATACAGCAACTATTTCCAACTGTGCAGGAGGTCCTTGAATTTGAGTTCACCGAACATTAAATCGGTAGTTGAAAGCATGATCACGCCGTATTTGGAGGAGAACGGTTTCGAACTGGTCGACATTGAGTATGTCAAAGAAGGCAGCAGCTGGTTTCTGCGCATCTTTGTCGACAAAGAGGGCGGCATCGATATTGAGGACTGCGGGCGTATCAGCGAGTACGCAAGCCAGAAGCTGGATGAGACTGATCCGATTGAGGATGCTTATTTCTTGGAGGTATCGTCTCCGGGGGCGGAACGCCCGTTGAAAAAGCCGCAGGATGTGGCCAAGTCGGTTGGCAAGCATGTATTTGTAACTACATACGAGCCGATTGGCGGATTGAAGGAGTTCGAGGGAGAACTGGTGTCGTTCGACGGAGAGACGATGGTTGTCCAGGTTGGCGGCAAAGACCGGGCCATCCCGTATAACAAAGTAGCCAGCGCGCGACTTGCGATTGTCTTTTAACAGTCAGTACCCGTTCAAAGAGCCCGGTATTCAGCACCGGCAGGACTTCTTGAACTTGCATCCTTTTTGAACTGAACAGGAATCAGGCCGTGACCGGTCGAAAGGGGGAGCTAACCAATCATGAGTATGGATTTTATTGAAGCGTTGACCGAAATTGAACGAGAAAAAGGAATTAGCAAGGATGTATTGATTGAAGCGATTGAAGCGGCTCTTATTTCCAGCTACAAGCGCAACTTCAACACCGCGCAAAATGTGCGCGTCGACGTGAACCGCGCGACGGGCGTCATCAAAGTATTCGCCCGCAAGACGGTCGTGGACGAGGTTCTCGACCCTCGTCTCGAAATCTCGCTCCACGCTGCCCGCGAGATGAACCCGAATTACCAGCTGGATGACATTTGCGAGATCGAAGTGACGCCGCGCGATTTCGGCCGTATTGCGGCCCAGACGGCGAAGCAGGTCGTCACTCAGCGCATCCGCGAGGCGGAGCGCGGCCTTATCTATAACGCATTCATCGACAAGGCGGAAGATATCGTGACCGGTATCGTGCAGCGTCAAGATATGCGCAATGTCTTCGTCGATCTGGGCAAGGTGGAAGCGGTTCTGCCGCTGAATGAACTGATGCCGAACGAGAAGTTCAAGCACGGTGATCGGGTGAAGGCATATATTACGAAGGTGGAAAATACGACAAAAGGGCCGCAAATCGTCCTGTCCCGGACACATCCGGGGCTGCTGAAGCGCCTGTTCGAGCTGGAAGTGCCTGAAATCTTCGACGGGGTCGTCGAAATCAAGTCGGTCGCGCGCGAAGCGGGGCAGCGCTCCAAAATCGCGGTCCACTCCCGGAACGAAGAGGTAGATCCGGTAGGGTCCTGCGTCGGACCAAAAGGAATGCGGGTGCAGACGATTGTGAATGAGCTGCGCGGCGAGAAAATCGATATCGTCCGCTGGTCGGATGATGTGAAGGAATATGTCGCCAATGCGCTCAGCCCTTCCAAAGTCGTCGATGTCACCGTGTACGAATCCGAGAAGATGGCACGGGTTATCGTGCCGGATTATCAGTTGTCGCTCGCTATCGGCATCAAAGGCCAGAATGCGCGCCTCGCTGCCAAGCTGACCGGATGGAAGATTGATATCAAGAGCGAGTCTCAGGCTGAGCAGGAGCCTGTCCAGGACGAGGGCGGCATAGCGGAAGACACAGACAGCTTCGATAGCTTCGAAGAATAACACCGAAGGCGCGACCATCGCCATATGTTACGGTCGCAGCCTCCACCGGAAGCTCGATCGGATCGTAAGGGGGAATGAGTCATGAGAACAAGGAAGGTTCCGCTGCGCAAATGCGTCGCCTGTCAAGAAATGATGCCGAAAAAAGAATTGATCCGCGTCGTCCGGACGCCGGAAGACGAAGTCCTCATCGATCTGACCGGCAAAAAATCGGGCCGTGGCGCTTACTTGTGCGGGAAGATGTCCTGCTTCAAGCTGGCGCATAAATCACGGGCGTTGGACAGGGCGTTGAAGCATCAGGTGCAGCCTGAAATCTATGAGCAGCTTGCGCAAGATTTCATCAAGGTGGAAGATGAATTCAATGCGATGAAGGAACAGGTGGACGATGATGAGTAAGCTGATGTCTCAGCTCGGCCTTGCTCAACGGGCGGGCAAGCTGGTGACGGGCGACGAGATTGTCCTCAAGGCGATTCGCGGCAGCCAGGCTCAGCTCGTCATCGTAGCGGGGGATGCATCCGAGAACACGAAGAAGAAGTTTCGGGATAAGTGCAAATCGTACGGTATTCCGTTGGCCATCGGATTTGACAGAGACAGACTGGGAGGCAGCATCGGCAAGCCGGAGCGAGTCGTGCTGGCTGTATTGGACGGCGGATTTGCGACCATGATGCGGAACGGACTGAAAACTATGTCGGAGGTGGAGTATATTGAGTAAACAAGAGAAGGACAATAAAGATAAATTGAGAGTTTACGAATATGCCAAATCGCTCAATATGAGCAGCAAGGAAATTATTACGATACTAAAGCGTTTGAACATACCAGTCAACAATCATATGAGCGTAATGGAGAATGATGCCGTGAAGAAGGTCGAACAGTTTTTCCGTGATGTAAAAGCAAATGCGCAAGCCAAAAGAGAAGGAGGGCAACCTTCGAAGCCGCAAGCGCAGACGAGTCAAGCGGGAACGAAGCAGACCGAAGCGGCGAAAAAGCCGGAACAGCACAAAGATTCGAACGACAGACCGCAAGGTCAGCGCGGATCGCGCGACGGCCAGCGTCAACCGCAGCGCGGCGATCAGCAGCGTGATGGGAATCGCGGGCAAGCGGGACGCAATTCGGATCGCAATGCGCAGCGTGGCGGAGGCGGACAACGAGATCAACAGAGACAGGGCGAGAAGCAAACGACAATGAATACGAGACCGAACCAAACCAACAATAGACCGGGCGGACAGGATTCCACACAACGCAAGCCTCAGGGCGGAGCAGCGAACAATCAGAACCGCGGCGGCGGACAGGGCGGCGGACAGGGCAGCCAAGGACAACGGCAAGGGCAAGGGCAAGGGAAGCCGGGCAATGCGGCAGCTTCGAACCGTTCCAACCCGCCTCGCCGCTTCGAGGATTCCAATGCGAAGGACGGCAAGCGGAACAATAAGCCAGGCAACCGCCGCTTCGACGACAACAAGTTTGGCGGTTCCCGGGGCGGACAAGGCCGCGGCCGCAACAAAGGCCGGAACAACCATCAGCAGCAGGAGCGCCGCGAGAAAATCGATAACACACCGAAGAAAATTATCGTTCGCGGTGCGATGACGGTTGGAGAACTGGCGAAGCTGCTTCATAAGGACGCTTCCGAGGTTATCAAGAAGCTGTTGTTCCTCGGAGTCATGGCGACGATCAATCAGGAAGTCGATCTGGATACGATCCAGCTGATTGCCGATGAGTTCAAGGTCGAAGTCGATCTGAAGCTTCCGGCTATCGAGGATCCGTTCGAAGCAGAGGAAGAAATGGACAACGAGGCCGATCTGATGGAGCGTCCGCCGGTCGTTACGATTATGGGTCACGTCGACCACGGGAAGACGACGCTGCTCGACGCTATCCGCAAGACGAACGTTACTAGCGGCGAAGCGGGCGGCATTACCCAGCATATCGGTGCATATCAAGTTGAATTCAATCAGAAGAAGATTACGTTCCTGGATACCCCGGGCCACGAAGCGTTCACGCTGATGCGGGCGCGCGGCGCGCAGGTAACGGACATTACGATTATCGTCGTCGCTGCGGATGACGGCGTCATGCCGCAGACGGTAGAGGCGATCAGCCATGCGAAGGCGGCCAACGTTCCGATCATTGTCGCTGTCAACAAAATTGACAAGCCCGAGGCAAATCCGGATCGCGTCAAGCAGGAGCTGACCGAGTATGAGCTCGTTCCGGAGGAGTGGGGCGGAGACACGATCTTCGTCAACGTATCTGCGAAGCAGCGCATGGGTCTGGAAGAGCTGCTTGAAATGATTCTGCTCGTCTCCGAGGTCAATGAATTCAAGGCAAATCCGGACAAACGCGCCCGTGGCACCGTCATTGAAGCCGAGCTCGACAAAGGACGCGGACCGGTTGCCCGCATTCTCGTGCAGCACGGCACCTTGCGCGTCGGTGACGCGTTCGTCGCAGGCACCTGCTTCGGGCGGGTCCGCGCGATGGTCAATGACAAGGGACGCCGGCTCAAGGAGGCAGGCCCGTCGACGCCGGTTGAGATTACCGGTCTGACGGACGTTCCGCAAGCTGGCGATCCGTTCATGGCGTTCGAGGAAGAGCGCAAAGCCCGCTCCATTGCCGAGAAGCGCGCGACGACGCTTCGGGAAAGCCAGTGGGGTGCGAACTCTCGCGTCACCTTGGACGATCTGTTCAAGCATATTAAGGAAGGCGAGATGAAGGAACTGAACGTCATCATCAAAGCGGACGTTCAAGGATCGGTAGAAGCGCTGCGCGGATCACTCGAGAAGATCGATGTCGAGGGCGTACGCGTGAAGATCATTCATTCCGGCGCCGGGGCGATTACCGAATCGGATATTATTCTCGCGACGGCGTCTAACGCAATTGTTGTTGGCTTCAACGTGCGTCCGGACGCGCAAGCGAAAGCGACGGCCGATCAAGAGAAGGTGGACATTCGCCTGTACCGCGTTATCTATTCCATCGTGGAAGAGATTGAACAGGCGATGAAGGGGATGCTGGATCCGGAGTACAAGGAAGTCGTCATCGGACACGCGGAAGTGCGCCATACGTTCAAGGTCGGCAAGGTCGGAACGATCGCCGGCTGTATGGTCACGCAGGGCAAGATTTCGCGTTCTGCCGATGCTCGCCTGATTCGCGACGGCATCGTCGTGTTCGACGGCAAGATCGACTCCTTGAAGCGTTTCAAGGACGATGCCAAGGAAGTGGCGCAAGGCTACGAGTGTGGAATTATGCTGGAGAAGTTCAATGACATCAAGGAAGGCGACATTATCGAGGCATTCGTCATGGAAGCCGTGGAGCGATAATCGTGCGGCCTGACCTTGCCAGCATATGATGAAACAACTAATGAAATGAGGTGTATCCCATGGCAAACTTCCGATCCGGACGGGTTGGCGAACAGATGAAGAAAGAGCTGAGTCAGCTCATCCAATTGGAATTAAAAGATCCTCGAATCGGGTTTGTCACGGTGACGGGCGTCGATGTGACGAATGACCTGTCGCTGGCCAGAGTCTATCTCAGTGTGATGGGGACGGAAGAAGAAAGGGAAGATACGATCAAAGCACTGGAAAAGGCCAGCGGCTTTCTCCGCTCCGAGGTCGGCAAGCGAATCCGTCTGCGCCATACGCCGGAGCTGTCGTTCAAGATTGATGCTTCCATTGAGTACGGCAGCCGGATAGAAAAACTGCTTGGCGATATTCGCGACGATCGCGAGACGACATAAATGCAAATGAAGGACTGAACAGGCAAATCGAGCTTCCGGCTCGATTTGCCTGTCTTCACGGAGGTGCCTATGGCAGAAATGTTATCCGACCGCTACGCAGACGATATCGAGCGCGCATGCTCGTTCCTGCGATCATGCGACGATGTGCTCGTCGTGTCGCATGTGCAGCCGGACGGGGATGCGATCAGTTCTACGCTCGTCATCGGCTGGCTCTTGGACAAATGGAATAAAACATATCGGCTGGTTAACGAAAATGGCGTGCCGAGCCGGCTGGCTGACTTGCCGATGGCCGAGCAGATCGACAGTTATCAGGATGGGGAAGGCGAGCCGGAGCAGAAATATTCGACCGTCATATGCGTCGATTGCGCCGACTATGCCCGGATCGGCAAGATAGCGAACTGGGTTGCCCCAGATGCCCGTATTTTGAATATCGATCATCATCCAACGAACGACCGCTATGGCGAGGCGGCCCTGATTCGCGACAATGCCGCAGCGACAGCGGAGATTCTATATGATCTTCTGCTGGCAGCGGGCGTCGACTTGGACGAAAAGGTCGGGACGATGCTCTATACCGGGCTGCTGACCGATACAGGCGGCTTCCGCTACAGCAATACGACTCCGCATGTGATGAGCGTCGCCTCCGAACTGCTGAAGCTGGGGGTTCAAGGGAACGCCATCGCGGATCGGCTGCTCGAAACGATGTCGATGGCGCAGCTGAAGTTAATTCAGCGCGGATTGTCCCGGCTCACCTTTACTCCGGATCAGCGAGTCGGCTGGCTCTTCATCACGCCGGATGATATGCGGGAGACGGGAGCGGTCAATGAAGATCTGGAAGGCCTCGTTAATTATGCCCGCAATGTGGAAGGCGTCGACGTCGGGCTGCTGTTCAAGCAAATTGATGATCAGAACGTCAAGGTGAGCATGCGTTCTTCGGATCGCGTCGATGTCTCCGCGATTGCGAAATCGTTCGGGGGCGGAGGTCATGTTCGGGCTGCCGGATGCAAAGTAAGCGGCATTCTGGATGATATCATTATTCAAGTAGTGGAACGGGTGAAACAAGAATTATGACAGAGCTTCATGGTGTTCTCCCGGTATGGAAGCCGGCAGGCTGGACGTCGCACGATGTCGTGGCCAAAGTCCGCCGGCTCATTCGGGAAAAGCGGATCGGGCATACGGGCACGCTCGACCCTCAAGTCGTAGGGGTACTGCCGTTATGCGTGGGCAGAGCGACCCGACTGGTCGAATATTTACAGGAAATGCCGAAGGAGTATGAAGCGACGCTGCGGCTTGGCGTGTCGACCGATACAGAGGATATGTCAGGCGAAGTAACGGAACGCGCCGATGCATCCCATGTAACCGAAGCGATGGTCAAGGAAGCGCTGCTGTCGTTCATTGGGCCCATCGAACAGGTTCCTCCGATGTACTCCGCAGTCAAGGTGAATGGCAAGCGGCTGTACGAGCTGGCTCGCGAAGGCAAGACCGTAGAGCGCAAGCCGCGTCAAGTGACGATCCATCACATTGAACTAATCGGAATGACGCTTGGCAGGGCTGAACCGGAGGTGCGGTTCCGTGTTCAATGCTCCAAGGGAACGTACATACGAACCCTGTGCGTCGATGTCGGACGCAAGCTGGGAGTCCCGGCGGCAATGGCGGAATTGATACGGACCCGCTCCGCCAACTTCAGGGAAGAGGACAGCTTCACCTTCGCCCAGATTGAAGAAGCGATGGCGGCCGGAACGCTGGCAGATCTGCTGATTCCGATGGATCGCGCCGTCTCGCATTTTCCCGAGCTGCGGGTCGCCCCTGCCTTCGCGCCGCATGCGGTTCAGGGCAAGGGCATCCCGGAACGGGGACTGAGCGTTCCGCCTTTGACGAATTGCATCTATCGGTTGTATGATGAAGAAGGAACTTTTTTCGGCTTGTATCATAAGCCGGACACGGAGCAGGTGCTGCGTCCGATCAAGGTCTTCGTGCCTTAATCGTTCCGCGCAAGGAGGGGAATCCCTTTTTGCGCTATCCTTTGCCCTGTTTTGTGAAACAGATAACATACCGAAAATGTATGCTTGAACCGGATTTGTGGGAACAACTACCAAGATGGGAACGGCGGTTGTGTGCAACCGGAAATACGAATGCAGGGGCTCTGATTACAAATGGAAAAGATAGTGATACATGCAACAGACGGACATGCGGAATGGACGGCGTCGCAGCAGCCGCAAGTGGTGATCCTGGGTCATTTCGACGGTATACACGCCGGCCATGTGAAGGTGATTGAGCGTGGGCTGAAGTATGGGCGGGAGCATGGCCTGCCTGTCGCTCTAATGACCTTCCACCCTCATCCGAAGGCGGTATTCGGCGATGAACGGTATGCAAGATGCCTGACTCCGCCGAAGGAGAAAGAGCGAGTTCTGGCCCAGCTCG
Source organism: Paenibacillus thiaminolyticus (assembly GCF_003591545.1). GTDB lineage: Bacteria > Bacillota > Bacilli > Paenibacillales > Paenibacillaceae > Paenibacillus_B > Paenibacillus_B thiaminolyticus_A. The sequence goes on from NZ_QYZD01000017.1 coordinate 99,887, forward strand.
GAATCGATCGCTTGTATATTATAGACTTCAATCTGAGCTTCGCCCAGCTGCAGGCCCGCAAGTTCGCGGACTGCCTGTGCAATCTCGGGGTGAAGCATGCCGTGGTCGGCTTCGATAACCGGTTCGGCCATCGCGGGGAAGGCTCGGCCGATCTGCTGGCCGAATGGGGAGAGGGCTGCTTCACTGTCGATATTGTGTCGGCCCACAACGATGACGATGCGAAGGTGAGCAGCACCCGCATCCGCCAATGCCTTGCCGAAGGCGAGATCACGAAGGCCAATCAATTGCTGGCCCGTCCTTATCTGCTGCGGGGGACGGTCATTCATGGCGATGCCCGCGGCCGCACGATCGGCTTCCCGACCGCGAACGTGGACCCGAATGAACCGTATGTCATTCCGAGGAACGGCGTCTACGCCGTCAAGGTGCAGGTTGGCGGAGTGTGGCATGATGGCGTGATGAACATCGGGTTGAAGCCTACCTTCAAGAGCGGGGAGACGAGACCATCGATCGAGGCGCACCTGTTCGACTTCGATGCGGACATTTACGGGGAAGAAGTGACCATTGCCGTCATGGATTTCCTGAGAGCCGAGCAGAAGTTCGACGGCATTGCGGCGCTTGTCGCCCAGATAACGGCGGATGCCGAGGAAGCCCGTCGACGGCTGGCTTCTATGGAGGGCGCGCCGGCATTGGAGAGCGTGTTCCAGGGGTAGCATCGGATGCTGCCGAAATACATCGAGAATCTGCGTTTACTTTTAAATCTGATAGTGATATACTAGTAACGTTGTCGTGAATAGGCGGCAATAGCCTTAGCTTGGTTGCTCGATCTCACCGACGGCAACGAGGCTCTCGGCTGAATAGATAACATATTGGGAGGTGAATAGGATGGCATTGACTCAAGAGCGCAAGCAACAGCTCATTGACATGCATAAGACGCACGAATCGGACACAGGATCTCCGGAAGTGCAGATCGCTATCCTTACTGAGAACATCGTTAATTTGACGGATCACTTGCGGACACATAAGAAAGACCATCATTCCCGCCGCGGATTGTTGAAAATGGTCGGCCAACGCCGTAAGCTTCTTGCTTACTTGAAGAAGAAGGATGTTAAACGTTACAGCGCATTGATCGCGAAGCTCGGACTGCGCCGTTAATAGCAAGGACCTCTTAGCAGCCTGGTTGTTCATCCCGCCTGACAGTGCGGCATGCAGCCGGGTTGCTTTTTAACGATGGGGCGAATTTTGCCCGCTTGCATCGATGCGATGGAGATGATATCAGGCGCAAGGCTGGACGAGCCCCGGTCCGAAGTCTGTTGATACATAATCCTACAATAATGAGTTCATGAACCACATCTAAATGATCTGCCGGAATTTTCGGGCTCATACATTCCCCTTGTTTTTTCAGGCGGGATGCAGGAGATAATGGTAGGTGTAACGAAGATAACTATGCGTAAACTTAAGGAGGGATCCGATGAACCGCATCGAGATGGAACTTGGCGGAAGACCGCTTGTACTCGAGACGGGACGATTGGCGAAGCAGGCCAACGGCGCCGTCAAGGTTCAATACGGTGACACGGTCGTTCTTTGTACCGTGACCGCTTCGAAGGAACCAAAAGATTTAGACTTTTTTCCGCTAACCGTGAATTATGAAGAGCGTCTGTATTCCGTGGGCAAGATTCCCGGGGGATTCATCAAGCGGGAAGGACGTCCGAGCGAGAAGGCGATCCTGGCGAGCCGTCTTATTGACCGCCCGATTCGCCCGCTGTTCCCGGAAGGCTTCCGCAATGACATTCAGATTGTCGATCTCGTCATGAGCGTTGATCAAGATTGCTCGCCAGAGATGGCGGCCATGATTGGAACGTCAGCTGCGCTGTCGATCTCCGATGTGCCGTTCAACGGTCCTATCGGAGGGGTTGTCGTCGGCCGGATTGACGGTCAATTCATCATTAACCCTACCGTGGAGCAGGAAGAGAAGACCGATATTCACGTCACGGTCGCAGGCACGAAGGATGCGATCATGATGGTCGAAGCGGAAGCGAACGAAGTGCCGGAAGAAGTGATGCTGGAAGCAATCATGTTCGGACACGAAGAGATTCGCAAGATTGTCGATGTGATCGAGCGCTTCACTGAACTTGCTGGAACGGCGAAGATGGAGGTTAAGCTCCATGCCGTTGATACGGACGTTAATGCCGCGGTGCGTGCATTTGCGCAGGAGCGTCTGGTCGAAGCGATCCGCATTCCGGAGAAGCATGCGCGCCAGGATGCGATCGATGCCATCAACCAGGAAGCGGTCGAGCATTTTGAAGCACAGTATATCGAGTCGCCTGAACGGATGGATGATGTGAAGGAGACGCTGTACGACATTGTCAAGGAAGAAGTGCGCCGCTTGATTACGCATGAGAAAGTGCGCCCTGACGGCCGCAAGGTGGATGAGATCCGCCCGATCGAGTGCGACACGAGCCTGCTGCCGCGCACGCACGGATCAGGTCTGTTCACGCGGGGTCAGACGCAGGCGCTCAGCATTTGTACGTTGGGGGCATTGGGTGATGTGCAGATTCTGGACGGCATCTCGCTGGAAGAATCGAAGCGCTTCATGCATCATTATAACTTCCCGCCTTTCTCCGTAGGGGAAGCTCGTCCATTACGGGCGCCAGGCCGCCGGGAGATTGGACATGGCGCTCTCGGAGAACGTGCGTTGTCCAAGGTCATTCCGCCGGAGTCGGATTTCCCGTACACGATTCGCCTCGTCTCCGAAGTGTTGGAGTCGAACGGGTCCACATCCCAGGCGAGCATCTGTGCGAGCACGCTGGCAATGATGGATGCAGGCGTTCCGATCAAGGCGCCGGTAGCCGGGATTGCAATGGGGCTTATTAAGGATGGAGAGCATTTCTCGATTCTGTCCGACATTCAAGGCATGGAAGATCATCTCGGAGATATGGACTTCAAAGTGGCTGGGACCGCCGAAGGCGTTACCGCCATCCAGATGGATATCAAAATCGACGGCATTGACCGCAGCATCTTGACGCAAGCCTTGGCGCAAGCGCGTGAAGGGCGCATGTTCATCCTGGAGAAGATGCTTCAGGTCATCGACAAGCCGCGCGAGACGCTGTCTCCGTATGCGCCTAAGATTTTGATCATGCAGATCAATCCGGACAAAATCCGCGACGTTATCGGCGCAGGCGGCAAGGTGGTTAACAAAATCATCGATGAGACTGGCGTCAAAATCGATATCGAGCAGGATGGACGTATCTTCATTGCATCGCCGAATGAAGAGTCCAATATCCGCGCCCGCGATATGATCGAAGCGATCGTCAAGGAAGTCGTCGTCGGCGAAGTATATACCGGAACGGTGAAGCGCATTGAGAAGTTCGGCGCGTTCGTGGAGATTCTTCCTGGCAAGGAAGGGCTCGTTCATATTTCTCAAATGGCGGTTGAACGTATCGCGAAGGTGGAGGATGTCGCTTCCATCGGCGATAAGATCGAAGTCAAGGTTGTCGAGATTGATCAACAAGGCCGCATCAATCTGTCTCGCCGCGTCTTGCTTGAGCCAGCACAGCCGGAAGGGGCAGCGCCTGCAGACGGAAGCGCGCCGGATCGTCCGCGCAGTGGAGGGCGCCCTCCGCATGGAGGATCGCGTCCAAGAGGACCGCGACCGCCAAGGCCGCAATCGTAATAAGGAAGAACAGCATAGATACAAGGAAAGAGGCAGACTGGTTTCTGGCTCTTTTTTTGCGTTCATGTTTTTTATTGGTTCGAGCCAGTCCCGTCTTCCGCCGCATAACTATGCCCGATTTGGCATAGAATCAGAAGGACAAACTGTGGAAAGGAATGGACTCTATGCGGCCAGTCACACGAAAATGGATCTTTATCATCGTTGCCTTGATAGGGGCGCTATATATCGGAACGGGAACAGAGGCAGGATCCTTCATTAAAGAGCGCAAAGCGGTGCTCGCTATCAGTGAGGCGTATCACCTGAATGAGGCGGAAGCGCTGGAGAAGCTTCCGTTGAAGGAACGGATTGCGGAGGAGGCCAAAACCAAATATATCGCACCGATCGACGCGCGAATCGACCGGGTCTGGAAAGCCATCCCGGGGTACAACGGGCTGGAGGTTGATCGGGAGCGAACGTACGAAGCCAATAAAGCGAAGCGGGCGGATGCCGGCATCACATGGGTCATGCGAGAAATTCCGCCGCGGGTGACGCTCGAACAATTGGAGCCGCAGCCGATCTATCGCGGCAATCCGAATAAGAAGATGGCCGGGCTGATGATTAATGTCGCATGGGGGAACGAGCATATCGAACCGATGTTGGCGACGCTCAAGGAAGAAAAAGTGAAGGCAACGTTTTTCCTTGATGGAAGCTGGTTGAAAAAAAACCCAGAGATGGCGAAGCGGATTCAGGAGGAAGGACATGAACTGGAGAATCATGCCTATTCCCATCCGAACATGAGCGAGCTGAGCGCGGGCTTGCAGGCCCAGCAAATCGAGAAAACGAAGCGCCTGCTGGAGACGACCCTCCAGGTGAAAAACAAATGGTTCGCGCCCCCATCCGGCGATTTCAACGCGCTGACGGTTCAGACCGCTCACGCGTACGGATTGAAGACCGTCATGTGGACGGTGGACACCGTCGATTGGAAAAATCCGGAGCCTTCCGCCGTCATTCGCAAAATCGACGCGAAGGTGGAGCCCGGCTCCCTCATCCTGATGCATCCGACGCCTTCCTCCAAGGCTGCGCTGCCGGGCATCATCCGCACGATTCGCAGCAAAGGCCTATTGCCCGGAACGGTCAGCGAGACTCTGTCCGAGAAGCGGCTCGACGTGGAGTTGGTTGAGCCGCGTTAAGTTTTTTGGTAGGATTAGAGGGGCAACAAGGATTGAACTTCGGATGAGGAGGATTGCCGGTGGAGAAAGTGCAGTTAAGTAACGGTCTGCGGGTCGTTATGGAAAAAATACCAACCTGCCGTTCCGTGTCATTCGGCATTTGGGTGAAGACCGGTTCACGCAATGAGTATGAGACGACCAACGGTATTTCTCATTTTATTGAGCACATGATGTTCAAAGGTACGGAGCGGTTCGATGCCAAGGCGATCGCGGATTCGTTCGACGCAATCGGAGGGAATGTGAATGCATTTACTTCGAAGGAATATACGTGCTACTATGCGAAAGTGCTGGATGAGCATCTTCCGATAGCCGTCGATGTGCTGTCTGACATGTTTTTCCGTTCCGCCCTGCAGGGAGAAGAGCTGAGCAAGGAGAAGAACGTCATACTCGAGGAAATCGCAATGTATGAAGACACCCCCGACGATACGGTGCACGATCTCGTCACGCGTGCCGCCTTTGGGGGCCATCCGCTCGCGTATCCGATTCTCGGGACGAGGGAACGTCTGGAGCCGATGGGGTCTACCGACTTGCTCCAATACATGGAGGAGCACTATACAATTGAAAATACGGTGATCGCCGTGGCGGGCAATTTCGATGCCTCCCTATTGGAGCTGCTGGAGAAGCATTTCGGACATTTCCACAATTCCCGACCGTCTTACGAGGTGTCAGCGCCGATATTCGACGGGAGCTCGATCTTCCATCAGAAGAAGACCGAACAGAATCATATTTGCTTGAGCTTGCCAGGCTGCTCCATGACCGATCCGCGGCTCTATGCCATGATCTTATTGAATAACGTTATCGGAGGCGGCATGAGCTCGCGCCTGTTCCAGGAGATCCGTGAGAAGCGTGGCTTGGCTTATGCGGTCTACTCCTATCATTCCTCGCATGCGGATTGCGGACTGTTCACCATCTATGCGGGTACGGCGCCGAAGCAGACGCAAGACGTGCTGGCCATTACGCTTGAGGTGCTTGGCAATCTCGCTGCGCAAGGTTTGACGCAGGATGAATTGAAGAAGGGCAAGGAGCAGTTGAAAGGAAGCTTAATTCTGGGGCTGGAGAGCACCGGCGCCCGGATGAACCGGTTGGGCAAGAACGAGTTGATGCTTGGCCGGCACTATACATTAGATGAAATTATTGCGCGGATCGATTCGATTACGATGGATGACATTACATATGTTTTATCCCGCATGCTGTCCGAGCCGTTTGCCGCGGCCATGGTTGGTGCGAACGATCGCGCAATGTCGGCTTTCAGGAGGGATTACTTTGTTACAGCAAGTCCATCAAGTTCAAATTAAAAAATTGCCCGGCAATGAAGACATTCCGTTGCCGCAGAAAATGTCCGATCTGGCGGCAGGCTTCGATCTGTATGCGGCGGTAGAGGGGCCGCTGACGTTGGCTCCGGGTCACCGCGCCCTGGTGCCGGCCGGATTCGCGATGGCGATGCCGCCATATCTGGAAGCGCAGATTCGCCCCCGCAGCGGACTAGCCTTCAAGCATGGCATCACTTGCCTCAATTCGCCGGGAACGATTGACGCTGATTATCGCGGCGAGGTGAAGGTGCTGCTCGTCAATCTTGGACAGCAGCATTTCACGATTGAGCGCAAGGAGCGGATTGCGCAGATGGTGCTCCAGTTCGTGCCGCAGATCCAATTGACCGAAGTGAATGAGCTGTCCGACACCGCTCGCGGCGAAGGCGGCTTCGGCCACACCGGAACGAAATAGGTTGCCAATGCAGTCACTCTTACGAAGTGGCTGCTTTTTTGATCTTTCAGGTCGGGACGAACGGCCGCATGAAGCCGGTTCGTCGCGGGAGAACGGCCAACCGCGTTCCTCCTTCCGGTTGTCGGTGCACCTTTTGTGGGCTCGCGAATAAGATGTTCTATATATTGCGGGGATAAGGAGTGAACGGCAAGCATGTTAACCGGAGTTCAAGTGGTGTTCATCGGCGGTGACGCCCGGCAGCTTGAGATCATTCAGAAGCTATCCGAGCTGGACGCCACCGTTATTCTAGTGGGCTATGAACAGCTGCAAAATCCGTTCCACGGCGTACAGCGCCAGCCGTTGACGCCGGAGCTGCTGAAAAAGGCCGATGCGGTCGTCCTGCCGGCGGTAGGGACGGATGACAAAGGCAAGGTTCATGCCATATTCACGTCGGAAGAGCTGGTTCTGGCGGAAGAGCATGTGGCCGCCTTGCCGGAGCATGCCGTACTGTTTACCGGAATGGCGAAGCCGTATTTAAGCGAGCTGTGCACGAAATACCGGCTGAAGCTGTTCGAGCTGTTCGACAGGGATGACGTGGCGATATATAACTCGATCCCGACGGCCGAGGGCGCCCTCATGATGGCGATTCAGCATACGGACATTACGCTGCATGGTTCCGAGTCGGTCGTGCTCGGCATGGGACGGACTGGATTTACGATGGCGCGAACGCTGCTTGGCGTAGGAGCACGGGTGCGGATTGGGGTAAGGCGGAACGAACACTTCGCCCGAGCGACGGAGATGGGCTTCAGCCCTTTCTATGTCAGCGATCTGGAGCACGAAGTGTCGAACATCGACTTGCTTTTTAATACGATACCGACTATGATAGTCACAGCGCAGGTCATTGCCCAAATACCCCATCGCGCGGTCATTATCGACCTCGCCTCGATGCCCGGAGGCGTCGACTTCCGATTCGCCGAGAAGCGCGGAATCAAGGCGATGCTGGCCCCGGGATTGCCGGGGATCGTCGCTCCTAAGACCGCGGGACGCATCTTAGCTCAGAGCATCTCACAGCTTCTGCAGGAGTCCATGATGGAACGGGGGGCAATAGGGGAATGACTTACAAGGGAATCACGGTAGGTTATGCGCTGACGGGATCTCACTGCACGTTCGAGGAAGTGATGCCTCAGATTCAGCGGTTCGTCGATGGGGGAGCACGGGTCATTCCGATTGCTTCGAATACGGTCATGACGACGGACACACGGTTCGGAACATCGCAAGGGTGGCAAATGCAGTTGAAAGAAATAACGGGGAATGATATTATTTCTACAATTGTGGAGGCAGAGCCGCTTGGCCCGTCTAAGCTGCTGGACGTTATGGTTATCGCTCCATGCACGGGCAATACGACGAGCAAGCTGGCGAATGCGATGACAGACAGCCCGGTCCTGATGGCCGCGAAGGCGCAGATGCGCAATCAGCGTCCGCTCGTGCTGGCTATCTCCACGAATGACGGCCTTGGATTGAATGCGGCCAATATCGCCAAGCTGTTAGTGGCGAAGAACATATACTTCGTTCCATTCGGGCAGGACAATCCGGTTCAGAAGCCGAATTCACTGGTCGCCCGCATGGATCTCGTGCCCGAGACCTGTATTGCGGCGCTGGAGGGCAGACAGCTTCAGCCGCTGCTGGTGGAACGTTACCAATGAACATAACTTAGTGGATCATCTGCCGAGGGATGCTTCCTCGTATCCCTCGACAGATTGATATAGACGATGGCAAGAGGGGAGAAACGACATATGACGAATCAGAAGCGGTACAATGTTGCAGTAGTCGGTGCAACTGGCGCCGTAGGGGAACAGATTATCAAATTGCTGGAACAACGTCAATTTCCCATTGAGACGCTGACATTGCTGTCATCCGCGCGTTCCGCCGGAACGAAGATTGTATTTAACGGTCAGGAGATTACGGTGCAGGAAGCGAAGCCGGAGAGCTTCGAGGGGATAGATATTGCCTTGTTCAGCGCAGGCGGCGACGTGTCGAAGGCGCTTGCTCCGGAAGCGATTAAGCGGGGAGCGGTATGTATTGATAACACGAACGCTTACCGCATGGATCCGAATACGCCGCTCGTCGTTCCTGAAGTGAATATAGATAAAGTGGCAGAGAATCAGGGTCTCATTGCCAATCCGAATTGCTCCACGATCCAGATGGTTGTCGCGTTGAAGCCGCTTTATGATCGGTATGGCATCTCCAAAGTAATCGTCTCGACTTATCAAGCGGTATCCGGAGCGGGAAGCCGCGCGATTGACGAGTTGGAGCGCCAGACGAAGGAAGCGCTGGAGGGCCGGGACGTGAATCCGGATATTCTTCCGGTGGGCTCCTTGCCGGTGAAGCACCAGATTGCCTTTAATGCGATCCCGCAAATCGATAAATTCCAAGATAACGGCTTTACGCTCGAAGAAATGAAAATGATTCGGGAAACGAAGAAAATTATGGGGGACGAAGATATACAGGTGACCGCAACATGCGTGCGCATCCCTGTTGTATTCGGCCATTCCGAGTCCGTATATGTCGAATTGAAGGAAGACTTCCAGCTTGATGAAGTCAAAGAGCTGCTGGCCAACGCCCCGGGCATTACTTTGGTAGACGCTCCGGAAGCTCAACAGTACCCGCTGGCGACCGAATGCGCCGGGAAGCCGGACGTATTTATCGGACGGCTGCGCAGGGACTTGAACGAACCGCGCGCTCTTAACATGTGGATTGTATCCGATAACTTAATGAAAGGCGCTGCATGGAACGCGGTTCAAATTGCTGAACATATTGCGTCGGAGCGGCCATAACGGCAGGCCGTTCCTGCCTTTTTTGTCCATCGGCACGTTATCTGGCAGTCAGTCTTCATGGTTGGAGGAAACGCTATGCGTATATTAGTACAGAAATTCGGCGGCACTTCTTTGTCTACTGCCGAAGCAAGAGAAAAAGTAGTTCAACATATACGGCGGGAGCTTGATCGAGGCTACCGCCTTGCCGTCGTCGTCTCAGCGATGGGCCGGCGGGGAGAGCCCTATGCAACGGATACCCTGCTAGATTGGATGCAAGAGAACGGCGGCGCACTGCTTCCGCGGGAGAAGGATTTATTACTGTGCTGCGGTGAAATCATATCGGCAACGACCTTATGCGGCCTGCTCCGCCGCTATGACATCTCGGCGACAGTGCTGACGGGGGCCCAGGCCGGATTCCGGACGGATCACCAGTTCGGCAATGCCCGCATATTGGACGTATGTCCCGAACGGGTCATCGAAGCCTGGAACCATGCCGATGTCGTTATCGTTACTGGCTTCCAGGGCCAGACCGATGAGGGCGATATCACGACTCTTGGCCGGGGAGGAAGCGACACGTCCGCCACGGCGCTGGGTGCGGCGCTGCATGCGGAAATTGTCGATATTTATACCGATGTGAACGGCATATTGACCGCAGATCCGCGCTTGGTGGAAGATGCGAAGCCGTTATCGGTCGTAAGCTACACGGAGATGTGCAATCTGGCCCATCACGGGGCGAAAGTCATTCACCCGCGGGCGGTCGAGATTGCGATGCAGGCTCAGGTGCCTGTTCGCGTCCGCTCCACCTTCAGCGAAGAAGAGGGAACGCTCGTCACTCATCCGGAAGGCTTCCATGCGGTGGAAACGGCTTTTGTCGATCGGTTCGTGACAGGGATTGCTTACGTGAGCAACGTGACGCAAATCTCGGTGGAAGCCGAAGCGGGCGTCTATGATTTGCAGCTCAAAGTCTTCAAGGCGATGGCGCAAAATCATATTAGCGTAGACTTTATTAATGTTACCCCGTCGGGGGCCGTTTATACGGTGTTCGATACCGATGCTCCTAGTGCGCGGGAGGTGCTAGAGGAGATGGGCTTCGCGCCCAAATTCCTCTCCGGATGCGCCAAAGTGTCGGTTATCGGCGGCGGCATCAACGGTGTGCCGGGAATTATGGCAACGATAGTAGAAGCATTGACGGAGCAGGAGATACAGATACTGCAATCCGCTGATTCGAATACGACGATATGGGTTCTCGTGCGGAAGGAAGATATGGTTCGGGCGCTGCGGGCGCTGCATTCCAAGTTCCATCTGGAGCGGTAATAGAGGATGCCTTTCAGGCATTGATCTGAAGTTGCAAGAGGAGGAGTCTAACAGTGGAGTTCGGAAGATTGATAACCGCCATGGTGACCCCGTTCGATGCCAACGAACGGATTCATTGGCCTGAAGTGGAACGTCTGATTCATGATTTGATTGAGGTGCAGCGGAACGACAGTCTCGTCATATGCGGAACGACGGGCGAATCCCCGACCTTGACCGATGAAGAGAAGGTGGAGCTGTTCAAGTTCGCTGTGGAAAAAGCTGCCGGGCGGGCTCGAATCATTGCCGGAACAGGCAGCAACAACACGGCCCACTCGATTCATCTGACGAAGCTGGCCGAGGAAGCCGGCGTCGATGGCGTTCTATTGGTCGCACCTTACTATAACAGACCGAATCAGGAAGGGCTATACCGTCATTTCAAGGCGATTGCCGAATCGACGAAGCTGCCGGTCATCCTGTATAACGTTCCGGGACGGACCGCTGTAAGCCTGTCTGTCGAGACTACGCTTCGTCTGGCGGAGATACCGAATATCGTCGCGACCAAGGAATGCGCTTCGCTGGAGCAGATGACCCTGATCGTCGATGGCGCACCGGAAGGGTTCTATGTCTACAGCGGCGACGACCCTCTCACGCTGCCTCTCTTGGCCGTGGGGGGCCACGGCGTCATTAGCGTAGCGAGCCATCTAGTCGGCGCGGAGATGAAGATGATGATCGAAGCGTATCTGAACGGGAATAACGAGGAAGCGGCCCGATTGTATCGTCGTCTGTACCTGGTTTTCAAGGGTCTGTTCCATTGTCCGAATCCGGTTGGCGTGAAGTATTTGCTTCAGCTTCGGGGCTATCAGGTCGGTGGTGTCCGTCTCCCGCTGGTAGGGCCATCCGAGAGCGAGGCCGCATTTCTTCACGAGTTGGTTACATCGCTTGATTGAGGTTTCATTTTAGCGAAATGAATGAACGGTTTGAAGAGCCGATGCCTTGCGGGGCATCGGTTTTTGTTTTTGGGAGACAATAGGGCTGATAATCGCTGACTTGTGTTTTTCACTTTTATTCATGTATAATGAGAATCAAGTGACTGGGTGCGGTATAATTTTGAAATGAAAGATGTTCATTGGTTGACGGCCAACTGAATATAGTAGGAGGTTAAGATCCACTTGTCGAAGAAAAACACCGCTGATAAATTATCTATCTTCGCATTGGGCGGCGTGGGCGAAATCGGGAAAAATATGTACGTCGTCCAATACGGAAACGATATCGTCGTCATCGATGCAGGGTTGAAGTTCCCGGAAGAAGATATGCTCGGAATTGATATTGTCATTCCGGATATTTCATATTTGACCGATAATCGTGACAAAGTAAGAGGAATCCTCATTACGCACGGACACGAAGATCACATCGGTGGTCTTCCTTATGTACTGAGGCATTTGAATGTGCCAGTGTACGGCACGCGTTTGACGTTGGGCTTGATTGAGAGCAAGCTGCGCGAAGCCAATCTGCTGGGCGAGACGAAGCGCGTGCTGATTACGGCAGATTCCGAAGTGCAGCTCGGGTCGATCCGGGCGTCGTTCTTCAAGACGAACCACTCGATACCGGATTCGGTGGGGGTGTGTCTGGAGACACCGGAAGGCAATGTCGTCCATACGGGCGATTTCAAGTTCGATCATACGCCGGTTAACGAGCAATATGCCGATCTGCAGCGCATGGCTGAAATCGGCAGCAAGGGCGTGCTTGCCCTGTTGTCTGACAGCACGAATGCAGAGCGTCCAGGCTATACGCCTTCCGAGAGCAGCGTTGGGATTGTGCTGGAGGAAATTTTCCGCAGCGCTCAACAGCGCGTCGTCGTGGCGACGTTCGCCTCCAACATTCACCGGATACAGCAGGTGATTGAGGCAGCCCATGCGACGAACCGGAAGCTAACCGTGGTAGGGCGCAGCATGGTCAATGTCGTGACCATCGCTTCGGAACTCGGATATTTATATATTCCGGACGGTATGCTGATTGAACCGGATGAAGTGAACAAGATGGCGGCTGACCGCGTAGTCATACTCTCAACCGGCTCCCAGGGCGAGCCGATGTCAGCTCTGACGCGAATGGCGCGTTCTACGCACCGCAAGGTTGATATTTTGCCAGGAGACACGGTTGTCATTGCTGCTACTCCAATTCCGGGCAATGAGAAGTATGTCGGACGAACTATCGATGAGCTATCCCGCTTAGGTGCGAATGTCATCTATAGCGGCATGAGAGCAGGGGTTCACGTATCCGGTCACGGCAGCCAGGAAGAGCTCAAGCTGATGCTCAACCTGATGCGGCCTAAATATTTCATTCCGATTCACGGCGAGTACCGGATGCTGAGACACCACGCTCAGCTTGCGGAGTCGGTCGGAATTGAGCCAGAAAATATTTTCATTACGGACATCGGAGATACGGTCGAGATTCAGAATGGCGTTGCCCGGCGCGGATCGAAGGTACAATCGGGTTACGTGCTCATTGACGGACTCGGTGTCGGCGATGTCGGCAATATCGTATTGCGCGATCGCAAATTGTTGTCACAAGACGGCATTCTGGTCGTCGTTGTCACTTTGAGCAAGCAGGATGGAACGATTCTGTCCGGTCCGGATATCATTTCCCGCGGATTCGTCTATGTCCGTGAATCGGAAGGTCTTCTGGACGAGGCCAATCGCATCGTCACTTCGACGCTTCATAAGCTGATGAACGAGAATGTGAATGAGTGGGCTTCGCTCAAGACCAATGTGAAGGATGCGCTGGGCCGGTTCCTGTATGAGCAGACCCGCCGCCGTCCGATGATACTGCCTATAATTATGGAAGTATAATAAGTATGGGACGAGAATCCCAGTCACCAGTTATTCTCGTTCCGGCTTTTATTTCAAGGAAAGCTGTCACCCCTGTTTCGGCGGGGGCTGTCAGCTTTTTTGCATGGCCGAGAGAGGATAGGCATAACGTCGGAATGAGTTGCGCAACCTATGACGGCACCCACTAGACGAAATGGAGGGAATACAGATGCCTGATCCGAACATACATCTATATCAGCCGTCACTACATCAGAACGAGACGCCGCCTGACGGAAACAACCCATCCGGGGCAAATACCCCGCCCCCTGTCGAGAATATCCAGCAGTTGGGGACCGCTTCCACTCCGTCGCCGGGAGAATCGAACATTTACTGCCTGAATATTATCGGGCAGATTGAAGGACATATTGTGCTGCCGCCTCAAAATAAAACGACGAAATATGAGCATGTCATTCCGCAGTTGGTCGCTGCGGAGCAGAATGCCAAAATCGAAGGCGTTCTGATTATATTGAATACGGTGGGAGGAGACGTGGAAGCGGGGTTGGCGATTGCGGAAATGATCGCATCGATGTCGAAGCCGACCGTCACGCTCGTCTTGGGCGGAGGACATAGCATCGGCGTCCCGATCGCCGTCGCTTCCCAGATGAGTCTGATCGCCGAGACCGCCACGATGACGATTCATCCGATTCGGTTGACCGGGCTTGTCATCGGCGTGCCGCAGACGTTTGAATATTTGGATAAAATGCAGGAGCGAGTCGTAAGGTTCGTAACCTCTCATTCCCGCGTATCCGAGCATAAATTCAAGGAACTGATGTTCACGACGGGAGAACTGACCCGGGATATCGGCACGACGGTCATCGGGCACGATGCGGTGCGTTACGGTCTTATCGATGAAGTGGGCGGAGTCGGAGCGGCTCTCCGTCATCTCAATCGTCTGATTGACGAGCGCAAACTCAATAATAAGACGGCGCCTGGCAACGGAGCGACGATGCAACCGCCGGTTCAGCAGCCGCCATACGAGGGGGGACAAGTCTGATGCTTCATTCGATCATTCCAATGGAAGAAATATGGAGAGGCTATGAGAAAGAGCCCCGCTTCTTCGAGATGAAGCGGGACGGGCGGACACTGCTCGTCCAAGCGGTCGATGGCAGAACGGTCCGGATCGAACGGCTGCTGAAGGAGCAGGATATTCAAGATTTCCTACAACCCGAATATATGCCGGGCACGATGATTTCTCTCGGATGAGACGGGATCGAGGATGCCGAAAGTAACAAGCACGCTTCGTGATCGGAGCGTGCTTGGGCCTGTTCTGAAGAGATAATCGCTAGACCAATGGAAGCAGATTCTTTCCCCTGCTGCCCCTCTTAATCCCGATAGGAAGAACGGTTGTTCTGTGATATAATGGATCGATGGAGGTGAGCGCATTTGGCACGGAGGAAGAAAAAAAAGGCGTCCTTCAGCAAGAGTCTGAAATATGAAATCTACGGTATTTTGCTGATAACATGTTCTGTCATTGCCCTTGCAGGCGGTGCGGCATTCGGCCGCTCTTTGTCCAAGATCGCGGGCATGTTGCTGGGGAAATGGTACTTTATTATACCGCTTGTGTTCATATATATCGGACTTGCCGTCATGATCAAGCGCCAGTGGCCTTCCGGCTGGAATCCGCGGAAGACGGGGCTGCTCTGCATCATGCTGGCTCTGACGCTGATAACCACGGTCATCACGGTGGAGCAGCGGATACTTCCCGGCGCGGAGGAGGTTCGCGCGGGCATTATTTTTCAAGACATACATAACGCATTGAAGGTAGAATTGCTGCAGTCTCCGGACACGGGCACAGCGGGTACGATGCTGCAAAAAGATATAAGCGGCGGATATATCGGGGCGGCGCTGTATTGCGTCCTGTTCGTGCTGTTCGGCAGTCTGGGCACGAGGCTGCTGACGATCGTGCTGCTGTTCATCGGCTTCATGCTGGCGACTCAGCTGTCCTATGTGGAGTTGGTACGCTTAATACGGACCCAGATTAAGAAGTGGGCCGCCATTATCAACAAGAAGCGCAAAGCGCGGCTCAATGAACGCAGGGTGGCGGAGAGCAAAAGCCGAACTGCCGCCAAGGCGAAGCGTTCGCGTGATCGAATTCCCGATCCGGTGGAAGAAGAGGATGAGGATGAGGACGGTCCTCCGCGCCGGAAAAAGGTTCCTGTCTTCGTTCAATTGTTCGGCGGCAAGCGCCGGACCGATATGGAGGACGAAGAATATGCTGAAGATCCGGCCGTATTTACGGCTGGCGCTGCGACCGCGATTCCGCTGCAGCAGGAGATGGAAGAACCGTCCTCTGCCGTTGACGGAGCGGAGGAAGCAGCACCGCTGTTCCGCGATTTCACCGCCCAGCAGACATCCGATGCGGCCGGCTGTCATAATGACGAGGCCGATGAAGATGGCATTCATGAGACCGAGCCTGTCACTTCGCAGGGAGGCGATCATGCGGGCGGAGAGGAGGAGGCTGCCATCGATTCCGAAGCGTCGGATCACGAAGCATTGGATGGGGATGAATCGGATTCGGCGGGACCCCCGCCTGCGCCGGTCAAGAAGCCGCCGAAGCCATACCGGCTCCCTTCCTTCTCGCTGCTTGCGAAGCAGCAGAGCGCGGGCAAGGGCGGCGAGCATTCCGACTTCATGCAGACGGCACGCAAGCTGGAAGCGACGCTGGAGAGCTTCGGAGTCCGCGCCAAAGTATTGGAAGTGGTGCGGGGACCTGCGGTTACACGCTACGAGATCCAGCCGGATATCGGGGTCAAGGTAAGCCGTATCGTCAGCCTGTCCGACGATATTGCCCTCGCTCTGGCGGCCAAGGATATCCGTATGGAAGCGCCGATTCCGGGAAAATCGGCCATCGGCATTGAAGTGCCGAATAATGAAGTGTCGGTCGTAACGATGCGGGAAGTGATGGAGACGCCAACCTTTACCGAAGCGCCTTCCCGGTTGTCCATCGCCCTCGGCCGCGATATTTCCGGGATGCCGATTGTCGGCAATCTGGCGCGGATGCCCCATCTGCTCGTCGCGGGCGCGACCGGCTCAGGGAAGTCGGTCTGCATTAACGGCATCATTACGAGCATTCTGTACAAGGCGAAGCCGGATGAAGTCAAGTTCCTCATGGTCGATCCGAAGATGGTCGAGCTGAATGTGTATAACGGCATTCCGCACTTGCTTGCTCCGGTCGTCACCGATCCGAAGCGGGCGTCGCTTGCCCTTAAAAAAATCGTTGTCGAGATGGAAAAGCGCTATGAGCTGTTCTCCAAATCCGGTACGCGCAATATTGAAGGCTACAATAAGATGATGGCGGAGCAGCCGGATATGCTGCTGCCCTACATCGTCGTCATCGTGGACGAGCTGGCCGATCTGATGATGGTCGCCGCGAACGATGTAGAGGATGCGATCTGCCGACTCGCCCAGATGGCACGGGCCGCCGGGATCCATCTCATCATCGCGACCCAGCGGCCATCGGTCGATGTCATCACCGGGCTTATCAAGGCGAACATTCCTTCCCGGATTGCCTTCGGCGTGTCATCACAGGTCGATTCGCGAACGATTCTTGATTCGGCCGGCGCGGAGAAGCTGCTCGGACGGGGAGATATGCTGTTCCTGCCGGTAGGCGCTTCGAAGCCGGTTCGAGTCCAGGGCGCCTTCTTGTCCGATCAGGAGGTAGAGGCGATCGTCACGTATGTGAGCAGCCAGGGAGAAGCGGAGTACAACGAAGAGCTTGTTCCCGAGCTGGATGAGAATGGAACGGCTTCCGACGAGCCGGTAGATGAATTGTATGACCAGGCGCTGCAGATTGTGCTGGAGGCTCAGCAAGCATCGGCCTCGCTGCTGCAGCGGCGGATGCGCATTGGTTATAATCGCGCAAGCCGCTTGATCGATTATATGCATATGCAGGGAATTATCGGGCCGCATGAAGGAAGCCGCCCGCGTGAAGTGCTCATGACGCTGGAGCAATTTGAACAGAGCAAGCTGTCCTCTTAAGACGGATGGCAACCATATAAGCATTGATGAAAAGACGCTGGGGCGTCTTTTTTTCAGTCAGCGGAGATCCAATGGAATACCTTGCCTGAACAGATGGGATACTGAGCGTAAGGAGTAAGAAGCCAGAGGATAGCCCCCCAGGCCACCGAAGAAGTGGCAAGGTGAATAGAAAATGCTTGGTTTTCTCATAATAAAGTTGCCAATCCTGTCAAATTCACAAGAGAGAGGTAGACGTTAGGCCATGAGAAAACACATGATTTGGATTACAATGTGTATGGTATTCGTTCTGTTCGGCGCTTACCAGTACAAGTATATGACGGAAAACGCGCCCACCTTCAGCGGCGCGGCGCTAACGTACGGTTTTCAGGGAAAAGACGTCACGGAGCTGCAGGGCCGCCTTAAATTCCTCGGCTTCTATTACGGCAATGTTGACGGCATCTTCGGCAGTAAGACCATGGATTCGGTGAAATGGTTCCAATCGGAGTTCGGAATAACGGTGGACGGCATTGTCGGACCGAAAACGAGAGACAAGCTCGTCAAGGCGACGAAGAACTGGAAGCCGGAGACGGCGCCGAGTGGCAAACCGAAGACGGCGCCGAGCGGCAAGCCAAGCAATGTTAGCGGCTCCAATCCGATGGGATTGTCAGCGAACGATCTGAAGATAATGGCCAATGCGGTCTACGGTGAAGCCCGTGGCGAGCCGTATGAAGGCCAGGTGGCAGTTGCTGCGGTTATTTTGAACCGCGTCAAATCGCCGAGCTTCCCGAATACCGTATCCGGCGTCATCTTCCAACCGGGAGCTTTCACCGCCGTAGATGACGGACAGATCTGGCTTGAGCCGAATGAGCAGGCGCGTCAGGCGGTGCAGGATGCTATCAACGGCTGGGATCCTTCCGGAGGGTGCTTGTACTACTTCAATCCGGTGACCGCGACTTCCAAATGGATCTGGACACGGCCGCAGGTGAAGACGATTGGAAAACATATCTTCTGTATGTAATCCATGACGAAGAAGCAATGGTCTAATGGGCCGATTGCTTCTTTTGTTCAAATATAGCAAGTACGGAATCCATCTATACTTGGCTTGTTATTCACCCAGAAACGCTTTCCGTCCTTGGAGGGGACGAAGGCGTTTCTGCTTGTCTCGCCGCTGCCGGCCATTTATTTTGGGACATGCTTATGTAAAACAGGTATACATCGGGTACGTATCGAATATAACATGCATGACATCAGCCGTGCATCGTACACGGAAGAAAAGGGGTAAGTACATGAAGAAGCAACCGACGTTCGAACGAGGAACGGTCAATGGGATTCGCCTTCACGTCATGCCAACGAAGCGGTTCAAGACCTATGCGATCGCCGTCTACATGGGCGCTCCGCTGCAGGAAGACACCGTGACTCCACTGGCGCTGACACCATTCGTGCTGCGGCGGGGGACGGAAGCGCACCCGGAGACGATCCGCTTCCGAGAGAGACTGGATGAACTGTATGGAGCCGGGTTCGGCTTCGATATTTATAAGCGTGGCGATTATCAAATTGTGCAGTTCCGAATGGATGTCATTAACGACGCTTTTGTGCAATCTGCCGATTCCTTGCTGGATAAGGCATTCGAGTTTTTGGGAGGATGCATCACGGCACCGGTGACCCAAGAAGGCGTCTTTCGTTCTAAATATGTGAAGGAAGAAAAAGAAACGCTGATGCAGCGGATTGAAGCTATCGTGAATGACAAAATCCGTTATGCGGCGGAGCGCTGCATCGAAGAGATGTGCAAGGATGAACCGTACCGTCTTCATGCGCTTGGCAACCGCCGCGAACTGGAGGGTATCGATGCCGCTTCGCTGTACCGCACTTACCAGCAATGGCTGGAGCACTCGGCTATCGATGTGTATGTGATCGGCGATACGAGTCTGGAGGAGGTCGAACGGCTCGTAAAGGAATCATTCCGGATCAACCGCGCAGGCGAGACGCCTTATGCCCGTTCAATCCCCGTGCCGCGCACGGGAGAACCGAATACGGTCGTCGAGCGGCTGGAAGTGACTCAGGGCAAGCTCAATTTTGGTCTCCGTTCCACGATAACCTACGCCGACGATGCATATCCCGCAGCTCTGCTGTTCAACGGCGTGCTTGGCGGATACCCGCATTCGAAGCTGTTTATTCATGTCAGGGAAAAGAACAGTCTCGCTTACTATGCATCGTCGCGGCTGGATGGCCATAAAGGGATTTGCGCCATTCAATCGGGAATTGAATTCCAGAATTACGAAAAAGCAAAGCAGATCATTCTGGAGCAGATCGAAGCGATGAAGGCAGGACGCATCGCTGCGAAGGAACTGCAGCAGACGAAGGCGATGATTGCCAATCAGCTGCGTGAGATCGGGGATTCGGCCTTTGAAATGATCGGGTTCGATTTCAACCGTGTGCTCTCCGGCAAGGAGCGAACGACATCGCAATTGATCGCCGCCACGGAGCAGATGGAGGCGTCAGCCATTCAAGCCGCCGCCGAGACGTTTCATGTCGACATGATTTATTTCTTGCGCAACCGGGAGGAGGTATAAGACATGGAACAACGCCGCTATTCCCAACTACAGGAAACGCTCTATTACGAGCGGATGGACAATGGGCTGGATGTCTACGTGCTGCCGAAGTCCGGCTTCCAGAAAACGTACGCGTCCTTTTCCACCAAGTACGGCTCGATTGACAATCACTTTCGGGTAGAAGGGCAGGATGCCGTCAAGGTTCCCGACGGGATTGCTCATTTCCTGGAGCATAAAATGTTCGAAGAGCCGGAAGGCGATATCTTCGCTACCTTCGCGGAGCAGGGGGCTTCGGCGAATGCGTTCACGACATTCGATCGGACCGTCTATTTATTCTCTTCCACCAGCAATATCGAGAAAAATGTGGAAACGCTTGTCGATTTTGTGCAGCGTCCTTATTTTACGGATGAAAATGTGGAGAAGGAAAAGGGAATTATCGCTCAGGAAATCAATATGTACCGCGATAATCCAACCTGGCGCGTCTACTTCGGGCTCATCGAAGCGATGTATCAGGTCCATCCCGTTCATATCGATATCGCCGGCACGGTAGAATCGATCGGCACGATAACGAAGGATACGCTGTATACATGCTACCATACGTTCTACCACCCGACCAATATGCTGCTCTTTATCGTCGGGGGCGTTGATCCGGAGCGAATGATGGCCTTAATCCGCGAGAACCAGGCGCGCAAATCATTCGAGCCGCAGGGCAAAATCGAACGTATCTTTGACAGCGAACCCGAGACGGTGCGCGAAGCCCGCAAAGTATCGAAGCTGCCGGTCTCGCTGCCGCGCTGCTACTTCGGATGCAAGGAGCCTAAGCCGGGTCTGAACGGTCGTGCCCTGCTGGAATATGAAGTCGCGACGCGGATCATGATGGATCTGCTGCTCGGCTCGAGCTCGGCCTTGAACCAGATATTATACGAGGAAGGGCTGACGACGGATTCGTTCGGGAGCGAGTTCAACTGCAGCCCGGATTACGCCTTCTCGATAATGGGAGGAGAGACGAAGGATCCGGACCGTTTGGTGGAGCGGGTGCAGGAGCTGGTAGACGATACGAAGAAGACGGGATTTGAGCCGGCATCCTTCGAGCGTATCCGCAGCAAGGCGATCGGCGCCTACTTGCGAATGCTGAACTCGCCAGAGACTATTGCGAATGAATTCACGAAGTTTAAGTTCCGGGATGCGGATTTATTTGATATACTTTCCGTATATGAATCGCTGACACTGGAACAGATTCACCAACGGCTGCAGGATCATTTCGATTGGAACCGTCTGGCGATCTCGATCGTCGAGAAGCCGGATTGAAGCATGAATACACTTCGAAAGGCGTTGCTCTTCGAAGGTGAAAGAGGAAGGCGTGCCTGGCAGGCGCGCCTTCTGATCTGATTGCCGGTCGGCGGGAACAAAGGAGTGCATGACAGATGAAAGCATTGGCAGACACCTCGGTGCTCATTACCGGAGCAAGCCGCGGCATAGGCGCCGCGATTGCGCACAGGTTCGCCTCCGTCGGAATGAAGGTTATCATCCATTACTTGAACTCGCATGAAGCGGCCAACGAAGTCGCGAGAACCTGTCTTGCATACGGCGGAGAGGCCATTACGATTCGCGCCGATCTACGTTCGGCCGAACAGATCGACCGCATGAAATCAAAGCTGGACGAGTTAGGCTTTACGCCAGATATTTTGGTGAACAATGCGGGAACCGCCTATTACGGTCTGTTCACCGATGTGACGGAGGAGGAATGGGACGATTGCATGAACATCAACCTGAAGGGAATGTTCCTCTGCACCCAGCGCTTCGCCCCGCATATGATCTCGCAAAAGTACGGCCGCATTATTAACGTCTCCTCGGTATGGGGAATTACGGGCGCTTCGTGTGAAGTGATGTATTCAACGGCCAAAGGAGGCGTCAATGCCTTCACGAAATCATTGGCCAAGGAGCTGGCTCCGTCCGGCGTCACCGTGAATGCCGTCGCTCCAGGTGCTGTGGATACCGATATGATGAAGCATTTGGATACGTCGGAACGGAGCGCTCTGGAGGAAGATATTCCTGCAGGCCGGTTAGGCACACCGAACGAAATTGCCTCACTGGTCTATTTCCTGGCGTTGCCGGAATCCAGCTACATTACTGGACAAGTCATTAGCCCGAACGGGGGCTGGCAGACGTAACCCCTCTGCAGCCAGCTTGCTCCATGCATAATTCATGCTCCGGTGGACCATATTACGACTGTTGACGCATTATTTTAATTAGCCACAAGGAGGCGTTCTCATGTCATCTGTAATGAAAAATTTCGACACGTGGAAAAAGTTTCTCGGCGAGCGCGTCAAGCAGGCGAAAGGAATGGGAATGACCGAAGAGACCATCTCTAACCTAGCCTATGAAATCGGTTCGTTCCTGGAGGAGAAGGTCGACCCCCAAAACCAGCAAAACCGGGCGCTGAAGGAATTGTGGGAAGTCGGCACCGAGCAGGAGCGGAAGGTGCTGGCGAGCTTGATGGTCAAATTGGCGGAACAGCATAGCTAAAAAGCATTGTTGGATAAAGGAAGGAAGTTCTGTAAAGAGCTTTCTTTCTTTTCATCTCAAAAAAATATGATCGGGAAGACATGTCATATAAGCTGACAATCTGCTATAATGGATATGTCCGCCAAGCGGTAATTTGTGACCGCTTTTTCTTATTTGTTCGGTGAAGCCAGGTGGAATTTGCGTGCCGAGTATTGTAGAATGAAAACGGCGGAACTGTAACCGCGGACGAGGTGCGTCATGAAGTACAAACAGTGGTATATGGAGTATAAAATACATAAAAACCGCCCGGGATTGCTTGGAGACATCGCGTCTTTGCTCGGCATGCTGGAGGTCAATATTTTGACAATTAATGGGGTCGAGGATAAGACCAGAGGCATGCTCCTTCAGACCGATGACGACGAGAAAATCGAAGTGATGGGCAAAATGTTGAGAAAGGTAGACAACATCACGGTGTCAGCGCTCCGGCAGCCTCGGCTGGTAGATATTTTGGCTGTGCGCCATGGCCGCTATATCGAGCGGGATTCGGACGATCGGAAGACGTTCCGCTTTACCCGGGACGAACTTGGCTTGCTGGTTGATTTCCTTGGCGAAATATTCAAGCGCGATGGTCATCAGGTGATCGGCGTGCGCGGCATGCCCCGGGTCGGCAAGACGGAGTCCATCATTGCCGGAAGCGTCTGCTCCATGAAGCGCTGGTCCTTCGTCTCCTCAACGCTTCTGCGCCAGACGGTGCGGAGCCAGATGTCCGAGGACGAGATGAATGTCAACAATATCTTCATTATAGACGGCATCGTGAGCACTATTCGATCCAATGAACGCCATGCGGCCTTGCTGCAGGAAATACTCGGTATGCCGTCGACGAAGGTCATTGAGCATCCGGATATATTCGTGAAGGAAACCCGTTACGATTATGATTTCTTTGATTATATCATTGAACTGCGGAATAGCCCCGATGAAGAAATTACATATGAATCTTTTACGGCGAATTATTATGATTTTTGAATAGGAAGAAAGCACCAACCGGAGAGATTTTGTGCAGGAGGTGAAAATGTGTCGGAATTGGGGCAGTTGTTGAAAAAGGCCAGGCTTGAGAAGGGCCTGACGCTGGATGACGTTCAAGAAGCGACCAAAATCCGCAAACGTTATCTGGAAGCGATAGAAGAAGGGGATTACAAAGTCCTGCCGGGCTCGTTCTACGTACGCGCCTTCATTAAGACGTACGCAGAGACGGTGGGCTTGAATCCGGATGAGCTCCTGCAATTTTATCGCAATGATATTCCCGCTCCGGAAGTGGAGACGACGGTAGAGCCAATGATTCGGAAGAAGCGCCGTGCGGTTCATTCGGACAAGTTCGGGCGTTGGGCAACGACGATACTGATGTGGTCGTTTTTCGCCTTGATCATTGTGATTGTTTATTTTTATGTGGTGAACAATAAGACACCGGACAATCAGACATCTGACAATTCGGGTATTATAAGCGACACCACGGGGGAGAAGACACCGGGTGCCGGAGCGCAGACTCCACCCCCGGACAGCGGCAATGGAACCAAGGAGCCGGAAACGACGGTGCCGCCGGTTGAACCGGAGAAGGAACCTATCGTTGCCCGCACATCCGCGAACGGATACGAATATGCCGTCGCCTCGCCGGAAGGCGGTAAGGTAGAAGCCGAGATTGCCGCTACGGGCAGAAGCTGGATCTCCGTGCGGGAAGGCAGCGGCCAAGGCAAGATATTGTTCGAGGACACTGTGGATGCGGATTTCAAGCAGACCTTCGAAATCCCCGAAGCGGGATTGTATTTCCGATCCGGGAGAACGGATAATACGTCCATTACCGTGTTAGGCCACACGCTGGATGACGGTAATTCCGCCAATAACCCTACCAACGTCATCGTCAAGGTCGTCTCCTATGAAGAAGCGGAGAAGCTGGCGGCAGAGGGCGGCGGTGCTTCCGGAGGCCAATAAATTGCGGACGGTTTGAACAGAAGCCCATTTCAAGAGATGGACGATCGGACTGCATGCTCTATCGCATAATCGCACCTGAACGGGAGAGAATAATGTTGTGGCGCACGTTTAATCTCTCCGGAAGTGAGGTGTCGAATATGGCAGTAAGTTGGATCGTCACAGGCTTGGGCGTCATCGTCAGCTTGTTGGGCTATTACTTGACTCCGAGCGCATGGGGATACGGGATTTTGGGATTTGGGCTGGCACATATTGTGCTTGGCGTACTGGATATGTTCCGCGCGCCTTCACGCAGCCGTTACTAAATGCCGTTAGCGGCACAGGCATTCCTCCATACAGCGGAGGAGTGCCTTTGTGCTGTACATATTGAAGAAGAGGTTGTTCATGCACTTTATGGAAAGGGAGAGATGAACATGGCCGAGTACTCATTTGATATTGTATCGAAGATGGATATGCAGGAACTGAATAACGCCGTTCAGCAAGCGATGAAGGAGATCGGGGGACGGTATGATTTCAAAGGAAGCAAAAGCGATATTTCGCTGGACAAAAATGAGATGGTCGTCCTGTCCGATGACGAATACAAACTGAAGAGCGTGTTCGATATTTTGCAATCGAAAATGATCAAACGGGGCTTGTCTCCTAAAAACATGCATTATGGAAAACTCGAGCCGGCCTCGGGCGGTACGGTTCGTCAACGTATCCAGCTGAAGCAAGGGATCGAGCAGGATATTGCCAAAAAAATCAACATCTTGATTCGGGACTCCAAGCTAAAGGTCAAAAGTCAAATTCAGGGCGATCAGCTTCGGGTCACCGGAAAAAACAAAGACGATTTGCAGGCCGTTATGAATCTGCTGAGAGAGGCCGATATTCCATTGGATTTGCAGTTTACGAATTACCGTTAGTCCCAAAAAAGGCCGGTTTAAGCTTCGTGATCAAAATCGGACCTTGGTAAAGCCCATCATCCCTGTCTATAGGAGAGAGATGCTGGGCTTCTCCTGTTTTTTTGACGAGGAATGAACCGTGTATTATACTGATGAGATAGAAATGGCGTTTAAATATCGTTACTTATTGCTAGAATAAATATAGATGGATAGGTTATGAGGGTAGGTAACATCTATAGTCGTTCTTGAACCGTTATACGCATTCATTGCTTATTCAAAGAGCCTTTTTATACGGCCTTTATTATTGCTGCTGCAGATGGGTTGGGGGATGTATACATGACAGAACAAATCAAAATCGTAACGCTGGGCTGCGACAAAAACTTGGTGGATTCCGAGATTATGTCCGGAATTATGGATCAGTACGGGCATGAATTGGTAGAAAACGCGGAGGATGCAACCGTCATTATTGTCAATACTTGCGGGTTCATCGATGCAGCGAAGGAAGAATCGGTCAATACGATTTTGGAACTGGCAGACTTGAAGGAGACCGCCCGCTTGAAGGCGCTCATCGTCTCCGGATGTCTGACGCAGCGATACAAGGAACAATTGTTGGAGGAAATGCCGGAGATTGACGGCATCGTCGGCACGGGGGACTTCCACAAAATTAACGATATCGTCGCCGAAGCGCTCCAAGGCAGGAAGCCGGTCCACGTTGGCAATCCGGTGTTCAACTATGAACAGATCTTGCCGCGCAAAGTTGCGACGCCGCGCTACACCGCTTATGTCAAAATCGCGGAGGGCTGCGATAACAATTGCACCTTCTGCAGCATTCCGATTATGCGGGGCAAATTCCGCAGCCGCTCGATGGAATCGATTCTGGCCGAGGTGAAGCAGCTTGCGGAGCAAGGCGTCAGGGAGATCAGCTTGATCGCTCAGGACTCTACCAATTACGGCGTCGATCTGTATGATGGCTTCAAGCTGCCGGAGCTAATGAACAAAGTCAGCGAAGTGCCCGGCGTTGAGTGGGTTCGTCTTCATTATGCATATCCGGGATTTTTCACGGAAGAGCTAATCGACATGATCGCCTCGAATCCGAAGATCTGTAAATATGTCGATATGCCGCTGCAGCATAGCGAAGACACGATTCTCAAGCGGATGCGCCGGCCGGGCCGCCAGCGCGATTCCCGCGAGCTGGTTCGCAAAATCCGGGCGGAGATTCCGGAAGTGGCCCTCCGTACCTCGATTATCGTTGGTTTTCCGGGCGAGACGGATGAAGATTTCGAAAATTTGGCTTCCTTCGTGCGTGAGATGAAGTTTGATCGTCTCGGCGTCTTCACTTATTCGCCGGAAGAAGACACGGCGGCGACGCGGCTCCCGGATCATGTGCCGGACGAAGTGAAGGAATGGCGCGCGAATACACTGATGGAGATTCAGCGCGAAGTATCGAAGAACGTGAACGAGCGTCATATCGGCCGCACCCTGGATGTGCTGGTTGAGCGTTATGACGGCCGCAACGACGTATATATCGGGCGTTCGCAGTATGATGCGCCGGAGATTGACGGTGAAGTGTTCATCTCGAACTGCAAATTAAGCATCGGGGAAATCGCCAAAGTCAAAATTACGCACGCACTCGAATTTGATTTGGCCGGGGAGGGTGTCTTGTGAATCTGGCGAACAAGATCACGTTAACTCGCATATTTCTTGTGCCGATCATGATGTTCTTCTTGTTGGTGAATTTTGATTATTTGCCGCCGATTCAGATAGAAGACTTCTATATTACGTACAACCAGATTATCGCGGCCCTTATCTTCATTATCGCGGCAAGCACCGATGGCGTGGACGGGTATATCGCCCGCAAGCGCAAAATGGTGACGAACCTGGGCAAGCTGCTTGATCCGTTGGCAGACAAGTTGCTGGTGGCCGCCGTGCTCATCTCGCTGGTCGAGATGGGCAAATGCGACGCATTGATCGCGATCGTCATCATTAGCCGCGAGTTCGCCGTTACGGGGCTGCGCCAGGTAGCTCTGCTGGAAGGAACGGTTATGGCCGCGAGCAAGTGGGGGAAGTGGAAGACGGCCACCCAAATTACCGCCATCGTCGCGATGCTGCTGAACAACTTTCCGTTTGTTCTGGTGGGCATTCCGTTCGACCTGATCTCTACCTGGATCGCTGCCATCATTACGATCTATTCAGGTATTGATTATTTTGTCAAAAATAAAAGTGTGCTTCATTTCTCGTAGCCTGGCTGCAGGACAATAGGCGCTTTTTCCCGTCTGGATCAGTGTGGAAAAAGGCCTATTTTTTCTTGAATCGAGTACGGTATCCTTCGAAATGTGCACTTATGCTGAACAGAAAAGGGATGATGTAGGATGAACGCGGAAATCATTGCCGTAGGCACGGAGCTGCTGCTCGGCGAAATCGTAAACACAAATGCGCAGTTTATTTCGCAGCAATTGGCGCTGCTTGGCATTGATGTTTATTTTCAGACGGTTGTCGGAGATAATCCACACCGGCTTCGCCATGTGCTGGAGACAGCGAGGACCCGCTCGCGGCTCATTATTTTGACAGGCGGCCTCGGGCCGACGATGGATGATATTACGAAGGATATCGTGGCCGAGCTGCTGGGACGCGAGACCTTCCTGGACGAAGCTGCAGTGGCGAAGATGGAGCACATGTTCTCCCGCCGGGGAACGCCGATGGTGGAGAGCAACAAGCGCCAGGCGATGGTTATCGAGGGCGCGACGATTTTGCCGAACGAGACGGGACTTGCGCTCGGCAATGCGCTCCTGGCGGACGGCACCGGCTTCATCCTGCTGCCGGGACCGCCGCGCGAGATGAAACCGATGTTCGAGCAGGAAGTCATCCCATGGCTGCACAGCAGCGGACTGGTGGATGAAGCGGTGCTGCATACGCGGAAGCTGAAGTTCGCGGGAATCGGCGAATCGAAGCTGGAGGATATGCTTCGCGACCTGATCGAGGCGCAGGAGCATACGACGATCGCCACCTATGCGAAGGAAGGCGAAGTGCTGGTCCGTCTCGCGACGAAGACGGCGGATGACCGGCAAGCGGCGCAGCGCCTTGCTGAGACGGAGTCGGCCATTATGAGCCGTATCGGAGAGCATCTGTTCACGGCGGAGGATATCTCCTTGCCGGAGGCGCTGCTTCAGCTGATGAGCGAGCGGAAGCTTACGCTGTCGGCGGCCGAGAGCTGCACCGGCGGATTATTCGCCGAGATGATTACGTCCGTTCCGGGAAGCTCGGATGTGTTTCAGGGAGGCGCTGTCACGTACTCGAATGAGATGAAGGAGCGAATCCTTGGCGTCCCGCACGAGCTTCTTGAAGGAGAGCAGGCTCCTGGAGCCGTCAGCGCTGAGACGGCGAAGGCGATGGCCGAAGGAATGCAGGACATCGCGGCTACGGACTTCTCGATCGCGATTACGGGCGTCGCGGGACCGGGCCATTCCGAACGGAAGCCGGTCGGCCTCGTCTATATCGCCATCGCCGAGAAGGGGAGAGACACACAGGTCGAGGAGCTTCGCTTGACAGGAGACCGTTCGACGATTCGGCTGAGAACCGTGAATGCGGTCATGTACCGGCTGTGGACCTGTGCGCGGCAGTATGGATAAGCTGTCAATCGTCTGTGAAAATGTCACTTTAACTGTGCTATGAAAATGTCACTTGT
>NZ_QYZD01000018.1:0-127327 GCF_003591545.1 Paenibacillus thiaminolyticus
CCGCGACCGGACTCTCACCGGCTAGATGATGCGTGCTTCGCTGGGCACGCTGAAAATGAAAAAGACTTTTGTATATGTGAACATATACAAAAGTCTTTTTTTATGGAAAATGGAAGATATAATATCTATGATAGACAAAACATACTATAATGGGATCGAACTTGATCGTAGGAAATGTCGCAAACCATCGTTTTATGTCATTGTCCAAGATTGAAATCCGTTAGTATTAGAGACTGGGCTCTGGCGATGCAGAAAAGAGCCGCCGAGCCAAACGGAGGCTGTTATGTTACGGACGATTCACCGGCAGATGATGGTCCGCATCTTTGTGACCGTTATTGCCGCACTTGCTGTCATTTCATTTTTTTCCCATCAAGCGGTACAATCGATCATACAGAGCAATATGACAGAGAATTATTTGAATCAGGTGAAGCTGGCTGCGAACGAGGTGGATTCGGCACTCCTTCATCACAAGAAATCGGTGGAAACGTTTTCCCGTATTATCCGCGAGCTTTACCGGCTGTCGGATGACGTGTCTTCTGACGTCAGGAGCGCTACGAGACTCTTCGCAAGAAGTCCCAACCAATTCGTCAACGGCTACTGGTTCACGGCACAGTCGAGCTATCATAACCAGGGACAGTACTTCGTCTGGTACGGTTATGATAAGAATGGAATGCCTCTCGAAATAAAGAGCGGACAGGAGACAGATGCATCGTCGCATGTCAATGAGAGCGAGTCGCGCTTCGATTACTATCATGGGGCAGCGAAGAGCGGCGGTACACATATTACCGCCCCTTTTATTGATCCGTTTACACATCAGCCCCTGCTGTCCATCAGTACGCCGGTCTACGATAAGAAGGGGCTGCTGTTGGGTGTGGCCGGCATCGACATCCATTACAATGATTTGCAGCAGGTCGGCTCTAGCCTCAGCTTCCATCCGGACAGCAAGACCTTGCTCATTACGAAAGACGGAGATTTGCTCTATGACCCGGACGAACAGCATACCATCTTCGCCAATTTGTACCGGGATTTCGATGAAGAGCTGATTCCGATATTCGAACAGGTCACAAAAGATATCGATGAGACCGCCGAGACGACATCGATGACCAGGTATCAGGATCGTAAAATGATCGTGTTTACAGTTGGCTTGAAAGAGACGGACTGGATTGCGATGATCATGCTTCCGGCAACGGTGATCGACTCCGTTCTTTACCACGTCACTTGGGTGACATTCTGCACCTTCACGTTGGCTGCAGTTGTTGTCGCACTGCTTCTGCATATGTGGATCCGCCGCCTTATTCACCGGCCTGTGCGCAGTCTGGTCGATGCCTCGTCCCGACTTGCCATGGGGGATTATAATGTGAGGGTGGAGCACGATCAGCATAATGAGTTCCGGTTGCTTGGCGAGCATATGAACCGGATGACCGATTCGCTCCACAAGCAAGTGCAGCTCGAGCAGGAGCTGAAGCGAATGGGCGCCTTGAAGGTTGTGGGTGAGATGGCGGCGGCCATCAGCCATGAGATACGCAATCCGTTGACGACGGTCAAAGGATTTCTGCAGCTGCTCCGCAGCAAGCCGGAGCATGTGAAGGAGCATGTATATTTCGACACGATGATGGAAGAAATCGAGCGTGCGAACTCCATCATTACGGAATACTTGACATTGGCGCAGCACAAAGTCGTCGAATTCCGCAAGCAATCATTGAACGATGTTATCAATCATATTTATCCGCTCGTGCAAGCATCGGCGACAACGGATTGCCAGGAGATTCGGCTTGAGCTGAACCCGGTGCCGGAATTCGAGATGGATGAAAAGGAAATTCGCCAACTGCTGCATAATCTGATTCGCAACGGGCTGGAGGCGATGGAAGCAAATCAGGCGCTGACGGTTCGGACCAGGTATGATGAGCATGTGATACATCTTGAGGTCGAAGATGAGGGGTCTGGCTTCGACACGACGATTTTGCAGTCGGCGGGAACCCCCTTCCTGACGACGAAAGCGGGCGGAACTGGCTTGGGGCTGTCCATCTGCTTCCGAATCGTACATCGTCATCAGGGAAGCATGGAGATCTCTTCCGTTCCGGGCAAAACACTTATACATATCCGATTTCCATTTATTCCGGAGAATTCAGATCCTGCTCTTTGAAGTTGCTCGGCAGGAAGCGTGTTCAAAGACATGTTCTTCCTGCCGTTTTATGCGTAAATATATACATAATAATACATATTGAGTCGTTCAGTCGCATAAGCTTCGGAATAGGTGGATTATTCCAAAAAATAGAACGAAAATGACACAGGAAAGGATGATGCTCTCCATAACCCGAGAAAACGGACAACTTACCTATTAGAGGTGTACCAAAAATAGCATATTAATTGCAGAATTGAAGAATAATTATGGATTTGCCGGTTTACTCAGATATTTGGATGAAAAACCGAAAATTTGCACATTTTACTGATAAAGTGGTTCCCTGCGACAATTGACCAGCGTTTATTTCTTCTATTGGTGAATTCTCCCGTAAAAGCAGCTATTCCAGCATCTTTTTTTGTTCTGAACCATTGTATATCTATACATTATCATGTATAATTGGTGACGACCGAAATCCTCCTATCATGGGAAGGAAGGATAATCAGAGAAGTGGGGATGAAGTGTAGTGAGAACAATGAAGATCGTAGCGGTATGTTCGCTATTAATGGCCATTCTGGTTGGCTGCGGAGCCAAAGGAGATAGTTACGACAATATTATGAGCAAGAAGACGCTCGTCGTCGGCGTCAGCGCCGATTATCCTCCATTCGAATTCCACAAGACGATAAACGGCAAGGATGAAATTGTCGGCTTCGACATCGACTTGGCGAACGAGATTGCGAAGGATCTGGGCGTTGAATTAAAGATTGATGATATGAAGTTCGAATCGCTAATCGGAGCCTTAAATACGGACAAGCTGGACATGGTTATTTCCGGTATGGATCCAACTCCAGATCGGGCCAAGGCGGTAGACTTCTCCGATCCGTACTACCTGGCTGAGGCAGGCGTCATCGTGCGTGCCGCGGACAAGGACAAGTACAAGACGCCGGAAGATCTGAAAGGGATGAAAATCGGGATTCAGAAAGGCTCGACTTTCGAGAATGTGATCTCACAGATTCCGGAAGCGCAGCCTGAATTGCTTGCCAAAGTAAGCGATCTCGTATTGGCGCTCGAATCGAACCGGGTAGAAGCGGTCATCGTTGAGAAGCCGGTCGCGAAGGCCTATGCCACGAACCGTCCTGAACTGGAGTTGTCGGATGCGGTGCTGCAGCCGGCGAGCGATGGCTATGTCATCGGCTTCCGCAAAGGCAGTCCGAAGATGGTCGAAGCTGCGAACAAGACGATTGCCCGCCTGAAATCGGAGGGCAAGCTGGACGAGTTCATTACGAAGGCAACCCAGATGGCGGAAGAGCAATAAGGCCCGATTCACACGGGGAGAAAGAGGCGGCGCAAGCCGCTCTTTTTCGTTCTATTACATGACAGGCAGAGATTGGAAAGGGGAAGAGGCTGTTGTTGGACTGGCTCTCTATGCTATGGGACTATAAATGGGATTATTTATCCGGAGCCCAAATTACGGTGCTGCTCTCACTGGTGGCGGTGCTCGCTGGCTTCGTGCTTGGCATAATTATTGTTTTGATGCGGATCGGGCCTTTCAAGCCGTTGAACTGGTTCGCAGTCGTCTATATCGAGCTTCTTCGCGGCACACCGCTGCTGGTGCAATTGTTTATTATTCATTTCGGACTGGCTCAGTTCGGTATCGAATTCAGCAAATTCACTTCCGGCGCAATTGCCGTATCGATTAACAGCTCGGCTTACTTGGCGGAAATTTTCCGATCGGGTATCCAGGCGGTGGATAAGGGGCAGGCGGAAGCCGCACGTTCGCTTGGCATGTCCAAGGGCATGACGATGAGATATATTATTTTGCCGCAGGCATTCCGTACGGTTATTCCCGCAATTGGGAACGAGTTCGTCACCATTATCAAGGAGAGCTCGATTGTCAGTCTGATCGGAATCGCGGACATTATGTTCCAGACGGATATTATCCGCAGCAAGACGTATACGGCAATGGGGCCGTTGCTTGGAGCGGCTATGATGTACCTCGTGCTGACGATTCCGCTGTCGAAGGCAATCGGTCTGCTGGAAAGGAAGTTGAAGAATGATCGAAATTCGTGATCTGCATAAATCGTACGGAGAGCTGAACATTTTGAACGGCTTGAACATGAAGATCGAACAAGGGGAAGTCGTCGTTGTTATCGGTCCGAGCGGCTCGGGCAAGAGCACCTTTCTGCGCTGTCTTAATCTGCTGGAGACGCCGACGGCAGGCGATATTTTGTTCGAAGGCATGAGAATCAATGACAAAAAGCATGATATTAACGCAACACGAGCGAAAATGGGCATGGTCTTCCAATCCTTCAACCTGTTCCCTCATATGTCGGTAATGGACAACATTACGCTGGCTCCGATTAAAGTGAAAGGGAAAAGCAAGGCGGAAGCGGAGGCGACCGCAATGGAGCTCTTGAAGAAGGTCGGATTGGCCGACAAGGCATCCGCTTACCCTGACCAGCTGTCCGGCGGACAGAAGCAGCGGATTGCGATTGCTCGGGCGCTGGCGATGGAGCCGCATGTCATGCTGTTCGACGAGCCGACATCCGCTCTGGATCCCGAGATGGTCGGCGAAGTGCTGGAAGTAATGAAGTCGCTCGCCCGAGACGGGATGACGATGGTGATCGTAACGCATGAGATGGGATTTGCGCGCGAGGTCGGTGATCGCATCGTGTTCATGGATGGCGGGCATATCGTCGAGCAGGGACTGCCGCAGCAATTGTTCTCGGCGCCCCAGCACCCACGCACGCAAGAATTCCTCGGACAAGTTCTCTAAACGAATCCGCCGGACACAATTCAAAATCGATGGAGACGGTTATCGATTGACCGTTCCGAGGCCGCAGCCAGCTGGGAATCCCGGCTGGTTCTGTTTTTGCTACCGACTGTCCTTACTATGCGAAAAAGATTCTCCGTACTTATCCGCTTTTCACTTCTAAAACATAAAGCTACCCCTTGCCCTCTATGAGCAATATCCCCATCAAGCAGGAAGTGGAAGATTGCCTGCTGATTCCTTATAAGCGGTATCCCCATCAAGCAGGAAGTGGAAGACTCCACGTTGGGTCCTTATAAGCAATATCCCCATCGAGCAGGAAGTGGAAGGCTCCGCACTGGTTCCTTATAAGCAATATCCCCATCAAGCAGGAAGTGGAAGATTCCGCACTGGTTCCTTATAAGCAGTCTCTCCATTATGCAGGGAAAAGACGTTTAAGGAGTTCTGACTCATGGATAAACGGGAAATTTTTTACCAAAACAGCTCCAAAAGCGGGGGCCACCTGACGGACAGGGATAGTCCCCCAAAGGCAGCAGACACCTGAACGATGGGGAAAGTGACCGAAAGGACACAAAATACCTGACGGACAGGGATAGTGCTACAAAGGCAGCGAAACAGTTGACGGATGGGGATATTGACCGGAAGGCAACAAGATACATGACGGACAGGGAGAATGCCCCAAAGACAGCGAAACAGCTGACGGATGGGGATATTGCTCAAAGGTGCGTGATACCAGTAGTTTGGAGATGTCCAATAATAGGAAAGGTCTGAACTGTTTACAAATTTGTAATCTATGATATAGTAGTAGTCGCTGGTTACAATT
Source organism: Paenibacillus thiaminolyticus (assembly GCF_003591545.1). Taxonomy (GTDB): domain Bacteria; phylum Bacillota; class Bacilli; order Paenibacillales; family Paenibacillaceae; genus Paenibacillus_B; species Paenibacillus_B thiaminolyticus_A. The sequence goes on from NZ_QYZD01000018.1 coordinate 5,713, forward strand.
TTGTTACACACCTAATGCTTTTGGGACCGGATAAAGCGATTTCATACGTTATTTCGGCCCATTTTAAAGGCTAAAGAGGCATGTTGTTGTTTGTTTACCATTAACTGACTGCGCATAGGTTACAAAATTGTGATATGATGCAATTCGAGCCGAACATAGTACGGGGGATGATTGACCGGTGTTCATTCATAACGGGATGAGCGCCTTGGGGTGAATCAGCCGGCGAATCGCCGGCATGTAGGGTACTCCTTGACCCGAATCCGACAACTAACCTCGCAGGCTATCTTAAGGAGGAACATACACCATATGCGGAAAAAATCGATATTAAAGCTTACAACGGCACTGATAGGATTGAATCTGGTATTTCAAATGATGCCAGTTTATGCCGAGCCCTACACTGCTCAGGAAGGAGATACCTTCTATAAGCTTGCGAAGAAGCATCAGATTGATCTGGATGAATTGATGAAGGCGAACGCCAACATTGATCCTTTGAATATCTATGGAGGGCTGAAGCTGGAGCTTCCGAAGAAGACCCTGCAAGGTCTGGCGGTGGAATCGGAGAACGTGGCATTGATTGAAGCCGATAGGGATAAGGACGCATCGGCAGCGGACAAGGCTGGAGCATCTGCGGACAAGCCAGCGAAAGCTGCGAAAGAGGCCGCTGCACCAGCAGCGAAGGTGCAAACCGAGGAGAAAGCGAAGCCAGCAGCGAAGGCGCAAACCGAGGAGAAAGCGAAGCCAGCAGCGAAGGCGCAAACTGAGGAGAAAGCGAATACGGCGGCGAAGGCGCAAACTGAGGAGAAAGCGAATGCGGTTGCGGCAACGGCGAAGAAGAACGTAATTACGGTCTCCGGCAAGGAGATGACATATAAAAAGAAAGTGAACATGAAGGCCACTGCGTATACGGCCCATGCGAGTGAAAACGGAAAATGGGGCGCTGTTGATTACTTCGGCAACCCATTGAAGCTGGGGACAGTAGCCGTCGACCCGAAGGTCATTCCATTGGGAACGAAGCTGTTCATCACCGGTTATCAGTTCCAGCATCTTCCGCAAGGCGGGTTCATCGCGGAAGCCCGAGATATCGGCGGTGCCATCAATGGCAACAAGATTGATATTTTCGTTCCGGTGAGCAAGCAGATCGGCAGCACCTTCGGCATTCAAAATGTTGAAGTGTACATTATGTCTTAATTGATATCAGCATACGTTCAACCCCTGTCTACAGCGGCAGGGGTTGTTTTGCGTTTAAGACAGTTAGTTTCAATTATCTTTTTTGTCCTTGCGGTCCTGGAGCAGCTCCGGCACGGTGACAAAGTGGTACCGCTGTTGCTTCAATTGTTTAATGATGGACGGTAGGGCTTTGAGTGTTCCTTGCAAGTAACCATTTTGCTTGCTTCCTCCCGCATGATGAAGCACGATTGAACCGGGCCTGACCGCGCTCATAACGTTGTTATATACTTCCTTGGCGTTCAAGCCCCGCCAGTCGTTGGAATCGACATCCCAATTGACGACGAGATAGCCGTGATCCCCGGCCCATTTCAATTGCTCTTCATTGATCTCTCCGAAGGGAGGGCGATAGAACCTTGGCTTGTAACCGATAATCTCTTCAATTATCCGTTCTGCATCCTTCACTTGCTGCTCGAAGGCAGGCAGCGTCAGCTTCGTCATTAACGGATGGCTGTAAGAATGATTGCCGATAATATGGCCTTCCCGGACGATGCGCCGAACCAGCTCGGGATGGGCTTTCGCCCGAGAGCCGACGAGAAAGAAGGTCGCGCGAATGTTATGTTCCCGCAAAATATCCAGTACAAGCGGGGTTATTCGGTTATCGGGGACATCATCGAAGGTTAGGGCGACTCGGCGGAGTCCGCGCTTGGATCCATGAAGCTTGAAAATATGCGGGTATTTCATTCTAAGCTGAGCCAAGCTCAAATGGCGTTGGCTAATTCCGGATTTCGTATTCTGAGATGCAGATTGGGCTGGCTCCGGGATCGGAGGCTCCTTTGGCTTCATGACGGATTTCTGTTTCACGGCCTTCCGTCCCAAGGTGTCAGAACGGACCCCTTCATTGGCGGATTCCGTGTGGGCCGTGCCCTTTGTCTTCAAGTGGAACTTGGGCAAGGGCAGAGGCTGATTCGGCAGCGGATGCGGTTTGTCTTCCAGGACGAAGGAGATCGTGCCCTTGCCGGTCTCAGGCCGTTCCACCACTTCATGGGGCGGCTGTGGCGATGTCAACTCCGCTGATGGCTGGTTCGTTTCCAACGTGTTCAGCTGCGGATCCGGGGCCGCCTGATGCGAACGCGGAAAGCAGCCGGTTACTCCTACCAGGCACGCCAGCAGACAGCATATCTGTTTTGTGCGCAATAATCTTCCTCCTTTCCCGATTACACCTGTCTTCTTGTTATGTCCTTTGTCAGGGGGATTTATGCCCAACGTGACCTGCATCACAGATGAATGGCGCCGTTACAGGCATAGTAGAATTGCTAAAGGTGAACAAAGGAGCAGACACGTGCATAAGATTCTAACCAACAATCAGATAGCTCAAGATGTTTATCTCATGACCGTAGAGGGCACTTTTGAAGGACGGATGGGGCAATTCTATATGTTGCGGGCTTGGACCCATTATCCGCTTCTATCCCGTCCGATCAGTATCTACAATTTGGAGCCGGACTCTATCCAGTTTCTGTACAAAGTCGGAGGCGAAGGAACAGCCCGATTCGCAAGTCTTCGCCCTGGCGATTCGATCCAGCTGGAGGGGCCGTTCGGCAACGGGTTCCCGGAAGTTGACGGGAAGACTGCACTAGTCGGCGGAGGCATCGGCATCGCGCCTCTTCTGTACACGGCGAAACAATTGGACAAGCCGGATATTTATCTCGGATTTCGGGGAACGTCCTATATGACGGAAGAATTTGCTCCCTATGCGAGTGAGCTTGTCGTCCGAGTCGATGCGAACCTGCTGCTTGATGTCGATATGAAGAAATACGACAATATCTTTGTATGCGGACCGCTAGGAATGATGGAGGCGGCAGCCCGCATGGCGGAAGGAGTAGAGACAAAGCTGTACGTGTCTCTGGAGAAAAGAATGGCTTGCGGCATTGGAGCCTGCTACGGCTGCTCCGTGCGAACGGCAAGCGGCAACCGCAAGGTCTGCTCAGAAGGACCGGTATTTCAGGCACAGGAGGTGACGTGGCATGAGAAGCTTAGCGTGTAATGTGGCGGGAATCGAGTTCAAAAACCCGCTTGTCATGGCTTCCGGCACATTCGGCTTCGGGCAGGAATATGCCCAATACTATGATATCAATCAGCTTGGCGGCATCGCCTCCAAAGGACTAACCCTGCATCCGCGTCCTGGTAATGAGGGAACCCGTATATGGGAGACGGCAAGCGGGATTCTGAATAGTGTCGGCTTGGAAAATCCGGGCGTCGATGCGTTTCTTCAGGAAGAGATGAAGTTCTGGGAGAAGATAGAACCAGTCAAAATCGCTAATCTTGGCGGGAGCACTATCGAGGATTATGTGCTCGGCGCATTGAAGATTACGAAGGATGCCGAGGACCGCCGCAAATTGAACCGGCCCGCGGTAGATATGATTGAGTTGAATATATCATGCCCGAATGTGAAGGAGGGCGGCATGGCCTTCGGGATTCGGACCGAGGTCGCCCGGGAAGTGATTCGGGAAGTACGGCAGGTGACTTCGCTGCCGCTGGCGGTCAAGCTGTCGCCGAATGCGGAGAATGTGGTCGGCATGGCGTTCATGTGCCAGGAGGAGGGCGCGGAATGCGTGTCGCTCGTCAATACTTTTTCCGCGATGAAAATTGATATTTACGAGCGGCGCAGTGTGTTCCAGAATACGTATGCGGGGCTATCCGGTCCGGCTATCAAGCCGATTGCGCTGCGCATGGTGCATCAAGTCGCGCAGGCGGTCACGATTCCCGTGATGGGAATGGGTGGCATTTCCTCCTCGGAAGATATCATTGAGTTTATAATGGCGGGAGCCGAAGTGGTCCAGATCGGAACGTACAATTTCATGAATCTGCGGGCAGGCGAAGATCTGCTGAACGGTCTAACGGCCTTCATGGAAAAAGAGAATATTAACAGTTTGGATGAAATCCGGGGAATTATTTCATGAGCGGGATCGATAATGAAACGGCTCCGCCCGGAGGCGATATCCGGGTCGAGGCCATTCGGCAAGGGCGGGATTGGCTGTTCCTAGTGAGTGGAGGAGACGCGCATATCGGCGCCGTATCGACCTCGTGGAATGAAGCGGGACAGTGGAAGGTTGCCACACATACCGTTCCCGGGCATCGTGAGGACGAGCTCAGCGCGGCCATGGCCCTCCGGGCCGCGGAAGCGCTGGATACGACTGTAACCGTCGCGGCCGGCATTCATTACGACGATTTGCGGAAGGATGATATCGCGAAGGTCGTAGAGCAGGCGTGGCGGAGATTTTCCATCGAATTGGACCGGGTTCGCCGGTAAGTCCGACTATTATGCCGGGGTCGCTGTGACGGCCCCGGCATTCTCTGTATACAGAGACCAACTGTGACAGCTATCCTTCTCCCCCTCAGCGTGATAAAATAGGAAGAGCAAAAAAAGTGAAACAACGTCGGATTCCGTTCGTATGTATGGGTATAAAGACGGCATAATAACATGCCCAGGAGTCCAAGATTTCCAGGATACACTGAGGATAAGACTGCATAGGGAGGAACTGTCCATGTCATTATTCAAACGCTTGCGTGATGTAACCATGTCCAACATTTATGCACTGATTGAGAAAGCCGAAGATCCTATTAAGATGACGGATCAATACTTGCGAGACATGCAAGAGGATCTGGAGGAAGCGGAACGTGCGGTAGCTCAGCAGATCGCGATCGAGAAGCGCTTCAAGCAATCGTACGAGGAGCAAGCTGCGTTGGTGAAGAAGCGCGAGGAGCAGGCGCATATCGCCGTGCAGGCCGAAAATCTGGATCTTGCCCGCCGTGCGCTGGAAGAGAAAAAAGCCGCCGAAGAGAAGATGAATGAGTTCAAGGCGAGCTACGAGCAGAATAAGGCTTCCGCCGACAACCTTCGCGCGAAGCTGGACGAGATGCGGAAGCAGTATTCCGACATGAAGAGCAAGCGCGAGACGCTGGTTGCACGCTACAATGCAGCGAAGGCACAGACGGAAATCAACAAGGCGATGTCAGGATTCAGCTCCGATACGGCGATGTCCGGATTGAAGCGAATGGAAGACAAAATGCTTGCAATGGAAGCTCAGGCCGAAGCCTCGAACGAGATGAACGGTTCTTCCAAATCGCTTGACGACGAGTTCGCCAAGCTTGGCAAGAACAAGGATGTTGAGGACGAACTCGCGGCCATCATGAAAAAATACGATAAATCCGCTGAGTAAGAGTAAGGACGCTTGCCGCTAGGGCAAGCGTCCTTCTTAAGCAGTAGGTGCAGAAATCTCATCGAATGGTAAGGGGAGTGCAGTATTAACATGATTCTCGACAATATTGCCGGGATCGCGCTATGGACGGCAATGGGAGCTTTGCTCCTGTTCTTGCTCATGTTCGTGGATTCGCTGTTCACGGGTTACAATGATATTCAGGAAATGCGGGCAGGGAATGTCGCGGTGACGACCCGCTTCGTCATGAAGCTCTTCTCGCAAGGATTCATCCTGTCGAGCTCGATAAAGGTTGCCTACAACCTGGCCGAAGCGCTGTTCATGTCGGCTGTCTCCTTCGTCATCCTCCTCATTCTGGAGTTCATCCTCCGCCTGCTGTTCCGGAGCGGGTTCGGCATGAACCTGGAGGAAGGCACGAAGGAGGGGCGGATGTCGTATGCCCTGGTAGCCGGTTCGATGCATGTCGTAGGCGCGCTCATCATCGCCGCCTGTCTGTAACGGACAGACGGGAACGGAAGGAGAGATACGGATGAGCTTGTGGAAACGGATCAAAAACATCATGGTCAAGCCCGAGACGCCGCAGCCCGAAAAAAAACCGTCCATGTTGGAACCGGGAGATATTTGCGAAGTATCTCTAATCAGCTATGAGATCATCGGACGTACCGATTGGCGGGTTCGACCGGGTGCCTGGGTTACCTTGCGTGACGGGGCGAACATCCGGTACTTGCATGTAGAAGAGCGGGAACAGCCTTATTACAGCCTGTATCAAGTGATTGACGGACGGCTCGATTCGGTGGAGGAGGTTCCGACGGAGATCGAGCTGGACGGAAGATGGTTCTATCTTGAGGATCAATTTGATGGCAGAGTGATCTGCACGGGGCAGACGCCGTTCGGAACAGCCGGAGAGCAATATGTATGGCAATACCAGTCCGACGACCGGAAGCTGCTCCGCATCGAGTGGCAGGGCGGCCGCTTCCAGTTGTATGAAGGCGAAGCGGTTATCGCGGCGGATGTGCGCATCATCCGCCGATCATGAGGAGCTCCGCCATGAATACACGGGGTTGGAATGCCGTCAAATGGATCATTATCGCCAGCCTTCTCTTCCCGCTGTTGGCGGCTTGCGGACAGATCGATCTGTCCGCATCGTATCCGCTGGAATCGGTGGCGAGAGACGGAAGCAGCACCTCCTATATCTATCGCGCGGAGGATACGCCGGTGCCGGAGGCGGCTGAGGCGATTGCGGAGCAGCGCAGGCCGGAGCAAATATCGGAAACGAGTACCGAGCGAATGTTCCTGGTCTACCCCGATCAGCTGATTCAGATCCAGCAGGATCCGGCGAAGCTGGAAGACAGCTTGATCGAGGTCGATTCCAAAGAATATGTAAAGAACAATTACGATCGCAGCTTCCTGGAGATGTACATACAATATCGTCTGCTGGATACGCTGTTCGACTCGCTCCGAGGATCGGGGGGCTACCGGGGATATACGGATCGGGGGGATTACAAGCCATCGAAGCCGTATCGGACGCCGACGACCGAGGAGAAGAAGAAGATCCCTCCGCTTACCGTCGAACGGAAGGGCTCAATCTTCCGCCGTGGCACGAACAGCAACGATTCGACGGTCGGCAGCGGGGGGAGCATCTTCAAGCGTACGCCGTCCGACAGCAATACGCGGGGCTCGATCACAAGGAACAAAAAGGAGTACGACAATTCGTCCAAGTACACGCCGCCTAAGGTGAAGAAGTATAAACCGCCGAAGACGCGAAGCCGCTCGGGCAGCATTTTCCGGCGAAGGTAAGCAGCGCCGCCCCTACCGTTGTTATACGGGAAGGGCGGCGTTTGCATGCGGAGAGGAGGGATTGGCCGTTGATAGCAAGCTCGCACCAGAGCGCTGCGGCTATTCCTCTCCCCGGCGCTCGATCGCCTCGGACATCGTCTTGTCCGTCAGATGGGCGTAGATCTCGGTCGTCTCCGTCGAAGCATGGCCGAGCTGCTCCTTCGTCTTGTAAATATCATTTTGCAAATAATAGTCCGTCGCGAAGGAGTGGCGCAGCTTATGAACGGTGAGGGCCGGCTTGCCGAACCGCTTCGCGTATTTGAGAATCATCTGCTGCATGGCCCGCTTTGTCATCCGTTTGCCTTCGGTCTCCCCGTTCTTGATGGCGAGGAAGAAGGCGCGTTCCTTTTTCGGGGCTGCATAGCGCTCGGATCTGAGGTCGATATAATCCTGCAGATGCTGCTTGGCGCTGTCGCGGAAATAGACCGGCGTCTTGAAGGTGTCGTCATTATGGCCTTTGCGGTAGACGTTGACTAGCTTCCGGTTCATATCGATATCGTCCATATTCAAGTTGACGACTTCGCTTACCCGCAGCCCGGAGTTCAGGATAAGGCTGACGATCGCCGCATCGCGCACCGCATTGAGAGCATGGGCATAAGATGCCTGCTTATTGTCGGTGACGTCATGAGCGTATCCGGTTCGGACATATTCGACGAATTCGTCCAGTTCCTGCTCCTCCAGAAGCTTGCCCTTCAGCTTCGCTGCCGTATCCTTCGGCTTATGTACGCGCTTGATCTCGATCTTGGCCATGACGTTCCGCTTCAACAACGGGTAAAATTGCTCGTCCTCCGCAATCTGGCTCAAGTAGTGAAATAGAGAGCGAAGCGAGGAGAGCTTGCGGGATACCGTCACTCTCGAATTGGCCGTTTCTTTGTATGTCGTCAAATAAATGCGGAAGGACGTAATATGCTCCATCCGAAGCTGCTCCAGATCGGCAAGCGTCACATCCCGCGTCTGCTCCGCTTCGGTGAGGCGCTCTGCCACGAGCCAGCCCAAAAAAATCTCGTAATCCCGCACATATTCCAGCAGCGACGAAGGGGACAGATCCGGCAGCTTGTATTCGATAAATTGCTGGATGTACCATGGCAAGGCAGGCAGCTTGGCATTCAGGGCCGCCCGATCCTTCGCTTTCTGAATCGTCATCATCGGTCGAGCACTCCTTTCCTCGTCTATATTGTAACCGAACCTGCGTTCCCAAGCAAAAGATTCCGTTTGATGTTACAATGGGTGAGGTGTTCTACGCGCATGCAATTATCTCCTTGTTGCCGGGGCAGAGCGGCCGATCTCGGCCTTATGCGAGCTGAAACAATATGACAGTTAAGGAGCAGGCAACATCATGAAGCAAACTTTTACGCAGCAACAAAAAATCGTTCAGCTGTTGCATATTTTATTGCCAATCTTCGTTACACAGGTTGCCATGCAACTCATGTCCTTTTTCGATACGGTCATGTCCGGCAAATATAGCGCGACCCATCTGGCTGGCGTCGCGATCGGCGGCAGCATCTGGGCTCCCGTCTACACTGGCATAAGCGGGATCTTCCTCGCCGTCACCCCGATCATCGCCCATCATATGGGGGCAGGCCGGAAGGGGGAAGTGGCGCCGAGTGTAACCCAGGCAGCGTATCTGTCCGTCATCGTCGGCGCTGTCGTCATTCTGGTCGGCTCGTTCGTTCTGGAGCCAGTTCTGTCCGCCATGAGTTTGGAGACGGAAGTTCATCGGGTCGCGAAGGAGTATCTTATTGCGCTCGGCTTCGGTGTCATTCCGGCATTTCTTTATACAGTCTTCCGGGCAAGCATTGACGGTCTCGGACAGACCCGGGTTACGATGTTCATCACGCTGCTGTCCTTCCCCGTCAATGTCACTCTCAACTATTTCTTTATTTTCGGGAAATTCGGATTTCCGGAAATGGGGGGCATCGGCGCCGGGATCGCGACTGCGATTACATATCTCATTATTGTCATTGTCGCCTTTCTGTTCTTGCGCGGCAATGCGATGATGCAATCGATGGGCATGCTGAGGCAGTGGGGAGGGATCTCCTTCTCCCGCTGGAAAGAGATTCTTCGCATCGGCACGCCGATCGGGCTGTCCATCTTTTTCGAGGTCAGCATCTTCGCGGCGGTAACGCTGTTCATGAGCGAGTATGACACGAATACGATTGCGGCGCATCAGGCTGCATTGAATTTCGCGTCGCTGCTCTATATGCTGCCGATGAGCATTGCGATGGCCTTGACGATCGTTATCGGCTTCGAGGCGGGGGCGAAGCGGTTTTCCGATGCGAAGCAGTATACGCGCATTGGCATTTTCTCTGCCGTGACCCTTGCATCCCTGTTCGCTGTGCTGTTGCTCCTGTTCAACCACAAGGTCGCCGGCATGTACTCCGATGAGCCGGGGGTGCGGCTGCTGACCGAGTCATTTCTAATATATGCGATATTTTTTCAACTGTCCGATGCGGTGGCCGCTCCGGTCCAAGGAGTGCTGCGGGGGTATAAAGATGTGAACGCGGTATTTTTGATCGCCCTGATGTCTTATTGGGCTATCGGACTTCCGGTCGGCTTCGTGCTGGCCAAGTTCACCACGCTTGCTGCATACGGATATTGGATCGGTCTTATCAGCGGCCTGGCCGTGGGCGCGGTCTGCCTGTTCACGCGGCTCGCAATTATGGAACGCCGGTATGCGAAGACTGGCACTGCGGCGACTTAAGCAGAGGTCAGATTCTTTGATATCAGCCAATAGCTTGTTATGTTTATGATGAAGAGGAGGATAAATCATGTACGATTTCGAGAAGACAATCGATCGGGCGGCATTCGACGCCCTCAAAGCAGTGCCTTTCAACCCATCACAGGAAGGGTGTATCCCGCTGTGGGTTGCGGATATGGATTTCCCGGCGGCGCCGGCGATCCAGGAGGCGCTTGTGACCCGCATGGGCAAGCCGAGCTATGGATATACCTTGTGTACCGACCGGTATTATTCAGCCGTCATCGACTGGATGAAGCGCCGGCATCAGTGGGATGTCGCCAAGGAATGGTTCGTGCTGACGCCGGGCGTGGTACCGGCTATGGGGTTCGCTGTCCGGGCCTTGACGGCGCCGGGGGACAAGGTGATGATCCAGACGCCGGTCTACCCTCAATTCGCCAAAATGATTCAATCCAACGGGGCAACGCTCGTTACGAATCCGCTCAAGCTGGTTGATGGCCGGTATGAGATCGATTTCGAGGATTTCGAGCAGAAAGTGAAGGACCCGGCGCTCAAGCTGTTCTTCCTCTGCAACCCGCACAACCCGGTAGGACGGGTATGGAAGCGGGACGAGCTGCAGAAATTGGCCGAGTTGTGCCTGGAGCATGACGTCATCATTTTCTCGGATGATATCCACCATGATTTCACTTATGGCGATCATCAATATATTCCGATTGCGACGCTCTCCCCGGATGTTGCGGCACGGACGATTACGGCGACATCTCCGAGCAAGACGTTCAGCATCGCGAGCTTCAAAATGGGCAATATTTTCATAGAAGAAGAAGGGCTGCGCCAGAAATACCGGAAGGCGGTGGAAAGCGCCGGAGTTGCTGCGCTCGATCTGGGCGCCATTGAGGCGACGATTGCCGGATATTCGAAGGGAGAGGCATGGTTCGACGAAGCTCTGAAGTATATTGAAGGGAACAGCCAATATATTGAGCAGTTTGTCGCCGAGCGCATTCCGCAGGTGAAGACCTTCGCCCAGGAAGGAACGTATTTGAAGTGGCTCGATTGGCGGAGCTTCGGGATGACGGACAAGGAACTGAATGCCTGGGCGCTGAACGAGGCCAAAGTATGGTTAAGTGAAGGTCATGCCTTCGGGAAGGAAGGCAGCGGATTTATGCGGCTTAATATGACCTCGCGCCGGGCGGTCATCGAGGAAGCGATGGAGCGTCTGGCACGGGCCGCGGAGCGGCTGTAGGTATGATGTGCAAGGGCGGGGGCAGCGTTCGGCCCCCTTATCCAACCCGAACCGGCTGCTAGGGCGTCATCAGCTTCATCATCACTTTATGCATGACGCTCGGAACCTGGATGCGGCAATTATGGAAGGCGGCTATTTTCCACTTCCCGTTCTGTTTTACGGCCACGTTCGTGTTCATTGAATTTCTTTTTTTGGACGCACGCTTATTCCAGCGGAGCTGGACGACGCCGACCGCATGGAAAATGGCCGTATCCGGCGCAATGAAGCGCAGATTTGTTATTTTTCCGCTAAGGGTCGAGCCTCGAAGCACTCCTTCCCACAGCTTATAATGCATGTCCGCAATGTTGTCTCTCCCTGTAATATGCTCTCCGTGAAAAGTGACATAATCGGCATCTTCCGTGAAGCAGAGTCCATATGCTTTGCCGTCTCCATGGTTCCAGGCAACCGATAAGGAATCAAATAAGTCATGTATCTCCTGTATATCGTCCTTCATGAACCGTCTCTTCCTTTCATCTGGGTGATCGTGCCCTGCTCCACATCCTTATAAGGAAAATGATATGTTCTACATATTGTGCCAATTTTTCGTTCGTCCTATGTGTAATCTGTCCCTAGAGCAAGTCATTATCACTAGCGCATACTCGGTCGACGATTCGGCCAAAGTAGATATATCGAAATCGCTTACAAATTTCTTCTTTACAGATTCCCGAGAACAAGGTAAGATAGGAACTGCAAAAGTTGTATACAAGTATACTTGTAGTGTAATTCAAGGAGTGAAGAGACAGCATGAATATAGGCATGATAGGACTCGGCAAGATGGGTTTCAATCTGGTAAACAACATGCTTCGGCATGGGCACCAGGTTGCCGCATATGATGTGAATCCGGACCCGCGTCAGAAAGCGGCGGAATTGGGAGCGATTGCAGCGGATTCGATTGAGGAGCTTGTCTCCAAGCTGCCGTCACCGAAGATCGTGTGGATGATGGTACCGGCCGGCGGAACCGTGGATCATGTCATTGAGACGCTTATTCCGCTCCTGACGCAGGGGGACATCGTCATTGACGGAGGCAATTCGCATTACAAGCAGTCAGTCGCCCGCGGCGAGAAGCTGCAGCAGCATGGTATTCATTATATGGATGTAGGCACATCGGGCGGCACCGAAGGCGCTGCCCATGGCGGATGCTTCATGATTGGCGGTAAGGAAGAGGTATTCAAGCTGCTGGAGCCGTTATTCCGGGATATCGCGGTGGAACAAGGTTATCTGTATGGGGGCAAGAGCGGCAGCGGACATTTTCTGAAAATGGTCCACAACGGCATTGAGTACGGAATGATGCAGTCGATCGCTGAAGGATTCGAGCTGTTGGATAAGAGCGATTTTGAATTCGACTATGAATCGGTTGCCCGTGTATGGTCGAACGGATCGGTCATCCGCAGCTGGCTGATGGACTTGACGCAGAATGCGTTCGCGAAGGATCCTCGTCTCGAAGGCATCCGCGGCGTGATGCAGAGCTCGGGCGAAGGCAAATGGACCGTCGAGACGGCATTGGATCTGCAGGCAAGCGCACCGGTCATCGCGATGTCTCTCTTCATGAGATATCGTTCGTTGGAGTCGGATACGTTCCACGGCAAGGTGGTCGCTGCGCTGCGGAATGAATTCGGCGGGCATCAGGTGGAGAAAAACGGCTGAACAAGCCTGCGCGAGCATCAACCTAATGGAATATTCCAGTGAATGTATGATAGAATTTGATAGTATCTGATTTTGTTCATTGGGGACATTATTTATTTCATTAGGAGAGTTGGAGTTCGATGCATTATCCACAAGAATGGCTGCAGGGCGCTTCCCTCGGGGAATCGATCGCCTGCGAGCTGCGTCTGCACATCATAAATGGAACAGTAAAGCCCGGCGAGATCATCTCGGAGAACCGAATCGCTGCCGACTTCGGTACGAGCCGCTCGCCGGTCCGGGAAGCGTTGAAAACGTTGTCTAACGAAGGTCTTATCCGGTTGGAACGAATGGGCGCGGTCGTGCTCGGCCTCAGCATGAAGGATGTCGAGGAGTTGTATGATGTCCGGTTCCTAATCGAGAGCTTCGTACAGCAGAGGCTGGTGAGTGCGGATCAGGAACGGCTTATTGTGAAGCTGAATCAGATAATCGATAAGATGGAGCTGGCTGTGAAGTATCGCGATGTAACCGATTTCGCTTTTCAGGATTTGTCTTTTCACGAGGCAATTATCGCGGCGGCAGATCATAACCGCATTATGCATCTGTGGACTAGCATCCGCCAAATTGTGATGAGTGTCATGCTTATTACGACGGAAGAAATCTTCTCCGAGGGAGAGGACAAGCTCCGTACCGTCATCGAGAAGCACCGGACCATTGTGCGGGGCCTGGAATCCAAGGACGCGAACAAAATACAGCAGGTGGTTCAAGCTTATTTTGCGGATTCGCGCCGGACGCTTCATATTAGCTTGCCGCAATAGGGAGCAGGAAGCCGATATCGGGCTTCTGCTTACTCAAGTTGTCGACAAGTATACAGTATGGTTTAGGACAAGTTAACAAGATAGGTATGGTTAAGGGAGGGTTCTGCAACATGAGTACGCTATTCGGATTAAGCAATAACGTAACCCTGCTACTATGGACGCTGGTTGCGATCGTGTTTCTTATTGTGTTCATTGCCAAATTCAAATGGAATCCTTTTGTCACCCTGCTTCTGTCTGCGCTCCTGCTCGGTCTGCTCACCGGCATGCAGCCGCTCGAAGTGGTCAAGTCTATCACGAGCGGCCTGGGCGGAACGCTGGGCACGATCGCGATCGTTATCGCACTCGGGACGATGCTTGGCAAAATGATGGCGGAATCCGGCGGAGCGGAACAGATCGCGTCTACGCTGGTTGACAAGTTCGGCGAGAAGCGCGTCCACTGGGCGATGATGCTCGTCGGATTTATTGTCGGAATTCCGGTGTTCTTCGAAGTCGGTGTCATTCTGTTGATTCCTATCGTATTCACCGTGGCCCGCAAAACGAAAATGTCGCTTCTGCAAATCGGGATTCCGATTCTGGCCGGCCTGTCGACGGTGCATGGGCTTGTGCCGCCGCATCCGGCACCGATGATCGCGATTGATGCCTATCAAGCGGACCTCGGAAAAACAATTCTGTACTCGCTGCTGATCGGATTGCCGACGGCGATCATTGCGGACCCTGTATTCGGCAAATACATCGGTAAGCGTATCCAAGTCGAGCCGCCGGCGAAGCTGGCAGAGCAGTTCGCCCTGAAGAACGAGCGTCAGCTGCCCGGCTTCGGCATCACACTCTTCACTATCTTGCTGCCGGTTATTCTGATGCTAATCGGGTCGATTGCCAATATTGTCGATCCGGAAGGGGTTAGCGGCTGGACCGTATTCTGTGAGTTCATTGGCCATGAGATTATCGCCTTGCTGATCTCGGTTGTATTCTCGTTCTTCTCGCTTGGCTTCGCCAGAGGCTTCAAGAAAGAGGATATCTCCCGCTTCACGAGCGAATGTCTTGCGCCTACGGCGACAATCATTCTGATTATCGGCGGGGGCGGAGCCTTCAAGCAAGTGCTGATTAATAGCGGCGTTGGAGATGCAATCGCTGCCATTGCCACTCAGGCCAACATCAATATCATTCTGTTCGCCTGGTTCGTAGCCGCACTTATCCGCGTCGCTACCGGATCGGCGACCGTCGCCATGACGACGGCGGCCGGTATCGTCGCGCCAGTGCTGCCGCTGAATCCGGGCGTGAACGTGGAACTGGTCGTGCTGGCGACCGGGGCAGGCTCGATTGTGCTGTCCCATGTGAATGATGCCGGCTTCTGGATGGTGAAGGAGTTCTTCAATATGTCCGTTCCGCAGACGTTGAAGTCATGGACCGTGATGGAGACTGTGCTGTCGGTGGTTGGATTGATTTTTATACTCCTCCTCAGTACAGTGGTATAAGAGCAGGAGAATGACGGGAAAGAAGGTAGTACCTATGAGCAGGAAAAAGTACATGATCGGCATCGATATGGGGACGACGAGCACCAAGGCGGTCTTGTTCGAGGAGAACGGCCAAGCGGTCGCCAGAGGCAGTGAGGAATACCCCCTGTACACACCGAATTCGACGATCGCCAAGCAGGATCCGGAGCAAATCTTCCAGGCGGTCCTCCGTTCCGTTCGTCAGGCGATGTCGGAGAGCGGAGCCGAACCGGATGACATTCTGTTCCTCTCCTTCAGCTCGGCGATGCACAGCGTGATCGCTGTCGATGCCGAAGGCAGACCGCTTACGCCTTGCATTACCTGGGCGGATAACCGGAGCGGCGAATATGCAGCGCGGCTGAAGCGGGAACAGGTCGGACATGACTTGTACTTGCGCACGGGAACGCCGATTCATCCAATGTCTCCGCTTACGAAGCTAATGTGGATGCGGCATGAAGAGCAGGAGCTGTTCGGCAAGACGTATAAATTTATCTCCATCAAAGAGTATGTTGTCGCCAAGCTGTTCGGCGAATATGTGGTCGACTATTCGATTGCTTCGGCTACCGGCATGCTGAACTTGGAGAAGCTGGATTGGGATGAAGAGGCGCTCCAGCTTGCCGGCATCTCCCCGGCGAAGCTGTCGACCATCGTGCCGACAACCTACCAGTTGAAGAATATGAATGCGGCCTATGCGGATGCCATGGGAGTCGCCGCCTCAACGCCCGGGATCGTGGGAGCCAGCGACGGCGTTCTCTCCAATCTGGGGGTCAATGCGATTGAGCCGGGCGTCGTCGCAGCGACCATCGGCACGAGCGGCGCGATTCGCACGGTTGTCGATCATCCGGTAACCGACCCGAAGGGAAGAATTTTTTGTTACGCCTTGACGGACAAGCATTGGGTTATCGGAGGCCCAGTCAATAACGGCGGGATGCTGTTCCGCTGGGTACGGGATGAGCTGGCTGCTTCGGAGGTAGAGGCCGCGAAGCGGCTCGGCATCGATTCCTATGATCTGCTGACGACGATAGCAGAGCAAGTAAGGCCGGGGGCGGATGGCTTGCTCTTCCATCCGTATCTGACCGGGGAGCGGGCGCCGCTCTGGAATCCGAATGCGCGCGGCTCCTTCTTCGGCTTGACAATGCATCACCGGAAGGAGCATATGATCCGGGCCGTTCTCGAGGGCGTAATTTTCAATCTGTATACCGTGCTGCTGGCGATGGAAGAGCAGATGGGACGTCCGCGCAAAATCCATGCGACCGGCGGCTTCGCCCGCTCGGCCCTGTGGCGGCAGATGATGGCGGATATATTCGATCAGGAAGTCATTGTGCCGGAGAGCTTCGAGAGCTCTTGTCTCGGTGCTGTCGTGCTCGGCTTATATGCGACCGGAAGGGCTGATTCCTTGGGGGTGGTGTCCGGCATGGTCGGGTCCACGCACGAGCATCAGCCTAATCCGGAGAATGCTGCAATTTATCATGAATTGCTGCCGATATATATTTCCATCTTCCGTAAGCTGGAGGACGAGTACGAAGCGATCGCCCGGCTTCAGAGAAAATGGCTGGAGGCATAACCGTTGGCCCTCACAAGCAATGAAATGATTTGGTCCATACAGGCCCTGAATAACGGATAACCGTTGTTCAGGGTCTGTATGCGTCTGCGAAGGCGAAGTGGAGCGCATCTTCGGAGGGGGCTCAATAGGGGGAGCTTGTCTTATAACGAATCTCCCCTTGGGTCAGGGAATCTTGTACGGATTGCCTTATGGCTCACGTTCACTGCGAGTCACGAGGCCTAGTGCTTGGAGTCCCTTATAGCCAGTCTCCCCATGAGTCAGGCGCAGAGGAAAGTGGTAAGTTGTAGTCCTTTTATGCAGACTCCCATTGAACCAGGTTGAGTATATAGGTAGGGTCTAGCGCCCCTTTTAAGCATTATCCCTTCCGGTCAGGGCAGGGAAAAAAGACTGCGGAGTGGGATAAAATTTTTCTACGATATGTGTACTCCTTGATGCTTCAACGCGTTCCAGATCTTTGGGCTTCCGTATAACTGTCTGGAGTCCAGGAAAAGTCTACGAATTAATTTCTCAAGCTGCTTACGGCGTTTGCTGCGGTTGCTTTCTTTGCGTTTCGTCCATTCGTAATAACCGCTTTTGGAAACGCCGAATAGAGAGCACATCTTCGCGACACGGAACTGCAAGCGGTGTCTGTGGATGAATGGATAAATCAGTGCCGGTCCTTTGCGAAATAGTGCATGGCCTTTTTTAGAATTTCGTTCTCCTCTTCCAGATCGCGAATTCGCTTCTGAAGGTCACGGAGTTCTTTATCCTCCGGTTTAAGCTGTCCGCTACCGGGGAATGCCTGATTCCCACTGCTCTTGAATTCGGCGACCTAGCGGTACAACGTATTCTCATGCAACCCCATTTCCCGGGCTACCTGCGCCACCGTTTTCCCTTCTTCCTGGATGAGTCTTACGGTTTGAAATTTGAATTCCTTGTCGTACTTTTTAGTCATGTTGGACACCTCGAGTTTAATTCCTTTTATTGTGGCACTCTCGGTTTTCCGTGTCCAATGTAAAGACTAGCATCAAGCTCCCTTTGTCGCAGGTATAAAATGTGGTACCCAACCCACGGATAGAAGTGTGCCAGCCGACGACTAGCATTTTGCCTTCGCGCCGAGTATTTGAGCTTTTCGAAGTGGAGCTTGACAAGTCACGTTCATAGCTGGAAAGAGTTGAAGCACCAGAACGCCCTGATTTAATGGGAGTGGCGCAAAGAGCTAAAGCACGAGACTGCCCTGACTTGATGGGATAATGGCGTAAAGAGCTGAAACACCAGTCTGCCCTGACTCAATGGGATAATGGCGCAAAGAGCTGGAGAGAAAACGCCCTGATTTAATGGGATAATGGCGCAAAGAGCTGAGCGCCAGATCGCCCTGACTCAATGGGATAATGGTGCAAAGAGCTGAGCGCCAGATCGCCCTGATTCAATGGGAGAATAGTGCAAATAACTGAAGCGGGAGGTTCACCCTGAGAAGAGGGGGTTGTGGAGCGAGACGCGGATATGTGTGCAGGCGAAGCGATTTTTACTTAGGATGGAAAAAGATTGGAGCTGATTCAGCGATTTGGGCGTATTTACCAATGCGGATTTATCTGGAATAATTGATCTCGGGAGCTGCAACCGGAGGGGGAGATGATGACTGGGAAAAATGAAAACATTGGCCGACGGCCCAGACTGCGCGATTGCCACCCCCTTCCCTTGAGAGGGGGAGCGGCATGCGGTTCTGATGATGGAAGCCAGCCATCGCTTCGATACGCCCCTCGTTCCGAAGCCCCGCTGCGGCATAAGTGACAAAGGGCTCCCGCAGCGGAAACCCTTTGCCTTTGTTCCTTTCTGTCTTATGGCGTCAGCCGGTTGCGATCCCGCGGGAAAGCGGAAGCTTCCCGCACATTGCCGAGGCCGAGCAGACGTGAGGTCAGCCGCTCCAGCCCGATGGCGAAGCCGCCATGCGGCGGCATGCCGTACCGGAACAGCTCCAGATAGCTGTCGAAATGCTCCGGGTTCAGGCCCCGGCTCCGGATCGAGGCGATGAGCTGATCCAGCTCATGAATCCGCTGGCCGCCGGTCGTAATCTCCAGTCCGCCCATCAGCAGGTCGAAGGATGCCGTCAGTTCCGGTTCATCCGCGGCCGGCATCGCGTACAGAGGGCGAATCTCCCGCGGGTAGCGGGTCAGGAAGACGAAGCCCGGCTGGTTATTCTCCGCGACGTATTGGCAGAGGAGGCGTTCCCCTTCCGGATCGAGATCGCCATTGGGCGAGAGCTTGCCGTATTTCCGTTCCAAAATGCGATGGGCTTCGGCAACGGCCATGCGCGGAATGTCCGCCGTCAGCGCAAGTGGTTCGACTTCGAGCAGGTTGAACTCATCTTCGCATTGACGCGCGACGGTATCGAACATATGCTTCAGCAGCTCCTGCTCCAGGTTCATCAGTTCTTCCTCGGACCGAATAAATCCAACTTCGGCATCCAGCAAAATATACTCGTTCAAGTGACGGGACGTATTATGCTCCTCGGCCCGGTAGACCGGCCCTATCTCGAACACGCGCTCAAACCCGGCGCCCACCATCATCTGCTTGTAGAACTGGGGAGATTGGGCGAGATAGGCGGTATGCTCGAAGTAATTGATCGGGAATAGATTGGACCCGCCCTCCGTGCCGGAGGCTACGATTTTGGGCGTAAAAATCTGGGTAAAGCCGTCCCGGGTCAAGTATTCCCGGAAGGCGCCCGCAAGCGCGGATTGAATCGTAAAAATCGAATGAGCCTTTCTATGCCGCAGGGACAGGACGCGATGGTCCAGCATCGTCTCCAGTCTAACCTTCAAATGCTTCTTGTTCAGATCGAACGGAAGGGGGGACGCGGCCCGATTCAGCACTTCCACCCGATCGGCATGAATTTCGATGCCGTTCGCCGCCTGCGCTGCCGGGACGGCCCGGCCATGGACCGTAACGACCGATTCCAGCGTCAACGACAGGTCAAGCCATTCTCCCTCCAGCACACATTGAACGATACCGCTGCGGTCGCGGACATCCATGAAGGCTACCTTACCCAGATGACGCAGGCCGTGCACCCATCCTTGGATGGTGACTTGCCGTCCTTCGCAACGGGATACCGTGGAGCAAAGCACACGGACTTCGGATTCCTTGTTAATAGACATGATAACATCCTCCTAATTCGATTGTTCCGTGAGTTGACGATATTGTTGTTGTCATCATCATCGTCGCCGTCGTCCATGTGATCACCCCCTTTCCCGAAATGCAAAAAAACCCCGTCCCGAAAAGGGACGAGGTCTGAATCACGCGGTACCACCCTAATTATCGCACATGGCGATCACTCATCCCCTGTAACGGCGGGAGACCGTCCGCTCCTACTGGCATCAGCGTTCAGGCGGCGCTCTCTGGTGTCGTTCACGTAATGGCAGCCGCCATCCTTCCAGCCAAGGGATAGCTCTCTGTTGGCTCCAGCTTCACGCTACTGCTCCAGATCATCGCTTTGAATTTGTCATCCATCTTATTACAATGCCGCAGGCGTTGTCAACGGTTTGTTTGCGGACAGATGGCGGTTGGATACAGCACGGGGAGAAGCGCAGCAGCACCGCCCGATAACAGCTTTGGAAGGGATAGCTATCCAGTCCAGCGTCTAAAGTTGGCAGGCAAATATTTCCGCGAAGCAAGAGGAATTCATCTGCCCGTCTGAATTAAGTCTTGAAGAAGACAGACGCAGCTTCGATTTGATGTCGGGTTAGCAAAAAGGAGGCGCATATGTGGATTGGATGGATAGTAATAGGCGGAGTGGCGGCGTTGATTGCTGGCTTGGCGGGATATGTTATATGGAAGAAAAAGAGGAGCTCAAAGCGGATCCGAATTTCTTCGGCGGGCAAAGACATTGATTGCAGGGAGTTCGTGACGATTGGCGGCATCCCGCAATATTTGCATCACCGCGGCGAGAGCACGGACAATCCGGTCTTGCTGTTCCTGCATGGCGGCCCGGGATCGCCGATGCTCCCCTTCGCTCAGGATTTCCAACTGCCGTGGGAGAAGCGGGTTACCGTCGTCCACTGGGATCAGAGGAACAGCGGGAAAACGTACCTCCGCAACGATCCGGATCAGGTTACGCCGACAACGACCGTGGAGCAAATGGTTCAGGATACTCGTGAAGTCGTGGAGCATCTGCAAAAAAAGTACGGCCAAGCGAAAATTATCATTATGGGCCACTCCTGGGGCTCAGTGTTGGCCAGCCTGTTCGTCCAAGCCTATCCCGAGATGGTGAAGGCCTATATCGGTGTCGGCCAGGTGGTCAATATGCTGGACAATGAACGCATCGGCTTCGACAAGGCACTGGAAGCGGCGCAAGCGGCCGGCAACCGCAAGGATACCGAAGCGCTTCTTCGCATGGAAGCATATCCGCTCCCGGAATTCACGGAGGAATGGTATAAGGCCATGTTGAAGCTGCGCAAGTACCAAGGTAAATATAAGCTTGCCGCAGGCCCCTCGTTCGAACTGGTTGCTAGCGCCCTATGTTCCCCGTTTTATTCGTTCCGGGATACAAGCATTTTTTTCAAAGCCAAGTCGATGGGAGAAGGACAGTATTACATATGGAAGTACTTGGTTGAATCCTTTGATCTGCCCGCTCTGGGAGCGGCCTATCAAGTTCCCGTCTTTTATATCCATGGAGAACGGGATTGGCAGACCCCCTATACGCTGGCGCGGGATTACTTCTCCACGATAGAGGCCCCGCTCAAACAATTTTATTCCATTCCGGATGCAGGGCATGTCACGATGCTAGATCAGAAGACGAGATTTACCGAGGCCTTGATGGATATATTGGAGCAAGTTCAGTAGAAATGAGAAGAAGCGGATATGACATCGAAGCGAAAGGTGGATATGGGCATGAGCAAGGAATGGCCGTTCGCAGATGAACGGCATACGGCTGTGTTGACTACATTGAGAGTGCTCGCCAGGAGGCATCCGGTCGTGTATGTTACTCATGACGCAGAGGACGGTATGTGGCAGTTCCATGATGGAGAAGCGGTCTCTGTAGAAGAAGGGCGCATCGTTTCGCTGCAAGAAATGATGCGGCTCGACCCCTCGGTTGCGGAACTGGCCGATCTGCCTCTTGGCTGGGTCGCCTGGCGGAACTCCGCTGCGGATGAATGGCATCGGCAAAAAAGCATGCTTGAACGGTGAGCTATCTTTTTAGATAGAATGGACATGGCATCGATCAAAGGACAGAAAACGTGGAAGACTAGTTTCAAGACGAGATGAAGGGGCAGGTTGCAGCGGCAGGCCATCCGTTGTTTCATTGTGGTTCAGCGATCAACGGGAATTCCGACGAGGGAGGAGCACTGACGTCGAGCAGTGACGGCGGCTTCTCTGCTTGCTGCGGCCGCCCAGATGAACAGACGAACCCCGTACACACCGTACCGGGTCGATTCGGCGTGCACAAGCCGCTTTGAGAATACGCCGTCCGTTACTGTGAGCATCAGCGTTTCAGCAGCATGCCATTACATTTATTTTGATACCATGACTCATTCGTGATAGACTTTCGTATGTATATTTTCATTTTTATTAGGGGGAACAACGATGTTCATGTTCCGAAAGACAGCGGGGTTTGTCAGATTTATGGTATGGAACGGAATGTTAACGATCGGTACGACCTTCATCATCGTGCTCGTCATTCGGGCAACGCTGGGCGGATTGAATAGTGAATGGCATCACTATATTCCGACATTTCTGTTCGTACTGATTATTACGACCTTGTTCTTCTTTCTTATTTACAGTCAAGGGCGCAGACTCCGTTCGGAGCAGGAACAGCTCGCCAACATGTTCAAGCATACGACGGACGGTGTCATGGTGCTTGACAGCGAGATGAACATCATCCGCATGAATCAGGCTGCACAGACAATATTGAAGCTGGATGAACAATCAGCGTTATCCAACTTCTGCGGCATGTGCTCGAATTATCCGGGATTGAACAAGCTATGTTCGTATCAGGATTGCTTCACTCATGATACGATATCACAGCCGACGGAGCTGCAGCTTGTCACTCCGGATGGCGAACCGAAATCCGTTAACGCCAGCGTATCTCATTATATCGATCCGGTTCATGGCCAGTTAAGTATATTGCGCATGCAAGAAGTAGAAGCGACGCGGCTGGATGAGCAGCATCAGATTGCGAAGATGATTACCCATTCAATCTTGTCGGCGCAGGAAAATGAACGCAAGCGGATCTCGCGTGAGCTGCACGATGGCATCGGCCAATCCCTCTACAGTATTCTCATTCACACGGAAATGGTCAAGCAGCAGCTGGAAGACGAGATGACGGGTACAGACGAGGCGGAGAGCGGGAATATGAATACGATTGACGACCAGATGGACACATTGCAGGATGCGATACGCCATACGATCGAGGATATACGCGACTTGTCCGCTGAATTGCGTCCTGCGGCTTTGGATGATATCGGACTCGTCGCGGCGCTCCGCATTTATTTTCGCGCGTATGGTCAAAAATTCGGCATTCAGGTTCACTTCAAGGTGAACGGGGACAGCAGCCGCATGCCGGCCACGCAAGAGACCGCCTTTTATCGGATTGTACAGGAGGCGTTAACCAATGCGGCAAAATACTCACATTCGGACGTAGTGGATGTGCAGTTGAAGCTCGCGCCTGCAGAAGCGTGGCTGTCGATTCGCGATTATGGGATCGGCTTCGAGATCACACCCGAGCTTCGCAAGGGGGTAGGGTTGTACAGTATGGAAGAAAGGGTCAACATCTTGGGCGGCGCGTTCAACATACAGTCTGCTCCGGGAGCGGGAACGTCCATTCACGTGTGGGTGCCGCTTGACGGCGCTCGTTCAGATGCTAAGGAGGAATAATTGTGGACATTAACGTATTGATTGTCGACGATCACGCGGTCGTGCGGAGCGGACTCCGCGCGGTGCTGGATGCGAAGCCGGGCATTACGGTGGTCGGGGAAGCAGCCGATGGCATGTCTTGCATCAAGCTATCGCTTGAGATGAAGCCGGATATCGTCTTGATGGATCTGAGCATGCCTAACGGCCGCGACGGATTATTTACAACGAGCGAGCTCCTGCAATCATTGCCCGAGGTGAAGGTTATTATTTTGACGATGCATGATGACGAGCAATACTTATTCCGCGCGCTGAAGGCAGGGGCTTCCGGGTACATTTTGAAATCCGCCCCCGTCTCAGAGCTTGTCAAAGCAATCGAACAGGTCCATCAAGGTCTCGTATACTTGCATCCGGCCGCGACCAAAAAAGTGATTGAAGGATATCTTCAAGGCCAAGCAGGCGAAGTGAAGGATACCTTCGATTCATTGACAGAGCGTGAGAAGGAAATACTTACTCTGGTAGCCCAAGGCTATACGAACAAGGAAGCTGCCAATCTGCTCTCGATTAGCGTGAAGACCGTGGAAAACCATAAGGCGAATATGATGGATAAGCTGCAATTGAATAACCGCCGTGAGCTGATGAAATTCGCGTACAGAAGGGGGCTGCTGGACTTTGAGTAACGAACCCTCCTGCCAACCGACGCTGCAGCAGCAAGTGCAGCGGGAATTGGAAGCGCTGAAGCGGGACATGGGACTTGACTTCGCAGCAGTCGCATTGGCGGACGGCAATTATCGCGACATCTATTGGCGCTTCGCGCTCGGAGCGAACTCGGATCGGTACAAGATGATCACGGTTCGAATGGGCAGAGGGATGGCCGGGAAGGTGCTGCAGGGGAAGCGTCCTCATGTTGTCACCGCATTTCCCGAGGAAGTGCAGGACGAGGTGCTTGAGTATCCGATCTTCCTCGTGGAATCTTTGCGCTCTGGTGTTGGCGTATCGGTCGATTCGGTAGCGGATGTTCGCCGCAAGGCATACGGCGTGCTGCTCGTGGGCCAACGAAGCCTCAGAGAGTTCAGTGCAGATGACATTGAACGGGTACAGTCCTGTGCCAGGACGCTCGGGCGGTTCTATGACGAGGAGGACGAGCTGGGCTTATGTTGCGGCAGGATGGATCCGTCTGCATCGGAGAATCCGTCTCCCATGCGAGTAGAGGCGAATGGAGAGCAGCTGAGCGAGCAGCCTCACACGATAGCAGAGCCGGGCGCTCATGATCAAGAGCAGGAACCTGCCAATCAGGCGGCCGGTCCCATCCTCCGATTGCTTAAGGCCGCAAGGTCGGCCGGCGTAGCCTGCGAACTGCTTGATCAGCGCGTCACGAGTTTGTCCCGGGAACGGCAGGAACAATTCGCGACGATCCTTGAAGTGCTTGTCAATACGTGCATTTCCTCGCCACCGGTCAGTGCGCAATTGGTTATCGGGCAAGATGAGACGGGAAATACTTGCGTCGAATTCAACAGTTTTCTTCTTCATACTTTGTCGGAAGAGCTGTTCCTGCCGGTCATGGAGCAAATTCGGTCGTTGAAATGCGATTTTGAAATCGTCACGAAAAAGTCAACACAGTCTGTTCGCTTCGTCGTTCCGACACGATTGCTGTTGGATGAGATGCATTGGAATTGAATCACCTGGTTCAGATGGGGAATCTCCTTCGGTCAAATGAGGGAATTCCCCACTTTTTTTTGCCCTCGTCTCCCACAATAATGGATCGTGATGGATTGAAGAACGGGGAGGTATGTGGATGAAGGCATCCAAATCAATCTTGTCATTGCAAACGCTAAGCCTGCTATCCGGTTTTGCGGTGTGGGGCATCTTGTCTTCACTAATCGCATTCATTAAGGAGGATATGATGCTGTCACCCGGACAGGTTTCGATGGTGACAGCGGTTCCGGTCGTATTGGGTTCTCTGCTGCGAATCCCTTATGGGTATTGGACGAACCGGTATGGCGCGCGCAACATGTTTTTCGCCAGTTTTGTTGTTTTGCTGCTGCCTGTATTTTATATCAGCGCAGCGTCGAGCTTCGCGGATCTGTTGATCGGCGGTCTATTTCTGGGAATCGCAGGCGCAACCTTTTCTATCGGCGTCACGTCGCTTCCGAAATATTACGAGCGGGAGAAACACGGCTTCGTCAATGGAATTTACGGGCTAGGCAACCTTGGATCGGCGTTGAGCACCTTTTTCGCGCCGTTGCTGGCGACCCAATTCGGCTGGCGGACGACGGTGCAGTTCTATTTGCTGCTGCTCGCCGTATTCGCGCTGGCCAACTTTTTGATCGGAGATCGGAGGGAACAGAAGTTAGAGGCTCCCCTGATGGAGCAGATCAAAGGAATCTACCGCAACGAAAAGCTGTGGCTCCTTTGTTTCTTTTATTTTATTACGTTTGGTGCTTTTGTCGCTTTTACGGTGTTTCTGCCGAATCATCTCGTCAGCCATTTCGGCATCGACAAGGTGGATGCGGGCCTGCGCACGGCGGGGTTCGTCACGCTGGCGACGTTCATGCGGCCAGTCGGCGGCTGGTTAGCGGATAAGGTGAATCCGTTCAAGCTGCTCGTCATCGTTTTTGCAGGGTTGACTGTCGGGGGGATCGTCCTCGCCTTTTCTCCGTCCATCATCCTGTATACGATAGGTTGTCTATTAATAGGTTTATGTGCTGGCCTAGGGAATGGAGCCATTTTCAAGTTAGTCCCGCTATACTTCTCGAAGCAATCCGGGATTGCGAATGGGCTGATCTCGGCGCTGGGGGGACTTGGCGGATTTTTCCCGCCGCTGATGCTGGCGATGCTGCTCTCCATCACCGGGCATTACGCCATCGGCTTCATGGCTCTGTCGATGGTAGCTCTATGCAGTCTCCTGCTCGTGCTCTACCTGTATTGGCAGGACAAGGTGAAGCTGGCGGAGCAGATTATGGACAACGCCTCACAGGCGGTGCTTGTTACGAACAAGAAGGGCTTTATCGTAGCGGTGAATCAGGCATTCACGGCGGTGACCGGGTACACGCCGGAGATGGCGGTCGGTCAGAAATCCGGATTTCTGAAGTCCGGACGCCATGCTCAGGCCTTCTACGCATCGATGTGGAACCAGTTGAAGGAGAAGGACAGTTGGGTTGGCGAAATCTGGAATAAGAAGCGCAACGGCGACATCTATCTGGAGCATCTCACGATTAATGCGGTGAAGGATGATCTTGGGGAGACAAGCTACTATGTCGGGGTATTCCAGGAGATCGGGCCGGATGCATGACAGCGGCCGAGTAGGACTAGTATAGAGAATAGGATGGAAAATGGGGATGTACTGAACTTACAAAAAAAGGGTGATAAAGACGATGAGCGGAAGGAAGGAGCAGCATACCTTCATGCGTCAGGCGATCTCAGTGGAAGAGGCGACAAGCCATGTGCTGGAGGCTGTGCGGCTTATGCCTACTGAAGTAGTGCCGCTTGCGGAATGCTATGGGCGTTTTTTGGCGGCGAATCTCGTCGCGCCGCAGCCAGTGCCGCATTTCCGGCGTTCGGGCATGGACGGGTATGCGCTGGCTGCCGCGGATACCGGCAAGGCCAGCATCCAGGCGCCGATAACCCTGAATGTCGTGGACAATATTCCGGCAGGAGCGGTTCCGCAGCGGGCGCTGCGCGCAGGAGAATGTGCCCGGATTATGACGGGGGCGGCCGTTCCGGATGGAGCGGATGCGGTCATCCCTTATGAGAAGACCGCCGAAGGCGGAACAAATACAGAGGGCTTCATTACATGCTTCGTGAAAGCTCCGGCCGCGCCGGGGGACAATGTATCGCCCATCGGCATGGAGATGGAGACAGGCGAGACGGTGCTGCGCGCCGGCACGCGAATCGGGCAAGGGGAGATGGCGTTGCTGGCCATGTTCGGGGCGGCTGCAGTGCAGGTGCATTGCCGGCCGCGGGTCGCTATTATCGCGACTGGCGCAGAGCTGCTGGAAGTCCATGACTCGCTGCGGCCGGGCCGAATTCGGAACAGCAACGGATCGATGATCGCGGCAGCCGTGACGGAGTTCGGGGGCATTCCGTACCCGTTGGAACAGGTCGCGGATGATGTGGAACTGGCAGGTCAGGCGATCATGAACGCGTTGGCGGCCTATGATGCCGTCGTGACGACCGGCGGCGTGTCGGTCGGCGATCACGATATTGTGTATGATATCACCCGATCGTGGGACGGCGATCTAAAGTTCAACAAAGTAATGATGCGCCCGGGCAGCCCGACGACGTTCGGCGTCCAGCAGGGAACGCCGCTATTCGCCCTGTCCGGCAATCCGGCAGCTTGCTATGTCGGCTGCCGCCTCTTTCTTCGTCCGGCGCTGCGCGGGATGATGGGCGCGGAACGCGCCGCGGAGCCGCGCATGAAGGCGGTACTGGCGGCCGACTATGTGAAGTCGGATCGCTTCACCCGCTTCGTGCGCGGCGTGCTGACCAGCCGGGAAGGCAGGCTGGAGGCCGCGCCGGTCGGCCGCGATATGTCAAGCATCACCGTATCGCTGCGAGATGCGAATTGCTTAATTTGTCTGCCCGGAGCGCCGCACGGGTACAAGGCGGGATCGCTGGTGGAAGTCATCGTATTGTAGAGGAGCCGGATTCATGGAAGGAGGAAGGCAGGCATGGGATTTCCAGACGGCAAAGGCGCTGACCGCGGGATAGCCGCCGCGGAGCAAGGCCTTCTGCGGGAGGGCCCTCAATGGCTCTCCCCGCAAGCGGCTGTTGTGCAAATCGTAGGATATAAGAACAGCGGCAAGACGACGTTGGCCTGCAAGCTGATCGCCGCACTGACGGCAGAGGGGTACATGGTCGGAACGGCGAAGCGCGATGCTCATCAATTCACGCTCGATGACGCAGGCACGGACAGTGCGCGCCATCTGGAGCATGGAGCGGTCGAGACCGTGCTCACATCCGGGAAGGCGACCCGATGGATGCGGCAAGCGCCGACATCGCTGTCTGACATTGCCGAATGTATGAGCGGCCGCGTCGATATCGTCATTGCTGAAGGATTCAAGCGGGAGCCTTTTCCGAAGATAGCGCTCGTCCGTGACCCCGGGCAGATGGCCGATCTCCTCCAGGAGACGACAAATGTGCGTCTATGGATCAGTTGGTTCTCCCCTGAAGCCGCCATGAACGGGGAGCCCGACGGCTCTCCTCCTCCTCTGCTCTCGATCTGCGATGATGAAGTGGTGCTGGACAGTGCGCTATCCATCTGCAGATCGCTCTGCTCCCGAAAGATGTCCGCTCCCGCACGATGAAGTGAATCGCTTGCCGACGGTAAACTTGGGGAATTCCCTCGCCAGAATGGGGGAGTTCCCCTCTCTTTTGGCCGAAGGCCAGCCCTTACAATAGAGCTAGAATAACGAGCAAGGGGATGAACGCATGAAAAAGAGCAATCCGCTACTGCAGAAGCTGAAATTTTTCCGCAAGCGGGAGACGAACGCGGAAGGCTGGAGTGAAGTTTCGCCGGCCGATCGGACGTGGGAAGACATGTACCGCAGCCGCTGGCAGCATGACAAGGTGGTACGCTCTACGCATGGGGTCAACTGCACCGGATCTTGCAGCTGGAAGATCTTTGTCAAGGACGGCATCGTCACGTGGGAGACGCAGCAGACGGACTATCCGACGACCGGACCGGATATGCCTGAATTCGAACCGCGCGGCTGCCCCCGCGGAGCCAGCTTCTCCTGGTATCTCTATAGCCCGCTGCGCGTGAAGTACCCGTATATCCGCGGCAAGCTGCTCCAGCTATGGCGCGAGGCGCGCAAGGAGCTGGATGATCCGGTGAGAGCATGGGCTTCCATCGTCGAAGACGAGCGGAAGAAGTCTGCCTACAAGTCAGCCCGCGGCAAAGGCGGCATGGTACGGACGACTTGGGAAGAGGCGGCGGAGATCATTTCTGCGTCGATGCTGTATACGATTAAGCAATATGGCCCGGATCGGATTTTCGGCTTTTCCCCTATCCCAGCCATGTCCATGGTCAGCTACGCGGCAGGGTCGCGTTTTCTGTCCCTGATCGGATCGCCGCTGCTCAGCTTCTATGATTGGTATGCGGATCTTCCGCCGGCTTCGCCGCAGATCTGGGGCGATCAGACCGATGTGCCGGAGAGCAGCGATTGGTATAATTCCAGTTATTTGCTCGTATGGGGATCGAACCTGCCTATGACGCGCACACCGGATGCGCACTTCATGACGGAAGCCCGCTATCGCGGGACGAAGGTCGTATCCGTCAGTCCCGATTATGCGGAGTTCGTTCGCTTCGCGGATGAGTGGCTGCCTGCCAAGCAGGGAACGGACGGTGCGTTGGCAATGGCGATGGGGCATGTCATTTTGAGCGAGTTCTATGTCAAGCAGCGGACCCCTTATTTCGAACACTATGTGAAAAAATATACAGACTTCCCTTTTCTCGTCATCCTGACGGAACAAGACGGGAACTACAAGGCGGATCGCTTCCTGAATGCGCATGATCTCGGCGTTGAGACGAACAATGCGGAGTGGAAGACGGTGATGATCGGAGAGAACACCGGCCAATTGCATATTCCGAACGGCACGATCGGCTCGCGTTGGGGCGAAGAGGGCAACTGGAATCTGGAGCTTATCGATACAATAACGGGCGAGGAGATTGTCCCGCAGCTCGGTCTCGGCGCAGACGCCGATGGCCGCCTGGAGCTTATGCTGCCTTATTTCGGCGATGAAGGCAAAAAAACAGTGTCCCGCATCGTACCGTATCGGACCGTGACCTCGGCGGATGGAACCGAGTATCGCGTAACGACCGTATACGATCTGACCTTGGCGCAATATGGCGTCGATCCCGACGGGATGAGCCGCTATGATGAGGCGGGCATCGCATGCACGCCGGCTTGGCAAGAGGCGATAACCGGCGTAGATCGCACATCAGTCACGCAGATTGCCCGTGAATTCGCCCAGAATGCGATCGACAGTCAGGGACGATCGATGATTATTGTCGGAGCGGGCATCAACCACTGGTACAACTCCGATACGATCTACCGCAGCATCCTGAACCTCGTCATCATGACGGGCTGTCAGGGCGTGAACGGCGGCGGTTGGGCGCACTATGTAGGACAGGAGAAGCTGCGCCCTGCGGAAGGCTGGGCCACGGTTGCCTTCGCCCGCGACTGGACGATGCCTCCGCGGCAGCAGAACGGAACTTCGTTCTTCTACTTCGCGACGGATCAGTGGCGCTACGAATCGAACCCGGTGGACGGGCATACGTCACCGCTTGTAGATAAGGCCCGTTATACGCATTATGCCGACTACAATGTGCTCGCGGCCCGGCTGGGCTGGCTGCCTTCCTACCCGCAATTCAACGAGAATTCACTCACCCTGACCGCCCAGGCGCAGGAGCATGGTCTGAGCACGAATGAGGAGATCGCGCAATATGTTGCGCAGCGGCTGAAGAATCGCACACTATCGTTCGCGATCGAGGATCCGGACGCGGCTTCGAACCATCCCAAGGTGATGTTCGTCTGGCGCGCCAATCTGATCTCCAGCTCCGGGAAGGGGCATGAGTATTTCCTGAAGCATCTGCTTGGCACGCATAACGGCCTGCTGAATGATGATCAGGAGGCGATTCGGCCGCAAGAGATCGCCTGGCGGGAAGAAGCCTCCGAGGGCAAGCTGGACCTGATGGTCGATATCGACTTCCGCATGTCGGGAACGGCCGTCTATTCCGACATCGTGCTCCCGGCAGCGACCTGGTACGAGAAGAGCGACTTGTCCTCCACCGATATGCATCCATTTATCCACCCGTTCAATCCGGCGGTGCCGCCGCTATGGGAATCGAAGTCGGACTGGGAGACGTTCAAGACGATTGCGAAGATATTCTCCGAGATGGCGCAGGCCGAATTCGCCGCTCCCGTCACAGATGTCGTTGCCATGCCATTGCAGCATGACACGCCGGATGAACTGGCCCAGCCGCAGGGCAAGATACGCGATTGGAGCAAGCAGGAGATCGAGGCGATTCCAGGCAAGACGATGCCCAAATTCGTCGTCGTGGAACGGGATTATACGCAAGTGTATAAGAAAATGATCTCGCTCGGGCCGAACGTGAAGGAGAAGCCCTACGGCATTAAGGGCATGAACTGGTCTGCCGCCGAAGAATATGAGCTGCTGAAGAAAGTGAATGGCGTGACGAAGGACGCGGGGGCCGGAGCGGAATGTCCGCAGCTCATCACCGATCGCCAGGTGGCGGAAGCGATCTTGACGCTGTCATCGACGAGCAACGGGCAGATGGCGGTCAAGGCATGGGAAGCGCTGGAGCACAAGACGGCGCTGAAGCTGACTGATCTGGCGGAGGATCGAATCGAAGACCGGTTCACCTTCGAGGATATTACGGCGAAGCCGAAGACGGTCATCACCTCTCCGGCATTCAGCGGGTCGGAGCAGCATGGACGACGGTATTCGCCGTTTACGACGAATATCGAACGGCTGATTCCGTTCCGGACGCTAACGGGACGCCAGCATTTCTATCTCGATCATGAATTATTGAGCGAGTTCGGCGAGAATATGGCGATCTTCAAGCCGACCTTGAAGCATGCGCCGTTCCACAGCGTGAAGCAGCGTCCGGGCGTGAAGGGCAAGGAAGTGGTGCTGAACTTCATGACCCCGCACAGCAAATGGTCCATTCACAGCATGTATTACGATTCGCTCCCGATGCTGACCTTGTTCCGGGGCGGTCCGACGATCTGGATGAACAAGGATGATGCGGCAAGCGCGGAGATTCAGGATAATGACTGGATTGAATGCTTCAACCAGAATGGCGCTGTCGTAGCCCGGGCGGTACTGACGCACCGGATGCCGCGGGGCATGGCCTTCATGCATCATGCCCAGGATCGGACGATTAATGTGCCCGCGACCGATGTCTCGGCGACGCGCGGCGGAACGCATAACAGTCCGACGCGAATTCATGTGAAGCCGACGCATATGATAGGCGGCTATGCGCAATTGAGCTATGGCTTCAACTATTACGGGCCAACGGGCAACCAGCGCGACTTGTACGTCGTGATTCGCAAACTGCAGGAGGTGAACTGGCTTGAAGATTAAAGCACAGATCGGCATGGTGATGAACCTGGACAAATGCATTGGCTGTCATACCTGCTCGGTCACATGCAAAAATACGTGGACGAACCGCAAAGGCGCCGAGTATATGTGGTTCAACAATGTGGAGACGAAGCCAGGGATCGGTTACCCGAAACAATGGGAAAATCAGGACCGCTATAAAGGCGGTTGGGTGCTCAAAAACGGGAAGCTGGAGCTTCGCTCCGGCAGCCGCGCCAAGCGGTTGATGAATATTTTCCATAACCCGGATCAACCGACGATCGATGATTATTATGAGCCGTGGGATTACGACTATGAGAAGCTTCAGCAAAGTCCTGAACGGAAGCACCAGCCTGTCGCGCGGCCGAAGTCGCAATTAACCGGGGAATATATGGAGCTGAACTGGGGGCCGAACTGGGAAGACGATCTGGCAGGCGCCCACAACACCGGGCTGCTGGATCCGGATATGGCCGGCATTCAAGAAGCCGTGCGAATGGAGTTCGAGCAGGTGTTCATGATGTATTTGCCGCGCATCTGCGAGCATTGCGTCAATCCTCCATGCGTATCGAGCTGTCCGTCGGGCGCCATGTACAAGCGGGACGAGGACGGCATCGTGCTCGTCGATCAGAATGCCTGCCGCTCGTGGCGGTTCTGCGTGTCGAGCTGCCCGTACAAGAAAGTCTACTTCAATTGGCAGACGAACAAGGCGGAAAAATGCACGCTATGCTTCCCGCGCATCGAACAGGGTCTGCCGACGATATGCTCGGAGACCTGCGTCGGCCGGATCCGTTATCTGGGCGTCATGCTCTATGATGCGGACCGCGTGGAAGAAGCGGCTTCGGTTACGGACGAGAAGCAATTATATGAAGCGCAGCTCGGCATATTCCTTGATCCGCATGATCCGGAAGTGATTGCGGCTGCGCGTGAAGCCGGCATTCCGGGAGATTGGTTGGAGGCGGCCCGGCAGTCGCCTATTTACAAGATGGCCGTGGAATGGAAGATCGCGCTTCCTCTGCACCCGGAATACCGCACGCTGCCGATGGTATGGTATGTGCCGCCGCTTAGCCCGATTACGAATATGGTGGAGGGCAAAGGCGCGGCCGCGTCGGCAGATGATATATTCCCGGCGATAGAGGATATGCGCATTCCGGTGCAATATCTTGCGAACTTGCTAGCCGCGGGAGATACCGGGATCGTCAAGCGGGTACTGAAGAAGATGGCGGTGATGCGATCGCATATGCGCGTCCTCCATTTGGGGAAGGATCCGGATCGGGGACTGCTGGAGGAGCTAGGCATTAGCGAGCAGGAAGTGGAAGAGATGTACCGCTTGCTGGCGATTGCCAAATATGAAGATCGGTTCGTCATTCCGTCAGCGCATCGTGAACAATTCGCGGATCTGTACAGCGAGCAGGGCGCATGCGGCTTCTCGAATATGACGGGCGGCCCGGGGCCTTGCGGAGGATAGAGCGGTGATATCATGTACCGAATCAGTGAGGGGGGAGAGCTCATGAACGAGTTAGTGCGGCGTTCGAGTTGGATGATGCTATCGTGCTTGCTGCAATACCCGGATGACGAGTGGCATGAGGCGGCGGATGAAATCTATGTAAGCTGGTGCGAGCTGCTGCAGCAGGACAGCACGGAGATGAACGAGCGGTTGATTCACCTGGCAGGCGAGTGCATCGCCGGATTTGCCGGGATGGATGCGGAGGCGGTTACGGAGCAATATGTGAAGACATTTGATTTTGGCAAGAAAACGAATCTGTACTTGACCTATGGACAGCTCGGCGAGGATCGCGAGCGCGGCCCGGCATTGCTGAAGCTGAAGCAGATCTATGAACAAGAGAATATGATCCTCGCCACCGAGGAGCTGCCGGATTACTTGCCGCTTATGCTCGAATATGCGGCTGTCGCGGAAGGCGATACAGGAGCGGGCTTATTATTCTCCTTCAAGGAAGCGCTGAAAGGCATCCGGGAAGCGCTCATTGCCGCGGGCAGTCCATATCAACATGTACTGCATGCGATCATGCTGATGCTCGAACAATCCGGGGTGACCGAAGGTTCTGTCCGCTTCGAACCGCCTGCAGGCTGTACAAGCGCCGGCGGGATGGCTGC
Source organism: Paenibacillus thiaminolyticus (assembly GCF_003591545.1). GTDB lineage: Bacteria > Bacillota > Bacilli > Paenibacillales > Paenibacillaceae > Paenibacillus_B > Paenibacillus_B thiaminolyticus_A. Next base: position 40,435 of record NZ_QYZD01000018.1, read on the forward strand.
GGGCTGCGGTCCGATGTGGGCGGCGGCCGGATACGGAGGCGCACCGGTGTACCGGAAGGATGACGCGGAAGCTGCCGGAAGGGGGGCAACGCAATGACGTTCGGCGATCAGTTTTTCTGGGTGATTTACCCGTATATCATTCTGATTATTTTTCTGGTCGGGTTGTATTATCGCTACCAGACGGATCAGTTCGGTTGGACAGCCAAGTCGAGCGAAGTACTGGAGAAGAAAAAACTGAGATGGGGCAGCAATCTGTTCCATGCCGGTATCATGCTCGTCTTGTTCGGGCATATCGGCGGGCTCCTTATTCCGAAGTCGTGGCTGGAGTCCATCGGGATCAGCGATCATTTGTATCATACCGTGGCGATTGTGCTCGGCTCCGCCGCCGGCCTGATGACGCTCGTTGGCTGCATTATCCTGCTGCTGCGCCGCTTGACGGATCGGCGTATCCGGCGTACGAGCAGCTTCGGAGATATGCTGTCGATCATTCTGATTACGCTTATCGTCGTCGTTGGCATGGGGGCGACCTTATTCAATGTGACGAGCCGCAGCGGATTCGATTACCGGGAGACGATCGCGCCTTGGATTCGCGGCGTGTTGACCTTCACACCGGATGGCATATTAATGAAGGATGTACCATATATTTTTAAAATTCATATCATCCTCGGTCTGGGGCTATTCGGCGTGTTCCCGTTTACGAGGCTTGTTCACATGTTGAGCATGCCGATTAAATATTTGAGACGGAGTTATGTCTTGTATAGAAGGAGAAGATAGACGGAAGCTTGCGGCCATAGGAGGGCGCAGGGCGGAAGGAGGCGGACCATGACAGTAAGCGGCGTCATTTTGGCAGGGGGGCGCAATACGCGGATGAACGGCATGAACAAAGCATTGCTCCGTATCCAGGGGGCAACGTTCATTGAACAGCAGGTGTGCCGCATGCGCGAGCTGTGCCGTTCTATCCTTGTGGTTACGCCTGAACCGGCATTATATACCGGACTCTTGGCCAATGTTCAGTATGTGTCCGATATCTATCCGGGCCGCGGTCCGTTGAGCGGCCTGCATGCCGCGTTCCGAATCGTGCCGACGGAGTATGCGTGGGTGGTCGGATGCGATTACCCCGCGATCTCCGCCCAGGCTGCGGAGTGGATGCGGCGCCGCGCCCAGGAAGGCGATTATGACGCGGTGCTGCCGATCGCGGCAGGAAGCCATCAAATGCTGCATGCGCTTTATCGTCCCCGGCGCCTGCTGCCGGTCATTACGGAACGGATGCGAGCAGGGCGGCATCGGCTGTCGGGACTGCTCGAGTCATGCAGCTGGCTCGGGATTGCGGAGGAGGAGTGGAACCGGGCTCGCATCCCGCTTGATTTCATCCGCGATGTGGACACGCCCGGGGAGTATGAAGCATTGCTGAACGAATGCGCCCAAGCGTCAGTGTGGAAGGAGGAGAGCAACCGTGGGCGAAGCGAGACACAGATATAGCAGGCAGCAAAGCTTTCTGCCGATCGGCCCCGCAGGGCAGGCCAAGCTGGGGCGCAAGCATGTCTTGATCGTCGGAGCGGGGGCGCTCGGATCAGGAATCGCGGACATCTTGGCGCGGGCCGGTGTCGGGATAATGACAATCATCGATCGGGATGTCGTGGAATGGAGCAATCTGCAGCGGCAGACGCTCTATGATGAGCAAGACGCGGCGGAACACGCGCCGAAGGCCATCGCGGCAGCCCGCCGGCTTCGGCAGATCAACTCGGACATCGATATTCGGGCGCATGTAATGGATTGCGGCGCAGCCGAACTGAAGGAGCTGTTCGATTCGGCTCCTATCGATCTGATTATGGACGCGACGGATAATTACGAGCTTCGCTTTATCTTGAACGATATTGCTTATTGCTACAATGTACCCTGGATTCATGGGGCATGCTCGGGAAGCTATGGGGTGACTTATAATTTCATGCCGCAGGACACGCCGTGCCTGCACTGCTTGTTATCGCGCGTTCCGCTCGGCGCGGCCACTTGCGATCGGGATGGCGTTATCGCGCCAGCCGTGCAGATGGTCGTGGCCCTGCAGGCCGGAGAAGCGATCAAGTGGTTGTCAGGCAATCACGCGTGCATGTCTGACCGGTATACGGTGTTCGATCAGTGGTCCAACACCTTCCAGTCGTTCCGGATTCACGCCGAGAAGCGGAATGCTTCATGTCCGACTTGCGGCACGCATCGCACGTATCCGTATTTGCGGAGCGCGGCCGCCTGGAAAACGGAAGTGCTGTGCGGGCGCACCACGGTCTCGATTCGTCCTCCGCAGCGTTCCGGCGTGGCTCTGGAGGAATTGGCCCGAACCTTGCGGCGAAGCGGGAAGCGGGTGGCGTCGAATCCGTATCTTGTTCAAGTCGAGGACGGGGAGCAGCGTATCGTTATTTTTGCAGACGGGCGTGCTTTAGTCCATGGAACATCCGATTCGGTTACGGCCAGGAAGCTGTATCATCGTTATTTAGGCTGACGGGGAAAGGATGAAATCGCATGAAAATTTTATTGTTCGCGCATTTGCGCGAGCAGCTTGGCGCATCCGAGCTGATATTGGATCTGGAACCGCTGACGGTTGAGGAATTGATGCAGCGATTACGGGAAATATATCCGTCCCTTTCGCTGGATCATGTCATGGTGGCCGTGAATGAGTCGCTCGTCGATAGCGGCTATCCGGTTCAAGCGGCGGATACGGTCGCGCTGCTTCCTCCGGTTAGCGGAGGGTGAATGCGGCGCAGATTGCGGCTAAGGAATTGGGGTATCAAGCTGACCCAGCAAGCAGGAGAGGAGGACACGGAATGGGCCAGGATAGATTGACGCATTTCAACGGACAGGGAAGGGCGCATATGGTCGACGTAAGCGGCAAGGCCGAGACGGCCCGGATCGCGGTTGCCGAGAGCCGCATTCGCATGAAGCCGGAGACGATGCGGCAGATCGGCGCAGGCACGATCGGCAAGGGAGATGTATTGGCGGTCGCGCAAGTTGCCGGAATTATGGCAGCCAAAAGGACGGCTGAGCTTATCCCGATGTGCCACCCGCTGCCGCTGAACGGTATCGACATCACTTTTGAACAAGAAAATGAAGAGGTGCTGACATTCCGCGTCATCGTGAAAACAACAGGCATGACCGGCGTGGAGATGGAGGCGCTCACCGCGGCGCAAGTGACGGGCTTGACGATCTATGATATGTGCAAAGCCGCGGATAAGGACATGGTGTTGGGACCGACGTATCTGGTCAAGAAGAGCGGCGGAAAAAGCGGAGATTACGTCCGGTCCGATACGGCCGCGAAGGTGACAAGGGAGGGGCATGACGTATGAACCATGCTCGATACCGCATTACCGATCAGCCTATCGTGCCGGAAGAGAGCTCCAATCAAGTGAGGCGGAGAGAGGCAGGGGCAGTCACCCTGTTCCTCGGTACGGTGCGGGAATTGACGCAAGGCAAGCGGACGCTCTACCTGGAATACGAGGCTTATCCTGCCATGGCGGTTGCCGAGCTGGAACGAATCGGGCAGGAGGTACGGGAGCGCTGGCCGGATACAGAGACGGCGGTGACGCATCGCATCGGCCGGCTGGAGATAGGCGATATCGCGGTCGCGATTGCCGTATCATCACCGCATCGCCGGGCGGCCTATGAGGCGAACGAATATATAATCGAGCGAATCAAGCAGATCGTTCCGATCTGGAAGAAGGAGCATTGGGAAGACGGATCGGCATGGATCGGGGATCAGAGCAATACGCAAGCCTATCCGGAAGGCAGACCGCCGATTGGATAGGGGGGGAACGGGAGTTTCACAATCTGCTGGAGTTGGAAGGGATGAAATGGAAAGGGGCGGTGAGAGCATGAGCGCATCTGTGCTGGTGGATAGTTTTGGACGGCAACATGATTACTTGCGCATCTCGGTTACCGACCGCTGCAATTTGCGGTGCATTTACTGCATGCCAGAAGAGGGGCTCGAGTTCGAGCCGTCCGCGCACATCTTGAGCTATGAGGAGATAGCGGAAGTGGTTAGGGTGCTGGCCGGCATGGGGGTGCGCAAGCTGAGGCTGACGGGCGGCGAACCCCTGGTGCGCAAAGAGCTGGATGTGCTGATCGCCATGCTGTCGCGCATTCCCGGGATTGAAGATATCTCGCTGACGACGAACGGCATCTTCCTGGCGCCGAAGGCCGAGCGGTTGAAGCAAGCAGGTCTGACCCGAGTGAATATTAGCTTGGATTCCTTGAAGCCGGATCGGTTCAAAATGATTACCCGCGGCGGCGACGTGGACAAGGTGCTGAATAGCATTGCGGCCTGCCTTGCTGCCGGATTGTCTCCGGTGAAATTGAATGTGGTGCTGATGAAGGGGATAAATGAGGATGAAATCGCGGACTTCCTTCGGCTCACGATGGAGCATCCGATAATTGTGAGATTTATCGAATATATGCCCATTGGACACAATGACTCGCAATGGAAAAATCTCTATCTCCCGCTGCAGCGCGTGTTCGACGTGTGCGCAGAGAGACAGTGGGCTTACCTTCCGGCACCGTCCCGGCAAGGCAGCGGTCCCGCAGATGATTATCGGCTGGAAGGAGCGGCGGGCGGCTTCGGGCTCATCCATCCGGTAAGCAATCATTTCTGCCGCACTTGCAACCGGTTGCGCTTGACGGCCGATGGCTATATTAAGCCATGCCTGGCCTGGACGGAGGATTATCAAGTTCGTCATGTGATCGGAGATGACGAGGCGGTGCGCCAGCTCTTCCTGCGCGCCCTGGGCACGAAGCCCGAAAGCCATGAGATGTTCAAGCAATTGGCCGATGAGCAGACGACCCATACGCCGACGTCACGCCGCATGTCGCAGATTGGCGGATAGCGTGTGGAGTACTTTTTGAGAATGAGACTGTGTACTTTCAAGGAGGCATTGCGATGATAAAATCATTTCGATTTGCGGCTGCCGTGATGCTGCTGGCCCTGCTTATGCTCGCCAGCGCCGCGTGCGCTTCCGGTGTTGAAAATGAGTCCGGTAAAGCATCGGCCGGCATGGCGGCGGGCGAAGCGCAGAAGGAACAGGTGGAGTTAACCGTATCCGCGGCAGTAAGCTTGACAGACGCCCTGTCGGAAATCCAGAACTTATATGAATCGACTCATGCCGGGGTTCAGCTTCATTTCAACTTCGGAGGCTCGGGGGCGCTGCAAAAGCAGATTGAGCAAGGGGCTCCGGCGGATTTGTTTTTCTCGGCGGCAGCGAAGCAGATGAACCAGCTGGTTGAAAAGCAGGTTGTAAACGCGAACGACCAGATGAGCTTGCTGACGAATGAGCTGGTTGTTATCGTGCCTTCTGACAGCAAGGCCAGTGTCAATTCGGAAGCCGGCTTGCTTGAAGATGGGCTCCGTACGGTGGCGATCGGCATTCCGGAAAGCGTGCCCGCCGGCAGCTATGCCAAGGAGGCATTGACGAATGCCGGGCTATGGGATCAACTGCAGCCGAAGCTGGTCCAGGCGAAGGATGTGCGGCAGGTGCTGCAATATGTGTCAACAGGGAACGCCGATGCGGGTATTGTGTATAAGACGGATGCCCTGTCCACTTCTGATGTGAAAATTGCTTATGTCATTGCTCCGTCAACACATACGGCGATAGAGTATCCGCTCGGAATTGTTGCGGCAACGAAGCATAGAGAGGAAGCGGAGCAGTTCTACCGCTATTTACAGACAGAAGAGGCTCTGAACATCTTTGAGAAGTACGGATTCTCGATCCCGTCTTCTTCATGAGCAGCCTCGGGATGGATTGGGGACAATTCTGGCCTCCTGTCTGGTTGTCGTTGCGTGTAGCGGTATGCTCAAGTGTATTGGCTACCGTGAGCGGAGTCCTGTTGACATGGAAGATGTCCCGGGTTCAATTCAAGGGCAAAGTATTCGTTGAGACCGTAATTATGCTGCCGCTTGTGCTTCCGCCTACGGTAGTCGGCTTTATATTATTGGTCTTGCTGGGGAGGAAGAGCTGGATTGGTTCGCTGGCGGAGTGGCTGCTGTCTGCGCCGATCATTTTTTCATGGGGGGCGGCTGTCATCGCTTCCTTCGTCGTCTCCTTCCCTCTTATTTATCAGACGATGAAGACGGGCTTTGCTTCGGTAGACAAGCAATTGGTGGAGGCGGGCCGCTCGCTCGGAGCAAGCGAGTGGCAGGTGTTCCGCTATATTATGCTGCCGCTGTCGACCCCTTCCATCTTGACAGCCTATATTCTGGGATTCGCCCGCGGGCTCGGCGAGTTCGGGGCAACCTTAATGATTGCCGGCAATATCCCAGGCAAGACGCAGACGGTTCCGACCGCCATCTATGTCGCCGTCGATTCGGGCCATATGACGATGGCGTGGGCCTGGACCGTCTCGATAATCCTTGTCTCGTTCATGATGCTCCTGCTGACAGGGAGAGGGAATCGAACATCGGAGTAAGGCTAAGGGCAACAAATATAGCGTCGGGTCGCGCAGCGGGTCAGGGCTGGCTGCCGGTTAACTTGTGAAAGAGGTGGAACTGGAAACATGCGTTGGCGTGTGGCGATACTGACCGCAAGCGATAAAGGGGCGCGCGGCGAACGGAAAGATACCAGCGCGCAGGTTATTCGTGAACTGGTGGAAGAAGAACTGCAAGGAGACATTATCGATTACCGGATCGTTCCCGATGAATTGCATGATATAGCCGCGTCGCTCATCGAGCTGGCCGATGATCATCACGCGGACCTCATCATTACGACGGGAGGGACCGGGCTGGCTCCGCGCGATGTCACGCCGGAAGCTACGATGAAAGTCATCGGGAGAGCGGTGCCCGGAATGGCCGAGGCGATGCGCGCCGCTTCGATGCTTAAGACGCGCCGGGCGATGCTGTCACGGGGGATTTGCGGAATCCGCAACGGTACGCTTATCGTGAATCTGCCGGGCAGTCCGCGGGGCGCATGCGAGAATTTGATGGCGATTATCGATCAATTGCCGCATGCGCTTCGGATTCTGACCGGACAGGAGAGCGAGCATCGTTAATCTCGGAAAAAAGGAGACGGGCAGGCATGACGCATTGACCGCCGCAGCCGATGAGGAAGCACGAACCGCATAGCAGGACTGAAAAGGATCCCTGTTGCTTGACGAGCGGCAGGGATCTTATTATACTGTTGATATACCTATACGGGTATGTGTATATGAAGGTGGAGGTGTGCTGGAATGTCGTGGAAAGAAGTGCTTCCCGGCGAGGCGGAGCAGATGATGAACGCGGAGAAGGCCCGGTGCGTGGATGTCCGCGAGCCGGAGGAATATGAGGACGGACATATCCCGGGTGCGGTGAATGTCCCTCTGAGTGAATTGCCGGAGCGGAGCGGCGAGATCGATCCGGCGCAGGCATGGATTGTCGTGTGCCAAGCGGGCGGCAGGAGCGCGAGAGCGTGCCAATATTTAGCTGCGGCGGGCTATACCCGGCTGCACAATCTGTCCGGCGGCATGAATGACTGGGAGGGAGAAGTGAAGTAGGAGCAGCATTCCGGCACAGGGAGCCCGGCGTCTGTCGCGAGGGTGATATGTTGGGCCGGACGATTCGAGGGAGGGCGCGGGTAGCGGGAGACGACGAGGAGTTCGTATCCATGCGCCACCTGATGCATGACCACGCATAAGAACATCGATTGGAGAGGTGGAACATAATGAAGGTTACGACTGTAGTGGATACGAGCGGAATGGCATGTCCGATGCCGATCGTGCAAGCGAAGAAAGCGCTGGAGGCGCTGGAAAGCGGACAGGTGATGGCGGTCATCTCGACCGATAAAGGGTCGCTGAACGATTTCCAGGCATGGGTCAAAAAGACGAACCATGAGATGGTTGGACAGGAAGAGGAACAGGGCGTCTATAAATTTTTTGTGCGGAAAAAGTAACCGGTCCGAAGGCGGGCACAGCAGTGCCTGTCAATCGCTCCGGCTTGGCAAATGCGTCGCAGCCTATGCCTGCGAAGTAATGGAAAGGAGGGGAGCGAGTGGAACAATCGCCACAGAAGACGACGATTGTGTTGTTCAGCGGAGAAATGGACAAGGCGATGGCCGCGTTCATCATCGCGAACGGCGCGGCCGCTTATGAGCATGAAGTGACGATCTTCTTCACGTTCTGGGGGCTGAACGCCCTGCGGCGGGAAGAGGCCGTCCAGGTCAAGAAGGGATGGCTTGAAAGAGCGTTCGGCTTTCTTATGCCGAGGGGCGCGAACAAGCTGGGATTGTCCAAAATGAACTTTTTGGGCATGGGTCCGAAAATGATCCGGCATGTCATGAAAAAGCACCAAGCGCTGACGCTGCCTCAGCTTATCGAGTTGGCGCAAGAGCAAGGGGTGAAGCTGGTTGCCTGCACGATGACCATGGATCTGCTCGGCCTGCAGCAGGAGGAGCTGATTGATGGCGTCGAATATGGCGGAGTGGCCGCCTATCTGGGCGATGCGGCGGATGGAAGGGTGAATTTGTTCATCTGATAATCCCGAATTCGTGTCGCCGAAGACGGTCCGAAGTCGGTTCACATATGAGGGAACGGCCCTATAGTTCCCGGAAGAGCAAGGGGTGTCTCAAACGTCATTGAAAATGACGAGAGACTCCTCTTTTTTGTTTAAGAGAAAATCCCATTAGAAGTTTATTTATCCAATGGAAAGGCGATATTAAAGTCATATAGGCTTCGCCTTTTTTTCTACATAAGCAGGAGTGAACAACAAAAATGAACACATTGATCTCTAAAATTCAGCTTCCCCTGCAAACCACGAGTCTTATCGTCTCGTTCATGGTGTGGGTATTAATTTCGTCTTTATTGTCGTATATCGCAGCAGATATTTCTCTTACGGCAGGACAATCGGCATGGGTATCGGCCGTACCCGTCATCTTAGGCTCCTTGCTGCGTATCCCGGCGGGTTTTCTGGCCAACCGGTTCGGAGCCCGCTTTTTGTTTGCGCTGAGTTTTGCGGCTATGCTTATTCCCGTTGCCTATCTCTCGATAGCCCGGACATTTCTGGATTTGATCCTCAGCGGCTTTTTTCTCGGAATTGCGGGGGCAACCTTCTCCATCGGGGTAACCTCTTTGCCGAAGTATTATCCCGCAGAAAAGCACGGTACAATCAACGGCATTTACGGCATCGGGAATATGGGAACGGCGATTACGACCTTTGGCGCTCCATTGCTGGCGAATGCATTTGGATGGAGAGGAGCAGTCCAGTCGTATCTCTTGCTGATACTCGGTTTTGCCGTATTGAATTTGTTGTTGGGAGACCGGCATGAACCGAAGGTCCGCGATTCTTGGAGCGAACAGTTTAGACATGTCTATAAGAACGAAAAGCTGTGGTTTCTAAGCCTGTTCTATTTCATCACATTCGGATCTTTTGTCGCATTCACGATCTATTTGCCAAATTTCTTTGTTTCCCATTTTCACTTGGCCAAAGTCGACGCAGGCCTGCGCACGGCTGGGTTTATCGTACTGGCGACGCTGATAAGGCCGGTTGGCGGATATTTGTCCGATAAATTCAATCCGTTTCTTGTGCTCAAGCTCGTCTTTGCAGGGCTGACCCTGTCCGGGATCCTGCTGTCCTTTAGCCTGAATATGCCGTTATTTACTGTAGGCTGCTTGACGGTCGCCGCCTGTGCCGGCGTAGGCAACGGAGCCGTATTTAAGCTGGTTCCTCTCCATTTTGCCGGGCAGGCAGGGATTGTTAACGGCATCGTAGCCGCCGCCGGCGGACTCGGGGGATTTTTCCCTCCCTTGATTCTCACCCTTTTGTACGGTTGGACAGGCCATTATTCCATCGGCTTTATGGCGCTTTCCGAGTCGGCATTGGCCAGCCTGATCCTTGTTTTTTGGATGTCCTTTCAAGCCAAGATGGAAAACTGGACGCCCGTCGAAGCGAAACCTCCGCCTCGGCAGGATTAGCATACGGATTCCCTGCACCGGGATTCACACTTTAAAGGAGGCGAACAGCCATGAAAAAAAGCTTGACAGGCCCCGCCCTAAAGCATGTAGACAGCCATTCCGCAATTCATGAGGCGGCCTTGGAAGAGGCGAAGGAACTGACGGAACTTCTCGAGAGCTGTATAGAAGCAGGAAAGACGGACGAGGCGCTTGAACTGGCCTATCTCATTGTCGAACATTGGGAATCCCGAACCCTGCAGCATGCGCAAAGCGAGGAGGAGGGACTCTACAAAGAGGCGGTAGAAAGGAAGCCTCATTTACGCGATGCGGTCCTCATGCTGACGAGGGATCACAATCTGATGAGGTATCTTGTTGAGGAAATCAAGGAGCTGTTGGCCGAGGAGGGGGCCATCCGCGAGGCGTGGCTGCGCTTCTCTGCGCTGATTCACATCGATATGCTGCATAACCGGGACGAAGAGCGAATGATTGAAGCGGAAATCGAAGAGCTGGGGAATTCATATGAACAAACAAGCTAAACCCGCCTTTTGGCCGGAAAGGCTATTGATCGCAGGCCATAAGGGACTTTACCGATTGCTGATCTCGGTGCTGGAGGAGAAGCATATTCATCCTTACGACGTAAGAGCGGGGATCATTCATGCGCCGGAAGGCGCCACCGTTACGCTTCGATTCGGCGAGAATTTAGCGCAAAAGGCCGAACGTTTTTTTACTTGGGAAGAGATCCAGAAGGAGAACCCGGGGATCACCGAATTTTTCCGTGGTTCGGGCGATGCCATCCGGAGGTCTCTTATGGATGACTATTTCATTCGGATGAAGCCCTAATTGCCGCTTCGAGCTGCTGGGACCTTCTTGGTGCGGCACAGCGGCCTCATTGATCAAGAATGGAGTAAGCGAAAGGAGAGGCGTTATGGAGCTCGGCCAGGAAGAGGCGTTCCTCCAGCAGGATAGGGCAGATCTGCTCGCGCTCTTGGCGATCCGTTTTGGAACGGTCCCGGCCGGAGCGGCGGACAAGATTGGAGAAATCGGGGATCTCAACCGGCTCCAGAGACTGATCCTGGCCGCCTGCAACGTGCCGGAATGGAAGTTGTTCGAGGAAGAACTGGAGGAAGGCGAAGGGAGCAGACGGTTAGTGGGGGAGCGCTTTAACCCCATAGGAAATGATTTGTAAGGAAGGTGAGAACAATGGGCGGCAACAAAAACAAATTGTTTCAATCTCTAAAGCACTTAAAGCGGGGAGGGCGGATCAATCAGGATTGGACGGAGGAAAGTCCCCGCCCCCGGGAATGGGAGGACCTCTACCGAGGCCGATGGCAGCACGATAAGGTGGTCCGATCCACCCATGGCGTGAATTGCACGGGTTCCTGCAGCTGGAAAATCTTTGTGAAAGACGGCATCATCACTTGGGAAACCCAGCAGACGGATTACCCGACCACCGGCCCGGATTTTCCCGAGTACGAACCTCGGGGGTGTCCTCGCGGAGCCAGCTTCTCCTGGTATACATACAGCCCGACGAGGGTGAAATACCCCTATATCCGGAGCGATCTTCTGGAAATGTGGAAGGCGGAGCTGGCCCTTGGCCATAATCCTGTGGCGGCGTGGGCCAACATTGTCGGCGACCCGGACAAGCGCCGGCGCTACGTAGAGGGCAGAGGCAAAGGCGGCTTCGTCCGGGCGGACTGGGACGATGTGACTCGAATGATCGCGGCAGCGGTCATTCATACGATCAAAACCTATGGACCTGACCGGGTCGTAGGTTTTAGTCCGATCCCTGCCATGTCCATGGTTAGCTATGCGGCCGGCACCCGGTTTTTGTCCCTGATCGGAGGTACGATTCTCAGTTTTTACGATTGGTATGCCGACCTGCCGCCGGCATCCCCGCAGATCTGGGGGGAGCAGACAGATGTCCCGGAAAGCGGAGATTGGTATAACACGAAATATTTCATCATATGGGGAACCAATCTGCCGCAGACGCGGACGCCGGATGCGCACTTTATGGTCGAAGCCCGTTATAACGGAACAAAAGTGGTAGGCGTCAGCCCCGATTACGCGGAGTATGAGAAATTTGCGGATATTTGGCTGCCGGCCCGGGCCGGAACGGATGGGGCGCTTGCTATGGCCATGACGCACGTCATTTTGAAGGAGTTCTACGCCGAGCGGGAAATCCCGTATTTCCAGCAGTATGTCAAGACGTTTACCGACCTTCCATTTCTTGTCCTTCTTAAAGAGGAGGATGGCGGTCTCGTCCGCTCCGACTGTTTTCTGCGCGCGTCCGATTTGGGCCGCGCCGAAGAATTGGCGGAGTGGAAAACCGTGATATGGGACGCTGCGGCCGGAACGCCCTTTATTCCGAACGGAAGCCAAGGTTTTCGCTGGGATCAGGGGAGCAGATGGAATTTGGACCTGGAGCGGGAAGACGGCGCGGCCATAGATCCTCAGCTGACCTTTCTTCATGACGCTGATGAAACGCTGCTGGTCGACTTCCCTTATTTTGCGGAAAAAGAAGGGCAGACCGTACGCCGCGGCGTACCAGTGAAACACTTGAACGGGCTGGGTGGAGAAATCCTCAAGGTCGCGACAGTGTTCGATCTCCTGATGGCGCATGCGGGCGTCAACCGGAACCTCCCCGGCGATTATCCGGCGGATTATGACGATCCGAAGCCGTATACGCCGGCTTGGCAGGAAGAAATTACGGGCGTTAAAAGATCCCACGTCATTCAAGTGGCTCGGGAATTTGCGGACAATGCGGCGAAAACCGGAGGCAAATCCATGATCGCCATGGGCGGGGGTACGAACCACTGGTACCACAGCGATCAGATTTACCGCTGCATTCTCAACTTGGTCTTGCTGACCGGTTCCCAGGGCGTTAACGGCGGGGGCTGGGCTCACTATGTCGGCCAGGAGAAGGTGCGTCCTCTGGAAGGCTGGCAGCAAGTCGCCTTTGCGAATGACTGGACGAAGCCGACCCGCTTGCAGAACGGCACTTCCTTCTTTTATTTTGCGACAGAGCAGTTCCGTTACGAAGCGCAGGTTAACAAGGAGCAGGCAACGCCATGGGGCGGACGCTATAGCAAGATGCATCCGGCCGATGTCAACGCGCTGGCTGCCCGGCTCGGCTGGCTTCCCTCTTTTCCCCAGTTCTCCCAGAACTCTATTGACTTGGTTCGGGAAGCCAGGGAGAAGGGCCTGGCCACGGATCAGGAGGCGGCTCAATACATCGCCAAGCAAGCGGCTGCAGGGGAGATCCAATGGTCCATCGAGCATCCCGAAGATCCCCGCAACTTCCCGCGGGTATTCTTCAATTGGCGTTCCAATCTGTTGGGCGACAGCGGGAAAGGACATGAATATTTTGCCAAGCACTTGATGGGCTCGGAACACCAAGTGCTGACGGACACTCGAAATTCCTGGCGGCCGCAGGATGTCCATACGAACGATGTGCCCCCGGAAGGAAAGACGGACTTGTTCGTCAGCATGGATTTCCGGATGACCAGCTCGGGGCTTTTCTCGGATATCGTACTGCCTGCCGCGACATGGTACGAGAAGTTTGATTTGAGCAGCACGGACATGCATCCGTACATTCACCCGTTCAATCCTGCGATTACGCCGCCCTGGCAAGCTAAAAGCGACTGGGATGCATTCCGGGAAATCGCCAAAGTTTTCTCGGAGCTGGCGGAACAACATTTGCCTGCCTGCGAGGATGTCGTCATGTCTCCTCTGGCCCACGATACGCCGCAAGAAATCGCTCAGGCCTACGGTAAAATACGGGATTGGCGGAAAGGAGAGACGGAAGCAATCCCCGGCAAAACGATGCCGGCGTTCCAAATTGTTAAACGGGATTATCCGAATGTCTTCCGGAAAATGACGACGATCGGCCCTAACGTCAAAAGCGGATACGGCTCCAAAGGGGTAACGATTCCTGGTGAGCGAGTGTACGAAGAACTGGCGGAGCGGCTTGGCATTTCCCGCAGGGAAGGGATAGGCAAGGGGCATCCGGATATGTACACGGACAAGCAGGCAATCGAAGCGATACTGCTAATGTCCGGGGCAACCAACGGCAAGCGGGCCGTCGAAGGGTGGCGTTCCTTGGAGGCCAAAACCGGAAAGAAGCTCGCGGAGATCGCGGAGCCGAGGGAGGAGGACGCCTTTACCCTTGCGGACATTACCGCGCAGCCGCGGACGGCCATTTCGGCTCCTGTCTGGAGCGGATTGGAGAAGGACAACAGGCGGTATTCGCCCTTTACCCTAAATACGGAATACCGCGTTCCGTGGAGGACCTTGACCGGCCGGCAGAGCTTTTATCTGGATCACGAGATGATGCTCGACTTCGGGGAGGGGCTGCCGCTTTATTTGCCGCCGCTCGCCCATATTCCTTTTCTGAAGGGAGAAAAGGAAGTTCCGAACGGCGGGAAGTCCCTTACTATTCGCTATTTGACCCCTCATCAGAAATGGGGGATTCATACGATGTTCACCGAAAGCACGCAGATGGTGACGCTTTTCCGGGGCTGGCAGGTCGTGTGGCTCAACGAAAAGGATGCGGCATCCATCGGGGTCAAGGATAACGACTGGATTGAAATATATAACCGGAACGGCGCCGTCGTCGCCAGGGCTGTCACGACCTACCGTATCCCTCAGGGCATCGTGTACATGTAGCATGCCCAGGACCGTACCATGGGCGTGCCGGGGACAGCAATCAATAAGCAACGGGGCGGTACCCACAACAGCGTCACCCGCGTGACGGTAAAGCCCACCCATATGATCGGAGGATATTCGCAGCTAAGCTATGGGTTCAATTATTACGGTCCGACAGGCAACCAGCGAGACACGATCACCATTATCAGACCGCTCAAGGAGGTTGACTGGCTTGAGGATTAAAGCACAAGTTGCCATGGTGATGCATTTGGATAAATGCATCGGCTGCCATACCTGCTCGGTCACCTGCAAAAATACGTGGACCAACCGGCCCGGTATGGAATATGTCTGGTACAACAATGTGGAAACGCGGCCGGGACCTGGTTACCCCACGGAATGGGAAAACACCAACCGCTATAAAGGCGGGTGGGTGCTGAAAAACGGCAAGCTGACCCTCCGGGCAGGCGGACCGATCGCCAAGCTGGCAAGCATTTTCTATAACCCGGATATGGCTATGCTGGACGATTACTATGAACCGTGGACGTACGATTTCGATAACTTGATTCACAGTCCCCGGCGAAATCATGTTCCGGTCGCCCGCCCGAAATCAATGATTACCGGCGAGTTCATAGACAAGCCGGAGTGGGGGCCCAACTGGAACGACGATTTGGCGGGCGGGAGCGAGATTGTTCCCATGGATCCTAACGTGCGGAAGCTTCAGGAACATATCGCCATGGAGTACGAGAAAACGTTCATGGTGTACCTTCCGCGCATTTGCGAGCATTGTCTCAATCCGTCCTGCGTGGCGTCTTGTCCGTCCGGAGCATTATACAAGCGCGAAGAAGACGGCATTGTGCTGGTGGATCAAGAGGCTTGCCGCGGTTGGCGGTTCTGCATGAACGGGTGTCCGTACCATAAAGTCCATTATAACTGGAATTCTCATAAAGCCGAGAAGTGCAATTTTTGCTATCCGCGGACGGAGGCCGGTCTGGCCACGATCTGTTCTGAGACATGTGTCGGCAGACTGCGGTATATCGGCGTCGTCTTTTATGATGCGGACAAAGTGAAATCAGCCGCCTCGGTGGAAAACCCGCAGGATCTGTATGAGGCCCAACTCTCTGTGTTCCTTGATCCCTTCGACCCCGAAGTGATTAAGGAAGCGCACCGGGCCGGCATCAACGATGCCTGGATTGAGGCCGCGCAGCAGTCTCCGGTGTACAAAATGGCCATAAAGTGGAAGGTAGCTCTGCCGTTGCATCCGGAGTACCGGACACTGCCGATGGTATGGTATGTTCCTCCGCTGAGCCCTATCATGAATCACATTGCGGAGGAAGACCTGCAGACCGACCACTATATCCCGGCGGTGGATCAAATGCGCATTCCGATGGAATATTTGGCGTCCTTGCTGTCGGCGGGCGATACGGACGTTATTCGCCGAGTGTTGCTCAAGATGACGGCGATGCGCGTGCATATGCGCAATCGGTCAGTGGGAGGCATGGACGAACTGAAGCTCAGCCGGCTGATACAAGAGGCGGGGCTATCCGTCGAGGAGATCGAAGATATGGCGCGTTTGTTCGCCGTAGCCAAATACAGCGAGAGATTCGTCATTCCAACCGGGCGGCGCGAGATGGACGACGATCTCCACTACAAGCAGGGAGCCTGCAGCTTGGAAGGCATTGCACCGCAGGAGGGCGTCGTGATACGTCCGTATCGGAAGGGAGTGTAACTTGTGGAAGAACAACAGCGCTTAATACTGTTGGCGGTATCGCGGCTCTTGGGTTACCCGCAGGATGATTTTTTGAAGGAACGGGAAGAACTGGCCGTTGCCATTAGTAAGGAACCGGAATGGGAAGGATTCCGCGATCGGCTTCTCTCGGCAATGGCTCGCTTCGGCGAATTTACGTTGAGAGAGCTGCAGGAGCGGTATGTGCAGGTGTTTGACTGGAAGGAAAAGACGGGTCTATATCTGACCGCGCATGAATGGGGGGATAGCCGGGGGCGCGGGGCCGCGCTCGTTCTGCTTCAGCACATCGCGGCCGATTCCGGTTATGAACCCGCCGAAGGCGAACTGGCGGATTATCTTCCCGCGCTATATGAGCTCCTGGCGGCGGCTCCGGATAATGCGCATCTCCAAGCATTGAAGCGCCGTCTCGCCGTGGCGACGAAGCGGGTGCTCGATCATATGCCGGCCGGCCACCCCTATGAGGATTTGTTCGATCTCCTGGTTCACCATGTATTTGGTCTTCCTTCCCCCGAAGACATCTCGCTTCTTGAGCAGAAGAGGGAAGAGGCAGACCTGGATGAGCTTCCTTATCCTATCCTGTACGGCATGGACGGAACCGCAAGACAAGACTGCTCCCTGCCCAATATGAAGATGTGCACATGAATGGAGGTTCCTCAATGGCCGATATTTTCTGGTGGGTGGTGTTCCCTTATCTTACGCTGACCGTGATGATTGTGGGGTTGCTGTACCGTTTCGCGTTCCATCAGGTCAGCTGGACCGCTCCCTCAACGGAACTGTTTGAGAAAAGAGCGCTAAGAATCGGTTCGCCTTTGTTTCACTATGGCATCGTGTTCGCGTTCATCGGACATATCATGGGAGTTATGATACCGCGCGGTGTATACGAGGCCTTGGGTGTCACGGACGAACTGTACCATTTCTTTGCCATTGCCGGCGGAGGCATAGCCGGACTCATGGTTGTAGCCGGATTGGTTATCCTTCTGATCCGGAAGCTGACGAACCGCCGGGTGCACGTTCACTCTTCGTTCTCCGATTATTTTTCAGTCATTCTCGTACTCGTCATCGCCGCCCTGGGAACGTATATGACACTCGTGTACAATATCACCGTGACAGCTTATGAATACCGCACCACCATCGGACCCTGGTTTCGCAGCCTGCTGGTGTTCCAGCCCCGTTACCAATTAATGCGGGAAGTTCCGCTTCTGTTTCAAGTTCATGTGATTGCCGCGTTTCTGCTGTTTGCGGTTATCCCTTTTACGAAACTGGTGCATATGTTTTCCTTTCCCGCCCGCTATCCTGCCCGAGCCCCTCAGCAATACCGGTCGCGTAACGGCTATAAACGCAGAACATAGCGGGGCTGCGACTCCGGGTAAGTGTAAAAAAGCATCTCCGCTATAAGCAATAAGCCAAGGAGAAGCTAGCTGCGGAGTGAGGAAGGAGATGCCCTGTGAGTACGACGGATGATCGATTTGCCTCGCGGCTGGCATGACGCGGGCGCATAGCAAGGTCCCGGGCATTCTCCTTGCGAGAGCCCGGGACCTTCTTCATGATTATTATTTCGCGGCGGCTCTATATTTGTCCAAATATTCCTTTACCTTGGCCGGATCGGCTTTCAGTTCGTTCCCGGTTCTCGTCCTGGTTAATCGAGTACAGCACGGCTTTGCGAAGATCCTCGCTCTTCGCGACGTCGCGGTTTTTGGTATTGAACAGCAGATAGGAGACGGCATTGCTCTGAATTGTCTGCAGGGGAACGGAACCTGACCATTGACGCTGGTCTAGTCAAGTCCGGCGTCAAGCCGGAGCCGGAACGCCCTGATCCGGAAGGGCCGGGTTCAGGCGGTGGCGGGACGACAGATCCGGGTTCCGGCACCACTCCGGGCACGAAACCTCCTGACAACAGAGAAACGGTTCCCGGCACGATTGTAGAAGGACCGGACACGGTAGTCGGCGGTGAGACCGATCCGGGAGAAACCGTTCCAGGCACACCTGGAACGGAAGAGCGACCAGGCTCGAATGAACTCCCTGCGAACCGGCCGGGAGACCGCAAGAAGCCTGAACATCCGGCTGGATCAAGTCTGCCGGCAACCGGAGAAAAATCGCCGCTTGCTTCTTGGATTGGCCTGTTGTTCTGCGCTGCCGCAGTTGTCATGTGGCTCTCGCGCAAAAGAATGAAACAATAAAATGATGTGTTGGCGAAGTTTCAAGCCGCCCTTTGCGTAAAGGGCGGCTTCTTTTGGCCCAATTCCCTCAATCATATCTCAGAAGAAAATAGTATAGTCCCCCCCAGAAGTGCGGCTCCAAATGGCAATTCCAAGCAAGCTGCCGATGAGCATCAGTTTGATGCCTTCCTTTACGGTCCTCTTTTTCTTTGATTTTCTTATATTATGACTTGCCGCAACTCTGATGAGAGAAATCCCATTGTTATCACAGGGAAGCATTACGAGCCTCGGTGTTCCTTCCGAAAAGAATGCAATTTATTTGCTCAAAAACCATTTTTCTAGAGTTTTGTTTAGATGGACATGGAGCTCTGCGATGTCACTGACATCGCACCCTTCTTCCTCCAATGAGGTACATAGTGCTTCAAATAAAGGCATAATATCATCTTCTGAGCGAAGGCTGGCCGATAGTAAAATAGAGGCGCCCGCTGTGATTTTCTCGATCGAAATGCGGCTGGAAGCTGAGACATCGTCTTGCTTGATATTGGATGAATCCCAATGAACCATTACGATTCCCCCCTCAAATCAATAGTTACTTCACTGTATTGGTTTTCTAATCTAACAATAGCATATTATAACATCATAGAAATTATAGAAGACCAGTGAAGTAAAGTGCCTCTATTGAACTTTTAGAAAAGCAAAGGCTCTGGATAACGTAGCCTTTGCTCATCGACGTCAAATTGCCGCCTATGGGGGATCTATAACTTGGTTATCGTCATTTCGCACTCGGCGGCGTGAAGAAGTTTTGCGTATAATAGACTTGATAAGGTCCGCCGAAGGAGATTCCGACGCCAAGGCGTTCGAAATCGCTTAATATGTTTTTGCGGTGGCCGCTTGAATTCATCCAGTTCTCGTGGGCGAAGATGGCGCTTGTTTGTCCGGCCGCAATATTTTCTCCGGCCTTCCTGTAAGTGATGCCGTCTTGCTTCATCCGATCGAACGGAGACTGGCCATCGGGATTGTCGTGCGAGAAGAAGGTGCGCTTCATCATGTCTGCGCTGTGCTCCCGCGCCGTATCCGCAATCTCGTCGTCCCACTCAAGCGGTTTTTTTCCTTCGCGTACACGCACCGCATTGGTCAAATCCAGCACTTCCCGCTCAAAGCTTTCCCGCAATCGTTCGCTTGGCTTTCCATGAAAGCCTTTGAACGATAACTCTATGTTCTGATCGATGAGTTGGATCGAGGTGACCGTATTTTTCCGGCTCAGATCGTAAAATAGAGTAGCATATACCCCGCCGACCTGATGCAGGCTGTATTCTCCGCCGTTGTCCTTGAACTTATAGATCGTATTTCCTTTCTTGAGACTGGCAAGCGGGGAGCCGTAAGCGGCTTCGACTTCTTGTCTGGTCGACCCGAAGCCGATTCCACCGGCGCCAGTCCAATCCTGGGCGTTCGTATACAGGGCAACCACTTTGCCGTGCTGTACGCCGACCTGGATATAACGTTGATAATTCTGATTGTATATGTACCATTCGAAATTGTATTCGCTTAGATCTTTGCGGGCGGGTTCTCCAAGAATTCCGAGCAACTCCGATTCGTTCATCCCGATTGAGATGCCTTGAAGCTTGAATTCCGTGCCGCTAATCGTGCTGCTGGCTCCCGCGGCTACTGTAGTGGTGCGCAGCGCCCCGTCCGCTGCCGGAATGCTGTCCGCTTCCGCGTTGGCGAGTGAAGGTGTCAGGAACATTCCGATAGCCATTACAGCGCAGAGGAGTGCCGATGCATGCCGTCTCGCTGTTCGTCTATGTTGGCTATTCACGGTTGAGTTATTATTGTGTTCGGTCGTATATCGATGTGTACCCATAGCTTTCTCCCCATTCTATAACGAAATTAAACTACGCTAGAATGAGATGATAAACGGGGGCGCTCTGGCAATTAAAAAAGCGCCACCCTAAAGGCGGCGCCAAAAAGACGCAACAACTGTCGCAATTAGGGCAACCCGGCTATCATCGCATGCGCGCATGCATTAGACCCGTGGCTTTGCGTCCCCTGCTTTCGCTAGGGTTTGCCATTATCCATTTTTAGCGTATCTATTATATGTCCATTCTATCATTTTTGAGATGGAACGTACATACAAATTATCCTATTTTGTTGATGATAATACAAGATTGTCGAATGAGAGATCGTTTGCTAGCTTTCAAAACGGAAAGAAGAGCGGCAGCAGCGCTACCATGGCAATGCCAAGCAGCAGCTGAAGCGGCAATCCCACCCGGATATAGTCCATGAAGGAATATTTGCCGGCCGACATGACCAACGCGTTGGGCGGGGTCGAGAACGGGACGGCGAAGCACATGCTGGCCGCGATCGCGACGGCGAACAGATACGGTTGGGGATCGACGCCCAACTGCATCGCAG
This sequence comes from Paenibacillus thiaminolyticus, assembly GCF_003591545.1. GTDB lineage: Bacteria > Bacillota > Bacilli > Paenibacillales > Paenibacillaceae > Paenibacillus_B > Paenibacillus_B thiaminolyticus_A. The sequence goes on from NZ_QYZD01000018.1 coordinate 61,282, forward strand.
CGGTCATCGCGATCGGAGCGACCAGGACAGCGCATGCGGTATTGCTGATGAAGAGCGTCAGGATCGACGTCGTAAAATAGATGCCGGCGAGCAAGGCGAACGGCCCGATATTCCCGAGGGTCAGCACGAGCTTCTGCGAGAGCAAGGCTGCCGCGCCTGTCTTCTCGATCGCGATGGACATCGGAATCATGCCGCCAATCAGGACGATGCTCTCCCAGTTAATCGTCTTGTAGGCGGATTCCATACCGCGAAGACATCCCGTGGCTACCATCAGGACGGCTGCGATCATGACGGAGATGACGGCCGGGAATATCTCCAGAATGAGCAGCGCGATCATGAAGAGCATGATGCCGGCCGCGAGCGGCGCTTTATGGTTCATAGGCATCGCAGCTGCCGTCTCCAGCGGCTGGCCGACGACGACCACATCCGATTCCTCCCTTGACAGCCGGGCGATGCTTTTCCATGTCCCCTGAACGAGCAGGGCGTCGCCGAACCGGATTTTCTCGTCCTTGAGCTGATGCAGCAAATACTCTCCTTTGCGCTGAATCGCCAATATATTGATCTGGTATTTCTCGCGGAATCCCGACTGCTTCACCTGCAAATTAAGCAGTGGGGAATTCGGCGGCAGCAACACTTCGGCGATGCCGATCTGATCCGAAGCGTACCGCTCGGTATTCGGTTCGGCAGCTTGCTCGATCTCGGCGGCCCGATGGTCAAGCAGATGAAGCCCGCACTCCTCGGCGAATGCTTGCACGCGCTTGAACGGTCCATATACATACAGAATATCTTTGTCATGGATGATGGTCGCCGGACCGGCAATCTCTTGATTGATCGTCTTGAAGAACGGGTTCTTGTTCGATGTCCGGCGCCGAATCTCGATAATATGAACCTGGTATTGGTTCGGAATATCCAGCTCCTGCAGCGATCGGGATACAATCGTCGCTTCGTCGCCGGCCTGCACGCGGTACAGGTTCTGAGACAATTGGTACTGGCGGGCAAGCTCGTGCAGCGATCGCCCGTTCCGCTTGCGGCGCCCTTCGCCTTGTTCCTTCGGAAGCTGCCTGCTCAGAAGCAGCAGAAGACCGGTGCCGATCAGGAGGCAGACGATCCCGATCGGGGTGAAGGAGAAGAAGGACAGCCCATCGAACCCCGCCTGGGCGAGCGTCTCGCTGATGACCAGGTTGGGCGGCGTCCCGATTAGAGTCAGCATGCCGCCCATGCTGCTGGCGAACGCGATCGGCATCAACAGGCGTCCCGGGCTGATATTGGCGCTGGCGGCCATGCTGACGACGATGGGCAGCATGACGGCGACGGTGCCGGTATTGCTGACGAAGGCGCCAATTAGCGACGTGGCCAGGATCACGGTAATCAACAGACGCGTCTCGCTGCCGCCCGCGAGCTGAAGCATCTTGCCGCTGGCCAGCTTGGCGAGCCCGGTCTGGAAGATCCCGCCTCCGACGATGAACAAGCCGATCATCATGATGACGACGGAATTAGAGAAGCCGGACAACGCTTCGTTCGGCGTCAATATTCCAAGCAGGACGAGCAGGATTAGGGAACAGATGGCGACCAGATCCGATCGGATCTTCCCTGTCATGAAGAGAATCGCTGCAGCGGCCAATATAATAAGCGTAATAATGATGTCTGAATTCATAGATACGGAATAAAGCCCCTTTCTGTCGTGCCGATGATAGTCTGGAAATCTCCTAGTTAACATACTCTATAATACTTTCAAATCCCCGCATAAGGAATGAATTTTATGGGAAAATGTCATTTACAATGATATGAAATAATGATACTATTAAGGAGAAAAAAGGAAAAATGAATAAAATTACTCAGATCATGTCGAAGGATGCCGAATCATTCGCTCGATTGTCAGGAGGTAGATCGCAGGTTATGTCTATGGATGGGCAATGCAGAGCTTTGCGGTCGGAGATCGACAAGAAGATTAAGGAGAAGGGATATACGCTCCTGAAGGTAAGCGAATTGTCAGGCGTTAATCAAGGGCATCTCAGCATGGTGCTGAATGGGAATCCGCCACGTCCGATGACGGTGGAGCAGTTGGACAAGCTGGCTGCCGCTTTCGGAGAAGAGCAGGGCTGGCTATACGACTTATATTACGAGGAATGCTTCAAGAGCGAGAACGGGAAGCTGCGAAGCGGCGAGGAACGGCTGTCGAACAAGCGCGTTCGCTCCTATCTGGTCCGCTGCGCCGAGTTGAACCGCCTCGATTACGTTGAGAGTATCATAGCGAAGATGATGGACACGCTACGGGTTGCCTTGGCGCTGTTGTACGATGTCGCGGAGGAGCTGTATGCGAAGGGTCAGGTGCAGGCAGCTGTGCCTTTCTATCACTATGTGATAGAGAACGAGAAGGACAATTATGCGGAGCGATTCATTATGAGCCAATACCGGATGTTCCGGGCGTCGATCGGCCGGGACGCGCAGAAGAACTGGGAAGCGGTGATCGCCTTCTCTCCTTATCGGAAGCGGCTGCAGGAGCATCTCCAGCTTGAAGCGCTGCATTATTTGGGTAATGTATGCTACAGCTTATATCAATGGAGGCGAGCGGAACAGTACGCAGATGAACTTCGCGAGCTGGCATCGACAGTATATCAATATATGATTCGAGAGCGGAAGAAGGGGAACGACCCGAAGCTGCCTTCATCCGAATTCCCGCTGGTCGCCTATTATGGCGAAGGATATTTGATGAAGGGAAATGTGCTGGAGAGATGCAAGAGGTACACCGAGGCGCTGCAATATGTACAAGGCTATGAGAATTTGGATTGGTTTGAAGTGGTGGATGAAGCGGGACTTGTATTTATTGAGAAGTTCAAGCTGTGGGCACGAGGCAATTTGTACACGCTTGCAGTAAGTAGGGGCAACGAGAATGCCGTGGAGCCATATGTGGATTATTTGGCAGAGCATCCGGCAGAATTGCTGCCGGGATTGAACCCGATACTGATGTCCGCTTCGGAGTATGGATTTTGTGTTGATCATGTTCTGGACAGATTTTCGAAGCAGATTTCTCAGCTTAAGGATAGCGGGACCATCATTTACATAGAGCGGCTTCTTAACTTTCTGTACAACTACGCCACATATGAGGTCAAGAGACAACGATTCGACAGGGGGATAGATGGTATCCTGCGGTGTGTGAAGCTATCGTTCCTTAACAATCAGCCAGGCTCTGCCTATCGAAGTATGATGTTATTTGAAAAATATCGGCAATATGCATCAGAACAGCAACGGAAACTCTATCATTCGATAACAGACGGCTCGAAAACCTTGCATATGTACAATCACGGAGCGGGACTTGAAGTGTAACTCCGTTCATTTTCATACCGTTATCAAGTGTAAGTAATCTTGAAAAGGATGGCTGGGCACTTCCCTGCTGGGAAGTGTCTTTTTATGGCTCAAATTGGAATGAAAAGTGATAATTCGACGGTGTTATTAAATTTTTTTAACTAGGATGACGAAGGAATAATTGTTTATAATTGGAATTGTCAAATCATGTTGCTTGAGGGAGGGCAATCGTAGGAGATGGAAGACGTGAATAAGGGCGGTTCCTGCAGAATGGCGGAAAGGGGAGCGCTCCTTCATCGAAATGAGCTGTCGGCTCCTGGTGGAGAATGGATGATGAGCAGGCTGGAGCCGGAAGTGGAAGAGACGGATATACAAGCTCTGATGTGCAAAATCGAACAGATCCGAGCGCGAATGGTCCATCTGGCGATGGAAAATAATGATCTGCTGAATGAAAGGGCAATCCGGGAAAGTCAGCGGCTTGACAAATACATTGTGCTCTTCCAGAAGGCGAGATATCGGAACGGCAGCAAGCAGCAACGGGTCGGTGTGCTGCTTCACCAATAAGCAGGACGAAGACAGAGGTCTCCTGAGAGACGGAAGCCGGATTCACGGATAAGGACAAGAACGGAAAATATTCTGCATGCAAGGCTGGATAGGAAATATTCGCTCATGGTACGATGGAAAGAGAAGGAAGGATCGATACGATGGAGCGAATGCTTGTCATTAGCGATATTCATGGAGAACTGGAAAAGTTCGAGCGTTTGCTAGAGATGGCCTGCTATGACGTGAATCGCGATCAGCTCTTGCTGCTGGGCGATTATATTGACCGTGGCCCGCATTCAAGAGAAGTGCTCGCTAAGGTGCGGGAGCTGCAACAGTTGGGGGCCATCGTCCTGATGGGCAATCATGAGAAAATGATGCTCGACGCGTACCGCAATGAGGAAAAGGCGGTCGAGCGCTGGTTCCGCAACGGGGCGAAGCAGACGCTGCTGAGCTACGGCTATGAGGAAGAAGCACAGGGGCAGCCGGCGGCTATCCGCTGGACCGATGAATTGCTGGATGCCATCTCATTCGTGGACAAGCTGCCCTACTATTATGAGACGGATGATTATATATTCGTCCATGCCGGAGTGGAGCCGGGGATACCGTTGGCGGATTGCGATCCGCATAAGCTGGTCTGGATACGCGGGGAATTTCATAAGGGCTACAGCGGCCCGAAGACGGTCATATTCGGCCATTCCCCCACGAAGTTGCTGCATGGTTCGGACGAGGTTTATTTTGGAACCAATTCGATTATCGGCATCGACGGCGGCTGCGTATACGGTGGAAGGCTCAACAGCCTGGAGCTGCCATCCCGGCATATTTATTATATCGAGTAAGGAAAGGAGGAGATAAGGCGGCGAGCGCGTTCATCGCGGTCTGATTCCGCAAATCAAGGGTATTTCTTAACTCTGAGAGAGTAGACTGAACAGAGGAGGGATAATTGATGACGGACTGGCTGCATGCAGGAACATGGGAAGAGCTTCAGGAACAGGGAGCCAAGGTGATTAAGGGCGGCATTGCGGTGTTCGTGCATGCCGATGAAGTGTATGCCGTGGACAACCGCTGCCCGCACATGGGATTTCCGCTTCATATGGGCAGTCTCTGCGATGGCATTCTGACCTGCCACTGGCATCATGCCCGCTTCGACGTATGCAGCGGCGGCACGCTGGACCCTTGGGCTGACGATGTGCCTGTGCACCGGGTCAAGGTCGAGCGGGGAAGCGTATGGGTCGATCCGAGGCCCCAGGTCGCGAGCAGCGTGGAGAAGCAGCTTAGACGCTTGCGGGAGGGGATGGAGCAGAACCTGTCCCTCGTGATTGCGAAGAGCGTCGTCGCGCTTGTCGAGTCGGGCGTGCCTGCGGCGGACATCGCCAGGGTGGGCGTCGAATTCGGGACGACATACCGTTCCGCCGGCTGGAGCTCGGGGCTGACCATCTTGGCGGCGATGGTGAACGTGTTGCCGAAGCTGGACAAATACGGGCGCATTCTTGCCCTGTATCACGGCCTTGCCCGTGTGGCGCGGGACTGTGCCGGACAGCCGGCCCGCTTCCTGCAGCAGCCGCTGCCGGAGACGGAGCAGCAGGCGACAGAGCATCTGTCAGCCTGGTATCGGAGATGCATGGAAGTTCGCGATATGCGCGGAGCCGAACGGGTGCTGGCCAGCGCGATTGCCAGTGGCATGGAGCCGAACGAGCTCATGTCGATGATGATGACAGCGGTTACCGATCACTTCTATATGGACGGGGGACATACGCTCGATTTCCATAACAAGGCGTTCGAAATCCTGCAGCATATCGGTAGCGATTCCGCTGTGCGCGTCCGCAGCTCGCTCGTGCCGCTACCGGCCCGCGCCACCCGCAGCGAGGAACTGCAGCATTGGCAATCGCCGGTCAATCTCGTCGAGCCGTTGCGGGAAGCCTTCCGGGAGCTGGAGGGAATGACCTGGTCCGCCGCGGAGACGCCGCTTCGACCGGGGGCACGCCGCAGCAGGCCGAAGAAGAGGAACAGCAGCTTCTGGCCTTGCTTCTCGGCGACCAGCCGCTGCATTCGATCGAGGCGCTTACGAATGCGCTGCGAGCCGGACGCTCTCCCGTGCGGCTGGCCCAGCTCGTCGCTCTCGCAGCGGCGGACCGGATCACCCGCTTCCATACCCAGAACGAGTTCGGAGATTGGATAACGGTGCTGCATACATTCACGAACGCGCATGCCGTCCATGAGACGCTGCGGCGGAGTGCCAACGTCTTCACGGTGCGCGCCATCTATTACGCCGCTGTCACCGTATACCTGGATCGCTTCCTTAACGTTCCGGCCGCCCGCCGGCCGAGCGGTGAGCACGCGGAAGCGAATCCGAATTCGACTGAACCGAGCTGGCTGCTCAAGCTGCTCGATCGGCAGCAGCAGGTGGCGGAAGCCGGCGAGTGGCTGGCCCAGTATTTGCGTCAGAATGGGGACATCGATGCCTTGTTCAACACGCTCGGCCATGCCCTGTTGAGGGAGGATGCGGAATTCCATTCGTACCAAATGTACGAGGCGGCGAGCGCGGAGTATGACCGCTGGGACGCCGAGAGCGGTCCGCTGGCTGCACAGGCGAAGCAGACGATGCTGCTTGCCTTGACTCGTTATTTGGCCGCCCATTCGCCGACGGCGCGGGAACTCCCGCATACAGCGCGCATCGCGTGGCGCCTGCATCGGGGAGAGAAGCTGTTCGAGGAATAACAGGAGCGGGACATGACAGATGATCGTGCCTGCCTGTATTTCATCGAGAAGAGGGAATAGCAAGGCGTGGAATCGGCTTTCCGTAAGCAGCAGGGGGAAGCTGTTTTCACGCTTTTTCACATGCGTGCAAAGGCTGGCATGCCCTGGCGAAGTTCGCCCTCGTCTGAAGGATGACATCGATTCGCAGCCCAATTACCGCAACTTCCAGTTGACAGCAGGAATAGGCGCATAATATACTGCCTAGGTGGTACCGAAAAATATATTATAGTTCCAACATTACCGTGGAGTTCGAGAGAGCGAGATTTCGAGACGGCCATGGCCATGTGGAAAAAGGAGTGAGCGTCACATCATGCATTGGGTATATTTGTTCTTCGCCATTGTGCTCGAAATCGCCGGCACGGTATCGATGAAGCTGTCGCAAGGATTTACGAAGCTATGGCCTTCCGTATTCATGATTGTCTTTTATATTTTGGCGTTCTCGAGCTTGAACTTATCGTTGAAGCAGGTGCCGGTCAGCGTCGCTTACGCGATCTGGTCGGGTCTCGGCACGGCCGCGATCGCGGTCATTGGCTATCTCGTGTTCCAGGAGTCGATGACACTGCTCAAAGGCGTCTCGATTCTGCTCATTATTTTGGGGGTCATCGGGCTCAATGTGGGCGGGCAGGAGAAGCCGTCCGGCAACGCGGTTCACGAAGGCAGCCAGTCTGCGGTCCATTCAGCCTCCGCCTTCGACGGAGATCGCGCCCGCACAGCAGAATAAAGGAACGCTCCCCGGTCTCATCCGGCTGCATACGACAGCTCGGATGAGACATTTCTTTTCCCAGCCAATCGGTATGCATGGCAACCGCAGCGCCGCATGGCGGTCCGCGGCTTAGCTTCCCCCTGATTTCCCCGCAAATTTTCCAATGAACAATACCGACTTCCCCTGACAACTTCTCTCAACAAGTCACCACGTGTTAACACGCTTTGGATGAAACGGCGACGGAGAGTTTTTCAGACGTGCATCCGCCGCAAAGGCATCATCTATATATCCGAAAAAAGCATATCGTTGAAGGTTATCCAGATGGCACGTTTAAGCCGGATCATACGATATCCCGGGAAGAAATGACCAGATCGGTGCAAGATCCCTGCTCCACCCCTTGAAGCCGGTTACACGCCATGTCTAGGAGGACAGTAAGGAATGGGCGAGGCTGAATCGGCTCAGCCGCTCTGGCAAGTATTTGTACCGTCTGTGATACCGAACGATCGAACCGAAGCTTTGCGGATGCCAAAGCTTTGATGACTGTCACTGCACAGAATATTAAAAAGATCGCCCTCCACCTAGCCAATAAGGCCAAGTAGGGGGCGATTTACATCGGGACACTGTTCTTTCAACCTATAACTGATTGTAGGAGAAGTTAAGAACCGCTTTTTTCAACAATCTGAGGAGCATGCATAGAAGCAAGCTCCAGTGCATGTGTGAAGCGGATTATTTCAGCGTCCACAAAGCGGGAACGTTCGGCGGTTCCCACCCATTCAGCGAAGTATGCGGCTGTCTGCACTCATAGACCGAGCCGTTATAGGTTACTTGATCGCCAACCGCATACGCGGTATTCGGCGCCCAGGCGGCAATCGCCGGGGTGTCGGCGGTCTTCGCCGTCACGGCATTGCTGTCTGCCGATACATTGCCGGCGGCATCGAACGCGCGCACGGTGAACGTATACTGCGTATTGGCAGTCAAGCCGGTCACGACATAGCTCGTCGTGCTGCCGGTTACCGTCGCTACGAGCGTGCCATTGCTGTAGACGCGGTAGCCTGTCACGCCGACGTTGTCAGTGGACGGATTCCACATTAGCGAGATGCTGGAGGATGTCGGCGTTCCCATGACATGCAGACCGGTCGGGGCGGTCGGGGCTTCCGTATCAACCGGCACGGCCGGCGTCGTCGCGGTCACGGTATTGCTGGAGGCCGACACGTTGCCGGCGGCATCCACCGCTCGCACCGAGAAGGTATAGGAGGTGTTCGAGGTGAGCCCGCTCACCGTATAGCTCAACGTGGAGCCCGGGACGGAGGCGGCCAATGAGCTGCCGTTGTAGATGCGGTAGCCCGTCACGCCTACATTATCCGTGGAGGCGTTCCATGAGAGCGATACGCTCGTGGCGGTCGTTCCCGATACGGCAAGGCCGGTTGGCGCGGTTGGCGGCTCGGTGTCGCCAGGATTGGTGCCGCTGAAATTGACGTCGATGACGTTATAGAAGGCGTTGGCCGTGTCGGCAATCTCCCAGACGGCGAGGATGACGTGGTAGCCCATACGCTCCGGAACATTGCATGTATCCGAGTAGGTGAATGGCGGGCGCGCTCCCTTATAGTCCACGGAGCAGAATGGAGTCAGCACGAATGAATCGCGGGTAAGCGCGGTATTCGGGTTCCAGCCGGGCTTCGTAATGTAGTATTTCCAGCTGGAGGTCGCATGGGGCGCGGTCAATTTCCAATTGAACGTATTTTGTCCGCTAGACATGTTGACCTTGCTCCAACGGGTAGCCGATTGCTCATCAAGCTTCGGGAAGGCGCCGTTGGCGCTGGCAATCTTGCCGTCGGCAGGACCTGCATTCGGGAAGCCCTTGGGAGCTTCCAGACTTTGCGGCTCCCATATGATCGCTCCACAATCCTGGTTCTGACCGGATTTGCATAAGGCGGCCCGGCTCGCCGGACCTTCGACATAGCCGTGCCCGAACGCTTTATCGGCGAACAGCACCATACAGACGACGGCGGCCAGCATTACTCCGCAGGAAAGCAGCAGCTTGGACAGGAATGGATTCGGCATGCGCAGCTGATTCATACGATTTCCTCCTTTGATCTTTGAATTGGATCACGGCATTGCGTCAGGAGTTGAACCCCTTTAACTTTATTACGAACCCTCCTTCCTTAATAGATTCAGTACGTTGCAAGACGATCTGACGGGAGACTGGGCAACCCCTCCTTTCTATGGAATGTTGTTATATAAACTCTATGGAAAAAATAGAGCTTATACCCAATTGCTTGCGGCAAACCGAGAAACAGCGAATGACGGAATAAGCCAAAACGGCAAACGGTGAAGCGGTGAATAGGCAAAGCGAGTAAAATGAAAGACTTTGAAACGAAAGAAAGAACGAGGTAGAAAAATAAGGAAATTGTTTGTCTCTATCATATAGGAAAAAGGAGAACATGTGTGAATTGAATATTTTTTTACAATAGCGCAGGCAATAATTTTTATTAATTAAACCGCATTAATATTTAGCCTGATTGAGATCGGAATGCCTTCGCCGGATCGCGATATTACGTATACACCCGGCAAATTGAACCTTAAAACATCAAAATTGCTCTGATCCACTGGAATGGATAGCCAGATTCGCAGGATTTCGTTATAATAGTGAGAATGATTATCATTCTGATTACACACCGGAGGCCACCAGATGAACGGGACAGATTTTCACCTCAATTTCAACCGCTTTTTCGATGAGCTAAGGCTGACGAGCCGGAGCGGGGCCCGTGCGGATCAGATGGGGCTGCCATCGTCCGCCGGCGAAGGGGGAGTCCGGCGCTTTCTCCCTCGCCACGATATGGAGGTCGTCTTATCGGAGTATGAGATGCATCGCGATTGCGTGCTGTCTCTTGCTACGGAAGCGCCGATGGTTGAACTGAGTTACGCGGTGCAAGGGGGGCGCGGCATTCGGGTAGACGGCGAGGAATACAGCATGATGCCGGGGATGTGCTCGCTTCAATTCATCAATCAGGCGGATTATTGCTTCGAATTCGGCGGGAGGGAAGCGTTCACGATGATAAGCATCGGCATTCCCGTGACGAGCTTTCATCACTTCATGGAAGCGTTGGATGGAACGAGAAGCGTCGATTTTAAGCAAATTATGGGCTGGCGCTCATTCCGGAGCTTCCAGGAGACGACGCTTCCCGCAGCCACGGTTATCCTCAATCGGCTGATGGAGCATGCCAGGAACGGCAGAGCAACCAATATCGAGATCGAATGCAGCGTATTGGAGCTGCTCTCGATGGCCTTCCGTTCCTTCCTGGCGGATGGCCCAATGGGAGGCGCCAAGCTGGGACGAACCGATATGCTGAAAATCCGGGAAGCGAGGGACATCCTGCTGGAGCGGATGGCGGAGCCGCCCTCGCTGCTCGACCTGTCCCGGCTCATCGGATTGAACGACTACAAGCTGAAGACCGGATTCAAGGAAATGTACGGTACGACCGTGTTTGGTTACCTCCGGGAGCAGCGGTTGGAGAAGGCTTATCGCCTGTTGATGGAAGGGGGAATGAATGTCATCGATGTATCCTGCGCGCTGGGCTATTCGAATTCCAGCTATTTCGCGGAAGCGTTCCGCGCGAAATACGGCATGAATCCGGGCAGCCTGGTCCGGCGGTCTTCGGCCGGCTTTAAATTTAGCCATGACAGTTAGCCTCCCTGGGGGAAGCCAGCCAACACAACTGCCTCGCGGAGCAGTAGGCTCCTCCGGATCCGTATAACCAGCTAATGAATCCGGCTGGTGGTAGCATGCCCCCTCTCCCCGATCGTATCATGATACCGTTGAGAACGAATATCAACGGTGTTGTACGCCGCATCGGCGGCTGGCAAGGCCGACGCTGCGGATTGTCGTGCGGCGGGCCAATGCTGCGAACTGGCCAGGAAAGGGGAGGCATGCTTGTGAAATTCAGAATGGGCATTATGTTTCTTATTGTATTGTGCGGGATGATATCGATCGCCGCGTTCAATCCGATTATCGGGCCGCTATCCCGCCATCTGGGGCTGAGCGAGCTTCAATCCGGGTGTCTAGTCTCCGTCACGGGCTTGACCTGGCTTCTCGGCGGATACTTCTGGGAGCGGATGACCTTCATGGGCAGAAAAAAGATGCTGGCATCGATTATGCTCATCTATGTAGCTGGTCATGTTTGCTCTGCTTGCGGATTATGCGGAGGCCCATTTTAACGGCACCGCCAGCGCCGGCTTCTTCTTCGGCGGCATTCCGGCTATGGCGCAGGCTTATGTGATGGGCTGGACGACGCCGGAGACGCGTACGCGGGGCATGGCTCTGTTCGGGGCGGCCAACGGGCTTGGCTTCGTGCTTGGTCCCGCGATGAGCGGGGGCTTGGCGGCGATCGGCCTCACGGCCCCGATGTATGGCGCCGCCACGCTGCTATTCGTAACGGCGCTGCTCTTCATGGCAGTCATCGCCGAGGAGCCGGTACGGAAGATGCGGAAGCAAGCCGCGGGCGTTACTCTATCTCCAAATGACAGCCGTGTTCGGCTGTATTTGTGGGTAGGGCTTCTGCTCTCGTACGCCTTGAACATTGTTCAGGTGACAATCGGGTTTTATGTACAGGACACATTAGGCTATGATGCCCAGGCCGCCACGCAGCTTATCGGTCTCGGTCTAGCCGTCTCGGGCGTCATGGTTGTCGCTTCGCAAATTGTCATCAGCAAATATTTGAAATGGCATCCGTCCCGGGTGCTGCGGGTCGGGCTGCTCTTCGTCGCGCTCGGTCTGCTGGGACTGCTGACGCTGCTGCGCTTCGCTTATTTCGATTTCGCGGTATTGGGCATCGGCATCGGCTTCACGCTGCTGGGGTACAGCGCCGGAGCTTCGATGGCCGTCCGGGATGAGGAGCAGCGTACAGTCGCTTCCTATATCGCGGCGCTTCAGGGCGGAGGCTCGTTCCTGGGTCCGGTTACCGGCACCGCATTATATACGGCTCATCTATCACTGCCGTATTCGTTCTGCGTGATGCTGATCGTCATCTCGGGCATATTCGCCATGAGAAGAAAGGGAGCTCCGCAAGCAGAAGCGGGCATGACGAGCTAGAGCTAGAACTAGAACTAGAGCATGCCGCCGGATCGTCCGCCGTGTCATGAATATGTGTAAGAAACCCGTCGCGAATGTGCATTGCCAGCCGATATCCCATAAGCTAGAATGGATTCCGGCGGATGAAAATGAGAATCATTATTAATCATGACATTCTCAGGATCATCCTACGGGTACATACATCTTGCATGGGATTGGTTAAGGAAATGTCCAGATCTTATCGATTCACGGCCGCATGGACGGCGTTATTGCTCGTATTGATGTTCGGCGCGGCAGGCTGCGGCGCGCAGCAGGAGGCCGTCGGCGAAGCGTCAGGCCGCGGGGAACAGTCAGCGCAGCCGGCAGAGAGTCTGGATAAGCCAGAAGCCGGGGCGGAGAGTGAAGCCGGCGGCACGAGAACGGTGACAAATGAATTCGGCGAGGTGAAGATTCCCGCTCATCCGCAGCGGGTAGCGGGCATCTATGTAGAGGATTATATGGTGGCTCTTGGCGTGGAGCCGATCGTGCAATGGTATCATCCGAGCTGGGGGAAGCAGGATTATCTCGGGTTGAACGTGCCGCTGTTCGACATCACGGGCAGCATCGAGGCGCTGCTGGAGACGAATCCCGATCTGATCATCGTGGACGGGGGCGTCGATGCCGCCAAATATGAGATGTATTCCAAAATCGCGCCGACCTATCGGCTGATGGAAGACATCCTGGACGACCCTGCCAAAGTCTTGACTGCAATCGCAGACTTGCTTGGGATTCCGGAAAAAGGCGAGAGCGCCGTCGCGCAGTACCAAGAAAAAATAGCCGATGCCAAGGAGAAGCTGTCCCAGTCCACCAAAGTAGAGACGGTCGCCGTCCTCCGGCTGAATGTCGGGGACAAGACGATGGCTTTATTCGGCGTCAAGAACCGGTATACCGGCACTATTTACCGGGACATGGGGCTTACTCCGCACCCATTCGCGCGAGAGATGACCAATTATCATGCAATTCTCTCTGAGGAGAAGCTGCCCGAGCTCGATGCGGATCATATCATTATCTTCCCTTCGAACGGCTCCTGGTCAGCAGAGGAGAACAAAGAAGCCGAGCAACTGCTCGACAGCCCATTGTGGAAATCGCTGCCGGCCGTTCAGAAGGGACAGGTGTACAAGGCGGAGCGAACCCATTGGCAATCCGGCGCGATAACGGCGAACATGAAGAAAATCGATGATCTTTTGCAATGGTTCGTAAAGTAGACGGGAATGCGGTGCATCATTAATGGAAAGTTATTCAGCCAAGTGCTGACTGGCTTTCTTTTTCCATCTTGTCAGAACGGTTCAGGGGGATAGGGAATGAAGGGGAATTCAGCCGATCCATCGGCTCGCCCAGCCTGGGCATATGTGATGAAGGACATTCGATACTGCATGCTTCCCGCGAATGGCTACAAAAAAGAAGAACAAAACGGTTCCTCTTCGCTGCTGGTCGTCACCAGAGGCAGCGGCAGAATCGACATGGCCGGGACGGGCTTCCGTCTCGAGAGAGGGAAATGCTACGGTATGCCTCCCGGATCGGTATCCGCCATCGTCTCAGGGGATGCCGGCTTATGCTGTTATCAATTGGCTTTCGATGCACTGCGGGCGGGCGGGGCCGATTCGGAGAACGATACGCCTGCGGCAGGCGAGCCGTTCCCTTGCCGAGGGGAGATATTATGCCATCCGTTCTCGCAATGTATCGAGCATGTGGAAGCCATTTATCGATGGCGGCATGACAGCGATGAGATGGCTGTCTTCGACAACCATATCCGCTTCCAGCAATTGTTGAGGTTCCTCCTTGGACAAAATCAGGCAGCCGCGGACGGGACAAGCCAGGCTGATGCCGTGCGCAAATCGATTCTGCATATCGAGCAGCATTATATGGAGCGGTTGACCGTGGAGGAACTGGCGGATCAGGCGGCTGTCGCCCGCTGGAAATATACAAGCTTATTCAAAAAGATGACAGGTCTCACCCCGCTTGATTATGTAAATAAAATCCGAATCGATCGGGCGAAGCATCTGCTGGTGACGACGAATGATCGGCTGTATGAGATCGGACAGAATGTCGGCTTCAATAATGAATATTATTTCAGCCGCCGCTTCCGGCAGGAGGTCGGAATCTCGCCCGGACATTACCGGCGCAATCATGGCGAGCAGCCCCGCGTCTTCGCGCCGTTCCTCGAAGATTTCGTGGTGGCGCTGGGCATGACGCCTGTCATGCAGGGCACCCATCCCGGCTGGGGAATGCAGGACTATCTCGGGATAGACCATGTGCCTGTCTTCGATGTCGAGGAAGGCGATCTCGGAGCACTCTCCCGCCATCAACCCGACGTCATCTTGCTCGATGAAGGCTTCGGCCGCTGGATTCCTGGCGCCCGGTTCGGCCAGTTGGCACCGGTACATGCGCTGGATCATCCTGGCGAAGACTGGCGCACGACGCTGCGCATGGCAGCCGTTCTGCTGGGGAAGACGGACAAGGTTGACGATATTATCGCGAAGTATGAGAGTAAGGCAGGGGAGGCAAAAAGCAGGCTGCAGCGCATCGTTCGGGATGGAACCGTCGCGTGTCTCAGAATCTCGGCTGCGGGCGTCAGCTTGTACGGGGGACCGGAACTCGGGTATACGGGCCCGGTTCTGTACCGCGACCTCGGCTTGACGCCGCATCCTCTCGTGCGGCAGCTGGCGAGCCGGACGCGCAAGGCTACGCTAACGGCGGAATGGCTCGCGCGGCTCGATGCCGATCATCTGTTCATTACGTTCGACAAGCGTCATTCCGAAGCGCCCGGAGAGGAAAGAGATATATTGGATTCATCCGTATGGCACAAGCTTCCGGCCGTGCGGAACCGGTGCGTGTATGAGGTCGATTTCTGGCCGTGGATGAATTACGGCGTCATCGCACACAGCCGCAAAATCGACGACGTGCTGAACGCATTGGCCTAGCCGGGCGATATAGTTGATAGAGGGCTTCACTATGCAAGGCTGCCGCTGAGGGAGTCCTCTCCGACGGCCTTGCCGCGTTCGCTGGCTAGGCGAGGCTCAATCATTACAAGTACCGTTGACGACAAGCCGATTCCAGTCTATATTACGTAGAGTATGATTTGGAAGGCGATGGATGGGACTGATCATTCTCACGTTGCCATAATGATGATATGCAGATCATGACAATAGGTATCTATGTATACCACGGCTTAACGCACATATGGGCTACGCGAGACGATGGAGTGAAGCGAATGATTGTATGGGTGAATGGGGCGTTCGGCTCCGGTAAGACAACGACAGCTTTTGAACTGCACCGCAGAATACCGGCTTCTTTTGTGTATGATCCGGAAAATGCAGGATATTTCATTCGAAAAAATGTGCCTCATGAGATGAAGCGGAGCGACTTTCAAGATTATCCGATGTGGCGGGAGTGCAATTACTCGATGCTCCGCCATTTGAACGCCGAGTATGATGGGACTATCATTGTGCCGATGACGATCGTGAATGCCGACTATTTCCACGAGATCGCAGGGAGGCTTCGGGAAGATGGCGTAATCGTGCATCATTTTGCCTTATGCGCGTCGAAGGAAGTGCTGCTGAAGCGGCTGAAGACCCGGGGCGAGGGAGGACAGTCGTGGGCGGCCCAGCAGATAGACCGGTGCATCGAAGGCTTGTCTCAGCCCGTGTTCCGGCACCATCTTGACACGGATTTGATGAGGGTGGAAGATGTTGTGACCCGCATCGCGTCCGAATGCGGGCTGCCGTTATTGCCGGATGAGAGAGGACCGTTCAGGAAATCATGGGACCGGCTAGCTACCAAAGTGAAGCATATCCGGTTTTTTGGCTAAGGGAGGTTGACAAGCCGTATGAAGCCTATACGCAATTCTGCAAAGGCGGTTATTATCGATGATTGCAACCGCATTCTGCTGACCCAGAACCGCGATCGCGACGGATTATTTTATTTATTCCCCGGGGCGGCCAGGAAATAGGCGAAAAGCTGGAAGAAGCCGTTATTCCCCAATGTATATCCGCGAGTATATCGGGAAGAACCATGAGCACGCGGAATGGATTATGATGTCCATGAGGTGGAGTTTTATTTTGAATGCCGGCTCGACGGGGAGCTTGCGATGGAGGCCGCCACCAATCCGGATTCGGATCAGGTCGGCGTGGAGTGGATCGATCTTGAGCGGCTCGACCGCATCCGCGTGTATCCCCAAGGGCTGGTCAAGCCGCTGCAGCAAGGGCTGCGGGAGCGGCGCTACATGGGCGATACCAATTGAGCGCAACTGGTTAACATGCTGCTGCACAAGCAAAGCATCTTCTCTCAACGGAAAAGAGGGGGTGCTTTTTTCATTTTCAATCGAGGGATAAGGCTGGGCGTTCCCGGCAATTTTACTATGGGGACCATGAATCATGCCAGTTCTGAACATGGAGGTATCTGCATCTTGACATTCGATAGTGAAAAGCTGCAAATGAAGTTCTATGAGAGCGGAGACGGGGCGGGGAAGCTGCTGCCGGTCTCCTTTGATGAGTGGGAGAGCAAGGCGAAAAGCCTGTTGGCCGCCGCACCGTTCGGCTACGTGTATGGGGCGGCCGGAGCGGGAGACACGAACCGCAGCAATGTGGAGGCCTTCCAGAAATACCACATCAGACCGAGGGTGTGCTGCGATATTACGGAACGGGATATGTCCATCTCGCTGTTCGGCGCAAAGCTCCCCTTCCCTGTGCTGTTCGCTCCAATCGGGGTAAATACGATTCTGCATCCGGAGGGAGAGTTGGCTCCAGCCCGCGCGGCCGCGAGGCTGGGCATTCCCTATATCCTCAGCAACGTGTCGAGCATTCCGATGGAGGCCGTCGCGGAAGCGATGGGGAACCGTGTCCGCTGGTTCCAGCTCTATCCTCCCCAAAATCATGAGCTTACCCAGAGCTTCCTTCAGCGCGCCGAAGCGGCCGGATACTCGGCGATCGTCGTAACGGTGGACTCCACGCTGCTCGGATGGCGGGAGACGGATCTGAGCAATGCGTATCTGCCATTTTTGTCCGGCCAAGGAATGGGCAATTATTTTACGGATCCTGTATTCTGCTCGATGCTGAAGGAGCCGCCGGACCAAAATAAGGAAGAGGCTGTCAAGCTCGCATTGGATGAAGGCAATAATACGTGCTTTACCTGGAAGGAGTTGGACTTCATTCGCGACCATACGCGTTTGCCTGTTCTGATCAAGGGCATTACGCATCCGGATGATGCTGTCATGGCAGTAGAGCATGGTGTCGATGGCATTGTCGTCTCAAATCATGGAGGACGGCAGTTGGATGGTGCGGTCGCCACGCTGGATTCGCTGCCTTCGATCTGTGAATCGGTTCAAGGCAAGGTTCCGGTATTGATGGATAGCGGCATCCGCAGAGGAGCCGACATCCTGAAGGCTATCGCCCTGGGAGCGGATGCCGTTATGATTGGCCGACCCTATGCGTATGCCTTGGCTGTCGCGGGGGAGACCGGTGTGCAGGAGGTGATGGAGCGTCTTATCGCCGAGACCGAGCTGCAGTTGGCGATATCGGGACGGAGCTCGATTCAGGATCTGGATGCTTCCCTTGTCATCAAAGTGAAATAAACGCATTTGCTCGAAAATACAATTGCATGGTGTACAGACGGGAGGAACGTATAAAATTACATTTCACCGTGGAAGCATTGATTGTCTTGTTAACCGGGTTCATTCTGCTTCGAATTCTCGGAAAAAAAACAGTGGGGGAAATGACGGGGCTTGAAATCATAACGCTGTTGGCGATGGCTTCCATGATTGGTCATGCCGTGAAGGGAGACGGGTTGGTGAAAACCATCATCACGCTGTGCGTCTACGTCTCTCTGCTCCTGCTCGTACAGTATCTCGCGCTCCGGTTCAATTGGGTGGAGAAATGGTTCATGGGGAGAGCGACTCTGATCATTAAAGATGGACAGGTCATCACGGAGAATTTGAAGAAGCTGCGCTTAACGGTCGATCAACTGGAGGCCAAGCTGAGAGCGACGGGCATCGCTTCCATCAGTGACGTCAAGTGCGCAACCCTTGAAATCTCGGGACATATGGGGTATGAATTAATGCGGCATGCCAAGCCGGTCACGATCGGCGAGATGGAAAAGATGCTTGCTCAGCTCGAAGGGAAGCCCCGGAAGCAGAAGCCGAAGCCAAAGGCGAATCTGTTCACCGAGGTCGTGGAACAGGAGCATCGTGAGCCGATCCGGCCCGATTTGGATTAAAAAAGCTGCGCATTCCGGCGGTCGGCACCGCCAGGCCAACACCGTCAGGCCGAAATGCGCCAGGCCAATACTGCCAGGCTGATACGCACAAGGCCCATGGTGCTGGCGGTCGGTCTGTGATAAAATGAAACCGATTACAGTTATTTTCATATCTTTTAGAAAAAGGCGGGACCGGATGAAGAATCAAATCAGACGGCACGGATCAACGAACGTCACGGCGGAAGAAGCTGGTGACGCTTTTTTTGTGCTGCCCGCCAGTCTAGTAATCTATGATTATGTTCGCTATCCTTGCGGCGATCCGATAGAACCGATCGAGATGGCGACGATGGTGATCCGCTTGTCCGTTGCCAAATTGGTCATTCTGATTCTGCTCCCTCCGGCGGACATGATCACCCTGCAGCACAAGGCGCATTACAAGAAAGGAAGATTCGGGAATGCCATACGGCATTGAACAGAAATTGGTCATCGCGACGGCGTCGAGCGCGCTGTTCGATCTGGCGGAGGCCGATCAAGTATTTCAGGAGAAGGGGGAGGAAGCATACCGGCAGTATCAGCGGGCCCATGAGCATGACATTTTGAGGACGGGCGTTGCTTTTCCGCTAATCAAGAGATTGCTGCAGTTGAACGGAAGCTCGGCCGACGATCAGCCGGTCGAAGTCGTGCTGCTGTCGCGCAATGATCCGGATACAGGGCTGCGGGTGTTCAAGTCTATCGAGCATTATGGGCCGAATATTAGCCGAGCCGTGTTCGTCGCCGGCAGCAATCCGTTCCCGTATATGGAAGCGTTCAATGCATCGCTATTCCTGTCCGGGAACCCGAAGGATGTAACGGAAGCGGTCGAGCGCGGCTGTCCCGCAGGCTGCATCTACCCGACGGATTTTATCGATGATGACGAGGATGAGGAGCTGCGGATTGCGTTCGACTTCGACGGCATTATCGCGGATGATTCTGCCGAGACCGTATTCCAGGAAGGCGGGGAATTGAAGCTGTTCCATGATCATGAACGTACGTTGGCGGATGAGCCGCTCCCGCCGGGCCCGCTGCTCCGCTTCTTCACGGACATCGCGAATCTGCAGAAGCGGGAAATCGAACGGAATGAGCGCGATGCGAGCTATAAGCCGAAGATCAGGGTCGCGATTGCGACGGCTCGGAACGCGCCTGCCCATGAACGCGTCATTACGACCTTGCGCAAGCTGGACATTCGCGTGGATGAAGCATTCTTCCTCGGGGGAATCGAGAAGGGCCGGGTGCTGCGTATCTTCAAGCCGCATATTTTCTTCGACGATCAGATGGGACATATCGAAGGCGTGGCCCGCATCGTGCCGTCGGTGCACGTGCCGTTCGGCGTTACAAATGGGCGAAGCGGCTAAGCACGGCGCACCGTATGATAGATACGACACATCATTGACTGGGAAAAGAGTGAGTGACGATGGCCAAGGCCGACAATATATTCGCGATATTATGGCTCCTGACTTCCCGGCGCCGCATGACGGCCAAGGAGCTGTCCGAATGCGGCGCTCTCGCGGATCGAATCCGTTTTCGAGCGGCCAGCCGGCTTTTCCGCGCGCCAATATTTGTTGGAGCAGCTCCTTCCATCCTCCGAGCCGGGAGGGCATCTTCGCTACATCTTGAAGGCAGCCCGCAGGCCATCGATGATCTGTGCGCACATTGGCTCCTCGGCCATGCGCTTGTCGAGCGCGGCGTCGGCTATGTGTATTGCAAGGTTGACGAACTGACGGTCTATACTCAGACGGCCTATCTTCTCCTGTCGTATGGCAACCGGTGCGGATTGTGGAGCCCGCCGGGCTGAAGGAGTAGTTGATGGAGTTGGCCTCGGATGTAGTGGAATACTATCGAAGCGATCAGCAACACTAGCCGCCGATGTCAGTGCTTTTGTTCTATAATACAGATAGTTATCGACGAGAAAGGGAGGATTATCGATGGTAGGTTCCCTATGCAGAGAAGCGATATTGGCCAATACGGGCCAAGCCTGGGAAGAGTGGATTCAGCAGCTGGATCGGGGAGTGGATCCGGTCTGGTCCCATGAACGCATTGTCCGGCATATTGCCGGCGAATATGACGTATCTCCGGAATGGAGCGATATGCTCGCCCTTCTGTACGGACAGAAGCTGGGCCGTGTCCCTGTCGGCCAGACGGCTTCGGCAGGCGTTCAGATTGGAGTGCGGCGGACGATGCCAATCTCGAAGGAGAAGGTGTGGACTTTCCTGCTGTCATCCGAAGGGCTGTCCTGCTGGCTTGGAGCGCTGCCGTCTTTGCCCCTGCAGGTACGGCATGAATATGTGACAGAGGAAGGCACCTGCGGACAGATTCGCTCCGTCATTCCGCAGCAGAAGCTCCGCTTGACCTGGCAGCCTCAGGGATGGGATCATCCGTCCACGTTGCAGCTCTACGTTCTATCGAAGAGCCCCGACAAGACGACCGTCTCCGTACATCAGGAGAAGCTGGATAATATTTATATGCGGGAAGTGATGAGACGGCACTGGGAAGCGGCGTTGGACCGTATACAATCCCGTCTTATCGGATGAGTAGGGGGGAATATCGTCTGAACTTGAGAGGAAGGGCAGGCCGGGCCGGGGAGAGGTCCGCATCTTGTCCGGCGAGGCAGCGGAGCGGCCATAAGCGAATCGGGTCGCGGGGCGGCATCTTCACCAGGAGGGAGTCCGAATTGCGCCCATGATGCCTGCTGCATGCTATACATGCTGCCTCGCTGTATACGATAGTGGAAGCAGAGGATACGATTCTGACAATCGATGCAACACGACTAGCGAGCCAGCGGTATGAGCAATTTAGGGCTTGCTAGTGATGCCGGGGAGGGACGGAGACATGGAGAGGAAACGCGGGCGTTGATCATGGAGGATGACCGGCTGTTGTGCATCAAGAAGGAGCGGCCGGAAGTGGGCGTCTACTATGCGCTGCCGGGCGGAGCCCATGAGCCGAACGAGACGCAGGAGAGACACTGCGGCGTGAATGCGAGGAAGAGCTGGGTCGTCAGTGGCAGACCTTAGGCTGCTCTGTGTACGGGAGTATGTATCGGCGAACCACGAATATTCCCATATAGAGAAGGCGGTCCATGCGGTTGAATTCATCTACGGCTGCGGGCTTCAGGGGCAAGGAGCCGCTCCCGGCGGCGCGCATGCCGACGAAGGGAGATCGGGATCGAATGGCTGCCGGTCCGCGATGTCATCGCAACCGAGGAGCATAGCTATTTCCCGGAGCGGGCGCGGAAATATGTACTCCCGCAGGCCTTCAGGCTGTTGAGAAAGTCCAAGGGATTTTGTGGCACTTCATTTTTTTATGTGGTGGATCTCGTCTCTCCGTAGAAAAATCGATTTAAAACGCTATGGGTCCAAGTTGTGAGTAGGAAAATGGACAATCTCCACCCCTTCGTAAAAAACAGGGTTTTCCAACGGCCTGAAAACTGCACCATTTCCCTAGACACGCCTAATCGGTAAGCGAAATCTGCAAAACTGCACGATTTCTCTAGACACGCCTAATCGGTAAGCGAAATCTGCAAAACTGCACGATTTGTCCAGACACGCCTATTTGGTAAGCCAAATCTGCAAAACTGCACGATTTCAACACCTATTCGGTAAGCGAAATCCTGCGCAAATACAGCAATTCGATATGGACGACTTGACCAGAAAGGGAATCCTGCAAAACTGCAGGAATTTCACCCGTTTCGCTTCGACTTGAAGCAAAAGGGCCTAAAATGATGTAGATTTGCAGCAATTCCTCGGGATGTGACTCATTGAGCCGAAATTCCTGTAAAATAGCAGCAATTTCCTCCACGCGTTCAAGCCCCAGAAGGCGATGCCTCCAGAAGGCAACGATGCCTCCAGATGGCAATGATGCCTCCAGATGGCAATGATGCTTCCTGAAGGCGATGATGCCCCCAGGATCCGACGCTGTCTCTTGGATCCCGTAAAATCAGGCTGTTGAGAAGTGTATGGGAGTTTTCGCCACTGCATTTTTTATATAGTGGATCTCGTCTCTCCGTAGAAAAAATTCTGAGTGCCAAGTTTTGATTGTGTAAATGGACATCTCCACCCCTCCGTAAAAAACAGGGTTTTTCCAACGGCCTGAGGCCTTGCATGATTTTTTAGTCGAATATTTCGCGGCTGATCCGCTTGAGCCGGTGGCCAGCACTGTATATGGAGAGCGCGAGGGATTCCTGCATTAACGTTGGATTCACTCGCTCAGCCGCCGTCTTCCCGCTTCTATATTTTCTGTTATCCTGGCTTGCCCCGCATTGTTGCGCACTGCCTAGGAGACAGCCTCGGGCTGCCTTGTCACTTTACCGGACCGCCGCACAGAACGCAGTTCTCCAAGTCGCCATTCAACAGCGCACCGCATTGCGGGCAGTTGACAACGAGCACAGGATCGTCCCGTCGACTGCGCGAAGCGGGGATGATCTCGGTTGGCTCCAGCGGCATCGCTTGACCGCAATGGTTGCAGAATCTGGATTCCTGGGTGATGACGGCGCCGCAGGCACATATTTTCTCGCCCTTGGCCTTGCGGAGCTGCTTCTCCAGTGCGGCAATCTCTCCTTCCAGCCGCTGGATGGCTTGTGAGAGGCTCTCGATGTGATGCATCTGCTCCGTCAGCTCCTGTTTGACATGCGCCTCATGCACCATCTCGCCGAGCAGGGTGAGCTGCGCGGTTTTATCTTTCTTTTTCCCTGCAATCTGCGCGCTGATACGCGTAACCTCCACAGTCTGCTGCGCTTTATCCTTCACTTGATTGAGACCAAGCTTCATTTTATCCATAAAACTCAATGCCGCTACCTCCATTCGGTTATCGTCCTGTTCTTTCTCGCTGACCTGATCAATCGGCTGTCCTGCGCGAATGAGGCTATTCGGAATAAGTCCGCATGACATGAAATGAAACATCGTGCCGCTTCTATAATATAATGCGTAATCCGCTTTGTTGCATAGGCTGAGACGAACAAACCTCCGTTCTGCCGAGTGGCGGAACGGAGGTTGTCTCTTTGTCTTGCCTAACTTGTCAGCTCTCGTTACACGGCTGCTTCGTGCGCGGTCTCGTTCTTGTCCTTTCTCGTGAACAGACGCTTGATCCAGTTCGAGAAATCATCCAGGTACGTGTACATAACCGGCACCAGCAGCAGGGTAAAGATGGTCGAGCTGGAGAGGCCGAAGATGACGACGATAGCCAGCGGCGCTTGCATCTCCGCGCCTTCCCCGATGCCGAGCGCGAGTGGAATCAAGCCGAGCACGGTCGTTAATGTCGTCATGAAAACCGGACGCAGCCGGCTCGGGGCTCCCTGCATAATCGCCTCATGCCGTTCCAGCCCGTATCTGCGCTGGATGTTGATATAATCGACGAGAATGATCCCGTTGTTCACGACGACCCCCGCCAGCATAATGACCCCGATTAAGGCGGTCACGCTGAGCGGCGTCCCGGTAATGAACAATCCGAAGAGGACTCCGACGAACATGGTCGGCATCGAGAACATAATAATGAACGGATACAGCAGCGATTCGAACTGCACCGCCATGACGACGTAGACGAGGAAAATCGAGAAGACAAGCGCGATTGCCAGATCGGCGAATGCATTCATCATTTCTTCCGTCTCTCCGCCCATCGAGTAGGTGTACCCTTCAGGGAAGTTCATCTTCTGCAGCGCCTGTTCGATCTCGGTCGATACGCTGCCCAGGTCTCTTCCGGCCAGATCGGCCGTCACGTTGATCTGCCGCTGCTGATTCTCCCGCTGTATCATAACCGGTCCCTGCAGCTGCTGGAACTGGGCGACGGCGGACAGCGGAACCAGCTGGCCCGTCTGCGATTGAATCGTCAGCGCATTCAAGGCGGAGATGCTGTCCCGTTCCGCCTCCGGCAGGATGACGCGCACGTCATATTCGTTGCCGCCTTCGCGGTACTGCGTCGCCAGCTGCCCGTTCATCGCCAGCGAGATCTCGTTCATAATCTGCTGATAGGACAAGCCGTAGGTGGCGGCGAGGCTGCGGTCGATCGAAATGTTCAGCTCCGCGTTGCCCTCGGCGGCCGAAGAATCCGCATTGTAGACCCCTTGGATATCTGAAATGAGCCAGACGACCTGAGAAGCTATCTCTTCCAGCACATCCTGCTCTTGTCCGTTCAGCTTGATCTGAATCGGCGAGCCCGCACCGAAGCCGGATTCCATGGCTGATACGGTAATCTCCGCTCCAGGGATTTCGCTTACCGCATCCGTCAGCTCCTGCATCATCTCCTTCGTCGTCATCTCGCGTTCGGTCGCCCGGATGAGCTGGATCGTGAAGGTGGCCGAATTGGCGCCTCCGCCGAACGGGCCGCCTCCGCCAATCGATTCCGAAGCGGTATCGATGATGCTCTCATATGGCTTCAACAGGGCGGCCACATCGTCGGCCACCTTCTTCGTCTCTTCCAGATTCGTGCCGCTTGGCGTCTGAACGCTGATCTGAATCTGTCCCTGATCGCCGCCCGGCATGAATTCCATGCCGATGAGCGGAGCGAGGAAGAAGCTGCCCACGAGCAGGAGTATCGTAGCGAACACCGTCGTCTTGCGATGTCCCAGCGCCCAGCGCAGGATGCGCTTGTAGCCGGAGACGAACGATCCGAAGAAGCGGAGATACCAGCCCTTCTTCTCGGATTGCACGATCTTCTTCTGCGATATGATCTTGGAGGACAGCGTCGGAATCAGCGTAATCGCCACGACGAGCGAAGCGATCAGCGAGAAGCAGACCGTCAAGGCAAGCGGACGGAAAATATCCGATGTGATGCCCTGAACGAATACGATCGGCAGAAATACGACCAATGTCGTCGTCGTCGAGGCGATAACAGCCGAGGCCAGCTCGGAGGCGCCCTTAACAGCGGCTTCCTTCATGGACATGCCTTTCTGCCGGTAGGTGAAGATGTTCTCCAGGATGACGATCGAGTTATCGACCATCATGCCGATGCCGAGGGCGAGTCCGCCCATGGAGATGATGTTCAGCGTCTGTCCGGTAAAATACATCAGCGTAAACGTCGAGATGATCGCGATCGGCATCGATAACGCGATAACGAACGTGGAGCGGATGCTGCGCAAGAACAGAATCAGGATGAACACGGCCAACAAGCCGCCGCTCATCATATTGCTAACGACGCTGTCGATCGACTGCCGGATAAATATCGATGTATCAGATACCTTCTTCAGCTCGATGCCCTGTGGCAGATCCTGCTGAAGCTGGCTGACCGCCTTGTCGACGTTGTCCGCGACGGCGACGGTATTGGCATCCGATTGGCGCTGCACCGACAGGACGAGCGCCGGAGCTCCGTCCACCAGCGTCAGCGAGCTCTGCTTCTTGAAGGTATCGTTAATATCGGCGATATCGTTGACTCGAATCTGTCCGCCGCCAGGCAGATGAATCAATGTCCGGCCGATATCTTCGACGGATGTAAATTCGCCTCTGACCCGGATTTGCAGATCCTGCACGCCCTTCGGCACCGAGCCGGCAACGGCTGATTTGTTCTCCGCGTTGATTGCCTGGACGACCTGCGACGCCCCGATGCCGTAGCGCGCGAGATTCGCCCGGTTCAGCTCGACGAGAATCTCCCGGGTCTTGCCGCCGGAAACCGATACCGACGCGACGCCGTTCTCCCGTTCCAGGAACGGGATGATGTTCGTGTCCGCGATCTCCTGCAGCTTCTCCGGCGAATCGCCCGTCAAGCCCAGCGTAATAATAGGCATCTGATTCGGGTCGAACCGGAGCACGGAAGGATCATTGGCATCCTCGGGAAGCATTCTTTTGATCTGATCGACCTTCTCCCTGACGTCGATCAGGGCGTTGTCCATATTTGTACCGGTCTTGAATTGCAGCATGACGAGCGAGGAGTTCGCCTGCGATTGCGAAGACACGGTGTCAATTCCCTGGATTGTGCTCAACGAAGCTTCGAGCGGTCTCGATATAAGCTTCTCGATCTCTTCAGGCGCCGCACCTTGATAGGAGGTCGCGACGACGGCGATCGGTAGATCGATTTTAGGGAACAGATCGATCGCGAGGTTGCGCAGACTGACCATACCGAGCGCGAGGATCGCGAGCACAACCATCATGACGCCGATAGGACGCTTAACGGAGACGTCAATAATTTTCACGTTAGCGCGCCCCCTCGATGATTTTCACTTTATTGCCGTCGGACAAGGTCATTTGTCCCTTGATGACGATTTGATCCTTCGCCTGGAGATTGCCTTTCACCGCCGTTAATTTCGATTGGGCTTCCAGTACTTCGACGGCTTCTTCCACGGCTCGTCTATTTTTGACGATAAACACATGCGACTCGCCGTTCTTCTCCACAATCGCTTCGGTAGGAACGAGGAGAGCGTCCTTCAGCACTTCCTGGTCGACGATGAACTTGGCTGTCATGCCGGGCTTGATCTCGCCCTTCGCATTGTCGGCTTGCGTCTCCAAGGCGTAGAATCCGCCTTCATTGGCGACGGGCGATAGATACGTGATCCGGGCGGTGAAGGTCTTGCCCACATCCGGCACTTCGACCTTCGTCTCCTTCCGGTTCTGAAGCAAGAGCATCTGATTCGCGCTGACATTGGCCGAGAACTTCACCGGATTGGTGGATACGATCGTGAACAGCGGGGATGTTGAGGTAACGAATTCTCCCGCTTCTGCAGCAACCCGAATGACCTGTCCGCTCATCGGGGCCTTCAAGGTCGCATTGGCCAGCCGGCTGCTTGCCTGCTTGACGCGAAGCTGAGCCTGCTCAATGCTGCGCTTCGCCTGATCCAGCTCCAGATCGGACGCTTGGGCGTTATGTAGTGTCTTGTACTGATCCTGCGCCTGCTCCAGATTGAACTGCTCAAGCTTAAGCTGGATTTCGAGGTCATCCGCATCAATGGTCCCGAGCGTTGCCCCTTTGGAGACCATATCGCCCTTTTTGACATTCAAGCGGATCAGCTCGCCATTCAGCTTTGGAATGATATCGACAGATCTGCTTGGATTGGCTGTACCGATAATTTCATTTTGTTGGCTGAGAGAGCCTTTCTCTACTTCGGCGACCTGAACAGGGGTTTCCTTCTCCTGCTCCGCCCCTTGCGCGGGCTCTTCGTCCGTAGCACCGCTGCATCCCGCCAGCGCTGTCCCGAGCATTGCTGCGACGAGGCAGCTTACAAGCCATCGGTTTCTCACGTTTTCTCCAACTCCCTTTTGCTAACGATGTGTCAATGAACTACCTAATAATACGTGTGGATTAGATCACAGTTTCATTTTGATAGATGAAAATGAACCGTGGGTCACTTTGATTATTATACGATTTCTTACATGTCTTTGCATCTAGATCTGTGAGATAATAACGTTGCGTTCATGCTAGATGCGAAAGGGAGGACTTCCAGTTGGTGCAAAAGTGGTTCGAAGAAGCGAAGCTCGTCATTTTTATCCATTATGGCATTTATGCCGTAAGCGGCATGGATCCGGGGCTGCGATGCGTTGTCTGCGATGGCAGGCCGGGGCATTGCTGGATGCCGCGAAAATCGATAAAATAGGGATGAATGAATCCACTAGAAGAGGAGCAGGGTGCGAGGGAAAGCGCATGTCTTCGGAGATCGGGCATGCCGCGGACGCTCCATTCGGCTCCTCTTTTGAAGTCATGAACAAGATGGAGGCTATACATACGTTGGAACGGTACCCCTTTGATTATGACCCCGCTCGCCCTTATATTCCGCAGGTTAGTGACTGGGTGGCGGACGTTTTTTATGAAAGATTGCCGGAGGCCGGCTTTGAAGTGCGGGATGAGCAGATATATATGGCCTTCCAGCTGGAGCGCGCCTATGCCGAGAAGCAGGCCATTTTCGCCGAGGCCGGGGTAGGGACGGGCAAGACGCTGGCTTACTTGCTGTATGCCATTTGTTATGCCCGCTATATGCGGAAGCCGGCGGTTATCGCATGCGCGGATGAGTCGCTTATCGAGCAACTGGTGAAGCCGGAAGGCGATATCGCGAAGCTGTCGGCGCATCTGAAGCTGGACATCGATGCCAGACTTGGCAAATCACCGGATCAATACTTGTGTCTCGTGAAGCTGGATCAGGCCCGCTCTCAGTGGGAGGACGATGACGCGCCGCTGTATGACGCCATCTATGAAGGTCTGCCGCGCTTCGTCCGCCGCCCGGAGTCCCAGCAAGCGTTCCATGCGTACGGCGGCCGGACGGAATACCCGGATCTGAACGATGCCCGGTGGCAGCGGATCAACTGGGATACGTTCCAGGATTGCTTCGTGTGCGAGAAGCGGCACCGCTGCGGACAGACACTGTCCCGGGATCATTACCGCAAGGCTGCTGATCTGATCATTTGCTCGCATGATTATTACATGGAGCATCTGTGGACGGAGGAGAGCCGGAAGCGGGAAGGGCAATTGCCGCTGCTGCCGGACCATTGCGCGGTCGTCTTCGACGAAGGCCATCTGCTGGAGTCGGCCGCGCTGAAGGCGGTCAGCTACAAGCTCAAGCATGACGTATTCGAGGAGCTGCTGCTTCGCCTGTTGAACGGTGAGGTGCGGGAGAACCTGGCGCAGCTTATTGAGCGGGCGATTGACCAGAGCGGGTATCTGTTCCGCTCACTGGCTGACCGCAGTCGGACTATCGCTGGCTCCGACCGCAGCCGGGTGATGCTGGATGAACCGCTGCTGCAGGAGCTGCGCCGCTTCCGAGGAATTATTGATGACATCGAGGAAGCGCTTGTCTATGAGAGCGAGCTCTACACGCTGAACGGGTATGAGCTGCGCATCGTCGAAGAGCATCTCGAAATGATGCAGAAGGCGCTCGTACTATTCGATCGGGCGGACAAGCCGATATGCTGGACGACCGAGCGCCGAGACGGCCTCGTCTTCTCCATTATGCCGAAGACGATCAAGGAGATCTTAGGGGAGCGGCTCTTCACGTCACGGATGCCGATCGTCTTCTCTTCGGCGACGCTGTCGGTGGACGGCTCCTTCAAGTATGTGGCGGACAGTCTCGGGATGGGGGACTATTTGTCCTTCTCCGTCCCGTCTTCCTATGACTATGCGAATGTCATGCAGGCGGTGGCGCCGCTTCCTTACGGTCAGGACAGCTTCGCGGCGAAGATGGGGATGGCCTTCGCTATTCTGGAGCAGACACCTGGCGGCGCGCTGATGCTGTTCCGCTCGCGGGAGGAGCTGCAGCTTTTCAAGCGGGAAATGGAGGCTTCCGGCTATCCCGCTCAATCCGGCAAGCGCTTCCTGTATGAAGGGGATCAGGAGATCAGCCGCCTCATCTCCGCCTTCCAGACGGACACGGACAGCGTACTCTGTGCTGTCAGCCTGTGGGAGGGGCTGGACGTGCCGGGAGAGGCGCTGACCAAGGTGATCATCTGGTCGCTGCCTTACCCGCCGGACGATCCCGTGTTCCTGGCGAAGCGCGAAGCCGCGGCGGATCCGTTCGCCGAGATCGACATGCCTTACATGCTGCTTCGTCTCCGCCAAGGCATCGGACGGCTGATCCGCACGTCGTCTGACTATGGACGGGTCGCTATTTTGGACGGAGACGTATATCGCTCTGAACCGATCCGGGCCCAGATCCAAGCGGCATTCCCGGCGGGGGTTGCTATGAAGGAGAAGCTATAGTCAGTCGATTGTATAGGATGCGCACGTAATGAAGGGTGAAGGCTCTTTTTTCCTAGATAGGGAGAAAGAGCTTTTTTATTTGGCTCTGTTAGCGATAAGTGTTGATTTTTCATCAAATTCAAAAAGACCAGTCAATATCTACTGACTGGTCTAATATGGTAAATGAAGATTTAACGGAATAACACTTCTGTAAATATAATAATCATCCAAGTTTATCGCTAACTTTTTTCTTTACTGGCATCCAAATTTCGCTATATACATTTTCCGATGTACCATTGTACTTTGTAAAAGAAATTCCAGGTATATCTGTTACTTCATAATCTGAAGAAGGCAACCATACAGAATAAATTTTTGCGGTAGTTTCTTGAAGCGTAGCAGGAAATGGTCCTTGATTAGGGAAAATTGCCCATAAACTTTCTTCAATAGAAATTTGTTCTAAATCATCGAATGGATTTTCTTTTGTAGTTGCAAAACCAATCATATGAGTTAAGCAGCCTTTTTCTTCCAAGAAACCATCATCAAAATCATAGGATACATTCAAGACTTGATGAGGATATAAATCAGCTAATTGATGCATTTCATTTCTTTGTTGTTCGGTAATTGACTGGGCTAGTTCTAAGATCGCATTATTTTCACCTTCGAATTGAATTGGCACTCTTTTCGATACACCTACTATATTAAATTTCTCTTTTTTTTCAATTTTGAATTCCATGGATATTCCTCCTCTTATATCTATAAAGAATGAAAATTTGGGAAATGATTTTTGAATTTTGTTTTTAGCTACTTCTGAAGGTAAAAAACCACTCCATTCACGAAAGGCTCTTGAAAATCCTTCTATAGATTGATAGCCATATTTATAGGCAATATCTGTCACTTTTACTCCGTTTATTAATTCAACATTCGCAACTGATAATCTCCTATTTTTGATATACTCATTCAATGACATTCCAGCCATATACGAAAACATTCTTTTAAAATGATAATCAGATAGTCCTACAATTTTTGATATATCTTTTCCAGAGATTTCTTCCGTTAAATGGGTTTCGATGTAATCCATTAAATTATTGAATTCTTGTAACATTCATTTCCCTCCTTTACAAATACATATTATCGTTAAAATTTATTATTTACTCGATATTTTTGATACGGAATTTATCGGAACTTTCCATTATTATTATGGTCACTTAAACAATCATTTCATAACATTCTTTATTAGTCATCTATGACGTAGTCGATTACCTAAATGGAGTTCTAAGCTATCTTTTGTAGGCTTTCCACGTCCAATGACTTTATAGAATGTATTTTTCTCTCGATCACGAGCAATCAGCACACAGATTTGTTCAGTGGAAAGACCTCGTTTTTTAGCACTTCCACCACGTTTTCGAGAAGATCGGCGTGTTGGGATTGCCCCTTTTTGTGATTCTAAAAAATAGGTTTCATAAAAAGTCACTCTATTTTTCAGATTTTCGACAATGATAGAGAGGGGTATCAGCAGTTTCCGTAAATGTTTTATCACAGCACTTGCATTTATAACGTTGACGATCCTGTCCAGTTTTACCAAAGCGAACAATTTCATCCATTCCACAGTAAATGCAGCGAAATCCTTTATTAGCTTTCCGTTCATTTACTTCATGAAATATGGATTTTGATTCAAATAATGGTGTAAGGGTAGTTTTTAACCACGCAAATACACGCTCCTTACCAAATTGGTCTAAGCGTTCAATATCAGTACGAATTTGTTCTATCGTAGCCATTGAAACCACCCCACAAAATTGAAGCATCCATACAATCATTATAGAACGTAAGTTCTATTTTTCAAATATAAACATATATCACTAACAGAGCCTTTTATTTCTATTCTTTTTGCAAAGCGCGCATAGAATATACTGTTAGACCGATGATCTTGGAATAAACTGATATGGAATTTTTATTTTTACGCTGGATTTATTGATAATTAGCTCACATGCCTGTTCACCAACTTTGGATAATTGATGATCAATAGAAGTGATGCCTAAGCCGGCGCCAATAGGTTGATTTTCTTGTCCGATTATCGCTACATCATCAGGAATCTGAAGGTCAATTGACTTGGCGTACAGGTGAACTCCGCCAGCGACTTCATCCCCGTTTGCAAAAATAGCTGTAGGTCTCTGGGGCAAATCTAATAATCGCTTGGCGGCGCTGAATCCATCTTCAAGACAAAAACAATTGGATACATGAAATTCAGGTGGAAGCTTCCCAAATACCTCCTTATATGCGGCTATCATTTGCTGAGTGCTGACGCTCTCGATTCCTCTTGCCGATGTAAAAGCAACATGTTCATGCCCTTTATTTTTCAAGAGCTGAAAAGCCTCGACATAAGAAGAATATCTGTCAAAGTAAGAACAGCCGATTGCAGGGTGGGGCGTAAATTCACAGGCTGCGATTGCGCCATATTCCGTGTACGGTATGATGGAATCCCAGCCATTTGCTCTAGAAGCGATAATAATGCCGTCCAGCAGCTTGTTTTTTAATTTGGAGAGGTATTCGATTTCCTTTGTTTTGCTGTACTGGGATGGGAGCACGGTAACGGTATAATCCTTCTCAATCGCCTTTTTGAGCACTCCATTCAGGATTTGATCAAAGCATTGGCTATTGTTATAGGGAATGATGAGACCGATGATCTTTGTTTCGCCACGGATTAAGTCGATGGCGTTCTTGTTCGGGGTATAATTCAATTCATCAATAATGGTAAGTATCTTGTCCCGTTTGTCATCCGAAACATATTTATGGTTGTTCAGCACTCTTGAGACGGTTGCAACCGACACTCCGGCCATTTTGGCTATATCATAAATGTTCGCCATACGATTCTTCTCCTGTTGAGATAATTGGTAAGATTAGACTTCTAGTACGTCTGATCAGAGTTGATTAGGGGATTCTTAATGATATCATATTTTGTGAAAAGGATTTCAAGTCAATGATTAGGAAGTACATCATCGGTGTTTCAGGCGGGCCCTTTTCACAGAAATTTGAATTTTATGCTCTTGAAGTATTGAAATTATTGGTATAATATACAAGGGAATGAACATTCATTCCGCGAGAAAGGTGAGTTTAGTGGCGACGACGAAGAGAGAAGACATTTTACAGGCAGCATTGCATTTGTTTACGGAGCGCGGCTTCGATGCGACAACGGTACCGATGATAGCCGAGAGTGCCAACGTGGGAGCCGGTACGATTTATCGGTATTTCGAGAACAAAGAGGTCCTTCTGAATTCATTGTTTCAAGAATGGACGGAGCGATTTTTCCACACGGTAACCCATGGTTTCCCCGAATCGGGTACTGTGCGGCAGCAATTTCATCACATTTTTATGCAGACGATCCACTTTGCCAAAGGAAACAGAGAAGCGTTTTCGTTCATTGATTCGCACTTGAATCCTCGATTGCTGGACGAAAAAAGCCTGAAAACATTCGAAGTGGGCATGGATTTTATTCGTCACTTCTTAGTCCAAGGACAGCAGCAAGGAATCATCTCCCCCTTGCCGCCCAATGCCTTGATTTCCATTTTCTATGGCGCTCTCGTCAAGCTATTCGAAACGATCAGAGCGGAGGTATTGGAGGAAACGGACGAGCTTCTTGCCGGCGTGGAGGAATGTTGTTGGAATGCGATACGGGTCCATTGACCCGGTCGCTTTTCATACCGCAAACGGAATGAATATTCATTCCGCGATGCCATTAATAGTGAGGAGGCGTAGTAGGATGACGATTGCGATTCCACAGCCCAGAACGTACGGGCCGCTAGGCAATCTGCCCCAGCTTGATACGGATATGCCTATTCAGTCGTTCATGAAGCTGGCGGAAGAGTATGGTGAATTTTTTCGTTTGAAGTTGCCATTTGGACATTTGCACATTGTGTCCGGCTATGAATTGGTGAAGGATCTGACCGATCCGTCCCGTTTTGACAAAATCGTTGAAAAAACCGTGCTGGAAAAGGTACGCGTCCTCTTGGGGGACGGGTTGTTCACTTCGGAAACCGAGGAGCCGAATTGGCGGAAGGCACACAATATTTTGCTCCCGAGCTTCAGCCGGACGGCGATGCGCGGCTATTTCGACAAGATGCTCGAGATCGCGATCCAGCTGGTGCAGAAGTGGTCGCGCCTCAATCCGGAGGAAAGCGTGGATGTGCCGGAAGATATGACGCGGCTGGCGCTGGACACGATTGGGTTATGCGGCTTCAATTATCGGTTTAACAGCTTTTACCGTGAGCAATCGCATCCGTTCGTCGCCAGCATGGTGCGGGCCCTTAGTGAAACGATGAGCCAAGCGCAGCGCCTCGGCATTCAGGATATGCTGATGGTGAAGTCGAGACGCCAGCTCCAGCAGGATCTCGAATTCATGTTCTCCTTGGTAGACAAAATTATCGCCGAACGGAAGGCCCATGGTCAGCAGGGAGAGGATGACTTGCTGGCCCATATGCTCCAGGGCCAAGATCCGGAGACGGGAGAGGCGCTGGATGACAGGAACATTCGCTATCAGATTATTACGTTCTTGATCGCCGGTCATGAGACGACGAGCGGTTTATTATCCTTTGCGCTGTACTATCTGTTGAACAATCCCGAGAAGCTGCAAAAGGGATATGATGAGGTAGACCGCGTGTTAACGGATCCGGTTCCCACGTACGCTCAGGTGAAGAACTTGAAATACGTCCGCATGATTCTTGATGAAGCCTTGCGTCTATGGCCGACGGCTCCGGGATTCTCTTTGCAGGCGAAGAAGGATACGATGCTGGCTGGAAAATATGCGGTGAACCAAGGTGACCGGATGGTCGTGCTGATTCCCCAATTGCATCGGGACGTGTCCGCATGGGGCGCGGATGCGGAGATGTTCCGCCCGGAGCGGTTCGAGGACCCGATCCGGGTGCCGCATGATGCATACAAGCCGTTCGGAATCGGGCAGCGGGCCTGCATCGGCCAGCAGTTCGCGCTGCAGGAGGCGACGCTAGTGCTGGGACTGCTGCTCAAACATTTCGAGTTCATCGATCATACCCGTTACGAACTGAAGGTGAAGGAGACGCTGACGGTGAAGCCCGATGGCTTCACGATCCGAATTCGTCCCCGCAGCAGACAAACCGGCTTTTTGTTCGGAGTCGGCGGGGGAGGGGCAACTGCACCGAAGAAAAATGCCGTCGAACGGGAAGCCTTGGCTCCGGCGGAGCGCCATGATACCCCGCTGCTCGTGCTGTACGGCTCCGATCTGGGCACGGCTGAGGGGATTGCCCGCGAGTTGGCGGATACGGCGCGTTACCAGGGCTTCCAGAGCAAGGTAGCGGCGCTGAATGATTATGCAGGGAAGCTGCCTACGGAGGGCGTGATATACATCGTTACGTCGTCCTATAACGGCATGCCGCCCAATAATGCACGCGGCTTTGTCCAGTGGCTTCGGGAAGTAAACCCTGGCGAATTGGAAGGAGTTCGCTATTGCGTCTTCGGCTGCGGCGACCGCAACTGGGCCAGCACGTATCAGAGCGTTCCGGCATGGATTGACGGGCAGATGGCGGCCAAAGGGGCGAAGCGGCTTGTACCGCTTGGCGGCGGCGATGTTGGCGGCGATTTCGAGACCGAGGTGGAGAACTGGCGCGATCAGCTCTGGCCTGAGGTCATGAGCTCGTTAGGTCTGACCTTCAAAGCGAGGGAGCATCAAGCCAGCCCGGATCTGTCCTTGGAAGTGGTCCGCGGCATGAGCGAGGCGCCGCTTGCCGAATCGTACGACGCTCATTATGCCAAGATCGTAGACAACCGCGAGCTTCAAAAAGCCGGAGGCGGACGCAGCACGCGCCATATTGAAATTGCACTTCCGGAGGGGATCACGTATCTGGAGGGAGATCATCTGGGTGTGTTCCCTCAGCATCGCAAGGAACTCGTGGAACGTGTCTTGAACCGCTTCGGATTGGATGGCAACGACCATATCATTCTGAAAACCTCCGGACTTTGCATGGCGCATCTGCCGCTGGATCGCCCCGTCAAGCTGTTCGACTTGCTCGGCCGCAGCGTGGAATTGCAGGAGTCGGCGACCCGGGCCCAGATACGGGAGCTTGCGGCACGGACCGCATGCCCGCCTCATAAGCGGGAGTTGGATGTATTGCTGGAGGAAGAGCCATACAAGTCCAATATTTTGCAGCAACGGATATCGATGCTTGATTTGTTGGAAAAATATGCAGCCTGTGAAATGCCGTTCGAACGGTTTTTGGAGCTTCTGCCTCCGCTGAAAGCGAGATCCTATTCGATTTCCAGTTCTCCGCGCGTGCAGCCGCAGCAGGCCAGCATTACGGTTAGCGTGGTGCATGGTCCGGCCTGGAGCGGCCAAGGCGAGTACCGCGGCGTCGCTTCCAATTATCTTGCAGGCCTGCAGGCGGGAGAATCCGTCATGATGTTCGTCCGCACCCCGGAGTCGGGCTTCCGGCTCCCGGAAGATCCGGGCACTCCGATGGTTATGGTCGGACCGGGGGTAGGAGTCGCGCCGTTCCGCGGGTTCCTTCAGGCTCGACGCGCGCTCAAGCGGCAAGGAGCCCAGCTTGGCGCGGCACATCTTTATTTCGGCTGCCGCGATGCAGCGGATCATATCTATCTAGAAGAGATGGAGCAGTTCCAGCAAGAGGGGCTTGTTACGGTGCACACCGCATTTTCGCGGCTTCCGGGGCAGCCGAAAACGTATGTCCAGCATCTGATGCAGGAGCGGGATAGGGAGATCATCGGCATGCTGGATCGGGGAGGACAATTCTATGTGTGCGGCGACGGAAGCAGGATGGCCCCGGATGTAGAGGCTGCCTTGCTGGGATGTTATCAAACGGTTCACGGCGTTAGCGAAGCGGAGGCGAAAGCATGGCTCGAGCGGCTCGAGGCGGAAGGGCGTTACGTCAAAGACGTGTGGGCCGGCGGAAAGGCTTGAACGGCGGAATGTATTTGAATGAGGCGCAAATGCAAAGATACGAAGAGTGGTAGCTTCCATAGAAAGAGCCTTAGTCCGATGCGCAAGCGGATTAAGGCTTTTTGCTTATTGTTCAGGTGAAGAAAAGGTGAGGCTGCTCTATTTCTTCAAATTTTCCGATAGCAATTATATAATTATATCGTCATGAAAGTGTAGAAAATTATACAAGAGGGTTGCCACATACTGAAATGGGGAAATCGTTAATGGATAAAAAAGCGGTGCATTTGCGCAGCGCGCTCTCCAGTTGGAGCTTGTCCCGGCAATTAACAGCGCATATATTTGACAGCAACGTAGGGAAATATACCGATCCGGAGAAAGGTAGAAACTACGCGATGTATGGGGATTGCCATATTTGCGACCGCTGCCATATCGCCAGCCTCGAAATCTATCAAGACGAGGATCTGAATGTGCTGAACTTCGAGCGAATCAAATGGGGCGGCATTCGCTTGAATTACCTTCCTTATATGCTGCTCGATCTGGAGCTGCTGAGCAGGGAAGAGGACATTGAGGTACAAGCAGAGGATGTAGCCATATTGCGCCAGGTGCTCGAAACCATATCCAACTGCGAGCCAACCGATGCGGCGCGTCAGTTAGAGAAGCGGCTCCACGGTGTTTTTCCTTCCAGCAAGCAGGAGCGGGATGTCTGTATGGAAATTCTCGCAACGGCGGGGATTCTGGTCCCGAGTAAAGACAGGCCTGGCCGCGGAGGGAAAAATGACTTTTTTGCCGTCGTCAACTGGCGCGGGGAGGATGGGTATTCTGAGCATGAGGTGCGGAACTTGTTTGGCGCTTGGTTGTAGAAAAATTCGCGCGTTCTCTCCCCTGTTCATGTGCCGGATAACTTATAATGGCGGACCAATGCTGCAAAAGTGCAGGATTTTTGGCCGTTTTCGGTGGTTTAAGAGGAAATTGATGCAGCGCTGCATCAATTTCGAGACATAACGGGTAGAATACAAATTATAAGGGGAAAATGATGTAATTTTGCAGGATTGGCGTCGAGTAGGCTTGCCCGATGAATCAAAACTGCATTTTAGCAGGATTGGTGATGCGGCGGGGCATGTGCGGCTGCTGCTCATATCGCGCGATATAGGGTGCTGCCCATATGGAAGTCGAGGGGGAGGCATCCTGACTTGAAGGTACGGTTGCGGCCACCTTGACTTGAAGTCGCGGCTGCGCATCCTTGCGGTTGCGGCCATCCTTGTGGATGCGGCGGGAAGATCTGGATGCACCCAGCATTGACTAGAAGGGCCGAACGAGTCGGCTCATAGGCATAGGGTAGCCCTCTTGAAAAAAGGCAGGATGATAAGCATCATCCCGCCCAATAGATCACCTTAGTTCAATATAATGCGTTCGGACAAGGCATCCCACTTCAACGCTTGGCCTGTCAATTGGTTGAACGCTTCCAGATTCAGATAGAGGACATTGCCATCGAGCTCGGCCGGAAGGGTGCTGGCTTTGCCGTTCAAGGTCACTTTGCGGCCGCCCTGTACTTTCAAGGTAACATTGCCTTTCGTAAATGTCGTGACCTTCGCGTTCTTGTTATCCGTGACTTTAATTTGCAGCGCTTGAGCGAGCTTGACGGCAGGGAACAGAACGGTGCCGTCATCGTCTACTTTATATTTCGGGTACAAGTGCTTGGTTTGCAGATCTTTTGTTGCTTTTTCTAAATCTACCCCTGCGACTTGCGCAATGCTGGTTGCGATTGCTGTGTTGTCGATCTGCCCTTGGACATGCTGCATGATCGGACCGTAAGCCCACACGCCGACGTCGACGGCCGAGTGTCCATGGCCGGACCAGCCGATCAAGTAACGCTTGGCCATCACTTGATTGAAGGCGCCTTCCTGCTTATAAGAGGTTCCGTCTCCCTGTAATATATATTGCGCTTCTTCTTCCGTAATATCGGAAAATCCGGTATATTTCTGGACTAGCTGCTTGATTCCCGCTGTTGACGTTGCCTGCGCAAGCTGTGGCGCGAGCAGCTCGGAAGAGATTTTTTGTGCGTCCCATGCGTCCACGTTCAGTTCATAAATATTGTCACGGGAAAGCGAGAGGCCGCCCGTCTCATGGTCGGCTGTAATGACCACGGATGTGTTGCCGTCCTTCTTAGCGAAGTCAAGCGCTACCTTCACGGCGGCGTCGAAATCGAGCGTCTCCTGGATCATCGCGCCGAAATCATTCGCGTGGGCGGCTTGGTCAATGCGTCCGCCCTCAACCATCATCGTGAACCCTGTCGGATTCGTGGACAGAGCTTCGATCGCCTTGGCCGTCATGTCGGCAAGACTCGGGGTCTCTGGCTTGCGATCCAGCACATAATCGACATGGGAATCATGGAACAAGCCGAGAATTTTTTGGTTTTTGGACGTTAAAGCCGCCAAACCTTTTTTATCGTAAACGACTTTATAGCCCTTTTTCTCGAAATCGGGAATGATCGTCTTGTCGTCACGCTTGCCTTTGAACTCCTTGCTGACGAAATGACGCTTTCCGCCGCCCAGCAGGACATCAACGCCGGCCTCCAAATATTGAGAGGCGATCGCATTTTCATTATCGCGGTTGCGGACGTGCGCGGCGTACACAGCCGGAGTAGCATGCGTGATTCGTGCTGTCGTCACTAATCCAGTCGACTTGCCAGCGGCTTTGGAAGCTTCGATGACGGAAGCGAATGGCTTGGAAATATCCTCGTTCGAGACGCTGATGGCCGCGTTGTAGGTTTTATGTCCGCTCGCGAAGGCCGTTCCCGCGGATGCAGAATCCGTAACTTCTCCGGACACGATTGTATCTCCGTCTTCGCCTTTGTCAGCAAAGGTTGTGGCTTGACCGACGTAAATGCTGTCCAGGTTCAAAGCCGGCTTCTTTAGCTTATTTTTGGAGTAGATCCGTGCTGCGGATACTTGCGCGGGTCCCATGCCATCGCCGATGAGCACGATAACGTTTTTGGATTCCGGCTGCCGCTTACCTGCTCCCGCGGCAAATGCCTTGTCAGATTGCGATGCGCCAAATGGAAGCATGAGCAGCGCCAGGGCCGCAACCAGCGATTTCTGTACGAATGATTTCATTTGATATCCCTCCAAGCGAATATGTACTTACCCCCCTTCATTATGGAAGGGGATTGTTAATGGAATTGTTAGGATATGTATTCGGAATGTGAAGCGGATATAAATGTTTTGTAAAAGGAGTGAGAGGCTTGAATATCTTTTGGCGGAGTGTGATCAAGCGGGGCCATAATTCTGGCTGCATCTATTTGACAACCGATTCATAATTCACTATAATGGCTTGTAATCTTATACGGAATATACGTTGAAAGAGCGCAGTAGCAGGCAGTCACTGTTCACAGAAAGCCAGGGGTTGATGGGACCTGGCAGCATACTGTTTCCTTGCGAATTACACTCTGGAGTATCTTGGGTAATGCCAAGCGGGATAGCTCACGATAATGGGCTGAGAGCGGTATGATGATCCGGTTGTTCCGGTTATTGTACAAGTTGGGTGGTAACGCGGTTATTCAATCGTCCCTGGATCTGCTGGTGCAGATGAGGGGCGATTTTTTATTTTAGCGTATATTCAGGCATATAAGACCAAGACAGAAGGACAGGGAGCTGGGAATGTTGAATATTATTGATGAACTGGAATGGCGCGAGGCGATTAATCAACAGACGGATGCTGAAGGGCTGCGCAAGCTGGTGGAAGAACAGTCGATTGCGTTGTACTGCGGGGTGGACCCGACCGGAGACAGCATGCATATCGGGCATCTCATTCCGTTCATGATGCTAAAACGATTCCAGTTGGCCGGGCACAAGCCCGTCATTCTGATCGGCGGCGCGACCGGAACGATCGGCGATCCGAGCGGACGGCAATCCGAGCGGTCGCTGCAGACGATGGAGCAGGTGCAGGCGAATGTGGATGCGCTGACTGCGCAGATGAAAAGGCTGTTCCTGACCGATGGAGACAATCAACTGCGCATGGTGAACAATTATGACTGGACGCATCAGTTGAATGTGATTGACTTTTTGCGCGACTACGGGAAAAATTTCAGCATTAATACGATGCTGGCCAAAGATATTGTGTCGAGCCGCCTGGAGAGCGGGATCTCCTACACTGAATTTTCCTACCAGATCTTGCAATCGATGGACTTCCTGCATCTGTACCGGGAAGAGGGCGTGCAGTTGCAAATCGGCGGTTCCGATCAGTGGGGGAATATTACGAGCGGCCTGGATTTGATTCGCAAAAAGGAAGGCCCTGAGGCCAAGGCGTTCGGCCTGACGATTCCGTTGATGCTGAAAGCGGATGGCACGAAGTTCGGCAAAACGGCCGGCGGCGCGATCTGGCTCGATCCGAAGAAGACGACACCGTATGAGTTCTACCAGTTCTGGGCGAACACTGATGACCGTGATGTCGTGAAATACTTGAAGTATTTCACTTTCCTCAATAAAGAAGCGATTGAAGCGCTGGCTGAGAAAGTGCGCACCGAGCCGCATAAGCGCGAAGCGCAAATAACGCTGGCCGAAGAAATGACGAGATTCGTTCACGGCGAAGAAATGCTGGCGCAGGCGAAACGAATTACCGCCGCGCTGTTCAGCGGCGATATCCGGTCGTTGACTGCGGATGAAATTGAGCAAGGCTTCAAGGAAATGCCGACGTTTGAAGCTTCCGCGGAATCCAAAAATATCGTGGAATGGCTCGTCGATATTGGCATTGAGCCGTCGAAGCGCCAGGCGCGCGAGGATATTACGAATGGCGCCATTTCGCTGAACGGCGAGCGGGTCAGCGAGCTGGAAATCGTCGTCGGCGCCGAGCATGCGATTGAAGGCCGCTTCATCATTATCCGCAAAGGAAAGAAGAAATATCATTTGGTGAAATTGGTGTAAGTGCAAGGACGAAGTGAGAGGCAAGCCAAACGAGGGGCAGGGCGATGTTGAAATCGCTGCTGCGCCCTCGTTTTTTCTCATGCAAAAGTGATTCTGCCGCGGCCGGCAGATCGCCTGAACGCCGACCGTTCAATAACATGAACATGATTGAGTTCTTGCAATTGTATATTTTTCGAAGTATAATTTCAATAATTATCGATTTGTACGTGAAGAATGTATGTGAGATATATGAATTGTACCATCATTTGCACTTATAACGAGGAAATGGCGAAAGGAGGAGTATTCGTATGAAGAAGAGAGCTTTAAAGTCTTTGTCTGCAGGTACGGGGTACTCCACTGCTGTTTTCTTTGATGCTGCGCAATCACGGGAGAAGTGTGTCCAAAATTGGATAGTAGCGGCTACTTCCTGCGCGCACGCTTACCTATAAGACAGCGGATATAATGCCACAGGCCGCTTCCCTGTGGTTACATAGCTTGTGCTAAGCGCCACAGGGTTCCTGTGGCGTTTTTAATTTTTAACCAAAAGGAGAAGAGAACTATGCAATGGATCGGAAGTAATGTGTACGTCAGACCTGTCGAGGTGTCGGATGCGGATATGCTGCTCGCTCTCGAAGTAAAGAACAGGGATTTCTTTCAACAGTTCACAGGGTTGCGGGAAGCGTCTTTTTATACGCTCCAAGGCCAGAAGGATCGTATTAAAGAGGCGATGGAGCAAAGCACAGAAGATCAAAGCATATTTGTTTGTCATTTGTGCGCAAGCATCGGGACAAATCATTGGCGAGATTATGTTGACCGAAGTCGTAAGATACAACCTGCAAAGCTGTTGGATTGGCTACTTTCTCGATAAAGAACAGAACGGGAAAGGCTATATGACCGAAGCGGTCAAGCTTGTTGTCAACTATGCGTTTCAGGAACTGGATCTTCACCGCATCGAAGCGGGGGTCATGCCGCATAACACAGGTTCCATCAAAGTGCTGTTAAAAGCCGGGTTCCATAAAGAAGGCATCGCCAAGAAAAATGTAAACATCAATGGCTATTGGGAAGATCATCAGACATTAGCTATCGTAAACGACAATACTAGGGGAGGGAAAGAGGTCAAAAAGGTTCAACGCAGCAATCCGACTACGGTTGCCGCTCCGGTCGGCCCTTATACTCATCTCACTGTCGTTCCGAAAGGGGCGGAATTGCTGGTGCTGTCCGGACAAGTCGGGACTGACATGAACGGAGACATGCCTTCGGATTTGAACGGGCAGCTATCGAATACGCTGCAAAATATTTTGCGCATCCTGAAAGGGGAGGCGGTGTCCGCCGATAATATTATCAAGATCAATATTTTGGCTACCGAAGAAATGGATTGGGACTACTTCAATGAAGTGTGGGAGAAGTTCCATGGGGGGATCGCTCCTTCGATGACGATGTCCTATGTGCCGGCTCTGGGGCTTCCTTCTCTCAAAGTCGAAATCGAAGCGTGGGCCGCCAGATGGTAATGCCAAATCGTTGTGCCAGTTAACATAATAAATATTACCGCCCCTCCTCGCAGGCGGGGCCGTTTGTTATCGCCGGCAAGACCTGTGCTCTCTATTGATAGTCAGATGTATCCCCGTACATTTCAATCATGGGAACATGGTCCTCTATCGATATTTTGCTGAGACTGGTCGATTGGACATCCGGCAAGGTTCCAAGCTCATGCAATGTTTTTTTTCCATAGTAGCCCATAATCGTCTTCAGGGTAATGCGGTGAGTCACAATCAGCACCGTCTCGCCCTGGTGTCTGGAGATGATGCTGTCGATACCGGGGATCGCCCTGCCTATCAATTACTCATAGGTTTCTCCGAAGCCGGTTGGCTGATACAAGTCCGGGCGGTTGAAAAAATGACAGCCATTCCGCTTGAAGCACGCCCAAGCTTGTCAGAGGCGAGTCTTTGTGCCCCTGCATTCTCTCTTCCACATTCCATTCCGCCTGTCCATGTCTCGTCAAGTATAAAGTCGTCTTTGCCAAGGAGCAGCCCTCCATATTTACTTCATATGAATTTGCATGCCCTCAAAATATGTTATACCGTTGCCTTGACAGGGAGCGTGACAAAAGCGGCGGAGAAGCTGAATATTAGCCAGCCGGCCATCACGGCCCAGATCAAGAAGTTCGAGAAGGAATTGGGTGTATATTTGTTCGAACCGAAAGGAAGGGGAGTTGCGCTTAAGGCCATTGGACAAAAAATAATGAATCCGGCAAAGCGGCTTTTTGCGCTGGAAGAACAAATCGAAGCGATCGTGGAAAACTATCGAAATCATCGCAGCTGGAGGAGCTCTATCAGGATGAAGTATGGTTCGTCGTTGCCCCGGACCACAAGTATGCGAATCAGCGTATCACCTTCCGTCAAATGATGACGGAGCCCTTTATTATGCGGGAGAAAGGAAGTGCGATTCGAGAGCGGCTATTCGCTCTATGCAAGACGAACATGGTGAGCCCTCCCCAAGCCGCGCTCCAATTTAGCGGGCTGAACGAGACGATCCATGCAGTCGCTTCCGGGTATGGAGCCAGCTTCATCTCTTCTCTGGCAGCCAGAGAGTATGTCGATCGGGGAGCGCTAGCCCGAGTGCATGTGGATGAGCTGCTTCCCGTCAACATGATTGCCTTATGTAAGCGCAGGGATGAAAAACACGAAGCTTGCGTTGTCGAATTTATATCGATAATTCGCCGACATTTGCATGGCTTCGCGAATGGAGCCGATTAACAAGCAACGAAGGGAACTGATTGGATGGACATCGTGTCAGTATTATCTTTTCTGGGGGTAGCCGTTCATTCACGGATCAAGTAAGGCGAGGGAACGGCTGACTGGCGCGTACCAATTCGTGCCGCTCCAATTGGCGAGCCGCCTCGCCCGTGGATACTCTCGAACGCTTGGACGGCGGCATTGGCCACTTCGATGTCTTGC
This sequence comes from Paenibacillus thiaminolyticus, assembly GCF_003591545.1. Taxonomy (GTDB): domain Bacteria; phylum Bacillota; class Bacilli; order Paenibacillales; family Paenibacillaceae; genus Paenibacillus_B; species Paenibacillus_B thiaminolyticus_A. Next base: position 106,268 of record NZ_QYZD01000018.1, read on the forward strand.
GCACTTGTGCCGCCGCTAACGCCGATCCCCCCGACGATGATCCCTTTTTTGACAAGCGGAATGCCACCGCCCAGGATAACGATTCTTCCTTGATTCGTCGTGTTGATACCGAAGGTAGGTCCGCCGGGAAGAGCTGCCTCCGACAGATTGGATGTCGGCATTTTCATCGCTGCACTCGTCCATGCTTTGTTGAGAGCGATATCGATAGCGGCGATCCGGGCATTATCCATCCGGTGCAGCGCAATGAGGTTCGTCCCTTCGTCGACGATAGCGATCACCTCGGCCAGACCGAGCTCGCGAGACTTACGTTCCGCGGCAGCGATCAGCAGCTTCGCCATGTCCAATGTCAATTTGATCAAGTTCAATCACTCCCCGATGTTCATATGCTGTATTATATGGTTATTCACCCAGATACGTGATTGGGGATGGAATTACCGTGGATGTCGAAGTCATTCGAGGATGTGTAAGGCGGGAGATATTAGAGGTTATCTGAAAGGAGCAGAAAACGTGAATTCCATTCTGAAGGATTCTACACAAGTCGAATATTAGCACTCGTGTCGTAAAACCCCTTGCTTTTAGTTATGGGGATATAAGGCACTTTGCTCTGCATCCCTTCTGGGGGTACTAAGAGCAGACCAAAAGAGAGTTCTTTGTTTGGTTGATTGTTGTTAGATACACTCACTACATTTAATGAAATATGGTATAATTAACCATAGTTGATGATTTTGAGTGGATCGGTAGAGAGCCACCACAATATCGTATTGACTGTTAGTATCATGTTGTCTTTTGTCCAAAGTATCGTAAAAAGGTTTGATAGAGCCAGTAGACATTCGATTAAAAGAGTTGTTTCTTGAGAAGGCCATGGAACTACGCGCGGAAATTGTTGAAATGGAGATCATGCCTGACCACGTTCATTTGCTCCTAAGGTGTGACCCGTAGTTCGGAATTCACCGAGTCGTGAAGCATTTGCAGGGCTATACATCCAGAGTGTTGCGGATGGAATTTGGATACCTGAATAGCAGACTCCCTTCTCTTTGGACAAACTTGTTGCTACAGTCGGGACGGTTCAACTGGATGTGTTTAAAAAGTACATTGCGTCTCAAAAAGAAAGGAGTGATTGAACATGCACAGAGCCTACAAATTCCGTTTGTATCCGAACAAAAAACAAGCTGCTCTCATCAACAAAACGATTGGGTGTTCCCGCTTTGTATTCAATCACTTCCTCGCAAGACGAAAAGATGCTTACGAACAGGAAAAGAAAACGCTCAATTACCACGAATGTTCTGCCATGCTCACACAACTTAAAAAAGAGATTGAATGGTTACAAGAAGTGGATTCGACTGCCCTGCAATCCGCTTTGAAAGATTTGGATTCCTCGTACAAAAAGTTTTTCAAAGAGAAAAAAGGCTATCCCAAATTTAAAAGCAAGAAGAACCCGAAACAGTCCTACACATGCAAAATGAATATCAAAGTGGAAGGAAATTGCATCAAACTCCCTAAACTTGGATGGGTTGCGTTTGCATTATCAAGAGAAGTCGAGGGACGTATTCTGTCGGCCACGATCAGACGAAATCCTTCGGGAAAATATTTTGTGTCGGTTTTGTGTGAGACAGAGATTCAACCACATCCGCAAATCGAACAGACCGTAGGAGTTGATCTTGGCCTCATGGATTTCGCTATTCTCTCTACTGGTGAGAAGGTGGCGAACCCCAAGTACTATCGTAAGTATGAAAAACAATTGGCGAAGTGGCAACGAATTCACTCACGCAGACAAAAAGGCGGTAAAAACCGTTACAAAGCACGCCTCAAAGTGGCTTGCTTGCATGAGAAGATCGCAAATACCCGCAATGACTTCCTACATAAGCTGTCAACCAAGTTGATTAACGAAAACCAAGTGATCTGTTTGGAGGACTTGCAAGTGGAAAATATGCTCAAAAACCACAAGTTAGCAAAATCCATTGCAGATGCTTCGTGGTCTATGTTTCGTACGATGCTAGAGTATAAGACGGAATGGTACGGTCGAACCATCTCCATCGTTGGGAAGCAATTCCCTTCAAGCCAACTCTGCTCCACTCCAAATTGTGGATACCGCAATAAAGACGTGAAAAACCTCAACTTGCGAGAATGGAATTGCCCGAAATGTGGTGCTAAGCACGATCGTGACGAAAACGCTGCAATCAATATTGAGCAGGAAGGACTTCGGCTGTTGGCATAGCCAACTGAACTGTGGGACACACAGGGATAGCTTGGTGGATTTCACTCCGTTAGGAGTGACTACCCAAGAATCCCCTGCATTTAGGTAGTGGGGAGTGTCAAGGAGCACTTTACAGAAGCCAGGGATCTTGATGAATATAATTTGGAAGACGAGTCTTGAATGGGATTTGGAGATGTGACCGACTAAATACACCGATCCCCGGCTCAAACCGGGAAGCGGCTGCTGTAGAAGCTGTCGATTTCGTTCGGCAGCTTTTTTTAGTTTCCGATTGGATTGAAATATTCGATATCCTCTTTGTAAATGTTGTAGGCTTTGGCATATTCCATCACTCTGGCTACATCTGAAATGAAGGCTTCGTCATATCCGGCCCGCCGCAACAAATGGAAGCCCATTTCCATGCCGGAGGCGATGCCTGCACCGGTAATGATTCGGCCGGCATCGACAATGCGTGCCCGGCTGATCGTGCACGCCGGCGCGAGTTCGGCAAGGCGATCGATGGGCACCTTGCCCATGGCGGAAGCTTCCAGCCGATCCGGTTCTTTGCGGCTGGTCGCCGGCAGCCCGTCGAGCAGCCCCATGTTCCCATAGATCCAGGAGCCTGTGCATACGCTGGTCAGCAAGGTCGACTCGGGCAGGGAGCGTATAAAGTGGTGCAGCCGATTGTTGTAGGTCTCCTGCCGGGTTCCGAACCCGCCGGGGATGAGAAAGGCATCCATATCCGGCATGTCGTTGAAGCTGTAATTGGGGTAGACCGTAAGGCCGGCTTGGGTCTGGACGGGTCTTAATGCATCTGCGACCAGAAAGGCGTCAAGCCCTGGATCCAGCCTGCGCGCTACCGAAAATACGCCGTATGGCGCGGCATAATCGACGACTTCGGCATCTTTGAAAATATAGACACCCAATCGGAAACCTTGTTTTTGACTCATTTTTCACCCTCTCGCTTTCCTATCGAATTTTGAAATCGATTTGTAATATTGTTGCGAGATTTATGATATCATGGAATTAGCTATCGCAGTCATGAGGAAATACGATAGAACATATTTCATTTTTCGATATCAGGAGGGAACCTATGATAGAATTGCTGGAAGGAAAAGTCATGAAAACGTTTATTGCCGTGATGGAAGAAAAAAGCTTCAGCCGCGCGGCAGAGCGGTTGGGATATGTTCAATCGACGGTAACCACCCATATTCAGTCTCTGGAACAGGCTTGCAAGCAGAAATTGTTCCATCGATTGCCGCGCGGAGTGAAGCCGACGCCCGCCGGTGAAAAAATGATGAAATATGCCTATCAATTTGTTCATTTGGGATCTTCGATCGAGGAAGCGATGAATGAGCTGGAGCAGCCGAAGGGCACGGTGTATCTTCGCATGCAGGAATCTTTTTTTCTGACGCGCTTTTCTTCTTTTATACAGTATTTCGTGAACAAGTACCCCGAGGTGAAATTGCGGATTGAAGCGGGATTTTATCAGGATATTCTCGATCATGTGTTGGAGCATGCGATTGACTTCGGCATGGTCCCGCGCGATCCGCAGCGGCATGACGTCGTCTTCTATCCCTTGGTGGAAGAGAAATTGATTTTTATTGCTTCCCGGGCGCTGATGAGGGAGGTGGAGACGGAAGGTCTCCAGCGGCTAAGCCAAGAGGTCTTGATCAGCTTCGGAACCGACTGCTTGTATCATACGCAAGCGAGCCAGGCGCTGCAGGAGGCGGGCATTGCCGTGAAGGAGGCGCTGGAGCTCCCGAGCCTTGACATGATTAAGCAATCCGTGAAATGCGGATCAGGCTTTGCCCTCATTCCGGAAATTGCGGTGCAAGCCGAGCTAGCCGCAGGAGAGTTCGACGTGCTCCCCATCGGTTCGGACATCCGCTCAACGCACGGAATGATCGTTCATAAAAGCAGAGAATTAAGCTTCCCGGCCCGATTGCTGCTATCGGAGTGGACAGAGCATTCCAATGTGCAGTTCTTATGCTGCTAAAAGGTAAGGTTGGTAGAACAAGGTAAAAAATGAATGGTCATTCATTTACTTCTGTGTTAGGATGAAATACAGAATATTACATGTAAAGGAGGGGAAGGGATGATTCAAATAAATGATGTTTTTACATGGGAAAGAACGTTTACTAAAGAAGATGTTTTGGAGTTTGGACGTATTTCTGGGGATCAAGGCATTCATCATGTAGAACCTGATGAAAGAGGACGTTTAATGGTTCAGGGCTTATTAACTGCTAGTATAGGAACAAAAATTGGCGGTGATTTAAACTATATCGCAAGAGAGATGATAAGTGAATTTATTCGGCCTGTTTTTACTGGTGATACGATAACATGTGAAGTAACGTTAACCAAGATTGAACAATTGGAAGGCGTTAAGAAGGTAGAAATAAGGTCGATTTATAGGAATCAACAAGGAAAAGAAGTGCTCATTGGTTCGAGCCATGGAATTATAAGAGACAAAACTGCCAAGAATTAAGCTTCCCGGCCGGATTGCTGCTGTCGGAATGGACAGAGCATTCCATTGTACATTAGCTGAACAGGGAAAAGCCTCCACAACCAGAAGGGCGAGGAGGCTTTTTGTGTTCAAAACTATTGTATTCGATGCTATCTTCACGTGCGCCCTTCATGAGACGAGTTCCCTTCTTGCTCGCGGCGCTGCTAATCGCGGTCATCGGCACCAAGCGCGCGATCAGTTTTGTGAACGAGTCGAAATCTACATTCCCGCTGCGATCGAAGGGCGTCACGATAGGAACCATAACGCCGCGCAATTGATCTTCGGTAAGCACTGCTATCCACTCCATTTCTCAATATAAGTGATGAACGATGGATGAACATGCTTCTCGTCGGATGAATGTAATCCAGAATGTAAAGCATGGCGTCCGGAAAGTAACCATCCATTGGGGACGGATTAAGCCAATCCGGTTCGCCGGGTAAAGTGGCTGGTCCAGAAATCGTCAGATTGGATGGTTACGGGTTGCGGCATTTCCGTTATATTCAAGGCGGCATGGAAGGGGGAGAGGGGAATGAAGAAGCGTTATATCAAGGTTGCTGCCATTCAATCCGCACCCATCTTGTTCGATAAGGCAAGCGCCATGGATAAGATTGCCCAGATGACAAGAGAGGCTGCCGGACAAGGAGCGGCATTGATTGTGTTCCCGGAGGTGTTCGATCTTTCCGAGGTCACCAACAGCCGCTTTGATTTCGATGTGACGGGGCATTACAGCCGTCCGGACATCTTTCAATTGATCGTGAACGATAAAAAACAAGAAGTCGTACGAACTGCAGGCATGTCATAATGAAAGGGAGGCAGGTCCGCGCCGCTGTGGAAACTCGCCTTGGCCGCCCTCGGGCGCCCTGAGCCAGACACGACCTTGGGTCGTGTATTTTTGTAGAAAGAGAAAGGGAGAGAATGCCATGACGCAACGAAATGTAAATCAATTGCGGGAGCAATTGGATGCGATTAACGCTCAGCATCCGGTATTACGTTACCCATGAGTCCTGCGTCAATCATTCTTCGGATCGAGAGCTTTATCGGCACCGCAGCTCAAGACGTTGTACAGCCCGTGATTTCAATTCCTCATAAAGTATAATACGCTTGTAATCTAATGAGTCTATTCCGAGGAAAGACGTTCATTCGGTCCTCATTTTGTCCCACGTGAACTGTATACCCAATACGGTCGAATGCTAAAGCATGGGCTCCGCCCTACGCATGTCGATTCGCACCACTATATTCATTTGGACAATCCAGTCGTGTATTCTCTCGTTAAAAAGCTCGTGCAGTGCGAAGAACTTCCTTTGCGGCTGCCCTCCAGTCGCCGTGACCCTGAAGTTCCGTGGGTCACAGATAAACTAGTGATGTATACCTACGATAGCCAGACAGGCGTCCCCCAACTCTTGAGCCTCCTATGCAAAATCTCGGAAGGAATAACCGAGCTCTTATGCCATCCTGGCTATGTTGACGATGACGTCCGCCGGCTATCCACTTGGACGACGGCCAGGGAAGAGGAATTGCTCGTATTCATTGATCCACAGGTTGTCGCATGCATTGCAGAGCTTCAAGCTCATGGAATACTTCAAGTCATTCATTATGGCCAGTTCCCAGCCATCCGCTCCGTCCTGACTCTTGGTCGATAGCAGAGGCTTATACGCCAGTAGAGGCAAGGAACCATACTAGGTATGTCCTTATTAACTGGTTGTGATACTGGTCCAATCATTTGAAGTGCTTTCTCATATTGTATTTTAGAAAGGGGGGTGGCTTGAATGAGACGTCATCGGAAAATAATCACTGTTGTTCTTCACCGAGGTCAGAGAGTATTGGTGGAGTGCAAAAAACGCAAAAGACATTGTTGCGAAAGACATTTTTGGTAAGTACTCATTTTTGTGGAGCACCGTCGACCATGCTCCACCCCGTGTATACCCGTAAGAAGAAAGCCTCGGAGTAAACCGGGGCTTTATTTGCTCAAGAAACCCCGGAGCGATCCCGGGTTTCTTTTTTCAAATCCCCCACCATGTGTTTTTATTAATTTATCTGCGTGTACATAATTATTTTATTGTAGATAAATAGACGGATGTTAACGGATAATTTTGTACAGAAATTTCCCAGTGGTACCTTTTGTGAAACAAAGGGTTTCTTCGGCAGCCTTCTTTTTAATGAACAAACGGGCCATATTGTTGAATAAGGACGGAAATTAATTAGATCACCTAGAAATTGTAATCTATGTCGTTAAAGGGCACAACATTGCGGAATAGGGAATTTAGAAATATAATGAAGATACCCTTAAAGCATGCTAAAAGTTCTTTGTGGTTATTATCAGGGTGGTTTATTGGTTGGTTTATCTTATTTCTGTTAGAATTGCCATTATCATTTTTAATTTATTCATTGTAGCTAAGCAATGAATATTCTGTAAAAGAGATTATAGAAGGAACTGGCATTTCGCAAGGCTCTTTATACCGAGCTATCCAGAAACGAACCCTAGAAACCCCATAGCTAATCAGTTTAATTCCATTTTATATAAATGATGTGACGGACTAGAGCAGCAACCCTGTGACTACCCCTTTAACATACACTGTTTTTCTTGAAGAAAAGAAATCGTCTTCTGTACAACAAGATAACCGTTGGGGGTTATTTGTTAATGATAAATTGATTGGTATAGTATCGTATTATTGGGAACATCAGGCTTCGAATTGGTTAGAAGCTGGGCTTCCTATATATAACTATGATTATTGGAACGGTGGATATGGAACACTCTTTTTTAAAGCTTGGATAGACCATTTATTTAAATCTTTGCCTTTAGTAAGAGTAGGTTTCACAACATGGTCAGGGAATCAGCGTATGATGCGTTTAGGTGAGAAGTTGGGAATGAAGTTAGAAGGAAGACTAAGAAAGTGTAGACTGGTTAACGGTAAATATTATGACTCCATTAGAATGGGAATATTGAGAGAAGAGTGGGAACACCTAAAAAAAAATAATTAAAACTTTAATGCACTTGGGTAGTGCATTAAAGTTGCATAAAACCCTAATAGATATATGCAACTTCTAGGACTTCTTCCAAAGCCAAAAACGTTGACTTATAGGCGTTGTATCAAATTCTGCATAAACGTTTAATGCAGACATGCTGAAACCCCTTGGGTGCCAAGGGGTTTTGTGTTTCGGAACTTCCGAAAATTTTTCATTATGTAAACTGGATTTGTATAGAGTATTCATCCAAGAATGAGTTAGAATCACATTTATGGAAATCAGCGGATATCCTACGTGGATAAGCGGATTCCAGTGATTATAAATACTATATATTCGTAAAAGATTCCGATTGAGAAAAGCAAATCCATACAGGAGAGTTGATAACTATGAGCGATAAAATACTTGTTGTGGACGATGAACATGAAATTGCCGATTTGGTTGAGCTATACTTGAAAAACGAGAATTATACGGTTTTCAAATACTATACCGCCAAAGAAGCGTTGGAATGTATAGACAAGGCCGATCTTGACCTTGCCATATTGGACATCATGCTTCCCGGCGCAAGCGGCCTCGCTATCTGCCAAAAAATAAGGGACAAGCACACCTATCCAATTATCATGCTGACCGCGAAAGATACGGAGGTAGATAAAATTACAGGGCTAACAATCGGCGCGGACGATTATATAACGAAGCCCTTTCGCCCGCTGGAGTTAATTGCGAGGGTCAAGGCGCAGTTGCGCCGATACAAAAAATACAGTGGAGTAGCGGAGCAGAACGAAAATGTTATCGTCCACTCCGGCCTTGTCATTAATATAAACACGCATGAGTGTTTTCTGAACGAGAAGCAGTTATCACTCACTCCCACCGAGTTTTCAATCCTGCGCATCCTCTGTGAAAACAAGGGGAATGTGGTTAGCTCCGAGCAGTTATTTCATGAGATATGGGGCGACGAATATTTCAGCAAGAGCAACAACACCATTACCGTGCATATCCGGCATCTGCGCGAAAAAATGAACGACACCATTGATAATCCGAAGTATATAAAAACGGTATGGGGGGTTGGCTATAAAATTGAAAAATAAGAATAAAAAAACCGATTATTCCAAACTAAAACGAAAACTCTACCAGTATATCGTTGTGATTGTTATGGCAGCAGTTGTATTCGTGTTGTTTTTACGTTTATTTATCAAGGGGACACTTGGGGAGTGGATCGTACGTTTTTTGGAAAACAGTTATCACTTAGAGCGTCAGGACGCGATGAAAATATATCAGTATACTATACGGAACAATATAGAAATCTTTATTTATGTGGCGATTGCCATTAGTATTCTTATTCTATGCCGCGTCATGCTTTCAAAATTTGCAAAATACTTTGACGAGATAAATACCGGCATTGATATACTTATTCAGAACGAAGATAAACAAATTGAGCTTTCTGCGGAAATGGAGTTCATGGAACAGAAGCTCAACACATTAAAACGGACTCTGGAAAAGCGAGAGCAGGATGCAAAGCTGGCCGAACAAAGAAAAAATGACGTTGTTATGTACTTGGCGCACGATATTAAAACGCCCCTTACATCCGTTATCGGTTATCTGAGCCTGCTTGACGAGGCGCAAGACATGCCGGTAGAGCAAAAGGCAAAGTATGTGCATATCACGTTGGACAAAGCGTATCGCCTCGAACAGCTAATCGACGAGTTTTTTGAGATTACACGGTATAACCTCCAAACGATTACGCTCACGAAAAAGCACATAGACCTATACTATATGCTGGTGCAGATGACCGATGAATTTTATCCCCAGCTTGCCGCGAATGGAAAACAGGCGGTTATCCATGCTTCCGAGGATTTGACCGTATCCGGCGACCCCGATAAGCTGGCGAGGGTCTTTAACAACATTTTGAAAAACGCCGCTGCATACAGCGAGGACAACAGCGTCATTGACATTACGGCGGGCCTCTCCGGGGATGTGGTGTCCATCGTTTTCAAGAACGCCGGAAGCATCCCCAAAGATAAGCTCGCTGCCATATTTGAAAAGTTTTACAGGCTGGACGATGCCCGTTCTTCCGATACGGGCGGCGCGGGACTTGGATTGGCGATTGCAAAACAAATCATTGTTCAGCATGGCGGGCAGATTTACGCGGAAAGCAATGATAACTACACGACGTTCACGGTAGAGCTTCCGGCCTTGCCAGACTTGGTTGATAAAAGGAGTTCCTAAGAAATGAACATCGTTTCTTAGGAAAATCTCAAGGTCATCTTTACTTTTTCTTAGGAAATTAACAATTTAATATTAAAAAACGGCTCGTTCTTACGCGGTAGACTTAAACCGTAAGAACGAGCTTTTTTCGTTTCTCCAGAGAAGGATATGACAAGTTTACCGCGATCATCGGCATCCCCGTTTTATTTCTTATTGGTGCCTTTCGAAGAAAGGAATGGTCTTAATTATGAAAAACATCGGCATTACCGTTTATGGATGCGAGCAGGATGAGGCAGATGCATTCCGTGCCCTTTCGCCGCGCTTTGGCATTATGCCCACGATAATTAACGCCGCCGTGTCAGAAGCCAACGCCATATCAGCCCCCTGCAATCAATGTATCAGCGTGGGACACAAATCCGAGGTTTCCGCGTCTATTCTTCTTGCGCTGAAGAGAGCCGGCGTGAAATATATCTCTACCCGAAGCATCGGCTGCAATCATATAGATACAACTGCCGCTAAGAGAATGGGCATCGCTGTCGGCAATGTGGCGTATTCGCCGGATAGCCTTGCCGATTATACCATGATGCTGATGCTTATGGCAGTACGCAACGCCAAATCTATTGTGCGCTCTGTGGAAAAACATGATTTCAGGTTGGACAGTGTCCGTGGCAAGGTACTGCGCGACATGACAGTCGGCGTGGTGGGAACCGGCCATATAGGCAAAGCGGTTATTGAGCGGCTGCGGGGATTTGGATGTCATGTGCTGGCTTATGATCGCAGCCAAAAAATAGAGGCAAACTATGTTCCGTTTGATGCGTTGTTGCAAAATAGCGATATCGTTACGCTTCATGTGCCGCTCAATGCGGATACGCGCCATATCATCGGCCACGAACAAATAAAGAGAATGAAGCAAGGCGCGTTTATTATCAATACTGGGCGCGGTCCACTTGTAGATACCGATGCGCTGGTTAAAGCATTAGAAAACGGAAAACTGGGCGGTGCCGCATTGGATGTATTGGAGGGAGAGGAAGAGTTTTTCTACTCTGATTGCTCACAAAAACCAATTGATAATCAATTTTTACTGAAACTTCAAAGAATGCCGAACGTGATAATCACGCCGCATACGGCTTACTATACCGAACAGGCGTTGCGTGATACCGTTGAAAAAACAATTAAAAACTGTTTGGATTTTGAAAGGAGCCAGGAGCATGAATAGAGTAAAAGTTGCAATCCTGTTTGGGGGTTGCTCGGAGGAGCATGACGTGTCGGTTAAATCTGCAAGAGAGATTGCCGCTAACATTGACAACGAAAAATACGAGCCGTTATACATTGGAATTACGAAATCCGGTGTTTGGAAAATGTGCGAAAAACCGTGCGCGGAATGGGAAAACAGCAATTGCTATTCAGCCGTACTCTCGCCGGATAAAGAAATGCACGGTTTGCTTGTTAAAAAGAACCATGAATATGAAATCCACCACGTTGATGTAGCATTTTCGGTTTTGCACGGCAAGTCGGGTGAAGATGGATCAATACAAGGTCTGTTTGAATTGTCCGGTATCCCCTATGTGGGCTGCGATATTCAAAGCTCCGCGATTTGTATGGACAAATCGCTGACATACACAATTGCGAAAAACGCTGGCATAGCTACTCCTGAATTTTGGGTTATTAATAAAGACGATAAGCCGGCGATAGATGCGTTTACCTATCCTGTTTTTGTTAAGCCGGCGCGTTCAGGCTCATCTTATGGCGTGAAAAAAGTCAATGGCGCAGACGAATTGGACGCCGCAATTGAATCGGCAAGACAATATGACAGCAAAATCTTAATTGAGCAGGCTGTTTTGGGCTGTGAGGTCGGTTGTGCCGTATTGGGAAACAGTTCCGAGTTGATTGTTGGCGAGGTGGACCAAATCAGGCTGCAGCACGGTATCTTTCGTATTCATCAGGAAGCCGAGCCGGAAAAAGGCTCTGAAAACGCAGTTATAACCATTCCCGCAGACCTGTCGGTAGAGGTGCGAGGACGGATACAGGAAACGGCAAAAAAAATATATAAGGCGCTCGGTTGTAGAGGTCTTTCCCGTGTTGATATGTTTTTACAAGATAACGGCAGCATTGTACTTAACGAAGTCAATACCCTGCCTGGTTTCACATCATACAGCCGTTATCCCCGTATGATGGTCGCTGCAGGTATAACGCTTCCCGAACTGATTGACCGCCTGATCGTATTAGCATTAAAGGGATGATAAGAATGAAAATAGGATTTACTTTTTTAGATGAAATAGTACACGGTGTTCGTTGGGACGCTAAATATGCCACATGGGACAATTTCACCGGAAAGCCGGTTGACGGATATGAAGTAAATCGCATTGTAGGAACATACGAGTTGGCCGACGCGCTTTTGAAGGTAAAAGAACTGGCTGCTACTCAAGGGTACGGATTGCTTTTATGGGACGGTTACCGTCCCCAACGCGCTGTAAACTGTTTTTTGCAATGGGCTGCACAGCCGGAAGATGACCTGACAAAGGAAAGATATTATCCCAATATTGACCGAACCGAGATGGTTTCAAAAGGATACGTGGCTTCAAAATCAAGCCATAGCCGCGGAAGTGCAATTGATCTTACGCTTTATCGATTAGACACGGGTGAGCTGGTACCAATGGGGAGCGGATTTGATTTTATGGATGAACGCTCTCATCATGCGGCAAAAGGAATTTCAGGCAATGAAGCGCAAAATCGCAGACGTTTGCGTTCCATCATGGAAAACAGTGGGTTTGAAGCATATAGCTTCGAATGGTGGCACTATGTATTAAGAAACGAACCATACCCCAATAGCTATTTTGATTTCCCCGTTAAATAAACTTTTAACCGTTGCACGGACAACCTATATAAAGCTATCTCTTTCGGCAGGGAATCCGTCGTTTGCAACTGGTTTGTAGGGAATTTATATATAGTAGATAGTATTGAAGATGTAAGCAGGGCGATATTGCGGTCATTCTCTGCGGGCGCTGCGGCAAGATGAGCCTGAAAAACAAGACTGAACGAATAGATGGGCGGTATTCCACACCGCCCGTTTGCTCCGCAATTTCACAGGCAGTTATTTCGCCCCGCCGGTTTTGCTATTATCACCAAGTTAAGGAGGAAACTGAAAATGAAGAAGTGGGGTCTTTTATTTTTATTGTGCTTAGGTTTTGCCTTCATTAATAAAGCACTGTTTTTTCAGGAAAAAGTAGAAATTCAAAATTATGATCAAAATCCCAAAGATCATTTAGATAATAGAGGGACTTCTGAAAGTACGCAAACGAAAACGATTACAAATGAACAGATTTATCAAGGAAATCTGCTATTATTCAACAGTAAATATCCTGTTCGCCAAGAAAGTGTGAAGTCAGATATCGTAAATTTATCTAAACATAACGAATTGATAAATGGGTACGGGTTGCTTGATACGAATATTTATATGTCAAAAGGAATAGCACAAAAATTTTCAGAGATGGTCAATGATGCTGTAAAGGAAGGGGTTAGTCATTTTATTATTAATAGTGGCTATCGTGACTTTGATGAGCAAAGTGTGCTTTACCAAGAAATGGGGGCTGATTATGCCTTGCCAGCAGGTTATAGTGAACATAATTCAGGCTTATCACTTGATGTAGGATCAAGCTTAACGAAAATGGAGCGAGCACCTGAAGGAAAGTGGCTGAAAGAAAATGCTTGGAAATACGGCTTTATATTACGCTATCCAAAGGATAAAACTGATGTTACTGGAATTCAATATGAACCATGGCATATCCGTTATGTTGGTTTCCCTCACAGCGCGATTATGAAAGAAAAGAATTTCGCTCTAGAAGAATATATGGATTTTTTGAAGGAAGAAGAGAGCATTTCTGTTAGTATTGATGGGCAAAAATATACGATTTCATATTATCCCATTTCTCAAAACGAGACAATTGACGTTGAAATACCAGTGGATGAACATTATGAAATATCTGGTAATAATATAGATGGAGTGATTGTGACCACCCGTTCTTGAATTATGTTCTAAAATGACAAAGTCATAGATTAAAATGTAAAGCTAGGAGATTCTATATGCATACAGGAGTTTTAATTAGTTATTTGTATACTTATTTTTGTACTATTATTTTTTGTATTGTGTTTCAAATTGGATTTTATTTTAAAGCGCAAAAAAATATATCTATTCTGCATTTTCTATGGGTGTATGTTTTTCTGTTCTACCTTTCGCTAGTGTATAAGATGACGGGGATAGCGACTGTATGGGATATAAGAAGATATGAAACATTGATTCGTGCAAGTGAAATCAACTTGATTCCATTTGCTTCTGAAGGTATTACTACTTATGTTTTGAACATTTTACTGTTTATGCCGTTAGGTTTTTTATTGCCGACTATTTGGCCGCAGTTTAGAACAATGAAAAATACCGCATATGCTGGATTCTTTTTTTCATTGGCTATTGAGTTTAGTCAATTGCTAAATCATAGGATTACAGATATTGATGATTTATTTATGAACACCCTGGGGGCGATTATTGGGTATTTATTATATAGAGCTTTATTTAAAATAATATATAAAAGAGATGAAAAAAAGCTTGATAATAACTCTTCTCTAGTAATAAAATACGAGGCTATTTTTTATTTAGTTTGCTCATTTGTAGGCATGATGTTAATTTATTATCCAGCTTTATTTGGAAGGCCTATAGTCCTCCAATGAGGTGATGTTACTGGAAGTACATATAAAGGCCCAGGAATTTATAAATTCTTGGGCTTTTATTTGTGGTAATGTCTAGCTGTCCGTATTCACTCTAAAGAGATGGTTAGTTCCGATTACAACAGTAGCGTCCAATTCATCACAATTTTTCACCTGTGGAATTAGCCCGTTTTGAGCAAATATCTCAACAGTTTGCAAGGCCTGTTGGTGGCTAGTCTCAACAAGTAGATGACCACCGGGTGCCAGCCAGAGTAATGCCTCAGCAGCTACCCGTCGCTGGACATCCAGTCCTTCCGCCCCACCGTCGAGTGCCAACCTTGCCCCATATTCTCGGGCTTCTCGAGGTAACAGCTTAATTGCCTCAGTAGGTACGTAGGGTGCGTTTGCGACCAAAATGTGAACGCACCCACGTAGTTTAGTTGGAAGTGGATGGTAGAGAACAACTTCGTACACATTACCGTTGACCCAATTAAGATTATGACAAGCACATTTCACTGAGGCTGAATCTATGTCGACTGCATACAGATCAATCCCTCCTAGAACTGTAGCCAGTGCAGCGCACACCGCACCCGTACAGCAGTATAAGTCAACTATGATAGCTCCTCGCATTGCAAGGTAAGCTGCCTGTTGGATAAGAAACTCAGTACGGCGGCGAGGTACGAAAACTCCTGATTCCACAGCTATCCGAGTACCACAGAAATCTGCCCAACCAATGATGTGTTCCAAGGGAAAACCAGCTACTCGTCGTTCCACCATGTCGGTGAGTATTTTCGGTTCGTGCCTCTGAGATAAGCAATTGTGCCTCATCGGCAATCCGAAGCCTGGTAATACATTTCTCTGCTTCAGCGTCTATATAAAAATCGAATTGCTTTCCCATTCATTCACCACTCTTGATACCTTTTTAAGTTTATTATTAATAATTCTTTAAAAGTTAGAGAACCCCTGTTTCAAGTAACCTGTATTTAATTAAAGTTGACGTATACCATCTTAGCTTGATGGAGGTCAAGTCCAAAATTATGTGTAAATTCCCTCAAGCAAAATTCGTTGCTCTAGCTTAACCGTACAACCTTGGAAGAAGTCTTGGCATGTGTTTTGCGCCATTCCAAATAATCCGTCATATCCAAATATTTGCGGCCATTGCTCCACTTCTCATCCATTTCCATCAACAAGGCTCCAAGCAGCCGGTATGCAGATTCACGGTTAGGGAAGATACGAATGACACGTTCACGACGTCGTACTTCCTCGTTTAAACGCTCCTGGCTGTTCGTCGTCCGCAGACGCTTGCGGTACTTCTCTGGAATCGACATTGCTGCCGTAGCATCGTCGAAACCTTGCTCCGATATAAGCATCGCTCGCAAGTGGAGGCTTCCCATTCCCGCCGGCATAGCCCCTCTGCTTTCCGATGTAGAGCGGACTCACCCGTTCACGGCTTCCTTCCCGGACATCAAGGCGACCGAAATAAGGCTCTCGCAACATTGGGCGGAAACATCTGGTTGTATTTCGACGAATTTCGCTATCAAATGCCTATAATTGGTTGCGATAGACCTGTGTGGAAGACTCATATACGCTTGTTAGGCTTTTTTTTATGATGAATACAAAAAAAGGGATCTTCGGGCTGTTTTATTCGAGGGAAGGGATGGTGAGTGGAATGGAATTATGGATGAGAAAATTCAGGCGCTGCTGAACGAAGCAGAGAAAGCGAAGGAGCCGCACGGCATTCGTACGGTACCGGTACCGGTTGGAAAGCGCTACTACACGTTCGAGGAGCAACCATTCTTCGACGGCAAGCTGACGATGTATATCCCGCAGGATTTTACGGACATCCGTGTTGGACGATGCATCGATAACGGTCCAATGGAATCTTTCTGGGGAACTCTAAAATGCCTTCATGCCAACTTCGCTATCAGCCCACGATTAAAACCGTGGGCTTTCTTGCTCAGAAAATCTGTAAAAAATCTCTCTTCCGGCCGATACATACGTAAGATGGGTATTGTTAAATATATCCTCCCAATTTTGCTTTCTGAAGTCATATTCCTAAGAAGAAGGGACTACCCTTATGAACGATATGGACACGCAGATCCTTAGCATCAAAAACAAGCTTAATCATACTGCTGCATCTAAAGACGGAAATACGATCCTATCTCAAACGACTGTAAATGATCACGATAAAACCATAACTGAAAAAAATTCAGTGTTACGGCTGGGCGATGATCTCATTCCATTGGAAATGAGAGTGATTTTGGAAGGGCAAATGGAGGTTAGCGTCCCGAAATTTTTTAAGCTAATGCCGCTTGCGCAAGCCAGGTTTAAATATCCTTCGGAGCATCGGCCGGAGGTCATTTATACTTCGGAGGACGGGACGGTGAATATCACCTTTAATCGCACCGAAACCTCTTTGGCGGTCGAGGAGCTTCCTGATTTTGTCGAGCAGATGGCAGACGTTCTGCGGTCTGTACAACCGATCCGTAACTGGATGGGTACTCAAGTGATGGTGAATCGTTCCGGTCTATCCATCGGGCGAATCCGTTTTATAGCTGCGGGCGTGGATACGAATTTGTACAACGAAATCCTGCTTTTTGTCCATGCAGGACAAGTGATGATGGGTACGTTCAACTGTATGGAATCGGATATGGAGGTATGGATGCCTGTAGCGGAAAATACGGTCCAATCGCTTCATCCGATGCCATCGCCCTTGCACTCTACGTGTAAGAAAGGAGCGGATTCGCTATGAGCCTGGGCTACGATAATATCCTGATCCATCCCTATAAGCTGGTCGAGCTGGAGCAGCTTACCCTCATGAAGAAAATTAACGAGCATACCCGGCTTTATTTTACAGGAATTATCCCGGAAGAGATGCGGGACAGCTATGTGGAAGAGACGGAGAAGAACACGGTCATTGAGGTGAGTCTGCGGGATGAATCGGGCGACAGCAAGCCGTTATTCAGCGGGATCACACTTTCGGTCGAAGTAAAGGTCGTTCGGGATGTGTACTACCTTATGGTCGAGGCCATTTCTCATACCTACCGGATGGATATCCAGCAGCGCACCCGTTCTTTTCAGTATACCCAAATGACGATTCCCCAGATGCTGGAGATCATTGGCGAGGATTATGAAGGGCTGGACGTGATTGATGGAGCGACAGGCGGAGAGTCCATCGGGCGGATTGCTATCCAGTATCAGGAGACAGACTGGGCTTTTTTAAGACGCATGGCTTCTCGCTATCATACAAGTCTGATGCCTGTGGCCCGTTTTGACAGTCCTAAATTTTATTTTGGCATCGAGGACAGCCCGGCACAGGCGGTGCTGGATCATACCCGTTATACCGTGCGCAAGCAAATGCTGCCTTTCCGTTATTTTCAGCAGAACGAGCAGGTAAAGGTGGACGAAAATGATTTTATTGTTTATGAGGTCGAGACGGACGAGGTGCTGGATTTGGGGGCCCGGTTGTCTTTTCAGGGACACAGTTTGTTTGTCATTCAGGCCTATTCGGAGATGAGGCAGGGGCTACTGCGACATCAATATGTGCTTACCCCGTATAAAGGCTTACGGCAGAAATGCTACTATCAGGAAAAACTGGCGGGTGCTTCGTTAGGCGGGGTGGTCGTGGACGTGCGTCAGGATCAGGTGCGTATTCATCTGGATTGCGACGAGAAGCAGGTGGTCGATCAGGCGCATTGGTTTACCTATTCAGCGGTGTATAGCGGCGGAGGACATACAGGCTGGTACGTGATGCCGGAAAAAGGAGACCCGGTTTCTTTGTATTTTCCAGGCAGCCGTGAAGAGGATGGGGTTGCGGGAAGTGCGGTTCGACGTGCAGGTAGAGAGAGCGGACACAACAAGTTTTCCAATCCGCAGATGAAAGTCTGGCGAACGCCTCATGGAAAAGAAATTCGTCTGGGACCGGATGAACTGGTTGTGACGGGGAAAGATGGCGCTATTTTTATCAAGCTGGACGATAAGGAAGGCATTCATATTGTGAGTAATAAGCAGGTTAGTATATCGGCGGGTGGCAACTTGAGCTTGTCTGCTGGGAAAAAGATGAGTTTGTCCGCAGGCAGCGAGCTGCGTATGGGGTGCAAAGGCAGTCATATTCAGTTGAGCGGGTCAGCGGATATGAAGGGCAGTGAAGTCAAGTCGAACTAGGCTATTTATGGTGCGGCCGCAGGATGGCGGCAGCATGATGAGATGACATAGGAAGAACTTCAGGTCGTGGAGGAATGCACAAATGGAGGAGCCTAAAGATGAGCTAAATCCAAAGCAGCAAGCCCAAGCCGTCTTGAAGCAGGCGTGGTTTCTAATCCGTAGAGATTGGGCATTGAAGTTCAAGACGGTACAAGAGCAACGGATAAAGGCCTGTGTCGAGGATTTTCGGGGGTATTGCCGGGACATTCGGCACGAGCAGATTCAAGGAAGAAAAGGAAAGATCGGTTATATCACATACTCCATGCTGCGTACCACATGGCTGGAGGGGCGACCTGCTTATCTTGTGGAGGCTTCGGATGCTTTATGGATGCTTGAGCCCGAGCCGATCCGATTTGAATGGGATACAAGCTGGTCCTATTCCTATTGGACCGATTTGCAGCACTTGCGAAGAGAGGCAGAGAAGCAGTATGTTTCTCTATCAGAGCTTGAATGGGAGCATGCCATGCTGGAGGCGGCAGAACATGTTCATGCACTCATTGTAAATATGATCCGCCTGGTGATGAAACAGGCTGTGTGCTTACCGGAGTTTCAAGAGCTGGAGCGGGAAGAGATGTTCGAGATTCGTGTGGGGGAATACATGGACCATAGCGTATCGGTGTATCGCGAGGATCGCAGAGCCATGGAGGCAAGTGAGATTCGGTCGTGGCTGGAGGAAAAAGAAGAATATGCGTACAGCTATCAAGCGTTGACCCAAGTTCAACTGTCAGATGGAGATTACAGTCTGCTGGATTTTCGCTATACGGCTTTTCGGCAGATTGAGATGGAGCGCAGGCGCTTGCATGGCTGTGTTTTAGTAGGAACGGTATGGCAGCAAAGCCAGTTGAATGGAATCGACTTGACCTACAGCTTGCTTTATGGAGCCGATTTTAGCGGATGCTCGATGAAAGGGGCGATATTCGATGCCGTTATGGGTAACGCCGGATACGGACCAGGTGCTTCTTTAGATTGGGAGCCATTGGGTTTTGTTGGCGTGGATTTCACAGGGGCGAGCTTGCAGCAGGCCCGTTTTAAAGATGCACAGCTGCGCGGAGCCGTGTTTCAAAACGCGTTACTGCATCGATCGACTTTGAACGGAGCGGATCTAACGGATGCCTGCTTTGCTGGAGCAGATGTATCAGGTGCATCTTTTGAAGGTGCTTGTTTGAGCGGGGCTGATTTTACGGGAGCCAATGTACAAGGAGTCATTTTTACGGATGCACAGCGTAGAGAAGCCATTGGATTGGACGGGGCAACTTTGGCGACTTCGCTTCCAGATGGAGAGCCGTCTTCTGAGCCTGCACATATAAGGGATGCCGTTAATAAAAGGAAGTGGCTGCATTGAGATATTTTCGACTGATGGTAGACGAGCGGGTAATGAATCGGGTGGAGCCTGCTGCGATGTCTCCTTTGCAAGTAACAGATATCCTGACGGAGACCCAGGGACAGAAACAACAGGAGGCCTCTCTTTTTCTAGCTGTACATACCGATCCACAAACGGTGTACCCAGATTTTTTGGAATTTCCTCTGCCGCTGGTGTCGGATCGGATGAAAGCATTATTGGAGAAATATATGCCGGGACTGGAATGGAGGGCGGCCATCCTTACCGATTTTCAGCAGGCCAGACAGGACGTATACTGGTTGCTTCGTCCGCCGATGGAGGACTGTTTGTCCGCACACACGGAATGGTACCCCAATCAGACATTGAAGCGTTTGGTACTGAGACAGGGGGAGGTGGAGTCGCCTGTTTTTCGGATTAAGGGGCTTATCGAACCTCATATCTATATCCATTTGGCTGTGGCGGAAAGCTTGCTGCGCCGATTCTTTACAGGCATTCGAGTACAAAGAGTCGAGATGGAGGCATGAAGGAGGATAGAGTAAGGTGGAAAATACGCAGGTAAGACCGGGAAGCGGCGCGAAAAAAAGCTATGTCGTGGCAGGAGCGATCGTAAGCTGTAGTTATGGTACGCAGCCTACCCGTTTGAAAAGGCCTTTTAGCCATGGCGTCTACATAAAAAACAAAGCCCAAATGAATATTGGAGATTACGTGCCGGGGGTGAACATTGAGTCTTTTGGGAATTGCTCCAGCCTACTCAATCCAGCCGTACAGGCCAGTGAGATGGTAGACATCTATGGCGTGAAGAAGGCTCCGTGTGTTCCGGTGCTGACTATGCCATGGCTGAACGGGAAAAGTGATATGAAGATCGAGGGGCAGCCTGCCTTGACGCAGAACTGCACCCTACAGTGTCTATATTGTGGTCATATCCAAATCGAAAATGACGGGCAGGAGTTGGATTAAGGTTCT